>NZ_CP009110.1:0-1206231 GCF_000739085.1 Amycolatopsis methanolica 239 | reverse complement strand
GGCCACGACCGTGGACCGCCAGTGCGGTTCCAGCCAGCAGGCGCTGCACTTCGCGGCGCACACGGTGCTCGCCGGCGCCGCCGACGTGCTCATCGCCTGCGGCGTCGAGTCGATGAGCCTGGCTCCGCTCTGGTCGAACGTCGGCGACGCCGACCCCTCCGGCACCGGTGTCGCCGACCGGTTCCCCGGCGGGTTGATCCAGCAGGGGACGGCCGCCGAACTGGTCGCCGCGCGGTGGAAACTGAGCCGCGAGGAGCTGGACCAATACGCTTGCGCGTCACATCAGCGGGCCGCGGCGGCGACCGCCGACGGCGTGTTCGCCGCGGACCTGGTGGCGGTGCCGGACTGCCCGCTGACCCAGGACGAGACGATCCGGCCGGGCACCACGGTCGAGCAGCTGTCCCGGCTGAAACCCTCGTTCGCCGACGAGCGGATGGCACAGCGTTTCCCGGAAATCGACTGGCGGGTGACCGCGGGCAATTCCTCGCCGCTGACCGACGGCGCCTCCGCCGCGCTGGTGATGAGCGCGGACGCGGCGGCGCGGCTGGGATTGCGCCCGCGGGCCCGGGTCCACACGACGGCTGTCGCCGGAGATGACCCGATGCTGATGCTGATGGGCGTGCTCCCCGCGACCCAGAAGGTCCTCGGCCGGGCCGGTCTCAACGTGCGGGACATCGACGCGTTCGAGGTCAACGAAGCGTTCGCCTGCGTACCGCTGGCCTGGCGACGTGAGTTCGAGGTGCCCGAAGACAAGCTGAACAGGCACGGCGGGGCGATCGCCCTCGGCCATCCACTCGGTGCGTCCGGTGTCCGCATCGCCTCCACTCTGATCGAGACGCTGGAACGTCTCGACGCCCGGTTCGGCCTGCAGACCATGTGCGAAGCCGGTGGCATGGCCAACGCCACGATCATCGAGCGACTGTGAGGAGCGTTATGGCGGGGCCGCTTGCCGGCGTGACCGTGCTGGAGATCGCCGGAATCGGGCCGGGGCCCTTCTGCGGCATGATGCTGGCCGACATGGGCGCCCGGGTGATCCGCGTGGACCGCGCGGACGCGGTGACCGAGCCGCCCGACCCGCGGGCCCGTCACGAAATCCTCAACCGGGGCAAGCAATCCATCGCGGTGGACCTCAAGCACCCGGAAGGCGTGGCCACCGTGCTGCGCCTGGCTGAGACCGCTGATGCGATGTTCGAGGGGTTCCGGCCCGGAGTCGCCGAACGGCTCGGGATCGGGCCGAAGGACTGCCACGCCCGCAATCCCGCGCTGGTCTACGGCCGGATGACCGGCTGGGGCCAGGACGGTCCCTATGCCCAGCAGGCCGGGCACGACATCACCTACCTGGCCGTGGCCGGCGCGCTGCACCCGATCGGCCGCGACAGCGGCGGGCCGGTACCGCCACTGAACGTGGTGGGCGACTTCGGCGGCGGCGGGATGCTGCTGGCGTTCGGCATCGTCTGCGCGCTGCTGGAGGCCAGGACCAGTGGTAAGGGCCAGGTGATCGACGCCGCGATTGTGGACGGCGCCGCAGTGCTCACCGCGATGATGCACGGCATGCTCGCCGACGGACGCTGGTCCACCCGGCGCGGCGAGAACCTCCTGGACTCCGGTTGCCCCTATTACGACGTCTACCGCTGCGCGGACGGCGAGTACGTTGCGGTCGGTGCGCTGGAGGACAAGTTCTTCGCCGAACTGGTCGACGGGCTCGGCGTGTCCGATGACCCCGTTTTCGGCCCCGGGCGGACGGACCCCTCGCGGTGGCCGGCGATCCGGCGGCGACTCACCGAGATCTTCGCCAGCGACACCAGGCAGGAGTGGGCGGCTCGGTTCGGCTCGGGGGACGCATGCGTGGCGCCGGTGCTGTCGCTGACCGAGGCGAGCGGCGACGTGCACAACCAGCGGCGGGTGGTGTTCGACGAGACCGCCGGGTTCGTGCAGCCGAACCCGGCACCGCGGTTCGATCGCACCCCGGCCGGGCAGGTGGGGGTGGCCCCGTATCCGGGCGAGCACACCACGGCGGTGCTCGCCGCCGCGGGGTATGCCGACGCCGACATCGAGCGGCTGGAACGCCTCGGCGCGGTCCGCGGCGTGGGTGCCCGGCGATGACCGAGCGGCGGGTGCCGATCGTGACCGGCGCCGGTTCCGGTATCGGTGCGGCGACCGCGCGACGCCTGAGCGCGCGTGGGGTGCGGCTGGTACTGGTGGACCGGGAAGCCGGCCCGGTCCGGCGGTTGGCCGGCCTGCTCGACGCCGTCGCCGTGCTCGGCGACGTCACGGACCCGGAGACAACGAGCGCGCGCTACGGGCCGCGGCCCACCACTACGGCCGGTTTCGCCGACACCCCGCTGATCGCCGGTATGCGTGCCGCCTTCCTCGCGGACGGCTTCCCGCTGATCAGCGCGGACGATGCCGCAGCCGCCGTCGAGCATGCCTGGTCCGCCGCCGAACCAGGGCGCTCTGGGTGGTGCAGCCGGGCAGAGAACCGATCGCCCATCGCCCGGCCGGCGTACCCGGTCCGTGCGGTGACCGCAACGAGAGAAAGCAGGTGAAGTGATGCCGCAGACCGAGGAGACCTTCAGGTCCTTCTGGGAACGCCGGGTCGACGCGACCCCATCCGCGGATTTTCTCGTGTACGAGGGAACGCGGCAGACCTACGCGGAATTCGACCACTCGCTGAACTCGCTGGCTCACGGGTTGCTGGCGGCCGGGGTGCGTCAGGGCAGCCGGCTCGCCTATCACCTGCCCAACGGCCTGGACCTGCTGCGGGTGGAGCTGGCGGCGCAGAAGCTGGGCGCGGTCACCGTGCCGATGATCGCCGGGCTGACCTACCCGGAGATGACCTACATCCTGGAGCACGCCGAGCCCTCGCACCTGATTCTGGACGCGGCCGGGCAGCGCATCCTCACCGAGGGCGGCGGTATCGGTGCGCGGGACATCCGGGTCTTCGTCTTCGACGGGGATACGGCCGGCCTGGACACCGGCGAGAACCAGCGGCCGCCGGCACCCGATCTCGATCCCTTGGCACCGATGTCGATCCGCTACACCTCCGGCAGTACCGGCCGGCCCAAGGGCGTGATTCAGCCGTCCGCCGGTTTCGCCAGCGCCGGTCACGCGATCGCGAACCGGTTGTCGATCACCGGCGAGGACAACGTCTTCTCCGCGCTGCCGCTGTTCCACACCGCGGCCTCCCATATGATGCTCGCCCCGGCCGTCGCCGCGGGTTGTGCGTTCACCCTCGTCCCGCAGTTCAGCCGGACCGCGTTCTGGCAGCAGGTCCGGGACTCGGGCGGCACGATCACCTTGCTGATGCCGGCCCAGATCTCGATCCTGATGACCGCGGCCCCCGCACCCGGCGACCGGGACAACCCGCTCCGGCTGATCTTCTCGCATGTGCGGTCCGAGGAGTTCTGCACCAGGTTCGGGGTGGACATCTGCACGACCTGGGCGATGACGGAGACCTCGGGGATGGGCACGCTGACCCCGGCCGGATACGACTCCTACCGGCCCAAGCTCATCGGCCGCCCGATGCCGGACGACGCGGAGATCAAGATCGTCGACCCCGCCGGGGACGAACTCCCTCCGGGCGAGCCGGGAGAGCTATGTTTCCGGCATCCGCACGCGATGATCGAGTACTACCGGGACGAGCGCAACACCGCCGCGACACTGCGCGATGGCTGGGTGCACAGCGGGGATCTGTGTGCCATGGACGAAGCGGGTCAGGCGTATTTCCACGGACGGCTGAAGAACGTCATCAAGCGTGGTGGCGAGAACATCGCCGGGGAGGAGGTCGAGTTCACCATCATGGAACATCCCGCCGTGGAGGAATGCGTGGTCTGCGGTGTCGCCGACGAGATCTACACCGAGGAGGTGTGCGCCACCGTGGTGGTACGCGAAGGCTGCTCGCTGAGCGAGGCGGAGATCGTGCGGTGGTGTGCCCGGCACCTGTCGGACTGGAAGGTGCCCCGCTACCTCCGGCTGGTGCACACCCCATTGCCCAAGCTGGCCAACGGAAAGACCAACCGGGGCGTGGTCACCAGGAAGGCCGCGGACGATCTGGCCGATGCCTGGGATCGGCGGAACGAGGTGGCCATCGATGCCTGAGCCGGAGTTGTCCGCGTCGTTGATCTTCAGCCGGACGCCGCTCGCCGAGCTGGTCGGCCTGGCGCGGCGGTTGGAAGACGCCGGCTACCACCGGGTCTGCTTCGGGGAGGCCTGGCGGGAACCGGTGGTGCCGATGACCGCGACGCTCGCGGCCACGAGCCGGATCGGTGTGGGCTCGGCCATCTCGCAGATCTACCCGGTCAATCCGGTGGTCACCGCCCAGCAGGCGGCCCAGTTGCAGGAGCTGGGTGCCGGCCGGTTCACCCTCGGCCTGGGGCTGGGCGCGGGATTCGTCGTGGAACGGTGGTTCGGCGTGCCGTACGAGCGGCCGCTGCGGCGGACGAGAGAGTTCATCGAGGTCGTGCGGGGCGTGCTCGGTTCGGCGGAGCACGGGCCGTTCAGCTACGAAGGTGAGATCTTCCGCGTCCGTAAGTACCGGTTGCCCTTCGCCGAGCAGGCGGTCGGCGTGCCGATCCACCTTGCGGCGATCGGCCCGCGGATGCAGGAACTGGCCGGCGAACTCGCCGACGGGATCATCGTCGGCTCACTGCATTCGCCACGGTCCATGGAGGAGACGAAGAGGCGGATCGACATCGGTGCGGATCGTGCCGACCGCGACCCGAACGAGGTCGCCCTCTGGTACTACCTGACCTGCTGCGTGTCGAACGACTCCGAACGGGCCAGAGCGCTGGCCAGGCGGAGCCTGGTCTATCTCACCCAGTATCCGCATTACCGCTGCGTCTATGCCGAAGAAGGTTTCGGGGCGCTCGCCGAGCGGATCGCCGGGCTCGCCCGGGAGCGGGCGATGGAGCGGGCCGAAGCCGCGATCACCGACGAGATGATCGACCGCTTCTGCATTGCCGGAACGGTGGCGGAATGCCGGGATCAGCTACGCCGCTACGCCGGCTATCCCGGTTCTCCAGTGCTGCACCTGGTGCCCTTCCGGATCGAGGAAGACGAGGTCGTGGAATCCTTCCGGCTGGCAGCACAACTGGCGCAAGCCCCGGCAGGAGCACGGGCCACAACCTGAATTCGCCGGCGCTCGCGGGCGGCCGCGCACCCGCAGTGACCATTGCCACCGGAGCGGACGACGCCGGTGCGGGTGGTGCGTCGGTTGCGGAGTTCAAGCCGGTCATCGACACGATGCTCCGCGAGGACCCCGACGCACCACACGCAGCGCCAGCCCGGTCGACGAGCACGATGCAGGCGAGGTGTCGTACTCGCGGTGCCGGGATCACGTCGCCCGACGGCGCCCGGAGACCGCGATCCAGGCCGGCCGACAGTTCGGCGAGGGATTCGTGCCGCAGACCACGCGCCGGGCGCCTCGGGCCGGTGCGGTCAGCGCCACACTGCCGAGGCGCATCGGGATGGGGTTGCTGCAAGGCACCGGCGACGCGATCAAGATGATCGCCGCTCGCACCGGCATGAGCTATCAGCCGGTAGCTGCGCCTGGACCAGCAACCAGCTCGATCACGTCGCCACCGAACTGAACCACCGACCGCGTGTGTGTCTCAACCACAAGAACCCGGTGCTCGCCACGCGATGGGGATCTGACCGCATCACCCGATGGACAGGTACTTGGAATCCATAGAAACAACGCCCGATCTGCGTTGTTCCGCAGGTCGGGCGATCTTGAAAACTTGGGACTGGGAGCACGAGCAGGACGACAACGGACCTGGGGATGCCCCGTTTTGATGGACACCTGAGATCAGGGGGCATGCGCCTCCGGAAGGACGTCCCTCATCATGGACACCATGGGCAAGAAGAAGCCTCGACCTCGTCGTTCGTTCACGCGGGAGTTCAAGGCCGAGATCGTCGAGCTGTGCCAGCGCGGCGACCGTTCGGTCGGTCAGGTCGCGAAGGACTTCGACCTGACCGAGACCGCCGTCCGCCAGTGGGTCACCCAGACTGAGCTGGACGCGGGAACCCGCACCGACAGGCTGACCAGCGACGAACGGGACGAGCCGGCCCGGTTGCGACGGGAGAACCGCCGACTCTCGGAGGACGTGGAGATCCTCAAACGAGCGACAGCTTTCTCCGCGAAGGAGATCCGGTGAACGTGTACCCGTTCATCGAGGGGAGAACGCTGCCAAGGGTGGCAACGTCAAGCGCGCGTGCACCCTGTTGAAGGTCTCCCGAGCCGCCTACTACGCCCACCGCACCGCCGGACCGTCTACCCACGCACGGCAGGACGCAGAACTGACCGAGCAGATCGCTGCGATCCACGACGAGTCGAACGGCACCTACGGAACACCCCGGCTGCACGCCGAACTGCGCCACCGCGGGCGGCGGCAACCGGAACCCGGGGTGATCTTCCACTCCGATCGCGGCTGTCAATATACGTCTGCCCAGTTCGGTGCTCTCGCCGACCAGCACGGCGTGCGTTCGTCGGTGGGGCGTAAAGGACAGTGCTGGGACAACACCGTCGCCGAATCGTTTTTCGCCACCATCAAAGCGGAATCGATCGACCGGCGCGGTTGACCGACCCGGGTTGCCGCGCACAAGGCGATCTTCGGCTACATCGAAGGCTGGTACAACACCCACCGGCTGCACTCCAGCCTCGGCTACCCCAGCCCCAACACCTACGAAGCCACCCATCAGATAGCCTGACCACACCTCAACGACCCTGTCCGTCAAAACGGGTCAGCCCCACCCAGTTCCAGGACCTCCGGTTCAAGCTCACCCGCATGGCCGCCGACATCGAAGCGGCTCGCCAGCTGATGTACCACGTGGCCACGGAAATCGACTCTGACCGCCGCTGCGACCGCGAGGCCGCAATGGCCAAGTACTTCGCCAGCGAAATGGCCGAGCGGGTGACCAGCGAAGCCATGCAGATCCACGGCGGTGCCGGGTACACCACGGACTTTGCCGTGGAACGGCACTGGCGAGACGCCCGGCTGACTCGGATTTTCGAAGGTGCTAACGAAATCCAGCTCCGCGTGATCTCCAACGACACCCTCGGCCCCGCGAGCTGACTCGCGGAACGGACATCCCGCTGTAGCCGCAAAGCGGACACCGATCGACGCGGCCCTGGCCGTTCAGACGGATCGGCCGAGCCGCAGCTCGGACCGCATACCGATGGCGGCTGGCGCTGTGCCGAAGTCGACGCTGGGTGCGGAGTACTCTCCGGTGCCCGAGACCTGCACGGCTGCGCGCTGATTCATGTCAGGGCGGCAGCCCAGCGAAAGACGGTTCGACGGCATGCTGCGCCGACAGGGCGAGCCGAGCCGCGGTTCGAACGGCGCGGGCTGATTCGCCTGGGCAAGACCGCATCGAAGGTCCTGGCCTGCCCAGCCCGAGGTCGCCGGATCGCGTTGGGCTGCAGGTCGGTCAGCTATATGACCGTAATCGCGGCGCTGGGAGCAGGCCCCCTGCGTCGCGGGATGCATTTGAGGAAGATGCCGAGGAATCGGCCGCGCCGACCAGTCTTCGCGTGGGCGGCGACCGGGCGAGCGACGGGACCCGGGGGAGGCGCTTTCTTCTTTGGCCGCTTCCCGTTCGAGGATCGTGGCAGCCTGCTCGGCACGGTCGCCCCTCGCGCAGCAACGGAAAGCGTCGCCGGCATACCGATGCACCAGTAATCGCGGAGTGAGGTTTGGCCAGACCGAGTTGCCGCTCCTCGCGCAGGTGGCTAGGCATGATCCGCATGAGTCCGGCCGACTGTGCGCAGTCGAATGTCGCCTCCTCGAGCGCAAAATGAGACGACTCCTTGTCGGCCAGGACCGCCGCCTGGTCCCCACACAATCGGGGCGGACGAAGCCATCACTGCCTGCGGACACTGACCGAGCACCGCGACGACCTCGTCGGTCGGACCGGTTCACGATCTGGCGAAGAAACTTGCGTAGATCGCCCGATCGGCTACATGTCCTGGAGCAGCGCGTGCACCCGACCCGAAATGGGGTCAGGGCCTGCTCCAGTCTTGCTCCAGTTACTGAACGGTAGCTGAAGTTACGCTTGAAACTCAAGATCCGGCAGGACGAAAAAACCGCCCTACCTGGATCTTCGGATCCGGTGGGCGGTGTTTCGTCACGGTGGAGCTAAGGGGACTCGAACCCCTGACCCCCACACTGCCAGTGTGGTGCGCTACCAGCTGCGCCATAGCCCCGGAGCGAAGGTGTACTCCGCATCTCGTCTGCGACTACTTTACATGACACCGGGATGGCCGTTGCACGGGGGGTCGGTCATGCGGGACCGGCCCCCCGCGGCGACTCATCCGGCCTGGTTGACCAGGTTCGTCAGCCAGCCGTCCTGCGTCCAGTTGATGACCTGGCCGTTGTGCATGACCGTGGGGGTGCCCTGGAAGTTCGGGGCCTTCGAGACCTCGGTCAGCGCGTCGTCGAGCTGCTGGTTGTAGGTGCCGCCGTTCACGCACGTCGCGAACTCGGGCGCGCTGATGCCCAGGTCCTGGCCCAGTTTGATCAGCTGGGCCTTGTCATAGCCGCGCTTGCCCTCCTCCGGCTGGGAGGCGAACAGGCTGTCGTGGAAGGGCGTGAACTTGCCCTGGTCCGCCGCGCACAGGGAGGCGTTCGCCGAGTCCAGCGAGTAGCCCGCCGGGTCCGACCGGTTGTTCAACAGCGGGATCATGTGGTACGTGACCTGCACGTTCCCAGCCTTGATCTGATCCTCGATCTGCGTGCCGTACTTCTGCTGGAGCTGCGCGCAGTAGGGGCACAGGAAGTCGGCCCAGATGTCGAGCTTCACCTTGGCGTCGGCCTTGCCCGAGACGACCGTGGCGCCCTGGCGCTCGTCCGCGGTGTCCAGCGCCGCCGACGCCGTCTGGGGTGTGATGGTCGTGCCCTCGGTCTCGTTCTTCGACGCGTTCGTCCAGATCACCCCGCCGATGACCACCGCGGCCAGCACCACCACCGCGACCACCGACACGATCGTCTTCCGGCTGGGGCCGCCACCACCGCGGGCCTGGGTCACCGCCCTGGCCGCCGCGGACTGCTGCTGGCGGCGCTTGCGCGCGGACCGTTCCGCTCCACCCACGTTCTTCAGATCCTCTCTTCTTCCAGCTCGACCTGCGGCGCGCCGCCGCGGAGCCAGCGGTCCAGCGCGAACCGGCTCGCCGGGCGCACGACCAGCCAGCAGGCCAGGACCAGGAAGCCCACGTCACGGGCGATCTCCTGGGGGTACCGGGTCTGCCCCGCCGCCACCTCGCCACCGCCGCCGAAACAACCGCAGTCGATGGTCAGGCCCCGCGCCCACGACTGGGCCACCCCGGCGATGAACACCAGCAGCAGCACGGCCGAAGCGACGGCCACCCAGCGCGTGGCGAGCCCGAGCAGCAGGAAGGCGCCCAGGACCAGCTCCAACAGCGGCAGCGCGGTCGCCACCGGGTGCAGCAGCGCGTCGGGCAGGACGTCGTAGGCCTTGACGGCCAGGTACGTCTGCCCGGAATCGCTGATCTTGGCGATCCCGGAGACCAGCCACACCGCGGCCAGGCCGAGCCGCACGAGGGTGCCGACGGCGTCGAGCACGGAGGGGGACGGGCGGAACACGGACCCAGGCTAGCGGCCTGCCCTGAGAAACCTGTGAGTTCCGGGGCCGGCGGGCGAATCCCATACGTCCGGGTGACCGGGGACTCAGCCACCGCCCACCGTCTACGGTTGCTCACGCCATGAACCTGCCCGATCTCCCTGTCCGCGCGGTCCTCGGCGAACTCGCCGCCGCCCTGGCCGATCACGGCACCGCGGTGCTGGTCGCACCGCCCGGCACCGGCAAGACGACGCTCGTCCCGCTGGACCTGATGGACCGGGCCGACGGCCGCGTCGTGGTGGCCGAGCCGCGCCGCCTCGCCGCGCGCGCGGCGGCCTCCCGGATGGCCGCGCTGCTCGGCGAACCGGTGGGCGAGACCGTCGGCTACTCCGTGCGCGGCGACCGGAAGGTGTCGAAGCGCACGCGCGTCGAGGTGGTCACCTCCGGCCTGCTGGTCCGGCGGGTGCAGAACGACCCGGAACTGCCCGGTGTCGCGACCGTGCTGCTCGACGAGTGCCACGAGCGGCACCTGGACGCCGACCTGCTGCTCGCCCTCCTGCTGGACGTCCGTGCCGGGCTGCGGGACGACCTGCGCCTGCTCGCGACGTCGGCCACCGTCGCGTCCGGACGGCTCGCGGACCTGCTCGGCGGGGCGCCGGTGGTCACCGCGCAGGCGCGCACCTACCCCGTCGAGACGACCTACGTCCCGCCCGCCCGCGGCGAGCGGATCGAAGCGTGCGTCGCCCGGGCGGTGCGCAGGGCGCTCGCCGACGGCGACGGCGACGTCCTGGCGTTCCTGCCCGGAGTGGGCGAGATCGCCCGGGTCAGCGCGATGCTCGAGCTCCCCGGCGTGAACGTGCTGCCGCTGCACGGCCGCCTCGCGCCTGGCAGGCAGGACGCGGCGCTGCGCCCCGGCGACCGCCGCCGCGTGGTGCTGGCGACCGCGGTGGCCGAGTCGAGCCTGACCGTGCCGGGTGTGCGGGCGGTCGTCGACTCCGGGCAGGCGCGCGTGCCGCGGGTGGACCACCGCCGAGGCCTGCCCGGCCTGGCGACCGTCCGGGTGTCGGCGGCCGTAGCCGAGCAGCGGGCTGGCCGGGCCGGGCGGGAGGCGCCCGGCCGGGCGTACCGCTGCTGGCCGCAGCACGAGCAGGCCGGCCTGCCCGCCTACCCCGAACCGGAGATCCGCACCGCCGAACTGGCCCGGCTCGCGCTGGAGCTGGCCTGCTGGTCGACGCCCGACGGCGCGGGCCTGTCCTGGTGGGATCCGCCACCGGACGGGCCGCTCGCCGCCGGCCAGGACCTGCTCCGCACGCTCGGCGCCCTGGAGGGCAACACCGTCACCGAACGCGGCCGGCGCATGGCCGAGCTGGGCCTGCACCCACGCCTCGCCCGCGCGCTGCTCGACGGGGCCGCCCAGGTCGGCGCCCGTTGCGCAGCCGAGGTGGTGGCGCTGATGGACGCCGGTGGCACGCTCGCCGATGTCGAGGCCGAGTTGCGCCGCCTGCGTGAGGACCGCGGATCACGCTGGCACACCGAGGTCGGGCGCCTGGAGCGGCTGGTGCCCGGCGGCCCGGACGCGCCCGACCCGGCGCTGGTGGTCGCGCTCGCCCACCCGGAGCGGCTCGCCCGGCGGCGGGGGCCGGATTCGCCGGTCTACCTGATGGCCGGTGGCACCGCCGCCGAACTGCCCGCCGGCGGGGGGCTCGGTGACGCGGAATGGCTCGCCGTTGCCGAGGCGACGCGTGACCCCGGCCGCGCGCACGGCGTGATCCGGCTCGCGGCGCGCGCGGACGAAGGGCTCGCGGTGCGGGCTGCCCCGAACGTGGTGACCGAACACGACGACGTGTCCTGGAACGGGGACGTGGTGGCGCGGCGGGTCCGGCGGCTGGGCGCGATCGTCCTGCGTGACCGGCCGCTGCGGGACCCGGACCCCGCTCTCGTGCGCGAGGCCCTGCTGACCGGCCTCCGCGACGGGAACGTCCTGACGTGGACGACCGAGGCCGAGCGCCTGCGGGCGCGGATCGCCTTCCTGCACGACGTCCTCGGCAACCCCTGGCCGGCCGTGGACGACGGCGCGCTGTTGTCCAGAGTGGACGAGTGGCTGGAGCCGGAGCTGTCCCGCTCTCGCCGTCGCGCCGACCTGGCCCGGATCGACACCGCCTCGGCGTTGCGCCGTCTGCTGCCCTGGCCGGAGGCCGGGCGGCTGGACGAACTGGCGCCGGACCGGATCGAAGTGCCCTCCGGGGCGCGGTTGCGGCTCGACTACTCGACCGGACGGCCGGTGCTCGCGGTGAAGCTGCAGCTCGCGTTCGGGTGGCGGGAAACCCCGACGGTCGCAGGCGGGCGCGTACCGGTGGTGCTGCACCTGCTCTCCCCGGCCGGCCGGCCCGCCGCTGTCACCGGCGATCTGGAGTCGTTCTGGGCGAACGGTTATCCGGCTGTGCGGGCGGAGCTGCGCGGGCGCTACCCCAAACACGCCTGGCCTGCGGATCCTCAGTCGCCGTAGGACCGCTCCGGCCGGGCAGGCAGGTCGCGCTCGAGCTCCTCGTCCTCCTCCTCGTGCAAGCCGAGCACCACCGCCTGCCGGATCTGCTCGCGGTTCTCCCGCACGACGTGGGCGAAGAACGCTTCCGTCCGCGGGTCGATCAGCACCTCGAGCATGACCCGCATCGTCGTGTCCACAAGGGAGTGGAGGATCTCGTCGTGGAACGGGAGCCGGGACAGCCTGCCAGCCTGCGGGTCGTCCTTGATCTTCTCGGTGATGATGGCGCGCAACGTCTCCCGGTTCTCGCCCAGTGACCTGGCCAGGTTTTCCGGGTAGTTGCCGGTCTCGATGACCTTGACCACCTCGTCGAGCACGGCGATGGTGATCGGTTTCTTGATGGCCAGCACGATCGGCCGGGACATGCGCTCGACCAGGCGCTGGGTGAACAGTTCGCCGAACGCGCGGTCGGCCGTGCGCGCCAGCCGCACGATCACCATCACGATCCGGAGCAGGCGGAAGCTGCGCAGCGCGGGGTGCGCGATCGGGATCATGCCCAGGATCTCGTACCAGTTGCGCAGCGGAAAGCGCTTGTCCCACCCAGCGCGCGACCACCGCCAGAGGAACTCGATCAGGAACACCCCGCAGATCGAGGTGTCGATGACGAAGATTCTGTGCGCCGTCTCGGGCGAGTGCGGGAAGAACGTGACGTAGACGACCAGGCCGACGGACACGACCGCCAGCGCCAGCATCGCCCCGTCGAGCGGGCTCACCCTTCGCCGGGAAATCATGGGGCGCATTCTGCCCTGCCGAAAGTGCAGGTGCGTGGGTGACCTTCGGCCGATGCGTCCCGGCGTGTCCGGTTCCTACCGTCGACCCCATGATCACGGTACGCGCGCTGACGAAGCGCTTCGGCGGGAGAACCGCCGTCGACCAGCTCACCTTCGCGGTGCCGCCAGGCAAGGTGACCGGGTTTCTCGGCCCGAACGGCGCAGGCAGGTCGACCCGATGCGCATGGTGCTGGGGCTGGGCCGCCCGACGGCAAGCGGTACGGGGACCTGCGGTGGCCACTGCGGACGGTGGGCGCGCTGCTGGATGCCAAGGCACTCCACCCTGGCCGCTCGGCGGCCAAGCACCTGCTGGCGATGGCGCGCAGCAACGACATCCCGGACCGCCGCGTCGAGGACCTGCTGGCCACCGTCGGGTTGTCGGACGTCGCGGGGAAGCGGGCCGGCCAGTTCTCGCTCGGCATGGGGCAACGGCTCGGCATCGCCGGGGCGCTGCTCGGCGACCCCGGAGTGCTGCTGTTCGACGAACCGGTGAACGGTCTCGACCCCGACGGGGTCCGCTGGGTGCGGCAGCTGATGCGCTCGCTCGCCGCTGAGGGCCGGACGATCCTGGTCTCCAGCCACCTGATGAGCGAGATGCACCTGACCGCCGACCACCTCCTCGTCATCCGAAAGGGACGCCTGCTGGCCGACGCGCCGCTGGGTGAGCTGCTCGCCGATGGATCGGTGGTGCGGGCGCGGTGCGCGGAACCCATCGGCCGTGCGCGGCTGGCCGCCCAGTTGCCCGGCGCGCGGGTCGAGGGTGACTCAGTGCTCGTGACCGGCGCGACGGTGGAGTCGATCGGCGACCTGGCCTTCGAGCTGGGCGTCCGGCTGCACGGGTTGAGCGAGGAACGGGCGTCGCTGGAGCAGGCGTACATGGAATTGACCGCGGACGCGGTCGAGTACGGCGCGGACTCCGCGCGGAAGGCTGGTGTGCGATGACGACAACCGCGGCGATCCGCTCGGAGTGGGTCAAGATCTGGTCCGTGCGCTCGACCTTCTGGGGTCTGGCCGGCGCGGTGGTGCTGATGCTCGTGTTCGTGCTGCCGTCGGCCACTTCCGTGACCTACACCAGCACCCAGGAGTCGGCGCCGGACCTGGTGGCGGGTGGGAGCTTCTACCTCGCCGAGTTCGCGGTGATCGCGCTGGCGAGCTTGTTCATCGCAGGTGAGTACGCGACCGGGAGCATTCGCGGGACGTTGCAGTGGGTTCCCGTCCGGAGCCGGTTCCTGGCCGCGAAGGGCGCGGTGCTGGCTCCGGTGTTGCTCGTGCTCGGCGTGGTGGCCGCGGCGGTGGCGATCGCGGTGGCGACGCCGTTGATGGACGGCTTCGGGCGTGCCGCGTCGACCGGCGAGATCATCCAGGCGTGCGTGGCCAACGGGGCTTTCTTCGCGCTCACCGGTTTGCTCAGCCTCGGGATCGGGACGGCGCTGCGCAGCGTGGCGGGCAGCATCACGGTGGCGTTCCCGGTGATGCTGATGACCGCGAGGGTGGCCGGTTCGCTGGGGCTCGGGGTCGTGAACTTCATGCCCGGTGTCGCGGGCGCTGCCGCGCTCGTGCCGTTCGGGCAGCCGAACCCGGTCTCCGGGCTGGTCCCGCCGTACCCGTCGTGGGCCGGGCTGCTGATCCTCGCCGCCTGGACCCGGTTGCGGACGTCGAGCCTGCCGAGGATCGTGCTGACGTAGGCCTTCACGGTGCCCTCGACCACGAACAGCCGCTCGGCGATATCCGCATTGGACAGTCCGGCGGCGACGAGGGCGAGCACCTCGCGTGCGGTCAGGACGGTGATGCGGTCCCGGGTCACCGCGGCCCGGGACATGCGGTCGCCGGACAGCTGGGCGATCACCCGCTGCGCGACCTTGGGTGACAGGAAGGCCGCGCCGTCGGCGACGGCGCGGACTCCGGCGAGCAGTTCGCGGGGGTCGCCGGACTTCAGCAGGAACCCGCTGGCGCTACCGGCGAGGGCGCGCTCGATGTAGGCGTCCTCGCCGAAGGGTGGTCAGCATGATGACGCCGGTGCCGGGCAGCAGGCCGCGGATCTCCTCGACCGCGGCGAGGCCGCCGAGGCGGGGCATGCGGATGTCGACGAGCGCGACATCCGGGCGGGTGCGCCGGGCCTGCTCGACGGCCTCGCGGCCGTCCCCCGCCTCGGAGACGACCTCGATGTCGTCGTCCGCGGACAGGATGGCGGCGACGCCGGCTCTGATCATGGCCTCGTCGTCGGCCAGCAGCACACGGATCACGTCGGAACCTCTCCTCGGTCACTGTCGTCGGTCAGGAGATCTTTGCTCACGAGCCGGTCGCCCGCGGAGCAGAGCCGGTACGCGTCGAGCCGGAACTGGGTGATGCTGCGACCGGTGCCGTAGTACTCGCACGTCAGACCCGGCGGCTCGGGCGCGCTGACGTGCGGGCCGCGTTGCCGTTGCGGCAGGACGGTGGCGATCTCAGCGCGGGCCTGGCCGGGGCGCAGCTGCTCGTAGTCGGCGGGGTCCAGCACGGAGGTCTGCCACTCGTACAGGTAGACCGTGCCCACCACACCGAGGAGCCCCGCCATGATCGACGGCGGCACGATCAACGCGGCGAGCTGTCGCCGGCGCACCTCGCGCCGGGCCTGGACGTGCCTGCGGGCGGACCCGGACTGCACGGGCTGGACGGGCGCGGGCGCGGAGGCGTGCGGGAGCCGGGCCACCACCTCGAAACCGCCGTCGCGCGGTCCTGCCCGGAGGGTGCCGCCGAGCAACCGGACGCGCGCCCGCAACCCTTCGAGCCCCTGGCGCCCGGAAACAGTGCCCGGCAACGGCCCGGCGGGCGGCGGCCCGTTGCACGCCCGGACGACGGTTTACTGGTGTGCGCGGGAGATGGTGACGGTGACCCGGGCGCCGGGGGCGTGCTTGGTCACGGTGGTGAGCGCCTCCTGGACCACGCGGTAGGCGGCGCGCTCGACCATCGGCGGTTCCGCGGTTGGTCCCTCCGAAGAGGACGATGCACTGGGAGCCGGTGATGGGTTGTCGGTGTCTGGCGCGAGCGGTGGAGCAGCATCCGCACCCGAGGCATGCAGCGTCGAACCGCCAAACGGAACGGAACCGGTGCCCGGAACCGCGCCGACGCCCGAAGAGGCATCGGCGTGCGTAGCGGCGACCGGCCGGGATCGAGCGACGGCCTGCGGTGGGTGGGCATCAGCAAGCCGTGGAGCGACGGCCTGCGGTGGAGCGGCACCAGCCAGCCCTGGACCGACGGCCCCCGGCACGGTCGCACCAGCCAGCCGTGGAGCGACAGCCTGCGGTCGTGCCGCGGCCTGCGGTCGAGCGACGGCCTGCGTCGGGCCCCGGCGCTTTCCCCTGCAACCACTGCCTCTTCCGAGAAGTCGATGTCCAGTCCGGACGCCCGGGCGCACTCGACCAGTGCCGGCACGCCGCCCTGGACCGGGTCGACCGGTGGGGCGTCTTCGCGCAGCACACCAATGAGCTCACGCAGCCGCTCGGTGGCCGCGGCGGCGCTTTCGCGCAGTGCCTTGGCTTCTGCGCTCCCCGACATCTCCAGCGCGGCCGCGCGCAGGGCGATCAGGCTCAGTTCGTGGCCCAGCGAGTCGTGCATGTCGCTGGCGATGCGGGCCCGCTCACGCAGCCGGGCCTCCTCCGCCACGATCCGTTGCCGCAGCTCCAGTTCCTCCGCGCGCTGCCACCCGGAGCGCACCAGGTCGTCCCGCGTGCGCATGTACCGGCCGAGCTGCCAGGGCAGCACCGCGGCGAACAGCATCACCCCGATCACCGCGCCCCAGTCGGCCATGGCGTGCCTGCCGATCGCGAGCGACAGCGGGACGCCGATGCCCCCGACCGTCAGGAACGTGACCAACGCGGGACGCACCGACTCCATCCGCCGCCCGGCCAGGCAGGCGAACGGCACCATGAGCAGCACCGGCCACACCGGAACGCGCCCGCCGAAGCTGAACATCATGGCGAGACTCGACGCCACCGCCGCGGTCAGCGACAACCACGGGCTGCGCCGGGCGGTGGCGACCGCGACCACGATCGCCACCATCCCGCCGATCATCTCCCACGGCTGGGCGTTGCGCCTGCTCTCGTACAGCAGCAAGGCGACGACCGGCGCCCCGGCGAGCACCTCCGCTGTTCTTCCCCAGAATCTCCCCACGGGAGGGAACGGTACCGACCAAGGTGGAGGGACGGCATCTATCTAAAGACAGGTTTTCGTGGTCACGCGGATGAATTCCAGGACCTGCGGCCAGGAGATCGCGAACGCCTCCGCGTTGACCGGCTCCCCGTGCCGCGTCTTGTTGGCGAAGCCGTGCTCGGCGGCCGGATACACGTGAATCAGGCTCGGGCCGGTGTCCCGCGCCTGCAACGCCGACTGCAGCTCGTCGAAGCGCGAGCGCGGGACCAGTTCGTCGGCCGTCGGGTACATCGTCATCACCGGCGCCTTGATCAGCCCGGCGTGGGCGATCGCGTCCATCGTGTGGTTCGGCGGCGTCTCCCCCGGCACCGTCGGGTGGTAGGCCACGACGTTCGCCACCCGGTGATCCTTGCCACCCAGGATCAAGGCGAACCGCCCGCCGAGGCACCACCCGATGACGCCCGCCTTGACGCAGCCCAGCTCGCCGAGGAGGTGGTCCAGCAGCTGCGTCTGCTCGTCCAGCGCGATCGCGTCGTCGAGTTCGGGCATCTTCGCCAGCAGGTCCGGCATCGACGTGTCGTCGCTGCTCGGACCGTGGAACGGGTCCCACACCAGCGCGGTGACGCCGATCGCGGCGATCGCCCCGGCCCACTCGCGCAACTGCTCGCCGATGCCGGTGACCATCGGCAGCAGCAGCATCCCGGACTCGCTGCCGCCGGCAGGCCGCGCGAGGTAGGCGTTGAGGCCGTTGACGGTGAGCCGTGACGTTTCGATGTCCTGTGTCATGCCGCGACATTAGGCATGATGATCGGCATGGCCGAACGCACCCTGGCCGAGCAGCTCGGCGCCGAACCGCCCGCGGGCGTCGCCGCGCTGGACCCGGCCCACCAGCAGGATCTCGCCGACGCCGTGCGCGCCGCCCGGCGCCGTCAGGCGGCGGTGCTGGCCAAGGCGGGCAACGATGCGCTGAAGTTCGTGCCCGCCCTGCTGCGGCCCGCCGTCCGGAAGGCCGTCGGCCTGTGACGCCCCAGGAAGCGGAGATCCACAAGCTCGCCCGCGTGCTCGGAGTCGGCGCGGAACGCCTCGGCTACCTCGCCGCCGTGCCGGTCGAGGACCTCCGTGAGCTGCGGGAACGCGCCTCGACGGTGCTGTTCGACGCGCACCTGAGCGTGCTGGAACGGATGGCCGGCGCGAGCAAGCTGCTGCCCACCCCGGTGCTGGCCAAGATGGCCGAGCGCGTGTTCGGGCCGCTGCTCGCCGCGCGCATCGCTGGGCTGGTGGAAGCCTCCCGCGGAGCGGAGATCGCCGGACGGCTGTCCCCGGCTTTCCTCGCCGACGTGGCCGCCGAACTGGACCCGCGGCGGGCGCGCGGGATCATCGCGAAGCTGCCCGCGGGGGTGGTCGTCGCGGTCGCGCGTGAGCTGAGCAGGCGGCGGGACTGGATCACCATCGCGCGGTTCGTCGACCACCTGCCGGACGCGACGATCGTGACCAGCCTGGAGTTCATCCCGGACGCCGCGCTGCCCGAGGTCGCCGCGCTGCTCGACGACCCGGCCAGGATCACCAAGGTGCGCGACCTGCTGCCGCCGGAGCGGCTGGCCGCGCTGCCGGAGCACCTGCGCTGACCGTTCCCATTCGTCCAAGCCGGCGGCCCTCCGCGGGCACCACCATGGACGGCATGATCCAGCGGATAGTGCCCTACCTCACCACGACGGACCCCGCTCCGGTGCGGGACTTCTACGTCGGCGTCCTCGGCCTCGATGTGGCCATGGAGGACCCGGTGCTCAACCTGCGCTCGCCCGGCAACCCGGCCGCGCAGATCATCGTCCAGCGGCCCGGGTCGCCCGAACCGCGTTTCGGCATCGACGTGGGCACTCCGGACGCCGTCGACGCGTCCCACGCCGAAGCCGTCGCCAGAGGCCTGCACGTCGTCTACCCGCTCACCGACGAGGCGTGGGGTGTGCGGCGCTTCTTCGTCGCCGATCCGAGCGGCTCAGTGGTGAACGTGCTCGCTCACGCGGTGACGATGAGGTAGATGCCGTAGAGCACGACGGCCGCGCACGCGGCGAAGCAGACGCCCGCCGTCACCGCGCCCGCCGTGCCGCTCGCGCCCGTCTCCCTGGCGTCGGCACGGGCGGCGACACCGCGGACGCCGACCGCGAACAGCCCGGTCACCACGGCCACCGCCGCCAGTGCCGTCACGAACACGCTGCCGAGCGCAGCCCAGTCGATGTGCACGGAAAGCCTCCTCAGACCGCCACCGGAACGGCTTGCTCGGGCTCGGCCACGGACTGCGGCGTCACCGGGTTGCGCCGCGACCACAGCCAGATGCCCAGCGCCGCCGCGACCAGCACCAGGCCGACGACCACAGTGCCGACGGTGCCCATGGTCGCGACCTTCGCCGCGACCGCGCCGACCGCGGCCGCAGCGGGCAGGGTCAGCAGCCACGCCAGCACCATCCGGCCCGCGACGCTCCAGCGCACCTCGGCCAGCCGTCGTCCGACGCCGGATCCGATGATGCCGCCCGAGCAGACGTGGGTGGTGGACAACGCGAACCCGAGGTGCGAGGACGCCAGGATCGTGGCGGCCGCGCTGGTCTCGGCGGCGAACCCCTGCGGTGTCTGGACGTCGGTGATCTTGCGGCCCATCGTGTGGATGATCCGCCAGCCGCCCATGTAGGTGCCCAGCGCGATCGCCAGCCCGGCGCTGAGCACGACCCACAGCGGCGGTCCGGACCCGGCGGCCAGCGCGCCGGAGGAGATCAGCGTGAGCGTGATGACCCCCATCGTCTTCTGCGCGTCGTTCGTGCCGTGCGCGAGTGAGACCAGCGACGCCGACAGCACCTGCGCGCGCTTGAACGACTTGCTCACCACGTCCTGCCGCACCTTCGCGGTGATCCGGTAGACGAGGTAGGTGCCGACGATCGCGACCAGCCCGGCCACCAGCGGCGAGGCCACCGCGGGGATCAGGACCTTCTGCACGACCTGCGCGAAGTGCACCGCGTCGGCTCCGGAGGCGACCCAGGTGGCGCCGATCAGGCCGCCGAACAGGGCGTGCGAGGAGCTGGACGGCAGGCCGACCAGCCAGGTCACCAGGTTCCACAGGATCGCACCGACGAGTCCGGCGAAGACGACCACGGGGGTGACCTTCGCGTCGTCGACGATGCCGCCGGAGATGGTTCTGGCGACCTCGACCGACAGGAACGCGCCGATCAGGTTGAGAATGGCGGAGATCGTGACCGCGACCTTGGGTTTCAAGGCGCCGGTCGCGATGGAGGTGGCCATGGCGTTGGCGGTGTCGTGGAAACCGTTGGTGAAGTCGAAGGCCAATGCGGCGACGATGACCACCAGGACGATCAGCGAGAGGTCCACACCTCCCACGGTACCTTTCGGGTGAACGATCACCCACCTCGGCCGAGGAACTCGCGGTGAACCGTGACCTCGGAGTGATTTGCCTTACGCCACACGGGAACCGCGTCGCCAGACCCGCCAGGTCAGGGGCACGCCGGGCCGGTAGGCGAGGTGCGTCCGGGACGGCGCGTCGAGCACGTGCAGGTCGGCTCGCGCGCCCGGGCGGAGCACGCCGACGTCGGTGCGGCGGAGGGCCCGCGCCCCACCGAGGGTCGCCGCGCGCACTGCCTCTGCCACGGACAGGCCCATCTGCAGGACGGCGGTCGCCACGCAGAAGCCCATCGACGTGGTGTACGAACTGCCCGGATTCGCGTTGGTGGCCAGTGCCACCGTGGCTCCCGCGTCGAGCAGCCTGCGGGCGGGCGCGAGCGGTTGGCGGGTGGACAGGTCGCAGGCGGGCAACAGGGTCGCGACGGTGTCCGACGACGCGAGGGCCTCGACATCCGAGTCGGACAAATGGGAGCAATGGTCGACACTGGCCGCACCCATCCGGACCGCGAGCCGCACCCCCGGCCCGGGGCCGAGCTGGTTGCCGTGCACCCGCAGACCGAGGCCGCGCCGCGCGGCGGCCCGCAGGACCCGCTCCGACTGGGCCTCGTCGAACGCGCCCGTCTCGCAGAACACGTCCGCCCAGCGCACCGACCCCGCCACGGCGTCCAGCATCTCCCCGCAGACAAGATCCACATAGGACGCCGCGTCCGCGCCGGGCGGCACCAGGTGGGCGCCGAGGAAGGTGACCTCGTCGGCGACCGCGGCGGCGATGCGGGCGGCGCGGACCTCGTCGGCCACGGTCAGCCCGTAGCCGGTCTTGGTCTCCAGGCAGGTCGTGCCCTGGCGCACGGCCTCGGACACGTGCCGCCGCAGGTTGGCGGTCAGTTCCGCGTCGGTCGCCGCGCGGGTCGCGTCCACCGTGACCGCGATGCCACCCGCAGAGTAGGGCTGACCAGCCATCCTGGCCTCGAACTCGGCGGTGCGGTCGCCGGCGAACACGAGGTGCGTGTGGCTGTCGACCCAGCCGGGCAGCGCGGCGCGGCCCTCGACGTCGATCCGCTCGTCGGCGTCCGGCGCGGCCGCGGCAGGGCCGACCCAGGCGATGGCGGGGCCGTCGAAGACGATCGCGGCGCCGGTGAGCGTGCCGAGTTCGTCGTCGTTCGTGGTCAGCTCGCCGATGCCGGTGATCAGGACTGCCACAGCGCCGCCACCTCCTCGGCCAGCACCGTCGCCGGGCGGTCGACCAGCCGGTGCGCCCGGTCCCGCACGATCCACCGGCCCCCAACAAGGACGTCGGTCACGTCGGCGGCCGAGGCGGCGAACACGGCGCCTGCCGGCTCGGTTCCCGCCGTGCGGACCGAGTCCAGTGCGACGACGACCAGATCGGCGGGCTCCCCCGCGGCCAGCCGCCCACCGTCGCGTCCGATCGCGGCGTGATGGGTGCCCGCGGCCACCAGTTCGGCGGCGCCGAAGCGCCCGCGCGCCTCCGACGCGAGCCGTTCGTGCAGTTCGAGCGCGCGCAGCTCCTCGAACGGGTCGATCACGGCCTGGCTGTCGCTGCCGAGGCTGAGCCTTACGCCCGCGTCCGCCAGGCGTCGTGCCTCGCCGATGCCGTCGCCGAGGTCGCGTTCCGTGGTCGGGCAGAAGCAGACCTGCGACAGCAGTCCGAGGTCCGTGGCCGTCAGGTGGGTGCCGTGCACCGCGACGGTGTCCTGGCCCAGGACGCCGGCGCGGTCCAGCAGTTCGGCCGGGGTGCAGCCGTGGTGTGCGAGGCAGTCCTCGTTCTCGGCGCGTTGTTCGGACAGGTGGACGTGCAACGGGCCGTCCCAGTCGGCGAAGAACGGCAGCTGCTCGGCCGGGACCGCCCGCACGGAGTGCACGGCCGCCCCGACCAGCGCCGAGTCCGGTTTCAGTGCGGCCACGCGCGTGGCCCAGCCGTCCACGTCCCCGTCGCCGAACCGCAGTTGCACGCCGGACAGCTCGCGCGCGAAGCCGCCGGTGAGGTAGCAGGTGTCCAGCAGGGTGAGCCGGATGCCCGCGTCCTCGGCCGCCTGGACCAGGGCGTGGCCCATCGCGTTCGGGTCGGCGTAGCGCCGCCCGCCCGGCGCGTGGTGGAGGTAGTGGAACTCGCCCACAGCCGTGTACCCGGCGAGCGCCATTTCGGCGTAGACGGCCCGCGCGAGCCGGTGGTAGGAGTCCGGGTCGAGTCGCTCGGCCAGCGCGTACATCCGCTCGCGCCAGGTCCAGAACGTGCCGCGGTCGTGGTGCGTCCGGCCACGCAGGGCCCGGTGGAACGCGTGCGAGTGCCCGTTGGCGAAACCGGGCAGCACGAGCCCGGGCAGTGCGCTTCCTTGGCGTGGCGCGCCGGGGCTGACGTCGGTGAAGACGCCGTCGGTGATCTCCAGGCGCACCGCGGAAGCGACGCCCTCCGGCAGCCACGCGTGCTCGGCCCACAAGGTCGTCATGTCGACAACGCCTCCAGCACCCGGGTGAGCGCGACCACGCCCTCCTCGACGTCGGCGTCCTCGGCGAACTCCTCCGGCGCATGGCTGATCCCGGTCGGGTTGCGCACGTAGAGCATCGCGGTCGGCACGTGCGCGGCGAGGATCGCGGCGTCGTGCCCGGCGCCGGTGGGCAGTTCGGGAGCGTTCAGCAGGCCGGTCAGGCGGTCGCGCAGCCCGGCGTCGAACGTGACGGTGCAGCCGTAGGACTCTTCGCTGACGGTGACCGCGCACCCTTCCGCGGCCGCTGCCTGCTCGGCCGCCTCAGTCAGCTCCGCGACCACTTCGCGGCTGTTCCCCCGTGCGTCCAGCCACAGGTCCACGGTGGACGGGATGACGTTCGTCCCACCCGGGTGCGGCACGAGCCGGCCCACCGTGGCCCGGGTGTCCATTGTGGATGCGATTTTGCGAGCCGCCAGCACGGTTTCCGCCGCCGGCAACATCGGGTCCCGGCGATCGCGCAAAATTGTCGTACCCGCGTGGTTCCCTTGTCCGGTGAACGAGAACCGCCACCGCCCGTGCTCCAGGACCGTGCTGCCGACGCCCACCGGCACGTCCAGCCCCCGCCCCTGCTCGACGTGCAGTTCGACGAACGTGCCGATGCGGCCGAGGGCAACGTCGTCACGCCCCAAGTGCCGCGGATCCACACCCGCCTCCGCGGCTGCCTCGGCGAGCGTCGTCCCGTCCGGATCGCGCAGAGCACGCGCCCGGCCCGGGTCGAGGGCACCGGTCAGCAGCCGTGAGCCGAGGCAGGGCACGCCGAACCGGCCGCCCTCCTCCTCGGCGAAGACGACCACCGCGAACGGCTTCGCGGGGCGGAAACCATCGTCCTGCAACCGGGAGACGGCCGCCAGCGCGCTGACCACGCCGAGCGGTCCGTCGAAGGCGCCGCCGCCGGGCACCGAGTCGAGGTGGCTGCCGGTCACCAGCGCGTCCGGCCCCTGCGCGCCCCACCACGCCCACAGGTTCCCGTTGCGGTCGGTCTCGACGTCCAGCCCGCGCCGCCCGGCCTCCTCCCGGAACCACTCGCGCATCTCGGTCTCGGCGCGGTCGAACCCGTGGCGCGCGTATCCTCCGCCGGGGGCACGGCCGACATCGGCGAGATCGTCGAGCAGGCTCACGCCTCCTCCCGCATCGGCACGCGCACGCCCCGGTCCCGCGCCACCTCGGCCGCACGCTGGTACCCGGCGTCGACATGCCGGATCACGCCCATGCCGGGGTCGTTGGTCAGCACCCGTTCGATCTTCTGCGCGGCCAGCGGCGTGCCGTCGGCCACGCACACCTGACCCGCGTGGATCGAGCGGCCCATGCCGACGCCCCCGCCGTGGTGCAGCGACACCCAGCTGGCGCCGGAGGCGGTGTTGACCAGCGCGTTGAGCACTGGCCAGTCGGCGATGGCGTCCGAGCCGTCGGCCATCGCCTCGGTCTCGCGGTACGGGGAGGCCACGCTGCCGGCGTCGAGGTGGTCGCGGCCGATCACCACCGGCGCGCTCAGCTCACCGGAAGCCACCATCTCGTTGAACCGCAGCCCGGCGAGGTGCCGTTCGCCGTAGCCGAGCCAGCAGATGCGTGCCGGAAGCCCTTGATACGCCACCCGTTCGCCGGCTAGCCGGATCCACCGGGTGAGGGTCTCGTTGTCCCCGAACAGGTCGAGGACGGCGCGGTCGGTCGCGGCGATGTCCGCCGGGTCGCCGGAGAGCGCGGCCCAGCGGAACGGTCCCTTGCCCTCGCAGAACAACGGACGGATGTAGGCGGGCACGAAACCCGGGTAGTCGAAGGCCCGCTCACAGCCGCCGAGTTTCGCCTCACCACGTAAGGAGTTGCCGTAGTCGAACACTTCAGCACCGGCGTCCAGGAAACCGAGCATCGCGCCCACGTGCTCGGCCATCGACTCGCGCGAGCGGTCGGTGACCTCGTCGGGCTTCTCGGACGCGTAGTCGTGCCAGTCGGCGACGTCGACGCCGATCGGCAGGTAGGCGAGCGGGTCGTGCGCGGAGGTCTGGTCGGTCACGATGTCCGCCTCGAGCCCGCGGCGCAGCAGCTCGGGCAGCACCTCGGCGGCGTTGCCGATCACGCCGACCGACACGGCCTCGCCGGCCTTCTTCGCCCCGGCGACCCGGCGCACGGCGGCGTCCACATCGGACGCGAGCTCGTCGAGGTACCGGGTCTCCAGGCGACGGCGGGCTCGGGCGGCGTCGCATTCGACGACCAGCGCGGCGCCACCGTTCATGGTGATCGCGAGCGGTTGCGCGCCACCCATGCCGCCCAGCCCGGCGGTCACAGTGAGCGTGCCGCGCAGGGTGCCGCCGAACCGTTTCTCCGCCACGGCGGCGAACGTTTCGTAGGTGCCCTGCAGGATGCCCTGCGTGCCGATGTAGATCCAGGACCCGGCGGTCATCTGCCCGTACATCGTGAGGCCGAGCTTCTCCAGCCGACGGAACTCGGGCCAGGTCGCCCAGTCCCCGACCAGGTTCGAGTTCGCGATCAGCACGCGGGGGGCCCACTCGTGCGTGCGGAACACGCCCACCGGCTTGCCGGACTGCACCAGCAGGGTCTCGTCCTGCTCGAGCCCGGTGAGGCAGCGGGTGATCGCGTCGAAGCTCGCCCAGTCGCGGGCGGCCTTGCCGGTGCCGCCGTAGACGACCAGGTCCTGCGGGCGCTCGGCGACCTCGGGGTCGAGGTTGTTGTGCAGCATCCGCATCGCGGCTTCGGTCTGCCAGTTCTTGGCCGTCAGCGTGGTCCCGCGGGCGGCCCGGACGGTGCGGCTCATGCTTTCTCCAGTGCGGTGAGAGCGGCTCCCGAACGGACGAGTTCCTCGGCGGCCGCGATTTCCGGGGCGAGGTGGCGGTCCGGTCCCGGCGGTGCGACGCGTTCCCGGAGCAGGTCGCGCACCGCGGCGGTGACCGGCGCGGGGCGCAGGGGCGCGCGGAAGTCGAGCGCGCGGGCCGCGGTCAGCAGCTCGATCGCCAGCACCGAGGTCAGCCCGTCGACCGCGCGGCGCAGTTTTCGCGCCGCGGCCCAGCCCATCGAGACGTGGTCCTCCTGCATGGCGCTGCTGGGGATCGAGTCGACCGACGCCGGGACGGCCAGCCGCTTCAGCCCGCTGACAATCGCGGCCTGCGTGTACTGGGCGATCATGTGGCCGGAGTCGACGCCCGGGTCGTCGGCGAGGAACGCGGGGAGACCGTGCGAGCGGGACACGTCGAGCATCCGGTCGGTGCGGCGCTCGGCGATGCTCGCGACATCGGCGACCGGGATGGCGAGGAAGTCCAGCACGTAGGCCAGTGGCGCGCCGTGGAAGTTTCCGTTCGACTCGACCCGGCCGTCGGCGAGGACTACCGGGTTGTCGATGGCGGCGGCGAGTTCCCGGTCGGCGACCAGCTCGGCGTGCGCGACGGTGTCCCGGGCCGCGCCGTGCACCTGGGGCGCGCAGCGCAGCGAGTAGGCGTCCTGCACCCGGGTGCACTCCGGGCCGCGGTGGCTGGCGACGATCTCCGAATCCGCGAGCGCGGCGAACATCCGGCGCGCGGAGCGGGCCTGCCCGGGATGCGGGCGCAGCTGCTGCAGGTCGGCCGCGAACGCCCGGTCGGTGCCGAGGAGGGCCTCGACGCTCATCGCGGCCGTGAGGTCGGCGGTGTCGAGCAGGCGGTTCAGGTCGTCCAGGGCGAGGACGAGCATGCCGAGCATCCCGTCGGTGCCGTTGGTGAGGGCCAGCCCCTCCTTCTCGGCGAGGGTCACCGGCGCGATCCCGGCCTCGGCGAGGGCCTGCGCGGCGGGACGGCCGTCGAGCACCTCGCCCTCGCCCATCATCGCCAGCGCGACGGCCGCGAGCGGCGCGAGGTCGCCCGAGCAGCCGAGCGAGCCGTGCTCGTGGACGACCGGGACGATGCCGGCGTTGAGCATCCCAGCCAGCGCGTCCGCGGTCGCCGGGCGGACGCCGGTGTGCCCGGAGGCGAGGGTGCGCAGGCGCAAGAGCATGAGGGCGCGCACGACCTCCGCCTCGACGGCGGGACCGGTGCCGGCGGCGTGCGAGCGGATCAGGGAGCGTTGCAGCGCGGTGCGGCGGTCGGGCGGGATGTGCCGGATCGCGAGTGCGCCGAAGCCGGTGGAGATGCCGTAGGTCGGCTGGTCGGCGTCGGCGAGGGCGTCGATGTGGCGGCGGGTCTCGCCGAGCGTCTTGCGGACCTCGTCGGCGAGCTCGACCGTGGCGCCGTGCCGCGCGACGGCGACGACCTGCTGCCGGTCGAGTGGCCCGGAGTCCAACCGCACTGTGCTCATGTCGTCATTGCACTCCGTCGCGGGGGCGGCCGGGGGTCCCCGCGGGGTGGTTGTGTCTGGTATCCCAGACAGATGACGGATGTCCCCGCTCTGCGCCGTGGTCTGGCGGTGTTGCGGGTGCTGGCGGCGCGGCCGGGGCCGATCTCGGCCGCCGCGATCGCGCGTGAGCTGGACCTGCCGCGGTCGACGACGTACCACCTGCTGGCGGAGCTGGAGGCCGCGGGTTTCGTGGTGCACCTGGCGGCCGAGCGCCGGTACGGGCTGGGGATCGCCGCGTTCGAGCTGGGTTCGGCGTACTTGCGGCACGACCCGCTGGAGCGGCTGGCGGCGCCGTTGTTGCGGAAGCTGGCCGACCGGGTGGGGCACACCGCGCAGCTGGGGGTGCTGCACGGCAACGAGTTGCTGTACCTGCTGAAGGAGCGGCCGTCGGCGCCGGAGACGCTGGTGACCGACGTGGGTGTCCGGTTGCCCGCGCACCTGCCGGCGAGCGGCCAGGTGTTGCTGGCCTACCTGCCGCACGCGCACGTCCGGGCGCTGTACCCGCGCTCGTTCGTCACGCGCACCGGCCGGGGCCCGACGTCGCCTGCCGAACTGCGGCAGGCGCTGGCCGCGGTGCGGTCCCGCGGCTGGGCGGTGGAGGACGGTCAGGTGACCGCCGATTTCGCCTCGGTGGCGCACGCGGTCTTCGACCACAACGGGCGCCCGCTGGCGTCGGTGGCGGTGACGTTCCGCCACGTCTGCGAATCCGGATGCACCCGAACGTGGCCCGACCTGGCGCAGGAAACCGCCACGACAGCAGCTGCACTGACACGCCAGGTGGGCGGCAAACCCCCACCCACCACCCGCTGACACACACCCACCGCGCAGCCCCCTGCTACGCCAGGCACACCCACCCCCGCAGAAACGAACACCCCAACACGAAGCACCCTGGCGAACCAGCTTCACAACCCCAGCAGCGAAGCGTCCTGGCGAAGCCAGCAGCGAAGCACCCCCACCACGGAACCCACCAACCCGACGCAACCATCGGATGGGGGTCCAAGGGGGAAGCCCTCCTGGCGGCGGCCTGGGGGGTTCGACCCCCAGAGAAAATGCCGAAGGCCGAGGCCTGCGAGCGTCCTCCGCGAGCAGGCCTCGGCCTTCGGCCGAGTGGAGGTGCCGGGAATTGAACCCGGGTCCTCTGGCGCCTTGCCTAGGCTTCTCCGTGCGCAGTTCGCTGTGCCTCTACTCGGCCCCACCGGTCACGCGAACAAGCCGGTGTGACGGGCCCAGCCGCTGTGGTTTTCCCTTCCGGTCCCCGCGGCCGGGTCCGGAAGGTGAGCCTCCTAGCTGATGCCGGCTACCGGGACGGAGGCGCTCCCGGGCCGACAGACTCGCACTCGCTCAGGCGGCGAGGGCGAAGTCGCGCTGACTATTAGTCTTGGCGCTTATTTGGTTACGACGACGCTTAACGGTGGTCTCTCGCCTGCACCGGCACGCTTCCCTTGACTCAACGTCCAGAGTCGAAACCGTTCACCCCCTTGATGGTGTTCCGTTACCAGCATAACGCCTCCGGCAACCGGGTTTGTTCCGCACCGGTGGGGTTGTCCCTACCTCGGTGACGCCCGCGCGCCCCATGGCCCACCAGCGGGAACCTCGCGATGCTGGTCCCGTGTTGCAGAGAGAGGAACGGATCATGGGGCCGACGTATTCCGCGCTGGACGGGACGCGGCCGCGCCCTCCGGTGCTCGGTTCGCTCGGGTACCTGCTGTGCAACCTGCCGCTGGGGGTGGCGGGGTTCGCGCTCATGGTGACCTTGTTCACGGCGGGTCTGGGCACCGCGATCGTGTGGGTCGGGCTGCCGGTACTGGCCGCCGGGGTGCTGATCGCCCGCGCGGCAGGCCGCTTCGAGCGCGCCAGGGTGCACCGGATGCTGGGCGCCTACATCCCGACGCCCTACAAGCCGCTGCCGGAGTTCGGCCTGCAGGCGCGCTGGCGTGCGCGGCTGACCGACGGCGCGACCTGGCGGGACGTCCTCTACCTGGTTCTGCTGCTGCCGCTCGGGATCGCCGAGTTCACGATCGTGGTGACCTTGTGGCCGGTCGGGCTGGCCGCGACGACCCTGCCGTTCTACTGCACCTACCTGCCTGGTGGCGCCTACTTCTTCCCGGCCTTCGACGAACGCTGGATCGTGGTGGATTCGCCGGTCGACGCGCTGCCGTGGGCCGCGCTGGGGTTGATCGTCCTGGCTTGCGCGATCGCGCTGACCCGCGGCATGGGCACGGCTCACGCGTTGTTCGCCCGCGCCATGCTCGGTCCGGGGCCGCGTGCGCGCAGGCTCGTCGAATCGGACACCGACCGCCGTGGCGCGGTGGCATGATGAGCGCCGTGGCCGGTGAGCACGGGCCGATCGAGCAGCCGCGTCCGGCTGCCGCGAAGTCGATCGCGTACATGATCTCCTCCTTCGCGTTGCGCCTGGTCCAGTTCGTGCTGGTCGTGACGCTCAGCCTGGTCGGGATCGTGACGACGGTGATCTGGATCGGCATCCCGATCCTGTTGTGGACCACGAGCATGGTGCGCGGGTTCGGCGACCTGGAGCGCCGCTGGGTGCGCCGGATGCTCGGCACTCCCCTGCCGCCCGCCGACCGCGCGCCGGTCGAGGGCGGGGTGCTGCGCCGGTGGCGGATGCGCCTGGTGGACAGCACGACGTGGCGGGACCTCGCGTACCTGCTGATCGCGTTCCCGCTGAGCGTGGTCGAGTTCGCGGTCGGCATCGCGTCGATCGTGCTGGTGCCGATGGCGATCTGGGTCGCGCCGTGGATCGGCTGGGTGCACGGCTCGCTGGCCATCGCGCTGCTGGGCCCGAACCGCGCGGAACGGCTGCGCGTCAAGGCACAGCAGCTGCAGGCGTCGCGGGCGCGCGGGGTGGACGCCGCCGAGGCCGAGCGCCGCCGGATCGAACGGGACCTGCACGACGGCGCGCAGCAGCGGCTGGTCGCGGTGGCGCTGAACCTGGGCCGGGTCAAGAACAAGCTGGACAAGGAACCGGACGCGGTCCGCGCGCTGATCGAGGAGGCGCACACCGACGCCAAGCTCGCGGTGTCGGAGCTGCGGGACCTCGCACGCGGCATCTACCCGGCGGTGCTGGGCGACCGCGGCCTCGACGCGGCGTTGTCCGCGCTGGCGGCGAAGACGCCGATCCCGGTGGAGGTCGCGGTCGACATCGAGCCGCGCCCGCCGGCCGCCGTGGAGACCACCGCGTACTTCATCGCCGGCGAGACGCTCACCAACGTCGCCAAGCATTCCGGCGCGACGGAAGCGCAGGTCAAGGTGTGGCGCACGGACGACAAGGTGATCATCGAGATCACCGACAACGGGCACGGCGGCGCGGAGGTGCGCCCCGGCGGCGGTCTGGCCGGGCTGGCCGACCGGGCCGTCACCATCGACGGCGTGATGACCGTGGTGAGCCCCGAGGGCGGGCCGACGGTGGTGCGAGCCGACCTGCCGTGTACCTGGTGACCCGGTTCGTGAGTGAATAGGGCGAATTCACTCACGGAACTGGGGGTTGGCGGAATGCGTGTGGTGATCGCCGAGGACGCGGTCCTGCTGCGGGCCGGGGTCGAGCGGTTGCTCGCCGACGAGGGCATCGAGACGGTCGCCGCGGTCGACCGGGGCGACGAGCTGGTCGGGGCGGTCACCGAGCACCGGCCGGACCTGGCGATCGTCGACGTCCGGATGCCGCCGACGTTCACCGACGAAGGCTTGCGCGCCGCGCTGGCCGCGCGCGAGGCGGTGCCGGGCCTGCCGGTGCTGGTGCTTTCACAGTACGTCGAGGAGAGCTACGCGGTCGAGCTGCTGTCCGGCGGGGCAGGCGGCGTCGGCTACCTGCTGAAGGAACGCGTGGCCGACGTGGCCGACTTCCTCGACGCGGTCCGCCGTGTCGCACGGGGTGGCACGGCCATCGATCCGGAGGTGATCGCGCAGGTCATGGCTCGGGGACGGAAGAACCCGCTGGACGCGCTGACCGCGCGGGAGTCCGAGGTGCTCGGGCTGATGGCGCAGGGCCTGTCCAACTCCGCGATCGCCGCGACGCTGGTCGTCTCGCAGGGCGCCGTGGAGAAGCACATCGGCAACATCTTCGCCAAGCTCGGACTGGAGGCCAGCGCGGAGGAGCACCGCCGGGTCCGCGCGGTGCTCACCTACCTCGGCCGCCCCTAGCGGGTCCAGGGCGGCACGATCGTGGCGCCCTGGACCGTGCCGACCATCCCGGCCGAGGTGCACACCGTGGCCCGCGCCGGTTCCGCGCCAGGGTTGTCCAACCGGAACAGGGTGTCCGGCGGCACGATCATCGCGTCCCCGGGGGCGAGCCGGTGCACTTCGCCGCCGAGCGTCAGTTCGAGCACCCCGGTCTGCAGCACGAATACCTCCTCCCGGCTCACCGAATGCTCCTCACCGGTCAGCCCCGGCTCGAGCTCCAGCAACCAGACGGCCAGCTCGGCGGACCCGCGGCTGGGCACGGCCAGCGGGCGGAACAGCGCACCGCCGCGCTCGAACCGGGGCGCCTCCGCCAACGTCGCGACAGGCATTTTCCGACCTCCAAGTAGTCAAGCAGCTTTACCAGTTTTAAGGTAAAGCAGCTTGACCATCTAGTCAAGGAGCTTGACCATGACCGCTGGCGACCTGCCGGGACTGCTCGCGCTGACCTTCCGCGCGCTGATGGACGAGATCCACGAGCACCTCGCCGCGGAGGGGTTCGACGACGTCCGCCCGGCACACGGCTTCGTGTTCCACTTCCTGTCGCACCGCCCCGCCACGGCCGTCGAACTCGGCGAGCACCTCGGCATCACCAAGCAGGCCGCCGTGCAGCTCGTCGACGAGCTGATCACCCGCGGGTACGTCGAGCGCCGCCCGCACCCGACCGATCGGCGCAGCCGACTGGTCGTCCTGACGCCGCGCGGCCGCCAGTGCATCGACCGGGTGGCCGCGCACTCGCGGGCAGCCGAAGAACGGTGGGTGCACCTGATCGGCGCCGACGATTTCGCCCGGATGCACCAAGGGCTGTCGGCGTTCGCAGACGATATGGCGCGACACCGGAGGGTCACCGTCCGTCCGGTGTGGTGAATCGCTCCTCACCCGTTCTGACGGCGGCGCCCGGTCCGCCGCTCACCTACCATGGGCGGACGTTGACATCGTTTCCCCGCACGAGGAGGGCCCCATGACCGAAGAGAACGTCCGGTTCTTCGGTGGCCCACTCGACGGCCGGGTCCAGACGCTCGACGACCCGGTGAGCGGCACGGTCATGCGGCACGTCCACCTGCACGAAGGCCCCAAGATCGAGACCTTCTACCAGCTCGGGTTCTCCCCGGAGGCCGGCTGGGAGTACCGGCTCTGCGGCCTGCCCGCCTCCGAGGCCGACGAGGCTCGCGAGCTGTAGGCAGGGCGGACCCCACCACGGTCCTGCACCTGACCCCCGCCCGAAGACGGCGGTCTGCCCGGCTGTGCCCGGAACCCGTTCCGACCAGGCTGAACGCATGCGAACAAGCCTGCGGCAGGCCCCGGCGGGAGCCCGCGACACCTTCCTCGACGTGGTCCGCGCGACCGCGATCCTCGCCGTCATCGGGCAGCACTGGCTGATGCCCGTGCTCAGCTACGACCACGGCCGTCTCGCGATCGGCAACGCGCTGACCACCCCCGGCTGGTGGGCGCTGACCTGGCTGTCGCAGGTCATGCCGATGGTCTTCTTCGCCGGCGGCGCGGCCAACCTGATGTCGCTGCGCCGCGCCGCGTCCACGCGCGACTGGCTGTCCACGCGGCTCAAGCGCCTGCTGGTCCCGGTCCTGCCGCTGTTCGCGGTGTGGCTGCTGGCGCCGGACCTGTTGCGCGACCTCGGCGCGCCGGAGCAGCCGGTGCAGATCGCCGGCGCGATCGCCGGGCAGTTGCTGTGGTTCCTCGCCGTCTACCTGCTCACTGTTGCCGCGACACCGCTCATGCTGGCCGCGCACCGCCGCTGGGGACTGCGCGTGCCGCTGGTGCTCACCGGGCTCGCGGTGATCGTCGACTTCGGACGGTTCGAGGTGTTCGGCACAGTCGGGTACGCCAACGCGGTGTTCGTCTGGCTCGCCGTGCACCAGCTCGGCTTCTCCTACGCCGAGGGCAGGCTCGGCACGCTGAGCCGTCGTGGCGCGGCCGCGCTGGCCGTGGCCGGGTTCGGGGTCACCGCGCTGGCCGTCGCGTTCGGTCCGTACCCGGCGAGCATGATCGGCATGCCGGGCGCGCCGGTGTCCAACATGAGCCCGCCGACCGCGGTGCTGATGAGCCTCGCCGTCGGGCAGGCCGGGTTCTGGCTGGCGCTCAAGCCCACGCTGGCCACGCTCGCCGAGCGCCCCGCCGTCGCCGCCGTGCTGCGCTCGAGCGGACCGCGGTTCATGAGCATGTACCTGTGGCACATGCCGGCGCTGGTCGTCGTCGCCGGTGTCGCGGTGCTGGGCTTCGGTTACGCGACACCGGAACCCGGCAGCCCGGACTGGTTCGCCCTCGCCCCGCTGTGGGTCGGCGCGGCGGGAGTTGTGCTGGCCGGTCTGCTGAAGGCGTTCGGGCGCTTCGAAACCCGGCCCAGCCCGGCCGGCGGCGTCCCGGCCGGACAGCTCGCCGCGGCGGCTGTGCTGGCGTCCGCCGGGCTGCTCGGCCTGGCCGCGAAGGGGTTCACCACGCCACTGGACGCCGGGACGCTCGCCGGTCCCGTGCCGTGGGTGGCGCTGGTGCTGACAGGGCTGCTGCTGGCGGCGAAGCCGGTGCGGGTCGCCGTCAGAGGTTGAGCAGCTTCGCTGGGGTGTCGTGCAGGACGGCCCGCAGGAAGTCGTCCCCGAGGCGGTCGTCGGCAGCCCAGCCGGCGACCGCACGCAGCTGCGTGGCGTAGGAGTAGGGGATGTTCGGGAAGTCGGTGCCGAGCACGATCCGGTCGGCGATGTCCGCGAGCCGGCTCGTCCAGTCCGGCGGCAGCGGCATCAGCGCCTCGGTGAACGGGACGCCGACCATCGTGGTGTCCAGGTGGACGCGCGGGTAGCGCTCGACCAGGGCGAGCGCCTCGGCGTACTCGGGCATCCCCGCGTGCGCGAGCACCGCGGTCAGCCGCGGGTGCCGGGCGAGCACCTCGCCGAACACGTCGAGCCCGGTGTGCGGGCCGCGCTCGGGCCCGTGCCCGGCGTGCACGACGACGGGCACCCCGGCTTCGGCGAGCGCGCCCCACGCGGGGTCGAGCAGCTCGTCCCGCGGGTCGTACGCGCCGACCTGGACGTGCGCCTTGAAGCAGCGGGCGCCGGCCTGCAGCGCTTCGACGACGTAAGTGGCCGCCGACGGTTCCGGGTAGAGCGTCGCGGTGGGCACGGCCGCCGGGACGCGTTCGGCGAACTCGCGCAGCCACCCGTTGAGCCACTCGGCCATGCCGGGCTTGTGCGGGTAGGCCAGCGGCGCGTACCGCAGCACCCCGAACGATTCGAGCAGCGCGACCCGCTCGTCCTCGGCCACCCGGTACTGGATGGGCCACTCGTAGCCGGTGCGCTCACCGATCCGGTCGAAGTAGGCCCAGACCTTGATCAGCATCCGTTCCGGCAGGAAGTGCAGGTGCAGGTCGACGAGACCGTCCAAGCCGAGGCCACGCACCCACTCCCGGATGTCCTCGTCGCGCTCCGGCCCCATCTAGCGGCGGCCCTTCAACGCCCTGCCCACCGCGCGGCTGATCTCGCGCTGGGCGTCGCGCTTGGCCAGGTCCTGGCGCTTGTCGTAGGCCTTCTTGCCCTTGGCGAGGGCGAGCTCGACCTTGACCTTGCCGTCCTTGAAGTACATGGACAGCGGGACGAGCGAGAGCCCGCCCTCCTTGGTCTTGCCGATCAGCTTCTCGATCTCGCCGCGGTGCAGCAGCAGCTTCCGCTTGCGCCGCGACTCGTGGTTGGTCCACGTGCCGTGCTCGTACTCGGGGATGTGAAGGTTGCGCAGCCACACCTCACCGTCGTCGACCGTGGCGAACGCGTCGACCAGCGAGGCGCGGCCGGCGCGCAGGCTCTTCACCTCGGTGCCCACCAGCGCGATCCCGGCCTCATAGGTGTCCAGCACCGCGTAGTCGTGCCGCGCGCGGCGGTTCGACGCGATCACCTTGGAGCCTCGTTCTTTGGGCATAGTTCCAGGTTATCCCACACGTCCCGGGCGGAGCACGGCGTTAATGCCGCACGTAGAGCCGCAGCGTCAGGTACCCGGTGGTGGCCGAGATGATGATCGACGCGAGCAGCAGCCACGGCGCCACCACGATCACGTCGAGCACCTGGATGTTGGGGATGATGCCGCCGGTGACGGACAGGATGCGGTCGATGAACGCGAACTTCGCCGCGATCAGGCCGCCGACCGCGATCGCCCAGCCGATGACACCGGTGACCACCGCTTCCAGGAGGAACGGCAGCTGCGTGTACCAGCGGGTGGCGCCGACGAGCCGCATGATGCCGACCTCGGTGCGCCGCGTGAACGCGGAGATCTGCACCGTGTTGGAGATCAGCAGCAGCGCGGCGAGGGCCTGGATGAGCGCGATGACGAAGGTGCCGTCGCGGACGCCGCCGAGCACGCCGAAGAACCGGTCGAGGAACTGCTTCTGGTCGTCTACGCGGGACACACCGGGCCGGGTGCCGTACTCCTGGGTGATGACGTCGCTGCGGCTCGGGTCCTTGAGCTTGACCTGCAGCGAGGCGGGCAGCGCCTCGGGGCGGGCGGACTGCACCAGGATCGGGTTGTCCTGGAAGAGCTTCTTGAACCGCTCGTAGGCCTGGTCGCGGTTCTCGAACACGACGGAGTCGACGGCCGGGTTGCTGTTCAGGTCGGCCAGCAGTCCGCGGCACGGGTCCTGGGTGCAGGTCTTGTCGTTGGCGCTGACGTCCTGGGTCAGGTAGAGCGAGACCTCGACGTCGGCCATGTAGTTGACCTGCATCTTGTCGATGGTCCGCACGATCAGCAGGCCGCCGCCGAGCATGCCGAGCGAGATGGCCGTGGTGATGATCATCGCGATGGTCATCGTGATGTTGCGGCGCAGGCCGGTGAAGACCTCGCTGAACACGAAACTGGCACGCATCGGGGGGTGGTTCCTCAGGTCGGGGGCAGGCGGGGGGTTCGGGGTGACTTATCGGCCGACGCCGTACACGCCCCGGGCGTCGTCGCGGATCACCTTGCCGAGCTGGAGCTCGACGACCCGGCGCCGCATGGAGTCCACGATGGAGTGGTCGTGGGTGGCCATCAGGACGGTGGTGCCGGTGCGGTTGATCCGTTCCAGCAGCAGCATGATGTCCTGACTGGTGTCGGGGTCGAGGTTCCCGGTGGGCTCGTCGGCCAGCAGCACGAGCGGCCGGTTCACGAACGCGCGGGCGATCGCCACCCGCTGCTGTTCACCACCGGAGAGCTCGTGGGGCATGCGGTCGGCCTTCCCTTCCAGCCCGACCAGCTCGAGGACCTCCGGCACCACCTTCTTGATGGTGTGCTTCGGCTTGCCGATGACCTCGAGCGCGAACGCGACGTTCTCCGCGACGGTCTTGTTGCCGAGCAGGCGGAAGTCCTGGAAGACGCACCCGATGGTCTGCCGCAGGCGGGGGACCCTGCGGCGGGCCATCTTGGCCACGTCGAAGTTGGACACGAAGACCCGGCCCTTGGTGGGGACCTCCTCGCGCAGGAGGAGGCGCAGGAACGTCGACTTGCCGGACCCGGAGGGTCCGATCAGGAAGACGAACTCGCCCTTGTCCACGTCGACCGACACGTTCTCGAGTGCGGGACGCGTCGACGTCTTGTAGACCTTGGAGACACTGTCGAGCCGAATCACGGTGGGCAATCCTACCCATGGGCGTCGTTAAGCCCGGGTTGGCCTATTGCCTCCGGCGCGGCGGTTACGCAGCGTTGACCTGTTTGCGCCAGCGGATGCCGGCCTCGAGGAAGTCGTCGATCTCCCCGTCGAGCACCGAGCTGGGGTTACCCACCTCGTGCTCGGTGCGGAGGTCCTTGACCATCTGGTACGGGTGCAGAACGTAGTTGCGCATCTGGTTGCCCCAGCTGCTGCCGGAGTCCTTGAGGGCGTCGAGCTCGGCGCGTTCCTCCTCCTTCTTCTTGAGGAGGAGTTTGGCCTGGAGGACCTTGAGCGCGGCGGCCTTGTTCTGCAGCTGCGACTTCTCGTTCTGGCAGGAGACGACGATGCCGGTGGGCAGGTGGGTGATGCGCACCGCGGAGTCGGTGGTGTTGACGCTCTGCCCGCCGGGGCCGGAGGAGCGGAACACGTCGACCCGGATGTCCTTCTCCGGGATCTCGACGTGGTCGACCTCCTCGACCTCGGGCAGCACCTCGACGTGGGCAAACGACGTCTGGCGGCGGCCCTGGTTGTCGAACGGGGAGATCCGGACGAGCCGGTGGGTGCCCTGTTCCACGGAGAGGGTGCCGTAGATGTAGGGGGCCGCGACCTTGAAGGTGGCCGACTTGATGCCGGCCTCTTCGGCGTAGGAGATGTCGTAGACGTCGGTCGGGTAGCCGTGACGCTCGGCCCAGCGCAGGTACATGCGCAGCAGCATCTCGGCCCAGTCGGCCGCGTCGACGCCGCCGGCTTCCGCGCGGATGGTGACCACCGCGTTGCGATCGTCGTACTCGCCGGAGAGCAGGGTGCGGACCTCGAGGGCGTCCACTTCCTTGGCGAGGCGGGTCAGCTCGCCTTCGGCCTCGGCCTTGCTGGCGTTGTCGCCCTCGGCCTCGGCGAGCTCGTGGAGCACCTCGAGGTCGTCGAGCCGCTGGCGCAGGTCGGTGACCCGGCGCAGCTCGGCCTGCCGGTGGGACAGCTGACTGGTGACCTTCTGCGCGGCCTCCGGGTCGTCCCACAGGTTGGGGTTGGACGCCTGCTCTTCCAGGTCAGCCACCTGGGCGCGCAGGGCGTCGAGGTCCATGACGGACTCGACCTGCGTCAGCTTGCCGGCGAGGTCCTTCAGGTCGGCTGCGAAGTCACCACTCACAACCTTCAAGGTTACGGCACGGGGCGCGGCCGGTTACGGGAACCGGCCGCTTGGGGCCCCGTGGCCGCTCAGGCGTCCGGGATCGCGTCGATCAGCTTCAGCGCCGCGCGGGCGTGCGCCTGGCCGAACTCGGCGATGGCCTTGCTGTAGGGGTCGCCTGCTGCCTTGACGGCCGCCCTCGCCTCGTCCAGGTCCTCCTGGTAGCTGGCCCTGGCCGTCTCGATGAGGCTGGCGCGCTGCTTCGCGGTGAGCGAGGCGGCGTGCACGAGGCGCAGGATCAGGGGGCTGCGGAGGTGGTCGGGGCCGGCGTCGGAGGTCAGCCAGGCCTTGAAGGCCTTCTTCCCGGCGGCGGTGATCACGTACTGCTGGCTGGAGCGCGGGCCTTGCTTGCCGAGCCGGACGAGCCCTTCCTTGGCGAGGGCGGGCAGCTCACGGTAGACCTGGCTGCGGGTGACGCTGAAGAACGTCCCGAACCGCTCCTCCGCCGCCGCAACCAGCTGCCCCCCGGTGGCCGGGCCGTCCTGGAGCAGGCCGAGCAATGCCGCTGCTGTTGCATTGAGTTCAGACACACCTACAAGGTGCCACTTTTCCGCCGATCTGTCCACAGTGGTCACGGTCAATGTCCACAAAGGTCAATTACCTTCCCCCGTCCGGCCCAATCGGGGGTGACCCAAGCGCACGAAAAAGGCCCGGTCCGTGAAGACCGGGCCTTTTCGTCTGGTAGCGGGGACAGGATTTGAACCTGCGACCTCTGGGTTATGAGCCCAGCGAGCTACCGAGCTGCTCCACCCCGCGCTGTAAGACCCACTATACACACCCCACCCCGACCCCCAAACCGGCCCCCCAGACGCTCCCGAGTGGACACCACCCCGCACCCCGGGCATACGACACCGCACGACGCCAGGCACTCACCCCTGCCCAACGCCTGGAGTCAGCCCCCCCCCCAGCAACTCCGAGTGGCCCCCCCACATTCCCCAACCGAGCCCCTCAACACCGGCGGCCCACCACCCATGCCCCAGCGCCGCCAGGCGCGAAGGGCAACGCCAGGCGCGCCCCACTTCACCCGCACATCCTCGCCGATCCGGCACCGCACGGGGGTGCAGGGGGCTCGCCCCCTGCCCGGGGCCTGGGGGTCGCCCCCCAGAGACAACGAAGAGAGGCCCCTGTATCCGCGCTTTCCGCGGATACAGGGGCCCCTGCCTCTCGTAGCGGGGACAGGATTTGAACCTGCGACCTCTGGGTTATGAGCCCAGCGAGCTACCGAGCTGCTCCACCCCGCGTTGTGAGGATGAGTTTACGCCTTGGTTGCGGGGGTGTGCACACCGGGTGCCAGAAGCTGGCTCCGGCACCCGGTGGGGTGCGTCATCCGCCCGGCTGGGGTGGCGCCGAGGTCGTCTGGGCGGCCTTGGCGTTCTCGTAGGCGCGGGCGGCGGCGTCGAGGGCGGCGAGCGCCTCGCCCTGTGCGGCGAAGTTGCCGCTCTGCTGGGCCTGCCGGAGCCGTTCGAGCGCCGACTGGATGTCGGTGACGGCCTGGTCGAGGGCGGGGCTGCTGCCCGTGCCGCCGGTGGCAGGCGGCGTCGTCGGCGTGGTGGACGGTGTCGGCGTGGTCGTGGGTTGTTGCTGGGTCGGCGAGGTCGCCGCCTGGCCGGCCTGGTCGCCGAACACCTGTTTCAGCGCGTCGGCGAGGGTGGAGGCGAACCCGACCTTGGACCCGTAGGACACCAGCACGCGGGCGAGCTGCGGGTAGCTGTTCTGGTTGCGTTGCTGGATGTAGACGGGTTCGACGTAGAGGAACCCGCCGCCGACGGGCAGGGTGATCAGGTTGCCGAAGATCACCGTGACGCTCTGGTTGCTGAACAGGGTGCGTTCCTGGGCGAACCGGGAGTCGCTCTGGAACCTGTTCTGGACCTGGACGGGGCCGTCGACCTGGCTGTTGCCCGCCGCGGTGGTCGGTAGTCGCAGGACCTTGATGGCGCCGTAGTCGTTCGGGTCGGAGGACACCGTCATCCACGCCGCGAGGTACTGCCGTTGCAGCGCGGTGAGCGGGCTGGTCAGCTGGAACGTCGTGCCGCTCTGCCCCGGCGCCTGCGCCAGCACGTAGTAGCCGGGCTGGTTGGCCAGGCCGGAGGCGTCCAGGTTGGTGCCGCCCTCCTGGGTCGGGTCCTGTGGCACGTTCCAGAAGGTGTTGGTCGTGTAGAACTCCTGCGGGTCGGTGACGTGGTACTTCGTCAGGAGTTCACGCTGGACCTTGAACAGGTCCTCCGGGTACCGGAAGTGCGACCGCAGTTCGGGGCTGATCTCGCTGCCCGGCTTGACCAGGCCCGGGAAGACCTGCTCCCATGCCTTGAGGACCGGGTCCTTGTCGTCGACCGAGTAGAGGGTGACGGTGCCGTTGAACGCGTCGACCGTCGCCTTCACCGAGTTGCGGATGTAGTTGATGTTGTTGTTGGCCTGGCGGGCGACGCCGGCGAGGGTGTCCTCGGTGGCGGCGCCGAGCGGCGTCTGCTGGGAGTACGGGTAGTTGTTCAGCGTCGTGTAGCCGTCGACGATCCAGACGATCTTGCCGTCGACCACCGCCGGGTACGGGTCGCCGTCGACGGTGAGCCACGGCGCGACCTTGCTGACGCGCTGGCGCGGGTCGCGGTTGTACATGATCTTCGAGCCGTCGCTGATGGCGTCGGAGAAGAGGATGTTGCGCTCGCCGTACTTCGCCGCGAAGGCGAGGCGGTTGAACCAGTTGCCGAGGTTCACGCCGCCGCTGCCGTCGTAGCGGTAGTTGCTGCTGCTGGCGCTGTCGTACTCGCCGGGCGCGCGGCCTTCCTGGCCGCCGACGATGGCGTAGTCGTTGGTGAGCTCGCCGTAGTAGATCCGCGGCTCGGTGACCGCGATGCCGGGCGCGGTGGGGTTGGCCGGGTTGATGCCGGCGCCGGTCGGGTTCTGCGTGTCGCTGGTGACCGCGATCGGGTAACCGCCGTCGCTGTTGGCGCTGCTCACCGCACGGTCGATCGTGTTGGCCGGCGCCGCCACGAACCCGTTCCCGTGCGTGTAGACCATGTGCTTGTTGATCCAGTTGGTCTGGTTGCCGGTGAGGTTCGCGGTGTTGATCTCACGGGCGGCGACCACGTAGTCCTGCAGCCTGCCGTCGATCTCGTAGCGGTCGATGTCGAGCTTCTGCGGGAAGCCGTAGAAGTTCTCCCGGCCGACCCGCTGGGTGAAGGTGGGCGCCAGCACGTTCGGGTCGAGCAGGCGGATGTTGGGCACGGTCGTGGTGTCCGAGCTGATCTCCGACGCGGTGGCCTGCCCGGTGCCGGTGTAGTCCTCGTACTGGACGTTGTTGAGCCCGAACGCCGACTTCGTCGCTTCCATGTTGCGACTGATGGAAAGCGCTTCCTTCTGGTTGGCGTTCGGCTTGACCGAGAACTGCTCGAGGATCGCCGGCCAGGCGACGCCGACCAGCACACCGGACAGGATCAGCAGCACCAGCGCGATCGCGGGCAGCTGGATGTTGCGCAGGAAGGCGCCCGCGAAGAATGCGACGGCGCAGATCGCGGAGATGCACAGCAGGATCAGCTTCGCGGGCAGCACCGCGTTCAGGTCGGTGTAGGTGGCGCCGTAGAACAGCGGGGCGTTGCGGTCGGAGAACAGCAGGTTGTAGCGGTCGAAGTAGTACTCGACGGCCTTCAGCAGCACGAACAGCCCTGCGGTGACGGCGAGCTGGACGCGGGCCGAGCCGGCGAGCTGGCCGCCGCGGCCGGCGAGCCGGATGCCGCCGAACAGGTACTGCGCGATGAGCGCGCCGATGAACGAGATCGTCACCGCGACGAACAGCCAGCCGAGCAGCCACTGGTAGAAGGGCAGCGTGAAGGCGTAGAAGCCGATGTCGTTGCCGAACTCGGGGTCGGTCTGGCCGAAGCTCGTGCCGTGCAGGAACAGCTGGATGCGCTGCCAGTCGCCCTCGCCGGTCGCGCCCGCGATGAGGCCGGTGACCAGCGGGATGCCGATGCCGAACAGCCGGATGCGGCCGACCACGGCCGAGCGGTAGCGGGCCAGCGGGTCGTCGGCGCCGGAGACCGGGACGAACACTGGCCGCGTGCGGTAAGCGATCCACAGGCTGAGCGCGAGCGAGCCGCCGACCAGCAGCCCGATCGCGAAGAACAACACGATGCGGGTGACGACCATCGTGTTGAAGACCTGGCGGGCGTCCACCTCGCCGAACCACAGCCAGTCGACATAGGTGTCCAACAGGCGCGCGCCGAGTAGCAGCGCCAGGACGATCACCGCGGCGATGATCAGCAGTACCCGGCTGCGACGGGACAGCTTCGGCAGGCTCACTGGGGGCCGACTGGCCACTGCGCACGCTCCTGATGTCTTGGTCCGCTGGCGGGGCGCCCCGTAATGCGGGACACCCCTGAACCCCTAACTCTAGGAGGGCCGCCGCGGGTTCCCCGACCGGCCCGAATCGGACACGTCCGGCAGGCACCTGACACGATGAGGAGATGGCATCGGAAGTCAACCCCGCCACCGGTCCGGCCATCGCGGCGCTGGCCCGTGAGGTCGAGGAGTTCGTGGCCGCCGCCGGGTGGGACCAGGCTCCTCAGCTGTTCGCGCTGGTCCCGACCGCGTCGCTGCTGCGCGAGCAACCGGAGCTGGCCGGGCAGCTCGACCCGTCGAGCGCGCTGACCCCGGTGGCGCAGGAGCCGCTGCCCGAGGGTGACCTGGCGGAGGCGCTGGGGCGGATCGCGTGGCCGGAGGCCGTGCTCGGCTGCGCGCTGGCCCAGGAGATCATCGTGCTGCCGCCGAGCGCCGAGTCGGAGCTGTCCGAGTCCGGCGACGCGGAGCGGCTGCGGCAGGCCGCGGCGGACCACCCCGACCGGACCGAGGCGCGCCTGGTGGCGGCCGTGCTGCGGGACGGCCCGGGAGCCTGCGTCATGCGGCTGCGGGGCTACACCAAGGCGGAGGACGCCGAGCCCACCGACGAGATCATCGAGCACCCCGACCTGGCGCCGAACCTGCTGGACGCACTTCGCGCCACGCTGACCCCCTGACTTCACCGCTCGGCCGCGTGCCCCAGGCGGGGCACCCGGCTGAGCGCCGCGAATTCCGCACCGCCGCAGCCCCTGCTCAGCGCCCAGGCCCCACGGTCCGGGCACCCCCCCGGGTCCTATGAGCACCGCGGATTCCCCTCCCCGGCGCGGGTCCGGGTCAGCAGGACGGCGTGGGCTGCCCCGCCTTGAGCGCGTCCAGCGCCGAGAGCGCACTGTCCAGGTCGGACACCTTGACCAGCTTCAGCCCGTCCGGCGCCGCGGCGGAGGCCTCCGCGCAGTTGGCCTCGGGCGTGAGGAACACGGTGGCGCCGGCCTCGCGCGCGGCGACGACCTTGAACGAGATCCCGCCGATCGCGCCGACCTGCCCCTTCTCGGTGATCTCCCCCGTGCCGGCGACGTGCTCACCCGCCACCATCTCGCCCGGGGTGAGCCGGTCGACGATGGCCAGCGCGAACATCAGGCCTGCCGAGGGGCCGCCGACGTCCTGCAGCGAGATCTTCACGTCGAAGGGCACGTCGGCCCGGTCGATGGGCTGCAGGCCCATGAACCCCTGCTTCTTGGACGGGTCCGGGTTCGCGGCGAGCGTGATCTGCTCGGTGCGGGGCGGCTCGGTGCCGTGCTGGAATGTGATCGGCACGGTCTGGCCCGGGCTGGTGTCGGCGAGCGCCGCGGTCACGTCGTCCTCGTTGGTGATGGTGCGGCCGTTGACCGACAGCAGCCGGTCGCCCGCCGCGAGTACCCGGCTGGCCGGGGTGTTGTCGACGATCGACTGGGCGAGCACCTTGACCGGGAAGCCGAGGTGGCGCAGGGCGGCGACCTCGGCGTTGCTCTGCGAGTCCTGGAACTGCTGGACGTTCTCCTGCTGGACCTGCTCGTCGCTCTCGCCGGGGCGGAAGTACTCCTCGCGCGGAGCGAGCGCGTACCGGCCGCTGACCCACAGCCCGAGGGCGCCGAACAGGCTGATCTCGTCGTTGAGCGAGACGGTGGTCATCCGCAGCTCGCCCGCGGTCGGGTAGGTCTGCTGCCCGTCGATCTCGACCACCGGCACGCCGTTGACCTGGCCGAGCGTGTCGTAGGTCGGGCCGGGGCCGATGGCCACGTAGGGCACCTGGACGAACGCGCCGATGAGCCCGAACGCCACGATGAGGACACCGCTGGTCACGACGGTCCAGCCGCGCCTCGTCATGCGGGCGCGCTCGCGGGGCCGCATCGCGCGGTGCCCGTCGCGGGCCTGGTCGCCGTCGTCGGGCTTGGTGCCGGTCGCGGCGCCGGGAGCAGTGCTTTCGTCGCGGGACTCGCTCACGGCCCACAGCGTACGGTGACCGGCCCGCATGCTCGATCACCAGGCCTTGATCGCGCCGAGCGAAATCGGACACCTCTGGCGCGGTCACGGCTGTTCCGGCCGCGTACGGTGGAGCTATGAGCAATCTCCCGTTCGGCTTCGGGCCCCCGGATCCCGACAAGCCCGGTGACAACGGGCCGTCGGAGGGCGGCCAGCAGCCCGGCGCCGACGCGTTCAACCAGCTCGGGCAGATGCTGAGCCAGCTCGGGCAGATGCTGAGCCAGGCCGGCAGTTCGTCGGGCCCGGTGAACTACGACCTCGCCAAACAGATCGCACTGCAGAAGCTCGGCGGAAGCGCAGGCGGCACGATCGGTTTCGCCTCGAGCGGCGACGCCGACAGCGCCGTGCGGGACGCCGGGCACCTCGCGGAGCTGTGGCTCGACGCGGCGACGATCCTGCCCGCGGGCGCGTCGGTGACCGCGGCGTGGTCCCCGCGCGACTGGGTGCAGAAGACGCTGCCGACGTGGCAGCGCCTGTGCGATCCCGTGGCCCAGCAGGTGTCGGGCGCGTGGGTGGAGGCGCTTCCCGCCGAGGCGAAGCAGGCCGCCGGGCCGCTGCTGTCGATGGTCGGCCAGATGGGCGGCATGGCGTTCGGCTCGCAGCTGGGCAACGCGCTCGCCCAGCTTGCCTCGGAGGTCCTGACCTCGACCGAGGTGGGTCTGCCGCTGGGGCCAGAGGGGACGTCGGCCCTGCTGCCCGCGAACATCGGGAAGTTCACCGAGGGGCTGGAGCTGCCGAGCAGCGAAGTCCTGGTGTTCCTGGCCGCGCGGGAGGCGGCGCACCAGCGCCTGTTCTCGCACGTGCCGTGGCTGCGGCAGCGGCTGCTGGCGACGGTCGAGGAGTTCGCGCACGGCATCAAGGTCGACACCTCCGCGCTGGAGCAGCTGGCCGGCCAGGTGGACCCGTCGAACCCGGCGAGCATCGAGGAGGCGTTGTCCTCGGGGCTGCTGGAGCCCCAGACGACGCCCGAGCAGCAGGCGGCGCTGAACCGGTTGGAGACGCTGCTCGCCCTGGTGGAGGGCTGGGTGGACGTGGTGGTCGCCGACGCGGTCGGCGACCGGCTCCCCGGGGCCGACGCCCTGCGTGAGACGCTGCGCCGCCGCCGCGCGACTGGCGGCCCGGCCGAGCAGACGTTCGCGACTCTGGTCGGCCTCGAACTCAGGCCCCGCCGGATGCGTGCGGCGTCCGCGCTGTGGAAGCTCGTGGGCGATCGGCACGGCGCCGAGAAGCGGGACGGCCTGTGGTCGCACCCGGACCTGATGCCGTCGGCGGAGGACCTGGACGACCCGCTGGAGTTCGCCGAGCGGCTGGGCAAGCCGGGCGAGCTGGACGACCCGATGGCCGAGCTGGAGCGCACCAAGCGGGAGGACAAGCGAGACCCCGGCAAGGACGACGAGCCCGGCAGCTGACCACGGTCGCACAAGCGAAGCCGGCTGGGGCGGGCGGCAAGCCCGGCCCCAGCCGAGCGCGACCCGCCGCGCCCCTCTTGGGGCGCGTTCAGCGCTGGGCTTCGAGAGGCCCGCGACCAACTGCGCTGCTCTAAGCCCTGGCTGTCGATAGTCCCGGCAGCGGCCCCGCTGCCCTCAGCCCGACAGCCCGACGGGCCCGGCCACCAGGAACGGCCCTCAGCCCTGCATCTGTATGAGGCCCCGGCCCCGGCCACGCAGCCCTCAGCCGTAGATCCCGGCGGCCCGGCAACACCAACGCAGCCCTCAGCCCCGCATCTCGGTAAGCCCGGCCAACGGCCACGCAGCCCTCAGCCCGCATCGCGGCTGCACGGCCAACGGCCACGCAGCCCTCAGCCGTGCATCCCGGTAAGTCCCGGCCAACGGCCCCGCCGCGCACAGCCGTAGATCCCGGCGGCCCGGCCAACACCAACACCGCCCTCAACCCTGGGCCCCGGCAAGCCCGGCCACCGGCCCGCCGCCCTCATCCCGGCAGTCCGGCCAACGGCCCCGCCCCCCTCGGCCGTGCATCCCGGTTAGCCCCGGCCAACGGCCCGCCCCCTTAGCCCCGGATCCCGGCACCCCGGCCACGGCAACGCCGCGCTCCGCCCTGGATCTCAGCAAGCCCGGCCAACGGCCACGCCGCCCCTGTCCTTGTTTCAGGTAATCCCGGCCAACAGCAGCGATGCCGTCCTCGGCAGAGGACTCCGGGGCACTCCGGCCCGCGGCGATACCAGCCGCGCACCCAGCTCAGCGCCACACCGACACCACGGCCGCCTGGTCAGGCCGCTGTTTCCCACCCCCTCACGAGGTCGGGGGCCCCGCCAAGCAGCGAGGCCCCCGAGCTGCGTTCCTCAGTCGTCGTCCAGCTCGCTGATCCCCCAGCCGGCTGCCGCGGACAGGCCCTCGAGGTAGCCGATCGCCCGCTCCGTCTTCGGGTAGCGCCGGACCAGCTCCCAGAACTCGGCGTTGTGCGCCGCCACCCGCAGGTGCGCCAGCTCGTGCACCAGCACGTAGTCCAGCACCCACGCGGGCACGTTCTGCAACCTGTCACTCACCCGGATCGTCCGGTCCGCCGGTGTGCACGAAGCCCACCTGGTGCGCATCGGCGGGACCCAGCGGACGCTCGCCGGCAACGCCTGCCGGTCGAGATATCGCGCCGACAGCTGCGCGCACCGCGCGAGCAGCGCGGCATCCGACTCGCGTGCCGGAGACGCCCGCTTGGTCTCCGTGCGCTGGAGCTTGCGCTCCATCTCGGCCACCCAGTGTTGTTCCTCGGCTCGGCTCATGCTCGCCGGGATGAGCACCACGAGGGTGTCGCCGTCCCGGTACGCGCTGACCGTCCGCCTTCGTCGTGCACTGCGCCGTACTTCGACCTTGAGCTGCGGGTTCGATGACTGCCCGGTGTTGTCCCGGTTCCTCAAAGAGGGCACCCGTGCGTTCGCCACCCGTCCACGGTAAAGCCAGGGGCCGACAAGTCGGGAGAGCCGACTTCGAGAAGGCCCGAGTTATCCACATGATGGCCTACCTGTGGATAACTCGCGATCTTGGTTAGCGGATTCTTAGCCACCTTCCGTCACTCTGTGCTCCATGACGGACAGCAGCACAAATCAGCACACGGTCTTCCTGCCCGAACGCCCCTGGCTGCGGCCGGGCCTGGAGGTCTTCGACCGCGGTCCGGGCGAGGTCCAGATCGGTCTCGACCCCAGGCACGCGATGGTGGCCAAGGACCTGCCACCCGACCTGGTGGACGCTCTGCACCGCCTCGACGGCAGTCTCCGCCTGGAGAGCCTGCTCGCGCTCGCCAAGAGCGAACACGTCGAAATCCTCCGAGACATCGTCACCAACCTGACCCGGCTCGGACTGGTCGAGGAGGCATGGCCGCCGTCCGCCTACAACCGCGCCGCCAGCGAGGCCGGCCTGTGGTCCCTGTCCACCGGGCACCGCCATGGCGAGACCGTCGCCCGGCGCCGCCACAGCGCCGTCGTGCTGTTCGGGTCGGGGCGGCTGACGGTCGCCATCGCGGTGCTGCTCGCCACGGCGGGAGTGGGACAGGTGCGTGTCGAGGCCGCCGGCAATGTCACCGAGCACGACACCGGCAGTGGCTACACCGACGCCGACATCGGCCGGTCCCGGTCGGCCGCGGCGGCTGACGCCGTCCGGCGGGCGAACCCTGCGACCGTGACGCGCCGCCTGCTCGACGGACGGCTTCCGGAGCTCGTCGTGCTCGCCGACGCCATCGTTCCGGCGCCCGAGCTGGTCCGGCAGCTGATGCACGAGCGGGTGCCGCACTTGGCGGTGCGCGTGCGGGAGGGCATCGGGATCGTGGGTCCGCTCGTCGAACCCGGGCGGAGCAGCTGCCTGGCGTGCGCGGACCTCACCCGCCGCTCGATGGACGACCGCTGGCCCACAGTCGCGGGACAGCTCGCCGGGCGCACCCAGAAGGCCGACCTGACCACGGTCCAGGCGACCGCCGCCATGGCGACCGGTCAGGTGCTCCGGGCGCTCGGACCGGTCGACGGCGTGCCACCCGGCTGGAACACGACGATGGAGATCGACCCGTACGACTGCACGGTCTACCACCGCCCGTGGCCGCCGAACCCGGCCTGCACCTGCGGGGCCCGCCCGGAACCGCTGGTCAGCAACGTGCTCGCGCCGATGGCTGCGGAGGACATGGTCGACAAGGCACAATCGCAGGAGTGACCGACTTTCCCGAAGAGACCGACGACCGTGCCGATCCCGGGATTCCCCGCCGCACCGCCGCCCGCGCCGCGAAGCTCGCGAGCCTGCCGCTCGGAATCGCGGGGCGGGCGGTCGGCGGCTGGGGGCGGCGCCTGACCGGTCAGAGCGCGGAAGAAGTCAACGCGAACCTGTCGGCGAAGGCTGCCGAGCAGCTGTTCGAGGTGCTCGGCACGCTCAAGGGCGGCGCGATGAAGTTCGGGCAGACCTTGAGCGTCTTCGAGGCGGCCGTGCCCGACGAGCTGGCCGCCCCGTACCGGGACGCACTGACCCGCCTGCAGGCCGCTGCGCCGCCGATGCCGGTCCGCCAAACCCGGCGCGTCCTGGCCGAACAGCTGGGCCGGTCGTGGGAGACGCGGTTCCGTGAGTTCGACGACGCCCCCACCGCGTCGGCGAGCATCGGTCAGGTGCACCGCGGGGTGTGGCACGACGGTCGCGAGGTGGCGGTCAAGGTCCAGTACCCCGGCGCCGACGAGGCACTGCGCAGCGACCTGCGGCAGCTGCAGCGGTTCAGCAGGCTCTTCCAGGCGCTCCTGCCGGGCACCGAGGTCAAGCCACTGCTTGCCGAACTGTCCGCGCGGATGGACGAGGAGCTGGACTACCGCGGCGAGGCCGACAGCCAGCGCGAGTTCGCGAAGGCCTTCGACGGTGACGACAAGGTCCTGGTGCCGAAGGTGGTCGCGAGCGCGCCCAAGGTGCTCGTGACCGAATGGGTCACCGGCACCCCCCTCGCCAAGATCATCGCCGGCGCGGACGCCGAGACTCGCAACCACGTCGGCGCGCTCCTGGCCGAGTTCCACTTCTCGTCACCGGCCCGGGCGAAGCTGTTGCATTCCGACCCGCATCCCGGCAACTTCATGTTGCTGGACGACGGCCGCCTCGCCGTGATCGACTTCGGCGCCGTTGCCCGCCTACCGCACGGCATTCCCCGCCAGCTGGGCGAGATGACACGTCTGGCCCTCGATCACCGCTCCACCGAACTCATGGAGTTGCTGCGCTCCTCCGGCTTCATCCGGCCTGGCACGGAACTCAGCGCTGACGACGTGCTTGCTTACCTGGCCCCGTTCACCGAGCCCCTCGCCAACGAGCGCTTCCATTTCACGCGCCGCTGGATGCAACGCCAAGCGATGCGGGTCAGCGACACCCGTGGCCGCGACTTCCGCACCGGCCGGTCACTGAACCTCCCGCCGGAATACCTGCTGATCCACCGCGTGACGGCAGGTTCGACGGGAATCCTGTGCCAGCTCGACGCGGAGATTCCAGCACGAGCGATCGTGGAGCGCTGGCAGCCCGGCTTCGCCGACTGAGCAACACCTGCCTTTCGGTTCATTCTCGTCCGGACGTCAGGGGCGACGCTCTTCGCGCAAGCCCCGGGACGTCGCGGAGTCCGGTGCCCTGTTCACGGCGCTGAGCCCGGCGTCTCGGCCCTACTCGCAAACACGCGCCCTTTCCCGGCCGGTTTCTTGTCTCGCGCAACGTATGCCCCGCCAATTCCTTCAGTCCGCATCAGCATGTGCAATCCCACCCGCTGCATCCCTGCGCCTTCCTCGCAACACATCGCATTGCATGCCACCACCTCCTCGTCGTCATATACCCCGCCAGCGCAGTGGGTGCACGACGAGCGAACCTTCCATCGCCACGCGGACCGAGCTTCCGCGCTGGTCTTCGTCCTGCCTGTCCCGACGCAACATCCACCATGCCGCAACTTCGGCCGCCGCGGATTCCGTGGGCCGCTCAGGACCCCCAGTTATCCACAATTTCGACGAGAACCGCACGAGATGACCAGTCGCACCATCGAGTTGTCCACAGTTCCCCGTCACCTCTTCCCCTGCCTCATTTCCAGCGCAACGCTGGTTCCATGACCGAAACCATCAGCGCAACACCAGCGTGTGATTCGACTCCGGGCGAGGACGTCACCACCAGCATGCGCTTGCGCCGAGCGGGCCTGAGCCAGCACGTCATCTCGTCCCGGTGCCGTCCGGGCGGGCCGTGGCGAAGGCTCCTGCCAGGCGTGATCCTGTTGAGCAACCGAGAACCCAGCCGGGGCCAACAGCTGCGCGCAGCGATGTACCACGCCGGCCCGGATGCGGTGATCAGCGGCACGGATGCGTTGCAGGCTCAAGGCATTCCGCTGTCTCCGTCCCGGCGCGTCCACGTCCTGATCCCGATCGGACGTCGGATCGCGTCGCAGGAGTTCACCTGGCTCGATCGCACGTCCCGCGTGCCCGAGCCGGTCGTCGTGGACGGGCTACCGTTCGCTCCGCCCGCCCGCGCCACAGTCGATCTCGCCAGGCACGAGACCGATCCGGACAGGCTCCGGCGCCTGCTCACGCTGCCGGTCTACTACGGCCTGTGCAGCGCCGAACAGTTGCGTGACGAGGTCGACGCCGGTAATCAACGCGGAACAGCGGCAGTCCGCCAGACCCTGCGCAGTCTGGGTTCGCTCCGCGACACCTACCAGCAGGGTGTGGCGCGGGAACTGCTTGGCGGCGTCCCGGTGCCGCCGCCGGTCTGGAACGTGACCATCTGCGACTCGGCCGGACGTCGGCTCGGCGTGGTCGACGCCTGGTGGGACGAAGTCGCCCTGGGCTGGATCCTCGATCCCGCCCCCACCTGCTCTGACCGTCCGGCGGCGAGCCACCTTCCGCTCACCGGCGCCGGAGTGGTGTTGGTCCACACCACCCCGAGCCGGCTTCGCGGTGACGCGATGGCGGTGGCGCGGGAACTCACGAGCGCGTTCGCCGCGGCAGCTCGCCGCAGGCGGCCGAGGGTTCAGGCGCTGAAGGAGGTAGCAGCATGACGAGCAGTCACCAGTATTCGGGTGGGAGCTTCCCCTCGATGTCACGGACGTGCTCACGAGCGCATCGGGGACACAGCCAGTGCAGAGCACCGCCCTCGCGTTCGCTGACCCACGCCAACGTTTCCAGCGGGTCCTCGTCTAGCTTCCGTTCAGTGCCGCAGCGAGAACAGGCAACCGCCTCGGTCATCGGCGCGATCCGAAGTGGACTGTCTGCGTTCCGAGCACGTAGATGTCCTCGCGGTTGCCCAGGTACTCGGGATCCGCTGGATCGAGGAGGCGGTGCAGGACGTCCCGATCTTCCTGCGTCACCAGCTCGTCGCCGTCCGACGCGAGCCAGGCTATGCGCTCGATCACGTAGTTGCGAACGACTTGGCTGGGTGGCGCAGGCAAGTCGACAAGACAACTGAAAGAGCCGACTTGCCCCAGACCTGCTTTGACGAGGGCTGTGTACCAGCCATAGGGCATCCGGACCGAGCCCGGCATGCCGGCACGCATTTCTCCGAACGAGTGGTCGCGGGCTGCCAGTAGACGACGCTCCAACCCGGGTTCGCCGATGCCCAGATCCCAGGGGAGGCAGTACGTGGGTGGGCTCCCCTCAGCCAGAGCGAGCGTTCCGCCCGACTTGAGAGCCGTGACCAAGCCGTCGACTCCGGCTTGCTGATCAGGGAGGTGATGCGCCATCGAAGCGGCCCAGACCAGGTCCGCGGGCTGGACGAGCTGAGCAAGGTCCACCGACGCGACGTCGGCTCGGATGCTCTCGATCGAGACATGCCCGGCGAATGCAGCCTTGGAAACAGCCTCAGGTCCGGGGTGGGCGCGGCCTACCGTCGCAGCCACAGCGCTCCCCGCCAACTCCGCTTGCGCCTGCTCGAGTTCGACCTGTTGCGGTGCAGCTGAGGGCTCGCCTCGGGTCCCAGCCTCAGGACTCTCCAGGTCCGCCCGGGCGATGCGTTCCGCGTTCACCCGCCCGACGGCCGCCCTGGCTGCGGCCTCGGCCACCTCGAGCAGCTCCGGAACGGCGTCGACGAGAACGAGCGTGCCGCCGCCGCGGCTGGCCAACTCGGCCGCGAAGGCCGCGCTCATCCCGCCGGCTCCACTACCTACGTCGACGATCACCGGCTGCGCGCCGAGGCGACCGACCAGGTGGGCGGCGATTCCCGCGTGGGTGGTTGCTTGAAGCTCGTCGGCGCGGCGCAACGCCGGTATCCGCTCGGCCCAGTCGATGTGATCGTGCGTGTGTGCGGCCATAGCGGTCATTCAACACCGGCGTCCGGTCGCTCGCCGCCGTTTCGGATCGGTGACATGTGGTCAGTGCGCTTCGAGGTAACCGACGCGGTATGGAGCGCCCGCAGTGGCGATTGGATGCGGCGAACCTCCAGCCGCCACTGGGCGGCCACTGAAATGGATGCCCAACGGCGTCAGGCCCGGTGGTGTTCGAGAGCCTTCCTCGAAACACCACCGGGCCTAGGAGCCGACGGTCGTGACGAACCGCTACGAGCGGTTTCAGCGATCGACTAGGCGCGGTAGCGACCTGCGCGGCGCGAAGCCCAGCGGGCCACCCGGTCCCACCGGCGGGCGGCGCGTGCATTGGTGCGCACCGTTCGCGGCCGGACGTCGTCGTGCAGGTCCTGTATTCGTGCTCTGGCCAGTTCTTCGTTGAGCAACATTCGGATGGTCTCCTTGGTCATGGGCGCGACCCCGGCGCGGGGACGCGGCGTGCTCGGATGCTTCGTCCACGACACGGGAACTAAGGGGGCTTCAGTACTCATGCGGCTGCACTCTGCTGGTCAGTGCGGTTGCGGCGCTCGATGCGCTTCTCCGCTACGGGCGTTTCCACCGGGTTCTTGCGAGGACGTCCCCGCGGCCGCTTGCGCGCGACCACGGCACCGCGCTCGAAGATCTCGCCTCCCCAGACCCCCCAGGGCTCCCGCCGGGCGAGCGCACCGGACAGGCACGCACTCCGGATCGGGCAGTCGGCGCACCGGCTCTTGGCCAGCTCCAGATCCGCCGGTGACTCCGCGAACCACAGGTCGGCGTCGCCGGACCTGCAGGGCAGGTCGGCGTCCGGCGAGGCCACGGCATCGAAAAGCTCACCGATTCCGGATCCCGGAAGGGCGAGTTCGTCGGGTAACGCCTTCTCTGACGCGAAGGCGATTGCCGATGACATTCCCGTTCTCCTTTGTGTAGTAACGGTTTTTCGGTTGTGAGGTGGCACAAAAACACGAGGGCCGCGGATCCGAAACTCGGTTCCGCGGCCCTCGTGAGCCTGTCTCCCTGACGGGGGGTCAGAGTCTGAGCTCCGGTGGAGCCAGCGGAACGTGGAGTCGGGTCTGCTTGTCGGTCGGGACGTACGCCGGCTTGACGGCGGACACACCCGTCCCGTCGAAGCGGTCACGCAGCCGGGCGAGGATCGGCAGAGCGACGCCGGCAGTGCCGACGCCCGAGCCATTCGCGCAAGCCATCGCCGAACGGGCGAAGGGCAGGGCGATGCCAGGCTGCGTGACCGTGGTCGAAATGTTCACGTCCCAGCACCTCCTCTCGTCCTTCGCTCATCGCCGGCGGGCGACGGGCGTTCGCTTCGCGGGCGCTCTTCACCCGCTCATGCAGGCTATTGCCCCTGCCCGAGGCGGGGCAACTCATTTTTCGCAGAACTTTCCCGGACGACGAAGATCGTCCCTGAGCAGCGGTTCCGCCGCGCGAAGCGGCCCTTCTACGCGGTCAAGCGTGCGTGCCCCCGCGAGCTCACACCCGCGCTGATGATCACGGTGACGAGTGCAGCACGCAGCGCGATCGTTCCGGCGAGCTAGGTTAGCCAGTTCCGGGTGAGCGCGCGAGGTCTTTGCGCGCCACAGGCTGCTGAGCGAGGTCACGGCTGGGCGGGCCAGATTGCCGGGCGAGTCAACACTTCTGCCTGCCCGGTGGTACTGCCGCTTCTGCCCGGACGATTGCGGAGGGCACGACCACAGGGGTCGGTGCGCCCCACGGCTGCTGCGCATCCAGCGAGTCCGGCAATGTCGCTCGGCAAGCGGCCAGGCAGAACCGGCCGTACCACCGGGCAGGCAGCCAGCCAGGAGCGACCGCCTGGGGAAGCACAGGGCCAGGAGCGGCCGCCTCGGTAAGCACATAGCGAGTTCCGGCCGCCGGGTAGTCAGAGGGCCGGGCAGGAACGGCCGCCCACCTCACGACCGACAAGAACAGCCGCCCACGGGACAACCGGTCAAGGACGGCCACCCCGCCAGACAACCGAGAAACAGCCGCTCACCGGACAACCGAGAAACGACCACCCACCAAACGACCGAGAAACAGCGCCCCACCGGGCAACCGAGAAACAGCGGCTCACCAGACGCCGAGAAACAGCGGCTCACCGGACAACGGAGGAACAGCCACTCACCCGACGACCGAGAAAGGCGCGCTCACCGGGCAACAGCGAAAAAACGGCCGCCCACCGGAACGACCGCTCAGGCGTGGTCTCGGAGGAGGGACAGGACCTCGTCGCCGAAGCGTTGCACCTTTGTCGGGCCTATGCCGGAGATCGCGACCAGTCCGCGCTGGTCGTCGGGGCGTTGTTCGGCTATTGCGACCAGCGTGGCGTCCGTGAAGACGACGAACGGCGGCACCTTCAGTTCGCGCGCTCGCTCGGCTCGCCACTCCTTCAGCCGCGTCAGCAAGGCCTCGTCGAGGTCGCTCGGGCAGCGGGCGCAGCGTCCCAGCTTCACCTCGAGCGTGTTCGCCAGCTGTTCGCCGCACATGCGGCAGCTCGGCTTCGTCCTCGTGGTCGCCGCGCGGCGGGGCACCCGCGCCGTCGGGTGTTCCTCCGGGATCAGGCCGTACAGGAACCGGCTGCGGCGGCGGTGCCGTCGCCCGCCGGGGTGGCGCGACAGCGACCACGACAACCACAGCTGCTCCCGCGCCCGGGTGACCCCCACGTAAAAGAGCCTGCGCTCCTCCTCGATCGCCGCCTCGTCGCCGTCGGCGCGCTGGATCGGCATCGTGCCCTCGGCGAGTCCCACCAGGAACACCGCGTCCCACTCCAGGCCCTTCGCCGCGTGCAACGACGCCAGCGTCACCCCCTCGACCGTCGGCGGGTGCTGCGCCGCCGCGCGCTGCTCCAGCTCCGCGACGTACCGGCCCATCGACGCGCCCTCCACCGACGCCGCCAGCTCCTCGGCCAGCTCCACCAGCGCCAGCAGCGCGTCCCACCGCTCCTTCGCCGCCCCGCCCGACGGCGGCTGCTCCGTCAAACCGACCCGGGCCAGCACCGCACGGACCGCCGTCACCAGGTCACCCGCAGGCGGATCCGCCGCGGCCGTGCGCAGCGAGACCATCGCCTGCCGGATCTCCCGCCGTTCGAAGAACCGCTCGCCGCCGCGCACCAGGTACGGGATCTCCAGGTCCGTCAGCGCCTGCTCGTACACCTCCGACTGCGCGTTGACCCGGTACAGGATCGCGATCTCGCTGGCCGGCACACCCGCGTCCAGCAGCTGCCGCACCCGCCCGGCGACCGCGCCCGCCTCCGTCGGCTCGTCGTCGAACTCCGCGAACCGCGGCTCCGGGCCGTCCGGGCGCTGCCCGATCAACTTGAGCCGCGACCCCGCCGGCCGCCCCCGCGCGGCGCCGATCACCTTGTTCGCCAGCTCGACCACCTGCGGCGTGGAGCGGTAGTCCCGCTCCAGCCGCACCACCGTCGCCTCCGGGAACCGCCGCGTGAAGTCCAGCAGCGGCCGCGGCGACGCCCCGCCGAACGAATAGATGGTCTGGTTCGCGTCGCCGACCACCGTGATGTCGTCGCGCCCGCCGAGCCACGCGTCGAGCAACCGCTGCTGCAGCGGGGTGACGTCCTGGTACTCGTCGACGACGAAGCACCGGTACCGGTCGCGGAACTCGCGGGCGACGTCCGCGTTGTCCTCCAGCGCGGCCGTCGTGTGCAGCAGGAGGTCGTCGAAGTCGAGCATCCGCGCCGCGTTCTTGACCTCTTCGTACTTGCGGTACACCTCGGCGACCTGCGCGGCCTGCATCGGCGTGTCCCGCTGCAGCCGCGCGGCCTGCGCCGGGTAGTCCTCCGGGCTGATCAGCGACGCCTTCGCCCACTCGATCTCGCTCGCGATGTCCCGCAGGATCTCCGTGTCGGTGCTGACCCGCGTGCGCTGCGCCGCCTGGGCGACCAGCCGCAGCTTGCCGTCGAGCAGGTCCCACATCCGGTCGCCCACCACGCGCGGCCAGAAGTACCGCAGCTGCCGCCGCGCGGCCGCGTGGAACGTCAGCGCCTGGGCGCCGTCGACGCCCAACGCGCGCAGCCGCGTCCGCATCTCCCCCGCCGCGCGCGCGGTGAACGTGACCGCGAGCACCTGACCTGCGGAAACGTGCCCGGACGCGATCAGGTGCGCGATGCGGTGGGTGATGGTGCGCGTCTTGCCGGTGCCCGCGCCGGCCAGGACGCAGACCGGCCCGCGCGGGGCTGCCGCGGCGGCACGCTGCTCGGGGTCCAGCCCGTCCAACAGGCCTGTCGGGGACTTGGTCACAGGTGCGCTAGCCACCCCGGCATCCTCGCAGAGGGGACCGACAGGATCGCGTCGCCCTGCCCGGCCGTATCCTGGTTCATATGGCGGGAAAGCAGGACAAAGAGGCTGCCAAGCAGGCCAAGCGGGAACGACGCGCCGCGAGCAAAGCCCGGCGCGGTCAGATCTGGGAAGCGTTCAAGATGCAGCGCCGGGAGGACAAGGCGCTCCTCCCCTGGATGCTCGGCGCGTTCCTGGTCGTGGCCGGTGTCTTCGTCGTGATCGGGCTGCTGCTCGGGATGCTGTGGGTCCTGTTGCCGCTGGGCATCGTCCTCGGCGTGCTCGCCGCGGTGATCATCTTCGGCCGCCGGGTGCAGCGCACGGTGTTCGCGAAGGCGGACGGCCAGCCCGGAGCCGCGGGCTGGGCGCTGGACAACCTGCGCGGCCGCTGGAAGGTCACCCAGACGGTGGCCGCGACCACGCAGCTCGACGCCGTCCACCGCGTGCTGGGTGGCCCGGGTGTCGTGCTGGTCGGTGAGGGCGCCCCGCACCGCGTGCGGAACCTGCTGTCGCAGGAGAAGAAGCGCGTGGCCCGCCTGGTCGGCGACACCCCGATCTACGAGGTCGTGGTCGGCAATGAGGAGGGCCAGGTCCCGCTGCGCCGCCTGTCGAGCCACATGATGAAGCTGCCGCGCAACCTCCGCCCGGCGCAGGTCGACGCGCTGGAGGCGAAGCTCGCCGCGCTCGGCAACCGTGGTGGCGCGGCCATGCCGAAGGGCCCGATGCCGCAGGGCGCGAAGATGCGCAGCGTGCAGCGCGTCATCAAGCGCCGCTGACCCCGTACCCAAAGAGAAGGCCCCGACCAGGCAGGTCGGGGCCTTTTTCGGGCTCAGCGCATCCGGATGACGACGGTTCCGGTGAGGCGGTCGAGCCAGCTGCGGCCGTCGGCGTTGCGGATCGCGGCCGGGATGATCAGGAACGTGAGCGCGGCGCGGACGATCGCCCTGGGCACCCCGACCATCCCCGCGCCGTCCAGGCGGGCGACGCGGATGCCGGTCACGAACATGCCCGGGGTGAACCCGAAGAACGAGACCGGGACGACCGTGATGATCGCCCACACGGCGACCGCCCACAGGTTGTAGGACTGCATCGCGGCGGTGTCCTGCAGGTCGGGGTGCACGAAGAGGGAGGTCAGCAGGGACGCGGCGACCAGGTCGACGACCAGGCCGAGCAGGCGCGCGCCGCCACCGGCGACGGCGCCGACCCCCTGCTCGGGAAGGCCGAGGCGTTCCCCTCGCCAGCGCGGGGGTTCCTCGGCGCCGAGCCGAGGTGCGGACAACCACTCACCGGTCCATCTCGCCACCCGACCAGGGTATGCCGGTGGCGTGCGCCACGTCCGCCCTGGTCTGCTGGGGGATATCGCCCAACCCGTTAACCTCCGCGAAACATACGGGTGACGGTCGGGCAACACCGCGCTCTTAGCGTGAGCCGAAGAGAGTACTGCCCCCGGCAATGCGTATGAAGGAGTTACAGAGGGTGTCCACTACTCCAGACGATATCCAGCGTCTCATCGCAGATGAGGACGTGCAGTTCGTTGACGTCAGGTTCTGTGATCTGCCGGGTGTGATGCAGCACTTCACCGTCCCTGCGAAGGCGTTCGACGCGGACGCGTTCGAAGAGGGCCTGGCCTTCGACGGCTCCTCGGTGCGCGGCTTCCAGTCGATCCACGAGTCCGACATGCTGCTGCTGCCCGACCCGGAGACCGCGCGGATCGACCCGTTCCGCAAGGAGAAGACCCTCTCCATCAACTTCTTCGTGCACGACCCCTTCACCCGCGAGGCCTACAGCCGCGACCCGCGCAACATCGCGCGCAAGGCCGAGCAGTACATCGCCGAGTCCGGCGTCGCCGACACCGTGTTCTTCGGCCCCGAGGCCGAGTTCTACGTGTTCGACTCGGTGCGCTTCGACTCGCGTGAGAACGGCTCCTTCCACGAGATCGACTCGGTCGAGGGCTGGTGGAACACCGGCCGCCACGAAGAGGGCGGCAACCGCGGTTACAAGACCCGTTTCAAGGGCGGCTACTTCCCCGTCCCGCCGGTGGACCACTTCGCCGACCTGCGTGACGAGATCAGCCAGAAGCTGATCAACTCCGGCTTCACGCTCGAGCGCGCGCACCACGAGGTGGGCACCGCGGGCCAGGCCGAGATCAACTACAAGTTCAACACGCTGCTGCACGCTGCGGACGACCTGCAGCTGTTCAAGTACATCGTGAAGAACACCGCGTGGAACGCCGGCAAGACCGCGACCTTCATGCCGAAGCCGCTGTTCGGTGACAACGGTTCGGGCATGCACTGCCACCAGTCGCTGTGGAAGGACGGCCAGCCGCTGTTCTACGACGAGTCCGGTTACGCCGGCCTGTCGGACATGGCGCGCCACTACATCGGCGGCATCCTGGCCCACGCCCCGTCGCTGCTGGCCTTCACCAACCCGACGGTGAACTCCTACCACCGCCTGGTGCCGGGCTTCGAGGCGCCGGTCAGCCTGGTGTACTCGCAGCGCAACCGCTCGGCCTGCGTCCGGATCCCGATCACCGGGTCCAACGCCAAGGCCAAGCGCATCGAGTTCCGGTGCCCGGACTCGTCCGGCAACCCGTACCTCGCGTTCGCCGCGATGATGATGGCCGGCCTGGACGGCATCAAGAACAAGATCGAGCCGCCGGAGCCGATCGACAAGGACCTCTACGAGCTTCCGCCGGAGGAGGCCAAGGACGTCAAGCAGGTCCCGGCGACGCTCGACGAGGTGCTGAACAACCTCGAGGCCGACCACGACTTCCTCACCGAGGGCGGCGTGTTCACCCCGGACGTCATCGAGACGTGGATCTCGCTCAAGCGCGAGACCGAGATCGACCCGCTGCGGCTGCGTCCGCACCCGTACGAGTTCGCGCTGTACTACGACGTGTGATGCGAAACCGGGTCTGACCTGGTAAAGCGCCTGTTGTCGGCCACCTCAGGCCGTCTACAGGCCGTCAAAGCGGAGAAACGGCCGGTTCTGCTGCCTGCGCGGAACCGGCCGTTACTCACTCTGTGTGAAAAGCTGCCGATCGATGCAGGTCGGCGCGCACTGGGCAAACACCACGGCCCCCGACGCAGGAATCCCAGGCAACCTGGCAGTGCGTTCGGGCACGATCAGGTGCCGGCGTGTCGGGCCAGAAACACCGAACTTGGAACAGTCCCGCACGGTCGGCGTAGACGGCGTCGGGGCGACGACGGGGACGGCCGCGTCGAACTCGCACCGGCGGGATCGACTCAACCAGCGGCATCAACTGGGTGATGTCGTTGCGGTTGCCGCCGGTCAGCGACACCGGCAACGGGATGCCGTGCGCTTAGGTGATCAGGTGGTGTTTCGAGCCGGTTCGGGCACGGTCGACCGGGCTCGGCCCGGTTTCGGGCCGCCCTTCAAGGCCCGCACGCGCGAACCGTCCACCACCACCCTCGACCAATCCAGCGCGCCCGCGGCGTGCAGTTCGGCCAACAGGGACTCGTGCAGGCACTGCCAGACCCCGGCATCGTTCCAATCCCGCAGGCATCGCCAACAGGTCATGCCCGATCCGAACCCCAACTCTGTGGAAGGAACTCCCATGAAATCCCGGTGTATAGAACGAACAAGATCCCACAGAGCACCTTGCGGTCGTGCAGTCGCGGGCGGCCGGGACGATCGACTCGGCGTGGCACGGCGACCGGCAGCAGCGGTGGGACACGTGTCCGCGGCTCGTCGGAGACGAGCCATGGTGGCTGCTCGCCCTTCCTCACGCCGTGATCAACACACGAGATGATCTAGCTATTCCGTGATCCAACTTTGTTATGACTTGTTAGCCACTGTCGGCCACCGCGGCGACTGCGCAGCGTCAGCGGTAACCCCACCGATGCCCCAGGGCGAAACCCACGCCCGCGCCACCCACCGTGTTTTCGGATCGAGCGCGCGTGCTCGCGATAATGCCAATGTCCCACCGAATTGAGCCGAATGAGAGATCCTTGGAAAAGTTTGCTGACCGGCCATTGATCGTCGCCTTTGCCGCCATTTCGACGATACTTGCGGACTTCTCGCTCCGGGGCGGGAGCAAGGGACCTTTACTACCTTTCTTGGGCAGCAAAGTCCCCTTGCTCATCCCCTCGCCCCAGGGCGGCAGGCCGTGGGCTGATCGGGGAAAGCACGGAAAACACCGAGAAGGCTCGGTGAAAAACTCCGGGAAAATTCCCGGAAAAGCACGGCGAAAAGCGCAGACAAATCACCGGTGCGCCCCGGTGTCCGGTTCGACGACACGGCAGGCGAGTTGCAGTACCAGCCGGTCATCGGCGTTGGCCAGGTTGACCGACAGCAGCCGTTCCACCCGGCCGATGCGGTAGCTGACCGTGTTGCGGTGCACCCCCAGCGCCGCGGCGGTCGACGTCGCGGACGATTCGCGGTCCAGGTACACCGCCAGCGTCGCCAGCAGCTCCGCGCCGTCGTCGTCCCCCAGCAACGGCTGCAGCAGCGAGTACGCGTAGCTCCGGAACGCGTCCGAGTGGTACCACCCGGACAGCAGCCGCCGCAGGCCGAGCCGGTCGATGTGCTCCACCGGGCTGGCGTCCCGGCCGGTACCGGCGAACAGCGCCGCTTCGTGCGCCTCCCCGAGGCTCCGCGCGATGCCGGACGCCCCGGCGCACGGCCGGCCGACCCCGGCCACCACCCGCACGGTCTCGGTCAGCTCCTCCACCGCGCGCGCCAGCCGGGCGGTGATGTCCCGATAGGACTGCGACGACGGTTCCCGTTCTTCGGTGACCCAGCAGACCCAGCCGTCGCTGCGTTCGACGACCGGCCCGTCGATCCCCTGCGCCCGGAGCCGGTCGCGGACCTCCCCGGTCGGCCGCCATCGCGCGGTGCTCGACTCCACCTCGCGCAGATGGATACCGGTGTGCCAGCCGTCGAGCCGCCATCCGGCCTTGAGCGCGCGCTCCACGGTGCCCTGCGAGAGCACCTGCTGACCCTCCAGCAACTCGGCGAGCAGGACGCTGTGGTCGCGCGCCTCCGCCTCGGCGAGCAGGCGCCCCCGCAGCACCCAGGACCGGGCGGCGAGCCCGGCCACCGTGCACACCTGATGGGCCACCGACACCCACGACCGGTGCCACGCCGGCGTCGCCGCGACCAGCCACGATTCGGCGCGCACCGGGGTCTCCACCACGATCGGCGAGTAGAGCCGGAAACCGTCGTCCACCACCACCGTGTGCGCGATCGGCATCGCGAACAGCTCCACGTCGATGTCCGGTGGCGCCTTCCCGGCCAGCGTGCTGCCGTCCGGCCCGACCAGCGCGACCGTACACCCCAGCTCCGTGCTGACCACCTCGACCACCTCCGCGGCGCTCTGCGCCGGGACTTGCAACCGCGTGATCACCCGCGCCAGCACCGGCAGGAACGCCCGCGACGGCTCCCGGACGACCTGTTCCACCCGCCAGGCGACCCCGACGGCCTCGGACTCGCGCACGGTGAACAGCGCGATGCCCAGCCGGTCCGCGAGCTTCTTGGTGGACAGCAGCAGGCGGCGCGAGGTCGCCAGCACGACCGCGGCCGCGCGCGCCGCCGCGGCCCGGCGCAGCAGGACCTCCGCCTGGACCGCCGAGTCGTCGATCAGCATGGCCACCATCAGGGCGCCGATGGGCAAGCCGGTCGACGCGTCGGCTGAGGACACCACGGTGACCGACTCCACCGGGGTGTCCAATCCGGACTCCCCGCCGACCAGTTCGGCGGTGCCGAGGCACTTCCCGGCGATCAGGTTGCGGACGTGCACGGGTGGGTCGCCCCGCTCCTGTTCCATTACGCGACCCCGTTCGGGACGGTGTAGTCGACGTCGTACCCGAACGCGCGCGGCCCGGCGAGGCCGAGCCCGGCCGAGGTACGCCAGGCCGGGGCGCACGGCAGGGCGAGCACCGTGACGGTCAGGCCGTTGCGCACGTGCTCGGTGCGCAACGGGTTCATGCCGGGCGAGGAGAGCAGGCAGATCACGTCCGGCACGGACGCGCGGAGCTCGCCGTTCTCCACCGCGAGGTAGTACTCGTTCTGGAACTCCACGTGCAGGAACCGCTCGCTGTCCTCGGCATGCTGCAGCACCAGGGTTCCCCTGCCGTACCCGTTGCCGTAACGCCGGTCGGTTTCCACGATGGTGCCCCGGAACAGGATCCGCCCGCCGTAGGTGTCCAGCAGCTCGTCGAGCTTCTTCCGCCGTAACAACTTTCCCACGCCCTTGGCCAGGGAGATCGAGTTCCGGATGGCGAAGCGGTCCAGGTCGCGGGCGCGCTGCGGGGCGAACCCGACCAGCGCCCAGCCGCCCATCGCGACCGCCCCGGCCCGCGCGAGCCGCTCCGCCTGCGCGGCCTCGCGCGCGTCGATGATCACCGTCCCGATCAGCGCGTCGGCCAGCACCATCGGGGTCACCGGCAGCCGCGCCAGGGTGAACACCGTCTGGTCGAGGTTCGGCAGCGCCCGGCCTTCCCCGTCGGCGTCCAGCAGCGGCACCCCGAGCCGCGCGGCGGCCACCACCGGCAGCAGGAGGTTGACCCCCGCCGCTTCGAACGCGAGCACCGCGGACACCTCCTCGCCGGTGTGCCGTTCGAGCGCGCCGACGACCGCGCCGAACTCGGTACCGGCGGTGAACCGCTCCTCGAAGACGGTGACCGAGCCGATCAGTCCGATCGGGACGGCGCGTGCGTCGCCGGGCAGTTCCGCCGGGGACAGCACGGTGAGCGGCTCGCGCCGCAACAGCTGCTTGGCCAGCAGCGTGGCCACCCGCACCTCGCCGCCACCGCCGCCGCCCAGCAGCTCCGCACCACGCGCGAGGTCGTCGACGTCGTCCGCGCCCAGCTGCCACATAGGCTCAGTCTAGGTTCCGCCGGGGCCGGTCCCCGGACCGCGAACCGCCGGCTTCGGAGAGAACTTCGGCCAGGTGCTCAAGCGAGGCGAAGTTGTGCCCGCTGGAGAAGACATCGATGTGCGGCAGCGCGGCCCGCATGCCGCGGGCCAGCGGCTGGTAGTCGAGCCCGCCCTTGAGCGGGTTCAGCCAGATGATCCGGTACGCGAGTTTCGACAGCCGCTCCATCTGGGTACCGAGCACCGCGGGGTCGCCCTGCTCCAAGCCGTCGGAGCAGAGCACCACGATCGCTCCCCTGGCCGGCCCGGCCCGCCCGAAGGTGTCGAGGAACGTCTTCAGCGACGGGCCGATCCTGGTGCCGCCGTCCCAGTCCAGCACGCGATCGGCGGCTGCGGCCAGCGCGGTCTCCACGGAGGAGGTGGACAGCACCCGGGTGAGCCTGGTCAGGCGGGTGCCGAAACAGAACACCTCCATCGGATGCCGGCCACGCAGCGCCGAGTGCGCGAAGACGAGCAGCGACCGGGCGTAGTCCCGCATCGAGTGCGACACATCGAGCAGCAGGATCAGCCGGCGCGGCTTGCGCACCCGTCGCCGGCGCCGCAGCTCGACGGCTTCGCCACCCTGCCGGAGTGCCCGGCGCACCGTGCGCCGCAGGTCGATCGGCCCCGACGGCGCGCGGCGCCAGCGGCGGACCCGGCGCGGCGGGACCCGCAACCGCAACCGTTCGATGAGCGCGGCGACCTTCGCGAGCTCGGCCTCGGACAGCTCGGCGAAGTCCTTGTGGGCCAGCAACTCCACCTCGCTGGCGAGGCCCTCCTCCTCGGCACTGTCGTCCTCCCCGGACACCAGATCGCTCGGCCCGCCGGGATACGCCTCCTCCTGCTCGTTCCGGCTCTCCGCCTGCTCGGGCAGCCGGGCGAAGTAGGTCACGAACGCCTTGTCGTAGCGCGGCAGGTCCTCGGCCCGGCCGATCAGGGTGAGCCGGCCAGACCAGTAGAGGTCGCGTGGTTCGACCAGGGTGGCGGCCCGGCAGAACTCGATCGTCCTGCCCTGTCCGACGTGGACCCCGTGCCGGCGCAGCTCGGCCACGAACCCGACCAGGTCCCGCGCGGGCTCCGGCACACCGGACGGCTCAGCCACCGACGATCTCACCCAGCGCCTGGCGGACCGTGCCGAGATCCTCCCGCCCCTTGATCACCACGCCCACGGTGGCGTCGGCCAGCTCGGGGTTCAGTTCGCGCGCCCCGATCATGGTCAACGCGCGCGCCCAGTCCACGGTCTCCGCGATCCCCGGTCGTTTCGCCAGGTCGAGCTCACGCAACCGGGCCACCGTCTCGGCGATCGACCGGGCGAGCCGGTCGTCCGCTTCGGGCACCCGGATCCGGACGACCTCGGTTTCCCTTTCCACGGTGGGGAACTCGATCCAGTGGTAGACGCAGCGGCGCTTGAGCGCGTCGTGCAGCTCCCGGGTGCGGTTGGAGGTGATCACGATGGCGGGCGGCTCGGCGGAGCACACGGTGCCGATCTCCGGGATCGTCACCGCGTGCTCCGACAGGATCTCCAGCAGGAACGCCTCGAACTCGTCGTCGGCGCGGTCGAGTTCGTCGATCAGCAGCAGGCATCCTCCGCCCGTCCGCACGGCCCGCAGCAGCGGCCGCTCGAGCAGGAACTCGGGACCGTAGAGATCGGCGGTGCCCACCCGGCCGGGACCGCCCGTCTCGGCGGTCAGGCGGGCGTGCAGCAACTGCCGGCTGTAGTCCCAGTCGTAGATCGCCTGTGCCGCGTCGATTCCCTCGTAGCACTGCAGGCGGATGAGATCCAGCCCGAGCACTCCGGCGAGCCGCTTGGCGACGTCGGTCTTGCCGACGCCGGGCTCGCCTTCCAGCAGCAGCGGGCGCCGCATGCCCAGCGCCAGATGGATCCCGGTCGCCAGCCCCCGGTCGGGCAGGTAACCGGCCTCCCGCAGTGCCTTCTCGACCTCGTCGACCGAGGCGAAGGGAAGTCCGCCGGCCGGCACCGGATCACTTTCCGGCGCGCTGATCGGCCACCTCCCGGATTGAGTTCACGATGCCGTGGTATCCGGTGCACCGGCACAGGTTCCCGGAAATGCCCTCCCTGATCTCCTCGTCGCTCGGCGCCGGGTTGTCCGCCAGCAGCTCGCAGGCGGTCAGGATCATGCCCGGCGTGCAGAATCCGCACTGCAGGCCGTGATTGTTGGCGAAGGCCCGCTGCATCGGGTGCAGTTCGCCGCCGGTGGCCAGGCCCTCGATGGTGGTGATCTCCGCGCCGTCCGCCTGCACCGCGAGCAGGCAGCAGGATCGGACGGTGCGGCCGTTGAGCAGGACGGTGCAGGCGCCGCACACCCCGTGTTCGCAGCCGAGGTGCACACCGGTGCCGCCGCAGTCCTGGCGCAGGAAGTCCGCGAGCGTCTTGCGCGGTTCGCAGTCCGCCTGGAACGTCCTGCCGTTGACGGTGACCGAGATCCGGACTGTGGTGGCCATCAGTGGTGTCCGTTCGTGTTGGCGACGGCGCCCTGCAGCGCGCGACGGGTGAGTACTTCGGCGACGGTGGTGCGGTACTTCGCCGTGGCATGGATGTCCCCGACCGAGCCGGTCGCGGCCGCGGCTGCCGCGGCCGCGGCCGCGATCGCCTGCTCGCTCGGGGATTCACCGACGAGCAGGGACTCGGCACGTTCGGGCCGCAGCGGGGTCGCGTTCGTCCCGGCGATGCCCAGCCGCACGTCGGCGACCTTGCCCGCCGCGTCCAGCGACACCGCGCTGAACACGGCCACCAGCGCGAAGTCGCCGTGGCGCCGCGCCTGCTCCTGGACACACACGCCGGTACCACGCGGGGAGACCGGCACGATGATCTCGGTCAGCAGCTCGTCCGGCTCGGCGGCCGTGGTGAGGTAACCCTCGAAGAAGTCCGCCGCGGCGACCTCCCGCCTGCCGTCCGGGCCTTCCAGCACGACCCGGCCGTCCAGCGCGACCAGCACCGAGGGCAGCTCCGCGGCCGGGTCGGAGTGCGCGACGCTGCCGCCGATCGTGCCGCGGTTGCGAATCGTCACGTGCCCCACATACCGCAGCGCGTCGACCAGCAGCGGCACGTGCCGGGCCACCTCGGGCGAGGTCTCCACCGTGCGGTGCCGGGTCAGCGCGCCGATCCGCAGCACGTCCCCGTCCAGCCGGACATAGTCCAAGTCGGACACTTGGTTGATGTCGACCAGGACCGACGGGCGGGCCAGCCGCATCGACAGCAGCGGGACCAGGCTCTGGCCACCGGCCAGTACCTTCGCGTCCCCGTCGCCGCCGGTCAGTGCGTGCACCGCGTGCTCGACGGACTCGGCCCGCACGTAGTCGAAGGGAGCAGGTTTCACGCCGCACCTCCCGCGCGCTCGATCAGCTCCAGCAGGCGCGGCGGGGTCACCGGCAGCTGGGTGATGGTGATGTCGAGACCGTCCAGCGCGTCCTCGATCGCCTCCGCGATCGCCGCGCCACCGCCGATCGTGCCGCCCTCTCCGACGCCCTTGAACCCGCCGGGGATGTGGTCGGACGGGGTCTCCATGTGCAGCACCTCGAACGGCGGAATCTCGGCGGCGGTGGGCAACAGGTAGTCCATGAACGTGGTGGTCTGGATCTGCCCGTCCTCGCCGTAGATCAGTTCCTCGTACAGCGCGCCGCCGATCGCCTGCGCCGCCCCGCCGTGGATCTGACCGTCCACAATGGTCGGATTGATCACGGTGCCGCAGTCGTGCGCCATCAGGTAGTCCAGCAGCTGGACGTGCCCGGTCTCCGGGTCCACTTCGGCCAGGATCGCGGTGCAGCCGTATGAGAACGCGACGTTCTCCGGGTCGAAGACCTCGCGCTCCTCCAGCGTAGGCGACTCGCCGGGCGGGAGCTTGCCGTCGAGCCTGCGGTAGGCCGCGTCGCCGATCTCGGCGGTGCTGACCGAGCGGCCCGGTGCGCCGGCGACGCTGATCGTGCCGTTTTCGACGACCAGGTCCTCCGGTGCGGCTTCGAGCATGTGCGCCGCGATCCGCACGAGCTTCTCCTTGAGCCGCTTCGACGCGGTGAGCACCGCGGCGCCACCCACCGACGCGGCCCGGCTGGCCCCGGTGCCGTACCCCGTGTAGGGGCAGCTGTCGGTGTCGCCGTACACCACGCTCACGTCCTCGAACGGCACACCGAGCGAGTCGGCGGCGACCTGGGCGAGCGCCGTCTGCACGCCCTGGCCGAGCGCCGTCTGTCCGGTGTAGACGGTGACCTTGCCGGTGGAGTCCATCCGCACCACCTCCTCGTCGAAGGAGGAGTGCTGCAGGCCGGCGGAGTTGAACATCCGGCTCGGGCCGAACGCGGTGATCTCCACGTGGAACGAGTAGCCGATGCCGAGCTTGCGGCCCTCCTTCGCGGCGGCCGCCTTGCGCTCGTGCCAGCCGCGCTCGGCCACCGCGTCGGTACACGCCCGCAGGCAGTCGTGGTACCGGCCGGTGTCGTAGACGAACACCGCGCTCTGGTACGGGAATGCCTTCTCCGGGATGAGGTTCCTGCGCCGGACCTCGTTGGGGTCCATGTCCAGCTCCCGCGCGAGCAGGGTGAGCATGCGCTCGTGCACCAGGTTCGCCTTCGGCTGGCCCCAGCCGCGGTAGGAGCCGTACGGCGAGCGGTTGGTGACCACGCCGACGACGTTTGCCTCGATGTTCGGGATGTCGTACGGGCCGCCGAGCATCGCCGCGGTCAGCCAGTTCGGGCCGATGCCCACGGTGGCGAGCTGACCGCCGAGCACACCGTAGATCGTGCAGCGCAGCCCGGTGATCTTACCGTCCTTTGTGGCCGCCAGCTCGACGTCGAGGCGCTGCTCGCGGGAGTGCGCGTTGGCCACGAAGCTCTCCAGCCGGTCCTCGATCAGCTTGACCGGCCGCCCGGTGCGCTTGGACAGGATCGAGGCGACGACCTCTTCGGCGTAGAAGTCGAACTTGTTGCCGAACCCGCCACCGACGTCGGGCACGCGCACGCGTACCTTGTCGCCCGGAATGCCCAGCACGTCGCCGAGCAGGTCGCGGGCGAGGTTCGGCGACTGGTTCGACATCCAGATGTCGAGCCGGTCGGTGAACGGGTCCCAGGTGGCCACGCAGCCTCGGGTCTCCAGCGGGGTGCCCATCTGGCGGCCGTGCCGGAAGGTCTTGGTGACCACGACCTCGGCCTCGGCGAACGCCTTGTCCACGTCCCCCTTCGGGATCGTGGTGCGGCAGCTGACGTTGTCCGGCCACTCGTCGTACAGCTTCGGCGCGCCCTCGGCGAGCGCGTCCTCCAGCGAGACGACGGCGGGTAGCTCCTCGTACTCGACCGCGATCAGTTCGAGGGCGTCCTCGGCGACGTAGCGGTTGGTCGCCACGACCGCGGCGACCGGCTGGCCCACGAACCGGACCCGGTCGGTGGCCAGCACACGGCCCTCGGGCATGAGCTGGTCGGGGACGAGCTGCCAGATCACCGGCTGCGACATCTTCGTGGCTTCGAGCACGTCGGAACCGACGATCACGTCGAACACACCCGGCAGCGCGCGGGCCTCGCTCACGTCGATGTGCGTGATGCGGGCGTGCGCGAACGGGCTGCGCAGCACCGCCGCTTCGAGCATGCCGGGCAGGGCGACGTCGTCCAGGAACTGACCCCGCCCGGTGATCAGCCGCGGGTCTTCCTTCCGTTGCACCTTGGCGCCGATGACGCCAGGCGGTTTGCTCTGCACAACCAAGGGACACCTTCCAGGTTCGTGGCGGGTGGCGGCAGTCGAGCGGATCGCCGCATGGCTCAGGGAAAGACTCCATCCGGCCTAGTGCTGGGTCAATTGACCGATCGCACCAAGCTCGCCCTTGATCTTTTCCGGATCGGTCATTACGAAGTGGGCTTCCGGTAACCGAGACTGGACCGGTCAGCGGCTCACCCATCCGGGGGCGGGCCGGAACGATCGGGGCGGACAGGAGCGCGCGTGCTGGTTGACACCTTCGGCCGCCGGCACACCAGCCTGCGCGTCTCGCTGACCGACCGCTGCAACCTGCGCTGCACGTACTGCATGCCGGCGGAAGGGATGTCCTGGCTGCCGAAGCCGGAGCTGCTCACCGACGACGAACTCGCTCGCGTGCTCGGGGTCGCGGTGGCGGAGGGCATCACCGACATCCGGTTCACCGGTGGGGAACCCCTGCTGCGCCGCGGTCTCGTGGACATCGTGCGCCGGGTGTCCACAACGCACCCGGAAGTCATGCTGAGCTTGACCACGAACGGAGTCGGGCTCGCTCGGATGGCGCAAGCACTGCACGCGGCCGGTCTGCACAGGGTGAACATCTCGCTCGACACGCTGCGCCGTGACCGGTTCGCCGAACTCACCCGCCGCGCCCGGCTGGACGAGGTGCTCGCCGGGATGGCGGCGGCCCAGCGGGCCGGGCTCACCCCGGTCAAGGTGAACGCGGTGCTCATGCGCGGGATCAACGACGACGAGGCCGAGGACCTGCTGGAGTTCTGCCTGGCCAAGGGGTACCAGCTGCGCTTCATCGAGCAGATGCCGCTGGACGCGCAGCACGGCTGGCGCCGCGAGAACATGGTCGACGGGCGGGAGATCCTCGACCGGCTGGCGCGGCGGTGGACCCTGACCCCGGTCCCCCGCCGTGGCAGCGCACCGGCCGAAACCTTCCACGTCGACGGCGGGCCGGCGACGGTGGGCGTGATCGCCAGCGTCACGAAGCCGTTCTGCGGCACCTGCGACCGGCTGCGCCTCACCGCGGACGGCTACCTGCGCAACTGCCTGTTCGCCCGGGAGGAGAGCGACCTCCGCGAACCGCTGCGTGCCGGTGGTTCCGACGCCGACCTGGCCACGGTGCTGCGCGACTGCGTCGCCGCGAAACGCGCCGGGCACGGCATCAACGACCCCGGATTCGTCCAGCCCCACCGTTCGATGTCGGTCATCGGCGGCTGACGAAGTCACCACGAGGAGAGAAACCTGATGCGGCTCGAACACAACTTCGTCGTTCCCGTCCCGGTCGAGCAGGCGTGGCAGGCGCTGCTCGACGTGGAGCGGGTCGCGCCGTGCATGCCGGGCGCCACCCTCGGCGAGGTGCACGGCGAGGAGTTCACCGGCACGGTGAAGGTCAAGCTCGGGCCGATGGCGCTGACCTACGCCGGCAACGCCACGTTCACCGAGAAGGACGCCGACGCCCACCGCGTGGTGATCTCCGCGGCGGGCAAGGAGAAGAAGGGCGCCGGGACCGCGAAGGCGACCGTCACCGCGACGCTGGCCGAGCAGGGCAGCCAGACCGCCGTGCACGTGATCACCGACTTCACCATCACCGGGAGGCCCGCGCAGTTCGGCCGCGGGGTGCTGCAGGAGGTCAGCAACAAGCTGCTGGACGAGTTCGCCACCCGGCTCTCCGGCCAGCTGAGCGGCGCCACCGCCGGCCCGGCCCCGGCTCCGGCGGCGAGCACGGGTGACTCCCGGCCGGCCGCGGGACCGGCGGCGGGCCCCTCCGTCGCGGGCAACGACGCGATCGACGTCTTCGGTGTCGCGGGTTTCCCGGTGCTCAAGCGGCTCGCGCCGGCGGTACTGGGGCTGCTGGCTCTGGCCGCGATCGCCGCCATCCTGCGCCGCCCCGCCCTCCGTTGAGCACGTCCGAGCAGTCCACTGCCATTCCCGAGGAGAAACCATGAGCGGCAACCCACTCGCCGTCCTCGTCTCAACCACCACGCCGCCGGAGCAGGTGGGCCCGACCGCCGCGCTGACCGAGGAGCTCGGTTTCGGTGACGTGTGGGTCGCCGAGGACTACTTCTGCTACGGCGGGTTCACCGCGGCCGCCGCCGCGCTGAACGCCACCGAGCGGATCACCGTCAACCTCGGGGTGATCGCATCCGTGGCTCGGCATCCCGCGGTCACCGCGATGGAGATCGCCAACCTCGCCCGCACCCATCCCGGCCGGTTCCGCGCCGGGATCGGGCACGGCGTGCCGTTCTGGACCAACCAGATGGGGCTGACCCCGAAGTCGCCGCTGGCCACGCTCGACGAGTGCGTGACCGGGGTGCGCCGGCTCCTCGCCGGGGAAACCCTTGACGTGGAAGGAAAGCGGTTCACCTTCCGGTCGGTTGCGCTGAGCCACCCCGCCACGCAACCGGTGCCGATCCTGACCGGCGTGGTCGGGCCGAAGTCGCTGAAGCTGTCCGGCCGCATCGCCGACGGCACGGTGATGAGCGTGCTGGCGGGCACCAAGTACCTCGAGTCCGCCGTCGCGCACATCCGCGAAGGGATCCCCGAAGGCAGCACGCAGCAGCACGAGGTGCCCACGTTCGCCCTGTTCAGCGTGCACGAGGACAGCCAGACCGCGAAGAACGCCGCCCGCGCGTCGGTGGCGTTGTACCTCGCCGCGCTCGGTCCGCACAACCCGCTCTCCGGCGCCTTCGGCTACAACGACCGGCTGGCGGAACTGCTCTCCGACGGCGGCACCGACCGGCTGACCAGGGAGATGCCCGACGAGTGGGTGGACGAGCTCGCGGTCGCCGGCAACCCGGACGAGGTGACCCAGCGGGTGCGTGCCCTGCTGGCCGCCGGCGCGACTAGCGTGGTACTGGCCCCGGTCACCCCGGAGACCGCGACCGACGAACTCCGGCTGGCCGCGAAGACGGTGCTGCCCCGGTTCGGTTGACTGTCGCGATGCGGCGTGCCCGAAGCGCGGCTGGCGAAGCTGCGATCCCGATCGCCGCCGAAATGATCGCCGAGACGTGGCGGGGCTCCGGCCACGCGCTTTCCGGTACCTCAGGCCGAATCCACCGGTGACTACTCCGCGCACCGCAGCCTGAGCTGCAATTCGGCGACCAAACGGTCCACCGGATCCGCCAGATCGAGGCCGCACAGCTCGGAGATCCGCCGCAGCCGGTAGCGCAGCGTGTTGCGGTGCACGAAAAGCGCTTTCGCCGCCTGGGTCAGGTCGCACGCCGCGTCGAAGTAGGCGCGCAGGGTCGGCAAGTACTCGGTCTTGCCCGCCGCTTCGAGTTCGAGCAGCACGTCGATCCGGCCGCGCAGCAGGTGCGGTCGGTCCCGGGCGAGTTCGGATAGTTCGTCGAGCACCGCGTGCGAACGTAGTTCCTCCGCGAGCGCCACCGGCTGCCCGCGACGCGTCCCGAGCAGCCGCAGCGCGCGATCCACCTCGCGCCGGGCCGCCGGCAGCTCGTCGCACTCGGTCACCACACCACCGATCGCGGCCACCATGGCCAGGCCGAGCTGCTTGTCCACCAGCGACACCAGTTCCTCGGCGAGCGGCTGGATCCTGTCCAGCCCGGACTCGGCGTCGGCCACGAACACGTAGCACCGGTCCAAGAACGGCAGCACGGTCGCGCCCGGGCAGCCGGACTCCACCCGCAGGGTGATCAGGTCGTGCGCGTACTTCACCGCGACCCGGTCCGGTACCCGCCGGCCGGCCGCGCCGAAGGCCACCAACCGGCACTTCCCCGGGCCGATGCCCAGCTCGTCGGCGGCCGTACGTGCCGGGACCCTGCCCTCGAGCACGCCCTGGAGGCAGCGGGCCCGGAGGTGTCGCGCCGGATCGGTCTCCGCCCGCCGCTGAACCAGCGCGGCACCGGTCGTCCGGGCGATCTCGGCGAGCCGCTCGCCAATCGAGGGCGGCAGTCCCTGGGCACCCTCGATCAGCCACAGGTAGCCCAGGATCTCGATGCCGGCCCGGATCTCGATCGCGAGCCGGCGCCGACTGCCCGGCCGGGACACCAGGATCGGGCGAACGGATTCGCGCAACCGCCCGAACACCCCGGCCCGCCGCAACCACGAGAGGAACTCCGCGGGCGCCCGCCGTTCGAAGATCCACGCCCGGTGCAGCTCGTCCACCGCGCCGTCGGAGTTCGCGAAGGCCAGCAGCCGCATCGCGCTGTCCGCGATCTCGACCGTGCCGCCCAGGATCCGCGCGGCGGCATCGGCGAGATCGAACAGGTCGCGGCACACGTCCCCGGGTGCTTCGCCGGCCAGTGCCGGATCGGTGTCCAGCACCGAACGCACCTGCATGTGCAACTCAGCCCACGGCAGCCCGCGCGGCACGCTGAGCACTGCGACCCCGGTACGCCGGGCGATGTCCTCGACCTCCGCCGCGTCGCAGAGCCCCTTCACCGCGATCCCGGCCGCACCGGCGGCCGCGGCGGGGGACAGCAACGCGCCGAACGCGGGCGAGTCCAGCGACACGCCCACCGCGAGGATGAGATCGCCCGGCTCGAGCTCGGACGGGCTTTCGCTGTCCCAGATGACCGGGGCGCGCACCGGGACGGCGAGGCCACCCGGTGCGCAGAGGACCTCGGCCGTACCGGCCCCGAGTCTTTCCAGCAGGCCGGCCAGGGTCGTCTGGTAGCCGCCGAAATCCGCGTGCGTGTCCCGCACGTCGGCCACGGAGAGCGTTACCGTCACCGCACCATCACCACCTCGTCCGCCGTGTCGCGGTCCTGGGCAGGAACTCTCGGAACTCTCAGACCTCGTCGCGCCGCTTGTCGCGGAGCGCGGCCAGTACGTCGAAGGGACTCAGCGGCAGGGACCGCACCGGCACGCCGATCGCGTCGGCCACCGCGCACCCGATTACCGCGGCCACCGGCACCAGCGGAGGTTCGGCCACGCCCTTGGCCCCGAGCGGGCCGTGCGGGTACGGGTTCTCCAGGAGCTGGATGTCGATCGGCGGCGCGTCCAGCGCGGTCGGCAGCCGGTAGGACTCCAGTCCCTGATCCAGGACCAGGCCGCCGTCCAGCCGCAGGTTCTCGTACAGCGCGAACCCGAGGCCCTGCACCACGCCGCCGTGGATCTGTCCCTCGATCATCTGCGGGTTGATCGCCTTGCCCACGTCCTGGGCCACCGCGTACCGGAGCACGGTGACCTTACCGGTGTCCGGGTCGACCTCCACCTCGGCGAAGTGCGCGTGGTAGGTCGCGGCGAAGAAGTTGGTGAACAGGGCGCCGACCATGCAGCCGGCGTCGAACGGGATAGGTGGCGCCGCGAACGAACCGGCCGCCGCGATCGGCCCGGTGGTGAACAGCGCCGCACCGGCCACCTCGGCGAGCGTGACCTTGCGGTCCGGCACCCCGCTGATGCCGACCGCGCCGTCGGCGAGTTCGAGGTCGGCCACGTCGGCTTCGAGCAGGCCGGCGGCCACGTCCAGGATCTGGTCGCGCACCTTGGCCGACGCGTCGAGCGCGGCGTTGCCCATGCCGACCGTCGTGCGGCTGCCCTGGGCGCCGTGGTCGTACCCGGCAGCGTCGGTGTCCGGCGGGGTGACCACCACCCGCTCGAACGGCACGCCGAACTCGGCGGCGACGAGCTGCCGGATCCCGGTGGCCACCGCGCCGGTGCCGATCTCCGCGGCGGCCGCGGTGACCACGATCGAGCCGTCCTCGTCCAGCTTCACGTTCGCGCCGGACGGGCCGGGGTTGGTGATCCAGGTCAGCGGGACGACCGCGGTGCCCCGCAACGCCTTGGGGTTGCCCGAAGGCGTTGCCTCGCCGGACATCCGCTCCACCGTGTCCAGCGCGTCGGTGAGCACGGCGTCGTCGAGCACCTGGCCGTTGACCATGGCCTCGCCCGCCTTGAGAACGTTGCGCCGCCGGATCTCCCGCCGGTCCATCCCGAGCTCGCGGGCGATGTGGTCGAGGTGCATCTCCTGGGCGAACACGCAGTACGGCCCGTTCACGCCCCGGAACGCCGCGGTCGGCGGGGTGTTGGTGTAGATTACCTTGCTGACGTAGCGCGCGTTCGGGATCCGGTAGGTGCCGCCGAGCACCAGCGGCGGGATGTTGGCGCAGGCGACCGTCTCCCCGCTGGAGTTGGCGCCGTTGTCGGAGAGCACCTCCGCCTCCTGCGCGAGGATCTCGCCGTCCTCGGACACCGCGGTCCGCAGCCGCACGACGGCGTTCTCCCTCGGCGCGGCGGTGGCCATCTCCTCGGCCCTGGTGTTGACGATCCGCACCGGGCGGCCTGCCTTACGGGCCAGCACGCAGGCCAGCGGTTCGAGCATCGAGTCGAGCTTGCCGCCGAATCCGCCGCCGATGGTAGGCACCACGATCCGGATCTCGGACGGGCGCACGCCCAGCAGCTCGGCGACCCGGCCCCGGACCAGGAACGGGAACTGGGTCGGGGTGTGCACGATGTAGCGGCCCTGCTCGTACCGGGCCACCGCGGCGTGCGGTTCGATCGAGCACTGGTGCTGGCGCGGGGAGCGGAACTCGTCCTCCACCACGATCGCGGCGGTGGCGAACACCGCGTCCACGTCCCCGCGCTCGGTGCTGGCCTGCCAGGCGAGGTTGCCCTCCCGCGGCGCCGGCACCATCGTCTGGTAGCTCTCCCAGTCCGGATGGACCAACCGGGTTTCCGGCCGCAGCGCCTCGTCCAGGTCGAACACCGGCTCCAGCGGCTCGAGTTCCAGCTCGATGGCGGCCAGTGCGGCCCGCGCCTGCCTCGGCGTCTCCGCCGCCACCGCCGCGATCGGCTCCCCGATGTAGCGGATGACCCCGTCCGCGAACACCCGCTGGTCCTTCAGCGCCATCATCCCGGACAGGCCGGGCGCGTCGGCCGCGGTGGCCACCGCCCACACCCCGGGCATGGCCTGCGCCTTGCTCGTGTCCAGCCGGACGACGCGCGCGGCCGGTACCTCGGCCCGCAGCACCTTGGCGTGCAGGGCCGCCCGCTCGGTGTAGTCCATGCCGTAGATCGCGGTACCGCGGACCTTCGCCTCGCCGTCCGCCCGGCGGTGGTTCTGCCCGATCACCCCGGTCATACCGGCTCCTCGCTCGCGGTGGTCACGGCCAGCGCCGACTCCACGATCTTGTGGTAGCCGGTGCACCGGCAGATGTTGCCCACCAGTTCGGTGCGCACCCGCTCCTCCGAGGGCCGGTTTTCCTTCTCCAGCAACGCGGTCAGCGTCATCACCACGCCAGGGATGCACGCTCCACATTGGACCGCCCCGCCGTCGAGCAGCGCGTCCTGGACCGGCGAGAGCGGCGCGTCCGGCGCCGCGATCGACTCGATCGACCGCACCTGCCTGCCCTCGACGTTCGCCGCCGGGTACAGGCAGGACGCCACGGGCTCGCCGTCCACCAGCACGGTGCACGCACCGCAGCGGCCTTCCCCGCAGCCGAGCTTGGTGCCGGTACCGGCGTGGTCACGGACCAGCCGGAGCAACGGGGTCAGGCCGTCGATCTCGGCCTCGACCGCCCTGCCGTTGAGCGTGAACGAGCATTTCATTCGCTGTCCTCCTGACCGGTGGCGTGTGCGGCCGCCCTGCGCACCAACGTGGGAAGCACCTCTGCCCGATACCAGCCCGGCGCGTCCAGACCGTCGCGCGCCGAGCACTCCCTGGCCGCGATCCGGCCCGCCTCCTCGATCGCCTCGAGATCGGAGAACCCGTGTCCCACCAAGGATTCCGAAGCGACCGGGCAGAGTTTCGCGACCGGTTCGACACTGCCCACCGCGATCCGGGCCGCGCGCACGGCGCCCTCGGCGTCGAGGTCGACCGACACCGCGGCGTTGGCGATCGGGTACTCCCCCGAGCCGCGCACGGTCAACCGGGCGAACCCGGACCGGCGGCCGGCGGGAGTCGGCAGGAACACCGTGGTGATCAGCTCGCCCGCCGACTTCTCCCGCCACGCCAGGAAGTCCACCACCGGTATCCGCCGCCTGCCGGCCGGGCCGGCCAGCTCGACCTCGGCCTCCCCGGCGAGCAGCGCGGGCACCAGGTCGGCCTCGGCGAACCCGATCGCGGCGAGGTTCCCGCCGATCGTCGCCACGTTGCGCACCTGGGGGAACGCGGAGCCGCGGGCCGCCTCGACCAGTGCGGCGGCCGGCGGCCCGGCGACCAGTTCGGCCAGCCGGGTGTGCGTGACCAGCGCACCGACGCCCAGTTCACCGTCCCCATAGGACACTTCGGCCAACTCGGGGATGCCGCCGATCGCGACGTAGCGGTACGGATCGTCTTCGCCGCGCAGTCCCGCCCGTAGCACCCAGGTTCCCCCGGCCAGCGGCCTGCCGTGCTCGCCCAGCTCGGCGAGCCGGGCGAGGGCGTCGGATACGGATTCCGCGCGCAGCACGGATTCGGTCACGGTCATACCGAACTCCCGATCTTCGAGGCGGCGAGTTGTTCGAACGGAACGAAATCGAGGTCGATGCCGAACGCGCGGGGGCCGAAGGTGTCCAGCGCCTCCGGGGTGCGCATGATCTCCGGCGTGCCGATGGCGAACACCCGGACCCGGTGCCCGTAGCGGAGCCGCTCGGCGGTGATCGGCTCACCGGTTTCCGCGTGCAGCACGGTGATCAGGTCCGGGACCACGATGGCCGGCCGGTCGTCGACGCGGGCGAGCAGGAACTCGTTCTGGAAGTCGATCTGGCAGGTGGACCCGCCGTCGAAGGACACCAGCTTCGCCGAACCCTTGGTGAATCCACCGTCGGTCTTCCGCAGTACGTCGATCACCTTGCCTTCGAAGACCACCCCGCTGCTCTCGTAGAGGGTCTCCGAGAGCGTTTCGCTCAGCGCCTCCACCGGATCGCGGTGCTGCTCGCGGGCCTCGCGCAGGGTCCGCCCGAGGCGCAGGGCCAGCGACAGCGTGCGCGGGATCGCCGTGCGCTTCACGTCCGCCCCGCTCATCGGATACTCGGCGACGTAGCCGACCCCGCCCATCGAGGTGGCCAGCGCGCGGGCGTACTTCTCCATCTTCTTGTTGTCCTGCCCGGTGTCCACGATCCCGCTGTACCCGCGCTCGTCCGCGATGGCCAGCGGCGACCCCGGGCAGCCGTAGATGCCGAAGGTCTCCATCTGCAGCTCGGGAAAGGCGCGCCCCATCCCGTCGCCGTCCACCACCGGCAGGCCCACGGTGCCCGCGACGAACAGCGGGATCATCGAGTTGATCCCGCCCGACTCGATCGGCATCGTGGCGGTCGCCGTGCGGCCGAGCAGCCGCTCCAGCGCGCGCAGGGCGTCCACCGGTTCGTTACCGGCCGGGATCCGCTCGACCAGCACGCTGGGCGCGCCGATCATCGCGGTCGGTACCACGAAGTCGTCGTCGGCGAGGTCGTCGAGGTCCAGCACGGTGATGTTGCCGTTGGTCCGGATCGCCTGCGCGGCAAGCAACCTGCCGGCATGCGGATCACCGCCGCCGCCGGTGCCGAGCAGCGCGGCGCCCAGCGACAGGTCCGGCAGGTGGTCGATCGTCAGTTCGAAGGCCATCAGGGGCGTCCTTCCGGGTACGCGAGCAGGCGGGTCACGGGGCTGCGGGTCACCGGTCGCTGGTGAGCACGAGATCGCCCACCGCGCGCACCCGGATGCGGGTCGCGTTGCCGGGCAGGTAGGCGACCGGGACCTCGTCGACGTCCACGATCTCTACACTCGACGGCTCGGCACCGGCGGCGACCGCCCGCGCGGTGGCCTCCTCCTTGGCCTGGTCGAGTACCGAGTCCCGCTTACCCGGCTCCACCCCGAAGATCCGGTCCACTTCGCCGCCGATCTGGGCGATCGCGGCACCGATGGCGTTGGCGTTGGCGTAGTGGTCGGGCCGGTGCACCTTGGTCGCGCCGGGGAAGTCGTCGGTGAGCAGGATGCTGCCGCCACCCACCAGGACCACCGGCAACGGCTCCGGGCTGGTCCGCATCTGGTCGACGGCGGACGCGACCTGGGCGGTCATCGTCTCCACCGCGGCCCGGACCATGCCGGGGGCGAGGTCGCGGACACGGGCGCGGTCGCCGATGTCCGCCATGCCGGCCGCCACCGCGATGTCGGTCGCGGTGAGCGTGGGCCCGCCGAACACGCGCGCCTGCTCGCGCAACCGGTACCCGACGCTGTCCGGCCCGACCGTGGGCAGGTCGCCGTCGGTGCGCACCCGGCTGCCCCCGCCGATCCCGATGGAGAGCACGTCGGGCATCCGGAAGTTCGTGCGCACTCCCCCGACACTGACCTCGGCGGTCGCCTCCCGGGGGAACCCGCTCTCCAGGATGCCGACGTCGCTGGTCGTGCCGCCGACATCGACCACGACGCAGTGGCCGAGGCCGGACAGGAACGCCGCGCCGCGCATCGAGTTGGTCGGCCCCGAGGCGAAGGTCGCGACGGGATACTCGCGCGCGTAGCCGACCTCCATGAGGGTGCCGTCGTTCTGGCTGAGATACAGCGGCGCGTTGAACCCGGCGTCGGCCAGGGTCTGCGCGAGACCGGTGCAGATCTGCTCCGCCAGCTCGCGCAGGCACGCGTTGATGATGGTGGCGTTCTCCCGCTCCAGCAGGCCGACCCGGCCGACCTCGTGGGAGAGGCTGATGTGCACGTCGGGCAGCTGGTCGAGCAGGATCGACGCGGCTTCCTGCTCCATCTCCGCGTTGACCGGGCTGAACACAGAGGACAGCGCGATGGACCGGATGCCGGCCTCGCCGAGCTCCTCGGCGATCCGCACCAGTTCCGAACGCTTGAGCGGGGAGATGATCCGGCCGTCGAACTCGTGGCCGCCGTGACACAGGTAGGCCTGGCCGCCGATGGCCCGCACCAGCCGTTCCGGCCATTCCACCAGCGGCGGGAGCGCCGCGGTGGTGGGCAGGCCGAGCCGGATCGCCGCGGTGGGCGCCAGTCGATCCGCTTCGACGATGGCGTTGATGAAGTGCGTGGTGCCGAGCATGACCGCGTGGACCCCGGCGGGGTCGAACGGGCGCTGCCGGCGCAGTGCCTCCAGCGCGTTGACGATGCCAGTGGTGACATCGGCACTGGTCGCGGTCTTCACGTCGGCGAGCACGACCTCGCCGTCCAGCAGCACCGCGTCGGTGTTAGTGCCACCGACATCGATCCCAATCCGCATCTCTACCTCGGTTCCTGACGTGGCGTGGGTCACGCTTGACCATGAACTCTAAGCAGCCGCCAGGTGACCGTCATTAGGCATGTTGCTATCTTCGCTTGGTCAAGTTGTGCACTCCGCCAATGACCCTCGCACGTACGGGTTCGCGGGGCCAGACAGGATCGGTCGAAGAGCACGAGGGAGCGGGCGCCCACCCCGCGCCGCATCCGGTCGAAGGCGGCGGGCACGTCCGCCAGCGCGATCCGGTGGGTCACCGGGGCGGCGAGATCCAGCTCCCCGCGCAACACCGCGTCCACCAGCCGGGGCGTACGTCCCGGTCGGGATCGGCGGGCCCCGTACACCGAGGAGGTCAGCGTCCGCGCGAAGTGGAAGAGCTCCAGCGCGGAGAACTCCACCGGATCGTCCTTCGCCCCCATCCCGGCCACCACGCACCGCCGGCCCCGGCGGGCGCTCTGCCAGGCCGACCGGATCGGGTCGGCCCGCCCCAAGCATTCGAAGGCGTAGTCGGCGCCCCGCCCGCCGGTCAGCGCCCGGATACCGCGCGAGACCGGCACCCGCCGGCAGGAAGTCGGTGGCACCGCCGCCCTGGCCAGCATCGCCTTCTCCGCGGACACGTCGACCGCGATGATCAGCCGTGCTCCGGCGACCACGGAGAGGCCGACCCCGCCGAGCCCGATCGCCACGACCCACTCACCGGGCGCACCCCGGCGGTGTTGCGCACCGCGCCGGTGCGTGCGGCGCACCCGATCAGCGGGCCTCCTCCAGCGGCAGCTCCGGGGCACCAGGACCACCGCCTGTTGGGCACCACGACCTCCTCGGCCAGCGCGCCGACCCCGAGCGTCGCGTGCTCGGGTGTGCCATCGGCCAGGGTGCCCCGCGGGCGCGACGCGATCCCCTCCACCGCCGAGCACAAAGCTCCCCACGTTCGCAGAACCAGCAGCGCCAGCAGGCCGGCGACAAGTTGAGCACCACCGGGTCCCCGGCCCGCACCCGCGTCACCCGGGTGCCGGCGGCGCTGACCACCCCGGCCGCCTCGTGCCCGAGCAGGAGCGGGAACTCGGGTGACACCGTGCCGTTGATCATCAAGAGATCGGCAGTGTCAGACTCCCGCGGCGCGCACCCGGACCCGCACCTCATCGGGACCGGGACCGGGTAGCTCGACGTCCTCGACCGCGAGGTCGGTGCCCGCGCCCTGCGCGACCAATGCATTCACCATCTGTTCGTACCTCCGTACTCGGGCCACACTCAGCGCTGGATCGCCTTGGTCTGCAGGAATTCCTCGAGCCCGTAGGCACCCAGTTCGCGCCCGGTGCCGGACTGCTTGTAGCCGCCGAAGGGCGCCATCGGGTTGACCGGCCGCCGTTGACGTCTACCTGCCCGGTCCGCAGCCTCCGGGCCACGTCCAGCGCGCGGTCCTCGTCGGCCGACCAGACCGCGCTGGAGAGCCCGTACCGGGAGTTGTTCGCGATCCGCACCGCGTCCTCGTCGTCCTCTAACGGTATGACCGACAGCACCGGCCCGAAGATCTCCTCATGGGCCACCGTGTCGTCGGGTTTGACATCGGCCAGCGGGCACGCCGATGATCAGCTCGGCGGTGATCTCCAGGATCAGCGCGACCGCCGCGGCCAGCCGGAAACCCGTTACCACGTAAGGCAACGCGGTCGGCCAGATGACGGTGCGGACGATCGCCCAGCGGGAGAACCGGTACGAGCGCGCGGTGTCGCGCACGACTGAGTCGACGTCGGCGACCCCGTAGAGCACCTGGACGAGCACCTGCCAGAACGACGCGTACACGACCAGCACGAGCGCGGACTCCGGCTCGCTGCCGTAGATCAGCATCACCAGCGGGATGAGCGCCACCGACGGGATGGGCCGGAGGAACTCGATGGTGGAGGCGGTCAGCGAGCGCAGGACCGGGACGCTGCCGACGACGATCCCGGCCGCCATCGCGATGGCGAGACCTTCCGCCCAGCCGAGCAGGGTCTGGTCCAGCGATGTCCAGAACGCTCCGTGCGCGAGTTCACCGCCGAGCGCCCGGGCGATTTCGCTTGCCGGGGCGAGGAAACGTGCGTCGACGATTCCCGACCGCGGCAGGATTTCCAGCAGCGCCACCAGGATCAGGAGCCCGGTGGCGCCGAGCAGGGCGCGTCCCGGCCGCGGAGCGAAGGCCCGCCGCGGCAGGCCAGGCCCGTCGTCGCGGGAGCAGCGCCTCGACGTCGGGCGCCTTGGTCAGCAAGCCGTCCTGCTGCGCGAGGGTGGCGAGCTTCCGCACGGCGGCCGTGTCGATGGTCGCGGGCCACTTCGGCAGGACCATCGCGCTCTGCACGTTCGGGTCGATCTTGGTCTAGCTGTTCAGGATCGCCCGCGCCTCGTCCGGGTGTTCCTGGGCGTAGGTCAGGGACTTCTGCATCGCCGCGGTGAACTGCTGGACCACCTGCCGGTTCTTCTCGATGTACTGCTTGGAGCTGAAGTACATGCCGACCTCCAGGCCGGGGTCGGTGCCCGCGTAGTTGGACACCGCCTGCCGGTCGCCCTGCTGGGTCGCGATGGTCAGAGGAACGGCTCGACCACCTGCCCGGCGTCCACGTCGCCCTTGGCCACGGCCGCGGCGATGTCCGGGAACGCCAGCTCGACGTACTGGATCTTCGACGGGTCACCACCGGCCTGGCGCACGACCTCGTTGATGGTGGCGGTGGTGTTGATGTTCTTCAGGGTGTTGACCGCGACCTTCTTGCCCGCCAGGTCGGCCGTCGTCCGGATCGGGCTGTCGGCCTTCACCACGACGGCGCCGAAGTCCTTGCCCAGCTCGCCGGTGGAGGCGTTGCCGGAGCTGACGACCTTCACCGGCAGGCCCTGCGACTGGGCCAGCAACAGCGAGATCGTGTTGCTGAAGCCGAACTGGAACTGCCCGCTCATCACACCGGGCACGATCGCCGCGCCGCCCTGGGCGGTCTCCAGGCTCACGTCGAGGTGCTGCTCCTTGAAGAAGCCCTTGCTGACGCCGAGGTAGATGGGCGCGACGTCGACGATCGAGATCACGCCGACCTTGATCGCGGTGTCGCCCGCGGCGTTGGTGGCCGACGAGCCGCCGCCTCCGCCGCAGGCGAGCGCCACGAAGACGCCGGCAGGAGGAGGAGAAGAAGGAGGTTGCGCTACTCGGCGCCGAGGACCGACAAGTCGACCCCGGCGCGTTCGAAGCGCCCGCGCGGGTCCTCGACCAGCTTGCGGCGCTCGAGGTCCATCAGCCCGAGGGTGCTGGTGATCTCCGCGGACAGCGTGCCGTCGGCCTTGAGGATGTTGTTGGTCATCCGGAACGTCTTGCCGGTGCCGAACTTCGCGTCGCACGTCGCGTAGACGGTTTCGCCGCCGCGGATCTCGCGGCGGAAGACGATGTGCGACTCCAGCAGCACGGGCGACACGTTCTCCTCACGCAGCTTGCCGCCGCCGGCGAGCTCCATCGCCTCGATGCGCGCGACCTCGCCGTAGGAGTGGTACACCGCGTGGTTGAGGTGGCCGAGCGTGTCCAGCTCGTAGTGCCTGACCTTGATCTCCACCCGGAACGGTTCGCGCTCAGTCACGGATCCACTGTAAGCGGGAGTCGGGCCTCCGCGGGTTGGGACGTTCGCCACGTCAGGCCTCGTAGAAGAGCCTCTCGACGACGGCGTGCGCCCGCCGGGTGGTGCGGCGGTAGGAGTCGAGGAACTCGCCCGGGTCGTCGTCGGCGCTCTGCCCAAGGATGCGCGCGACCGCGGCCAGGTCGCGGCCCGAGCTGGGCACCTGGTCGACGGCCTTGCCGCGGACCAGCATCGCGGCGTTGCGCACCCGAGTCGCGAGCAGCCAGGCCTCGGTGAGCGAGGCGGTGTCCTCCGGTTCGGCCAGGCCGGCCTCGGCCAGCGCGGCGAGCGCTCGCGGGGTCGAGGTGGTCCGCAGGTCCGGGACCTCGAACGCGTGCCGCAACTGGAAGAGCTGCACCGTCCACTCGACGTCGGCCAGTCCGCCCCGGCCGAGCTTGGTGTGCAGGGTCGGATCGGCTCCGCGCGGCATCCGCTCGGTGTCCACCCGCGCCTTCATCCGCCGCACCTCGCGGGCGCGGGACGCGTCCAGCCCGCCGTCCGGGTAGCGGATCGGGTCGATCATCTCGATGAAGCGCTCCCCCAGGTCCGCGTCACCGGCGACGAACCGGGCACGCAGCAGCGCCTGCGTCTCCCAGACCTCGCCCCAGCGCGCGTAGTACGCCCGGTACGAGTCGAGCGTGCGCACCAGCGGACCACCGCGCCCCTCCGGCCGCAGGTCGGCGTCCACCTGCAGGGGCGGGTCCGCGCTCGGGGCGCCGAGCATCTTGCGCACCGTCTCGGCGACCGAGGACGCGTAGCGCACGGCGTCGCCGTCGGATACGCCCTCGGCGGGCTCGCAGACGAAGAGGACGTCGGCGTCCGAGCCGTAGCCCAGCTCGGCGCCACCCAGCCGCCCCATGCCGATCACAGCGATCTTCGCCGCCTCGCCACCCAGCTCGGCACAGCGCTTGCGGATCGCCGCGGACAACGCGCTCTGCAACACGGCGACCCACACCGAGGACAGCGCCTCGCACACCTCGCGCACGTCCAGCAGGCCGAGCAGGTCGGCCGCGGCGACGCGCAGGATCTCGTGGCGCCGCAACGACCGCGCCGCCGCCACCGCCGCGTTGAGCCCGGGCTGGCGGCGCACGGTCGCCCGCAGCGACTTCGCGACCTCGGCGGGCGTCCGGCCGGTCAGCCGCGCAGGGTCGCCGAGCAGTTGCAGGACCTCGGGCGCGCGCACCAGAAGGTCAGGCACCAGCTTCGACGTGCCGAGCAGGGACGCCAGCCGTTCGACGACCGCGCCCTCGTCCCGCAGCACCCGCAGGTACCACGGGGTTTCCTCCAGCGCCTCGGACACCTTCCGGTACGCGAGCAGCCCGCCGTCCGGGTCCGGGGTGTCGGCGAGCAGGTCGAGCAGGACGGGGAGCAGCGCCTTCTGGATTGCGGCCCGGCGCGATACACCGGAGGTGAGGGCCCGGATGTGCTGCAGCGCGCCGTCGGGCGCCGCGTAACCGAGAGCCGCGAGGCGTTGCGCGGCCTGCTTCGTGGTGAGGCGGAGGTCCTCAGTGGACACACTGGCCACGGACTGCAGCAGCGGGCGGTAGAAGAGCTTCTCGTGCAGCCGGCGGATCCGCTGGTTGTGGCGGCGGAACTCGACGAGCAGGATCTCGCCCTCGCCGCGGGCCATCTCGGGGCGGATGCCGATCGCCCGGCCGAGCACGCGCAGCTCGTCCGAGTCGTTGAAGTCCGGGAACAGGTGGGTGCGGCGCAGGCGGCGCAACTGCAGCCGGTGCTCGACCGTTCGCAGGAACTCGTAGGACATCTCCAGCTCGGCCGCGTCGCTGCGGCCGACGTAGCCACCCGAGCCGAGCGCCGCCAGCGCCTCGACGGTGGACGGCGACCGCAGGTTGGGATCGGCCCGGCCGTGGACGAGCTGGAGCAGCTGGACCGCGAACTCGACGTCCCGCAGACCACCGCGGCCGAGCTTCAGCTCACGCTCGGCGAGCTCGGACGGCACGTGCCCCTCGACCCGCCTGCGCATCTGCTGGACGTCGGCGACGAAGTTCTCCCGCTCGGCGGCCGACCACACCATGGAGGTGACCATCTCGGCGTACTGGTTGCCGAGGTCGGCGTCCCCGGCGACCGGGCGGGCCTTGAGGAGGGCCTGGAACTCCCAGGTGCGCGCCCACTTCGCGTAGTAGGCGGTGTGGCCTTCGAGCGTGCGGACGAGCGCGCCCTGCTTGCCCTCGGGGCGGAGAGCCGCGTCGACCTCGAAGCACGCCTTGCCGACGATGCGCATCATCGTGCTGGCGAGACGGGTGGCGAGCTGCAGGTCGCCCTCGCCGACGAAGATGACGTCGACGTCGCTGACGTAGTTGAGTTCGCGGCCGCCGCACTTGCCCATGGCGATGACCGCCAGGCGGGTGTCGCCGAGTCCCTTGGGCGCCTGCTCGGCCTGCGCGATCTCGAGACCGGTGACGAGCGCCGCTTCGGCGAGGAGCGTGAGCTGCTGGGCGACATCCGCGTAGCGGGGCCGGTCGAGCTTGCCCTCGACGAGGTGTCCTAGGTCGGTGCCGGCGATTTCGAGGAGCAGGCCGCGGTAGGCGGTGCGCAGGGCGTTCTCCGCCGGGGCGCCCGTGCGGATCTCGCCGTCCTCGCGGACGGCGTCGAGCATGGTGTCGGCGTAGCAGTCGGCGTCGGTGCACTTGTCGGCGGCGAGGCGGGTCCATTCGCCGGGGTGGCCGACGAGGAAGTCACCGAGCGCGCTCGACGTGCCGAGGACACCGACCAGCCGGCCGCGCAGCGTCCGGTTGTCGCGCAGGGCGGCGGTCAGCGCGGGCCAGCCCTGCTCGTCGGTCTCCCGGATGCGGTCGAGACTGCGCAAGGCCAGGTCGGGATCGGCGCTGCGGGACAGGGCGACGAGGATGTCCAGCGCTTCCCGGGCGGGCCCGGTGTCGGTCCACCAGCCGGCGGCGCGGAGGTGCTCCTCGGCACGATCGTCGGTGAAGCCGTAGCGCGCAGGGGATCCAGCCCCTCGTGACTGCTCTGCCATCAGGGTCCACCGTAGCCGTGCCGGGCTGGGTCGTCGTCAATCACGTGAGCGGAAGAGACGCCGGTGGGGCGCTCTCGAGGGCACCTTCAGCCAGCCGGACGAACCTGGTGGCAAAGGGCTGCCAGGTCTCGGCGATGTCGGTGTGGTTGCGATCGAGAGTTTCGGTGTCGAACGCGCTCGCCGGGCGGGTCGCCGCCATCTGGGGCGCCTCATCGGCCCAGGCCTGGACGACCTGCGTGGTGGTCTCAATGTGGAACTGGATGCCGTAGGCGCAGCGGTCCAGGCGGAAGGCCTGGTTGGGGTACTTGGGAGCGGATGCGAGCAGGACGGCGCCACGGGGCAGGTGCGTGATGACGTCCTCGTGGAAGTGCATGACGTCCTGCATGAGGGGGAGGTCGGCGAAGAGGGGGTCGGTCCAGGCCGCGTCCTTCTTGGCCACGAGCGCCGCCCCGACCTCGGGACCGGATTCGCCCGGTTCCACGCGCCCGCCGGTGGCGACGGCGAGGAGCTGGGCGCCGAGGCAGATCGCGAGCGTCGGCAGGCGGGTGCGGGCCGCCGTCGCGAGGAGCGCCCGGACGTCGGCGAGCCAGGGGTGTTTGGTGTCGTCTTCGGCGTTCATGCCGCCGCCGAGGCAGATGAGTCCCTGGTACCCGTCGAGGGTGCCGGGGAGCGGGTCCTCGGGCAGGCGCCGGAGGTCGGTTTCCGCGCCGGCCGCGGTGAGCCAGTCGCCGAGGGGTCCGATCGGATCGGACGGGTCGGGTTGCAGGACCAGGAGGCGCGTCATGCGTCCAGGATAAGGGCACAAAAACGCCCAGGGGCTCGGGAGAACGCGATGTTCTCGACCGAGCCCCTGGGCTTATTTGTGAAGTTGTGTTCGGCGGTGTCCTACTCTCCCACACCCGCGGGGGTGCAGTACCATCGGCGCTGGCAGGCTTAGCTTCCGGGTTCGGAATGGGACCGGGCGTTTCCCTACCGCCATAACCACCGAAACTCTCCGAAACAACACCAGAGATGTTCCAACTGGTGTGGTGTTTCAGAGTTGCAGAGCGGATGCGTAGCAGCTTTGTGGGCAAGTCCTCGGCCTATTAGTACCAGTCCACTCAAAAACACATTACTGTGCGTCCATGTCTGGCCTATCAACCCAATCGTCTCTTGGGGGCCTTAACCCACAAAGGGGTGGGAGACCTCATCTAGGAACAGGCTTCCCGCTTAGATGCCTTCAGCGGTTATCCCTTCCGAACGTAGCTAACCAGCCATGCCACTGGCGTGACAACTGGCATACCAGAGGTTCGTCCGTCCCGGTCCTCTCGTACTAGGGACAGCCTTCCTCAAGTCTCCTACGCGCGCGGCGGATAGGGACCGAACTGTCTCACGACGTTCTAAACCCAGCTCGCGTGCCGCTTTAATGGGCGAACAGCCCAACCCTTGGGACCTACTCCGGCCCCAGGATGCGACGAGCCGACATCGAGGTGCCAAACCATGCCGTCGATATGGACTCTTGGGCAAGATCAGCCTGTTATCCCCGGGGTACCTTTTATCCGTTGAGCGACATCCCTTCCACCAGGAGATGCCGGATCACTAGTCCCTGCTTTCGCACCTGCTCGACCCGTCAGTCTCACAGTCAAGCTCCCTTGTGCACTTACACTCAACACCTGATTGCCAACCAGGCTGAGGGAACCTTTGGGCGCCTCCGTTACCTTTTAGGAGGCAACCGCCCCAGTTAAACTACCCACCAGGCACTGTCCCTGAACCCGATCAGGGCCCTAGGTTAGATTCCCAATCCGACCAGAGTGGTATTTCAACAACGACTCCACGAGAACTAGCGTCCCCGCTTCACAGTCTCCCACCTATCCTACACAAGCCGAACCGAAAACCAATACCAAGCTATAGTAAAGGTCCCGGGGTCTTTCCGTCCTGCCGCGCGTAACGAGCATCTTTACTCGTAGTGCAATTTCACCGGGCCTGTGGTTGAGACAGCCGGAAAGTCGTTACGCCATTCGTGCAGGTCGGAACTTACCCGACAAGGAATTTCGCTACCTTAGGATGGTTATAGTTACCACCGCCGTTTACTGGCGCTTAAATTCTCAGCTTCGCCCCCAAAGGGAGCTAACCGGTCCTCTTAACGTTCCAGCACCGGGCAGGCGTCAGTCCATATACCTCGTCTTACGACTTCGCATGGACCTGTGTTTTTAGTAAACAGTCGCTTTCCGCTGGTCTCTGCGGCCAACTCACCCTAGCCCGCAAAGGGCTTCAAGTGCTTTGGCCCCCCTTCTCCCGAAGTTACGGGGGCATTTTGCCGAGTTCCTTAACCACAGTTCACCCGACCGCCTTAGTATTCTCTACCTGACCACCTGTGTCGGTTTGGGGTACGGGCCGCACATGTTCTCGCTAGAGGCTTTTCTCGGCAGCAGAGGATCACCCTACTTCGCCTCAACGGCTACGCATCACGTCTCACCCTCAACGGGACACGGATTTGCCTATGTCCCAGGCTACACGCTTACACCAGTACAACCACTCACTGGCGGAGCTACCTTCCTGCGTCACCCCATCGCTTGACTACTACACACTCAGGTCCCGCGCGTCCCCGATCAACTCCGAAGAGCCTCACAGTTCAGGGCGGTTAGTATCATGCGCCTCATCATGGGCGAACATACGCGGGTACGGGAATATCAACCCGTTGTCCATCGACTACGCCTGTCGGCCTCGCCTTAGGTCCCGACTTACCCTGGGCAGATTAACTTGACCCAGGAACCCTTGGTCATCCGGCGGCAGAGTTTCTCACTCTGCATTCGCTACTCATGCCTGCATTCTCACTCCCACACCCTCCACGACTCGCTTCCACGGCCGCTTCCCTGGATGCAGGACGCTCCCCTACCCAACAACACCACTAGATAATCACCCGAAGATGAAAACCGATGTAATGTGTTATTGACACGGCTTCGGCGGTGTACTTCAGCCCCGCTACATTATCGGCGCAGGACCACTTGACCAGTGAGCTATTACGCACTCTTTCAAGGGTGGCTGCTTCTAAGCCAACCTCCTGGTTGTCTCAGCGACCCCACATCCTTTCCCACTAAGCACACACTTAGGGGCCTTAGCCGGTGTTCTGGGCTGTTTCCCTCTCGACGACGAAGCTTATCCCCCGCCGTCTCACTGCCGCACTCTCACGTGATGGTATTCGGAGTTTGGTTGACTTCGGTAACCCGGTAAGGCCCCTAGGCCATCCAGTAGCTCTACCCCCACCACGAAACATGCGACGCTGCACCTAAATGCATTTCGGGGAGAACCAGCTATCACGGAGTTTGATTGGCCTTTCACCCCTACCCACAACTCATCCCCCAGGTTTTCAACCCTGGTGGGTTCGGCCCTCCACGAGGTCTTACCCTCGCTTCAGCCTGGCCATGGGTAGATCACTCCGCTTCGGGTCTAGACCACGCGACTCACACGCCCTATTCAGACTCGCTTTCGCTACGGCTACCCCACACGGGTTAACCTCGCCACGCAGCACTAACTCGCAGGCTCATTCTTCAAAAGGCACGCCATCACCATCACAAAGATGGCCCTGACGGCTTGTAGGCACACGGTTTCAGGTACTCTTTCACTCCCCTCCCGGGGTACTTTTCATCTTTCCCTCACGGTACTCGTCCGCTATCGGTCACCAGGAAGTATTTAGGCTTACCGAGTGGTCCCGGCAGATTCACAGCAAATTCCACGAGCTCGCTGCTACTCGGGAACACCACCACACCACACCAACACAGCTTTCGCGTACGGGACTCTCACCCACTCCGGTCCACCATCCCAGGCGGTTCCACTAGCCATGCAGCATCGTGCCAGGAGTGTCAGCTCCTGGAAGGCAGGTCCCACAACCCCGCACACACAACCCCTGACAGGTATCACATGCGCACGGTTTAGCCTCCTCCGCTTTCGCTCGCCACTACTCACGGAATCACTAGTGTTTTCTCTTCCTACGGGTACTGAGATGTTTCACTTCCCCGCGTTCCCCCCACGTACCCTATATATTCAGGTACGGGTAACACCTCATAACAGGTGCTGGGTTTCCCCATTCGGACACCCTCGGATCACAGCTCGGTTGACAGCTCCCCGAGGCTTATCGCAGCCTCCCACGTCCTTCATCGGCTCCTGATGCCAAGACATCCACCATGTGCCCTTAACAACTTGACCACAAAGATGCTCGCATCCACTCTGCAATTCTCAAACACCACACCCAGAAACAACACACCGTGTTGCCTCAGGACCCAACAGCGTACCAACAAGCACCCACCAGCGGACTTCGCTCCAGTCGTTCCACGCCGTTACCGACAGTACTAAACCAGAACCTCCATCCCCCGATGAGCATCAGCCAGCCGTCCACAATTCCTTGAGCGTCTGAGCAGCACCACACTCGGGCACTAGACTCAGCCACTCCATCCCCAAGGGATGGAAGTGAATTGCTCCTTAGAAAGGAGGTGATCCAGCCGCACCTTCCGGTACGGCTACCTTGTTACGACTTCGTCCCAATCGCCAGTCCCACCTTCGACCACTCCCTCCCACAAGGGGTTGGGCCATGGGCTTCGGGTGTTACCGACTTTCATGACGTGACGGGCGGTGTGTACAAGGCCCGGGAACGTATTCACCGCAGCGTTGCTGATCTGCGATTACTAGCGACTCCGACTTCACGCAGTCGAGTTGCAGACTGCGATCCGAACTGAGACCGGCTTTAAGGGATTCGCTCCACCTCACGGTATCGCAGCCCTCTGTACCAGCCATTGTAGCATGTGTGAAGCCCTGGACATAAGGGGCATGATGACTTGACGTCATCCCCACCTTCCTCCGAGTTGACCCCGGCAGTCTCCCGCGAGTCCCCGCCATTACGCGCTGGCAACACAGGACAAGGGTTGCGCTCGTTGCGGGACTTAACCCAACATCTCACGACACGAGCTGACGACAGCCATGCACCACCTGCACACCGGCCACAAGGGGGCCGACATCTCTGCCGGTTTCCAGTGCATGTCAAGCCCAGGTAAGGTTCTTCGCGTTGCATCGAATTAATCCACATGCTCCGCCGCTTGTGCGGGCCCCCGTCAATTCCTTTGAGTTTTAGCCTTGCGGCCGTACTCCCCAGGCGGGGCGCTTAATGCGTTAGCTACGGCACGGACAACGTGGAAGTCGCCCACACCTAGCGCCCAACGTTTACAGCGTGGACTACCAGGGTATCTAATCCTGTTCGCTCCCCACGCTTTCGCTCCTCAGCGTCAGTATCGGCCCAGAGACCCGCCTTCGCCACCGGTGTTCCTCCTGATATCTGCGCATTTCACCGCTACACCAGGAATTCCAGTCTCCCCTACCGAACTCAAGCCTGCCCGTATCCACTGCAGGTCCGGAGTTAAGCCCCGGATTTTCACAGCAGACGCGACAAGCCGCCTACGAGCTCTTTACGCCCAATAATTCCGGACAACGCTTGCACCCTACGTATTACCGCGGCTGCTGGCACGTAGTTAGCCGGTGCTTCTTCTCCAGGTACCGTCACTTACGCTTCGTCCCTGGCGAAAGAGGTTTACAACCCGAAGGCCGTCATCCCTCACGCGGCGTCGCTGCATCAGGCTTCCGCCCATTGTGCAATATTCCCCACTGCTGCCTCCCGTAGGAGTCTGGGCCGTGTCTCAGTCCCAGTGTGGCCGGTCACCCTCTCAGGCCGGCTACCCGTCGTCGCCTTGGTAGGCCACTACCCCACCAACAAGCTGATAGGCCGCGGGCCCATCCCGTACCGCCGAAACTTTCCACCCACCGAGATGCCTCGACAGGTCATATTCGGTATTAGACCCCGTTTCCAGGGCTTATCCCAAAGTACAGGGCAGGTTACCCACGTGTTACTCACCCGTTCGCCACTCATCCACACCCGAAGATGCTTCAGCGTTCGACTTGCATGTGTTAAGCACGCCGCCAGCGTTCGTCCTGAGCCAGGATCAAACTCTCCAACAATGTCAGAAAATCAAACCCGGCTATTCTCATAGCCTCAAAGGAACCCACAAAGGGTTCTAGCTAATCAACTGGCTTTAGCTCATCAATACACTGTTGAGTTCTCAAACAACACGAAGCTGCTGCTTCTACAAAGCTTTCTTGTTCTCGCGGAGGGCGTCAGCAACCCTACTGGTTTAGTAGTAGTGGTTGGCGACCCACCCGCGGGCCGACCAAGAACTTTACCCGGTTCGGTTCGCGGTGTCAACACCGCCCGACCCTGGCCCGTCCGCCGGGGCTTTCGGCCCCGTCGTCCCGGTCTCCCTGGCGACGAAGAGAAGATTACATGCCCCGGAACCCCCCTGAAACAGGGGGGTCCCTTAACGGCATTTCCCCTGGTCAGAGCACCGGTAGGAGCGTCTTGAGCTCGTACGGCGTGACCGAGCGCCGGTAGGCGTCCCACTCGGCGCGCTTGTTCCGGAGGAAGAAGTCGTAGACGTGCTCGCCGAGCGCGTCGGGCAGCAGCTCGGACTTCTCCATCTCGGCGAGGGCCTCGCCCAGGTTCTGCGGCAGCTGGTCGTACCCGGCCGCGCGGCGCTCGGCGTCGCTCATCGACCAGATGTTGTCCTCGGCCGCCGGCGGCAGCTCGTAGCCCTTCTCGATCCCCTTCAACCCGGCGGCGATCACGACCGAGTACGCCAGGTAGGGGTTGCAGGCGGAGTCGATCGTGCGGATCTCGACCCGTCGCGACGACGCCTTCCCCGGCGAGTAGTTCGGCACCCGCACCAGCGCGGAGCGGTTCGCGCGGCCCCACGACACCGTGGTCGGCGCCTCTCCCCCGCTGATCAACCGCTTGTACGAGTTCACCCACTGGTTGGTCACCGCGGAGATCTCCCGCGCATGGTGGAGCAGGCCGGCCACGAAGGCCTTGCCAGTCTCGGACAGCTCGTACGGGTCTTCCGGGTTGTGGAACGCGTTGCGGTCGCCCTCGAACAACGACACGTGCGTGTGCATCCCCGAGCCGGGCTGCTCGGTGAACGGTTTCGGCATGAACGTCGCACGAACCCCTTGGGTCAGCGCGACCTCCTTGACCACGTACCGGAACGTCATGACGTTGTCGGCCATGGTCAGCGCGTCGGCGTAGCGCAGGTCGATCTCCTGCTGCCCCGGCGCGCCCTCGTGGTGGCTGAACTCCACCGAAATGCCCATCGCCTCCAGCGCCTCGATGGCGTGGCGGCGGAAGTGCGTCGCGGTCGCGTGGCTGGCCTGGTCGAAGTACCCGCCGTTGTCGGCGGGCTCGGGCTCGCTGCCGTCCGACGGCAACGACGAGAGCAGGAAGAATTCGATCTCCGGGTGCACGTAGCAGGTGAACCCGGCCTCCCCAGCCTTCGACAACTGGCGCCGCAGCACGTGCCGGGGGTCTGCCCAGGACGGCGACCCGTCGGGCATCGCGATGTCGCAGAACATCCGCGCCGAGTAGTGCCCGCCCTCCGGGGTCTCCCAGGGCAGCACCTGGAACGTCGACGGGTCGGGCTTCGCGACCATGTCCGATTCGTAGACGCGCGCGAAGCCTTCGATGGCCGATCCGTCGAACCCGATCCCGTCGCTGAAGGCGCCCTCGAGCTCGGCGGGGGCCACCGCCACCGACTTCAGGAAACCGAGGACGTCGGTGAACCACAGACGGACGAACCGGATGTCACGTTCTTCCAGCGTGCGCAGCACGAACTCCTGCTGGCGATCCATGGCCGCACCCTACGCATGGCGTGTTAACGGCATGTTTCGTGGTTCCGCTGTTGCCCTGACGGAGGGAATGACCAGCGACATCACCGCAGCCAGCGCGCACAGACCGCCCGAGATGTACCACGCGAGGTCGTAACTCCCGGCGTGGTCGTGGATCAGGCCGGCCCCCACCGCGGCGATCGACGCGCCGACCTGGTGGGACGCGAAGACCCAGCCGAACACGATGGGACCGCTCAGGCCGAAGTGCTCACGGGCCAGCGCCACCGTCGGCGGCACCGTGGCGACCCAGTCCAGTCCGTAGAAGATGATGAACGCCCACATCGGCGGCTCGGTGGTGGGCGCGAACAGCTGCGGCAGCAGGATGAGCGACCCACCACGCAGGAAGTAGTACACGCCGAGCAGGATCCGCGGGTTGACGCGGTCGGTGAACCAGCCGGAGGCGATCGTGCCGGCCACGTCGAAGATGCCCACCAGCGCGAGCAGCGAAGCGGCCGTGGTCGCCGGCATCCCGTGCTCGTGTGCGGCCGGCACGAAGTGGGTGCCGACCAGGCCGTTGGTGGACGCACCGCAGATCGCGAACCCGCCTGCGAGCAACCAGAACGTGGGCGTCTTCGCGGCCTGCCCCAGCACCTGCAGCGCACGCCGCGCGGCACCGGAGGAGTGCGGCGGCGCCTCCGCCGGCTCAGTCGCGCCGTACGCGGTCGTCCCGATCTCGCTCGGGTGGTCGCGCAGGAACATCAACGTGATCGGCACGACGGCCAGCGCGGCGAACGCGACCACCAGCGACGCGGTGCGCCAGCCGTCGTTCGTGGCCAGCGCGGCGAGCAGGGGCAGGAACACCAGCTGCCCGGCCGCGCCCGCCGCGGTCAGGATGCCGCTGACCAGGCCGCGGTGGCGGACGAACCAGCGCGCGGTCACGGTCGCGACGAACGCCAGCGCCATCGAGCCGGTCCCCAGCCCGACCAGCACGCCCCAGCACAGCAGCAGCTGCCAGCTCGCGGTCATGAAGACCGTCAGCCCACTGCCGGCCGCGACCAAGACCAGCGCGCCGGTCACGACCTTGCGCATGCCGAGCCGCTCCATCAGTGCCGCGGCGAACGGCGCGGTCAGGCCGTAGAGCAGGAGGTTGATCGACACCGCGGCCGAGATCGTTGCCGTCGACCAGCCGAACTCCTCGTGCAGCGGCTCGATCAGCACGCTCGGGGTGGCGCGGAAACCGGCGGCGCCCACCAGCGCGACGAACGCCGCGAAGGCGACGAACCAGGCCGGGTGGATGCGCGACTTCGTTCTTGTCACCGGTACATGCTCCCCGATCGCGATCACCCGGACGAGTGGCCGGAGCGCCAATATGTGCAAGAATCCGGCCATGCACCGGGTTGTGGTCCTCGCGGTCTCCGAAGTGGTCGGGTACGACCTGAACATCGCGCCGCTCGTGTTCGGCACCGCCACACAGGACGGCGAACGGCTCTACGACGTGCGGGTCTGCGGGGTCGACGACCGGCCGGTGCGGGTCAGCCACGGGTACGAGGCGCACCTTGACCACGGCCCGGAAGCACTGGAGGACGCCGACACCGTCGTCATCCCCGGCACCCGTGCGCACGGGCCGCGGCAGGAGGGCGTGCTGCCGCCCGATCTGGCCGCGGCGCTGGCCCGGATCCCGTCGTCGGCGCGGCTCGTGTCGATCTGCACCGGCGCGTTCGTGCTGGCCGCAGCCGGTGTGCTCGACGGGCGCCGCGCGACCACCCACTGGGCGCACGCGCCCGCCTTCCGGCGCCTCTACCCGCGGGTCGACCTGGACGAGAACGTGTTGTTCGTGGACGACGGCGACGTCCTGACCTCGGCCGGGCTGGCCGCCGGCGTGGACCTGTGCCTGCACCTCGTGCGGTCCGACCACGGCAGCGCGGTCGCCAACCACGTCGCCCGCTACTGCGTCGTGCCGCCGTGGCGCGACGGCGGGCAGTCGCAGTTCATCGAGCAGCCGCTGCCCGAGGCCGACGGCAGCACCGCCGCGACGCGCGCGTGGGTGCTGGAACGGCTCGGCGAACCCCTCGACCTGGCCGCGCTCGCGAAGCACGCGGGCATGAGCGTGCGCACCTTCAGCCGCCGCTTCCGCGCGGAGACCGGGCAGTCGCCCCGCGCCTGGCTGAACCAGCAGCGGGTGCTGCACGCCCGCCACCTGCTGGAGACGACTGATCTGCCCGTCGACCGGGTCGCGGCCGAGTCGGGACTGGGCACCGCGGCGTCGCTGCGGCAGCACCTCAACGCCGCGATCGGCGTCGCACCACTGGCATACCGCCGGACCTTCGCCCGCCGCTGATCGCTACCTTGGACCCATGCCCCGCCGACGCACCGCCGGTGTCCTCGCCCTGGTCGTGGCGCTGTCCAGCGCCTGTTCGGCCGCGCCAGAGGAACCGCTCCCCGACGGGCGTGCGCTCGTGGACGCCGCCGAGACGAGCCTGAACGGGATCCGCAGCGTGCGGTTCGACTTCAGTGTCAGCTCGACCATCCCCGGCCTGGACATCCGCGAGGTCAAGGGGCAGGCCAGCAAGGACGGCGGGCCCCACGGCACCGCGATCGGGCAGGCGGACGTGCAGGCCTCGGCCGACCGGTTCGAGCTGGACTACGTGCTCGTCGGCGAGACGCTGTTCCTCACCGACACCAAGGGCCAGCAGCGGCAGGCCACGGTGCCCGCCGACTACAACCCGATGACGCTGCTCGACTCCGAGCGCGGCCTGCCCAAGCTGATGTCGGAGGCGACCGCGCTGAAGACGGAGACGAAGGAGGACGTCCTCGGCGTCGAGGCCTACCGGGTCACCGGTGAGCTGGCGAAGGACGTCATCTCCAGCGTCATCCCCGGCATCCAGGCCGACGTGGACATCAAGTTCTGGGTCACCAAGGCCGAGCCGCGCAACCTGGTGCGCGTGTGGATCCAGGTGCCGCCGCGGCAGCCGAACGAAGGCGCCATCCAGCTGGAGCTCGCGCTGTCCGACCAGAACGTGCCGGTCGGGACCACGACCGGCGGTTAGGCCTGGCAGCGGGTGCCCGGGGGCGGCTGGGAGCCGTCCACCAGGTAGTCCAGGCCGGCGACGTCCACGCACATGTTGCCGTGCAGGAACGCGGTGTGCTGGGTGCCGTCGACGGTGAGCAGCCCGCCGCGGAAGAGGTTCGCGAGGTTGACGCCCGCCTGGTACGGGGTCACCGGATCGCCGGTCGTCGAGATGACCAGCGGTGGCGCGGCGGAGGTGACCGTCGGCCGGTGCGGCTGCGACGTGCTGGGCACCGGCCAGGACGCGCACACGTCTAGTTCGCCCTGGTCGGGGCGGCCCAAGCCGAGGAACGGCGCGGCGTCGGCCATCCGCTGCCGGGACACCGCCGGATCGACCGCACGCGGGTTGTCCACGCAGCGCACCGCGTAGTAGGCGTCCTGCAACGACGAGTACCGGCCGTCGGCGTCGCGCTCGTAGTAGCCGTCGGCGAGCCGGAGCAGGACCGAGCCGTCACCGCCGCGCAGCAAGCCGAGCCCGGTGTTGAGGAACGGCCAGGACTGGCTCGAGTACATCGCCTCGACCACGCCCGTGATGGCGTCCCGGTAGGACAGGTGCCTGCCGTCGCCGGTCTTCGCCGGGGCGCCGACCAGCGGCTGGACCAGGTTCTGGAACTCGGCCGCCGCCTTCGCCGGGTCGCGGCCCAGCGCGCAGCCGTCGTGCCGCGCGCACTCGGCGGCGAACTCACCGAACGCACGCGAGAACCCGGCGCCCTGCGCGACCAGCGAGTCCGGGTCGTTCGCCGCGGGGTCGATCGCGCCGTCCAGCAGCAACGCGCGGACCCGCTGCGGGAAGGCCTCGGCGTAGCTGTAGCCGATCTGGGTGCCGTAGGAGTAGCCGAGGTAGCTCAGCTTCTCCTCGCCCAGCGCGGATCGCAGGACGTCGAGGTCCTTGACCACGTCCCGCGTGCCCACGTTCGCCAGCATCGCCTCGCCGTGCTCGGTGCGCTGGGCGCACTTCGCCGCGAAGTCCGTCGCCTGCCCGGTCCACGCGGCGTCCGAGGCGCCGGGGTTGCTCGCCCGCTCGGCGTCGCGTTCGGCGTCGGTCAGGCACCGCACGCGCGGCATGCTCGCGCCGACCCCGCGCGGGTCGAAGCCGACGAAGTCGAACCGCAGGCCGATCGCGTTGTTCGACACCGTCGGCACCAGCCGGGCGGCCGCCTCCATGCCGGAACCGCCAGGGCCGCCCGGGTTCATGACCAGCGAGCCGATGCGGTGCGCCGGGTCGAGCGCCCTGTGCCGCAGAACGCCGACGGTGATCGTCTCGCCACGCGGGTTCGCGTAGTCCAGCGGAACGGTCAGCCGGGCGCACTCCACCCCGGGCGTGCGGAACGCGTCCGCGCTCTGCTGCCCCGTCGCGTACGCCGCGCAGTCACCCCACGCGAGCTGCTGGTCGTAGAAGCGGTCGAGCGCGTGTACGTCCGCCGCCACCGGCGAGGGTGACGACGGCGGTGCGGGGGTCTGCGTGGTGCACGCGGTGAGCGCTGCGGCCAGCAGGCCCGCGGCGAACAGCCTCCGTCGGCGAGGAAGACGCATCGTTCACATCGTGCCAGTCCGGTCACCGAGAGGTACAGCGCGCGCCTTCCGCGGGCAGGGTCCCGTCGATCAGGTACGCGCTGCCGATGTCGTCCACGCAGTCGACTCCCTGCAGGAAGACGGTGTGCTGGGTGCCCTCGAACGTCAGCAGCGCGCCCTTCATCGCCTTCGCGAGGTTCACCCCCGCCTGGTACGGGGTGGCCGGATCGTTCGTGGTGGAGATCACCAGGACCGGCGGCACGCCCGCGACGTTCGGCTCGTGCGGCTCCGAGGTGTTGGGCACCGGCCAGTACGCGCACGGGTCCAGCGCGGCGCCGTTGGGCCTGCCGTCGTCGAGGAAGGGCGCCACCTGGTCATAGCGGTTCTCCGCCCCGAGGATCTCGGCGCGGTCGGTCACTGGCGGGTCGTCGACGCAGCGGATCGCGGTGAAGGCGTCCTGCGTGTTGGCGTAGTTGCCGCTGGAGTCGCGCTCGTTGTACTGGTCGGCCAGGGCCATCAACGTGGCGCCCTGGCCGCTCTTCAACTCGTTGAGCCCGGAGTTCAGGGGCGCCCACAACTGCTGCGAGTACAGCGCCTGGATCGCGCCGAGCGTCGCGTCGTCGTAGCTGAGGACCCGGCCGTCGCGGAGGCGGAGCGGGTTGTCGATCAGCGGCCGCACCAGGTTCTGGAAGGCCTGGGTCGCGCGCGCCGGGTCGGTGCCGAGCGCGCAGTCGCGGCGGGCGGCGCACCACTTGGCGAAGTCGTTGAACGCGACACCGAAGCCCTGGCCCTGCGCGACCAGCGACTCGACCTCGTCCTGGCCCGGGTCCAGCGCGCCGTCGAGCACCATGGCGCGCACGTTCTGTGGGAACGTCTCGGCGTAGGTGTAGCCGATCCGCGTGCCGTAGGAGTAGCCGAGGTAGGTCAGCTTCTCCTCGCCCAGCGCGGACCGCAGGACGTCCATGTCCTTGACGACGTCGCGGGTGCCCAGGTTCGCCAGCATCGCGGTGCCGAACTTGGTCCGCTCCGCGCACTTGTCGGCGAACTCCTTGGACTCGGCGTCCTGCTTGGCGACGCCTGCCGGGCTGCCGTCGGCCTCCAGGTCCTCGGCGCGCTGCTCGTCCCGCTCGGCGTCGGTCAGGCAGGTCACGTCGGGTTCGCTGGCACCGATCCCGCGCGGGTCGAAGCCGACGATGTCGAAGCGCTTGCCGATGTCGGTGCTCGCGACCTGCGGCGCCAGGCCGGCGGCGGCATACATGCCGGACGCGCCGGGGCCGCCCGGGTTGAGCACGAGCGCCCCGAGCCGGTCGCCCGTCGCCTTGTGCCGGAGCACGCCGATCGTGATCGTGTCGCCCTGCGGCTTCGTGTAGTCCAGCGGCACGGTCAGCCGGGCGCACTGGAGATCTTTACCTCTGAAGGCGGACCTGACATCGTCCGAAGTCGCGTAAGGTGCACAGTCGCCCCAGGTCAACGGCTGGGCGTAGAACCGCTCCAGCCCGGCTGGCACCACCCCGGCCGGCCCGGCCGACTCGGTAGTCGCCGTCGGCGCCGGAGCCGGCGTGGGCTCCGGCGAGGTGCAGGCCGCGACCGGCACCAGCAGGCAGGCGCCGAGGACGGCGGCTCGTATGGACCGGGACCTGGCTCGCGGAAGGAAGTGCACGTCGTGATCGTGCCATCCTGAGTGGGAACACAGGTGCACCGCCACCTCGTTGGCTGGTGGGTTGCGCGCGAGAAGGACAGGAGACCACGGGTGCCAGCACTGATCAGCCGGATGGGCAAGCGGTTGCGCAAGCTCATCGAGCGGCCGGGCAGCGTCGAGCTGACCAAGTACGAGGCGCTGCTGCCGGACATCGAGGCGCTCGAACCCGAGCTGGAGGCCCTGAGCGACGCGGAGCTGACCGAGCGCGCGGGCAAGCTCCGCCTGGAGGCCGAGCTCGGCGACCCGCAGCTGGTGGAGCTGTGCGCGCTCGGCCGCGAAGCCGCGCGGCGGGCGCTGGACGAGCGCGCGTTCGACGTGCAGCTGCTCGGCACGATGGGCCTGCTGTCCGGGCACGTCGTGCAGATGCAGACCGGTGAGGGCAAGACACTGGCGGGCGCGCTGGCCGCCGCGGGGTACGCGCTGCAGGGCAAGCGCGTGCACGTCATCTCCGTCAACGACTACCTGGCCCGCCGCGACGGCGAGTGGATGAAGCCGGTGTACGACCTGCTCGGCGTCACGGTCGGCTGGGTCGACGGCAGCCTCACCCGCGAGGAGCGGCGCGTGGCCTATGACGCCGAGGTCACCTACGGCGCGGTCAGCGAGATCGGGTTCGACATGCTGCGCGACCGGCTCGTCACCCGGGCCGAGGACGTCGTCCAGCCCGCCCCCGAGGTCGCGATCATCGACGAGGCCGACTCGGTGCTGGTCGACGAGGCGCGGGTCCCGCTGGTCATGGCCGGTTCGGTGGACCAGGCGATCGCCGACACCGAGGTCGCCAACGTGGTCCGGCGGCTGCGGCTCGGCCTGCACTACGAGACCGACACCGACGGCCGCAACGCGTGGCTGACCACGGCAGGCGCGTCCGTCGTGGAGAAGGCCCTCGGCGGCGTCGACCTGTACAGCGAGTCCGGCTCCGAGCGGCTGGCGGCGGTCAACGTCGCGCTGCACGCGCACGCGCTGCTCACCCGCGACGTCGACTACCTGGTGCGCGACGGCAAGGTCGAGCTGATCAACGCCTCCCGCGGCCGGGTCGCCGAGCTGCAGCGCTGGCCGGACGGGCTGCAGGCCGCGGTCGAGGCGAAGGAGCAGGTCGCGCCCACCGACCGCGGCGAGATCCTCGACTCGATCACCGTGCAGGCGCTGATCGCCCGGTACCCGCAGGTCGCCGGCATGACCGGCACCGCGGTCGCGGTCGCCGAGCAGCTGCGCGAGTTCTATCAGCTCGAGGTGGCGGTCATCCCGCCGAACAAGCCGAATGTCCGCGAGGACCTCGACGACCGGATCTTCGCCTCGCCGTCGCACAAGCTGCGCGCGATCGTCAAGGAGATCCGCGAGGTGCACGAGACCGGGCGGCCGATCCTCGTCGGGACGCAGGACGTCGCCGAGTCCGAGGAGCTCGCGGAGAAGCTGGCGAAGGCCGACCTGCCGTGCGTCGTCCTCAACGCGCGTAACGACGCCGAGGAAGCCGCGATCATCGCCGAGGCGGGCAAGTACGGCGCGATCACCGTGTCCACCCAGATGGCAGGCCGCGGCACCGACATCCGGCTGGGCGGCGCGGACGGCAAGGACCGCGAACGCGTCGCCGAGCTGGGCGGTCTGCACGTCATCGGCACCGCGCGGTACCCGTCGAGCCGCCTGGACGGTCAGCTGCGCGGCCGGTCCGGCCGCCAGGGCGACCCGGGCAGCGCGGTGTTCTTCGCGAGCCTGAACGACGAGCTGGTCACGTCGAACGCGCCGGACGTGCCGGACGGCATCAGCGCCGACGAGGAGACGGGCGAGATCACCGACCCGGCGGCGAAGCGGCACATCGACCACGCGCAGCGCGTCGCCGAGGGTGTGGACCTGGAGATCCACCGCAACACCTGGCGCTACACGCGGCTGATCGAGCACCAGCGGCGCGAGCTGCTGGAGTACCGCGACGAACTGCTCCGGACCGACGCGGCCGCGGAGACGCTGGCCGGCGAGAAGCGCTACGACGAGCTGACCGAGAAGGTCGGCGAGGAGAAGGCGAAGCAGGTCTGCCGCGAGATCATGCTGTACCACCTGGACCAGATGTGGTCGGACCACCTCGCGTTCCTCACCGACGTGCGGGAGAGCATCCACCTGCGCGCGCTGGCGCGGGAAACGCCGCTGGACGAGTTCCACCGCATCGCGATCCCGGAGTTCCGCAAGATCGTGCCCGCGATCAAGGAGCGGTCCGCCGAGACGCTCGCCGACGCGGAGATCGGCGACGACGGCATCGACCTCGCGGCCTCCGGCGTGCGGCGGGCCAGCTCGACCTGGACGTACCTGGTGCACGATGCGCCGTTCGACGCGGGCTTCGAGGAGACGCTGCGACAGGTGCGCAGCCTCTTGCGGCGCAAGAAGAACTGAGCGGGCATCCGGGGCGTGGCCAACAATGAGGCCACGCTCCGGATCGCGCTGGCCCAGGTGAACCCCACCGTCGGCGACCTCACGGCCAACGCGGGGCACACCGTGACGTGGGCCCGCAAGGCCGCCGAGGCCGGGGGCGCACGTCGTCGTGTTCCCCGAGATGTCGCTGACCGGGTACCCGGTCGGGGACCTCGCGTTGCGCGGGAACTCCGCGGAGGCGTCGCGCCCGGCGTTGCGGGCGTTGGCTGTTTCGCTGGCGGACGCGGGTTGCGGCCAGCTGCTCGTGTGCGTGGGCTATCTCGACGTGGACGACGCCGGCCCCCGCGACGCGGCGGCGGCGTGGTGGTGTCGCCGAACGCCTCGCCGTACGAACGGTCCAAGGACGACATCCGGCTGCCGCTGGTCGCGCGGCGCCGGCGCTCCCCTGGTCTACGCGAACCAGGTCGGCGGGCAGGACGACCTGGTTTTCGACGGCGACTCGTTCGTGGTCGGCGCGGACGGGTCGTTGCTCGCGCGGGCGCCGCAGTTCGTGGAGCACCTGGTGGCTGATGTTTCCGTGGACGCCGCTGGTCGTCGGGTTGCGCGACTACGTGCACAAGAACGGGTTCCGCTCGGTGATCTTCGGGTTCTCCGGCGGGATCGACTCCGCCGTGACGACGGCGCCGGCGGTGGACGCGCTGGGACCGGATTCGGTGCACGGCATGTCGGTGCCGTCGCGGTACTCGTCGGCGCGGCATGGTCCTGATGTCACTGTCCAACCTGGAGGGACTCTGGTGCTGGCGACCGGGAACAAGACCGAGCTGGCGGCCCAAAGGGGAGTTCTGAGCCGGAAACTGTCGGACCCGGGTGCCATCATTCCCTCCATGCCCCTCCTGGAAGGAACTGTTGTCATGGCTGGGAATGTCCGTCCGGTGGCCGACGAGCGCGACGGCCTGCTCACTTTTCTCGCGCAGCAGCGGTACGTCCTGCGCCTGGCGGCTCGTGGTCTGAACGATGCGCAGGCGCGGCTGACGCCCACGCGGAGCGCGTTGAGCATCGTCGGCTTGGTGAAACACGTGACGAGCGCCGAGCGACGGTGGATGGCCGCGGTGCGGGGTTCCCCGGCGGCCGGCGAGGACGTGACGGATTTCGTTGTGGGTCAAGGGGAAACGCTGGCCGATGTGCTGACCGCCTACGACTCGGCGGCCAGGGAGACCGAGGAGATCGTCGCCGGGATACCGGATCTGGGGCAGCCCGTGCGGGTGCCGTGGCTCCCGGACGAGGTGGACGCGTGGTCCGTGCGGTGGGTGCTGCTGCACCTGATCCAGGAAACCGCCCGGCACGCCGGACACGCGGACATCCTGCGGGAACACATCGACGGTGCGACCGCGGTGCCGCTGATGGCCGCGGCGGAGGGGTGGCCGGTCAGACCGTGGCTGAAGCCGCGCTCCCCCAGCGGCTGACGACGCTGCTTCGGTTGCGCTCGCTGCTGACGCGCTCGCTACCGAGCAGTTGATGGCGCCTGCTTCAGTCGCACGCCACCCGCCGGGCGCAATGTGCACCCCTCCCGACACGATGCCCGGTGCCCTCCCCCGCGAAAGGGCCGCGCAAGAACTCACCTTCCCACCGCCACGCCCAGTCCCGCGCTTCGCAAGCCGGTTCCGAACCAACGTCAAAGGAGATCCCTTGAAACACCACTCGCACGCCGGCCACCCCAACGGCCGCGCTCCCCCGGGCGCCGGACGCGCCCGCGTCAGAACAGGGTCGGCTGGACGTCCGCGCCTTCGATGATGAGCATCTGCCGCTTGGTCTCCACGCCACCACGCGCGGAGAACCCGCCCATGCGGCGTCCGGCGGCCAGCACCCGGTGGCACGGCACGACGATCGGGAAGGGGTTGTGCCCCAGCGCCTGACCGACGGCCTGCGCCGACCCCGGCATGCCGAGCCGGTGGGCGATGTCGCCGTAAGTGAGGGTCCGCCCGGGCGGGATGTTCCGCGCGATCTCGTACACCCGGCGGTTGAACTCCGGCACGCCCTGGTAGTCGAGAACGATCCCGAGGAGGTCGCGGCGCTCACCGCGCAGGAGGGCGGTGATCTCGTCGATCGCGGCCTGGATCTCGTCCGGCGGCGCCGACTCGACGGCCCCGGGGAAGTCGGCCCGAAGGTGGGCCCGTGTCGTGGCGGGCGCGCCGTCGGGCAGGCGGACGCCAGTCACGCCGTGCTCACCCCAGGCGATGCCGCAGTGACCGATCGCGGTGTCGAAGAGCGCGTAACCCAGTGCTGTCATGGTGTCCCCTCAGGCCGGGAGGGCATGTGCCTCCAGCGTCTCCTTGATGACCGCGGTGCCTTGCTCCATCAAAGCACCGGTTCGTGCCGCGAGGTCTCCGGGTAGGAGGTCGGCGACCCAGACGAACCGGGTCCGGCCCGGCCCGTCGGCGAACACCTGCGCGACGTCGTTGTGGTGGGTGTAGGGCCCGCCGACGACGGACCAGACGAGCCGGTGCGCGTCGTCGTCGAGGTCGACCAGCACCTCGCGCACGACGGTGCCGTCGAAGAAGGTGACGACCCGGTCGGTGCCGTCGAGGCGCGTGTCGGTGACGAAACCCAGGGGCGAGGCGTTCGTGCAGCGCGCCCCAGTCCCGAAGTGCCGCCCAGACCATGTCGAGAGGAGTGTCGATCAGGGTTTCCGTACGTATTGAAGCCATGCCGTCAGCGTGCCGCGCCGCGGGCCCGGGGTCTTGAAGATTCTTGCGCTGCTCGGCGGGTATCCGGCGTCATGGGCACACCGCGGGTCGGCGTCGTCGCGTCGTTCGACTTCACCCGGGACGACGAGATCCGCCGCTGGCTGCCGGACGGGGGCGAGTTGGAGGTGCGCCGGACGGCCGAGGCTCCGGCCGACAACCTGACTATGGTGTCCGCGCTGTCCGATCCCGCGTACCTGGCGGCCCCGGTCCGCGCGCTGTGCGACACGGGCGCGGCGGCGATCGCCTACGCCTGCACGGCGTGCAGTTTTGTCGGCGGTGAGGCGGGCGAACGCGCCCTGCGGGAAGCCATGGAGTCGTGTGGCGCGCCCCGAGCGCTGACCACGTCCGGCGCGGCCGTCGAGGCACTGCGGAGCGTGGGCGCGCAGCGGGTGGCCGTGGTGCACCCGTACGCGCCCGCGGTGGGCCGGCGCCTCCACACGTACCTCACGGCGCACGGCTGCGAGATCACCAGGATCACCGGTTTCGCCCTGGCGGTCGACGAGGTCCCCGACGTCCAGCCTGAGGAGGTGACGGACCTGATCCGCGAGGGCGACAGCCCCACGGCCGAGGCGGTGTTCGTGAGCTGCACCGGCCTGCCCACCTACGACGTGATCGCGCCGCTGGAGCGGGAGCTGGGCAAGCCCGTGGTCACCGCGAACCAGGCCACGATGTGGGCACTGCTCCGCGCGGTGGGCGAGAAGGCACTCGGGCACGGACAACAGCTACTGGCGAGCTGACCCGAGCAGAGGGGCTGGGGGCGAGGCGGGCGGCAGCGCCAGCGACGGTGCGATGCAACAGCAGGGGAAGCGGCAACCGCGCCAGCGCCGTGCGGTGCAACAGCACGAGCAGCAGGGCGCCAGGCCAGCTGCCCCTGCAGGGCAACCCTCGTGCGCGGCGCCAGGGCCCCGGGGCGGCAACGCTTCGGCACGGCAGAGCGCCGGAGCGGCCGGGACGATCGAGCGGGCGGCGTCGGGCTCAGGGGGCGGGGCGCCAAGGGCCCCGGTGCAAGAACCCCGGAAACGTCGGACCTGCGGGGTACCGTCGCGCGCATGGTGGCGGTTCTCTCGATTGCCTCGCGGGCAGGCGTCGTGGTGCGGCTTGTGCGTTGTGGGGGTGGGCATCGCGGGTGGTCGGCGCCTGAGGGGCGTTCCTCGCCGGAACTGGTGCTCGTTCGGCGGGGCTGGTTCCGGCGCCGGACGCGCGCCGGGGTCTTCGACGCCGATCCGGCCGTTGGCTACCTCTCGCTGCCAGATCAAGAAGAGACCTTCGCGCATCCCGGGGGCGGTGACGTGTGCACCGCAATACAGTTCACTCCCTCGCTGTGGGCCTCGCTCTTCGGGCAACACCGGCCGGCCACCTCGGCCGTCTACGTCGACGCCGCGCTCGAGCTCGCCCACCGGCAGTTCATCGCGTCGACCCGGCAGGCCGACTCCGACTACGCGCTGCCGGAAAGCCTGCTCGCCCTCACCCGGGCCGCCATCGGGCCGGCTCCGCACCTCGCCACCCGGGCCGCGCCCCACCTCGCCGCCCGGGCCACCGACCGGGACATCGTCGCCAGAGCGCGCGTCGCCATCGTCGAAGGGCACCCGGCCGCCGGCACCCTCCTCTCGCTCGCCGAACTGCTCCACGTCTCACCGTTCCGGCTCAGCCGCGCCTTCACCCGCGAAATGGGCGTGCCCCTCACCCGCTACCGCAACCGGGTCCGCGTCGGGATGGTGCTGGAACGCCTCGAATGCGGCGACACGGACCTGGCGGGACTCGCGGCCGACCTCGGCTTCGCCGACCAGGCCCACCTCACCCGGACCGTCAAGCAACACGTCGGCCACCCGCCGACAGCCCTCCGGCGCCTGCTCGGAACCACCGTCGTGTGAAGCTCATCGCAGCTCCTTGGGATGCCTCACGTCCTGGTGTCACGCTTGGTGTCCCAGATCCACGACCCGGGGACCCGACGAGGGCCTCGAGGGAAGGACGGTCGACGAAGATGTCCACCACCAGCGGCGAGACCGCGGCCCCGTACGGCTCCGGCCCGGCTTCCGGCGCCCCGGCCAAGAAGGTCCGCATCCCCCACCTGCAGGAACTCAAGCGCCGCGGCGAGCCGTGGCCCATGCTCACCACCTACGACATGTACACGGCCGAACTGTTCGACGAGGCCGGCATCCCGGTGCTCCTCGTCGGCGACTCGGCCGCCAACAACGTCTTCGGCTACGAGACCTCGCTCCCGGTGACCGTCGACGAACTCCTCCCCCTCGTGCGCGCCGTCACCCGCGCCGCGAAACGCGCGCTCGTCGTGGCGGACCTGCCGTTCGGTTCCTACCAGCTCTCCCCCGAACAGGCCCTCGCCACCGCCGTCCGCTTCATGAAGGAAGGCCGCGCGCACGCGGTCAAACTCGAAGGCGGCCGCCGGTTCGCGCCGCACGTCGAGGCCCTCACCGGCGCCGGCGTGCCCGTCATGGGCCACATCGGCTTCACCCCGCAGAGCGAGCACAACCTCGGCGGCTACCGGGTCCAGGGCCGCGGCGAGGCGGGCGCCGACCTGATCGCCGACGCGCTCGCGCTCCAGGAAGCCGGCGCGTTCGCCGTGGTCATGGAGATGGTGCCGGCCGAAGTCGCGAAGCAGGTCACGCACGAGCTGAAGATCCCGACGGTCGGCATCGGGGCAGGCCCGGACTGCGACGCCCAGGTGCTGGTGTGGCAGGACATGGCCGGCCTGCGCCGCGGCAAGGCGCCCCGCTTCGTCAAGCGGTACGCCGACCTCGCCGGCGCCCTGTCCGGCGCCGCGGCCGCGTTCGCCGACGAAGTGCGCCGCGGCGAGTTCCCCGCGCCCGAGCACGCCTTCCACTGACGGCCCCGGGTCTGCCGTCCCCGCCGGGCGGCAGACCCGGCCAAGGTCACGCCAGGAAATACGCGAGACTCCCCAATCCGGCAACCACGCAATAAACCGCGAACGGTGTCAAGGTGCGCGTTTCGAAATGACGCGTCAGGAATCGCAGCGCCAGGTACGCGGCCACCCCGGCCACCACGCTGCCCACCAGCGCAGGCCCGAGGGAGGCCTGGTTCGCCTGCGTGAACAGCGACGGCAGCTTCAGCACCCCCGCGGCCAGGATCACCGGCGTGGCAAGCAGGAACGCGAACCGCGCGGCGTCCTCGTGCGACAGGCCCCGCCGCAGACCGGCTACCATTGTGATGCCGGACCGGCTGATCCCGGGGAACAACGCGAGGATCTGCGCCGCCCCGATCAGCACCGCCTCGCCGACGCCGAGGCGCGCTAGACGGCGGTCGGCGGCCTCCTCGGCGCTGATGATCCGGATCGGCATCGTGATCTCCGCCGAAAAGTCCCGCGTCACCTCCGACGGCTCGGGCCCCGACACCACCGGGACCGGCCGGCGTGCAGCACGCGCGGACCGCTCCACCGCCAGCAGCACGACCCCGTTGAGCGCCAGGAACACCGCGGTCGGCACCGGTTTGCCGAGGAAGTCCCGCAACACCCTTTCCAGCAGCAACCCGGCCAGCCCGACCGGGATCGTCGCCAGCACCAGCAACCACGCCAGCCGCTGGTCGGCGTCGGACACGCGGCGGTCACGCACCGACGTCCACATCCCGCGCACGATGCGCGCCCAGTCCCGCCGGTAGAAGACCACCAGCGCCAATGCCGTCGCGACGTGCATCGCGACCAGCACCGCCAGGTACGGCGACTCGCCGCCCATGCTGAGGTCCCGCGCCCAGGAACCGCCCAGCCAGGCCGGGATCAGGATGCTGTGCCCAAGGCTGGACACCGGAAACAATTCCGACACGCCCTGCAAAGCGCCGACGACAATCGCCTCGAAATATGTCACAGCGGACATCGCGGACCTCTTTTCCGACCGCCGGAAACCGTCCGCCGAAAATACCTGAGGCCCTACAGCCGCCCGCCGCTGGCCGTGTCACCGGACAGCCGCTGCGCCAGGTATACCGGGACCGTCGACACCACGATCAGCACCGCGGCGACCACGTTGACCACCGGCGCCTGGTTGGGCCGGAACAGGTTGTCCAGGATCCAGATCGGCAGCGTCTGCAGTCCGGCGCCGAGGGTGAACGTGGTCACGATGATCTCGTCGAACGACAGCGCGAACGCCAGCAGCCCGCCCGCGAGCAGCGCCGACCGCAGCATCGGGAACGTGACCAGCCGGAACGTGGTGATCCCGTCGGCCCCGAGGTCCATCGACGCCTCTTCGAGGTTGCCGCCCATCCGCCGCAGCCGCGCGACGACGTTGTTGAACACCACGACGATGCAGAACGTGGCGTGCGCGACGATCGCGGTGAACAGGCCGAGGTCGACGCCCAGGATGGTGCGGAACGCGTTGTTCAGCGCGATCCCGGTGACGATGCCGGGCAGCGCGATCGGCAGGATGATCAGCAGCGACACCGTGTCCTTGCCGAAGAACCGGTACCGCTGCAGCGCGAACGCGGCCATCATGCCGAGCACCAGCGCGATCGCGGTGGCCGCCAGTCCCGCCTGCAGGCTCGTCCACAACGCCCGCAGCACACCCTCGTTCTGCGCCGCGCGACCCCACCATTCGAGCGTGAACCCGGACGGCGGCCAGCCGAACGTGGTGTCGCTGTTGACCGAGTTCAGCAGCACCACCAGCAGCGGCACGTAGATCACGGCGAGCCCGAGCACCAGCGCGGCGAGCAGCACGTACTTGGTCTTCTTCGAAAGCATCATGGGACCGCCTAGAGGTTGTCCAGCGCACCGGTCCGGCGCACCGCGGCGAGGTAGACAAGCATGATCACGACCGGCACCGTCGCGACCGTCGCCGCGAACGGGAGGTTGTTCGCCGCGCCGATGTTGTCGTAGACGACGTTGCCGAGCATCTGTCCGGCGCCACCGACGATCTTCACGGTGATGTAGTCGCCCAGCGTCAGCGAGAACGTGAAGATCGACCCCGCCACGATCGCGGGGAACGTCAGCGGCAGCACCACCGAGCGGAACGTTCGCCACGACCGGCCGCCCAGGTCGCTCGACGCCTCGACGAGCGAGTTCGGCAGCCGGTCCAGTCCCGCGTAGATCGGTAGGATCATGTACGGCAGCCACAGGTAGGACAGCGTCAGGATGGTGGCGGTCAGGCCGTAGCCGGGGGTGGCGCCGAAGATCCACCCGACGAGCCCGTTGCCCGACAGCATGACGCGCCACGAGTACGCCTTGACGAGGTAGCTGGCCCACAGCGGCGTCATCACCGCGATCACCAGGATCCGCTGCGCCCGCGGCGAGGCGAACTTGGCCATGTAGAAGGCCATCGGGAACGCGATGACCGCGTCGATCACCGTCACCGCCACCGCGATCCCGAGGGTGCGGAACGTGATCGTGCGGTAGACCTCGTCGGTGAACAGGGTCGCGAAGTTGTCCAGCGACCACTCGGTGACGACCTGGCCGGTGAAGGTGTCGGTGTGCCAGAAGGCGGTGACGAACAACGCCGCCAGTGCGCCGAGGTAGGCCAGGCCCAGCCAGAGCAGTGGCGCGCTGAGCAGCATGCCCAGCCGCAACCTGGGTTTGCGGTACAGGAATCCCGACACACTGGCGGCGATGCTCATGTCAGCCCTTGATCTCCGTCCACGCGCGAGTCCACTCGCCGTAGTCCTTGCACTTGACGTCGGTGCGGCCGTCGATGCACTGCGCGATCGGCGTGGTCCAGTACCAGATCTGGCTCGCGTAGGCGGCGTCACCGGCGTGGTAGGTCTCGCAGTGCTTGGCGTCCGCCGTCAGCGCGCAGGCCTTCGGGTTGGCCGGGGCCTCGCCGAAGTACTCGGCGACCTTCGCGTTGGCCTGGGGGCTGACGATGTGGTCGAGCCACTTGTAGGCGCAGGTCTTGTGCGGCGACTTGGTGGCGACCATCCAGGTGTCCGACCAGCCGGTGGCGCCCTCGACGGGCAGCGTGGACTCCAGCGGCGCGCCCTCGGACTTGGTCAGGTTGACCGTCACCTGCCACGCGGTGCCGATGACGGCGTCCCCGTTCTTCAACGCCTGGCTTTCCTTGAGGTAGTCCGACCAGTACTCCGACACCAGCGGGCGCTGCTGCTTGAGCAGGTCGACGGCGGCCTGGAACTGCTTGTCGTCCAGGGCGTAGGGGTTCTTGATGCCCAGCTCCGGCTTGGTCTTCATCAGGTACAGCGCGGCGTCGGCGATGTAGATCGGCGAGTCGTACGCGGTGACCTTGCCCTTGTACGGGGAGTTCGCGTCGAACACCGCCGACCACGACGTCGGCGCCGGGCTGACCTGGTCGGTGCGGTAGGTCAGGACGTTGGCGCCCCAGCCGTGCGGCACGCCGTAGGAGACGTTGTTCACGCTGTTCCACGGCTTGTTCTTGAGGAAGTCGAAAACGTCGGCGTAGTTCGGGATGAGGCTGGTGTTGACCGGTTCGGTGTCGCCGGCGGCGATGAGCCGCAGCGAGGCGTCACCCGAGGCGGAAATGACGTCGTACTGGCCGGTCTTCATGAGGCTGACGGCCTCGTCGGAGGTGCCGAAGGTCTTGACGTTGACCTTGCACCCGGTTGCCTGCTCGAACGGGGTCACCCAGTCGACGTTGGGGTCGTTGGACCCGTTTTCCGCGTAACCGGGCCAGGCCAGGATGTTCAGCGCGCCCTCGGGCTGACCGAGCTGGGACAGGGCTTCGAGCTTGGGCGGGGTGAAGCCCTGCCCGCCCGCGCTGGACGAGCTGGACGAAGTGCTCGACGTGCCGCAGGCCGCGACCGCGGTCCCCGCACACATCAGCCCCGCGATCAAGCGCAGGGTCCGGCTGTTGCGCATCTGGATGGCTCCTTCGGTTTGTTCTGACGGCAGCGCAGGCAACTTGCGCCGCCGCGGGTTTCGAGTCGGATCTGCCGCGCGAAGCGCGTCCGTTGAGGGTGGTGGTGGGTGACGGGCGGGGATTCATGAGGAGGCGATCCCACAGCGAGAGGCCGTCTGAGGTTCCGCTACCCGCACCGCCACGCAGGCCCCTGCTCATGTGTCTTTGATGCGGAAGTTGTGCTCTTGCCGCCAACACAGGCGGACTCGGTTGTCGGCAAGTTCGAGGGGTGCGCCGGCGTTCTGCCGGACCACCGAGAGCTGCCCGCCGACGTCGAGCGCCACCACGTAGCGGACGGTGGCGCCGGCGTAGGAGGTGCTGGTCACCGTGCCCGTCGCGGAGATTTCGCCGACGGCGGCCGGTTGCGACAGGTCGGCGTCGATGCGGATCTTCTCCGGCCGGATGCTGAACACGCCACGTGTGCCGAGGACCGCCTCGGCACTGTCGCCGGAGAGCAGGTTCGACGTGCCGACGAACCCGGCGACGAACGCGGTGGCCGGCTCCTCGTACACCTCGCTCGGGGTGCCGACCTGTTCGATCCCGCCGGTGTTGAACACGGCGATCCGGTCACTCATCGTCAGCGCTTCGTCCTGGTCGTGCGTCACGAAGATGAACGTGATGCCGACGTCGCGCTGGATCTGCTTCAGCTCGGTCTGCATGGCGTGCCGCAGTTTCAGGTCCAGCGCGCCGAGGGGTTCGTCGAGCAGCAGCACCTTGGGGCGATTGACGAGCGCGCGGGCCAGCGCGACGCGTTGCCGCTGACCGCCGGAGAGCTGCGTGGGTTTGCGGCCCTCGAACCCTTCCAAGTGGACGGTCCGCAGCGCCTCGCGGGCTCGTTCGCGGCGCTGCGCGCGGGGCACCTTCTTGACCCGCAACCCGTACTCGACGTTCTCCTGCACCGTCATGTGCGGGAACAGCGCGTAGTCCTGGAACACGGTGTTGACGTCCCGCTCGAACGGCGCCAGCCGGGTGACGTCGCGGCCGGCCAGTTCGACCGTCCCGGACGTGGGCAGCTCGAACCCGGCGATCATGCGCAACACGGTCGTCTTGCCCGAGCCGGACGGGCCGAGCATCGAGAAGAACTCGCCCTGCGCGATGTCCAGGTCGACGCCCTCGACGGCGACCACGGAGCCGAACTCCTTGCGCAGTCCACGCAGCCGGATCGCGCTCGTGGTCTCCGCCGGGGCGGTCTTTTCGGCCAGTGCGGGAGCTTGGTTGGGCGACATATCGATCACCAGGCCGTCATGACGTGCTTGACGCGCGTGTAGTCCTCGAGTCCGTACAGCGAGAGGTCCTTGCCGTAGCCGGACTTCTTGAACCCGCCATGTGGCATCTCGGCCACGAGCGGGATGTGCGTGTTGATCCACACGCAGCCGAAGTCGAGCTTCGCGGACAGGCGCATCGCGCGGCGGTGGTCGGCGGTCCAGATCGACGAGGCGAGCCCGTACTCGACGCCGTTGGCGGCGGCCAGCGCGTCGTCGTCGCCGCTGAACCGCTGCACCGTGATGACCGGGCCGAACACCTCGTTCTGCGAGATCTCGTCGTCCTGCCGGACGCCGGAGACCACGGTGGGTTCGAAGAAGAAACCCTCGTCGCGGGCGCGCTTGCCGCCGGTGTGGACGGTCGCGTGCGCGGGCAGCCGCTCGATGAACCCGGCGACCTTCGCGAGGTGCGCAGAGCTGTTGAGCGGCCCGTAGAGCACGTCCGGGTCGTCCGGCAGACCGGTTTTCGTCGCCTCCGCGTGCCGGGTCAGGGCGGCCACGAACTCGTCGTGCACGTCATCGTGGACCAGCACGCGGGTGGCGGCCGTACAGTCCTGGCCCGCGTTGAAGAAGCCGGCGCCCGCGATGGTTTCGGCCGCGTTGTCGATGTCGGCGTCCGGGAAGACGATCACCGGCGCCTTGCCGCCCAGTTCCAGGTGCACGCGCTTGAGATCGGCGGCCGCCGAACCGGCGACCTCGATGCCTGCCCGGACCGAGCCGGTGATCGACACCATCGCCGGGATGTCGTGCTCCACCAGCGCCCGGCCGGTCGCCCGGTCCCCGCACACCACGTTGAGCACGCCCGGCGGCAGGAACTCCGCCGCGATCTCGGCGAGGAGCACAGTGGACGCCGGGGTCGTGTCGGACGGCTTGAGCACCACCGTGTTCCCGGCGGCCAGCGCGGGCGCGATCTTCCAGATCGCCATCAGCAGCGGGTAGTTCCACGGCGTGACCTGCGCGCACACGCCGATCGGCTCGCGCCGGACGTACGACGTGTGCCCGGTCAGGTACTCCCCCGCGGCACGGCCTTCGAGCGCGCGGGCGACGCCAGCGAAGAACCGCAGCTGGTCGGTGATCATCGGGATCTCCTCGGCCGTGGTCACGGCCAGCGGCTTGCCGGTGTTCGCCGACTCGACGCGGACGATCTCCTCGGCATGGCTCTCGACCGCGTCGGCGATCTTCAGCAACGCGAGCTGGCGATCGCCGGGCGTGGTCTCGCGCCACTGCTCGAAGGCCCGGGCCGCCGCGCGCAGGGCGCGGTCCACGTCCTGCGCGCCGCCGACCGGCGCGGTGCAGTACGGCCGTCCGGTGACCGGATCGATGATCTCGGCGACGGCGCCGTCCGCGGAATCCGCGGGTTCGCCGTCGATGAAGTGCTTCAGCTGGTGCACGGGCAGGCTCCTGGCTCAGCGGGGACGGTGCGGGTCGGTACCCCGATGGCCGGAAAACATATAAGACCATATTTCATAGGACAAGTCTTTGAGGCAGGATTGTTCGCGGCGGTACCCGAAAGAAGGAGCCCGATGCGAAGGCCGTTGACGTCCCCCAGCGCGCGATCAGTCCTGTTCGCGCCCCTGGACCAGACCGGGCGGGCCAAGCTCGTCGCCCGGCGGCTGGTGGACGCGATCACGCTGGGTGTCCTCGCCGACCAGGAGCAACTGCCGAGCGAGGCCGAGCTCGCCGAGCAGTTCGGGGTGTCGACCGTGACCGTGCGGGAGGCGCTGGTGGCCCTGCGGCAGCAGGGTCTGGTGCAGACGAAGAGAGGCCGCGGCGGCGGCAGCTTCGTCTGCGCGCCGCCGGAGGAGAACGACGAGACGTGGCGGGCGCGCCTGCGCGAGGTCTCGCTCAGCGAGCTGCGGGACATCGGCGACGACTACGTGGCGATCGCGGGCGCCGCGGCCCGGCTGGCGGCCGAGCGCAGCTCCACCGAGGACATCGCCCGCCTCCAGCTCGCCGCGGAGGACATGGACGGCGCGGCCGGCACCGCCGCCGCCCGCGCCGAGCGGCAGTTCCACCTGGAGGTCGCCGCCGCGTCCCAGTCCCCGCGCCTCACGCACCAGGAGATCCGGTTGCAGAGCGAACAAGGCGCGCTGCTGTGGCTGCCGCTCGGACACCACGATCCGGTGACAGCGTGCACCGAGCACCGGGCGATCGCCGCGGCGATCGCCCAGGCCGACGGCGAACTCGCCCGCAAGCTGACCGAGCAGCACATCCTGGACACCATCGACCGATTGGGTGAGGTGCATCTTGACCTACTCGGGTCCTAAGCTTCGACACCTCGACTACACCAGGGGCGGCATCGTGAACGACACGCTGGCCGGCGAAGACATCGCCGAAGAGGTGTCCGGCATCGTCGAGGGCGTCTTCGGGCGGCTGGCGCCCGCCGTCGCCGCGGCCACCGCGATCCTCGGCAGACCGGGCCCGGTCCGCGCCGCCGACCTGGACGCGCTGCGCCCCGACGTGCTCGCGGCGCTGGGGGAACGGGTGGTCGGCGCCGGTTTCATCGCCGCCCCGGACGCGCTCGCCGACCAGCGCTTCGGGTTCGAATGGTGGACCTGCACGCCGGGCGGGCCGCCCGCGCAGCTGTTCATCAGCCTCGACCCGGCCAGCGACCACTTCCTGGACTACACGCGGCAGTCGTGGTTCACCGTGCCGCGGGATTCCGGTCGCCGCCACATCACCGGGCCGTACGTCGACTACCTGTGCACCGACGAGTACACGCTGACCTTCACCGTCCCGGTGCTGCGCGACGGCGCGTTCGCCGGGGTCGTCGGCGCGGACGTGTTCGTGCACGAGTTCGAGCGGCTGCTGCTGCCGAAGCTGCGGCGCGTCGACGGACGGGCGGCGGTGATCAACGCGCAGGGCCGCGTGATCGCCGCCAACACCGCCCGTCAGGCGACCGGTTCGCTGGTGCGGGATCCGGACATCGCGTCCTGGTGGAACGGCGGCGCGCAGCCGGTGCGCGACGCGGACACGGTGCTGCTCCGCTGCGGTGACGCGCCGATCGCGCTGCTGGTCACCAGGCGCTGAACGCCACCGACAGCTCGCGATGGGCGTCCACGAGGGACGGTCCGTACCAGGTCAGGTAACGACCGGAGACCAGCACGTACGGCACGTCCGGGAACGCCTCGGGGCCGTCGATGTCGGTGAACAGGTACGGCTCGTCCGGCAGCACCAGCAGGTCCGCGCCGTCGGCGAACCGCGCCCGCAGCTCGTCGATCTTCGGGCGCGGGTACCGGTCTTCGTGGTCGGCGTAGACGTTGGCGACGCCGAGGCGGTGCAGCACGTCGCCGCCGAACGTGTCCCGGCCGAGCACGATCCACGGCTTGCGCCACACCGGGATCACGGCCCGCACGCGCTCGGGCGCCGCCTCCCGCCACAGCTCCTCGGCGGTCACCAGCCAGTCCGGTTCGGACACTTCGAACGCCTGGGTCAGCAGGCGGCGCAGCGACGCCAGCGCGTGCGGAACGGTCGCCGGCGCCTCCATCACCCACACCGGAACCCCGTTGGCACGCAGGCGTTCCACGTCCTCAGGGCGGTTCTCCTCGGAGTTGGCGAGCACCAGGTCCGGGCGCAGCGCGAGGACGTCGTCGACCTTCGGGTACTTCGAGCCGCCCACCCGGGAGACCTGGAGGCTGTCCGGATGGGTGCAGTAGTCGGTGGCGCCGGCGATGCGGCCCGGCACGGTCGCCTCGACCGCTTCCGTCAGCGCCGGGACCAGCGAGACCACGCGCTGGGGCGTGCCACGCAGCGGCACGTCCTCCCCGAGGTCGTCGAACAGCGTCATCGGTCTCCTTCGAGGTGTTCCAGCAGGACGTCGCCGTGGCAGGGTTCCGGCGCGCACCAGCAGCCCAACACCCGGCCGGACAGTTCGTCCAGCCGGGCCAGCAGGTCCGGTCGCCCGTCCAGGTACTCGCGGTAGTGGCGAACCATGGCGGCGCGGTCGGTCTTGCCCTCCTTGACGAACGGGTTCGCGAAGTCGGACTCCGGCCAGGAGTGCCGGTTGCCCCTGTGCCCGATGTAGGTGATCAGGTCGTGCTCCACCAGCCACGGTACGAGGTGCTTGTGCGGGCCCGATTTCCGCACGTTGACGACCACCGCGTGGCCGTCGCGCACGCGGCGCGCCAGGTCGCGTTCCTCGTCGGTCCAGTCGCTCATGCCCGCTCGAACGACACCTTCCGCTTGTCGACGTCCACGGCGGTGAGCCGGACGCTGATGCGGCGGCCCTCCGGCAGGTTCTCCCCCGCACACCGCGCCATCACCGGCGGATCGGCCAGCAGGATCTCCGCGCGGTTCTCCTCCGCCCGCAGGACGACCGCCTCGAAGGCCTCGCCGACGCGGTCGGCCAGCATCCACGCCTCGACCTGGTCCAGACAGGCCTTCTCCACCCGCGCGGCGAGCAGGTCCGACGCGCTCATCAGGCCGGGCAGCTCGGTCAGCGCGCTGCGGGTCCACGCGGGAACCGGATCGCCGGCACTGACAGCCAGGCAGACCTCGGTGGCGAACCGGTCCGCCAGCCGCCGGATGGGGGCGGTGACGTGCGCGTACGGGGCGCCGATGCCGGCGTGCGTGACGACCTCGGGCAGTTCGCCGTCGAAGGTGGTGTATCCGGCGCCGCGCAGCAGGCGGGTGGTGTCGGTGTAGAAGGCCATCGACTCCGGCTGGGCCGGATCGAGCCCGGCGAGGAGCTCGGCCACGCTCGTCCCGCCGGGCCAGCCGATGCCCAGCGCGGGGGCCGCGCCGCGCAGCCAGTTGAGGGTTTCGGCGTCCGGCTCGGGCAGGGTGCGCAGCAGGCCGATCTTCGCGTCGATCATCATCCGCGCCGCGGCCATCCCGGTGAGCAGGGAGATCTCGGCGTTCCAGGCCTCGAGTCTCGTGCGCGGCCGCATACCGAGCACCCAGTCGCCACCGTTCGCGCCGATGATCCGGTCGGGCAGCTGCGGTTCGACCGCGCCGCGGCGCACCGCCAGTTCGCGGCGGAGCGTGCCCAGCTCGGGCAGGGCGGCGATCGACGGGTGCGGCGCGGCCGGGTCCTCGGTCGCGTAGTCGAGTTGTTCGGTGGAGCGGACGAGCGCGCGGCGCACGGTGGCGCGCGCGAGTTCGCCGTCGCGGTCGAGGTCGAGGGTCCACAGCACGGCGGGCCGGACCTCGCGCGGCAGCAGGCTCGCCGCGCCCTCGGACAGCACCGGCGGGTGCAGCGGCACGGTGCCGTCGGGCAGGTAGAGGGTCTGGCCGCGGCGACGGGCCTCACGGTCGATCGGGCCGCCCGGCGCGACGAACGCGGCGAGGTCGGCGATCGCGTAGTGCACGCGGAAGCCGCCGGCACGCCGCTCGATGAGGATGGCCTGGTCGAGGTCCTTCGCGCCGGGCGGATCGAGCGTGACCAGGGGCAGTTCGGTCGCGTCGGCGCGGTCGGCGGTCAGTCCGGACGGGTCCATCACGACGCCCTCGGCCTCGGCCAGTACGGCCGGGTCGAAGTCCTCCGGCAGCTCGAACTCGGCGCGCAGCCGGGCGAACCCGCCGTCCGCCGAGTTCGTGCTGGTCACGAGGTGGGGCACACCTAGACCCTAACCCGGTATGGCCGTTCCGGTCGCCCGTTCGGGGTTGAGCCGGACGGGTGTATCTTGCCCGCACACCGTCGAAAAGCGATATCGTTTTCATCTATATGAAGGGTGCGCGCACTGTGAAAGTCGCCTTTGTCGGCAAGGGCGGAAGCGGGAAGACGACGCTGACCTCCCTGTTCGCTGCTTATCTCACCGGTTCCGGCCACCCCGTCCTGGCCATCGACGCCGACATCAACCAGCACCTCGCCGTCGCGCTGGGTGCCTCCGCGGAGGAGGCGGCCGCGCTGCCGACGCTCGGCGAGCACCTCCCCCTGATCAAGGACTGGCTGCGCGGCGACAACCCGCGGATCACGAGCGCCGAGGCGATGATCAAGACGACGCCGCCGGGGCGCGGTTCGCGGCTGGTGCGGCCGTTCGAGGACAACCCGGTCTTCGCGGCGTGCTTCCGCGACGTCGCCGGGGTGCGGCTGGGCGTGACCGGACAGTTCACCGAGGACGACCTGGGGGTGGCCTGCTACCACTCGAAGGTCGGCGCGGCGGAGCTGCTGCTGAACCACCTGGTCGACGACACGGGCGAGTACGTGGTGATGGACATGACCGCCGGGGCCGACGCGTTCGCCTCCGGCCTGTTCACCCGCTTCGACGTGACGTTCCTGGTGTGCGAGCCGACGCTGCGCAGCGTCGGCGTGTACCGGCAGTACGCCGAGTACGCGCGTGACTTCGGCGTGCGGCTCGCGGTGGTCGGGAACAAGGTCACCGACGACGAGGACGTCGAGTTCCTGCGCGACCAGCTGGGTTCGGACCTGCTGTGCTGGCTGTCCGGATCGTCGCACGTGCGCGCCGCCGAGCGCGGCCGGGCGCGGCCGATCACCGCGCTTGAGCCGCACAACCTGGACGCCCTCGCCACCATCCAGTCCACTGTGGATGCCACACCGCGGGACTGGGCGAAGTTCCACCGCCAGGCCGTCGAGTTCCACCTGCGCAACGCCCGGTCGTGGGGCAACGAGCGCGCGGGAGTGGACCTGGCCGAGCAGGTGGACCCCGAGTTCGTGCCCGGCCCGCCAGCGCTGGCCGGGGCGTAGGAAGAAATCGAAAGGAGCACGATGTCCCTCGATGTACCCGCCGACCTGCTCGCCCGCGCCGAATCCGGTGAGGTGAGCGACGCCGAGTTCGTCGCCTGCGTGCGCGACTCGCTGCCCTACGCGTGGCAGGTGATCAGCGAAGTGGCCGCGGACCTCGAGGGCGGCGCCGCCGACTTCGCCGACCACGCGACCCCGCCGCCGAGCGAGAAGGAGCGGGGCCAGCTGCTGCGGGCGCTGGCTTCGGACGCGATCCGCGGTGGGCTGGAGCGGCACTTCGGCATGAAGCTGGCGTTCCAGAACTGCCACCGCGTCGCGGCCTTCCGCCCGGCCGCCGTGGACAGCGACGCGTACCGGGAGTTCATCTCGCCGGCCGGCCAGCTGCGCAACCAGAGCCCCGCACTGCGCGACTGCTGAGGTTTTTCGAGAAGGGCCCCGGACCGGCTGCGGTCCGGGGCCCTGTCACGTCAGCGCCACTTGGCGTCTTCCTCGTCGGCCTTCTTGGTGCGCTCACGGGCGATCTCGAGCGCACGCTTGGCCGTGGCCTCGTCGGGGTAGGGGCCGAGGAGGTCGATGGACCGCGACCGCTCGAGGTGCTCGACCTCGCCGGTGCGGGTGTTGTAGTACCAGCCCTGGTCCGGGTTCGGGTCCTTGCTCTTCGCCATGCACCGAGCTTCGCACCCAGCGGCGGACGGCGCCAGCGGCACCGCGCCGGTCAGGGGCGGTATCGGTACGGCAGCTCCGTCGGCTGACCGGTCGGGCCGAACTCGTGCTCCGGGTTGTCCGGCTCGAACCAGTCGCGGTTCACCTGGGGTGTGCCCTGCGGCGGCGTCGGCTCCGGGTCGGTGGCCCTGGTGAGCGGGATGCCGGCCGCGGGGGTCGGCTGGGGCTGCGGGGGCAGCGGCTCGGTGAACCGGGGCGGCTCCTCCTGGGGCTCCAACGTGCGCCAGGCCTTCGGGTCCGTCACGCGCTGCTCGGGTGGCGTGCCCTGGCCCGGCATCGCGCCTCCCGCCGGCGCCGCGGCCGGGCCGGCATCGGGGGCGGCGGGGCCGAGCGGACCCGGCATCGCAGCTCCCGAAGGCACAGCGCCCGGACCGGCGTCGGGCGCAGCCGGGCCGGGCGTGCCCGGCACCGCGCCTCCCGCCGGCGCGGCGGCCGGACCGGCCTCGGGTGGTGTGCGTGGCGCGGCGAGCTTCTTCGGCGGCTCCGGCAGCGGCGGCACCTCGGGTGACGGCGTGGTCGGCGTGGTCCGCCACACCGGCGCCGGCGGGATGATCATCGGCGCGGCGCGGGGGGCCTCCGGGTCCGGGGCGGGCGCCGCGGCCTCGCGGCGGGCCTGCCCGCGCGGCGGGATCGGGTCGAGGCAGGGCACCAGGACCGTCGTGTTCTCCGGCTCCTCCACCTTCCGCCCGCTGCGCTCGCGGTAGACCATGTCGCCGTCGGCGTCGATCTCGACCAGGTACCCGACCTCGGCGAGCTGCTCCTCGTCCAGGTCGACGAGCTTCTCGTAGCGCGACGGCACGGTGCGGTAGACCGGCCACGACAGCGACCGGTGCGTCTGGTGGAACTGCGACAGCAACCCGGCCATCTGCTGCTGCCACGGCAGCGACATCGACTCCGCCAGCGAACGCGGCAGCACGACGTAACCCTCGTCCACCCCCGGCAACCCCTGCGACAGGTAGTCCGCCAGGGGCGTGCTCGACGCCGGCGGACCCGGCCGCGGCGGGGGCGGCGGGGCGCCGAACAGGTCGTTGAGTTGCGCCGGCTTCTTGTTGCGCTTACCGAACTTCTTCGCCACGGGGCACCACCTTCTACACGCCGGGCCGGACTGCCTGCGGCACAAGCTCGTCTTCGTTCCAGGAAACCTTCCGGGTGTGCACCGGCACGCCGGTCTGCTGGGCCTCCACGATCTTCCCGTCGCCAAGGTACATCGCGACGTGGTGGATGGTCGCCGGGTTCGACGGGTCGTACGCCCAGAAGAGCAGGTCACCGGGCTGGGCGTCACGCACGGGAAGCATCGCGCCGTTCTTGTACTGGTCCCGCGACACCCGGCTGAGCGTGATGCCCGCCGCCTCGTAGGCCCGCAGCATCAAGCCGGAGCAGTCGTAGGAGTTCGGCCCCGTCGCGCCCCACACGTACGGCTTGCCCTGCTCCCCCAGCGCGAACTGGATCGCGGCGGCCGCGGCGTTGTTCGGCGGCAGCACCAGGCCCGCGCTCTGCCCGCAGCCGACCATGTCCGCGACCTGGCCCAGGTTCTCGACCAGGTGGGCCGCCATCTGCTCCCACTTGTGGTAGCGCTCGGGGAACGCGGACCGCTCGACGTCCTGCGCCGACGCGCCGGGACGCTGCTTGTCCCAGTCCGGCACGGTGAGCAGGACGTTGTAGAACTTGTTGATCTGGTACGGGATGTCCTGCAGCTGCGCGACCGTGCCCCAGCCCATCGACGGGCGCATCTGGAAGATGCCCAGCGAGTCGCGGTCGCCGTAGTTCAGGTTCCGCATGCCGGACTCGGTCATGCCGGCCTGGATCGCGATCTGCCACGCGCGCGGCGACAGGCCGCGCTGCTTGCCGATCTCGATGATCTGGCTGATGATGTAGCGCTGCTCGTCGTTGAGCTTCCCGGCCTGCGCGGCACCTTGGTCGGTGCCCGGCACGCTCGGGCCGATCGCCGCGTCGCAGCTGACGTTGGTGTAGGCGGCCTGCATCTGGGCCTGCTGCTGGTCGCTGACGACCTTCGTCACGACACCGACGGTCGCGACCCCGGCGAAGAGGACGGCGACGAGAACGCCGACGAGGACACCCAGCCGCATGGATCAGCTCGCCTGGTCGTAGCCGGTGACGAGCCAGCCGGACGGGGTCTTCGCGACAGTGATCGACAGCTTCGGGCCGTCCGTCGGGACGAGCACCTCGACGGAACTGGTGTAGGACTTCGTGACGGTGGGTTCGCCGGTGACCCGGGTGGCCGGGATGTTCGCCGGGTCCACAGTGGACATCTCCGGCAGGTACTCCTCCGTCGTGAGTGGACGGAGGCCCTCCAGCCACTGCGCGGTGGTCATGCCTGCCGGGTGGGTGGCCCACGCGGTGGCCCACTGCTTCGCGGTCTGCAGGGCCGCCGGATCCGGCACGGCGGAGGTCGGCTGCAGCAGGGGCGCGGTGAGCCGGGTCGACATCGGGGCCGGCGAGGAGCCCGCGCTGGTCGGGCTGCTGCTCGCGCCGGGGTCCTGGATGCGGACCGGTTCCGGCCCCGAGCGGTTGGGGTTGCCGAGGAGCTGCGGCACGACGATGCCGATGGCCACGATCAACGCGATCACCGCGACGGCGGTGCCGACGAGGTGGGCGGGCGAGCGCAGGGGGAAACCCCAGATGCGGCGGTAGACGGCGGCGCGGCCGCGGTTGGTGCGGATCGGCATCTACATCACCGCACGATCCGGTCGGTGTCACGGGAGTCGTCGCGCACCTCGAGCCCGCGCGAGGGCCGGTACAGCACGTGGACCGGCTTGCCGCCGACGAGTTCCTGCCCGGCGCGGCGCGGTTCCGGCCGCTGGGCGGGGGTGGCGCTCATGCCCGGCCGCGAGATGCGCGACGGGACGACGACGGGGTCGGGTTCGTCCCAGCCGCGGTCGTAGACGGGCGAGGTGTCGACGCGGCGGCTGGGCCGCTGCGCGACGGGCGGCATCCAGCCGTCCGCGCGGCGGGTGGTGCCGGGCGGGGCGGAGTAGACGAACGCGTCCGGGTCCGCGCCCTCCGGTGCGTAGCCGGCGTACGCGGGCTGGTGGCCGCCGCCGGCGGGCAGGCCCGGCCTGGCGTGCCCGGGCAACGCCGGCCCGCCACCAGGCCAGGGCGCACCGGACCAGGCGGCGGCGGGACGGGCGGCCATGGCGCCGGCGCCGTCGAGACGCTGGGCCGTGGCGAAGACGGTCGCCTCGGGACGCCCGCGGCCCGCCGAGCCGGTCGGGCTGGCGACCTCGCTCTCCTCGCCCTCGCGGACGCTCTCCCAGAACTCGTCCTGCGGCGTCGGCCCCTGCTTCTTGCGGAAGCGGCTGAACAGGCCACCACTGGGGGCCGGAATGGAGGACCCCACCATGCCGACGGACATTTCGACCATCTGCCACAGACGGCGAACGGGCCTGCCGACGAGGAACAGCAGGACGGTCACGAGGCCCGCCATGACCATCTGGGTGAGGATCGACAGCGAGTTCCCCGCGGCGAAGATCGCCTGCAGGAGAAGGGCGTGCACGCCGGCGAGCACGGAGAGGACGAGCAGGTTGAAGCCGACCGCCCCGAGCAACCGCGCCACGCGACGCAGGATGTCGTGATGGACCAGGGCCACCAGGCCGATCAACGGCGCCGTCAGGACGAACAGCCGGATCAGCACCTGAGCCAGCAACACCGAAGCCTTGGCCAGCAGCTGGAACAACGCGTAGACCAGGCTCTGGCCGAGCGCGAGGAACCCGGACCCCGTCCGGCTGCCGCCCTCACCCGTGAAGTACTGGGTCGCGGGCCCCAGCTGTGTGGAGATGTTCTTGTACGCGGCCTTCTTCGCGTCCACCACGCCCTGGTTGGCGTCGTCGCCGTTGCGGATCTGCGTCCACGTGAAGGCCTGCGCGTCGAGGAGCGGGCGCCCGAACTGCTGGGCCTGCGGCGCGTCCGGCGCGCCGAACTCGCCACGCAGCCAATTGTTGTAGATGACCTGGTTGTACAGGTCCGTCGGCAGCACTTCGCGGACGATCCGGTCACCCGAGTTGTCGACGAACCCGGCCTGGATGTTGGTGCTGGTCTGCACGATGGCCCGGTCGATCGGGTCGAAGTACTGCAACATCGCCATCGACGACGCCGCCAGCCACACGGCACCGAGGGCGTAGAGCCCGCGTTTGCTCACCGTCGACAGGTCGCCGCGCCAGATGTTGCGGAACATCATGATGGCGAGCACCAGGGCGAACAAGCCGAAGAGTTGCGCGTAGACGTTGTTGTAGACCTTCTCCGCGCCCGACTTCACGGCGTTGTAGATCGGGTTGAGTAGCCCGCCCTCCATCACCGTGTAGTGCAGGGAGTTCGTCGCACCCACGATGTTCTTGCCGATGTTGAAGAGCTGGTTTCCTGCCCAGGTGTCGATGGTCGTGTTCGGGCTCGTGATGCCGGACAGCGGGCCGCAGTCGGTCTGGTAGACGTACCAGACCGTCCCGGCGTAGCTGTAGTCCAGGTAGGCACTGCCGTTCTCACCGTGCCGGGCGGGTGGGTCGAGAGCACCCACCAGGCCGGAACCGGGCCGCTCGGGACTGGGTGCGTCACCACACGCCGCCGCTGTGGCGGATGGCGCCATCACCGTCGTCTGGAAGCCCATCAGCAGTGCGACCGCCACGACGGCCGCCCACCGGGACGGTCTCTTCCGCCGGCTGCCCCGGTCCTTCAAGCCCCTCCGCAGCGCGTGCCAGCCACCGGCCATCGCCAGCACGCTCAGGATCGTCACGAGCGTCATGCGGCGTCCCAGCCGCCGCGCTTGCCCGCACCGGCTCGTTCGCCCTCGGCGGCGCCCGCCGCGGGACCGCCGGAGCCCGGCACGTCCTCGGCGAGGATCTGCTCCTCCGTGAGCCCCAGATCGCGCTCGGCGGCAAGCTCCAGGTCCGGCTCAAGCTCGTCGTCCGGTGGCGGGGCCGCCACGTGCTGCTGCTCGCGCGGCGCCTCCGCGTCCCGGGCGTGCGTGTCCGCGGGCAGGGCGTCCTTCGAACCCGGCGTCGTGTCCAGCGACGCGCGCAGGTGGGCCAGGTGCGGCCCGGAGAAGTCCACCCGGATCCGCTCCACCCCGCCGGCGCCGTCGCCGAAGATGAACTGCCTCGGCTCGCGATCGCGCTCCAGGCCGCGCTGCGCACCGGGCCGCCTGCCCAGCGACGCGACCACTTGCTCGTACCCGACCCCGACCGGCACCTTCAGCAACCGCAGCGCGTCGGCCTGCGCCTCGTCGTCGTCGAGGCGCCCGACGAACACCGAGTCCAGCAGCGCGACGAAGCCCTGGATCTTCAGGAAGTCCGCCGGGATCTGCGACGACAGCAGCACCCGGACGTTCCACTTCCGCGAGTCACGCGCGAACCGGTTCATCAGCACCCGCCCCGTCGGCACCTCGGACAGGAAGAACGCCTCGTCGATCCACACACCCTTGCGCAGGTCCTTCGGCTTCTCGTACACCGACCGCTGCGTCAGCCACGCCGCCAGGTTCAGCATCTCGACACCCAACGCCTCGGCGTCGGTCCAGTGCTCGCGGCCGACACCGTCCTTCGGCAGCGTCAGCCCGGCCATCGTCAGCACCGTCAGCCGGTCGTCCCGCGTCTCCGAGTACGGGTCGGCGTCGCTCTCCGGGATCAGCAGCGACATGCGCTCGCGCATCTCGTCCAGGAAGTCCGCCACCACCACCGCGTGCTCGTGATGCTCGCTGGAGTCCCGGCGCAGCGCATCGATCACCTGGCCGGGGTCGGCGTCATACCGGCCGCCGACGGCCCGCACCGCCCGGAGCAGCACGATCCGGCTCTGCGGCATCCGCGCGACCTCGTACGGCAGCACGCCGGTGAGCACGTCCAGCACGAGCCGCCGCCGGGTCGCGCCGGCCAGCGCACGCTCCCGCCGCCACGCCCGCTCCGGGTCCTCCTCGTCCATGAAGTGCTCGAGCAGCGGCTCGGCCACCACGCGGTACGGGTTCAGGATGCCGGGTTGTGCATTCAGCAAGTTGATGGGCCGCGCGTACGGCCGGATCTCCGGCAGGTCGCACAACCGGGCCAGCGGGCCGGACGGGTCCAGCAGCGTCCAGTGCGCCCCGGCCCGCAGCGTCTTGTAGACGATGCCGCCGCCGAGGAACGACTTGCCGCCACCGAGACCGGCGACCATCGCGGTCAGACCGGACCCGTCCCGGATCTCCTGCGCCATCCACGGGTCCCAGGCCACCGGGCGCCGGGTGGCGGTGACCGTCTCGCCGAGCAGGATGCCCCGCCGGTCGCCGACCTCGGCCGTGGCCGTCGGCACCGCCGCCGCGGCCCACACGACCGAACCGCGGCGCATGTACGCCGACGAGGACAGCGGCTCGCCCGGGATGAACTCCCGCGCCAGCGCGTACTGCGCCTCCGGGTGCTCGATCGCGATCTTCGGCTTGTACAGGTCGAGCAGCTGCTGGGCCAGCCGCAGCGCCTCGCGCTCGCTGTCGCCGGAGACCGCCAGCCGCCACCACGACCGCACGCGCGTGGCCAGCGCCGTGAAGCCGGACGTCATCTCGTCGTCGATCTCCAGCACGCGGGTCGCCTGCCGCGCCAGCGACTGCGGCGGCTCCAGCTCGTGCTCGTCGGTGTAGTGCTTGACCTGCGAGCGCACCTTGTTCATCTGCCGCTGCAGCTCGCCGGCCACCTCCTCGGGGCGGCGCACGTAGATGCGGGCCGACCACTCCACCGAGGCGGGCAGCCGGTCGGCGTGCTGCACCCACGGGTCGTCGACCTCGGGGATCTGCAGACCGTGCATCTGCCCGACGGTCAGCACCGCGAGGTGCCGCTGCACCCCGGCGTTCGACCCGGTGCGGCCGCGCACGGTGAGCGTCGGGGCGTACGGCTCGGCGTGGAAGTCCGCCGCGTCGGTGAAGCTGGCCAGGTCCTCCGGCTCCCACGCCGCGCCGGGCACGGCGGGCAGGTGCCGCGGCGCGGGCAGGCCGAGCGAGCACGAGCGGTGCATCAGCCAGGACATCTCCTCGGCGTGCACCGGGCGGCCCTCCAGGCCGGACGATCCGATCACCTGGTCCAGGTGCTCGACCTCGGAGTCCAGCGCCGCCAGCTCGGCGTCGACGGCCTCGGGCAGGATGCGGCGGAGCAGCGGGGCGGCGCGCTCGACCGCGCGGTCGACGACCCGCCGGGTCTGCACCTGCACCCCGATGTAGACCTCTTTCTCCGCCATCGACCGGCCGAGCAGCTGCTGCTGCTCGCCGATCAGGTAGTCGTCGAACGACAGCGCGCCCGGCACGTCCGGCGGGCGGCGGATGGCGTTGTGGACGTGCGCCTCGGCCCACATCCGGATCGGGTACGGGCGGGTGGTGACGCGCAGGTGCAGCCAGCGGCCCTGCAACTCGGCGTACTGGCCGGCGATCGCGGCGATCAGGTCGCGCCGCTGCGAGTCCGACCGGAACGACCACCGCTGCGGCGCCAGCCGGTACCAGGCGTAGACCTCGTTCTCGGTGCGCACCAGGTGCCCGTCGATGGTTCGCAGGGAGATCGACGGGGTATAGGTGGGAATCGCCTGCTCACCGGGGAGCCGGCGGCCCTGCTTGGCGGGGGCGCGACCCGGCTGCGGCGGCCACTGCGCAGCCCCGCTCGGGTCGGACTTCCCGGCCTTCCGGCGTCCGCCGCTTCCGAACAACCTCTACCTCCTACCGTGGCGCCGGAGTGCGCGCGCCACGCGGTCGTGCTGTCTGGTGGTGAGGATGCGACCCCGCCGCGGCGAGGTGCCGTTTGTGCTTGGGCAGCGGCCGCTGGTTCCGCACGCGGATCTTCGTGGCCGTGACCGCACCGCCCTCTCCGGAGGTCTTCTCGCGGGGCGTCTGCAGCTCGCGCAGCCACATCGTCATGACGGCTCCGAGCGGACGCTCGTGACTGATCTTGGCGGTGATCATCCGGGTGATCAAGATCGTGATGACGAACGCCCACGCGGTGGAGAAGAAGCCGAACCCAAAGCCGAGCTGCCGCTCCACCGCCAGGACGACGAGGAACACCGGGATGCCGACGCCCCAGGCCACGTAGCGGGCCCGCCACGGGAACGTCGCCTTCGGCGGGCCGAGCCAGACCGCGTCGACCCGGTAGACCTCGTCATCGGTTCGAATCCGCACGCGCGCTACCCCGCGCCGTCAGCTGGTGAACAAGCCGGCGATCCACTCGCCGACGTTGACGCCGAGCCCGCTCACGGCGAGGCCGACGATCGCGAGCGCGATCACCACACCGGCCAGGCGGCGCATGACGCCGGCGTTGTCGCCTTTGCCGCCACCGAGCCAGAGCAGCAACAGCGCGACGGCGAGCAGGACCAGGGGGATGATGTTGTCGAGGAGCCACTGCTGGACTCCACGGGTCCTGATCTCGCCCTGCGCCAGCTGCTGCACAAGTGTCATCATGGTCATCGCGTACTCCCAGGTGCGAGGAGTGTGGGTGTCGGGTGGGTCGGCGCGGGGCAGGCCCACGAGGTCGGAAAGTCCGGTCCGGTCTGTCTAGCCCATCATGGCGTCACAAGCTGTGACGGTCAAAGCGCTCTCTGTCGAACGGCAGTCCATCCACACCAGGCACAGTACGGCCACTTCTCCTGAACTCGTCGCCCTCCATCATCGTGGCAAGACCGCTCAGGGTTAACCCCCTGCACCCGGATTTCCTAGTGTGGGTGGGGACTCACCCACAGGCGCAATCACGCCTCACTCTGGGTGTGCGGTATCGCTCCTCGATGGCGCGAGCAACAGTGTGGCATGCCCCGATCGGCCGCATGGCATGTACCCGGGCGTGACGACCTCTCCGGGCGAGTCGATCATCCGATCCAGCGAACGCGCTCACGGAGCGCCCAGGTGGGCCCGTTTTGCCCTCACAAACCGTGATCGGTACGCACTTTCGGTGGACTCAGGTGTAAGCGCTCACTGTGACGAGCGCCGCCGTGGGACGCGGTGGTCGGGGGGCGCGATGAACAGCGGGTGATCGACATGCGCGGCGTGGTGCCGGGCGGGCAGGGAGCGCTTTCCGACGGGGCCGCGGTGACGGAGGGCGAGCGCGAACGCTTGCCTCCTCACGGAAGGTGAGATTTCGGGGCGCGGTGTGCGGCGGTCGAGCGCTTCGGGGAGGCGCGGGCGTGGATGGGGCGGCTCTTGCCGCGGAGATTCCGTCTAGGGAAGCGCCGTGGGCGACGGTCTGCCGCAACGGTGGGAAGCAGCGTGCCCAACCCGGGAAGGCGACCTCGGCGATGGCCTGTCGCGCGGCTGCGCGGGCGCGGGCGAAGCCACTCGGCCTCAGGCGGCCGGGACGACGCGGCGTGGCTCGGGTGGGCCGGTTCGCGCCACGAAGATCCGATCCCGGGGTGAGCGCGGTGGGCGTCGGCCTGCCGCGCAGCAGTGCTGGATCGGGCAGCGAGCGCAACTCGGGAAAATAAGTAACAGCTCAGGGCGCCGGCTCGCGCCACCGCAAGGGGCGGTGAGCAGGGCACAGCCGTGTGGGCGTGCGGTGAGCCGCGCGGGAGTGGACGTGCGTCGGGCAGGCCTCAGCCGGGGGGAGACGCGGCCGCGGCGCGGGCCGGGCTCAGGCGCGCGCCGTCGCGAAGATGCCGTCTGGGAAGGCGCCGTGGGCCACGGCGTGCCGCGCCAGTTCGCGGGCCAGCTCGTGCAATCGCGCGGCCTTTTCGGCGCCCAGGTGCCGCCACGGGGCCGTCGCGGAGGCGTTCGTCTGCTCTTCGATGCTCTGCCGCAGCACCGTGCCCTCCGGGGTGAGCCGGCCGTCGGCGTCGAGCAGGCCCTGCTCGCGCAGCTCCTCGACGCCCGCGGCCCACTGCTCGTCGGACCAGCCGCGTGTTGCCTTGGCCACCGGCTCCAGGAAGCCCTTCCCCGTCGCCGTGTAGGTGATCAGCGCGGCCAGCCCGCTCAGCCCGTGCCCGACCAGCGCCGCGATGTGCCCGTCGCCGCGGTGCTCGCGCAGCAGCGTCGCCGCGTGCCAGAGGACCAGGTGCGGCTCCGCCGGCCACTCCAGCTCCGCGTGCCCCGCGTACAACGGGCGCCCCTCCGGACTCAGCACCGACGCCGCCGAGCGCGCCAGCTCCGCTGCCTCCGCGAGCCGCGGTGAGGTGATCAGCTCCTCGCCCAGCACCCGGCGCAGCCCGGCGTCGGCCGCGGCCAGCCGGGCCTCCAGGATCCGCCCCGGCGACGCGAGGGTCCACGCCCGCGGGATGTGCCTGGCGACCAGCTCCGGATTGAAGTTGTAGAAGGTGGCCGCGACGACGCCCGCGCCGACCGGGCCCATCGGCGCGGCCCGGCTGGCGAAGTAGCCCATCCGGCCGGGCCGCAGCCCGGCCGCGGTCAGCTCCTGCTCCGCCTCGGGCGCGAAGTAGACGAACGAGTGCAGCGGTTCGAGCACCCGGTGGCACCGGAACGCGACGTCGCGAGCTTCTGCGTGATCCACGAGCCCGACCGTAGGCCAACGGCGGGCCGGCGGGAAGGGGCGGACGAGTTGGCCTGTAAGCCGGATCCTGTTCCGCGGCCGGAACCGCGGCGGCGGCCATCCATCTAGGCCTGCCGTCGCCGGCAGGCTCGAGCGGCCTACCCGCAGGCATCGGACGGGCCGCCCTCGATCGCCTGCGCAGGCGCCTCGCGGCGCCCTCTTGGCCTTGCTCCGGGTGGGGTTTACCTAGCCACCCCGGTCACCCGGGGTGCTGGTGGTCTCTTACACCACCGTTTCACCCTTACCCCGGCGGTGAAGCCGGGGCGGTCTGTTTTCTGTGGCACTGTCCCGCGGGTCGCCCCGGGTTGCGGTTAGCAACCACCCTGCCCTGCGGAGTCCGGACTTTCCTCGAGGGGGTGACCCTCGCGACCGCCCGGCCAACTCGTCCGCCCACTCAGGGTAACCGTTCCCACGGCGTGGACGTCGGTTGCCCCTCCCCCTGCGCGCCGCTTTACTCGGAATCAGATCGCGCGGCCGTCGACGCACAATTCCCGGAACCATTTCGATGGAGCCTTCATGCCCGCACCACTCAAATTCGCCTATTGGGTGCCCAACGTCAGTGGCGGACTGGTCACCAGCCGCATCGAACAACGCACCGACTGGGGTTACGACTACAACCGCGAACTCGCCGTGCTCGCCGAGAACAACGGATTCGAGTACGCCCTCACCCAGGTCCGCTACACCGCCAGCTACGGCGCCGCCTACCAGCACGAGTCCACCGGGTTCAGCCTGGCGCTGCTGCTGGCGACCCAGCGGCTCAAGGTGATCGCGGCCGTCCACCCCGGACTGTGGCACCCCGGCGTGCTGGCGAAGTTCGTGGCCAGTGCGGACGTGCTGTCCGGCGGCCGGGCCGCGGTGAACGTGGTGAGCGGCTGGTTCAAGGACGAGTTCACCGGTCTCGGCGAGCCGTGGCTGGAGCACGACGAGCGCTACCGGCGGTCCGAGGAGTTCATCCGCGTCCTCAAGGAACTGTGGACGAACGACGCGGCCGAGTTCCGCGGCGACTTCTACCGCATCCACGACTTCGACATCAAGCCCAAACCGCTGTCCACACCGGACCGTCCGCACCCGGAGGTGTTCCAGGGCGGCAACTCGACCGCGGCGCGCAAGCTGGCCGGTCGCGTGTCCGACTGGTACTTCAGCAACGGCAAGGACTTCGACGGCTTCAGCGAGCAGGTCGCCGAGGTCCGCGGCTACGCGGCTGAGCACAACCACGCGGTGCGGTTCGGGCTGAACGGGTTCGTCATCGCCAGGGACACCGAGGCCGAGGCGCGTGACGTGCTGCGGGAGATCGTGGACAAGGCCGACGTCCAGGCCGTCGAGGGCTTCCGGTCCGCGGTCCAGCAGGCCGGGCGGTCGACATCGGACAAGAAGGGCATGTGGGCGGATTCCGAATTCGCCGACCTGGTCCAGTACAACGACGGGTTCCGCACCGGTCTCATCGGGACGCCGGAGCAGATCGCGCGCCGGGCGGTGGAGTACAAGCGGCGCGGGGCGGACCTGCTGCTGCTCGGTTTCCTGCACTACCACGAGGACGTCGAGTACTTCGGCCGCGAGGTGCTGCCCATCATCCGCCAGCTCGAAAAGGAGCTCGACGCCACCGCCGCCACCCCCGAGCCCGTAGGGAGCTTCTCGTGACCGACTGGATCACCCGCGCCCGCGAGGTCGCCGCCCAGCTGGCGGTCGACGCCGTCGAGCGCGACCGCGCGAACAAGACGCCCTTCGCCGAAGTCCAGCTGCTCAAGGACAACGGCCTGGTCACCCTGCTCGGGCCCGCCGAGCACGGCGGCGGCGGGCAGACCTGGGAGACCGCCTACCGGGTGATCCGGGAGATCGCCAAGGCGGACGGCTCGATCGGCCAGCTGCTCGGCTACCACTACCTGTGGGCGTGGGCGGCGCGCCTGGTCGGCACCGACGCGCAGATCGCCGCGGTCGAGGAGCTGTACACGAAGAACAACTTCTTCTTCGGCGGCGCGGTCAACCCGCGCGACTCGGACCTGAAGATCACGCAGGACGGCGACGAACTCGTGTACCACGGGCACAAGTCGTTCTCCACCGGCAGCAAGGTGTCGGACCTGACCGTGCTGGAGGGCGTGCTGGAGGGGACCGACGATCACATCTTCGCGATCGTGCCGTCGAAGCAGCCGGGAATCGCGTTCCACGACGACTGGGACAACATCGGGCAGCGGCTCACCGAATCGGGCAGCGTGACCATTTCCGACGTGCGCGTGCCGTGGTCGGACGCCGCCGGATACGTGGACCGGAAATTCCAGCCGCTCGTCTACAACACGCTGAACGTGCCGACGATCCAGCTGGTTTTCACCAATTTCTACCTCGGCATCGCGCAAGGCGCGCTGGAGTCGGCGCTGGCCTACACGCGTGAGCGGACCCGCGCCTGGCCCTACGGCGGGGACGACAAGGCCTCCGCCACCGAGGAGTGGTACGTGCTGGAGGGCTACGGCGACCTCCAGGCCAAGCTGTGGGCGGCGGAAGCACTGGTGGACCGGGCTGGGGCGGCGATCTCGCCGATCCTGCACGCGCCGCGGGAGGATCTGACGCCCGAGGCGCGGGGCGAGGTGGCGGTGCTGATCGCCGCGGCCAAGCAGCGCATCGTCGACACCGGGCTGGAGATCGGCACGAAGATCTTCGAGCTGACCGGCGCGCGGGCGAGCGCCACGAAGTACGGGCTGGACCGGTTCTGGCGGAACCTGCGGACGCACTCGCTGCACGACCCGCTGCCGTACAAGCGGCGGGAGGTCGGGGACTACGCGCTGAACGGCCGCCTCCCCGAGCCCACCTGGTACACATAGCCACCTGTCGCCGGAAGGCCACCCCCGCAGCGCTGGGGCGCGGGGGTGGCCTTCACCCGCGAGCGGGTCGCTAGCGTTGGGGGCGTGGTCGCGGCAGCCGGGAGTCTCGGAGCGCTCGCCGCCGTCCTCGGGTTCGCCATGGCGCGCCCCCGCGGGTTGCCGGAGGCGCTCGTCGCCGTGCCCGCCGCGCTCGTCGTGCTCGCCATCGGGCTGGTGTCGCCCGGTGAAGCGCTGGCGCAGGTCACCGCGATGGCCCCGACGCTCGGGTTCCTCGCGGCGATCCTCGTGCTGGCCGACCTCGCCGACCGCGAGGGCGTGTTCCGGTGGCTCGGCGCCCGGCTGGCCACTACCTCCCGCGGCCGTCCGCGACGGTTGCTGGCGTTGACCTTCGCGGCGGCGGCGGGCACGACCGCGGTACTGAGCCTCGACGCGACCGTCGTCCTGCTGACGCCGGTCGTCCTGGCCACCACGCGGACGCTCGACCTGCCGCCCAAGCCGCACGTCTACGCGTGCGCGCACCTGGCCAACTCGGCGTCCACGCTGCTGCCCGTCTCGAACCTGACCAACCTGCTGGCCTTCGCCGCGTCCGGGCTGACCTTCACCGGGTTCGCCGCGCTGATGGCCCTGCCGTGGCTGGTCACCGTCGCCGTCGAGCTGGCGGTCTTCGGGTGGTTCTTCCGGCGAGACCTGGCCGGGTGCGTGGAGCCGCCCGCCGTCGACCGGGCCGCGCCGGTCTTCGCGCTGGTCGTGATCGGGCTGACGCTCGCCGGGTTCGGCGCGGGGCCGCTGATCGGGCTCGCGCCGGGGTGGGTGGCCGCGATCGCCGCCGCCGTCCTGGCCGTGCGGGCGCTCGTGCGGCGCGAGACCAGTCCCCGGCAACTGGTGGCGGCGGCGAACCCGCTGCTCAGCCTGTTCGTGCTCGGGCTGGCGATCGTGGTCCAGGCGGTGTCGGACCACCTGCTCGGCGGCCCGCTGCGGGCGTTGCTGCCGGACACGGCGAGCCTCGGCGGGCTGCTGCTGGCGGCGTTCGTGGCGGCCGCGCTGGCCAACCTGGTGAACAACCTCCCGGCGACGCTGATCCTGCTGGCGGCGCTCGGCCCGCACCCGGCGCCCGGGGTGCTACTCGCCGTGCTGCTGGGCGTGAACATCGGGCCGAACGCCACGTACCTCGGCTCGCTCGCGACGCTCCTGTGGCGCCGCGTGCTCGGCCGGGACGCACCTGGCCTGGGCGAGTTCACGCGGCTCGGCCTGGCGACCGTGCCGGTGAGCCTCGCGGCGGCGACCGTCGCGCTGTGGCTGGTGCTCTAACCTCCGACGATGTTGGACGGCTGCGTGCTCCCGCAACTCTGGACGCGCGCTCCGAGCGCGCGGCGGCTCCGCCGGGACCGGCTGGCCTTCCAGGCGGGCCGGGAGATCGGGTTCGGCTGCGCGATCCGCGGCGCGCCGGCCGGCCGCCGGCGCTGGACCCGCGGGCGGCTGCACCTGTCGCGCGAGGCGGGCGTCTGGTGGACGCCGCGCATCCGGCGCTCGCGGGCCCTTGCGCTGTCCTTACCGGCCATGGAGTTCACGGGCGTCCGGTTCCCGCGCGCGGGCGACTCCTGGCTCGGCGATTACGACGCGGTCCTTGTGTATGCGGCCGGCGCCGGGCGGCTCGAACTGGCGCTGTTCCGCCGCAACCGCCACCTGGTCGGCCTCGCGGACGAGCGCCTGAAGGGGCCGCTCGGCCGCCCCTGCCCGTGAACCGCGCGCTAGTAGCGCACCGTGCCGGGGGCCAGTGGCGGGTACACCGTCGAGGGCTCTCCGTCCACCGAGGTGCCCGCGAACTGGAGCATCGCCCGCTGCGAGCCGTGCATCGGGGCCGGGTAGGCCAGCTCCGGGGCCGACACCTCGTCCAGGGTGCGCACGTGCTCCGGCAGCAAGGCGGCCTCGTCGAGGTTGTCCTCCAGATGGTTCAAGCGCCGGGCGCCCAGGATCGGCACCACTCCCCGCGCCCGCAGCCACGCCAGCGAAACCGCGGCGGACGTCGTGCCCAGCTCCTCCGCGATCGCGGCGACCGCCTCGATCACCGGGTGCTCGGACTCCGCGGGACCGCCCACGAAGGCCGCCCGGGCGGAATCGGCCGGCGCGGCGCCCCGGCGGTACTTGCCGGAGAGGAACCCGTTCTTCAGCGGGCTCCACGCGACCAGCCCGAGGCCCTGGTCGGCGGCCAGCGGCGCGATCTCGCCCTCGACCGTGCGCGCCAGCAGCGAGTACTCGACCTGCAGCGCGATCAGCGGCGTCCAGCCCCGCAGCAGCGCCGTGGTCTGGGCCTGCGCGGTGACCCACGCGGGCGTGTTGGAGAAGCCGATGTAGCGGACCTTGCCGGCGCGGACCAAGTCGTCGAGCGCCCGCAACGTCTCCTCGACCGGGGTGTTGCGGTCCCAGTTGTGCAGCCAGTACAGGTCCACCTGATCGGTCCGCAGGCGGCGCAGCGACTCGTCGAGCTGGGCGATCACCGACCGCCGTCCGGCGCCGCCGCCGTTCGGGTCGCCGGGGTGCATGTTGGTGAAGAACTTCGTCGCCAGCACCACGCGGTCGCGGCGTCCCGGGTGGGCGGCGAACCAGTCGCCGAGGATCTTCTCCGAATGCCCGTTCGTGTAGAAGTTCGCGGTGTCGACGAAGTTCCCGCCGCGGTCGAGGTAGGTCGCCAGGATCTTCTCCGACTCCTCGACGCCGCAACCTGCGCCACCGGGGTCGTCGCCGAAGGTCATCGCGCCGAGGGCGTACGGGCTGACGCGCAGCCCGGATCGGCCCAGGGTGAGGTAGTGGTCGAGTGGCATGGGAGGTGCTCCTCGTGTCAGTCCGGATGGTCCTCCCATCGAAGCCCGCGGCCGCCGGTACCAGGTAGACCGATCCACGCGGGCTCTTGCACGATCCTCTCGACTCCGCCCGGATCGGGCTTGTGCCTCGTCGGCCGGGGTGGTTCCGTCGAGGAGTGCTCGACGAGATCCGCGACCTCATCGCGGCCCACGCCCGCCCCGACCTGCGGACGCCGGTCGACGGCCTGTTGCTGTCCCGGGTGGACACCACCGAGCCGGAGCACTCGCTCACCGAACCGCTGCTGGTGCTGATGGCCCAGGGCGAAAAACGGCTGCTGCTGGGCGACCGGGTGTTCGAGTACCGGGCAGGCCAGTTCCTCCTGGTCACCGCCGCGCTGCCGGTCACCGGCCGCTTCCTGGAGGCGCCGTCGCTGGGCGCCGGGCTGGTGCTGCGGCCGTCCGCGATCGCGCCGCTGCTGCTGGAGGCGCCCGCCCCGCGCACCCCGGCCGGGCCCGCCATCGCCACCGGGGACGCCGACGCCGACCTGCTCGACGCCGTGACCCGGCTGCTGCGGCTGCTCGACCGGCCCGCCGACGTGCCCGTGCTCGCCCCGCTGATCGAGCGGGAGATCCTCTGGCGGCTGCTCACCGGCCCGTGCGGGGCGACGCTGCGTCAGATCGGCCTCGCCGACAGCAGCCTGAGCCTGGTCGGCCGCGCGATCGGCCGGATCAGGGAAAACTACGCCGAGACGATGCGGATCGCGGAGCTCGCTCGGCTGTGCGGGCTGAGCGCCTCGGCGTTCCACCGGCACTTCCGCGCGGTCACCGCGATGAGCCCGCTGCAGTTCCAGAAACGGATCCGGCTGCAGGAGGCGCGGTCACTGCTGCTGGCCCGGCCGGACGACGTCGCCGGCGTCGGGCACCTCGTCGGCTACGACAGCCCGTCGCAGTTCAGCCGGGAGTACCGCCGCCTGCTCGGCGCGCCACCCGGCCGGGACGCGGCGCGCCTGCGGGCCGCGGCGCCCGCCTTGCCGTGAGGCTCAGGCCAGGTGCGAGATGTCGTTGACCAGGCGCACCGACGCGTTGCCGTCCGGGTAGAACTCCACGATCGACAGCGACGCCAGGTCCAGGTGCAGCCGGAACAGCAGCGACGGCCCCGCGTCCAGGCCGAGCCGCAGCAGGGACTTGATCGGGGTGACGTGGCTGACCACGATGATCGTCCGCCCGGCGTGGCTCTCGACCAGCTCGTCCAGGGTGCGGCGGACCCGCTGGTGCACCTCGTCGAAGCTCTCCCCGCCCGGCGCGGGCACCGACGGGTCACGCAGCCACCGGCCGTGCAGCTCGGGGTCGCGCTGGGCGGCCTCGGTGAAGGTCAGCCCCTCCCACTCGCCGAAATCGGTCTCCAGCAGGCCGGGATGAGTTTCCACCCGGGCGCCGAGCGCGTCGGCGACAGACTGGGCCGTCTGCTTCGCCCTGGTCAGCGGGGAGGTCACGATCGCGGTGTCCGTGCCGAGGTCCGGCAGCGCGGCGAGGCGTTTCGCGGCAGCCGCGGCCTGCTGCAGGCCGTGCTCGGTCAGCGGCACGTCGCCGCGGCCCGAGTACCGGCGGTCCACCGACATCGCGGTCTGCCCGTGCCGCAGCAGCATCATCCGCGTCGGGGTGCCCTGCGCGCCGGTCCACTTCTGCGGCGTCGTGCGCTCCGGTCCCGCGCCCTTGCCCGCCTGGGTGTCCATCGCCTCGTTGGCGAGCCGGTCGGCGTGCGCGTTCTCGGCGCGCGGGATCCACTCGTAGCGCACGGCCGCGAACCCGGCAGCCAGCTGACGCGCCTGCTCGGCGAGCGGCTTCAACGCCTCGTGCTTGATCTTCCAGCGGCCGGACATCTGCTCGACCACCAGCTTCGAGTCCATCCGGACGTCGACCTCGGTGGCGCCCGCCTCGGCGGCCGCCCGCAGCCCGGCGATCAGGCCCGAGTACTCGGCGAAGTTATTCGTCGCCACCCCGAGCCCCTCCTGGCGCTCGGCCAGGACCGCGCCCGTCGCGGCGTCGCGGACGACGGCCCCGTACCCGGCGGGCCCGGGGTTGCCCCGCGAACCGCCGTCGGCCTCGACGACCACTCTCACAGGCCCGACTCCACCGTCCGCACCAGGATCGCGCCGCAGTTGTCGCACTGCACCACCTCGTCCTCGGCGGCCGCCTTGAGCTCGGACACGGTGTTGCGGTCGAACTCCATGTTGCAGGCCAGGCACTTGCGGGCCCGCACCAGCGCGGCGCCGATGCCCTTGTGCGCGCGCACGCGCTCGTACAGCTTCAGCAGCCCCTCGGGGAACCGCGGCACCAGCTTCGCGCGGTCCTCTTCGCGGCGGGCCTTCGTGGTGTCCAGGTCCTTGAGCGTCTCGTCGCGGCGGCCCTCGACGTCGGCCAGCGCCTGCTCGGTCTTGTCGACCTCGGCGCCGGTGCGCTGCACGTCCAGGCCGAGCGCTTCGCGGCGCTCCATCAGCTCCAGCAGGTCGTCCTCGAGTGCGCTCTGGCGCCGGGCCAGGGTCTCCAGCTCGTGCTGCAGGTCCGCGACCTGCTTGGCGGGCAGGGTGCCGCCGTCGATCAGCTTGCGGTCGCGGTCCTCGCGGGCGCGGACGGACTCGATCTCCTTCTCCTGGCGGGCGATCTCGCGGTCCAGGTCGGAGGCGGCGGTCTCGTGCCGGATCGCCGTGTCGCGCAGCTCGCGCAGGGTCTTCTGGATGCCCTCGATCTCGGCGAGCTCGGGCATGGTGCGGCGGCGGTGCTCGACCCGGGACAGCTCGGCATCCACTTTCGCGAGCTCGAGCAGCTGACGCTGGACGGCTGGCTCTGCCTTCACTGGTACTCCCTCGGATTACGCACGGATGGTCCACGGATCGGTTCGGCGCGCGGACACGTGAACGTTGACGTTACCCGCAAAGGCGTCCCGCAGGATGGCCGAGGCTTGACCGCACCACGGCCACTCGCTGGCCCAGTGGGTCAGGCCGACCAGTGCGGGCGCGTCCACGCCGGTTTCCAGGTGCTCGCCCGCGGGGTGGTGCCGCAGGTCCGCGGTGACGTAGGCGTCCACGCCGGCCGCGGTCGCGGCACCGAGGAAGCTGTCCCCGGCTCCGCCGGACACCGCCACCGTCCTAATGAGACGGTCCGGGTCGCCGGCCCCGAGCACGCCCGGCTCGGTGCGTGGCAGGGCGGCGGCCACCCGGCGCACGAACGCGGCGAACGGCTCGGGCTCCGGCAGCTCGCCGATGCGGCCGAGGCCGGTGGAGCCGTCCGGGTGCGGGTCGAGCGGGCGGAGCACCCGCAGCCCGATCGCCCCGGCAAGTGCGTCGGACACCCCGGGGTTCGCCGAGTCGGCGTTCGTGTGCGCGCAGTACAGGGCGATGCCGGCACGGATGAGGCGGTGCACCAGCGCGCCCTTCGGGGTGTCGGCGGGCACGCCATGCACGCCGCGCAGCAGCAGCGGGTGGTGCGCGACGACCAGCTGGACGCCGGTCTCGATGGCCTCGTCGATGGTGGTCGCGACCGGGTCGACGCAGATCAGGACGTCGGTGACCGGCTCGGCGGGGTCGCCGCAGACCAGGCCGACCGCGTCCCAGCTCTCCGCGAGCGCGGGCGGGTAGGCGTCCTCCAGTGCGGCGATCACTTCGGCGAGCGCGGGCATGTTGGGATCTTCGCATGCGGCGTGGGGCAGACTGCGGGGTGTGACCGAGCCGAGCCTGCACATCTGCTTCGTCTGTTCCGGCAACATCTGCCGCTCCCCCATGGCGGCCATCGTCTTCCGGGCGCACCTGGAGCGCACCGGCCTGGCCGACCGGGTCCGCGTCACCAGTGCCGGCACCGGGCCGTGGCACGTCGGCGAACCCGCCGATCCGCGTGCCCGCGAGACCCTGCGCGAGCACGGCTACACCGGCAAGCACGTGGCCGCGCAGGTCGACAGCGACCACTTGGCCGCCGACCTGCTGCTCGCCGCCGACCGGGGCCACCTGCGGGAACTGCGGCGGCTGGTGGACGACCCCGAGCGCGTGCGGCTGCTGCGGTCCTTCGACCCGGAAGCCCCCGACGGCGCGGAGGTCCCGGACCCGTACTACGGCGGCGACGACGGGTTCGAGGAGGTCCTCGCGATGGTCGAACGGACCGTTCCCGCGCTGCTGGACTGGGCGAAGGCGCGGCTCTGAGCCGCGCTCATGCGGTCGCGGCCGCGCGCGGTTACCGTGGCGGCGGGGAGACGAAAAGGTGCTGGACATGAGCGTTCGCGAAGCCGTCGAACGGCTGCTGGGAGTCCCGGTCACCGGGGTGCGCCGCAGCGGTGGCGCGGTGTGCCTGGTGACCGCCGAGGGGCGGGGTGTGCTGGTCGCCAAGCAGGGCAGCGGGCCCGGCGCGACCGCTGCCGAAGCCGCCGGGCTGCGGTGGCTCGGCGAGCACGGCGACGTCCCCGTCCCTCGGGTCCACGCGCACGACGACGAGTGGATCGTCATGGAGTACGTGCCGCCGACGTACCCCGAGACGGCCGCGGCGGAAGCGTTCGGGCGCGGTCTGGCGCGGCTGCACCTGCGGGGCGCGCCCGCGTACGGGTCGCCGCCGCCCGGCGGACCGGCCGACGCGTGGATGGGTCTCGCGCCGATGCGCAACGAGGAGTGCCCGGACTGGGCGACGTTCTACGGTTCACACCGCGTGCTGCCCTACGTGCGGATGTGCGTGGACCAGGGCCTGTACGACGCCGGGCAGGCGCAGGTGTTCGAGCGGTTGTGCGCGCGGCTGCCCGAGCTGGGCGGCCCGGCCGAACCCCCGTCCCGCCTGCACGGCGACGCGTGGAGCGGCAACGTGCACTGGGGGCAGGGCGCGGTGTGGCTGATCGACCCGGCGGCGCACGGCGGCCACCGCGAGACGGACCTGGCGATGCTGCGGCTGTTCGGCACGCCGCTGCTGGAGCACATCCTGGGCGCGTACGAGGAGGCGGCGAAGGACCTGGACGCCCCGCTCGCCGACGGCTGGCGGGAGCGCGTGGAGCTGCACCAACTGTTCCCGCTGCTCATGCACGCGGCGGTGTTCGGGGCCGGCTACGCGCGGCAGGCGCTCCGGGCTGCTGAGGCGGCGCTGGCGCGCTGAGGCGTGGGTTGATGTCGCGCGCTGAAGCGCGGGTTAGCGGGCCGGGGGGGGCGCGGCAGCGTGGTGCGCAGGCACCACAGGTGTCACCTGCCACACGCCGCGCTGACCTCCCCCCACACCCCCCACCGGGGACGGCCTACCGTAGGGGTGTGCGGCTGAAGTTCCTCCTCCGGCCGAGCTGGCTCGCCCTCGTGGTGGGTGTGCTCGCGTTCGCGTTCGCCTGCTTCACGCTGCTGTCGCCGTGGCAGTTCTCCCGCAACGACGAGCGCGAAGCCCAGAACCGGGCCATCGAGGCCTCCCTCACCGCCGACCCGCGCCCGTTGAACGACGTTCTCCCGCCCGGCGCCGCCCCTGACACCAACACCGAGTGGACCCGCGTCGAGATCACCGGCTCCTACCTGCCGGAACACGAGGTCGTCGCCCGGCTGCGGACCGTGCAGGGGCAGCCCGCGTTCGAGGTGCTCACCCCGTTCCGCGCCACCGACGGACAGGTCGTCCTCGTCGACCGCGGCTACGTCCAGCCGGACTCCCGCACCGAGGTCCCGCCCTACGCCGCACCCCCGGCGGGCACCGTGACGATCGTCGCGCGGATCCGGGAGGACGAGAACGACCCGAAGAACCGGGACGCGTTCGCCGACGCCTCCACCCACGGCAAGCTGCAGAGCTACAGCGTCGACTCCCGTGTGGTGGCGCGGTCGAGCGGCCTGGACATCCGCAGCGGCTACTTCCAGCTCGACTCCGACCAGCCGGGCGTGCTCAACGCGCTGCCGCTGCCCCAGACCGACGCCGGCCCGTTCTTCTCCTACGCGCTGCAGTGGATCGCGTTCGGGATCATGGCGATCGTGGGCCTGGTGTACTTCACGGTCCGCGAACTGAAGCCCGGCGGCGTGCTCAACGAGATGGCCGAGAAGAACAAGCGCAAGCGCCGGTCCGTCGCCGAAATCCTCGCCGAGGACGAGGTCAACGAGACCGGCGGCGAAGACCGAACAGAGCAGCCAGCACAGCGGAACTGACCCCGGCCAGCCACCCGACCACCCGGGACAGCTCGACCGCGCGCGTCACGTGACCGGCGTCCGGGTTCCGGCCGTCGCCCAGCACCGGCAGCTCCTCGACGCCGTGCGGGTAGACCGTGCGGCCGCCGAGGCGGATCTCCAGCGCGCCCGCGAACGCCGCCTCCATCCGGCCGGCGTTGGGGCTCGGGTGGGCCGCGGTGTCCCGACGCCACGCGCGCCACGCGCCGGCCGCCGAGCCGCCGACCACCGGCGCGCTCGACACCGTCAGCGCGGCCGCGAACCGGGTGGGCAGCAGGTTGACCAGGTCGTCCAGGCGCCGCGCGAACCACCCCGCCGGACGGGTCGGGTCACCGGTCCGCAGCACCGACACGGTCCGCGCGGCGAGCAGGCCGGGCATCCCGGCGACCGCGCCCCAGAACAGCGGGCCGACGACGGCGTCCGCGGTGTGCTGCGCGACCGACTCCACCGACGCCCGGGACAGGCCGACCACGTTCAGCCCGCCGGTCTGCCTGCTGTCCAGTTCGGACAACGTCTCGCGCGCCGCGTCGAGTTCGCCCTCTTCGAGGTCGCGGGCCAGTTCGGTGCCGTCGGCGGCGAGACCGGCGCCGCCGAGAACGGCCCACGTCGCGACGGCCGTGCCGAGCGCCTGCAGGACCGGACTGCGCCGCAGCGACCGCTCCGCCAGCACCCCGGCCACGACGGCCGAGCCGGCCAGCCCGCCGGCGAAGGCGACCCCGGCGAGGCGGTGCTGGGGCAGGCTCGCGTCGACGGTCCGGACGGCGCGGGTGAACACGGTGACCGGCCGTCCGCGCTTCGGCTCGCCGATCACTCCGTCCGCCGCCGCCCCCAGCAGCAGTCCGATCGCCCGTGCGGCACTCACTCGCGGCTCCCCCCGAGGTCGGTATCCGCCGTGAGGCTACTCGAACTGCTGGGCGACCTCGTCGCGCGCCTGGACCATGATGTCGCGCATCGCGCGCTCGGCCCGGTCGGCGTCCGCCCCGTCGATGGCGCGGGCGACCTCCAGGTGCAGCGCGACCGCCTCCGGCTGTGGTTCCGGCGGCATCAGGCCGTGCTCGGTCCGCCCGGTCAGCACCTCCGCGACGACCGCGGAGAGCTGCGTGAACATCGGATTGCCCGACGCCGCGAGCACCAGGTGGTGAAAAGCGATGTCGTGCCCGAGGAAGGTGTGCAGATCCCGCGCATGTGCGGTGACCTCCAGCCGGGCACCCAGTGCCCGTAGCCGTCCGCGCTCCTCGGGTGTCGCGCGGATCGCGGCGAAGCGCGCGGCGCTCGGCTCGACCGCCCACCGCAGTTCCATCAGGTTGCGCAGGGCGACGGGGCGCTGCTCGCCGTCCAGTTGCCAGCGGATCAACCGGGGGTCGTAGTGGTTCCAGTCGGCGCAGTCCCGCACCGTGATGCCGACCCGGCGCTTGCTTGTGGTCAGCCGCATCGCTTCCAGCGCGCGGACGACCTCACGCGCCACAGTGCGCGAGGCGCCGTGGTTCTGCTGCAGCTCCTCCAGCCGCAGCACCGTGCCCGGCGGCAGCTTCCCGCAGGCGATCGCGGTGCCCACCGCGTCGAGCACGCGCTCGTGAATTCCCTCGGCCACGAAGGTGACGCTAGACCACTGATTCGATTAAGTAGTACTTGTGGGTTGAATAAGTAGTACTTTTGCGGTGCACTGATCGAGTGACAGCGAGGTCTGAGGAGCGAAGCCAATGACGGTCATCGTCGTGATGGGGGTCGCCGGTTCGGGCAAGACGACGGTGGGTTCGGCGCTGGCCGAGCGCCTCGGCGTCGAATACGCCGAAGCGGACGCCTTCCACCCGCCGGCCAACATCGCGAAGATGTCGTCCGGCCACCCGCTCGACGACGAAGACCGGTGGCCGTGGCTGCACGCCATCGCGGCGTGGATCTCCGACCACCAGGCCACGGGCGGCGTGGTGTCGTCGTCCGCCCTGAAGCGGCGCTACCGCGACGTGTTGCGGACCGGCGGGGACGTGTGGTTCCTGCACCTCGACGGCCCGCGCGACGTCCTCGCGGAGCGGCTGCAGGGGCGCACCGGGCACTTCATGCCGGTGTCGCTGCTGGACTCCCAGCTCGCCGACCTCGAACCCCTCGAAACCGATGAGCGCGGCCTGATCGCCGACATCCTCGAAGCCCCCTCGGCGATCGTGGACCGCGCGCTCACCGAGCTGGCAAAGGAGCAGCCGTGAGTACTCTCGCCGCCGCCTGGACGGGTCACGACACCCGCCTGGTCGTCGCGACCCTGATCGGCATCGCCGTGATCGTGGTGCTGATCAGCAAGGCCCGCATGCACGCCTTCCTGTCGCTGATCATCGGATCGGTGGTCGTCGGCCTGCTGGGCGGACTGCCGGTCGACAAAGTGATCAAGAGCTTTTCCAGCGGGGTGGGCTCGACCGTCGCGTCGGTCGGTCTGCTGATCGCGCTGGGCGCGATGCTCGGCAAGCTGCTGGCCGATTCCGGCGGGGCGGAACAGATCGTCGACACGATCCTGTCCCGCACCTCGTCGAAGGCGCTGCCGTGGGCGATGGCGCTGGTCGCCGCCCTCATCGGGCTGCCGATGTTCTTCGAGATCGGCCTGGTCATGCTCATCCCGGTCGTGCTGCTGGTCGCCAAGCGCAGCGGCAAACCGCTGATGCTGGTCGGGATTCCCGCGCTGGCCGGGCTTTCCGTGCTGCACGGCCTGGTCCCGCCGCACCCGGGCCCGCTCGCCGCGGCCGGCGCGCTCAACGCGAGCGTCGGCATCGTGCTCGGCCTCGGCCTGCTGGTCGCCATCCCGACCGTGATCATCGCGGGCCCGCTGTTCGGCAAGGTCGCCGCGCGCTGGGTGCCCGAGGCGAAGGCCCCGGACCACCTGATCCCGGCCGCGGGCGGGAGCGAGGACGACCGACCGCGGCCGAGCTTCACCGCGACGCTGGTGACCGTGCTGCTGCCGGTGGTCCTGATGCTGGGCAAGGCGATCGCGGACATCGTCGCCGACAGCGGCAACCCGGTCCGCCGGGTGCTGGACTTCGTCGGTGACCCGCTGATCGCGCTGCTCGCCGCGGTGCTGCTGGGCATGTTCACGCTGGGCCGCGCCGCCGGGTTCACCCGCGACCGGCTGGCTTCGACGATCGGCGATTCGCTCGGCCCTATCGCCGGGATCATCCTGATCGTCGCCGCCGGCGGCGGGTTCAAGCAGATTCTCGTCGACGCGGGCGTCGGCAACGTCGTCACGCAGCTCGCCGAGGGCGCCAACATCCCGGCGCTGCTGCTCGGCTGGCTGGTCGCGGTGCTGATCCGGCTCGCGACGGGCTCGGCCACCGTGGCGACGGTGTCCGCGGCCGGCCTGGTGTCCGGCCTGGCGGCGACGATGTCGCCCACCGGGGCCGCGCTGCTGGTGCTCGCGATCGGCGCCGGCTCGCTGTTCTTCTCGCACGTCAACGACGCCGGTTTCTGGCTCGTCAAGGAGTACTTCGGGTTGTCCGTCGGCCAGACCATCCGGAGCTGGTCGATCATGGAGACGGTGATCTCGGTGGTCGCGATCGCGATCATCCTGCCGCTGGGCGCGCTGCTCGCCTGAGTCCGAGGGGGCCTTCGGTTGGTGCCGAAGGCCCCTTATGCCGTGCGCGCCGCCGCAGAACGCTGGCGGCATGACCGAAAAACTCCTGATCGACGAGTACCTGCCCGTCCACGAAGCGCACCAGCTCGACGCCGTTGTCGTCGACGCGCCACCGGACGCGACCTACCGCGCGGTCCGCGACCTGGACCCGGACAAGGTCGCCCAGGCCGTGCCCCTGCTGCGCGTGCTCGGCCGCGCCCGCGCGATCCCGGCCGCCATCGCGGACCGGATCCGCGGCGACACCGAGACGCCACCGGAATCCCTGCCGGCCGACGAGTACCAGGCCGCGTTCGTGCTGCTCGACGAGCGGCCGGGCACCGAGTTCGTGGTCGGCATGATCGGCAAGTTCATGACGGCGACGCAGCTGGAGTTCCGGCGGTTCGAGCCGGGCGAGTTCGCCGGGTTCGACGAGCCCGGCTACGGCAAGGTGGCGCTGAACTTCATCGTCCAGCCGTACGGGCCGGGCCGGACGCTGCTGACCACCGAAACCCGCACGGCGACGACGGATCCGTTGTCCCGCAACCGGTTCGCGCGTTACTGGACGGTGGTCGGGCCGTTCGCCGGGTTCATCATGCGGCGGTGGCTGCGCCTGGCGAAGCGCAACGCCGAATCAGCCGAACGCGACGTGGTCCAGCCAGAAACCCAGCAGTGACGCGTCCCCGGTGACGGTGAGCCCCTCCGGCGGCCTGCGGCGGTAGACGAGCAGCAGCAGGTCGGTCAGCGAGCCGCACACGGTGACCGCCGCACCGGCGGGCCCGCGGCGCCAGCGGATGACGTCGCCGGTGAGGTCGACGAACCAGGACGCCTCCGGCGCCCGCCACGCGATCGTCCGGGCAGGCCCGAGCAGTTCCCGCTTGCGCGGGTCGGTCTCGAAGTGCTGGGGCAGGACGTCCAGCTCCATCCACTCGTCGATGGCGGCACCGGCGACATCGTCGGCGACCGTGAACTCCGCGCCGGCGGCGAGGCAGGCGTCGGCGCGGTGGACGACCGTCTCGAACGCGAAGCGCCGCGCCAGGAACGCCGCCCGGCCGAAGTCGAACGGTGCCCAGGCGGGCGCGTCGGGCCCGGCGGCCCGCAGGGTTTCCGCGAGCCGGCGCGCACCCTCCAGCAACCAGTGCGCGGGCACGTCGCCGGTGTCGTCACCGTCGAGTTTGCGCAACTGGTCGTCAGGCAGGTACTCCAGGCTGCGCGTCCGGACGATCTCCTCGGCCCAGCGGTGCCCGCCGCCGATGTGGCGCAGCAGCATGCCCAGCGTCCAGCCCGGGCAGGACGGCACCGGCGCACGCAGGTCCGCGCCCGCGGTGTCGGCCGTGAGCAGCTCGGTCTGGGTGACGATCTCGATGCAGTGCCGGTCGAAGTCCACGGTCTCCCCTTTCGTCGTCTGACACGAGGAGGTCGGAGCCGCGACCGGCTGCTCGACATCGGGCGCGCTGGCTTCCCGTCCGGGGCGCGCAGGCCTGCCCGGCGCATCGGACGAGCGCCGGCCGGTCAGTGGCAGGTCCGCGCGAGCGAGGCAAGCGACGTGCCTCCGCCCATCACGAGCGCGATCGACGTTGCCGGCAGGATCAGCTCGCGATCGAGCACAAGCCCTTCCGCCCGCACCATGTGCGGCCGCCGGACGCGGCGACGAGCTGCACGAGATGCGGTTCGCCGCCGAACCCGAGGCGCAAACCGAGCCCCGGCGACACATCGAGCGAGCACAAGCCCGTCAATGGCAGGTCCACGCGAGCGAGGCAAGCGACGTGCCTCCGGCCGACGCCCGCGCACGCCGCACACCTGCTCGAAAGCCTGACCCTCAGCCCCGTTCCGCGTACGCCCACGCTTCCAGCATCACGCGCGCGATCGACGAGTTGCCCGGCAGGATCAGCTCGCTCGCGCCGCCGAGGATGGGGACCGGGCGGCCCTTCGCCTCGAATGCCGCGCGCACCTCGGCGCGGGGCACCCACAGCGCGGCCTCGATCTCGCCGTCGGCGGGGACCAGCGGGCGCGAGGCGTCGGCCTTCGCGGCGAAGCCCAGCATGATCGAGCGCGGGAACGGCCACGGCTGGCTGCCCAGGTACCGCACGTCGTGGACGTCCGCGCCGACCTCCTCCCGGATCTCCCGCACACAACAGCCCTCGAGCGACTCGCCTGCCTCGACGAACCCCGCCAGCACCGAGTACCGCCCGGGCGGCCACACCGGCTGGCGCGCGAGCAGGACGTGCTCCCCGTTCACGCCCTCCTCGTTGTGCACCAGGCAGATGATCGCCGGGTCGGTGCGCGGGTACTCCTCGCGGCCGCATGCCTCGCACTTCGACGCCCACCCGAACTGCACCAGGTGCGTCGGGCTGCCGTCGCGCACGCAGAACCGCGCCTGCCGGTGCCACACCCGCAGCGCCTGCGCCGTGGTGAACAGCCCGGCGGCCGTGTCGTCCAACTGGTCGCCGTGCGCCCGCAGCGTCACCCACAGCTCGCCGTCGACCCGCGGCGCCTCCTCGGGCACGCCCCAGCTGCCCGGGACCTCGACGATCTCCGGTTCGCCATCCGGCTCGCCCGGCAGCGACCAGTAGTCGACGCCCTGCCACTCGCCGAGGAACACCGCGTCCGCGGGCGGCTCCTCGCCGAACATCAGCGCCTTGCGGGTGGCCAGGACCGCCTCGCCCTCGCGGACCGGAGTCCGCAACTGCTTGTCCAGCAGCATGACCTGCGCGTCCGGCCACCGGGCGCGCAGGCGCTCCGGGTTGGTGCGCAGCGTCTCCTGCCGGTCCACAGTGGAGCGCGAGAGCGTCGGGAGGCGGCCCAGCGTGAACGGTGCGACGGTCACTTGCCGGGCTCCCCCACGATAACCCCGCCGAGCGCGGTCAGCCGCGGCGCGAGCGTCTCGGCGTCACCCACCACGACACCGGTGAACCGTGCCGGGGCGAAGAAGTCGAGCGCGGCCTGCGCGACCTCCTCCACGGTGACCGCGGCGACCCGCTCCGGGTGCTCGGCCAGCCACTCCACGCCGAGGCCGGCCGCGGTCAGCGCGGCGAGCTGGCTCGCCAGCCCGGCCTGCGACGACGTCGCGGTGAGCAACGAGCCGACCGCGTACTGGCGCACCGACTCGACCTCCTCGGCCGTCGGCGGCACGACTACGAGCCTGCCCAGCTCGTAGCGTGTCTCCAGCAGCGCGGCCGCGGTGACCTCGTTCGCGGTGTCCGCGTCGACGCCGACCGTCGCCGTGGTGCCGGTGAACTCGAACCCGGAGTGCGCGCTGTAGGTGTAGCCCTTGTCCTCGCGGATATTCTCCACCAGCCGCGAGGAGAAGTAGCCACCGTAGGTCATGTTCGCCAGCTGCAGCGCGGCGTAGCGCGGGTCCGTGCGCGGCAGCGACTGCGCGATCAGCCGGATCTGGGACTGCACCGCGCCGGCCCGCGGCACCAGCAGCAGGTCGCCGCCGGTGACCTCGGGCAGGCCGGGCATCACCACCGCCGACGCGTCGGACGACCAGCCGCCCAGCACGCGCTCGACATCGGCCGCGATCCGCTCCGGGTCGATGTCGCCGACGATCACCAGCACCGAACCACGCGGCAGCACCGAAGCGGTGTGCAGCGCGCGGACGGCCTCCGGCGTCACCTGTTCCACATCGGCGGCCTGCGGCACCTCGCGGGTGGCCGGGTGGTCGCCGTAGACGTGCCTGAGCAGCGCCTCGCGGGCGATCACCCGCGGCTGCGTGCGCGACACCGCCAGCCGCTCGACCAGCCGCGCCGACTCGCGCGCCACCTCGTCGTCCACGTAGGACGCTGCGGTGAGCGCGTCGGCGAGCACGTCCAGCAGCGTCGGCAGGCCGGCGGCCAGTCCGTTCCCGGAGATGGTCAGCCGCTCCGGGTCGACCACGGTGTCCAGCTCGCCGCCGATCAGCGCCAGCTCGGTGTCGATCTCGATCCGGTCGCGCCGGGCGGTGCCGGTGAGCATGGTCTCGGCGAGCACCTCGGCGGTGGCCGCGTGCAGCGGCGCCGTGCCGCCGAACGGGATCCGCAGCCGCAGCTCCACCAGCGGCACCGTCGGCTTGCGGACCGCGAGCAGGCGCAGGCCGTTGGACAGCACGGTGTCCACGTGGGACAGATCCGCCGCGGCCTTCTGCGCGCCGAGCTCCGGGACCGGGCGCGGTCCGGTGGCGGTTCGGCCGATCTCCTCGGCGCTGCGGTGGTCGACGGACGTCACTTCGCTCCCCCTTCGGGCTCGACGAGCAGGACCGCACGCGAGTCGGGCCGCAGCGCCTTGGCAGCGGCGGCCACGTCCTCGCCGGTGACGGCCGCCATCCGGTCCGGCAGCCGGGACACCAGGGACGGGTCCCCGTAGAGCAGTTCGAACGCGCCGAGCGACAGCGTCCGGGACATCAGCCGGTCGTGCTCGGCGTGCAGGCTCGCGCTCCAGCGCGCGGTGACCTTGGCCAGTTCCTGTGCGTCCGGCGGCGTGGCGGCCAGCTTCTCCAGCTCCTCGTCGACCGCGGTCAGCACCCGCTCCGCGGAGACGTCCGGCGAGTGGATGGCGGTGATCGAGAAGGTGTCCGGGTCGCGCGCCTCGAACGGGCCGAACAGGCCCGCGCCCGCGCCGATGTCGGTGACCAGCGGCTCGCGGTGCACCAGCCGCTGCTGCAGCCGGGAGCCGTCGCCGTCGGTCAGCACGCCAGCCAGCACCAGGTTCGCGAGGTAGGCGTCCAGCTCGCCGACCGGGTCCGGCATCCGGTAGCCGACGGCCAGCGCGGGCAGCGGCGCGTGCGGATCGGTGTGGTGGCCGCGGACCTCGCCGGCGGGCGGCGGCTCGGCGAACGAACGCTTCGGCGGCGCCGGACGGTGCGGCACGTCGCCGAAGTGCTTCTCGATCAGATCGCGAGCCCGGTCCGGCTCGAAGTCGCCCGCGACGGTGAGCACCGCGTTGGCCGGCGAGTAGTAGGTGTCGAAGAAGGCCGCGCAGTCGTCCAGGCTGGCCTGCTCCAGGTCGGTGAAGTCGCCGTAGCCGTTGTGCGCGTTGGGGAACGTCGAGTAGAGCACCGGCGGCAGGAGGATCCACGGGAACCCGCCGTAGGGCCGGTTCAGCACGTTGAGGCGGATCTCCTCCTTCACCACGTCGATCTGGTTGGCGAGGTTCTCCCGCGTCAGCTTCGGCGCGCGCATGCGGTCGGCCTCCAGGAACAGCGCGCGCTCCAGTGCCGCGGATGGCAGCACCTCGTAGTAGTCGGTGTAGTCCGGGTGGGTCGACCCGTTGAAGGTGCCGCCGCTGGACTGCACGATCTTGAAGTGCGCGAGCTTCTCCAGGCTCTCGCTGCCCTGGAACATCAGGTGCTCGAACAGGTGCGCGAACCCGGTGCGCCCCTCCGGCTCGGAGCGGAAGCCCACGTCGTAGTGCACGGCGACGCCGACAACCGGAGCGGTCGGGTCCGGCGCGAGCACTACGCGCAGGCCGTTGTGCAGGGTGAAGCGGGAGGTCTCGGCCATGAGCCCCACCATACGGCCATCACGGGGCCGGGGTCCGGCGACGGTCCCGCAGGGCAACGAGGAATTCACCGAGAGCGAACGCGGTGTCCGGCGCAGGCCGCCCGAGGGCCAGCGCGTAGGGCACGAAGCGGTCACCGGCGGGCAGTTCGGCCGGGTCGCGCAGGCGCCGGGCGAGGGTGCGGCCGCGGCTCGTTCGATCCGGGAAGTGCCGGGCGGCGAGCGCCAGAGCGAGCCCGGCGAGCGTGAGGATCACGCCGAGCTGCGCGTAGCCGGCGGTGAGCGCGAGGACGATCGTCAGGAACAGGCCGTAGCAGGTGATCCGGATGCCGGCCCGGCGCGCGCGGCCGGGCCGGCGGAGCCAGCCGCGGCGGATCGCGTCGGCGTCGAGGTCCTGGCGGGGGTCGTCGCCGGCGAGGACCCGGCGCTCGAACCCGGTGAGCCGGTCGTCGGGCGGGTGGGCCGGTCCGGCGTCCGGCCCTAGGTAGCCGCGGATCGCCAGGTCGACGGCGGTGACGACCACCGGGTCCGTGCCGCGGAGCAGGGCGATGTGGCCGGGCAGGACGCCGTCCGGAGTGGCGAACGGTTCGGCGGCGAACCCGGACGGCAGGGGCCCGCGTTCGCGGCGGGCTAGCAGGAGCGACACGGCCCCGGCGAGGAGCAGGAGCCCGAAGGCGGCCCATGCGGTCGCGACCGGCACGGTGAGCGCGAACGCGCCGGCCAGGGTTTTCGCCGGCTGGATGCGGGCGTTGGCGGGGACGGTGCCGGGTGGCAGGTCGACCGCGATGTCCAGCGTCTGCCCAGGTTCCAGGCGCTGGACGGCGAAACGGGTGAGGCCGGTCTGGTCGTTCTGCGCGGCGGTACAGCCGGTGCAGCGGACGCCGATCGCGATGCGCGGCGCGGCGAAGCTCGCGCGGACGAGCGTGCGGGCGGTGTCCCAGCCCTCCAGGGCCCAGGTCACCTCGAGGCGACCGCCCGCGTCCCGGACCGCACCGTCCACTGTGTACCGGAGGAGGGCGGTACCGGGGTTGAGGGTGACCGTGACGGCGTCCGCGCGCCGCTCGGCCGATCCGGAGCCCTCGATGGCGAGGTCGCGGAGGGTGTGTACGCGGTCGCGGTGGTCGCCGGCGGGCACGCGGAGCTGGATGGTCCGGGTGGTGCGCTGTTGCACGTCGACCGCCTCCACAACTGAGAGCGAGCCGTCGGGCTGGAGCCGCATCTCGATCTCGGCGCTGTCCGGCAGGGCCGGCAACGGGGGCGTGATCAGCAACAGGGCGGCGCACAGCCATCGCACCCGCGCAGGTTAGCGGGCGAGCAGGCGCGCGATGACGGCGGTGATGTCGGCGGCGAGCCGGTCATCGACCGGGGCGTGCCTGCTCAGCATGCGGTACCACATCGTGCCGAACGCGAAGTCGACGACGAGCGGGAGCGGGACGTTCTCGGCGAGCTGTCCCGCCTCGACGCCCTGCCGCAGGAACCGGTGCAGGACGTCGCGCCGCGGGCCGATGACCGTGCCCTGCAACCGATCCGACAACGCGGGGTCGTTCTGGGCCTCGGCCATCAGGCCGACCAGCGCGCGCCCGGTCGACTCGTGGGTGAGCGCGAACGTGCGGGCGAGGATCCGCTCGATGTCACGCAGGGCGTCGCCGGTGTCCTCGTCGAGCCGCGGTTCGCGTTCGCGGAGGTCGATGAGGGCGTCCAGCAGCACCTGCGCCTTGTCCGGCCACCAGCGGTAGACGGTCTGCCGCCCGACGCCGGCCTCGTCGGCGATCGCCTTGATCGTCACCTGCTGGTAGCCGTCGCGGTGACAGATGCGCAGCGCGGTGTCCAGGATCGCGCGCCGGGCCTCTTCGCTGCGGGGGCGTCCTCTCATACCGAGGACTTTACAAGACACTGTGCCTCGAATATGTTTCCGGTGCACAGCGTCTCGAAATTGGAGGAGAGCTCGTGACCGAACGAGTCGTGATCCTGGGTGGCACCTCGGGTATCGGGCTGGCGACAGCGCACCGCATGGTCGACAGCGGCCGGGAGGTGATCGTGACGGACGCGGCTCCGGGAAGCTCGACGCCGCACTGGCGAAGCTGGGCGACGCGCGGGGCGAGGTCGTGGACGCGCGGGACTACGAAGCGCTGCAAGCGTTCTTCGCGTCGACCGGGCCGGTGGACCACCTGGTCGTGACGGTGACCGGGGCGCCGGGTACGACGGCCTTCGCCGACCTGACCATGGACGGCGTGCGGGAGGGCGTCGAGGGGAAGCTGGTGCCGCACACGGCCGCGGCGCGGGCGGCGCTGCCGGTGCTGCGGGGTTCGCTGACGTTCGTGACTGCGGCGTCGGCTGGGGCGGCGACGCCCGGGACGGCCGCGCTGGCCGCGGTGAACGCCGGGATCGAGGCGATGGTGCCGGTGCTGGCGGTGGAACTGGCGCCGGTGCGGGTCAACGCGGTGTCGCCGGGCGTGATCGACACGCCGTGGTGGAACTTCCTGGACGCGGACGCCAAGGCGGCGGCGTTCGAAGCCATGGCGGCCGGGCTGCCGGCGCGCAGGGTGGGCACGCCGGACGACATCGCCTCGGCGATCGCGTTCCTGACGGAGAACACCCACACGACCGGGGTGGTGCTCCGGGTGGACGACGGCGCGCGGCTGGCCTCGGCGGCCTGAATCAATCGCGCGAAATCGCCCCGGCGGTGGCGGGAACGCGCGGCGCCTGCGGCGGCGGCGCTGTCGTTGCCCTGCGGATTGACGGCCCTCGCGCACCCCGGCCTGATCCGGGATCAGCGCGCGAAATCGCCGCGGCGGTGGCGGGATCGCGTGGCGCCGGCGGTGGCGGGAACGCCCGACGTCTGGGGCAGCGGGGCTGCCGCTGATCTAGCCGGTGATCTAGCCGGTGATCAGCTCGGCGGCACGAACCCCCGCGGCGGAGTCGGCTCCCCCGGCTCCGCTGTCGGCGACGCCACCGGCACAGCGGCGACCGGCGCCTGCGGCGCCCCCGCCGAGGGCGCCACCACTCGCTGCGCCCCCACCTGCGGCGGGGGTGCCACCACCGGCGACGCCCCCACCTGCGGCACCGCCACGGGGACCACCGGCGCCCAGCCGGGCGTTCCCACGTACCCCCCGGCCCGGCGCCGCCGCTCGGCGAGGACCGCCTGCAGGTACGCCCACGGCGGCACACCCCACGGCGGGGGCGCGCCGATCCGGGCGGCGACGTCCTGCACCAGCTGGTGTCCCAACGGTTCCCGCGCCCGGTCGCTCAGCTCGGCGTACCGCGCCAGGTACTGCCGCGCCATGAGCGCCAGCTCGTCGCTCAGCCCGGTCAGGTCGAGCTGCGCCGCCCAGCCCGCCAGCGCCGGCGGCATCGTGATGTGCGGCGCGACCGTCCGCGGCGCACGCTCCCTGATCACCACCGTGCCGGCCAGGTAGTCGCCGACCCGCTTGGACCGCGGCGAGAACAGCGACACGAACAACGCGACCGCGCTCCACGCCAGCACCGGTCCGAAGTCGACGATCGCGCCGGCCAGCGCCCGCGTCAGGGTCTGCCGGAACCGGACCGGGCCGCCGTCGTCGCGCACAACGCGCAGCCCCATCGCCATCTTGCCGAGCGTGATCCCCCGGCCGAGCGTCTCGAACAGCACCGAGTACCCGACCCGCACCAGCACGAAGAAACCGAGAGCCAGCGCGGCCAGCAACGCCTCGTCGGTCACCCCGGAGACGGTGAGCGCCAGCATGAAGAGCAGAAGCGCCCCCGCCTGGAGCGCGACGTCGATCGCGAACGCCGCCGCCCGGCTGGCGACCTGCGCTATCGGCAGCTCCAGCACCACGGCCTCGCCGGTCACCAGATCGGGTTCGCCTGTCACCGCCCCACTGTAATCTGCCGACATGGACGTGGACCTGTTCGTCGCGGCCCACCGCGCCGAATGGGCCCGGCTGGACCAGCTGCTGGCCACCCGCAAACTGACCGGTCCCGAGGCCGACGAACTGGTCACCCTGTACCAGCGGGCCGCGACGCACCTGTCGGTGGTGCGGTCGTCGGCGCCGGACCCGGCGCTGCTGTCCTGGCTGTCGTCGCTGGTCACGCGCGCCCGCTCGGCGGTCACCGGGTCGCACAACCCGGCCTGGCGCGAGGTCGGGCTGTTCTTCGCGCAGCGCTTCCCGGCCGCGGTCTACACGACGGTCCGGTGGTGGCTGCCCGCCGCGTTGGTGTCGGTTCTGGTGGGCGGGCTGATCGGGGCGTGGATCGCGGGCGACCCGCAGGTGCAGGCGAGCATCGCCGCGCCGGAGGACGTCCGGGCGCTCACCGAGCCGGGCGGGCAGTTCGAGACCTACTACTCCAGCAACCCGGCCGCCTCGTTCGCCGCGCAGGTGTGGACGAACAACGCGTGGGTCGCGGCGACCTGCCTGTTCTTCGGGGTGTTGCTGGGGATCCCGGTGCTGGTCGCGTTGTGGCAGAACGTGCTCAACGTCGGTCTGTCGGCCGGGTTCATGGCGGCGGCCGGGCGGCTGGACGTCTTCTTCGGCCTGATCACCCCGCACGGGTTGCTGGAGCTGACCGCGGTGTTCGTCGCTGCGGGCACCGGTCTCCGTCTGGGGTGGACGGTCGTCAACCCGGGGCGGCGATCCCGCGCGGCGGCGCTCGCGCAGGAGGGCCGGGCCGCGGCGGGGATGGCGCTGGGGCTGGCGTGCGTGCTGCTGGTGTCGGGCGTGATCGAGGCGTTCGTGACGCCGTCCGGGCTGCCGACGGGGGCGCGGATCGCGATCGGCGTGGCGGCCGAGGTGCTGTTCCTGGTGTACGTGTTCGTGCTGGGGCGGCGGGCCGTGCGGGCCGGGGTCACCGGGGACGTGGACGCCCGGCACCGCGGTGACCTGCTGCCCGAGGCGGGCTGACACGCCGCTGCCCGGGATCGTCGGTGGCCGGCTCTATGGTGATGGGTATGCGGCTGGAGCTTTCCGATGACACGTACGCGCAGGTGACGGCCCTCGCCGAGGCGGCGGGGCAGTCCGTGGGCGAGTGGGTCCGGGCTGCCGTGGAGCGCGAGGCGTACCGGCAGCTGTGCGAGCAGCAGGCGCGGTGGAACGCCGAGCACCCCGAGCAGGTGCGCGCCGCCGCGGACGACTGGCGTGCCCGTGGCTCTTCGGCCGCGTAGGGGACAGATCTGGGCGGTGTCCGGCGGCTCGCGGCGGGTGCTGGTCTTCTCGGGCAACATGCTGAACGACATCGACGACGAGCACGTGGTGACGATGGAGGTCATCGAGCACGCCGTGCCGCTCAGCGTGGCCACCGGCGCGGGCGGCTGGGTGCGGTACACGTGGCTGGACCACGTGCCGAAGGAGTCCCTGACACGGCAACTCGGCGAGGTGCCGGAGGAACTCATGCAGCGCCTCAGCACGCGCCTGTTCATGGTGATCGCCACCGACTGACGTCGCACATCATCGGCGGGCGCGAGCCCGGCGGTCGCGGGCGCGAGGTCAGCGACCGCGAGCGCCAGGTCAGTGGGTGCGGCACCCGCGGCAGGTGTGCGGTCACAACCGGCCGGCGGCCTTCAACGCCAGGTACCGGTCCGCCAGCGCCGGCGCCAGCTCGTCCGGCACCGCGTCGACTACCTCGACCCCGCGCTGCGCCAGCAAACCGGTCACGTGGCGGCGCTCCGCGAGAGTCCGTTCGGCGGCCGCCGCCTCGTAGACCGCTTCCGCGTCACCGCGGGCGCGGGCCATCGCCGCGACCCCGGGGTCCGCCACGCCGGCCACCAGCAACTGGTGCCGCCCCACCACGGACGGCAGCACCGGCAACAGGCCCTCCTCCAGCGGCGCGGCGTCCAGCCCGGTCAGCAGCACCACCAGCGACCGCCGCCGGACGCGGCGCAGCACCTCGGCCACCATGCCGCGCGAGTCGGTCTCCACGAGGCTCGCCTCGAGCGGCGCCATCGCGTTCACCAGGCCCGGCAGCAACTCCCCGGCCGCGAGCCCGCGCACGTCAGCCCGCACCTGCCGGTCGTAGGCGAGAAAGTCCACCCGGTCCCCTGCCCGCGAAGCCAGCACCGCCAGCAGCAACGCGGCGTCCATCGCCGCATCCAGTCGTGGTGCGTCCCCGACCCGGCCCGCCGACGTCCGCCCGGTGTCCAGCACCAGCAGCAGCCGCCGGTCCCGTTCGGGACGCCACGTCCGCACCATGACGTCCGCCGCCCGGGCCGACGCGCGCCAGTCGATCGACCGCACGTCGTCGCCGGTCACGTACTCCCGCAGCGAGTCGAACTCCGTCCCCTCGCCGCGCACCAGCGCCGCCTGCCGCCCGTCGAGCTGCTGCAGCCGCGCCAGCCGCGCCGGCAGGTGCCTGCGGCTGCGGAACGGCGGCAGCACCCGGACACTGCCCGGCACCCGGTGCGAACCCTGCCGCCCGGCCAGCCCGAGCGGCCCCAGCGCACGCACGGTCACCCGCGCCGAGGACCGGTCGCCGCGCCGCACGGGCGTCATCCGCACCACGACCGACCGCCGCTCCCCCGGCGGCACCGCGACCCGGAACCGGTCCTGCTCCACACCCGCGCTCGGCGGCCACGCGTCCCGCAGCAAGCCGCGCAGCGGACGGGAACCGGGGTTGGTCACCGACAACGTCACCTCGACCGGCTCCCCGAGCCGCGCCGACGTCGCACCGGACCGCGCGAACACCAGCCCGCGCACGGACGCCGCGAGCAGCAGGTCCACGGCCACCAGCACCGCGAGCCCGCCGAGCACCGCGAGCACACCGGTCCACGACGGCACCCCGAGCGCCACCACGACGATGCCCACGAGCGCCAGCAGGCCGGCCCGGCCGGTGATCGCCATGTCAGCGCGGGACGGGGACGGTGGCCAGCACGCGCTCGATCACGCCGTCCGCGGTCGCGCCCTCCAGCTCGGCCTCCGGCCGCAGGTCCAGCCGGTGCCGCAACGCGGGCCGCGCCAGCGCCTTCACGTCGTCCGGTGTCGCGAACCCGCGGCCGGACAGCCAGGCCCACGCCCGCGTCGCGGCGAGCAGCGCCGTGGCGCCACGCGGGGACACCCCGATCCGTACCGAGGGCATCGCGCGCGTCGCCCGGCACAGGTCGACGATGTAGCCGAGCACCTCCTGCCCGACCGTCACCCCGGCCACCGCGGCGCGCGCGACGGCGAGCTGCGCCGCCCCGGCGACCGGCCGCACCCCGGCGGCGGACAGGTCACGCGGGTCGAACCCCTGCGCGTGCCGGGCCAGCACGCCGATCTCGTCCTCGCGCGTCGGCAGCGGCACGGTGAGCTTGAGCAGGAACCGGTCCAGCTGCGCTTCCGGCAGCGGGTAGGTGCCCTCGTACTCGACCGGGTTCTGCGTCGCGACGACGGTGAACGGGTCCGGCAGCGGGCGCGGCCGCCCGTCGACCGACACCTGCCGCTCCTCCATCGCCTCCAGCAGCGCGGACTGGGTCTTCGGCGGGGTGCGGTTGATCTCGTCGGCGAGCAGCAAGTTCGTGAACACCGGCCCCTCGCGGAAGGAGAACTCGGCCGAGCGCGAGTCGTAGACGATCGAGCCGGTGACGTCGCCGGGCATCAGGTCGGGCGTGAACTGGATGCGCGTGGTGTCCAGGTCCAGCGCCGTGGCCAGGGCCCGGACCAGCAGCGTCTTCGCGACCCCCGGCACGCCCTCGACGAGCACGTGCCCACGGCACAGCAGCGCGATCATGAGCCCGGTGACCGCGGCGTCGTTGCCGACCACCGCCTTCCCGACCTCGGCGCGCAACGCGACCAACGCGTTCCGGGCGTCCGAAGTGGTGTCCGTGCTGGTCAACTGATCTCCCTCTCGATGCGGTCCAGCTCGTCGGCGAGGCGGACCAGACCGGCGTCGTCCGCCGGCGCCGGACCGTACAGAAGCTCCCCGACGGCCGCGGCGGGCCGTCCCGTGCGGGCCGCGACCGCGGCGACGACGGCCGCCGGTTCCGCGCCCGCACCGAGGCCGAGCAGCGGCCGCACGCGGTCGATCGCCGCCTGCCGCAGCGTAGCCGCGGCGTGTCCGGCCGCCCCGGCGCGGCGGTAGAGCCGGGCGCGGCCCTCGGTGGTTTCGGCGGCGCGGACGACGACCGGCAGCCGTTCCGATACGACCGGCCCGAGCCGCCGGGCCCGCGACAGCGCGAACAGCACCGCGGCCACGCCGAGCTGGACCGCGCCGAACAGCCACGGGCGCGGGATGAGGTCGGTGAACGACCGCGCCGCGTTCCCGGCGCCGGTGTCCCCCGGCGTCGGCACGTACCAGACCAGCGTCGCGTGGCGGCCGAGCAGGCGCATGGTCAGCGCCGCGTCGCCGGCCTCGTCGAGCCGGTCGTTGGTCATCGGCGCGCCGCCGCCCAGGATGGTCGTGGTGCCGTGGTCGCCGGGCAGCTGCAGCAGCGTGCCGTCGTAGCAGCCACGCGCGCGGCCGTGCGCCTCGTAGGTGAAGCCGCCCAGCACCGCGTTGCCCGCGGCGACCGCGCCGGCCACCGTGCACCCCGGCTCCCGCGCGGCGGGATCGACCTCACCGCTGACGACCACGCCGGGCGCGAGGATGTCGAGCACCGGATCGTCGGGGCCGACCAGCACCGCGTCCGTGGCGCGCGATCGCAGCGCGGTGAGCCGGCTCGGTTCGACGAGTCCGGGACCGGTCACGAGCAGGGTGGCGTCGCCCTGCAGCGCCGCTTCGGCTTCGGCGTAGGTCCGCGCCGGGACGATCCGCACCCCCTCCCGTTCGAGCAGCCGCGCCAGCGCGCGCGAGCCGCCGGGGGCGGCCGACTCCGGGTCGAGCGACCCGCGCTGCTCGCCTGCCGAGGTCAGCAGCACGACCACCGCGCCGATGAGCACGATCACCGCGATCACCAGGGGCGCACGAGCCGCCCGCCAGATCCGGCGGGAGTCGGGAGACACACTGGTCACGCAGGCACCTCGGGACGGGTCCGCCGGACCAGCTCGTCGAGCTCGGCCAAGTGCTGGTAGCCCTCGGCGGTGGCCGGGCGGCCGCCGTAGTGCACGGCGTCGAACAGCTCCGCGCCCTGCCGCAACGCGTCGCGGGCGGACGGCAGCGGGCCACCGGCCTCGCGAGCCGCCTCGTCGGCCGTGCGACCGGCGCGTTCGTCCAGCACGCCGCGCTCCTCCAGCGTCCGGACCACGGCGCGGAAGCGGTCGCGGACCGCCACGTCCAGCTCGCCGGCCGCGAACGCCCGCTCGGCCGCGTCGCGGTAGTCCTGCGCGGTCCGCGAACGGTCCGCGAAGACCGCGGCGGGCCTGCGCGCGGACCGCGCGAGCGGCCCGACCCGCAGCCGCACCACCACGATCACCAGCACCAGCACCGCGATCAGCACGAGCACGCCGAAGCCGCCGCCGGGCACCAGGCCCGCCGCGCCGTTGAACAGGTCGGCGATGCGTTCGGCGAGCCAGCCGATCGCGCGGTCGAACCAGCTCGGCTGCGCCAGGGCGTAGGCGGGGTCGGACAGCTCGGCCTCGGCGGCGCGGCGCGCGTCGTCGGCGTCGACGACGACCGGGACGCCGGCGAGCAGGCCCGGGATCAAGCGGTGCCCGCCGCCCGCGCCAGCTGGAGGTCCATGCCCTCCTTGCGCATGCGCTGGTCGATGTAGAGCAGGGCGGTGGTGTTCGCGACGAACGGCTGCACGATCGTCTGCGCGATCACCTGTCCCACCGCGACGAGCAGCAGGGCGCCCCACCCGGCCGGGACGGCCTCACCGGTCAGCACGTCGGTGCCGCCGGCGCTCAGGCTGAACGGGATGTCCACGAGGTACTGCAGCACGGTCGCGATCACGCCGGCCAGCAGCAAGATGCCGAAGCACCGCCACCACGAGCCGGACACCAGCTGCCGGGACCGGGACAGCGCCTGCCCGACCTTCGCGCGCTCCAGCACCAGTGCGGGCGTGGTGAGGCCGAACAGCGTGTAGAGCCAGATGCCCGGGATCAGGCACAGCACTGAACCGGCCGCGACCAGCAGGACGTAGACGATCGTGGCGCCGAGCAGCGGCAGGAACCGGGGCTTCGCCTCGGCCATCGCCTCCGCGAAGGTCACCGGCTTGCCCAGCACCGCCTTGCCGATCACCACGGTCAGGAACCCGGACAGGAAGGTCTGGGTGAGCACGGTGATGATCACTGCGACACCGGTGATCAGCGCCGTGTCGCCGAGCACGTCCAGCGCCGCGTCCTGGATCTGCTGGTCGGTGGCGGCCGGGCCGAGGTTCTGCAGCGTCTGGACGTCCGGCAGCAGGTAGCGGCTGGCCAGCAGCTGCAGCACCGCGCCGATCACCGCGACGACCGCAGACGACCCGAACACCAGCGCCGGGTGGCGGCGCATGGTCGTGATGGCGCCGTCGAGGATCTCGCCGACCGTCAGCGGGCGCAGCGGGATCACGCCGGGCTTGCCGTAACCGGGCCGCGGACCCCAGCCCTGCTGCTGGTAGGGCGCGTCGGGCGGGGGCGGCGCGGGCGGCATCTGGTTGCCGGCGGGAGGCGTCGAGTCGTCCGGCCGGTCCTTCGGATCGGGGCCGGTCCAGCCTCCGGTGTCGCTCATCGGGTGTACTCCAACTCGCTGCGGGTCGCTTCGCCGCCCACTCTCGCAGAGCGGTCCGGCACCGGCCACGGGTGGCACGCGGCCGCCGCCGAGTCGTGATCTCACTCGCACAGCGCGGGCGCTGACTATGCTGGCGCCCGATGACGCCTCCGCCGCAGCGCCCACGGGAACCGTTGCCGCCGCCCTCCTCCGCGCCGCGGCACCGGGCACAGCGTCGTTCCTCACGGCCGGTCACCGCGTTCGTGCTGAGCGCGGTCGTGGTGCTGCTGGCCGGGCTGGTGGTGTTCATCGCGGTCGGCAACAGGACGGACCCGTCATCGCCGACCGTGGCCACGCCGACGACCACCGCGGTGAGCGGCGGCAACGCGGCGGGCGCGGCGACCAGCTCGGTGGACGGCGAGAAGATCCTGGAGCTGGCGAACCACCCGATCCTGCGCAACCCGGACGACGGCCTGCAGAACTTCGCCTGCGAGCTGCCCGAGTGGCACAGCGACCAGGCCTCCGCCGAGGCCTTCTTCACCGCCGCCGACCAGTGCCTCAACGAGGCGTGGGGCCAGTTCCTGGAGCGCTACAACCTGCCGTTCACCCCGCCGAACCTGCACTTCCCGACCGGCACCCACTTCACCACGGCGTGCGGCACGATCGCGGTGAGCGTGGCGACGGCGGCCTACTACTGCGACGACAACCTGTACGTGCCGTTCCGCGGGCTGCAGACCGACCAGTACGGCGACAACCCGGGCGTTTACCTGGCGCTGTTCGCGCACGAGTACGGCCACCACGTGCAGGAGGTCGCCGGGATCATGGACGCGGTGTGGCAGCAGATCTACGCGGTCGGGCAGAACACCCCGGCCGGGCTGGAGCTGTCGCGGCGCAAGGAACTGCAGGCGCAGTGCTTCTCCGGGATGTTCCTGGGCGCTGTGGTCGACCGGGGCGGCTCGGTGACGCGCGACATGTACGCCAAGGCCTGGCGGGACCAGGACACCCGCGGCGACAACACCTCCGGCAGCGCCGACCACGGCACCAACGCGCACTACGCGCAGTGGTGGCGGACGGGCGCGCAGTTCAACCGGATCGCGAAGTGCAACACGTTCGCGGCACCGGCGTCCGAGGTGAGCTGACGCGCTGGTGGGCGGCGCCTTAACGCGCACGAACCCCTCGAACCGCGCCCTCAGGCGACCTTCGCCGCCTCCGCCTGGCGTGGGCCTCGGTGGACCAGGAACGCGTACGTGCCCCCGCTGAGGCAGCTGAGCGCCAGCAGCGCCAGCCCGATCGGGCGGCGCAGGTCGTCGTGGCCGGTGACGACGTCGGCCAGGTGCACCTCGATGTCCCCGTCCCCCACCGAGGCCGGCACGGTGACGTCGACGCGGTCGTTCTGGTCGTGCCCGCACGCGTCCAGCACCCCGGCGCGGGTCTGGCCGCCGACCGTGATCTCCACCGTCTCCTGCGCGTTCGGCTCCGAGCACTCGGCGCCCTTGGTGACCGTGGCCTGCGCGACCGTGCCCTGCGCGGCGGCCGCGGTGCCCAGCATCCCCGGCCCCGCCCACCACACGGCGGTCACGATGGCGATGCCGACCAGCACGGCGACGGCGAGGGTGTTCCAGCGCAGCACGATCCCCATGCTTCCAGAAGCTCCGGGTGAAGCACAGCCGCCGACGGGCTGCCGAGATCTATCACTCAACCCGGTCGGCCGGGGTCACTTTCTTCACGTAGAGCAACCGGTCGCCGGGTTCGATGGCGTCCACGGCGGCCGCGTCCACGCGGTACAGCTGCCCGTCGCGCACCACGCCGAGCACGATGTCCGGCAGGTGCCGCGGCGAGCCGCCCTCCTCGGACTTCTCCGCGGGGCGCTCGGCGATCGCCAGCCCCGACTCGGGCGTCAGCAGGTCCTCGAACATGTCCACCACGACCGGCGTGGACGTCGCCATGCCGAGCAGCCGTCCCGCGGTCTCGCTGGACACCACAACCTGGTTGGCGCCGGACTGCTTGAGCAGGTGGACGTTCTCCGCCTCGCGCACCGAGACCACGATGTGCGCCTTGGGGGCCAGCTCCCGCGCGGTGAGGGTGGCCAGCACCGCCGAGTCGTCCCGGTCCGCGGCGACGACGACGGCGCGCGCCCGCTGCACGGCCGCCACCCGCAGCACGTCCGACCGGGTGGCCGACCCGTGCACGGTGACCAGGCCGAGCGCGGCAGCCGCGTCCAGCGCCTGCTGGTCGGTGTCCACCACGACGATCTTGTTGGGCTCGATCGCCTCATCCCCGAGCAGGGTCTTGACCGCGGCCCGGCCCTTGGTCCCGAACCCGACGACCACCACGTGGTCCCGCACCTTGGTCCTCCACTTCTGGATCCGGAACGCCTGCCGCGACCGCTCGGTCAGCACCTCGAGCGTCGTGCCGACCAGGACGATGAGGAACAGCACCCGCAGCGGCGTGATCACCAGCACGTTGATCAGCCGCGCCGAGTTGGTGACCGGGGTGATGTCACCGTAGCCAGTGGTCGACAGCGACACCGTGGCGTAGTAGAACGCGTCGAGCAGCGACAGGCCGTCCTCGTTGACGTCCCGGTAGCCGTCCCGCCCCAGGTAGACGATGAACACCGCGGCGACAAGCGCCAGCAGTGCACCGAGGATCCGTCTGCCGATGGACCGGATCGGGCTGAGGGCCGGCTCCGGCATCCGGACGACGCCGACGAGCGAGTGGTCCGGTTCGTCCGCGACACGCACCCGCGGATCGTAAGCGATCATGTCAGGCCTCGCTAGGGCTGCGGCACACTGCGCAGGAGGTCGCGCAGACCGTCGGCGTCGAGCAGGTCCACCGGGCGCAGCGTGTGGTCTTCGCGCACGTAGTGGAAGGCGGCGCGCACCTTCTCCAACGGCGTTCCGGACAGCGACGCCCAAGCCAGACGGTACGCCGCCAGCTGCACGGCGAGCGAAGCCATCCGGCCCTCCTCGGGCACCGCGCCGGTCTTCCAGTCCACGACGGTCCAGCCGCCGTCCGGGTCGGCGAACACGGCGTCCATGCGCCCGCGCACGGTCACGCCGTCGACCTCGGTGGAGAACGGCACCTCCACCTCGTGCGGGGTGCGCGCGGCCCATGCGCTGCGGTCGAAGGCCTCCTGCAGCGCTTCGAGTTCGTCGTCGCCGGCCTCGTCGGGGTCGGCGGCTCCGGGCAGTTCGTCGAGGTCGAACAGGCGGTCGCCGGCGAAGCGGCGCTCCAGCCAGCCGTGGAACGCGGTGCCGCGGCGGGCGAACGTGTTGGGCGGCACCGGCAACGGGCGGCGCAGGCGGCGGGCCAGCCCGGCCGGGTCCGCGGCGAGCTCGACGAGCTGGCTCACCGACAGGTGGTCCGGCAGGGCGACCTGCTCGGCCGTGCCGCTGCGCTTGGCGAACTCGGCGAGCAGCACGTCGGTGTCGGCGATCCAGCCGTCCGGGTCGTCCTCGTCTGTTTCCTCGACCTCGCCCTCGGCCAGCGCGGTGCGCACCAGGTCGGCGCCCTCGTGCACGGCGTCGCGGCGGCCGGTCAGCGGGTCGGACGGCCACTGCGCCGACCGGGCCTGGCTGACCAGCGGGTTCTCCTCGTCGGCAGGCGGCTCATCGGCCCAGACGGCGACCTTGCCGACGCCCTCCTTCGCCAGTTCGCCGACCTCGACCAGGAAGTCCGACGGCCCCTTGGGACGGGCGCTGGTTTCGTTCCACCAGTGCCCGGAGACGATGAGCGCGCGCTCGGAGCGGGTCAGCGCGACGTAGCAGAGGCGGCGTTCCTCCTCCGCCTCGCGCTCGGCGAAGTCCTGCTCGTGGATCTCGAAGGCCTCGATGACCTCCTTGCGATCCATCCCGTCGGACACGCGCAGCTTCGGCAGGTCCTCGGAGTCACCGCGCAGCGCGGCGGGCAGCGACGTGACCGTGCGCAGCCACGACGAGGACCGGCGCTTGTTCGGGAAGACCTCGCGCGCCAGGTGCGGCACGGCGACGACCTCCCACTCCAGGCCCTTCGCGGAGTGGACGGTCAGCACCTGCACCCGGTCCGGCACCACCTCGACCTCGCCCGGAGTGAGGCCGTCCTCGGCGTGCGCGGCGGTGGCGAGGTAGTCCACGAAGGACATCAGGGTGGCGGTGGGCGAGGTCTCCGCGAAGTCGGTGACCACGTCGGCGAACGCGTCCAGGTGCGCGCGGCGGGCGCTGCCGGGGCGGGCCTGCGCTTCGACGTCCAGCAGCATGGTCCGTTCCACGTCGGCGACCAGCTCGGGCAGCGACTGGTCCAGCCGACGGCGCAGCGCGGCGAGTTCGTGTCCCAGTTCCCGGATCCGGCGGTAGCCCTCCGGGGAGTAGCGCTTGGGGTCGCCCGGATCGTCCAGCGCGTCGATCAGGCCGGTCTGCTCGGCGCGTTCGGCGAACAGGTCGTCCACCTTGGACTCTTCGGTGGGCGGGGGTGCGGAGATCTCATTGGCGCGGCGCCACAACGCGGCCAGGTCGGCGGCCGCGAGCCGCCAGCGGGCGCCGGTGAGCAGGCGGGCGGCGGCGGTGCCAGCCAGCGGGTCGGCGAGGACGCGCAGGGTGGCGACGAGGTCGGCCACCTCGGGTTCGTCGAGGAGCCCGCCGAGACCGACGACCTCAACCGGGAGGCCACGGGCCCGCAGCTCGGCCGCGATCGGGGCCATGTCGGCGCGGCGGCGGACGAGGACGGCGGCGGTGGGCGGGGCGCCGTGCTCGGCCTGGTGGGCGAACCACCTCTGCGCCAGGGCGTCGGCGACCCACTCGCGTTCGGTCCGGATGTCCGGCAGCAGAGCGACTTCGATGTCGGCGGGCGGCGCGCCGTCGCGGGCGCGGAGCCGTTCCACGCCGAGGCCGCGCTGCCGCAGCGGTTCGGCGATGCCGTTGGCGAGGACGAGGACTTCGGCCGGGTTGCGGAAGCTGGTGAGCAGGCCGTACTCACGGGCGGGTTGCCGGCCGGGGCGCGGGAAGTCGGTGGTGAAGCGGGGCAGGTTGGCCGCGCTGGCACCGCGCCAGCCGTAGATGGCCTGCGCGGGGTCGCCGACCGCGGTGACCGGCAGTGGTTCGTTCTCGACGCCGCCGAACAGGGCGCGCAGCAGGATTCGCTGCGCGTGACCGGTGTCCTGGTACTCGTCGAGGAGGACGGCGCCGTAGCGGGCGCGTTCGCCCTCGGCGACCGCCGGGTGGTTGTCGGCGAGCGTCGCGGCCAGTGACATCTGGTCGGCGAAGTCGAGCGCGCCCTCGGCCCGTTTGCGGCGCTGGTACTCCTCGATCAGCGGGATGAGCGAGAGGCGGAACTTCTGCGCGGCGACGATGTCGGTGAGCGACTTCGGCATGGCGGCGCGCTGCCCCTTGGCGCGCGGGGCTCGTTCGATGAGGTCGCAGAGCCAGCGGGTGTACTCGGCGAGTTGTTCTTCGGTGACCAGGTGTTCGCCGAGTTCGCCGGTGAGGGCGAGTAGTTGCGCGGTGACCGAGGCCGGGACGCGGTCGGTGTCCAGGTCCTCGTCCCAGGTGGAGACCACGCGGTGGGCGAGCTGCCAGGAGCTGGTTTCGGACAGCAGCCGGACGCCGGGCTGGACGGGCAGGCGGAGGCCATGCTCGGCGAGGAGGCGGCCGGCGTAGGCGTGGTAGGTGAGGACGGTCGGTTCCCCGGCGACGACCGCGGCCCGGCGCGCGCCGCCCGGGTCGAGGCGGTCGAGGAGGCCCGAGCCGGCGAGGCGGCGCAGGCGGGCGCGGACACGGTCGGCGAGCTGGCGGGCGGCCTTGCGGGTGAACGTGAGGCCCAGGACGCGCTCCGGGGTGACGAACCCATTGGCGACGAGCCAGACGACTCGCGCGGCCATGGTCTCGGTCTTGCCGGCTCCGGCCCCCGCGACGACGAGCGCGGGCTCGATGGGCGCCGCGATGACCGCCGCCTGCTCGGGGGTGGGCGGGTGGAGGCCGAGCGCGTGGGCGACCTCGGCCGGGGAGGCGATTTCGGTCATTGGAGTGCGGGTTCGGCTCGGTTGACGGGGTCGGCCCGGGCGGCGGGTTCGGTCATGAGGCGGCTCCCAGGCTGGCGGGAGTTGGAAAAGATCCTCATGGGCCTGTCACCTGCCTGCCCTCCGGGCGCAGCGGGCACGATCCCTTCGCCGGGCAGCGGTCGCAGTCCGGGTTTTCCGTCGCGTCGTACGAGGGGCCCGTCGCGGAGGCCGCCACCTTTCGCACCAGCTCCAGCCACTCGCGGCCGCTCTCGTCGTCGAGTGGGGGCTGCTCCCGCACCGTCGCGCCGGTCTTGTTGTGCGCCTTCGCCAGGTACACCAGCTTCGCGCCGCCCGGTCGCTTCCCGCCGCCGAACGCGCCCAGCAGCACCGACAGCTGGTACGCCGCCAGCTGCGGGTTCAGCTCCGCGTCCGCGGCGCTCACCGCGTTCTTCCCGGTCTTCAGGTCGACGATCACCGGCCGGCCCTCGGCGTCGTGCTCCAGGCGGTCCACCCGGCCGCGCAGCTTGACCAGCAGGCCGTCACCCCCGACCGGCAGCTCCACCTCGATGTCCTGCTCGATCCCCATCTGCCGCAGCTCGTGCCGCGAATTGTGCAGCCAGGTCAGGAAGTTGCGCACCATCTGCTCGACCCGGTTGCGCTCCCGCCGCGAGAACCACGGCGCGCCGGCGTCGACCTTCGCCCACGCGTCGTCCAGCGCGCGGCGCAGTCCCTCGTCGTCCATGCCGTCCGCGGCGGCCTGCGCCAGCTCGTGCACCAGCGTCCCGGTGATCGCCGCCAGCTGGGCCGGGTCGGCCCCACCGTGCCGTTCGATCAGCCAGCGCAACGGGCACTTCTTCAACGTGTCCACAGTGGACGGAGAAATCCGGATCACGTCGCCCTCGCCGTACAGCGGCGCGTCCGTCGACGTCTCGACCAGGCCGTACCAGGAATCCGGGTGCGCGCCGGGCACCCCGGCCCGGGCCAGCCGCGCCAGCTGCCGCGCCGCCCGCGCCCGCCGGTCCGGCGGCACCTCCGGGTCGCACACCGCGCGCCGCAGGTCGCCGACCAGCTCGGCCAGCACCAGCGACCGGCCGGGCGGCTTGACCCGCGAGTCCAGCCCGGACTCGTCCGCGCTGTTGGCCTCCAGGTCGTCGACGAACCGCGACGGCTGCTCGTCCTCCCCGATCACCGCGCTCACCAGCAGCGTCCGCTTCGCCCGGCCGAGCGCCAGGTAGAACAGCCGCCGCTCCTCGGCGAGGATCGGCGCCGTCGCGGACACCGTCTCCTCCTCCAGCCCGGACAGCAGGTCCACCAGCCGCTCGACGCCGAGCAGCGACCCGCGCAGCCGCAGGTCCGGCCAGCTGCCCTCCTGCACGTTCGCCACCGCGACGACCGTCCACTCGCGACCGGCCGCGCCGTGCGCGGTCAGCATCGACACGCCCTCGCCGCGCATCGCCACCGGAGCGAGGCTGTCGCCCGCGATGTTCTGCGACGACAGGTAGTCCGCGAACGCCGCCACGCTCGCCTTCGGCAACCGGTCGACGTAGTTGCCCGCGGCGTGGAACAGCGCCACCACCGCGTCCAGGTCGCGGTCAGCCTGCGCGCCCAGCGTCCCGCCGCGCCCGGACAGCCGCACCCACCGCTTCTGCAGGCCGCTCTCCCGCCACACGTCCCACAGGACCTGCTCGACCCCGGCGCCACGGGCGATCGCCTCGCGGGCGACCGCGATCAGCCCGCCGACCCGGCGGATCGGCGCCGCCTCGGCCTCGGCCAGTCCGCCGAGCTTGTCGTTGTCCCGCAACACTTCCACGAGCAGCTCGTCGCTCGACCGCTCACCGCCGCCTGCCAGCTCCAGCCGCCGCAGACCGCGCCGCATCCGGCGCAGCGCCAGCGGATCGGCGCCGCCGAGCGGGGACGCCAGCAGCATCTCGGCGGTGTCGACGTCCAGCAGCCCGGGATCGCTCGCCACCCGCAGCACCGCGAGCAGCGGACGAACCGCGGGCTGGCGGGCCAGCGGCAGCTCGTCGGCGGCCGACGCGATCGGCACGCCCGCGGCGCGCAACGCCCGCTGCAGCACGGGGAACGACCGGCCCGGCGAGCGCACCAGCACGGCCATCTCCGACCACGGGACGCCGTCGATGAGGTGCGCGCGGCGCAACTGGTCGGCGACCCAGCTCGCCTCGGCGGACGGGGTCGGCAGCAGCCGGACCTTGACCTCGCCCTCTTCGGACTCCGGGTCGACCTCGATCGCGCGGTGCCGCTGCGCGCCCGGCAGGGTCGCGCCGAGCTTCGTCACCGCCTCGTGCACGGCCAGGCTCAGCCGATGGGTCCTGGTCAGGGTCACGGTGCGGCCGCCGTCGGCGTCGGCCCGCGTGAGCAGGCCCGGGTCGGCGCCGCGGAAGGAGAAGATCGCCTGGTCCGGGTCGCCGGTCACGACGAAGTCCTCGGCCGCCGTGCCGAGCAGCCGCAGCAGGCGGAACTGCAGGTGGTCCAGGTGCTGAGCGTCGTCGACGAACACGTGCCGGATCCGCGCCTGCTCGCGCGCCAGCAGGTCGGGGTCGCCCTCCAGCTCGACGAGCGCGCTCGCGACCAGCTCGGCGGCGTCCAGCGCGGGCGAACCGGGCGCGCCGAGGGCGTTGCCACCCGCGCCCTGCAGGACGGTGACCTCCTCGTACTGCCGCCAGAACACCCCGGCCGCGACCCACTCCGGACGGTCCTTGCGCCGCCCCAGCTTGACCAGGTCCTCCGGGCCGAGGCCGCGCTCGGCGGCGCGCAGCAGCAGGTCGCGCAGCTCCTCGGCGAACCCGGGCACGGCCAGGGCCGGCCGCAGCTGCTCGGGCCAGTCCGGCGCGCCCGCAGCGAGGTCGCCGGCCAGCAGTTCGCGGACCACCACGTCCTGCTCCGGGCTGGACAGCAGCCGCGGCGCCGGCACGTCCTGCAGCCCGGCCTGCAGGCGCAGCAGGGAGAACGCGTACGAGTGGACGGTGCGCACAATCGGCTCGCGGATCGTGCGGGGCACGTCGTCACCCGCGGTGACGCGGCGGGTGATCTCGGCGCGCAGGGCGTTGGCGGCCCGGCGGGACGCGGTGAGCACCAGCAGGCTCTCCGGATCGGCGCCGCCGGAGATGCGGGCCGCCGCCGCGCTCGTGATCAGGGTGGTCTTGCCGGTGCCCGGTCCACCGAGGACCCGGACGAACCCGCGGGGCGCCGCCAGCACCGCCCGCGCGTCCTCGTCCCAGCGTTCCGGGCGCGGCTCGGGGACGGGCAGCCGAACCAGCCGCGCGCCCGCCCGGGACCGGGTGCCCTCTCCGCTCACGTCTCGCATGGAATCACGACCGTCCGACAGAACCTGTGACCGGCACACCTTGACGGTAGTTTGGTCACGTGGACGAGGAGCTGCACGAGCGGGTGCGCGAGGTGGTCGCGACCGTGCCGCCGGGCAAGGTCGCCACCTACGGCGACATCGCGGCGATCGCCGGCGCCCCGTCACCACGCATGATCGGCCGGATCCTGTCCGAGGACGGGGCGGACCTGCCGTGGCACCGGATCCTGCGCGCCAACGGCACGCCCGCGCCGCACCTGGTGCACCGGCAGCTGGAGTTGCTCCGGGCCGAAGGTGTGCTGGCGGACGGTCAGAAGGTCAACCTGAAGACCTACCGCTGGCAGCGGTAGAGCCGCCGGCCGAAGAACTCGACGAGGCTCGTCCGCTGGAAGTCCAGGCTGTGGGCGGCGTCGACGTCGCCGATCCAGGGCGCGGTGATCGCCGGATCGACGCCCAGCCGGGGCAGCAGGAACTGGTAGTCGGTGTAGCTGAAGTGCTCGCCGCCGTCCAGGTGCCGCTGCTCGATCGGGCCGCGCTGGTTGTCCAGGAACTCCTGCCAGGACCCGTCCGTGGCGGCGCTGTGGTCACCGGCGCTCATCAGCAGGAACGGCCGGTCCAGACCCTGCTCGACGGCCTGCCCGAAGATCTGGTCGCGCTGCGAGTAGGCCATGCTGCCGTCCAGGTTGGCGCCCGCGTCGATCCGCGGGTCGGCCAGCATCGTCTCGGCCGTGCTGAACCCGCCTGCCGAATGCCCGAACATGCCGACGCGGGTCAGGTCGAGCGAGCGGCTCGGCCGGGCGGGCAGCGCACGCCGCCCGACGTCCGGGTTGCCGCCCCGCTCTAGGACTTCGAGCTGGTCGAGGACGAACCGGGCGTCCGCGACGCGGCTGGCGATCATCCGGCGGCCGACCTCGACGCTCTGCGGCGGCAGCGAGCCGTGCACCAGGCGGCCGTCCGGCAACTCCACCACGGACGTCTCGCCGGGATGGTCGAACGCGACGGTGACGTAGCCCCGGCTCGCGAGCTCCTCCAGCTGCGTGGTCGCCAGCGCGCGCGGCTGCTCGGCGCCCGGTGTGAAGAGCACGACGGGCAGGTGCCCCGCGGCGACGGGCGCGCCGGAACGCGCGTTGGTGGCGAAGCGGTAGTCCAGCCGGGCCGGGTCCATGCGGATCCGGGCGGCGTCGGCTTCGGCGATCACGGCGGCGGCGCCGGGCGTCAGGAACGGCGCCCGCGGGCCGCGGTCGTGGACGGCGGGGTAACGCACCGTCGCCATCAGCTCGCGGTCGCGGGCCTGGTCGACCAGGTGCAACTCGGTGACGCCGACGGCGACGGGCCGGACGGTTCCGGCAGGGCGAGTGCCGTCCCGGCCGACGCCGGGACCACGGTGAGCGCGAAGGCGGCGGCGGTGAGCAGCGCGAGACGGCGGATTGTCGATCTTGGTTTGACCATGCACCGAACCTAGGAAGCGGCCGGGTGGGGCACATCCGGTTGATCACCGGGAGCGGCCACGAAATCCGCCCCCTAGGTGCCCAGCTCCGCCACCAGCAGCTTGACCAGCGCGCCGAGCCGCTGCCGCTCCGGCTGCAAGGTCGGCACCCCGGCGTCGGTGAACGGCGCGGCGGTCACCGGCCCGACGCAGGCGCACACGACGTCGCCCCGCAAGGCGCGCACCAGGTCGTCGTAGGCGCCGCGTTCCCGGGCCAGGTTCAGCATGTTCGCGCTCGCCGGGGCGCTGGTGAACGCCAGCGCGTCGATCCGGCCGTCGAGCACGCCGTCCAGCAGCTCGTGCGCCGGGTGCAGGTCGGCGGGCCACTCCCACCGGTACGGCTGCACCTCGATCAGCCGCGCGCCGGCCTCGCGCAGTGGAGCGGTGTGCTCGGGCAGCGGCGTGCCGTGCAGCTGGACCGCCAGCCGCGCGCCGGCGACACCGGCCTCCAGGAGGTGCCCGAACAGCTGCCGGTTGCTCTCCTCGGGCGCGGCCCACTCCTCGGTGAGTCCGACGCCCCGCACCGCGCCCTTGCCCTTCGGTCCGCGGACGAACACCCGCGCCCTGGTCAGCGATGCGAGCAGGTCGTCGCGCAGTCCCCACCCCTCGGCGGCCTCGATCCAGCCGCCGAATCCGGCGCCGGTGGTGACCGCGAGGACGTCCAGCGGCTCGGCGAGGACCTCCTCGGTCGCGGCGCGCAACCGGGCGTCGTCGGGCAGCGGCACGATGTGGATCAACGGCGCGTGCCGCACCGTGGCGCCGTTGCGTTCCAGCGCACCGATGAACTCCTCGGCCCGCCGCTCCGCGGTCACCCCGATCGTGACTCCGCTCAAGTCACCCATAGAACGCACCCATCCGGCCCACCGCCGCCGCCACCCGGTCACGCAGGTCGGCGGGCTCGAGCACCTGCAGCTCGGGCCCGAACCGCAACAGCTCCCCGAGCGCCGGGGCGCCGGGTTCCACCGGTAACTCCACGCGCAACCACCCGTCTTCGTCCGGCACCGCACGGCACTCCCGCAGCGCGCGAGCGCCCACCGCTCCCAGGTAGAACGGTACGAGTTCGCGGCCCAGCGGGGAAAGCCGGACGACGGCGACCCGCGGGTACATCCGCCGCTCGAACTGCTCCGACCACTCCCGCCAGTAGGCGGCGAGGTCGAACCCGGCAGGGCGCTCGAACGCGGCGCCGGGTTCGAGCGAGAGGATCCGCGACACCCGGTAGGTCCGGGTCGCACCGTCGCAGTGCGCTGCAAGGTACCAGTTCCCGGCCTTGAGGATCAGCCCCAGCGGCTCCAGCAGCCGGTTCGTCTCGCTGTTGTCCCATCGCCGGTACCGGACGGAAACACGCCGCGAATCCCACACCGCCTGGGCCACCTCGGCCAGGTGCGGCAGGCTCTCGATGCCGCGGAACCAGCCGGGCACGTCGAGCACGAACCGCTCGGCGACCTTGCCCGCGCGACCGCGCAGCTCGTCCGGCAGCGCGGCGTACAGCTTGAGCTGCGCCGCGGTCAGCACGGTGCCAAGGCCCAGCTCGGCGGCCGCGTCCGGCAGCCCGGCCAGCGGGAGCGACTGCGCCTCCTCCCCGGTCAGCCCGGTCAGGCGAGTGCGGTAGCCGTCGAGCAACCGGTAGCCGCCCGCCCGGCCGCGTTCGGCGTAGACCGGCACCCCGGCGGCGGACAGCGACTCGATGTCCCGGTACACGGTCCGCACCGACACCTCGAGCTCCTCCGCCAGCTCCTCGGCGGTCATCCGGCCGCGGTTCTGCAGGAGCAGCAGCACCGACAGCAACCTGCTCGCGCGCATGGCTCCAGTATCGCCGGAAAACCTGACAGAAGGTGTCAGGCAAGGGGGTCAGACTTGGAGCCATGACCAACACTTTCACCATGCGGACCTGGGACGAGAAGGTCGTGAGCGGCCCCGAGGACGGGCCCCGGTACGCCCACGCGCACGCCACGTTCACCTACTCCGGGCTGATCGAGGGCGAATCCGCTTGCGACTACCTGCTGTACTACCCGGGCGAGGGCTACACCGGCAGCCCGCAGACGGCGCCGGGGTTCGAGCGGATCGAGGGCAGCGTGGACGGCCGCAAGGGCAGTTTCGTCATCCGGCACGACGTGGCCTACGGCGCGGACGGCATCCGGGGCACGTTCACCGTCGTCGAGGGCTCGGGCACCGGTGAGCTGGCCGGGCTGTCAGGCACCGGGACGATCGGAGGGGTGAGCGAGACCGTGAACTACACCTTCGACCACCGGCTGTGATGCTCGACGTCGACCGCGAGCAGGTGCTCGCCCACCGGATCGCGGCGCAGGGTCTGCACCGCGACATCGCAGACCCCGGCGGGCTTGCCGTGTTCGACCTCGGCGTGCAGAGCACTCAGCGGGACACGGCGGCGATCGCCCTCGCGGCGAGACTGCCCGGCCCGGTCACCGAAGAGTCCTTTGTGGAGGATCCACGGTTCGTGCTGGCGTGGACGCACCGCGGCGCGCCGCACTTCCACCGCGCGGACGAGATCGGCCGGGTCACCGCCGCGCTGGTCCCGCTCGACGAGGACGACGCGATGGCGCGGATGGGCTGGCAGCGCAAGCAGGTCGAGGCGGCCGGGATGAGCGCGGTGGACGGCCTGTTCACCGCGGCGCGGGCGATCCGCAAAGTCGTGACGCGGGTGATGACCAAGGGCGCGGTGAGCGAGGCCGTCACGAAGATCATCCCGGACGGGTTGTCGTACTGGTGCCGCGGCTGCCAGGCCACCCACATCCTGGAGCAGCTCATGCGGCTGGCGGCGATCCACGGAGGGGTGCGTCTGGAGGCCGGCGCGCAGCCCACGGCGCTCGCGCCGCTGGCGGGGCGCCCGCGGATGCGGACCACACCGGATATTGAGGCAGCGACGGCCGTCGTCCGGGACTACCTGCACCTGCACGGCCCGGCGACGCCCAAGGAAGCGGCCGATTTCGTCGGCACGAAGACGGCGATCGCGAAGCGGATGTGGCCGGAGGACCTGACGCCGGTGCGCTTCGCGGGGCGCGAGGTGTGGTTGTCCTCCGGCGATGTGGCCGCGCTGGAGAACCCGCCGGCGCCCGACCTGGCGCGGCTGCTGCCGCCGTGGGACCCGTTCCTGCAGTCGCGGGACCGGGCGGTGCTGGTGCCGGACCGGGCGCGGCAGAAGGAGGTCTGGAAGATCCTGGGCAACCCCGGAGCGCTCCTCGCGGGCGGCGAGGTGGCCGGCGTGTGGCGGACGAAGGGCAGCGGCCGCAAGCGCCTGGACTTCGCGATCACCGCCTTCGACCCCCTGCCGCCCGCCACGCGGACGGCGGCGGAAGAGGAGGCCGAACGCGTGGCGCGGGCGCGGGGGTTCGCGGATCTGCGGGTGAGCTGGGGCTGACGCACCCGCGGCGCGGCCTTCTAGAACCAGTCGCCGAGGCCGTCGAAGCCGCCGCCGAAGAAGTCGCCGTGGTGGTGGCAGCCGTCGAGGAGTTCCTCGGCCAGGATGGCTCCGCCGACGCCCGCCGCGCCCGCCACCAGCGCCGTCTTCCACCACGGCGTGCTGTACCACCCGGCGGGCACCGCGCGCCCGCCCACCGTGCCGCCCGGGTAGTGGTACAGCGTGGCGTCCCCGGGGCGGGGCGAGGCGTGGTGCTCCTGCCCGCCGACCGTCATCCGCTGCGGCGCGGTCACCGCCTCCCCGCCGGGCGCGGGCACCTCGGGCCCCGGGTCGAGGCCGAGCGCCGTCCGCGCGGCGCGGATGTAGTGCAGGCCCTCGATCGCGGTCTGCCCGGCGAGCGCGACTTGCGTCGGCGTGGTGGCCTGCGACAGCTGCGACCAGGCGGCGGTGTGCCGTTCGGACGCGTCGGCCAGCGCCTGCTTCGCCGCGGTGTTCGCGCCGGCGTCGAGCGCGGTGATCTGACCGTCGAGCCGCTCGACCCAGCGCCTGGCCCGCGCCTCGGCGTCGGTGAGCTCACCCGGGCGGCGGGACCGCTTGGTGAACGCCGCGATCAGGCAGCCCGCGATCACGGCCAGGATGACGAACGTGCGGAGCCCCATGAGTACCTCCAGTGCTCGGGCCGCCACGGATCAGGACGACTGGGTCTGCCCCTGCCCGGAGCCGGTGCCCAGGCCGGGCGGGGCGCCGCCGTCCAGCTGCCCCATGCCCGGCGGCGTCTGGCTGGAACTGCTCGAATGGCCGATCACGAATCCCGCGCTGCCACCGACGACGAGCGCCGCGGCGGCCACGATGCTCGCGATGCCCAGGGACAGCTGACGCCCGCCCGTGCGCTTGCCCGGCGGGGTGCCGCCCCACGTCGCGGGAGCGCGGGGACCGGCGCCGGTGGGCGGAACGCCACCAGGCGCCTGTGCCGCCCCCGGAACGGCGGGGTGCACCGCGGTCGCATCATCAACGGGCCGACCGGGCGCGCCGCCCGGGACCGCCGGATGCGCGGCCGGAACGGCCTGGTGCACGGCAGTCTGCCCGCCATCGCGGGGATCGGCCGCATCAGCGGGGATCCGCCGGTGCACCGCAGTGTCCTCATCGGCGGGCCAGCCCGCCGCGGATTCGGTGGGCGGAGCGCCACCAGGCGCGTGGGCAGCACCCGTAACGGCCCGGTGCACCGCAGTCTCATCATCAACAGGCCGGCCCGTCGCCGGATCGGCGGGCGGGGCGGGCGTCACCGTGGGGGCGGCGGTGGCGCCCGCTCCGCCCTGCCCGGCCGGACCGGTGGCCGGCCTGCCTGGGGTGGGGAAACCGTCGGAAGTCATCGCGTCTTCTCTCGCCGGGAAGTTCCTTACGCGAACGACTGTCGTCCCGGCGGCTGGGTGCGTGATGAGCGGACGCTGCGAACCACCTGTGAGATCAGCGCAACGCGCCGCCAATGCCGATCCCGCCGTCGACGTCGAGCACGACCCCGGTCACGTACCCGGCCGCCTCGGAGCACCGGAACGCCGCGGCCTCCGCGATGTCCTCCGGGCCGCCGATGTGCCCGGCAGGCACCCGCGCGGCGCGCTTCGCCCGCGCCCGCTCGCCCATCGACGCCAGCATCGGGGTCGCGATGAGCCCGGGCGCGATCGCGCGTGCCATCCCCACCACGCCTGCCTTCGCCGCGGAGTAGTTGACCTGCCCGAAGTCGCCGCGCCAGCACATCGACGAGAACGACAGCAGCCGCCCGTACTCCTGCCGCTTCATCACCGGGAACACCGCGCGGCTGCAGTTGAACATGCCGCGCAGGCTGACGTTCAGCACGGCGTCCCGCTCGTCGTCGGTCATCCGCTCCAGCCGGTTGTCGCGGATCGCGCCGGCGTTGTTGACCAGCACGTCGATCCGCCCGAACTCGAACAGCGCCTCCGCGACCCAGGAGTCGACCTGCTCCGGATCGGACACATCGGCGAACCGGTGTGCCATGGCCCGGCCGAGCCCCTGCCCGGCACCGGTGATCAGAACGACCCGGTTCGTGTAACGCATCACGGAAACAGAAACTACTGTTTCAACCAGAGAACCACAAGGGTCAGGCGGCGACCGCGAGCTGCCGCTGCGCCTGCTGGTACCTGGCCAGCACCAGGTCGACGACGTCCGGGTGCACGCCGAGCGGGTCCGCCACCACGTCCGCGCCCGCCTCCAGCACCTTCCGCTGGAACCGCCCCGGCGCGAGCAGCCACGACGCCACCGCCACCCGCCGCCCGCAGCCCCGCGCCCTGGCGACCGCGTCCGCGATCGAGGGCCGCGCCGTCGCGACGTAACCCACCTGCACCGACACGCCCAGCAACGCGCCCAGCGCATCCGCGGCGACCCGCACCTCGGCCAGCGCACGCGGATCGCTGGAGCCCGCCGCGGCCAGCACGACCGCGTCACCCGCGCGGTAACCCGCCCACTCCAGCCGGTCGCGCATCACGCCGACCAGCTCGGGCGCCGGCCCGAACGGGCCGGCCAGCAGGACGTTGCGGTGCCCGCTCGCGGCGATCTGCGCCGGGATGTCGGTGCGCACGTGGTAGCCGGCCGCCAGGAACGCGGGCACGACGATCGCCTGGTAGCCACGCACCGCGTCGAGCATCGTGGTGACGTCGGGCTGCCGCACGTCGGCGTAGGCCACCCGCACCGGCACGGGCGTCTCGGCCCGCACCCGGTCGGCCAGTTCCTCGATCACCCGCGCGCCCTGCGGATCCCGCGTTCCATGCGCTGCCAGCACGATCACCGTTCCACCGCCAACCGGTATCCGCGCTTCACCACGGTCTGCACGAGCTTCCCCTCGCCGAGCGACGTGCGCAGCCGCCCGATCGCGGTCTCCACCGCGTGTTCCTCACCGCCGCTGGGCAGGGCGGACGTCAGCTCCCGGCGGGACACCACCCGTCCGGGCTCGCGGGCCAGCGCCCGCAGCACCGCCATCGGCGCGGGCGCCACCTCGCACAGCTGACCGTCCACAATGGCCGCCTGTCCGCGCAGCTCGATGAGCCGCCCGGCCGCGCACAGCTTGGGCGACCGCTCGACGAGCGCCTGCGCCACGGTCCGCGCCAGCGCGCCGATCCGCGCCCGCTCCGGCTGCACCGTGGGGATCCCGACGGCCGCCAGCGGGGCGGCGGTGATCGGCCCGACGCACGCGACCAGCACCCGGTGCGTCAACGCCTCCACTAGCGCCGCGAGGCGCCCGGTGCGCTTGGCCATCGCCAGCGCGCTCGCCGCGGCCGGGGCGCTGGTGAACGGCAGCGCGTCCACCGAACCGTCCAGCACCGCGTCGATCAGCCGGTCCAGCGGCCCCGGGTCGGAGGGCCCGACCCAGCGGTACACCGGCACCTCGATGACCTCGGCCCCGGCCTCCCGCAACGACTCCACGAAGTACGGCAACGGCTCGCCGTGCAGCTGCACCGCGATCCGCCGACCCTCCACACCGGACTCCAGCAGGTGCTGGAGCAGCTCGGCGCTGCTCTCCGAGGCGGGCGAGTAGATCTCCGACAACCCGGCCGCGCGGATCGCACCGCGCGCCTTCGGGCCGCGGGCCAGCAGCGATGCCTTGCCGAGCTGGCCGACCAGCGCCTCGCCGAGGCCCCAGCCCTCGGCCGCCTCGACCCACCCGCGGAACCCGATGCCGGTGGTCGCCACGACCACGTCCACCGGCTCCTCCAGCATCCGCACGGTCGCGGCGTGCAGCTCGGTGTCGTCGGCGAGCGGCACGATCCGGATCGCCGGCCCGTACCGCACGGTCGCGCCCTTGCGCACCAGCAGCGCGCCGAGCTCGTCCGCGCGGCGCGCGGCCGTGATGCCCACCGCGAAACCGGCGAGCGGGAGGATTCCGGAGGAATCGATCATGGTTGGATGTACACCATGCCCTCGGTCACCCGCACGGGATACGTCCGCACAGCCACCGTTTCGTCCTCCAGAGAGTAGCCCGTGGCCAGCTCGAAACGGTGTTTCAGCATGGGCGATGCGACGTGCGGCACACCCTTGACGTCGCCGATGATCCCGCGGGACAGCACGGCGGCCTTGGTAAACGGATCCACATTGGACAGCGCGAAGACGTCGTCGGTGACGGTGCGGAAGATCGCCACCTGCCGTCCGCCGGGCAGCAGCGCGGCCACCCCGCGGCCGGGGATCAACCGGTCGAACCGGCAGATCTCGACCACCTCCGTGGCGCGCTTCTCCTCCACCGCGGTCATCGGGAAACCACCTCCGGGACACCCAGCAGGACGGGCACTTTCTGCTCTCGCTCCGCGCGGAACGAGATGGTCGGGTCGGGCGTGCCCGGCGCGTTGACGAACGACGTGAACCGGGCGAGCTTCTCCGGGTCCTCCAGCACGCCGCGCCACTCGTCGGCATAGTTCTCCACGTGCTTGGCCATCGCGGCGTCCAGCTCCTCGCAGATGCCGAGCTTGTCGTCGACGATCACCGCGCGCAGGTGGTCCAGCCCGCCGTCCATCTCCTCGATCCACGGCGCGGTGCGCTGCAGGCGGTCGGCGGCGCGGACGTAGAACATCAGGAACCGGTCGATGTAGGTGATCAGCGTGTCCTTGTCCAGGTCGGAGGCCAGCAGCTCGGCGTGGCGCGGCAGGGCGCCGCCGTTGCCGCCGACGTAGAGGTTCCAGCCCTTCTCGGTGGCGATCACGCCGAAGTCCTTGCCGCGGGCCTCCGCGCACTCGCGGGCGCAGCCGGAAACCCCGGCCTTGAGCTTGTGCGGCGAGCGCAGGCCGCGGTAGCGCAGCTCCAGCTCCACAGCCAGTCCGACGCTGTCCTGCACGCCGTAGCGGCACCAGGTCGAGCCGACGCAGGACTTGACCGTGCGCAGCGACTTGCCGTACGCGTGGCCGGACTCCATCCCCGCGTCCACCAGCCGCCGCCAGATGTGCGGCAGCTGGTCCACGGTCGCGCCGAACAGGTCGATCCGCTGCCCGCCGGTGATCTTGGTGTAGAGGCCGAACTCCTCGGCGACCTCGGCGATGACCTTGAGCTTCGCCGGGGTGATCTCGCCGCCGGGGATCCGCGGCACCACCGAGTAGGTGCCGTTGCGTTGCATGTTCGCCAGGAAGTGGTCGTTAGTGTCCTGCAGCGTGGCCTGCTCGCCGGCCAGCACGTGCCCGCCGTCGCGGTCGGTCGTGTCCAGCGTGGCGAGGATCGAGGCCACCGCGGGCTTGCAGATCTCGCAGCCCGCGCCGGTGCCGTGCTTGGCGATCAGCTCACCGAACGTGGTGATGCGCGTGGCGCTGAGGATCTGGAACAGCTCCTGGCGCGAGTAGGCGAAGTGCTCGCACAGCGCCTTGGACTGCTCGACCCCGCAGGCGTCCAGCAGCTTGGCGAGCATCGGCACGCACGAACCGCAGGTGGTGCCCGCCTTGGTACAGCCCTTGATCTTCGCGACGCTGTCGCAGCCCTCGTCGTGGATGGCGCTGGTGATGGCGCCCTTGCTGACCGCGTTGCACGAGCAGATCTGCGCCTCGTCCGGCAGCGCGTCCACACCCACGACGCTGGACCCGCCCTCGGGGCCCAGCATCGCGGCCGGGTCGGCTGGCAGCGGGCTGCCGACCAGCGGCCGGAGCAGGTTGTACGCGCTCGCGTCGCCGACCAGGACACCGCCCAGCAGCAGGCGCTTGCCGTCCGCGTCCTCTTCGGACACCACGAGCTTCTTGTAGTACCCGCCGACGGCGTCGGAGAGCACGACCTCGACCGAGTTCTCCGTGGTGGCGTGCGCGTCGCCGAAGCTGGCCACGTCCACGCCCATCAGCTTGAGCTTGGTGGACAGGTCCGTGCCCGGGAACTCGCCGGCCCGGCCGAGCAGCTGCGCGGCGACGATCTCGGCCATCGTGTAGCCCGGCGCGACCAGGCCGTAGCAGCGGCCCTCGACCGCGGCGCACTCGCCGACCGCCCAGATGTCCGGGTCGCTCGTGCGGCAGGCCAGGTCGGTGATGATGCCGCCGCGCTCGCCGACCGCCAGACCGGACGAGCGGGCCAGGTCGTCCCGCGGGCGGACACCGGCGGAGAACACCACCAGGTCCAGGTCCAGCTCGGTGCCGTTGGTGAGCTTGGTGAACAGGCGGTCGCCGTCCTGCTCGATCTTCTCCGCCGATGTTCCGGTGTGGACGGTCAGGTCGAGGTCGGTGACCAGCTTGCGCAGGAGCCGGCCACCGCCGTCGTCGACCTGGATCGGCATGAGCCGCGGCGCCATCTCGACCACGTGCGGCGACAGGCCCATGTCCCGCAGGGCCTTCGCCGCCTCCAGCCCGAGCAGGCCACCACCGACGACCATCGCCGCGGCGCGGCCGCGCTTGGTCGCCTTCGCGTGCTCGACCGCGGCCCGGATCGCGTCCAGGTCCTCGATCGTGCGGTAGACGAAGCAGCCCGGCAGGTCGTGGCCGGGCACCGGCGGCACGAACGGCCGCGAGCCGGTGGCCAGCACCAGCGCGTCGTAGGCCTGGACGTGGCCGGACGCGGTGGTCGCCTTCTTGGCCGCCCGGTCCACGGACGTGACCGGATCGCCCAGCCGCAGCTCGACGAGGTCGTCACCCGCGTAGTCCGAACCGGACAGGGTGAGCGCCTGGACGTCCCAGCCATCCACGTAGGAGGTCAGGGCCACCCGGTCGTAGGCCGGGCGCGGCTCCTCGGCGAGCACGACTACCCGCCAGGCGCCCTCGGTGTCCTCGGCCCGCAGTGCCTCCACCAGTCGATGGCTCACCATGCCGTTCCCGACGACGACGAGTGTGCGCATTACCGAAACCTCCTGCTTGCTTTCTCTTGCTTCAGACGCGGACGCCGGCCAGAGCCAGGCCGCGCTCGCTCACCAGGGCGTCCGAATTGCGGAGGTACACGGCCCAGGTGAGGACGAAGCAGATCCCGTAGAAGACGAGGAACCCGACGAACGCCGGGACACCGCTCTTGGTGTCCAAGAAGGACTGGCGGAACGCCAGGTTGATGAACAGGCCGCCGAGCGCGCCGATCGCGCCGGCGAGGCCGATCAGGGCGCCGGAGCGCTTGCGGGCCTTGAGCAGTTCGGCCGCCTCGTCCGCGCCGGCCGCGATCGCCGCCTTGGCCTTGGTGCGGAAGATGGCCGGGATGCTCTTGTAGGTGGAGCCGTTGCCGACCCCGGTGAGCACGAACAACACGATGAACGCGGTGGTGAACAACGCCAGCGACTGCGTGTTCGACGCGATGATCAGGATGACGGTCATCGCCGCCATGCCGACGAACGTGGTGAACGTGACGCGCGAGCCGCCGAGCTTGTCCGCCAGCCAGCCACCGGCCGGGCGGGAGAACGAGCCGAGCAGCGGGCCGAGGAAGGTGACCGCGGCGGCCTGCAGCGGCGTGCGGCCGAACTGGTTCTGCAGCACCAGGCCGAAGGCGAAGCTGTAGCCGATGAACGAGCCGAACGTGCCGATGTAGAGGAACGACATCACCCACGTGTGGGCATCACCGATGATCTCCCGCATCGCCTTCTTGTCGTTCGTTACGGACGCGATGTTGTCCATGAACAGCGCCGAGCACAGCGCCGCGACGACGATCAGCGGGATGTAGATGTACAGGATGATCCGCGGCGCGCCGGTGCCGGCGGTGGCGACGATCAGCAGGCCGAGGAGCTGGATCACGGCGACGCCCAGGTTGCCGCCGCCCGCGTTCAGGCCGAGCGCCATGCCCTTGGCCTTCTCCGGGAAGAACGCGTTGATGTTGGTCATCGAGGACGCGAAGTTGCCGCCACCGACACCGCCCAGCGCCGCCACGATCAGGAAGCTCCACAGCGGGGTGCCGGGCTCCATCACGATCGCGGCGCCGATGCTCGGGATCAGCAGCAGCAGCGCGCTGACGATCGTCCAGTTGCGACCGCCGAACTTCGCCACCGCCCAGCTGTAGGGCAGCCGCGCGAGCGCACCGACCAGCGTCGGCGTGGAGGTCAGCAGGAACTTGTCGGCGGCCGAGAACCCGTACTGCGGCCCCATGAACAGCACCATGACCGACCACAGTGTCCAGATGGAGAAGCCGATGTGCTCGGAGAAGATCGAGAACCACAGGTTGCGGTTGGCGATCTTCTTGCCGGTGCTCTCCCAGAACGACTCGTTCTCGGGCTCCCAGTGCGCGATCCAGTGCTTGCGCCCGCTGGGCGCGGTGGTGTCGCTGGCGGTCGTCCTCATCCCTGCTCCTTCAATGCGGAAAGGTCTAGGCGGTGGTCGCGAGCCAGTCGGCGATGCCGCACACGGCGTCGCGGCAGCTGCCGCATCCGGTCGTCGCTCTGGTCACGGACGCGAGTTCGGTGACGTCGGTGGCCCCGGCGCGGAATGCCTCGACCAGCCGGCCCTTGGTCACGGAGTTGCACCGGCAGACGACGGCGGCCGCCGGGATGTCGGCGGGGCTCGACGCGACGGTCGCCCCGCCCGGCAGCGCGCGCCCGAGCAGGACGGCGAGCCGGTCTTCCGGAACCGGGACACCCCGGTCGAACAGGTGCGTGATGTTCGCGGCGGCGTCCGGCGCACCCAGCAGGATCGCCCCCGCCACCCGCTCCTCGCGGACAACGAGCTTCGCGTAGCGGCCCCGCGTGGGGTCGGTCAGGCAGACGACCTCGGCGTCCGGGCCGGCGGCGTCGGTGTGCACGTCGCCGAGCGCGGTGAGGTCGATGCCGCGCGCCTTCAGCTTGGTGATCACCTGCGTGCCGCGGTAACGCGCGGACACGTCGGCACCGGTCAGCAGGTCGGCCAGCACCTTGGCCTGCTGCCAGGCAGGCTCGACGAGGCCGGACACGGTGCCGGGGTGCTGGGCGCAGTCGCCGATCGCGTGGATTCGGCCGTCGCTGGTGCGCAGCGCGTCGTCGACCACGACGCCGCGGTCGACCTCCAGACCGGCCTCGACGGCCAGCGTGGTCTCGGCCCGCACACCGGTGCTGACGACGAGCAGGTCGGCGTGGACCTTGCTGCCGTCGTCGAGCTTGAGGCCGTCGCCCGGCAGGTACCGGGCCGCGCCGGCGCCGAGCTTGAAGTCGATGCCCAGCTCGCCCAGCGCCTTGGCCAGCACGGCACCGGCGCCGGCGTCGAGCTGCCGTTCCATCACGTGCCCGACCGGGTGCACGACGGTCACCAGGTTGCCGCGACCGGCCAGGCCGCGGGCGGCCTCCAGGCCGAGCAGCCCGCCGCCGAGCACCGCGACCAGCGCACCGGCCTTGGCCGCGTCCAGGATGCGGTCGCAGTCGTCCAGCGTGCGGAAGGTGACCACGCCCGGCGCGGGTGTCCCGTCGTCCAGGGTCAGGCCCTCCACCGCCGGCAGCCACGGGCGGCTGCCGGTGGCCAGCACCAGCGCGTCGTAGTCCACAGTGGACCCGTCGCTGAGCCGGACCCGCCGGGCGGCGCGGTCGATGTGCTCGGCCTTGACATCCGTGCGCAGGTCGACGTGGTGCGCGGCCGCCCAGCCGGCGTCGTGCAAGCGGACCATCTCCGGGCGCATCGTGCCGGCGACGACGGCGGAGAGCAGGACGCGGTTGTACGCGGCGTGCGGCTCCTCGCCGATCACGGTCAGCGTGACGCGGGTGCCTTCCGGATCGCGGGCCCGGATCTCGTCGGCGAGCCGGGCCCCGGCCATGCCGTAGCCCAGCACCACCACCTTGCGGGTCATTCCGCACCGTCCTTCGTGGTCAGGCGAACCGCGCACACCTTGAACTCGGGCATGCGGCTCGTCGGGTCCAGGGCGGGGTTGGTCAGCAGGTTCGCCCGCTGCGCGCCGGGGAAGTGGAACGGCAGGAACACCGTGTCCGGCCGCATCGAGGCGACGCACCGCACCCGCGCGCTGGTCTCCCCGCGCCGGGAGACCACCCGCGCCCAGTCGCCGTCGGCCAGTCCGGCGCGGGCGGCGGTGTCCGGGTGCACCTCGACGTAGGCCTCGGGCACCACGTCGTTCAGCTCGCCGACCAGCCGGGTCTGCGCCCCGGACTGGTAGTGCTGCAGCACCCGGCCGGTGGTCGCGATCAGCGGGAACTCGTCGTCGGTCGGCTCGGCCGGGCCGCGGTGCTCGACCGGGACGAACCGCGCGCGGCCGTCCGGGTGGGCGAAGGTGTCCAGGAACATCCGCGGCGTCCCGGCGTGCTCGGCGCCGGTCACCGGCCAGTACAGGGCCTCGCCGTCGTGCAGGCGCTCGTAGGTGACGCCGGAGTAGTCCGCGAGCCCGCCCCTCGAAGCCTCGCGGAGTTCGGCGAACACCGTCTTCGCCTCGACCGGGAAGCGTCCAGCGGGCTGGCCGAGGCGCTGCGCGAGTCCACTGAGGACCTCCAGGTCGCTGCGTACCCCGGCGGGCGGGTCGATCGCCTTCCGCCGCAGCAGGATGCGGCCCTCCAGGTTCGTCATCGTGCCGCTCTCCTCGGCCCACTGCGTGACCGGGAGTACGACGTCGGCCATCGCGGCGGTCTCGGACAGCACGAAGTCCGCGACGACGAGGAGGTCCAGGCTGCGCAACCGGTCCGCGACGTGCGCCGAACGCGGCGCCGACACCACGACGTTGCTGCCGAACACGAGCATCGCCTTCGGGCCGGTCTCGGTGCCCAGCGCGTCGAGCAGTTCGTAGGCCGAGCGGCCGGGTCCGGGCAGCTCGGCGGGGTCGACCCCCCACACGCGCGCGACGTGCTCGCGGGCGGCCGGGTCGTCGATCTTGCGGTAACCGGGCAGCTGGTCGGCCTTCTGGCCGTGCTCCCGCCCGCCCTGACCGTTGCCCTGGCCGGTGAGGCAGCCGTAGCCGGAGCCTTCGCGGCCGGGCAGGCCGAGCGCCAGCGCCAGGTTGATCCAGGCGCTCACGGTGTCCGAACCGCTGGCGTGCTGCTCGGTGCCGCGCGCGGTGAGGATGTAGGCGTTACGGGCGTTCGCCAGCAGGGTGGCGACGCGGCGCTGGTCGGCGGCGGCGACACCGGTGATCCGCTCGACGCGCTCGGGCCACCAGCCGGCCGCGATCTGCCACACCGCGTCGAAGCCGCGGGTCCGCCGCTCGACGTAGTCGCGGTCGAACCGGCCCTCGGCGACCAGCGCGTGCAGGATGCCCAGCGCCAGCGCGAGGTCGGTGCCCGGCGCGGGCGCGAGGTGCAGGCTCGCCTGGTCCGCGGTCGGCGTGCGGCGCGGGTCGACCACGACCAGCCCACCGGTGTCGATGGCCTTGCGCAGGTGCTGCATGAACGGCGGCATGGTCTCGGCCGGGTTGGCGCCGATCAGCAGGACCGCGTCCGCCCCGCCCACGTCGGTCAGCGGGAACGGCAGCCCGCGGTCCAGGCCGAACGCCTTGTTGCCCGCCGCCGCCGCGGACGACATGCAGAACCGCCCGTTGTAGTCGACCTGCGAGGTGCCCAGCGCGACGCGGGCGAACTTGCCGAGCAGATAGCTCTTTTCGTTGGTGAGGCCGCCGCCGCCGAACAGGGCGACCCCGTCCCGGCCGTGCTCGGCCTGGACCTCGGCGATGCGGCGCGCGACGAGGTCGAGCGCGTCGTCCCAGGTCGCGGGCACCAGCTCGCCGTCGACCCGGACCAGCGGCGTGGTCAGCCGCGCCGGGGTGGTGAGCAGGCTGCCCGAGGTCCAGCCCTTCTGGCACAGGCCGCCGCCGTTGGTGGGGAACTCGCGGGGTGCGACGGCGGTGCCGGACAGGCTCATCCCGCACTGCAGGGCGCAGTAGGGACAGTGGGTGGCCACCTTGACCTGGGGTTCCGCGGTGAGCGTCACGCGCACCTCCTTCCGCCTCTGCCCAGAGACGGTAGGAACGGCGTGTTACCTGAAAACTCCCGAATGTTTCAGGCGTCTGACATTGCTACGGCATTTCGGGGGATACCCGGTGAGAAGTGACGGGCGCTACAGGATCTCACTCACCGCGGCCGCGGCCGCACGCAAACCGTCCAGGGAAGCGGCCGTGGCGCGGGGGCTGAGGGCGTTGCCCGCCAACCGGAACAGCACGGCGCGCAGCAGGAGCTGGGGCCATTCCGGCAGGTGGGACCAGCGCTGCAGGAAGTCGGGGGCGGCGTCGCCCCAGGCCACCGCGTCGACGGCGGCGACCGCGGCGCCCCATTCGGCGGGCCGGTAGAACGGGTCGAAGTCGACGATGCCGGGCGGGGCGTCACCGTCGAAGAGGACGGCGCCGAAGAGGTCGCCCGGCACGACCTGGTCCGGCAGCCCCACGGGTCTTCGCGCCACCGCGAGGACCTCGAACCAGCGGCCGCCCTTGGCCTCGTCGACCGGCACCTCGGCCTCACCCCACGCGACGCGGTCGGCGATCCCGTCCGGATCGGTGCGCGCGGCGAGGTGCCTCGGGCGCGGCAGGCCGTCGAGGGCGCGGGCCAGCTTGAGGGCGGCGAGCATGATCTCGTCGTGCCGGTGCTCAGGCGCGCCGTCGAGGTAGCGGCGGGCCGCCCACCCGGCGACGATCCACCGCCCGTCCCTGGCCCGCTGCGGCCGGGCGATGCGCAGGTCGGGGACGTCGAGGGCGTGCATGGTGCCGGCGAGCCAGAGCGCCTTCGGCCGGTCCCGCACGGGGGTCAGGACGGTGTCGCCGCAGCGGTGCGCACGGCCGCCCGGCAGCGGCTCGGGGGTGGTGTGCTGGAGGCCGAACGCCATCAGGACAGTCGCCGGTGGCTGACCTGCTCTCGGACCGTCGGGCACCGCCCGAGATTACCCCGGGACGACGACGTTTTTCGCGCGTTCAAGCGGTGGGTTCCGCGGCCGGGAAGACGACCGGGCGGAGCAGGTAGCGCGGGTTCGTTCGCCAGTCGCGGCACGATCGCCGCACGCGTGACCGTCAACGACGGTGGTCGACGACATCGCCTGACGTGACGAAAAAGGCCCACCACGGCGAACCCGCGATGGGCCTTCTTCAGTCAGAAACCACTCAGTACGTCGGCAGGCTCTGGTCGATCTGCCGCGCCCAGGCGAGCACGCCGCCACCGAGGTGCGTGGCGTCCTTGAACCCGGCCCGGTGCAGCGCCGCCAGCGCCTCCGCCGAGCGGGCGCCCGACTTGCAGTGCAGGACGATCGGCTTGTCCTGCGGCAGCTCCGCCAGCGCCTCACCCGACAGGATGCGGTCCTTCGGGATCAGCTTGGCGCCCTTGATGTTCACGATCTCGTACTCGTGCGGCTCGCGGACGTCGATGAGCTCGAAGTTCTCACCCGCGTCGAACTTGGCCTTCAGCTCCGCCGGGGTGATGGTGCTGCCCGACGCCGCCTGCTGCGCCTCGTCCGACACGACACCGCAGAACGCCTCGTAGTCGATCAGCTCGGTGATCTTCGGCGTCTCCGGGTCCTTGCGGATCTTGACCTCGCGGTACTTCATCTCCAGCGCGTCGTAGCTGATCAGGCGGCCGAGCAGCGGCTCGCCGATGCCGGTGATCAGCTTGATCGCCTCGGTCACCATGATCGAGCCGATCGAGGCGCACAGCACGCCCAGCACGCCACCCTCGGCGCACGAGGGGACCATGCCCGGAGGCGGCGGCTCGGGGTAGAGGTCGCGGTAGTTCAGGCCCTGACCGTTCGGCGCGTCCTCCCAGAACACGCTGACCTGGCCCTCGAACCGGAAGATCGAACCCCACACGTACGGCTTGCCCAGCAGCACGGCGGCGTCGTTGACCAGGTAACGGGTCGCGAAGTTGTCCGTGCCGTCCAGGATCAGGTCGTAGCCGCGGAAGACGTCGAGCGCGTTCGCGGTGGTCAGCTGCTCGGTGTGCAGGATGACGTTGACGAACGGGTTGATCTCGGCGATCGACTCCTTGGCCGAGACGGCCTTGGGCTTGCCGATGTCGGACTGGCCGTGGATGACCTGGCGCTGCAGGTTCGACTCGTCGACGACGTCGAAGTCGATGACACCGAGCGTGCCGACGCCCGCGGCGGCGAGGTACAGCAGCGCGGGGCTGCCGAGGCCGCCCGCGCCGATGACCAGCACCTTCGCGTTCTTCAGCCGCTTCTGCCCGTCCATCCCGACATCCGGGATGATCAGGTGCCGACTGTAGCGGGCCACCTCTTCCTTGGTGAGTTCGGCCGCCGGCTCCACGAGCGGCGGCAGCGTGCCTGCCATCGGTCCTCCAAAATCGCGCGGCTGTCGTTGTCGCTTCCCCAAGTATCCACAACACGGAGCGCGACCGGACTCTTCCCGCCGTCCCAGGATGTGGACCGGGTCAGCCGGCGGGGGCCGAATCGCCGAACTGCAGCACCGGCCAGGCGTTCGGGACGCAGGTCTTGCCGTCGGCAGGCACGGCCTTCGAGTTGTACTGGTCGACCGCGTTCAGCTGGGCCACGTAGTTGTTCGACACGCCGAAGGTCTGCTGCATCATCACGGGCGCCAGCGCGCCGTTCTCCTGGCAGCCCACGTGCGATTTCCCCAGCGCGTGCCCGACCTCGTGGTTGATCGCGTACTGCCGGTACATCCCGAGGTCGGTGAACGCGAGCCCGCCGCGGACCCACCTGGCGAGGTTGATCACCACGCGGTGGTCGAAGCTCCGCGAGTAGCAGGAGGTCGGGAACGGGATGCTGAACCCGCACACGTCCGGTCGCTTGGCGGTGTCCGGGGTGGTGAGGCTCACGCGGAAATCAATGTCCGGGTAGTCCGCGCCGACCCGCTGCAGCTTGACCTTGCCGGTGCCGATCCAGCTGCGCACGTCCGACAGCGTCCGCTCCACGGCACTGGCGAAGGCGTCGTCGCCGGCGTAACTGGCCGCGTCGATGCCGTTCTCGACCTCGATCGTGTAGTGGTACAGCTTCCCGCCGCTGCCGGCCTCCTTGCCGCTCACGCCGTCGTTCGGCACCGGGACGACGTGGTAGGCCATGGAGCCGCTCTGCGTGAAATCACCGCCGGTCGGCAGCTCGGCAGTGGGGATGTTGAGGTCGCGCGGCGTGGCCGGTTGTTCGGAGAGCGCGCTGTCCCCGCCCTGCGCGGCGCCGCCGTCGACGGTCTCCGCCGCGGAGTTCGTCTGCGGCGGCTCCGTCGCGGTGTTGAACACCACCAGGACGGTGATCACGACGAGGACCGGCAGCGCGTACACGCGCCAGCCGTAGGCGCCGACGAGACGGCCCACCTTGCCCTTGCGGCGCCGCTCCCGGCGGGCTTGCTCCGGGTCCTGCTCGAGCTGCGCCTGCGGCGGCTTCCACGACGCGGCGAGCGGCTCGGCCTGCACGCGCCGCGCACGCGGCCGGTAGCGGTCCTCGCTCAGACGAACCGACGACCGGCCCGACGGGGGCGCGTACTGCACTCGCCGTCCTTCGCCACGCTCGCCGCTGCTCGCCCGCTTCACGGCTCCCAGATTGCCACATGCGCAGAGCTACGCGACGCGCGACCAAGCCGTCACGGAGCAGGCTCGCATTAACTCGAACGGGCTACCACGAACCGGCGGCGACCGCCTCCCACATACCCAGAACAGCCTTCGCTACGACAACCGGGCGTTCCATCTGCGCCACGTGGCCGGTCCGCGGCAACACGAGGAGCCGCCCGCGCGGCAGCAGCTTCGCGGTCCGCGCCGCCCGGCGGACCGAGATCACCTTGTCCTCGGTGCCCCACACGACCAGCGTGGGAGCCGTCACGTTGGGCGTCACCCGCCACAGCGACGCCGCGCCCCGCGCGAACCAGGTCCGGAAGATCCCGAACGTGCTCCGCGACATCGCCGCGTTCGCCCAGGCCAGCTCGGCGCGGGCGCTGTGCTCCTCGACCAGCTCGGCCATCCGGTGCTCGGGGAAGGAGTCCGGGTCGGCGAAGCACAGCTTGATGACCAGCTTGGCCCGCTGGTGCGCGGTGTAGGCGGCGAGCTTGCGCCGGGCGCGGCGGCCGACGATCGGCAGGTAGGCCAGCGCCATCAGCGGGTCGGACAGCCGCCGCGGGTCCGGCCGCCGGTCCGGCATCGCGGGCGAGATCAACGTCAGCGTCTTGACCAGCTCGGGGTGCCGCGCCGCGACGAGCAGCGACACCGCGCCGCCCATCGAGTTGCCGATGAGGTGCACCGGTCCCGCGCCGAGCCCCTCCGCGAACCTGGCGACCACCTCGGCGTGCGCGTCGAGGCTGAAATCGAAGGCGCGTTCCGGCTCGGAGAACCCGAAGCCGGGCAGGTCGATCGCCGCTCCCCCGGCCGTCGGCGCCAGCAGGGCGGCGAGATCCGTCCAGTTCGTCGACGACCCACCCAGGCCGTGCACGTAGAGGACGGTCTCGTCCGCCGCGCCGGGCGTGCGCCGGACGTGCAGCGACACGCCGCCGACCTGCTCGGTTTTCCCCGGCCACGGCGGGAGTTTCGGGTCGAGTTCGGGTAACTCACGAGTGGACAGCGGTACGCGCGTGACGGGCACCCTGGGCGCCCCGGGATCCGGGGACGGCCGGGAAGCCGGGACGGTGTCGGTCATCAATCCAGGATGCCTACCCACCCGGCCCTTGGCGACTCGGCGATACCGGCGAGTAATCTCGAACGGGTTCTTTGGGAGGAAAGCATGACGGAGACTGCGGCGGCGCAACAGCGGGGAGTCCGGCTACCCCGGACCGAGCGGCGCGCTCAGCTTCTGGCCGCGGCGCAGCGAGTCTTCTCGGCAAACGGGTACCACGCGGCGGCCATGGACGAGATCGCCGAGCAGGCGGGGGTCAGCAAGCCGGTGCTGTACCAGCACTTCCCGGGCAAGCTGGACCTCTACACCGCGCTGCTGGAGAACCACGTCGACGAGCTGGTCGCGCGCGTCAGCGAGGCGCTCGCCTCGACCACCGACAACAAGCTCCGCGTGCGGGCCGCCGTCGGCGCCTTCTTCGACTTCGTCGCCAGCGAGACCGGCGCCTTCCGGATGATCTTCGAATCCGACCTGCGGGGCGAGCCCGTCGTGCAGGAGGCCGTCGACCGCGCCACCACCGAGTGCGTCAACGCGATCACGGACACCATCACCGCCGACGCGGGCCTGGACGAGGGCCGGGCGCGCCTGCTGGCGGTCGGCCTGGTCGGGTTGAGCCAGGTCAGCGCCCGGTTCTGGCTGGCCCACCACAGCACGATGAGCCGCGAGGAGGCGGTGTCACTCACCGCGACGCTCGCCTGGCGCGGCATCGGCGGCGGCTTCCCGCTCCAGCACACGCCAGGCGAGCCCGCCTAGTTCTCCAGCAGGCGGCTCAGCCGCTTCGCGACCTCGCGCGTCCGCTCGTAGGTCAGCTCGTGACCCGCCCCGGGGAAGAGCACGAACTCCGCCTCCGGCAGTTCCTCGGCGATCACGCGCGCGTGGTGCACCGGCGTGATCCTGTCCCGGTCGCCGACCATGACCACGGTCGGCTTCTCCCGCAGCGTCGCGAGCGCCTTGCGCCGGTCGTGGTCGGACATCGAGTCCCGGAAGCCGCCGACGCTGCGCGGGTGGGCACGCAGGAACTGCTCCGTCATCGCCCGCACGTCGGCCCGCCGCACCTTCTTCCCGAACGCCAGCCACTTCACCGACGGCCGGGCCAGCGGCGCGGGGATCGGCACGCGCTCGGCGCCCCAACGGTTCAGCAGTCGCCCGAACGTCTTGTCGACGCGCGCGGCCACCCGGCCGGCCCGCCCGTTCAGCCCGAGCGTGAGCCGGTCCATGTCGCAGCACGAGGTGGCGATGAACACGACCCCGTCCACCCGTGATTCGACCAGCTCCGGGTGCCGCTCGGCGAGCGCCATCACGGTCATCCCGCCCATCGAATGCCCGGCCAGGACGAGCCTGCCCTCCGGCGCCAGCTCCGCGATCAGCTCGGCGAGGTCGTCGGCCAGCTGCGCGACCGTCGCCGTCCCCGGCTTCGCCGGCTCCGACCAGCCGTGCCCGCGGTGGTCGTAGCGCAGCACCTGGACGCCAGTCGGCAGCAGCGGCAGGACCGGGTCCCACTCCAGGTGGTCCTGCGTCCACGCGTGCACCAGCACCAGGGTGACCGCGGCGTCGCGCGGTCCGGACAGCTCGACGTGGAGGGCGGTGCCGTCGCTCGTGGTGAAGCGACGGTCCGTCCCCCTCCGACGGACCGTCGCCGTCATCGGGCCCCCAGCAGGAAGGACTTGCGCCACCAGTACGTGCCCGGCTGGCCGACGAGACCGGCGTCGTCGAGGAACGCCATGATGCGCTCGCCGGACCAGCGGAGGGTCTCGTGCCAGTGCGGGTTGTTCATGGCCGCCTCCCACGCCTCGCGCGGGTTGAGGCCGACCGCCTTGTAGACGCGCGGGTTGATCAGGCTGCGGGTGATGGCGAAGCTGACGACGGCGATGAGCCAGCGCTGGTAGAACAGCTCGGCCTTGTTCAGCTTCGCCATGCCGCGGGTGACCTCCTCGCGGGCGAAGGTCACATGCCGCGCCTCTTCGAGCACGTGGATGCGGTTGACCATGCGCACCAGCGGCTGGATGTCCTCGTCGGCCATGCTCTCCCGCTGGATCCGGTCGAGGATCTCCTCGGCGACCAGGATCGAGCCGTACAGCGCGGGCCCGTAGCCAATGAACGGCAGCAGCTTGCCCAGCCGGTGCACGATCTTCACCGGGCCGTATGCCGGCGCGCCGACGGCTTCGACCGAGCGCGCGAACATCGTCGAGTGGCGGCACTCGTCGGCGATCTCGGCGAGCGCGTACTGCACGTGCCGCGTGGTCGGGTCGGAGTTGTAGACCTCCTTGAGCAGCAGCTGCATCAGCAGCACCTCGAAGAAGATGCCGTTGCTGGCGATGCTGGCCAGCTCGTGCTTGCCCAGTTCGAGCCGCTGCTCCTCGGTGAGCCGGTCCCACAGGTGCGTGCCGTAGAGCGAGCTGCGGCGCTCCAGCTGGAAGGGCTTGCCCTCGGCCAGCGGGGCGGACCAGTCGATGTCGACGTCGGGGTCGTAGAACTTGTTGGCCGAGGACTTCAGCAACCGGTCGGCGGTCTTCTCGCGGCCGTGGTCGTCCAGCGTTCGCGTCATCGCGTGCTCCCCACATTATGTAACCTGTGGTAACAGTTACCTCTGGTAGCATGAGGCGCGTGACGGATCGTGTCAAGCGCAGCGGCAAGCACCCTTCGGCAGGCGAGCCTGCGACCGGCGACGCGCGCCGGGACCGGTGGCGCAAGCACCGGGTCGAGCGCCGGGCCGAGTTCGTCGAGGCGGCGCTGAAAGCGCTGGACGAGCGCGGTCCGGACCTGGCGATGGACGACGTGGCGGTCGCCGCCGGGGTCACCAAACCGGTGCTGTACCGGCACTTCGCGGACAAGGCCGACCTGTACGACGCGCTCGGCCAGCGGGGCACCGAGCTGCTGTTCTCGCGCCTGGTCCCGGCGATCAACGCGGAACTGGCGCCGGTGCCGCGGATCCGCATGGCGCTGGACGCGTTCTTCACCGTGATCGAGGAGCACCCGAACCTGTACCGGCTGCTGGTGCGCGGCTCGTTCGCGGGCAAGCCGGCCGACGCCGACGTGGTGGCCGAGGACAAGGAACTGATCGCAACCGCGCTGACCGCCCTGCTCGGCGACTACATGCGGATGTTCAACATGGACTCCGGCGCGGCCGAGCCGTGGGCGTACGGGATCGTCGGGATGGTCCAGAACACCGGTGAGTGGTGGCTGGAGCGCCGGTCGATGAGCCGGGACAGCGTCGTGGAGTACCTGACGCAGATCATCTGGGCCGCCATCGACGGGCTGGCCCGCCAGCACGGGGTCACGATCGACCCGAACAAGCCGCTGGAGGAGAACAAGATCGTCCAGCTCGGACGGGTGCGCCCGAAGGAGGAGACGGATGTCAGCTGACGACGAAGACGGCTACACCGGTCCCGCGACCGTGGTGGTGGAGGGCGCCGAGGTGCCGGTCGAGGTGGAGCTGCGAGGCCACTTCCAGCCCATCGACGGCTACTACCGCTGGTACGGCCGCATCGCGCCGAACGCCGAACTGGACACCCTGTGCGGCGGCCGGAAGAAGAAGGGCGAGATCCGCACCCCGGACGGCTCCGCCACGGGCGAGCTGTCCGACCCCGACCCGTGGGGCCGCTACCGCATCCTGGGCACGAGCACACCGCCGTTCACGGTGCCGAAGACACTCGCCGAACTGGCGGAATGAAAGAAGGGCGCCCACCAGCCGGTGGGCGCCCTTCTTTCACGCGCGAAGACTCACGAACCGACCGCGAACCCGACCCGGCGCACGTCCGAGGGCGCGATCTCGACGTAGGCGATCCGGTCCGACGGGACCAGGAACTTGCGGCCCTTCTCGTCGGTGAGGCTGAACAGGCCGTCCTCGGTCTTCAGCGCGTCGGCGACCAGCTTCTCGACCTCCTCGGCGGACTGGCCACTAGACACCACCAGCTCACGCGGGGTGTCCTTGATGCCGATCTTGACCTCCACCTGCTACCTCCGACTGGTTCTGCCACGTACTCCACCGCCCAGGCTAGCCCAGCCCGAGCACCTGCATCCGTTTGGTGTGCCCCTGCTGCAACCGGCGGAAGAGCCCGGCGATTCCCGAAAGGTCGCCCGAGCCGGACACGATCAGCTCGGCCAGCGGGTCCCGCTCGGCGACCACGTATTGCGCCTGGGTGAGCGCCTCGCCGAGCAGCCGCCGCCCCCACAGCGCCAGCTTGTCGCGTGTCTTGGGGTCGGCCTCGATGCCCGCGGCGACCTCCCGCTCGGCGAACGCCGAGTGCCCGGTGTCTGCGAGCACCGTGACCACCAGGTCCTTGGTCTCCGGGTCCAGCCAGCTGCCCACCTCGCGGTAGAGGTCCGCCGCCAGCCCGTCCCCGACGTAGGCCTTGACCAGCGATTCCAGCCACGACTTGGGCGCGGTGGACGCGTGCCAGGCGTCGAACCGGGCCACGAACGGCGCCATCGCGTCCTCGACACGCCTGCCGTGCTCGGCGAGGAACTTCGCCAGCATTTCGTAATGCCCGATCTCGGCGGCCGCCATCGCCGACAGCGCGGCGCGCCCGGACAGGGTGGGCGCCTTCCGCGCGTCCTCCGCCATCCGGTCGAACGCGGACAATTCGCCATAGGCGATGACCCCGAGCAGGTCGACGACGCCTTCGCTGATCTCTCGTGTCACGGCCGTGAGCGTACCGCCGTTGCGAGGAGACGAATCTAACGTGGACACACCGGGCCGAAATGCCGAGGCCGGGACCGTACCGGTTACAATTGGACGGGAAAGCTACCGCATCCGCAGTAGCGCGCCCCACCCGAGGCACCCCCGCCTCGACTCGCCGGAGGACGAGCAGACCCCGGGCGCCACTGTGAGCGGCAGGTAATGCGCGTGCACGCCGTCCAGGCATTCCCGGTGGACCTTCCCGCCGGTTGAGTGCCGAATCTCGACCAGGCCGTGCGCGCTGGTAGAGAGAGGCGATCACACTGACCGCGAACATTTCCGACAACAACGACATCGACCCGGTGGCCCTCGATCACAGCGAGACGGGCGTCCCGGACACCGACACCTCCCACCCCCTGCAGGCCGACCACGTCGAACCGGCCACCCCGACCTTCGCCGAGCTGGGCGTCCGCCCCGAGATCGTGCGCGCGCTCGCCGAGGCGGGCATCGAGCACACCTTCGCCATCCAGGCCCTCACGCTGCCGCTCGCGCTGGCCGGCGACGACCTGATCGGCCAGGCCCGCACCGGCATGGGCAAGACGCTGGGCTTCGGCGTCCCGCTGCTGCAGCGCCTGGTCTCCCCCGGCGACGGCACCCCGCAGGCCCTCGTGGTCGTCCCGACCCGCGAGCTGTGCCTGCAGGTCACCCGCGACCTCACCGACGCGGCCAAGCACCTGGACGTGCGCACGCTGGCGATCTACGGCGGCCGCCCCTACGAGCAGCAGATCAGCGCCCTGCGCAAGGGCGTCGACGTGGTCGTCGGCACCCCGGGCCGCCTGCTGGACCTGGCCGAGCAGAAGGCGCTGGTCCTCGGCAAGGTCCGCGCGCTGGTGCTCGACGAGGCCGACGAGATGCTCGACCTGGGCTTCCTGCCCGACATCGAGCGCATCCTCGGCATGGTGCCCGAACAGCGGCAGACCATGCTGTTCTCGGCCACGATGCCGGACCCGATCATCAAACTGGCCCGCACCTTCCTCAACCGCCCGACGCACGTGCGGGCCGAGGAGAACGACTCCAGCGCGGTGCACGAGCGCACCACCCAGTTCGCCTACCGGGCGCACTCGCTCGACAAGCCCGAGCTGATCGCCCGCGTGCTGCAGGCCAAGGACCGCGGCCTGACGATGATCTTCACCCGCACCAAGCGCACCGCGCAGAAGGTGGCCGACGACCTCGCCGAGCGGGGGTTCGCCGCCGCCGCGGTGCACGGTGACCTCGGCCAGGGGGCCCGCGAGCAGGCGCTGCGCGCGTTCCGGTCCGGCAAGGTCGACGTGCTGGTCGCCACCGACGTGGCCGCCCGCGGTATCGACGTCACCGACGTGACGCACGTGATCAACTACCAGACGCCCGAGGACGAGAGCACGTACGTGCACCGCATCGGCCGCACCGGCCGCGCGGGCAAGACCGGTGTCGCGATCACCCTGGTCGACTGGGATGACCTGCACCGCTGGCAGGCCATCAACGACGCGCTCAAGCTCGGCATGGCCGAGCCGGTGGAGACGTACTCGACGTCGAAGCACCTGTTCAGCGACCTGGACATCCCGGAGGACGCCACCGGGCGGCTGCCGCTGTCCAAGCGCACCCGCGCCGGCCTTGCCGCCGAGCCGGAGGAGCAGATGGGCGGCCGCCGCCGGAGCGGCGGCGCGCCCACCCGCAACCGTCGCCGCACCCGCGGCGCCGCGAAGACCGGCGAGGGCGCGCAGGCCGAGGCGACCGGCGAGCCGTCGGGTGAGGAGCGCCGTCCGCGCCGCCGCACCCGCGGTGGCAAGGCGGTCAGCGACACCTCGGGTCCGGCCGAGAAGGGCCCGACCGAGCGTGAAGGCGGCGAGGCCGCGGAGCGTCCCGCCCGTCGCCGCCGCCGTCGCCGTTCGGGCTCGGCCAGCGCGACGGCGAACACGTCTGATACACCGGGTTCGGCAGACTGAGGCCGACCGGCGCCGCGGGGGCGCCGGCGAACACCGGGAGCAGGAACGTGAGCGAGCCCGAGGCGGGTGGACGGCACCGCCGTCCCGAGGGCGGCGAGGTCGCCGGGCCGATCGGCGCGGAGGACGTGCTGGCCGGCGCTCCCGCCCCGGCCCCGGCCCCGGCTCCGGAACGCCCGCGACGCGAGCGGCCGTCCCCGTGGAACCGGCCTCGTGACCGGGTCGTCGCGGTCCTGATCGTCGCCCTCGTGGTCGTGACCGGTGTCGCGATCTGGGCGGGCAGCGCGAGCCGGGCGACGATCCAGGAGACGTCCGCGCCGGGCACTCCCCTGCCGCCCGCGCCGGCGACCGTGCCCGCGACGCTGCGCGAGCTGTGGCAGGCGCCCAGCGACTCGGCCCCGGTCCCGATCGCCGAGGGCACGGCCGTGGCCACCGCGAACGGCGGCGAGATCGCCGGGCGCGACCCGCTCACCGGCGAAGTGCGCTGGCGCTACGCCCGCGACCTGACGCTGTGCACCGCCGCCGAGGCCTGGGGCCGGGTGCTGGCGGTGTACCGCAAGGACGGCGTGAACGGCGAGTCCGGCTGCTCCGAGGTGATCGGGCTCGGCATCGACACAGGGCTGCGCAAGGCGCAGCGCACCGGCAGCCCCCCGCTGGGCACGCGGCTGGTGACCGATGGCAGCCAGGTCACCGCGACCGGGCCAGAGCTGCTGGTGACCTGGCGGGACGACCTCGTCGAGACCAACGAGTACGGCAAGGTTCCGGCCCTGGTGAACCCGGAGAAGCAGCCGCGCACGGGCTGCACGTACGGGTCGGTCGCGATGGCGTCGGGCCGGCTCGGCGTGATCGAACGCTGCCCCGGCGATCCCGGTGACCGGCTTACGGTGATGAAGTCCGTGCCCAAGGAGTCGGACGAGCCGCAGGTGTCGTTCAGCGCCATCGTGGCCGGGCACAACGCGAAACTGGTCGCGATGTCCGGCGACCACACGGCGGTCGCGTTGCCGGACCAGAGGCTGCTGGTGCTGTACGACGCCGACGGCGAGCAGACCGCGGCCTACCCGCTGGACCTGCCCGCGTCGGACCTGGCGCAGGACCCGGTCGGGCTGGCGCCGGTCACGTCGACGACGTCGGCGAACGTGTACTGGTTCACCGGGTCGAAGATGATGGCGCTGTCCCGGGACAACCTCACTCCACTGTGGACGTTGAACAGCGCGCTGGGTCCCGGGATCACCTTCGCGCACCAGCTGGTCGTGCCGATCCAGGGTGGACTGGCGGTGCTGAACGAGTCGGACGGGTCGACGATCCGCACGATCGCGGTGGACCGGCACGGCTACACCGGGCCGGTGCGGCTGGCCGCGCTGGGGCCGGTGCTGCTCGAACAGCGTGGGAACACGCTGGTCGCGTTGTCGTGACGGCCCAGCTGACCCCGCACGGGGCGGAGAAGGTGCGCCTGCGGGGCCTGGCCGCGCTGCGCACGCCCGCTCCGGCGAAGGCCACCGCCGTGCTGGTGCCCGGGTACACCGGGTCCAAAGAGGACTTCGCGCCGCTGCTGGACGGCTTGGCGGACGGCGGTTTCCGCGCGGTCGCGATCGACCTGCCGGGCCAGTTCGAGTCGCCGGGCCCGCCCGACGAGGAGGCTTACCTGCCGTCCGCGCTGGGTTCCGTGGTGGCCGGGCTGGTCGAGGAGGTCGAGGGGCCGGTGGTGCTGCTCGGCCACTCCTTCGGTGGGCTGGTGGCGCGGGCGGCGGTGCTGGCGGGCGCGCCGGTCGCGGGGTTGACGTTGCTGGACAGCGGGCCGGGCGAGCTCCCGGCGGGCGCCCGGCGGGATGCGCTCGGGGCTGGCGAGCCGGTGTTGCGGCAGTCCGGGCTGGACGAGGTGTACCGGGTGCGGGAGCAGGTGAGCGCGCGGTCGCCGCTGTGGGCCACGATGCCCGCGGACCTGAAGGACTTCCTGCGACTGCGTTTCCTGGCCTCGAGCCCGGCGGGGTTGCTCGGAATGGCACGGGGCCTGCGCACCGAACCGGACCGGGTGGACGAACTGGCCGCGACGGGCGTGCCGACCCTGGTGGTGGCGGGCGAACTCGACGACGCGTGGAGCGTGCCGTCCCAGCGTGAGATGGCGGCCCGGCTGGGCGCTCCGTTCGAGGTCATCCCGGGCGCGGCGCACTCACCGAACACCGAAAACCCCGCTGCTTTGCTGCGGGTGCTGCTGGCCGCGTGGCGGGAGTGGCTGGCCTAGCCCCACCGTCGCGAGTGGCGGCAGCGGGCAGTGCACCATGGCGCACACCGTCCGGAGGAGCTCGCTTTCGGCGACATCCAGCACCCCGTCGTTCGTGATCACGGTGGTGAGCCCGTCCACCAGCAGCGCCTTGTCCGGACCGGGGCAGGCCGTCGAGCACGGGCCATGCTGCGTCCAACGCCTGCCAGGCCTGACCCGGCGGTTGGAAGGGGATCGGCGCGCCGGGCAACACCCGTGCCAGACCTGCTCGGAACGCGGCCGCGGCCGCCACCGGGTCGCCGTGTCCCACCGCGGTCACCACGGCGAACAGAACGGCCACCGAGGGCGCGGCCTGCCGCAGCGACGTTCGCCTGACCGGCCGCGTCGGCCGGTGGTGCGCCGCCTCGGCCAGGTCTCGGACGAGCAGAGCGGACAGGCAGTACTCGCAGACGTCCACCTTCCCGTCGATGCGGACGAGTTCGTGCAGCACGGCGGCAACGGCCTGGAGCTCCTGCTGCGGCCGCTGGCGCAGCGCGGGGAAGGCCAGTTCCGTGAGCGGCAGGCGCGCAGCGGGGTCGAGCCCCCCGGAGGGCGTCGCCCTCGCGCCAGGCGGCGTCGGCGAGCGGCCTGCCCAGCCGGGCCGTGAGCAGCTGGTGCTGCCCGGTCCGGATCTGCGGGTGCGCTGAAAGCAGCAACCCGAGGATCACGGGCGCCCACCGCGAGCTCAGCTGGTCCAGCTCCCGCGGATCGAAGGCAGGATCGAGCAGCTGGATGCGCCGCACCAGCGGCGGGTGGGTGGCGAACAGGGACGAGAACTTGCGGCTGTCCCCGAAAAGCATGTGGCTCACGTCCTCGGCCTTCGCGGTGTGCAGCCGCGAGCCTGTGGGCAGGCCGGCGATCTTCTTCAGGCGCCCGCGAGCCCCTCGGTCTGCCGGGTGAACTGCACGGCCGATGCGTCGGCGAGGAATTCCCGTTGCCGGGACACGCCCGCTTTGATGAGCCTGCCGAGGACGACGCCGACGTATCCGGCGATGACCGCGACCAGTGCCGGGAGGACCAGCGGGCCCAGGCTGCCGGCTTGGCGCCTGCCGCCTCCCCTGGGCAGCAGGATCCTGCCGAGGAGCGCAAGCCCGAGGATTCCGGTGAGCACACCCATCAGCCAGATGTTCAGGCGCATGTCGCCGTTGACGACGAGGCTGAACTCGTGGGCGATGACGCCCGGCAGTTCGTCGCGGCTGAGCCGGTCGAGAGCACCCTGGGTGACCGCGATGGCCGCGTCCCCCCGTGTCCAGCCTGCGGCGAAGGCGTTGATGCCCGGCTCGTTCGGCAGCACGTACAGCTGCGGAACCGGGATGCCCGAGGCGATCGCTCGGGTCAGGCGTGTCCGGCGAGACCGGCACCCCCGCCGAGGCTCGTGGCCACCTTCCCGCCGCCGCCCCGGCGCAGCAGCAGGGTCCGGATCCACGAGGTGAGACCGATGACGAGCACGGCCAGTACCCCGGCGACGACCAGGATCCGCGCGGCGGAGCCGGCCTGCCGCTCCCACAGCCGGAAACCGGCCCAGACCGCGAAGTCGACGAGCGCGACGATCACCACGACGGCGAGTGTGAACAGCCACACCAGCCGCGCCGAGGCCCGGCGCACTTCCAGTTGTCGTTCGAAGAAGTTCATCGGTGTCAGAAGGAGATCCGCGGAGCCTCGCGCTGTTCGGGCGAGTCGATCTCCAGGAGCGCGGCCGGGGTGAACCCGAACGCCCCCGCGATCACGTTGCCGGGAACACTTCGCGCTTGGTGTTGTAGGCCATGACCGAGTCGTTGTAGCCCTGGCGCGCGAAGGCCACGCGGTTCTCGGTGGAGGTCAGTTCCTCGGAGAGCTGCATCATGTTCTGGTTGGCCTTGAGGCCCGGGTAGGACTCGGACAGCGCGAGGAGCCGGCCCAGCGTCTGCGTCAGCACCTGCTCGGCGCCCGCGAGCTGGTTCATGGCAGCGGGGTCGCCCGGGTTGCCGCGCGCGACCTGCTGCGCGTTGACCGCGCCGCCGCGGGCCGCGATCACGGCCTCGAGCGTCTGCCGCTCGTGCCGGAGGTAACCCTTCGCTGTTTCGACCAGGTTCGGGATCAGGCCGTGCCGGCGGGTCAGCTGTACGTCGATCTGCGCGAAGGCGTTCTGGTACGCGTTACGCCGCTTGACCAGCCCGTTGTAGACCCCGATCGTCCCGATGGCGAGCGTCAGCAGCATGACGACCAAGATCACGATCGCCACGATCACCCCAGTACCCCTTTACGTTGAACGCTGTTTCGCCGAACGATAAGGGTCCTGGGCCGGCGGTGGAGCGAGTTCGCGAAGATCGGGGTGAATGCACCCTTGGGGGTAAACGGCTAGGCCCACCAGAAGGTCCACAGCGCGGTGGCGACGATCGCGAGCACCACCAGCCCGGCGACTCCGGCCACCGGGCCGTTCTTCCGGTCCGCGAGGCGCTGCGTGAGGAGGGCGAGTACGGCGGCGACGGGGTGGGCGATCATCGGCGCGGCGCCCGGGCCGGGAACGTCGAGGAAGGCGCACAGCAGCCCAGCTCCCAGCACGAGCACAACGAGCGCGACGAGCCCTGCCGCGAGTGAGCCGGTGCACCCGCGCCACCAGCGAGCCGGCCGGCTCCGGGCGCGCACCGGGGCGAGCGCCAGCTCCTCGGTGTCCGTCATGTCGTCGCTCACCTTGTTCCCACTCCTCGGCCAGGGTCCAGCACCGAGAATTCCACCACGACGGCGACGGGCAGAAGGATGCCCACCCGCGGCGGGGATTCCGGCTGCCACATCGCGCCCGGCGTGCCGTTCGACCAGCGCTGACGCGCGCGGCACCACACCAGCGGAGTTCTGCCGGCGAAGCCGGTCCCTGGTGACGCAGGGTTACTCCCAGCCGCCGGGCCACGCACCGTCACAAATTCACCGACCGCGAACCTCGGGCGCCGGCCAGCCACCACGCCCGCAGCAGCAATGCGAACTGCCCCAGCGCTACGCCCCCGATGCAGCCCTACCGCGCCGACAACCCCAAGACCTCGCCAACACCGCAGCCCAGCGGCGCGAGCCCCCGCAGCACTCCACCACCAGCCGCCGGCAGCCGGGCCCTCCAGGACCTCGACACCACCAACAGCCCCCATGACGCCAGCCCCAGCACTCCACTCCCGATGCAGCCCTGCCGTGCTGGCAACCCCGAGACCTCATCACCAGCACGGCCCAACCACCCCCGCACTCGGCCACCACCGCAGCCCCACCGCGCCAGCAGCCCCGGCACCCCACCCACCAGCCAGCCCCACACCGGCAGCAGCACTGCGAACCGCCCCTACGGCGCCAGCAGCTCCCAGGACTTCGCCGCCGGTGCGGCCTGCTGCCCCGCCTCGCAGCTGGGCCGGAAGTCGCACCAGGCGCAGCGTCGGTCGGGGCGCGCGGGGAACAGCACGTCGGCGTCGCCGCCGGCGTCGAGGGTGTCCGTGGCCAGCCGGACGTCCTCGGCGGTCTCCTCGGCGCGGTGCAGGTGCCGCTGCAGGCTCTCCGGCGTGTGCGTCGCCTCCGCGACCGTGCCGCTGGGCAGGTGGTGCAGCTCGACCTTGCGGCACGGCCGCCGCAGGGTGCGCTCGGCCGCGACCGCGTACATCGCCAGCGCCTGGGAACCGCGGGCCTCGTGCTCGTCCGGCGCGCGGCGGCCGGTCTTGTAGTCGACGATCACCAGCTCACCGCCGCGCTGGTCGATGCGGTCCGCGCGGCCCTCGATGATCATCGACGCGGGACGGCCGGGCTCCGGGTTCACCGGTGCGGACACCCACCGCTCGATGCCGACCGGATCGCTGGTCACGTCGTGGTGCTCGACGTACTCGGCGACCCACTCCTTGGCGCGGGCGCGGTACGTCGCGGCCTGGTCGGCGTCGGCGAACCCGGCGTCCTGCCAGTGCTCCGACAGCAGCGCCGCGGCGCGCTCCGGGGTGCGGCGCGCGGGCGGCACGTCGAACAACGCACGCAGCGCGTTGTGCACCACCGCGCCGAGCGTGCTGTGCGCCCACGGGCCGGTGCGCTGCGGGGTCGGCCGGTCGAGGTAGGCCAGCCGGTACCGGCGCGGGCAGTCCGCGAAGGTGGCCAGGCGCGCCGGACTCACCTTCGTCAATCGCCGCGGCTGGACCGCGAACTCGAACCCCAGTTGCTCCACGCCCACTACCGTACGCACCACCCCCGACACTTTCGGCTCCGCCCACGGCCCGCGGCGCATATGATTTGGGCGGTTGGCATTCGGAGCAGGGGGGCAATGCGTGTTGACGTTCGAAACGGCGCCGGCCGAACTGGACATCCTGGACGAGGAGCTGGGCCTCGGGAGGTTCGTCTACCCGCACCGGATCCCGTTCGTCAGCGGGACCCGGTCCGAGCGCGCCGAGCAGCGGCAGCGCGTGTTCGACCACTGGCACCGCCTCGGGCGCATGTCGCGCGACCGGCTGCGGGGTGAGTTCGTGGACCTGCTGCGGCTGTGGGCGCGGCCGGACGTCCTCGTCACCCAGGTCGTGGCCGAGCTGACGCGCGACGAGAAGGTCCTGTCGCGCGGCGGCTGGACCGGCGAGCGCGGTGTGCTGAGCCGCCAGAGCGGTGACAACGTCAGGTTCGCCGAGCTGCGCGCGGGCCAGGTGCTCCCGCAACTGCTCGAACCGCTGCCGGAGGTGCCGCCGGTGCGCATCGCGCCGGTGACCTACGTGTCGCAGGCGCGCGGCGGAGGTGGTCTGTTCGGCGGCGAGCCGCCGCGGGAGAAGCGCGTGGCGGATCGGTACTTCGCGGCGCCCCCACTGCGCGCCGGGGTGGTCTCGTGCTCGGTCCGCGGGGTGGACGCGGGCCGCCTGACCTGGTTCGACACCCCGGACGGCCGGTTCTTCACCACGGTGGAGCAGCTGCCCGACGGCGCGCAGCGGCACACGTTCACGCCCGCCGACCGGGCCCGCATCGGCCAGTGGGTGCGTGACCACGTCAACCAGCACCTGACCGCGGCGAATCGTTGACACCAGGGGAGGAAGTCATGACGCAGCCCGACAACGGGTACTCGCGGCGCCGGTACGAGTCGGAGGTCTACGCCGAAACCGCGGGCAAGTCCGCGGGCAAGTTCTTCGGCCCGGACGCCGAGCAGGTCGCGGGCGACTACTCGGTCAAGTCCGGTCAGGTCTACACGCGGAAGCTGCAGGCCGAGGGCGGCGGGTACCGCGACGGGCTGGCGCCGTCGGATCGTCTGTACGAGAGAGTGCCGCACGAAACGCTGAAGACCATGGTCACCGAGGGCGTCTCCCCCGAGGAGGTGGACGAGCAGGGCATCATCGTCAACGACCTCGGCAACGCCTTCGGCGAGATGGCCTCCGCGCTGCGGCAGGGGGTCGCCAAGGAGCAGGCCGGCTGGCAGGGTGACGGCGCGAACACCGCCTTCGGCTACTTCAACACGCTCGCGACGTGGGCGGACAGCTCGAAGGACGCGGCGTTCCTGTCGGCGAACCGCTATTCGCAGACGTCCGCGGCGCTGTCCCAGGCCCGCAACAGCATGCCGGAGCCCGCGGGCAAGTCGGTCGATCAGTCGATCGCCGCCGCCCGGCAGCAGCTCGCGAGCGGTGACTGGGAAGGCGCCAGCGCCACCATGAACGACATGCAGAACCAGGCCGCGCTGCAACACCAGGCCCAGCAGGAGGCCGCGGCGGTGCTGGCGCAGCGAGACGTGATGCTGCACGCCGGCGGTTCGACCCAGCCCGTGTACGCCACGCCGACCACGCAGCCCGACACCGGTGCCGCCACCAGCCCGACGTTCGCCGCCAACGACAACACGACGGCATCCAGCTCGGGCGGCGTCGGCCCGATGGGCGGCGCGCCGGGCGGGGTGCGGACCACCGGGAGCATCGCGCCGCCGACGACGCCGCTGCCCGGGATCGGCACGACCACGGGCGCCTCGCCGACCCCCGGGTTCACCGACAACGCCGGTGGCTGGGGCCGCTCCCCCGCCTCGACGGTGCCCGGCAGCACGGGTCTGTCGGCCGGTGCGGGCATGATGCCGGTCGCGCCGGGCCAGGGCGACCAGACGCGCACGTCGCCGCGCCCGGGGTCGGGTTCGGGTGGCCGGGCCGGTGCCGTGCCGCGGGCCGGGGTCGGCGGCCGGGCAGCCGGGGGTGGCGCCGCGGGCCGTCTCGGCGCGGGCCAGGAAGCGGCCGGCCGCAAGGCCGGGATCGGGGAGCCGGGCGCCAGGGCGGCGGCCGAGAGCGCGAACAGCGGACGCGCCGGAGCGGCGGGCAAGGCGGGCGCGTCCGGATCGCACCTGGCCGGCCCGGCGGGCAACTCGAAGAAGGACGAGGACAAGGACCACGAGCGGCCCGCGTACCTCCTCGAGGACGACCCGGACAGCATCTTCGGCCACGAGGGCGGCACGGACGAGAACGGGAACCGCATCAGCCCGCCGGTGATCGGCGGCTGACGGGGCCGGCACGACGGCAGCTGACGGCCAGCCGGCATGCCCTCGCGGGCGGCGGCTGTGGCGGCATCGCCAGGTGACCGCCCCAGGGAAACGGCAACCGGTAAGAGCGGCGCCACGACAGCCCCGACCCACTCGCCCGACGCCACGAGCCGGCGGCCGTTGACCAGCCGGCCCGGCCCCGCGCGGCCAGCACCCACAGGCACCGATGGCCCGCGATGGGTAAAGACCCACCCCGACGGAGCGGACTGCGGCTAGCACGGGCAGCTCCCCCAGCAACCCGCGACTCGCTTCGCGCGGCAACCGGCGCCCACACGGGGGTTCACAGCGGAGGCTGGCCCGGTGCAGCGAGGCACGAGGCCTGGCATCGCAGGCATCCGCATCCTGGGAAGCAGCACCTGCCGAAGCGACACCCGCCGGGGACGTCAGCCGCCCTCGATGAAGCCTCGTACGGAGTTCGCGACCAGCTCCACGGCGATCGCCGCCAGCAGCAGGCCCGCGATCTTCGCGAGCAGCGTGATACCGCTTTCCTTGATCAACCGGATGACCACGCCCGAGAACCGCATGCACGCGTAGATGACGATGTGCACGGCGACGATCGCGCAGGCCAGCGCTACGTACGCGCCCACGTGCCCGGACGCCTGCCGGACGAAGACGATCGTCGCGGCGATGGCGCCCGGTCCGGCCAGCAGCGGGGTGCCCAGCGGCACCAGGGCGACGTTCACGTCCTCCACCACGTTCGGCTCGCTCGTCGCGCCGCGGCCGGTGAGCAGGTCCAGCGCGATGAGCAGCAGGAGCAGCCCGCCGGCGCCCTGCAGCGCGGGCACCCCGATCCCCAGGTACGCGAGGATCGCCTGCCCCGCGATGGCGAACAGTGAGATCACCAGCAGCGACACCAGCACCGCCTGCCGCGCGGCCCGCGCCCGCACCGCCGGCGGCTTCCGGCCCACCAGGCTGAGGAACACCGGCACGGTCCCCGGCGGGTCCATGATCACGACCAGCGTGATCGACGCCTCCAGGAACAGTTTCGCGTCGAAGAGGTCGGCGACCGCCAAGGTCAGCCCACCACGATCTGCGCGCCGGACGCCTTGTCGATCAACGCCTCGAACTGCTCGGGATCAGTGTTCTCCGCGCCGATCGGGATCGTCTTGTTCGTGCCGTGGTAGTCGCTCGACCCGGTCTGCACCAGCCCCAGCTCACCGGCCAGCCCGCGCAGCTCGGCGCGCGTCGCCTCGTCGTGGTTGGGGTGGTCGACCTCGAGCCCGGTCAGCCCGATCTCCGCCAGCTCGGCGATGTAGTCGGCGGACACGATCCGCCCGCGGCTGCGCGCGAACGGGTGCGCGAACACGGTGACGCCGCCTGCTTCGGCGATCATCTCGATCGCCGTCTCCACCGGCGTGTCCTGCCGCGGCAGGTAGTAGCCGCGGCCGGCGCCGAGGTACTCAGCGAACGCCTGGTCCACGCTCGTCACCAGCCCCGCGCGCACCAGGGCCTGCGCGAGGTGCGGCCGGCCTGCCGGGGAGTCCGGGCCGAGGGATTCGAGGAGCTCGTCGGCGTCGATCGGCAGGCCGTCGGCGGCCATCCGCACCGCCATCGCGCGCAACCGGGTGCGGCGCTCCTGCCGCAGCCGCGTCTGCTCTTCGACGATCGCCGAGGACGCCGGGTCGAACAGGTAGGCCAGCAGGTGGATGCTGATGCCGAGGTTGCTCACGCACGACAGCTCGGCGCCGGGCACGAGCGTGAGGCCAGCCGGGAGCGCCGCGGCCGCGGCGGCCCAGCCTGCCGTGGTGTCGTGGTCGGTCAGCGCGACCACGTCGAGCCCCGCGGCGGCGGCCGCCGCCACGAGTTCGGCGGGCGTGTCCGTGCCGTCCGACACGGTGGAATGGGTGTGCAGGTCGATGCGCATCGGAATCATTGTCGCCTACCCGGTCGGCACACGGCCGACCAGGCACAACGACGTGTCAACCGACGATCTTCTTGCCGCGCGCGAGGCGCTGGGCCTTGATCATGGAGAAGCGCTCGCTCTGCTTGTGCTTGTCGCCGAAGACGAGTTCGGAGATGGTGTCGTAGAACTCCTCCGGGCTCGGCAGGAACTCAATCCGGTTCAGCGCCTGGATCTGACCGGCCGACTCGACGACGACCGTGCCGTAGCCGAACATCCGGCCCCACGCGGAGCGTTCGTAGGTCAGGTCGGTGACCTTCGAGATCGGCATCATCGCGACCTTGGTGGTGATGACGCCGCTGGTGAGCACGAAGCGTTTGTCCGTGACCACCAGGCGCTCGACCCACCACTCGATGACCTTGAACGCGTACACGACGACCACGAGCAGCGCCGCGTACCAGAGGATGTTCTGGACGACCCACAGGGACGGTGGCAGCAGGTAGGACACCATCACGCAGATCGCGAGCAGAGCGATCGTCTCGAAGGTGTCCCAGGCCAGGAATGCCCAGTGCCTGCGGACCCGCACCACGCGCCGCTCGGTGTCGAGCAGGTACTCGTCGGGATCCCGTGGGGCGAACATCAAGCCAGCCTATCCGGCCGCCTACGAAGTGAACACGTTGCTGACGAAGGTGATGACGGCCTCGGCCGATTCACGCAGGAAGTCGACGATGTTGCTGACCAGGTTGGCCGCGTTGCCCGGCTGGGCGATCACGAAGAACAGCACCAACGCGATACCCACGAGCCCGGCAATCTTCTTCGCGTTCACAACGATCAATCCCGTCTCTTACTCCGGCATCGGACTGGCAAGCTCACCAGTAACGTTGTACCGCACTCCGCAGGGTTACGGGAGGTAAGTCCCGCGCTTGGGTCAGTGTCCGGCTGTGATCTAATCGGTTGGTTACTCTCCGCGTCCGCCAGGCCCGGGTTAGGCTGCCCTCATGAGCGCGATCGGCCCGGTCCCCGTGCGCTGCGTAGGCGGGATCCTGCACGATCAAGCGGGCCGCCTGCTGCTCGTCCGGCGCGCCAACGACCCCGGACGCGGACTGTGGTCGATCCCGGGTGGACGCGTGGAACCAGGCGAAACGGACAATGCGGCCCTGATCCGGGAGATGCGCGAGGAAACCGGGCTCGTCGTCCGCCCCGGCGCGCTGGTGGGCCACGTGGTCCGCGGCCGCTACGAGATCCACGACTACATCTGCGAGGTGGAGGGCGGTTTCCTGCGGGCGGGCGACGACGCGGCCGAGGTGCGCTGGGTCGATGAGGCGACGTTCGTGGCGCTTGCGCTGACGGACGGATTGGCCGACACGCTGCGTGGCTGGGAGATGCTGCCGCGCTGCTGAGGGCGCTTTCCGCCGCTCGGTGGCGGTGTGCGCCGCTGCTCGGAACGGCCAACTCGCTGTGGGGAACCGCCAACACGCTTTCTGGAGTGGCCACGGCCCAGCGCCGTGGCGCGGCAGCGGGTTGGGCCGGTCGCGGCGGTGGCGCGGCCCGTTACGGCAGTGGGTTTGGCCGGTCGCGCAGTAGCGCGGCCCGTTGCGGCCGTGGCGTCGCCGTTGCGACGGTGGGGCGGCTCGCGGGCAGTGCCGCGGCCCGATACGGCGGGGCGGCCGGTCGCGGCAATGGGGCGGCCGCATGCCGCAATGGCGCAGCCCGTCGCAGCGGTGGCGCGGCCGCATGCCGCAATGCCGCAGCCGTTGCGGCAGGTGGGCTGGGCGGGGGCCGCCGTGGAGGGCGATCAGCAGCCGCGGTCAGCCCTGGATTCGGGACTCCGAACCACCCCACTCGCGTTCGCGCAGCTGGAACTTCTGGATCTTCCCCGTCGACGTCTTGGGCAGCGCCTCCACGAACTCGACCTGGTCCGGCACCTTGAATCGCGCGATCTGCTCCCGCACGTGCGCCCGCAGCTCGTCCGCCGTCGCCGACGCGCCTGGCCGCAGCACGACGTACGCCTTCGGCCGCTCGCCCCACTTCTCGTCCGGCACGCCGACCACCGCGACCTCCGCGACGGCCTCGTGCGAGTCCAGCGCCGCCTCCACCTCGATCGTGGAGATGTTCTCGCCGCCGGAGACGATGATGTCCTTCGCCCGGTCGCGCAGCTGGATGTAGCCGTCCGGATGCCACACGCCCAGGTCACCGGAGTGGAACCAGCCGCCGCGAAACGCTTTCTCCGTCGCCTCGGGGTCGGCGAAGTAGCCGGACATCACGTTGTTCCCGCGCATCACGACCTCGCCCATGGTCACGCCGTCGCGAGGCACGTCGCGCATCTGCTCGTCCACCACCCGGATCCCGTCGGTCACCAGCATCCCGACGCCCTGCCGCGCCATCAGACGGCTCCGCTCGGCGATGTCGAGCTTGACCCACCCCTCCTGCGCCTCGCACACCGTGTACGGCCCGTACGTCTCGGTCAGCCCGTACACGTGCACCAGGCGCGCGCCCAGGTCCGTCATCCGCCGGATCACGGTCGGCGACGGCGGCGCACCCGCGGTGGTCACCACGACCTCACGCGGCAGCGGGTGCGCCCCCGGGTACCCGGCGATCGTGTTCAGCACCGTCGGCGCGCCGTTGAGGTGCGTGATCCCCTCGCCGTCCAGCAGCCGCCAGATCTCGGTCGCCTCGACCGCCCGCAGGCACACGTGCGTGCCGCCGATCGCGGTGACCGCCCACGTCGTGCACCAGCCGTTGCAGTGGAACATCGGCAACGTCCACAAGTACTTCGACTCCGGCGTGTGCCCCGAGTGGATGATCTCGGCCAGCGAGTTCAGGTACGCGCCGCGATGGTGGTACTGGACGCCCTTCGACCTGCCAGTGGTCCCGGACGTGTAGTTGATCGAGATCGTCGACCGCTCGTCCGCGACGCTCCACGGCAGCGGCTCGTCGCTGCCCCGCGCCAGCAGCGCGTCGTAGGTGATGCCGCCGACGGCCGGGTCGGGCTCCGCGCCGTCCACCACCGTCACGACGTCCACGCCGGTGTCCAGCGGCACCGATGCGTGCAGCGCGGCGTCGACGACCAGCACCTTCGCCCCGGAGTGCGCCAGGATGTAGCGGATCTCGGCGGGCGCGAGCCGGGTGTTGATCGCCACCAGCACCGCGCCCGCGAGCGGCACCGCGAAGTGCGCGACCAGCATCTCGGGGATGTTCGGCAGCAGGTAGGCCACGCGGTCCCCCGGCTCGACGCCGCTCGCCCGCAGCGCCTGCGCCACGCGGGTGGCCTCCGCGGCGAACTCGCGGTAGGTCACGCGGCGATCGCCGTAGACGATCGCGTCCTTGTCCGGGAAGACCTCGGCGGAGCGCTCCAGGAAGGCCAGCGGGGTCAGCGGGGTGAACCACGTGTCAGCCATGACCACATCCTCACCGCAGTGGCGGCCGGCACACAACAGCTAGACGGCCAGCCAGGTCATCCGGGCGCCATAGCGCGTGGTGCGGGCCAGCGCGACCGCGTCCCAGCCGCCGGCCGTGCGCCGCGCCAGGCCGAGCGCCGTCTGGCCGTCGACAGCGAACGCCAGCTCGTCCCGCCCCGGCAGCACCGCGGACAACCCGTGCTCGTACGTCTCGTCCATGACCCACCACAGTGGACGCGACTCCCCCAGCGCGGCCAGCCGCGACAGGAACTCGCCGCGGTCGGCGTCGTGCATGTGCCCCATCGTCCGGCAGGTGAGCACCACCAGCGGCACGTCCGCGGGCAGCAGGGCGAGAGCCTCGTCGAACGCGCCGACCGCGTCCCCGGCGACGATCCGCGGCGGCGACTTGCGCTGCGCCAGCGCCGCCGCCCGCAGCAGCCGCACGCGGTCCGGCTGGTCGCCCCACACGCAGGCCTCCAGCCACGCCAGCTCGTCCTCATCGGACAGATCCAGCGGCTGCGGGTCGAGCCCGGCGCGCGCCACGACGGTCAGCTTCTTCGGCAGTTTCGGCAGCACCGCGCCGGGCGCCAGGTCGAGCGCGCAGTGCAGCCCGACCGCCGCCTTGGCAGGCCCGGCGACCAGCTGCTCACCGCCGTCGCACTGGTACCGGTAGGCGAACTTGTCCATCCCGAGCAGCAGCCCGCCCGCGGTGCCGACCTCGAGCAGCGCGATCTTGCCGCCCGCCTGCTTGGCCGCCATCGCGACCGCCGGGAACACCGACGCGGCCCGCCGCACCTCGTTGTTCGCCAGCGACCGCGACGCGAGCATGCCCGCCGCCTCGCCGGCATGCGCGAGCAGGAACTCGCGGAACAGCGGCCACGTCTCGTCGTCCACGCCGTTGGCCCCGCCCAGCGCGGGGTAGTACCGGTACAGCGGGTGGATCGGGTCGGCCTGGACCAGCCGGTGGGCGACCGCGAACAACAGCGCGGGGCTCGCCTCCTCGGGCGCGGCGGCCAGCAGACCGGCCACCTCGTCGTCCTCGGCGGCCTTGGACGCGAGGTGCTCGTACAGCGGCGACTCGCCCGCCGCGCTCCCCGCGAACTCGTCCAGCCGCCGCTTGGCTTCGGCCAACCCGATCGTCACGCGCTCTCCCTCACCCGTGCGGCACGGGACGGCCCGGCTGCTCGCCCCCACGCGCCTCACCGTAGTTCTGCTTCGGCACCAGGACCTTGCGGCGGAAGATGCACACGATCGTGCCGTCCTGCTTGTAGCCCCGGGTCTCCACGTACACCACGCCCCGGTCGTCCTTCGACTTCGACGGGGTCTTGTCCAGCACCTCGGTCTCACCGTAGATGGTGTCACCGTGGAAGGTCGGCTTGACGTGCCGCAGCGACTCGATCTCCAGGTTGGCGATCGCCTTGCCCGACACGTCCGGCACCGACATGCCCAGCAGCAGCGAGTAGATGTAGTTGCCCACCACGACGTTCTTGCCGAAGTCGGTGGTCTCCGCCGCGTAGTGCGCGTCCATGTGCAGCGGGTGGTGGTTCATGGTGAGCAGGCAGAACAGGTGGTCGTCGTACTCGGTCACCGTCTTGCCTGGCCAGTGCTTGTACACCGCACCCACCTCGAACTCCTCGAAGTACCGCCCGAACTGCACTGGTCGACCTCCCTGCGGGTAACGCCACACCGACCTGGAGCGACGTCAACTGATGTTGAGGAGTACCCTCGACCAATGGCGGCGGTGCGTCAACGCGACAGCCGCCACGTTGCCGGTCCGGCTGGAGGAGGTGAGGAACGCAAGATGAGTAGTGGCGATAGTCCGCTCCCTAGTAAACCCAGCGTTTCCCTCCACGTGGCCGGAACCATTTCCGCGCCTTAGGCCATTTCGCCCGGGAAACGCTGGTAGAGCCGAGCGGACGCATTCCTGCCCGCCCGGCGGTCGTGGTACGCACTGCGAAAGCCAGGAGATCCCATGCCTGCGATTCCCTCCCTCGGCGGCCTGCGCGGCCGGGGCAACGGCCGAGCCGGCCGGGTCGAGCCGCCCGTGCCGGTGCCCGTGTCTGCCTACATCGTCGACTGCGCCGTGTACGTCGACGGCGAGCGGCTGCCCGGGCGCTGGACGCACGCCGAGGCCATCAAGGAGGTCCGGCGCCGGCGCGACGGGTTCGTCTGGATCGGACTGCACGAGCCGGACCAGCAGCAGATCCAGGGCATCGCGGAGGTCTACGGCCTGCACGAGCTGGCCGTGGAGGACGCCGTGCAGGCGCACCAGCGGCCCAAGCTGGAGCGCTACGACGACACGCTGTTCATGGTGCTCAAGACGGTCCGCTACGTCGAGCACGAGTCGCCGACCACGGCCAACGAGATCGTGGAGACCGGCGAGCTGATGGCGTTCCTCGGGCTGGACTTCATCATCACCGTCCGGCACGGGGCGCACTCCGGCCTGGCCCGGCTGCGCCGCGACCTCGACGAGGACCCGGAGCGGCTGACGAACGGCCCGGCCGCGGTGCTGCACGCCATCACCGACCTCATCGTCGACCAGTACCTCGACGTCACCTCCTCGATCGAGGACGACATCGACGAGATGGAGGCGCGGGTGTTCGCGCCCCGCTCGTCGGTCAGCGCCGAGCAGATCTACCTCATGAAACGCGAGGTGCTGGAGCTGCGCCGCGCGGTGATGCCGCTGGTCACGCCGGTGCGGAGGCTGGCGGAGGGCTTCACCCGGCTGGTCCCCGACGAGGTCCGGTCGTACTTCCGCGACGTCGACGACCACCTGACCACCGTGTCGGAGCGGGTGGGCAACTTCGACGAGCTGCTGACGACCCTGGTGAACGCCACGGTCGCCAAGATCACGCTCCAGCAGAACACCGACATGCGCAAGATCACCTCGTGGGCGGCCATGATCACCGTTCCCACGATGATCGCGGGTATTTACGGCATGAATTTCGACTACATGCCGGAGTTGCGCTGGAAGTTCGGGTATCCGGCGGTTCTCGTGCTGATTCTCGGGATCTGCCTGCTTCTCTATCGAATATTCAGGAAGAACAAGTGGCTCTGACCCTTTCCTGACCTGTTCGCTGGAAGGAGTTCTCCGATGACCAGACTGCTCACGAGCCTCAAGTTCTGGGCCCTCGCCCTGACCCTGGTGTGGATCGCGGTGGTGGCGGTGCTGATCGCCGATCACCCGGAACTCGCGCAGGCCCACTGACGAGTACCTATCGTGGAGGCATGCGCGCGCTGGTGGTCTCCGACGAGGTCGACGAGCAGCTGTGGGCCGGTGTCGGCCCCGGCTGCGAGGTCGGCCTCGTCCTGGCCGCGGGCGACCTGCCGTTCGACTACCTGGAGTTCCTGACCGACTCGCTGGGCGGCGTGCCGTGCGTGTTCGTGCCCGGCAACCACGACCCGGACCTGTCCGGGTTCACCCGCCACGGCGGCCTGTTCATGCGGGCCGGTTTCCCGCGGGCCTGGCCGGGACCGGCCGGCGCGATCAACGCCGACGGCCGGGTCGTCGACGTCTGCGGCCTGCGGATCGCCGGCCTTGGCGGCTCGGTCCGCTACAACGAGGGGCCCAACCAGTGGACGCAGGCGCAGCAGGCCCGGCGCGCCCGGCGGCTGGTGCGGCAGGCCGCGCGCAGGCAACGCCGCGACGGGCACGGAGTCGACGTCCTGCTCACGCACGCCCCGCCGCGCGGGGTCGGCGACCGCGAAGACCCGGCGCACCAGGGCTTCGACTGCCTGCACCGGACGGTCGAGAAGATGCGGCCGGACTGGTTGCTGCACGGGCACATCCACCCCTACGGCGAACACCCCAGGGAGCACCGGATGGGCGACACGCGCGTCCGCAACGTCGTCGGCAGGCACCTCATCGCGTTCACCCCGCACGAGGTGCGCGTGTGAACGCGGCACGGGACACCGGTTACCCCCGCGCCGACGCCGAGCACGACTTCCTGCGCGCCCGGCGGCGGCAGGTGCTGTCCCGGCTGGCGAACTGGCTGCGCCGGGAGCCCGACGACGTCAATATCATGCTGCCGTTCGACGAGGTCGTGGACGCGCTCGGTTACGTGAGCGAGCGGCGGATCGGGTTGCGGGTGATCCCGCTGAGCTCGATCATCGGCAGCGTCGACCGGGGCCGCGACTTCGACCGCCGGTTCCGGCCGACGTCCGGCCGGGTGCGGGAACGGTGGGAACGGCTCGCGCTGGCCGCCCGCCGCGGTGAGCACATCCCGCCGATCGAGGTGTACCGGGTCGGCGACCTGCACTTCGTGATCGACGGGCACCACCGGGTGTCGGTGGCCTACGCGCTGGGGCTGGAGACCATCGAGGCCGCGGTGACCGAGGTGCACACCAAGCTCAACCCGAAGGGCATCCGCTACCGGGGCGACCTGATCGTGAAGGACTACCGGCGGCTGTTCCTGTCGCGGGTGCCGCTGTCCGGCGAGGCGCGGGCGGCGATCGTGGTGAGCGACCCGTGGGACTACGCGCACCTCGGGGAGCACGTCGAGGCTTGGGGTTTCCGGCTGATGCAGTCCGAGGGGAAGTTCCTCGACCGCGCCACGATCGCGCGGCGCTGGTACGAGGAGGAGTACCTGCCGGTGGTGGAGATGATGCGGCAGGCGGAGCTGGTCGGCGACCGCACCGAGGCCGAGGCCTACATGTGGGTCGCCGGGGAGCGCTATCGCCTGATCCGCCAGCACCGCTGGGACGACGAGGTCATCGAAGCGCTGCGGGCCCGCCGGCGCTGACGCACCGGCGGGCTTCCGTCACGCGTGGACGACCGGCATGTCGGTGTCGACCACTTCCGGCACGCCCGGCTTGATCAGCAGTCCGCAGACCACCGCGCCGAGCAGGAAGATGCCCGCCGCCCAGGTGAATGCCGTGGTGTAGCTGTGGATCGCGGCGTCCGCCAGCAGCTGCGGGGTCGGCGTCTTTCCCGCGGCGAACGAGCTCGCGGCGTCGGCGGCGACCGAGCTGAGCAGCGCGGTGCCGATCGAGCCGCCGATCTGCTGGCCGGTGTTGACCGTCGCCGAGGCGACCCCGGCGTCGTGCGGGTCGACGCCCGAGATGGCGACGTTCATCGAGGGCGCCATCGACAACCCGATGCCGACGCCGGCCACCATGAGCGGGAACAGCACGCCGCTGGCGTAGGTGCTGGCCGAGTCGATGCCGCTGAGCCAGAACAGCCCGGCCGCGGCGATCACCATGCCTGCCCCGACGAGGACCTTCGGCCCGATGCGCGGCAGCAGCACGCTCGTGGACAGCGTCGCGCTCACCATCAGCGTGCCGACCATCGGCAGGAACGCCAGGCCGGACGTGATCGGCGTGAACCCGAGGTTCTGCTGCAGGTAGTAGGTCAGGAACAGGAAGATGCCGAACATCCCGATGCCCAGCAGGAACACCGCGAGGTAGGCGCCGCCGCGGTTGCGGTCGAGCAGCACGCGCATCGGCAGCAGCGGGTGCGCCACGCGGGTCTCGATGCGGACGAACACGCCGAGCAGCACGACACCGGCCGCCAGGAAACCCCACACCAGGGGCGACGACCAGTCGTGGGTCTCGGCGTTGGCGAAGCCGTAGACGACAGCGAACAGGCCCAGGGTCGACACGACCGTGCCGGGGATGTCCAGCTTCGGCCGGTCCTCCGACGGCCGGTGCCGCAGCAGGCTGGAGCCGCCGGCGAAGGCGATCACCGCGAAGACGATGTTGACGAACATGCACCAGCGCCAGTCGAGGTACTCGGTGAGCACCCCGCCGAGCAGCAGTCCGACCGCGGCACCCCCGCCTGCGATCGCGCCAAAGATGCCGAACGCGCGGCCGCGTTCCTTCGGGTCGGTGAACGTGGTGGTCAGCAGCGACAACGCGGCGGGCGCGAGCAGCGCACCGAACACACCCTGCGCGGCGCGGGCGACGATCAGCATCTCGATGCCGTTCGCGGCGCCGCCGACCGCCGAGGCGAGCGCGAATCCGGCAAGGCCGATGAGGAAGGCGCGCTTGCGGCCGAACAGGTCGTTGACGCGGCCGCCGAGCAGCAGCAGGCTGCCGAAGGCGAGCGCGTAGGCGGTGACGACCCACTGGCGGGCGTCGCTGGAGAAGCCCAGTTCGTGCTGGGCGGTGGGCAGCGCGATGTTCACGATGGTCGCGTCGAGCACGACCATCAGCTGGGCGAGCCCGATCATCACCAGGATCAGCCAGCGCCGCGCGTGGTGCGGGTCGGCCGTCGAGCCGGCTGGTCTCCCCCCGGCGGGCTCGACGTAGGTGGTTTGCGTCATTCCGGTCCTCGCAGACGTATGTGGAGTGGGTACCTCCCCTTCGCTTCCCACCGTACCCAAAAACCGGAGGAGCTATCTCAGATTTGGTAGAATGGGTTTCATGACGCGGGACACACTGCCGGCCGCATCGCCGCGGCCGCTGCGGCGCGACGCCGAACGGAACCGGCTGCGGATCCTGTCGGCGGCCCGGGACGTGTTCCGGGAGCGGGGCTTCGACGCGACGCTGGACGACGTGGCGCACGCGGCGGGGCTGGGCGTCGGCACGGTCTACCGGCGGTTCCCGAACAAGGAACACCTGATCGACGCGATGTTCGCGCGCCGGCTGGAGGAGATCGAAGAGAACGCCCGCGCGGCGCTGGCCGATCCGGATCCGTGGGAGGGTTTCCGCAAGTTCGTGTGGGAGGCCGTCGGCATGATGGCGGCCGACCGCGGAATGCGGGACACCTTGCTCAGCAACGCGTTCGGCCAGGTCGAGGTGGCGCGGGTCAAGGACCGGATGATCCCGGTGGTGACCGAACTGGTGCAGCGGGCGAAGGACAGCGGCGCGTTGCGGGCGGACTTCGTCGAGACGGACTGCCCGGTGCTGTTCAAGATGGTCGTGTCGGTCGTGGAGTACTCGCACGACGTGGCCCCGGACCTGTGGCAGCGGTACCTGACCATGCTGCTTGACGGACTGCGCGCGGACGGCGGCGAGCGGCAGGAGCTGCCGGTGCCGCCGCTGGACCACGAGATGCTGGACTGTGCGATGAAGGCGTGGCACTCGCGGCGTTGAGGTGGTGGCGCCGGACCGCGAGCACCGCGACGCCGGCGATCGCGGTGGCCCCGCACGCGGCGAGGACCGGCAGGTCGAGTTCGGGCGCCTCGCCGAGGACGGTCATGCCGAGCGCGGTGGCGGCCACCGGGTTGCCGGCGGTCTGGCACCCGACGACGACGTCCGGCGGGCCGCTGGCGTAGGCGTGCTGGACGAGCCAGGCGGCGGTGGCGAACGCGAGGACCGCCGCGAGCAGCGAGAGCACGGGCAGGCCGTCGGAGTGCAGGACGTCCCTGGTGAGCACGGCGGCCAGGCCGTAACCTGCCCCGGCGGCGACGGCGAGGGCCGCGCTGCGGGCGATGCCCTGGGCGAGCGCGGCGACGGCGACCAGGGCGATGACGAGGACGCCGACGAGCTGCCCTGCGTCGACGACGGTGTCCGGCGGGATCGTGGTGGGCCGCGCGTCGCGCGCGCTCAGGGTGACGAACACCGCGACGGCGAGGGTGACGGCGGCGACGGCGGCGCGCGTGACGTGGTCGCGGGGTCCGTTGAGGACGGTCAGGATCGGCAGCGCCAGCACGACGACCGGGGTCACGACGGTGACGGGGGCGAACGCGAGGGCGAGCGCCTGCAGGACGGTGCAGGTGGTGAGCACGAGAACGCCCTGCCGCCAGGCCGGGTTGCGCAGGAGGGCGGCCGGGTTCGTGCGGCCGGTGGTGGTGACACCGCGGTGCTGCAACCAGGCCCCGAACGCGGCGGCGACCGCCCCGAGGACCGCGCAGACCACCCCGAGGAAGATCATCGCGGCACCGCCGAGCCGGTCATCCGCCACCTCCCGTTGTTGAGGTGAGAATGCCCGCTCCAGGCTGAGAGATCCTTCAGGGCACCCGGCGGGTGGCAGCTCCTACCTGGTCGCGGCCGAGGGGTCAGCCACCGACCGGGTGGAAGCCCTCCCCCGCGGCGGCTTCGGACAGCGCCTTGTCGAACGCCGCGAAGGTCCGGCACTCGCGGTCGGCCGACGCGACCAGCTGGGCGGTGGCGAGCTGGATGGCGTCGTAGGCCCGCAGGCCGTGCACCCCGGTGAGCCGGGCGGCGACGTCGAGGACGATCGGGGTCACCGGAACGACGGCGAACCGGGGCGGCTCGTCCGGTGTGCCGTGGTAGTCGGCCTCGAAGGCGGACACCAGCAGGCGAGCGTCACCCGCGGAGATAGCGCCCGTGCGGTGCTTGCGCCAGAGCGCGGCCGGGATCTCGACGCGCGCGATCTGGGAGACGACCATCCCGGACAGCGCCTGGACCTGCTCGCTGCCCGGCTCGGCCACGTAGAGCTTGACGAGCGCGGATGAGTCGACGAAGACGCTCATCGTGCGCCGCGCTTCCAGAAGAGCACGCTCACGCGGGTGACCGGCGGCCGTCCGGCCAGTGCTCCGTCCGCCCGGGCGGCACGCCCCGCCGGCCAACCGCGCTCGGGCACGCCGATCACCACAGCCCCACTCCCTGCGGCTCCAAGCCCAACCGCAGCACAGCCACCCCAGCCAACATCCCCGAACGGCGGTCCAGCGCCGGATGCCGCCTCCGCGCGCGGGCGCGCCCAGCCGCCCGGCCTGCCCACGCAGCCGGACGGACACCGCTGGACACAGACACCAGCCGCACGGGCCTTCGCGCCGGTCGCGGACCCCCAACTCGCCCAACGTCCCCGGCCACCGCGAAACCCCTCACCGCCGGCCGCGTTCTTCCCTGATCAAGTCGGCAGCCAAAGGGCCGCTCGCGGCCGCGCGGCGGGCCGCGGCGGTCACCGCGGCCGGGTCGGGGCGCGTGGTCGGCGTTTCGGGTTCCCACAGCAGCCCGGCCCGGCGGAGGCGTTCGCGCAGCCGGGCGTTCTCGTCGCCCGCCAGATCCGGATCCGTCGCCGCGTCGAGGACGCGCGTGATGAACTCGTTCATGCTTTCCCCCCGTTGAGCCGCGGCCTGCCGGACCCGATGCACCAGTTCGTCGGCGGCGCGCCAGCTGACCTGACTCATGACAGCATGCTAGCAACCATGCTGTCGGATCAAGCCGAGAACGGGCCGGAGCACCACTCGCGGGTGACAGTGGCGCTCCGGCCCGAACGGAGTGCTCAGCCCTCGTAGGTCAGGTTCTTCCCCGACGCCGGGTCGAACAGCTGGACCTTCTGCACGTCGAACCACACGTCGAGCGTGCCGCCCTCCCGGGCGCCCGACGCGGGGGACAACCGGGCCGTGATGGAGGCTCCGCCGCCCGGCACGTCGTCCGCTCCGGCGTCCGCCGCCAGCTCGGCCAGCTCCGACGTCGTGGCCAGCTCGCCCTCGACCGTGAAATACGCGTACTTCTCCGAGCCCATCGACTCCAGCACGTCGACGTGGGCGCTGAACACGCAACCGCCGGCGCGGGCGGACTCCTCCAGCAGCCCGGCGTCCTCGAAGTGCTCCGGCCGGATGCCCGCGATCACCTCACGCGGCGCACCGGCCTCCTCCGCCAGCCGCCGCAACCGGTCCGGCAGCTGGACCGTGCCCAGTGCGCTCTTCAGGCTCCCCTCCTCCAGCGTGGCCGGCACGAAGTTCATCGACGGCGACCCGATGAACCCGGCGACGAACAGGTTGGTCGGGTGGTCGTAGAGGAACTGCGGCGAACCGATCTGCTGCACATACCCCGCCCGCAGCACCACGACCCGGTCGCCCAGCGTCATGGCCTCCGTCTGGTCGTGCGTGACGTACAACGTGGTGGTGCCGAGCTGGCGCTGCAACTTCGACACCGACGTCCGCATCTGCCCGCGCAGCTTCGCATCCAAGTTGGACAGCGGCTCGTCCATCAGGAACGCCTTGGGGCTGCGCACGATCGCGCGTCCCATCGCCACCCGCTGCCGCTGACCACCGGACAGGTTGGACGGTTTGCGGTCCAGGTGCTGCGTCAGGTCCAGGATCTCGGCGGCCTCCTCGACCTTCGCCTTGACCGTCGCATCGTCCACCTTGGCCAGCCGCAGCGGGAAGGCCATGTTCTCCCGCACGCTCATGTGCGGGTACAGCGCGTAGGACTGGAATACCATCGCGATGTCCCGGTCCTTCGGCGCCTTCTCGTTCATCCGCTCGCCGTCGATGCGCAGCTCGCCCGAGGAGATGTCCTCCAGCCCCGCCACCATGTTCAGCGTGGTCGACTTCCCGCACCCGGACGGACCGACCAGGATGATGAACTCGCCGTCGGCGACCTGCAGGTCCACTTCGGACACGGCGAGCGCACCGTCCGGATAGCGCTTGCTCACCTTGTCCAGCACGATCTCAGCCATTGGCGCTACCCCTTCACCGCACCGGAGGTCAGCCCCGCGACGATGCGGCGCTGGAAGAACAACACGAACAGGATGATCGGGATGGTGATCACGACCGCGGCGGCGCAGATCGTCCCGGTCGGGTCCTCGAACTGCGAGGCCCCGGTGAAGAACGACAACGCCGCCGGCACCGTCCGCGACGCGTTGGTCGAGGTCAGCGAGATGGCGAACAGGAAGTCGTTCCAGCAGAAGATGAACACCAGGATCGCGGTGGTGAACACGCCGGGCGCCGCCAGTGGCGCGATGACCCGGCGGAACGCCTGGCCCGGCGTGGCGCCGTCCATCTTGGCCGCCTTCTCCAGCTCCCACGGGATCTCGCGGAAGAACGCGGACAGCGTGTAGATCGCCAGCGGCAGCGCGAACGTGATGTACGGCAGGATCAGGCCGGCCCACGTGTCGAACAGCCCCAGCGTCCGTTCGATGTTGAACAGCGGGCTCACCAGCGACACCTGGGGGAACATCGCGATCAGCAACGAGATCCCGACCAGCAGCCGCTTGCCGGGGAAGTCCAGCCGCGCGATCGCGTACGCCGCCATCATCCCCAGGACCACCGCGATCAGCGTCGCGATGAGCGAGATGCCGATCGAGTTGATCAGCGCCCGCACGAAGTCCAGGGTCTGGAAGATGTCCGCGTAGTTCTGCAGGGTCCACGACCGCGGGATGAACTTCCCGTCGTCGATGGTGTCCTTGGTCTTCAACGACAGCGACAGGATCCACAGCACCGGCACCAGCGCGTAGACCACCACCAGGATGTCGATGAGGGTCCATCTCGTCCTGCGGCCGGTGGTAACCGCTCCGCCCATCACCATCAGCGCTTCCCCCCTTGGTCACTGCCCGGCGCCGCGGTGCCGAACAGCTTGATGAAGATGAACGCGATGATCGCGACCGTGATGAAGATGAGCACGGACATCGTCGAGCCGATGCCGAGGTTCAGCCCCTTGATCAGGTTGTTGTAGGTCTGCATGGACACCGACGACGTGTCGTTCTGACCGCCGGTGAGCACGTAGATGTTGTCGAAGATGCGGAACGCGTCGAGCGTGCGGAACAGCAGCGCCACCAGGATCGCCGGCTTCATCACCGGCACCATCACCTTGATGAACCGCTGCCACCCGTTGGCGCCGTCCATGGCGGCGGCCTTGAGCAGGTCGTCCGGCACCAGCGCGAGCCCGGCCATCAGCAGCAGCGCCATGAACGGTGTCGTCTTCCACACCTCGGCCAGGATGATGATCGCCATCGACGGCAGGTACTGCGTCAGCGGCGCCGAATCCCCGGCCAGGATGTTCGCCAGGTACCCGGTGTCCGGGGTCCACGCGTAGTACCAGGAGAACGCGGCGACCACGGTCACGATCCCGTACGGGATCAGCGCCACCGTGCGCACCAGACCCCGCCCGACGAGCGTGCGGTGCATGATCAGCGCCAGCAGCATGCCGAGCACCAGCTCGATGGCCACCGAGACCACGGTGAGCACCACGGTCGTGGCGAACGCCGTCCACCAGTAGGAGTCCGACAGCACGGCCGCGTAGTTCGCGAGGCCGACGAACTCGGTGTCGTTCGGGAACCGCAGGTCGTACCGCTGCAGGGACAGCCAGATCGAGTACGCGATCGGGTAACCCGTGACCGCGACCATCACGAAGGCCGCGGGAGCGCACAGCAGCCAGCCCAGCCGCCGCTCCGCCCGCTTCCCTTCGCTCAGGGCCGGTTTCCCCGGTTTCGCCGTGGTCTGTGGCGTCGTGGAAACGTCCTCGACCGTGCTCACGGGATCACCCCTTTCGAGTTCAGCGCGTCGGTCAGCTTGGTGCGCAGCTCTTCGGCGGTCTTCTGCGGGTCGATCTCCGACGGCGGCGACAGCACCTTGGAGATCACGGTCGACAGGCTCTGGTATGCCGGGGTCAGTGGGCGCACCGCGGGATCCTTGAGCGCGGCGAAGATCGCGTCCCGCATCGGGTACGCGGTCGCCATGCTCGGGTTGTCGTCCGCGTTGACCGGCTTGGTCGGGTCGAGCGGGGTCTCGTCGGTGTAGAGCGCCTCGATGCTCGGCGGCACACCGTCGTTGAGCGCGGAGAACTTCTGGTTCTCCTGGCTGCGCAGGCACAGCGCCGCCTCGAACGCCTCGGGCTTGTGCTTCGAGGTCGAGCTGACGGCGAGGTCGTAGCCACCGATCGTGGTGCGGGCCGGGACGCCGGGATCGACGGCCGGGTAGGTCGACCACTTGAAGTGCGGCAGGTCCTGCGGCTGCTCCTCCGCGTAGGACGCGTACACGAACGGCCAGTTCAGTTCGAAGGCGCCGTTGCCGCGCTGGAAGGCCTGACGGGTCTCGTCCTCCTTCATGTTCGTCAGCGACGGGTCGGTGATGCCGCTGGAGGTAACCCGCTTCAGGATCTCCAGGGCCTGCACCGCGCCCTCGTCCATGACCACGGACTTGCCGTCGTCGGAGAGGATGTGCCCGCCCGCGGAGGCGACGAGAGTGTTGTAGATGACCACGAGGCCCTCGTACTGGGCGCCGGTGAACAGGATGTTGTGCGGCTTGCCCGCCGCCTTGAGCTGCTCGGCCTCGGCGATCATCTCGTCCCAGGTCTCGGGCGGCTGCGGCGTGATGCGGTCGTCGTACCAGAGCAGCTGGACGTTGGTGTTCTTCGTCGCGGCGTACAGCTTGCCGTTCCAGGTCGCGGTGGCCAGCGGCCCGGGCAGCACACCCGCCTCGGCCTGGTCGCGGTTGGCGCCGGTCCACTCCTCGGCCCAGCCTGCCTCGGCGAACTCCGGCACCCAGGTGACGTCGAGGCCCAGGATGTCCAGGCCGTCGTCACCGGCGGCGAGCCGGCGCGCCATCTGCACCCGCTGGTCGTCGGCGCCGCGCTGCAGTTTGTTGTAGACGATGTTGTAGCGCCCCGCCGCCTTGGCGTTGCAGTTGTCCACGACCGTCTGGAACGTGTCCTCCGGCGCGTAGTACAGGTTGAGCGTGATCCCCTCTTCGGATCCGCACGCGGTCACCAGACCGGCGGTCAGGACGCTCACGCCGACCGCTGCTGCGATCCGGCCGGGCGGCCTGCCCCGGCTCGTACCGTTCCCCATCAGGCCTCCTCCTCGGCACGCGGCCGGCGGGAGACCCACCCCGCACGCCGTCGTGCATGCAATCAAGCAACCCGAGGCTGTCAACCCGGGTCGCACGATCGGTGGGAAGTCAAACTATGCCCGGGGATCACCGCCCGCAAGCGGTGGAGGTCACGATTCAGCTCGATGACCCGGATGGCCGCATCGCGAGCTTCGCCAGCAGGTCACGGCCCTGCTCCGCGTTGCGCGGCTGGCACAGGACGTCGTAGCGGCCGGCGACGAGCTGGCTGGCCGAGGCGAAGTCGCGACGGCCGCGCGAGGAGGCGTAGCTGATGGCCGCGAACACCAGGCCGAACAGCACACCGGACACCAGGCCGACCAGGATCGGCTGGTAAGTGACCTCCGCGCCGGAGGCGAACATGGCGAGCAGGAAACCCACGAACAGGCCGAACCAGGCGCCGGAGATCGCGCCCGTCATGAGGACCCGACCCCACGACAGGCGGCCCAGCACCCGTTCGACGAGCATCAGGTCCACGCCGACGATGGTCACGTCCTCGACCGCGAACTGGTTGTCAGCGAGGTAGTCGACCGCCCGCTGCGCCTCCTGGTAGGTGGCGTAGGAGCCGATCGGCCATCCCGTGGGCGGCGTCGGCAAGCGCGGCAGGCCCTGTGCTTGACGGCCGCCGGAGGAGAACGGGCTGGTCACGGTCATCACCTGTGCTGTCGTAGTGATCGAGTGACTTCATCCTGCCAACCCCTATGAAACCACGCGAACCCGACACTCCGACTGCCTTCGGCGGGGATGATGCACCGGTGCCCTTGATCGACTCGGCCGACGCCGACTTCCGCGTGTGCGAATCAGCTTCGGAACACTGCTCGAAATCCAGGCGGAGGCGGAGTCCCGGGGTTTCGCGACCCGGTGGAGCTCCGTCGAGGCGCTCCGCGGCCAGATCCGGCCGGGAGCCGTGCTCCTGCAGTCGCTGATGCGCGAGGAGCGCGGCGGGAGCGTGCGGGCCACCGGTGCCTGGCGCTGTTCGCGGCCGCGGATCGCGCTGGGACCGGTGGGATCGTCACGGTCGACCTCGCTCCCGAACGGTTCGCCTCGCTCGAGCGGCTCGACCGCGACTCCGCGGTCCGCGGGCGCTCGTCCGGGTGTTCGCCCTCGCGACGGACGGGCTGTCGATGGTCGCGAAGGCGTAGCGGCCCGCCCACGGATGGGCGGGCCGTGCCCTCAGGAGCGGGACTGGTACTCGCGCAGCAAGCCGCGGCTGATGATCGTCTTCTGGATCTCGCTGGTGCCCTCGCCGATGAGCAGGAACGGCGCCTCCCGCATCAGGCGCTCGATCTCGTACTCCTTGCTGTAGCCGTAACCGCCGTGGATGCGGAAGGCCTCCTGGGTGACCTCGGCGCAGTACTCGGACGCGATGAGCTTGGCCATGCCCGCCGCCACGTCGTTGCGCTCGCCGGTGTCCTTCAGCCGCGCCGCGTTGACCATCATCAGGTGCGCCGCCTCGACCTTGGTGGCCATCTCCGCGAGCTTGAACGCGATGGCCTGGTGCTGGGCGATCGGCTTGCCGAACGTCTTGCGCTGCTGCGCGTACTCCACCGCCAGCTCGAACGCCCGGATCGCGATGCCGCACGCCCGCGCCGCCACGTTCACCCGGCCGACCTCGATGCCGTCCATCATGAACGAGAAGCCCCTGCCCGGCGCCTCGCCGAGAACCTGCGCGGCCGGGATGCGGAAGCCGTCGAACACCGCCTCGGTGGTGTCGACGCCCTTGTAACCCATCTTGTCGATCTTGCCGGGGATGGTCAGCCCCGGCGCGACCTCGCCGAAGCCCTCCGGCTTCTCCACCAGGAACGTCGTCAGGTTCTGGTGCGCCTTCTCCGCACCCTCGTCGGTGCGCACCAGCAGCGCGATCAGGTTCGACGAGCCGCCGTTGGTCAGCCACATCTTCGACCCGTCGATGACGTAGTCGTCCCCGTCCCGCCGCGCGCGGGTCTTGATGGCCGCCACGTCCGAGCCGAGGTCGGGCTCGGACATCGAGAACGAACCGCGGACCTCGCCCGCCGCCATCTTCGGCAGGTACTTCTGCTTCTGCTCCGGCGTGCCGTGCCGGGAGATCATGTGCGCCACGATGAAGTGCGTGTTGATGACACCCGACACGCTCATCCAGCCGCGCGCGATCTCCTCGACCACGAGCGCGTAGGTCAGCAGCGACTCCCCCAGCCCGCCGTACTCCTCCGGGATCGTGATCCCGAACAGGCCCATCTCCTTCATGCCCTCGACGATGTCCGCCGGGTAGGCGTCCGCGTGCTCCAGCTCCTGGGCGTGCGGGATGATCTCCTTGTCCACGAACGAGCGAACCGTGGACAGGATCTCCGACTGCACGTCGGTGAGACCGGCGGTCTGGGCCAGACGGGCCATGGGGCGACTCCTGTGTCAGCGGGCGGAATTACCGGCGAGTATGGTCCCCGTTCCGCCTTCCCGCATATGGCGCGCCTCACCCGGGGGCGGACTCCTCCGACTGCCTCGGGATCGGCGCCTGCCCGTTCGCGGGCTGCTCGCTCACGTTCCCCGGCTGGGCGGTGCTCCGTTCGAGAAAGCGGAGCAGCTCCACGGGGAACGGCAGCACCAGGGTGGAGTTCTTCTCCGCCGCCACCTGCACCACCGTCTCCAGCAGGCGCAACTGCAGCGCCGCGGGGGTGTCGGCCATGACGCCCGCCGCCTCGGACAGCTTGTGGGACGCCTGCAGCTCGCCGTCGGCGGAAATGACCCGCGCCCTGCGCTCGCGTTCGGCCTCGGCCTGGCGCGACATCGACCGCTTCATCGACTCGGGCAGCGCGACGTCCTTGATCTCCACGCGGTCGATGTGCACGCCCCAGTCCAGCGCCGGGCTGTCGATCATCAGCTCGAGCCCCTGGTTGAGCCGCTCACGGTTGGACAGCAGGTCGTCCAGGTCGCTCTTGCCGATGATGGAGCGCAGCGAGGTCTGGGCCACCTGCCCGACGGCGAACCGGTAGTCCTGCACGTTGACCGCGGCGACCACAGGGTCGATGACCTTGAAGTACACGACCGCGTCGACGCGGACCGTCACGTTGTCCCGCGTGATGCCCTCCTGCGCGGGCACCGGCAGGGTGACGATCTGCATGTTCACCTTCTGCAGCCGGTCCGCGATCGGCATCAGCATGGTCAGGCCGGGCTCCCGGATGGCCGAGGAGACCCGGCCGAAGCGGTAGATCAGCCCGCGCTCGTACTGCTTCACGACGCGAACGCTCATGGCGAGCCCGGTGACTCCCACGGCCGCGACTATGGAGACGATTTCAGCCAGCATGGCGGCTCCCGGGGGGTGCGTGTCCCTTGACGTGATGTTACCCCCGTCACACCGGTTGGGAAGTGCCCGATCACTGGCAGGCTCGGTGAGGTGCGGGTACCGGGGGAGTTTTCACAACGGCTGATCGACAACGAGGGCGACGTGGTGCGGCCGTGGCTGGCCGCGCTGCCGGACCTGGTGGCCTGGTGCTGCCGCCGGTGGGGGCTGGTGATCGAGGGCCCGCCGTGGCACGGGTACACCGCGCTGGTGTTCCCGGTGCGCCGCGACGGCGAACCGCTCGTGCTGAATCTCGCCTGGCAGGACGACGGCACCCGCGACGAGCCGATGGCGTTGTCCGCCTGGGACGGCCGGGGAGCCGTGCGGCTGCTGGAAAGCGCCCGCGGCGCGCTGCTGCTGGAGCGGCTGGACGCGTCCCGCCCACTGCTCACCGAGCCGCTGGACAAGGCGCTGGAGACCACGCGCGGCCTGCTGCACCGGCTGACCGTCCCCGCTCCCCCGCTCGGCCGCACGCTGCGCGACGAGGCGGTCCGGTTCGCCGAGGAGATGCCCGCCGATTGGACACGGCTGGGCGGGCCCGTGCCGAAGCGGTTGCTCGACGCCGCCTCCGGGTCCCCGGCGATCGGCTGAGGGTCGATCACCAGCCACGGTTCCCATGTCCCGGCAAGGATGTTCTCGTTCGGCCTGATCCCCCTGCTGTGGAACCGGTTCGGAGAGTCCACAGTGGAAGAACGGATGCGTGTGCCGACCGCCGGGCTGGACCCGGACCGCGCCCGCGCGTGGACGCTCGTGCGGGCCGTGGACAACTGGTTGTGGGCCGCTGAGCACGGCGGTTTCCCCAGCGTGGCGATCCTCAGTGCGATCGCCGAGTGGGCCGCGCTCGAATAGTGTTGGCGGCATGGCTGGAGTGAACAGGGTCTTCGCCGCCCAGCTGGCCGGCCTTCCGGTCTTCGGACCGGACGGCGAGTCCATCGGCAAGGTGCGCGACCTGGTCGCCGGCCTGCGGCTCGACCAGCAGCCGCCGCGGGTGCTGGGGCTCGTGGTCGAGCTGGCCACCCGCCGCCGGGTGTTCGTGCCGATGCTCCGGGTCACCGCGATCGAGCCGAACGCCGTCACGCTCGCGACCGGCACGGTCAACATGCGCCGCTTCCACCGCCGCCCCAACGAGGTCCTCGTGCTCGGGCAGCTGATCGACGCACAGGCCCGGCTGGCCTCCACCGACGCCCGCGTCACGGTCTCCGACGCGGCGATGGAACCGGTCCGCACCCGCGACTGGGTGCTGGCCAAGCTCGCCGTCCGCGAGCGCTCCGGACGGCTCGGCATCGGAAGGCGGCGGTCCTCGCTGCAGGTCCTGCCCTGGTCGGAGGTGCGCGGGCTGGGCCTGACCGACCTCACCGGGCAGCCGCAGGGCGCCGGGCAGCTGCTCATGCTGTTCGACACCATGCGGGCCGTCGACATCGCCGCGACCATGCGCGACCTGCCGACCAAGCGGCGGCACGAGGTGGTCGACTCGATGGACGACGAGCGGCTCGCCGACGTGCTGGAGGAGCTGCCCGAGGAGGACCAGAAGGAACTGCTCGCCCACCTGGCCGAGGAGCGCGCCGCCGACATCCTGGAGGCGATGAATCCGGACGACGCGGCCGACCTGCTCGCCGAGCTGGCCCCGGCCGAGCAGAGCCGCCTGCTCGACCTGATGCACCCGGACGAGTCCGAGCCGCTGAAGCGCCTGCTCACCTACTCCTCCGACACGGCGGGCGGCCTGATGACGCCGGAGCCGGTCATCCTCACCCCGGACGCCACGATCGCCGAGGCGCTGGCGCACATCCGCAACCCCGACCTGCCCGCCGCGCTGGCCAGCCTGGTGTTCGTGTGCCGCCCGCCGACCGAGACCCCGACCGGCCGCTACGTGGGGTGCGCGCACTTCCAGCGCCTGCTCCGGGAACCGCCTGCCGAGCTGGTCGCCAGCGCCGTGGACACCGACCTGCCCGCTCTCGGACCGGACGCCGACCTGCCCGAGATCACCCGCTACTTCGCGGCATACAACCTGGCGTGCGGTCCGGTCGTGGACGACCAGGACCACCTGCTGGGCGCCGTCACGGTCGACGACCTGCTCGACCACCTGCTGCCCGACCGCTGGCGCGAGACCGGGCTGCACGACATCACCGAGGGACAGGAGATCGACAGTGCCTGAGTTGACCGCGCGGCGCCGCCTCGACCAGCCCCGCTCCGGACGGGGTCCACTGGTCAGCATCGACCCGGACAGCTTCGGACGGCTGTCGGAGCGGCTGGCCCGGTTCCTCGGCACCGGGAAGTACCTGTTCTGGCAGACCCTCATCGTCGTCGTGTGGATCATCGTCAACCTGAGCGCGGCCGCGCTCCGCTGGGACCCGTACCCGTTCATCCTGCTCAACCTGGCGTTTTCCACGCAGGCGGCGTACGCGGCGCCGCTGATCCTGCTCGCGCAGAACCGGCAGGACGACCGGGACCGGGTGTCCCTGGAGGAGGACCGGCACCGGGCGGCGCAGACCAAGGCCGACACCGAGTACCTGGCGCGCGAGCTGGCCGCGCTGCGCCTTGCGGTCGGCGAGGTCGCCACCCGCGACTACCTGCGCGGGGAGCTGGACAAGCTGCGTGAGGACCTCAACACGAAGCCGCGACGTGGGAAAAGCAATAGGGCGCAGGCAGAGGCCATTACCGGTCCGTAGCATGGTGGGGTGACCAGTACGCAGCAGATCCCCAGTGTCGAGGACGTCCGCGCGGCGCTGAAGGACGTTCACGACCCCGAGATCCGCAAGCCCATCACGGAACTCGGCATGGTCAAGGACGTCGCGGTCGGTTCGGACGGTGTCGTCTCGGTCGCGGTGTACCTGACGGTGGCCGGCTGTCCGCTCAAGGACACCATCACCAAGGACACCAAGGCCGCGGTCGGCAAGCTCCCCGGGGTGCGTGAGGTCCGGGTCGAGCTCGACGTGATGAGCGACGAGCAGCGCACCGAGCTGCGGAAACAGCTGCGCGGCGACGCCGCGGAGCCGGTCATCCCGTTCGCCCAGCCGGGCTCGATGACGCGGGTGTACTGCGTCGCGTCCGGCAAGGGCGGGGTCGGCAAGTCGAGCGTGACGGTCAACCTCGCGGTGGCGATGGCCCAGCGCGGGCTGTCGGTCGGCGTGGTCGACGCGGACATCTACGGCCACTCGGTGCCGCGCATGCTGGGCGCGCGTGAGAAGCCGACGAAGGTCGAGCAGATGATCATGCCGCCGCAGGCGCACGGCGTGAAGGTCATTTCCATCGGCATGTTCACCCCCGGCAACACGCCGGTGGTGTGGCGCGGCCCGATGCTGCACCGCGCGCTGCAGCAGTTCCTGGCCGACGTGTTCTGGGGCGACCTGGACATCCTGCTGCTGGACCTGCCGCCGGGCACCGGTGACATCGCGATCTCGGTCGCCCAGCTGATCCCGAACGCGGAGATCCTGGTGGTGACCACGCCGCAGCAGGCCGCCGCGGAGGTCGCCGAACGGGCGGGCGCGATCGCGATGCAGACGCGGCAGCGGGTCGCCGGGGTCATCGAGAACATGTCGTGGCTGGAGACCCCGTCCGGCGAGCGGATGGAGATCTTCGGCTCCGGCGGCGGCAGGACCGTGGCCGATTCGCTGTCGAAGTCGGTGGGCTCCGAGGTGCCGCTGCTGGGCCAGGTGCCGCTCGACCCGCGCCTGCGGGAGCAGGGTGACGCCGGGACGCCGCTGGTGCTCGCCGAACCCGAAGCTCCGGCGTCCGAGGTGCTGCGGGATGTGGCGAAGAAGCTCTCGGTGCGGGCCCGTGGGCTGGCCGGGAAGATGCTGAACCTCAGCCCCAGCGGACGGTAGCCCGCATGCACAGGTGAGCTGGGTGGTCATTCCGGAGCCTGCCCGTCCGGCGAGGACTGTCTTTTGATCTTTAAACCCGCGCCATCGCGCGGAAAGCGCCTCACGGCGCTCGAAAGGTCACCTTTCGACCACCCCCGCCCCCGATGCCTGATTGTGTTTCAGTCGCCGAGCAGACGTGTCAAGGCACTCTTTCCCGCCTTGACACGCCTGCTCGGCGACTAAAGATCGGCTGTGGATCGGGGGCGGGGGAGGTCTGGTTGGGGTGGTCGCTTGCTTTTCGTTGCCGGCTTGCGGTTTCGAAATAGTGGGGCCTCCCCTGCTGGGGTGGCCCTCTTTTACGTGGCGTCTGGGTCTGTGGGGGGCTTTTCGCCTGGTTTGAGTGGTTCCGGTTCCGGCTTCGCGGCCGGGGTGGTCGTCGCGGCGGGGTAGCCGTTCGGCTTCACGCTGCCGCCGGACAGGCCGTTGATCCCGAGCGGGTCCGGGTCACCGTCGAAGAGGTGCTGGGTGACCGCCCGGCGTGGGTCGAAGTTGCGCAGCTGCCGCAGGTCCTCCAGCGGCTTCTGGAACTGCTCGAAGTCCGAGCCCATCTCTTCCTTGAGCTGCTGCCGGGCGCCGGTCGCGAAATCGCGCACCTTCCGCACGCTCCGGCCCAGCCAGGCCGCCGCCTCGGGAAGGCGCTCCGGGCCGAGGATGAACAGGCCCGCGACGATCAGGACGAGGATCTCGCCCCAGCCAACGCTTTCGAACATTCGCGAACCTCCGCCTCACACGGCTCCAGCTACCTCAGATTACCCCGCCAACCGGCTGGTTCGGATCCCGCGCGTGGAGTTCACGTCTCGTCCATCCGGCGGTCAGTCCGAGCCCAGCGTCACGTCGACCATCAGCGTCCGCCCCTGCCGGACCAGCTGCACCGGCACCGTCTCCCCGATCTCGTGCTGCCGCACCGCCACCGTCAGCTCCGCCGCATTGCGGACCAGGCGGTCGCCGAGCTTCGTGATGACGTCGCCCTCCGCGATGCCTGCCCGCGCGGCCGGACCGCCGTCGGCGACGTTCAGCACCTGCGCGCCCTCCGACGTCTCCGCCGCGACCGACGCCGCGTTCACCCCGATGTCGGCGTGCTTGACCTGGCCACTGCTGATGAGCGTGCGGGCGATCTTGATCGCGTCGTCGGCCGGGATGGCGAACCCGATGCCGATGCTGCCACCCCCACCGTCCGCGCCGCCGTCCGTGCGGATCGACGAGTTGATGCCGACCAGGGCGCCCGTCGAGTCGACCAGCGCGCCACCCGAGTTGCCGCGGTTGATGGGCGCGTCGGTCTGGATCGCGTCGTACGTGACCGGCGGCTCGCCGTTCTCCCCGGCCGCGGTGACCGGCCGGTGCAGCGCGCTCACGATGCCAGAGGTCACGGTGTTCTCCAGGCCCAGCGGCGAACCCACGGCGATCACCGAATCGCCCGGTTCGAGGCCGGCCGGGTCGCCGATCTGCAGCACCGTCGGGTTCGACACCGCCACCTTGATCACGGCCAGGTCGGTCTTCGGATCCGTCCCGACGACCCGCGCCTCGGTGCGGGTGCCGTCCGTGAACACCGCGGTGATCTTCGCCTGCGGATCGCTGGTGGCCAGCGAGATGACGTGGTTGTTGGTGATCGCGTAGCCCTGCGGGTCGATCATCACCCCGGAGCCGACGCTGCCGGACTGACCGGACTTGACCTCGATCGAAATGACCGCCGGCGCCACGCGCTTCGCGATTTCGGCGATCGAACCGGGCGCGCGTTCCTTGCCCGCCTCGGCCTCGGAGATGGTCGCCGACCCGGTCAGCGAGTCGCCCGCGCCGCCGAGCCACCAGCCGATCAGACCGCCGACGGCGCCGATGAGCAGGCACACAACCCCGAGCAGCCCCAGCGCGACCGGCTTCACGCGGCGGCCGAACAGCAGCTCGGGCAACGACAGCTGGGCGCTGCGCGGACGGTTGGCGTCCTCGTCGTCCTCATCGTCGGGATCGAGCGCCGGGCGGGACAGCACCGCGGCCGAACCCGGGTCACGCCACGGGTCGGTCATGCGGGACCACAGCGGCGGCTCCGGATCACCGCCCGGCTGCCTGCCGTTGTCCCCGGCGGGGCGCTGGAGCCGCACGTCCTCCGCGCCGGGCGGGCGGCCGAACGCCTCGGCCAGCGACTCCGGCGCGGGCGGCGCGGCCGCGATCCTGTCGCCGTTGCGCGTGCCGGGGGTGTAGAGCTTGTCGAAGGCACCGTCCACGCCGTGCGGGCGGCCGAACACGCCGGCTTCCGCGGGATCCACCGGCGGCCGGTCCAGCGGGCGGGGCGCCAGCCGCGGTTCCGCGCCGGCGCTGTCCTGTGGTGGGTTCGGCTGACTCATCGTTCCCCGGGTGGATGGCTCGTCGTGCTGTCGGCGCGACCCTACGCCACCGATTCTCCCCCGCGGACGGTGAAGGGCGCGTCAGCGACCGGCCACGGGAGCGGGAGTCGTGGTCGTCGTCGTGGTGGTGGCGGCCGCGCTCGGCTCGCCACCGAGCTGGGCGCGCAGCACGCCGGGCGCGGGCGCCTGGCCCGGCTCCGGGTTGGCCTGCGTCGGGTCGCCGGTCGCCGAGGTCGCGACGAGCGCGAGCGCGCTCAGGACCAGGCCGGACACGGCCACCCCGGCGCCCTGCGCGACACGGCGCCGCACCGAGGGTTGACGCTGCCCGCCCAGTACGGCGGAACCACTACCGAGGGGCGCGCTCGACCCGAGCGGCGCCGACGAACCAAAAGGGGACGACCGGAGACCGGCGACGCGGTCGGGCCGCTGGATGGCGACCAGCTGGCCGTCCTCGGTGACGGCGAGGTTGTCGGGACTGGTCGGCAGGTCGGTGTCCTGCGGGATGTTGCGCAGGCTCGCCAGCAGGCTGGCGGGCATCGACGGGGCTTCCGCGCGCCGGACCGCCGCGCGCACCTGGCGCTGCGACGTCACCTCGGCCGCGCAGATCGGGCACCGGGCGACGTGCGACGCGGCACGCTCGTGGGCGCCCAGGCTCATCTCGCCGTCCACGAAGGCGACGACGGCGTCGGGAAGCAGGTGAGACTCGGGCAGGCCCCAGCCTCGCAGTTCGCTCATGCGGAAACCCCCACGGATTCCTCCTTGGCCGCCCGGCGCCGTTCGAGCGAGGCACGCAACGCCTGCCGGCCGCGGTGGATCCGGCTGCGCACGGTGCCCAGCTTCACGCCGAGCGTCGCACCGATCTCCTCGTAGGAAAGTCCTTCGACGTCGCACAGCACCACGGCGGCGCGGAACTCCGGCGGCAGCTCGTCGAGCGCGGCCTGCAGGTCCGGGTCCAGGTGCGTGTCGCTGTAGACCTGCTCCGGGCTCGGGTCGTCACCGACGATTCTGTCGGTGTCCTCGGGCAGCCCCTCCATGCGCACCCGCGAGCGGCGGCGCGCCATGTCCAGGAACAGGTTCGTGGTGATGCGGTGCAGCCAGCCCTCGAAGGTGCCCGGCTTGTAGGAGGCCAGCGAGCGGAACACCCGGATGAACGTCTCCTGGGTGAGGTCCTCGGCGTCGTGGGTGTTGCCGGTCAACCGGTACGCCAGCCGGTAGACGCGGTCGCCGTGCTCGCGGACGACCTCGTCCCACGACGGCGGAGTCCACGCGGACTCGTCGACGGTGACCGGGCGGCCCTCGACCTGCTCGTTCTCCAGGCTGTTCTGCATCGTGGGGGACGGCACCTCCATCAGGCTGTTCTCCCAACTGATCTGTCCAACGCGGGCCATCCGCACTGTGTTCCCGGGAACCCCTGGCACCCGTTGAGACCCAGCTTGGCCCCTCTCCTTATGTGGGTAGTGAGACGAGACTGAGAGCCGCCTGAGAGAAGTGTGCACGTCTTCCACGGGTTTGGCGACGACCAGCGCTAACCTTTGCCGCGTGACCTCCGAGACGCTCGCGGCGAGTGGCGGCGACCACGCCGAGGGCTACCTGCCCGACCACCCGGCGGACGCCGCGCTGCTCACCGCAAGGGCGCGCTCGGCGGAGTTGGGCTGCGCGGCGCTCGGACCCGCGACCGGCGCGGCGCTGTGCTTCCTGGCGACGAGCCTGCGGGCCCGCGCGGTGGTCGAGATCGGCACCGGCATCGGGGTCAGCGGGCTCTACCTGCTGCGCGGCATGGCCCCGGACGGGGTCCTCACCTCGATCGACATCGAGCCGGAGCACCACCAGGCCGCGCGCCGCACCTTCCGCGAGGCCGGGTACCCGCCCGGCCGCACCCGGCTGATCATGGGCCGGGCGCTGGACGTGCTGCCACGTCTCACCAGCGGCGGCTACGACCTGGTGTTCGTGGACGCGGCGCGCGCCGAGTACCCGCGCTACTACGAGCACGGCGTCCAGCTGCTGCGGCCCGGCGGGGTGATCGCGTTCCACGGCGTGACCGACGCGGCCCGCGGCGAGCGGCGGGAGCCCGGGGTGCTCGCGGCGCGCGAACTGGCGCGGGCGATCCGCGAGGACGAGCGGCTGGTGCCGGCGCTGCTTCCGGTCGGCGGAGGGTTGCTGGTCGCCGCGGTGCAGTGATCATCGCTGGTCAGCGCTGTGTCGCCGGGCACTGGCGCGGTGTGACGCCCCTCGAAATCGTCGTACCCCTGGTGCAGGATCTCCTCACGCGGGAAACGTCCGGATCGACGAGGGGGTCGTCATGCGCGAGGCAGTCCTGAGCGCCGCGCGGTTCATCACCACGCACGCGGAGGAGCCGTTGGGGCTGGGGGACGTCGCCGACCACGTCGGCTACAGCCCGTTCCACCTGGCCCGCACATTCACGCGGGAGCTGGGCATGCCGCCCTGCCAGTATCTGACCGCGCGCCGGTTCGAGCGGGCCAAACAGCTGCTGCTGCTGACCGACGAGCGGATCATCGACATCTGCAACGCGGTGGGCTTCTCCGCGGTCGGCACGTTCACCTCGCGGTTCGCCGCCGCGGTCGGCACCACGCCGGTCGAGTTCCGGCGGCTACCGGACGTGCTCACCGCCTCGCCGCCGCGACCGACGTCGTCCCCGGGCGCGGGCGGCGGCACGGTGATGGGCACGGTGCGGCTGAGCGCGGCCGCGCAAGTTGCGCTGGGGCCGGACCCGGCCGTGTACGTCGGGCTGTTCCCCAAGCGCGCCGCCCGTGGGTTCCCGGTCAGCGGCACCCTGCTGGCCCAACCGGGCGATTTCCTGCTCACCGGTGTCCCGGCGGGCACGTACTGGGTGATGTCCTCGGCGCTGCCCAGTGGCGGCGGCGCGGCGGCGCAGCTCATCCCGTGCCGGACCGTGGCCGGCGCGTGCCCGCGGGCGGTGCGGGTGTCGGCGGAGGCGCCGGTGCACCAACGGGACGTGCACCTGGACCTGGGGCAGGACTGGTCGCCGCCGGTGCTGATCGCCCTGCCGGCGCTCGCCTCGGCCGATGCGCAAGAACGAAGAAGACACCGGTGAGAGCGCGGTCGTAGCGTCCGGAGGGTGATCACGCACCTGCACTCCGCCACGATCCTGGTCGGCGACCAGGAGGAGGCGCTGCGCTTCTACGTGGGCACGCTGGGATGGGAGAAGCGGGAGGACCTGCGGTTCGGGCCGGTGCACCGGTTCCTGAGCGTGGCGCCGCCGGGCGCGGTGACGTCGATCGTGCTGGGACAGCCGGAGGTGTACGCGCGGGAGGTGGTCCCGGGCGGCACCGGGATCACGATGATGACGCCGGACGTGGCCGCCGCGCACGCCGAGATGTCCGCCCGCGGGGTGCCCTTCGCGGGGCAACCGCAGGTCATGCCGTGGGGCACGAAGGCGACGTGGTTCGCCGACCCGTTCGGGAACGAGTATTTCCTGCTGGAGGGCTGAGCGCGGCGGTGATCGCCGGTCCGGGCTGGTCCGGCGGGTAGGCGGCTGCCCGCAGGCTGATCATGGCGGCGCCCGCCTCCTGGACCGAAGCCCGCGCCGTGCGCCGCGCTGGTCGGCCTATGCCGAAACCACCCACCGCGCGGTCCGTACCCGCAAACCGGCCACCGCGGCGCCGGCCAGTGCCAGCCACACCACCGCGGCCCCGACCAGCCAGCTCCAGCCGAACCGCCCGAAGACCACGCTCCCGACCGTGCCGCCGACGCTGCTGCCCAGGTAGTAGGCCAGCGTGTACATCCCGGACGCCTGGCCCCGCGCCCCCTCCGGGGCCTCCGCCGCGGCCCAGCCGTTGGCCACCGCGTGCGCGGCGAAGAAACCGCCGGTGAGCACCACGAAACCAAGCACCACCAGCGGCAGCGAATCGGGCAGGGTGAGCAGGATCCCGGCCGCCATCACGGCCAGCCCGCCGAGCACCGCGCGCGGACGGCCGAACCGGGCGACCATCCTGCCCGCGTTCGACGAGGACACCGAGCCCACCGCGTACGCCAGGAACACCAGCGAAGCGACCGCCGGCGACAGGCCGAGCTCCCCGGTCAGCCGGAACCCCGCCGCGTTGTACATCGCCACGAAGGCGCCCATCGCGAGCATCGCCACCCCGTACTGCGCCAGCAGCACCGGCCGCCGCAACGCGGTCCCGACGCCGGTCAGCACGTCCCGCAACCGCGACCCCGAACCGCTCGGCCGCACGCCCGCCGGCAACGACAACACCGTGACCGCGCTGCACACCAGCGCCACCCCGGCGACCACGGCCAACGCGCCGTGCCAGCCGAGCGCCTCCGCACTGAACCCGGTGGACAGCCTGCCCAACATGCCGCCGACCGTGTTGCCCGCGATCATCGCCCCGACCGCCGCGGCCACCCCGGTCTTGCCGAGCTGCTCCACCAGGTACGCCGACGCCACCCCGGCGAACCCGGCGATCGCGATCCCCTGCAGCGCCCGCAACGCGAGCAGCACCGGGTACGACGGCGCGAACGGCATCAGCAGGCCGAGCACGACCGACAAAGTCACCGACGCGACGATGATCGGCCGCCGCCCGACGATCTCCGACAGCGCCGCGATCGGCAGCACCGCGATCGCCAGCGCCCCGGTCGCCACCGACACCGCCAGCGACGCCGAACCGGGGTCGAGCCGGTACTGCGCGGCGAGCTGCGGCAGGACCGGCTGCGGCGCGTAGAGCAGGGCGAACGACGAAATCCCGGCGGCGGCGACCGCGAGCTTCACCCGCCGCGTGGCCGGGCGGGCTGGGGCGAGCACATCGACTGACACGCCTCGAAAGTAAGCCGCGCTAAAAAATACTTCCAATGCGCGGAACTGGCAGAATTCATACGGTGACGTATGAAAGTCCGGCGGAAGCTTCTGACCAGCGGCTGGCCGCGGAGCTGGCGCCCAGCCTGGCCCTGCTGGCGGCCCTGCGTGAAACACGCAACATCACCCGCGCGGCGGAGCGGCTCGGCATTCCGCAGCCGACGGTGAGCCGTCGTCTGGCCGGGTTGTCCGAGGTCGTCGGCGCGCCGCTGACCCGGCCGGACGGGCGCGGCGTCCGGCTCACACGCCCGGGCGAGATCCTCGCGGCGACGGCCACCCGCGCACTCGCCGCTATCGAGACGGGCGTGCGGCAGACGCGGGAGGAGATATCGCCGGACAGCGGCCACGTCGTGCTCGGGTTCCTGCACCTGCTGGGCCGTTGGCTGGTCCCCTCGCTGCTGCGCGACTTCCGCGCCGACCACCCCGGCGTACGGTTTTCGCTGGTCCAGGGCTCGCGGCAGCACGTGCTGGACCGACTGGCAGACGGCGAGCTGGACCTGGCGCTGGTGGCTCCGCTGCCGGACACCGCGGCGCTGGACAGCTACGCGTTGTCGGAGCAGGACCTGCTGCTGTCGGTGCCCGAGGCGCACCCATTGGCCCGGCGGCGCCGCATCCGGGTCGAAGAGCTGGCCGACGAACCGTTCGTGACGCTCGAACACGGCTACGGCCTGCGGCAGATCATCGACGACCTGTGCGCGGCGGCCGGGTTCGAGCCGAAGATCGCGTTCGAGAGCCAGGAGTCGGACACCGCGCGGGGGCTGGTCGCCGCGGGGCTGGGGGTGGCGCTGCTGCCGCGCTTCGGGCCCGCGCCGCCGGCCGGGGTGGTGGAGGTGCCGCTGTCGCCACGGGTCAGCCGCACGATCGGACTCACCTGGCGAGCGGGCGAGGAACCGACCCCGGCGGTGGCCGCCTTCCGCGACTACGTGCGCACGAACGGCACGCGCTACGCCTGACGGCGGCTCGCACCCCCACGGTGGGGGCGCCCGGACCTACGCCTGGTCCGAGCCGAACGACTCCGCGAACGCCACCAGCGTCCGCGCCGCGAAACCCGTCGCCCCCGGGACGACCTCCGCGTACGGCTTCTCGGCCCGAGCCGGGCCCGCGATGTCCAGGTGCGCCCACGGCAGGCCCTCGGTGAACTCGCGCAGGAACAGCGCCGCCGTGATGCCGCCCGGCCCGCCCGGCGCCTGCTTCACGTCGGCGAGCTCGCCGCGCACCGCGTCGGCGTGGGCGTCCAGCAGCGGCATCCGCCACCACGCCTCCCCGACGCTCGCGCCGGCCTCGCGGATCTCGTCGGCCAGCTTGTCGTCCGTGGCGAACAGCCCACCGGTCCGCAGGCCGAGCGCGACCTTCATCGCGCCGGTCAGCGTGGCCACGTCCACCACCGCGTCCGGGCTGAACCGCCGGATCCCGTAGGCCAGCGCGTCGGCGAGAACCATGCGGCCCTCGGCGTCGGTGTTGGACACCTCGGTGGTCCGCCCGCCGTAGTGCCGCACCACGTCGCCCGGCCGGTACGACGAGCCGGACACGTGGTTCTCCGCCGCCGGCACGAGAGCCGTGACCCGCACCGGCAGCCGCAGCGCGGCGATCGCCAGCGCGGCCGCGATGACCGCGCCACCGCCGGCCATGTCGGTGCGCATCAGGTGCATGCCATCGGCCGGTTTGATCGACAGGCCACCGGTGTCGAACGTGATGCCCTTGCCGACCAGCAGCAGGTGACGGGCCGCGCCACGCGGCCGGTAGGTCAGCTCGATCAGCCGCGGCGGGCTCGCCGAGCCACCGCCGACCGCGAGCACCCCGCCGAAGCCCTGCGCCGCCAGCCACTGCTCGTCCCGGACGGTGGCGCTCAGGCCGGGCACCTCGTCGGCGAGGCGCGCGGCGGTGTCGGCCAGCCACGACGGGTTCTTGATGTTGGACGGGGTGTTCGCCAGGTCCCTGGCCAGCGCCGACGCGCCTGCCAGCACTCGCGCGCGCTCGACGACCCGCTGGTGACCGGCCTCGGCCGTGACCAGGCGCAGGGTGCGAAGCGCGGGCTGGTCCGCGTCTCCGCTGACCTTGAACCGGTACCCGCCGAGCAGCGCCCCCACGGTCAGCTCCGCGACCTGCTCGCCGGTGACGTCGTCACCCAGTTCGACCTGCACCGCCTTGACGTCCGCGGCCTCCCGGGCGAGGGCCGCGCCCGCGGCGCGCCAGTGCGCGGGCCCGCCCTCGCCGATCCCCACCAGCCAGCGCACGTCCCCGCCGGAGAGCCGGCGGACCTCACCGGCCTTGCCGGCGTGCTCGACCCCGGCGACCGGCGCGTCCGCACCAGCGGGGACCAGGACGGCCAGGTCGGCGCCTCGACGGCGGCCGTCGGCGACCTCGACGTCGATCAGCCGGGTGGGAACGGACGGCAGGGAGAACCGCGCCATCTGGCGACCTCCTGGAACTCAAGGGACTGCGGCCGCGCGTGACGTCAGCCGGTGACGACGGAACGGGAGCGGGTCAGCTGGTGGCCTCCTGCAGGGCAACCCCCAGGTCCTTGGCCTCTTCGGCCGACAGCTCGACGACAAGTCGCCCACCGCCCTCGAGCGGAACGCGCATCACGAGGCCCCGCCCCTCCTTAGTCACCTCGAGGGGACCATCTCCGGTCCGGGGCTTCATGGCCGCCATAGCGTGCTCCCTCCGTATCAACCGGCGCGCCCGGGTCGCGCTCTTCAAGCCAACCGGGTCAGGCCCATTCTCCCTCATCAGGATGGGCGCGCGAACGCGGACCGATCTTTTCGTGTTTGCTTAGGTGCTGGTATCACCCCTCACCCGAGATTTCAGGAGGCCCTCCGGTGACCACCGAGGACGTGCTGCTCACCGCCGACGCCGACGGCGTGCGCACCGTGACGTTGAACCGCCCCAAGGCCTACAACTCGCTCACCGTCGAGCTGAAGGAGCGCCTGCTGGCCGCGTTGCGCGAGGCGTCGGCGGACCCGGCGGTGCGCGCGGTCGTGCTGACCGGCGCGGGCAAGGCGTTCTGCGCGGGCCAGGACCTCAAGGAGCACGTCGGGCTGCTGCAGGCGGGCGACCCGGCGCCGCTGCGGACCGTGCAGGACCACTACAACCCGATCGTCCGGGCCATCGTGGAGATGCCGAAACCGGTGATCGCCGCGGTGAACGGGCCCGCCGCCGGCGCCGGGGCGGCTTTCGCCTACGCCGCCGACCTGCGGGTAGCCGCGTCGTCGGCGAACTTCCTGATGGCGTTCGCCAACGTCGGGCTCGGCCCGGACTCGGGCGCGTCGTGGACGCTGCAGCGGCTGGTCGGCTACGGCCGGGCGGCCGAGCTGATGCTGCTCGCCCGCACGGTCGGCGCCGAGGAGGCGCTGTCGCTGGGCCTGGTCACCGAGGTCGTGCCGGACGAGGAGCTGGCAGGCCGGGCGCAGGCGCTCGCGGCGAAGCTCGCCGCCGGGCCGACGGTCAGCTACGCGAAGATCAAGCAGGTGCTGACCGTCGCCGCGGAGGGCTCGCTGGAGGACGCGCTGGCCGCCGAGGACGCGGCGCAGACGGTGCTCGGCTCGACGGCCGACCACCGCGAGGCGGTGGAGGCCTTCGTCGCCAAGCGGAGGCCGGACTTCCAGGGCAAGTAGGGCGGTTCCCGCGGCGGAGCCGCTGTCGCCACGCACGCAGCCGGCCCGTCGCGGGTGTTCACCGCCACGCGGTCATGAACTGGCGCGGAAGCAGGTGACCAGGTGGTCGTCGACCATGCCGGTCGCCTGCATCAGCGCGTAGCACGTCGTGGGCCCGACGAACGCGAACCCGCGCTTCTTCAGCGCCTTCGCCATCGCCGTCGACTCGGGCGTGATGGCCGGGACGTCGGCCATCGTGCGCGGGCGGGGCCGCTCCCCCGTCGGCGCGAACGACCACAGCAGGTCGTCCAGCGGCTGGTTCAGCGTGGTGATCGCGCGGGCGTTCGTGATCGTGGCCAGGATCTTCGCCCGGTTCCGCACGATGGACGCGTCCGCCATCAGGCGCTCGACGTCGTCGTCACCGAACTCGGCCACCTTCTCCGGCACGAAACCGGCGAACGCGTTCCGGAAGCCCTCCCGCTTGCGCAGGATCGTGATCCACGACAGCCCGGACTGGAACGCCTCCAGGCACAGCCGCTCGTACAGCGCGTCCTGCCCGCGCAGCGGCACGCCCCACTCCGTGTCGTGGTACTCGGCGTAGTCCGGGGCCGAGTTCCCCCACGGGCACCGCGACACCCCGTCGGCGCCGATCGACTCCGTCATACCTGCCCCACCGAATAGCTCTCCGCGAACTTCGCGAACCGTTTCAACGAGTACCGCAGCCCGAGCACGAACGCGGGCTTGACGACCGGCCAGCCCAGCTGACCCGCGGGCCCGAGCGGCGGCACCAGGCTCTCCGACCACACGAACGTCGACCGGTGCGCGCCCTTCGCGTGCACGTGGAAGGCGCCGGTGCCCTTGACGACGCCGCCCAGGTGCCGGACCGTGCACCGCACCGGCGGCTCCCAGCTGGTGATCACCATCGGGTCGGTGACGCCGACCCCGCGCACCCCGGTGAACGCGCTCAGCTTCGACCCGACGCTGCGGCCGTCACCCTCGACGACCTCGACGTGCGTGCCGAGCATCCACTCGTGCTGCCGCTCCCAGTCGGTCAACGCGAGCCACGTCGTGCCCGCGCTCGCGTGCACGTCCACGGACAGGACCAGGTCGATCATCCCGACGTCTGCCGTTCCGCCTCGAGCTCGGCCACCCTGGCGCGGAGCTCGTCGATCTCGGCGCCGAGCCGCCGCACCACCCAGTCCACTTCGGACATCTTGTACCCGCGCAGGACGAGCTGGAAGCGCACCTTCTGCACGTCCTCGCCGGTGATGTCCCGCACCGGCAGGCGCGTCGGCGAGCTGCCCGGCGGCAGCGGGGCGAGCTCCTCGCCGCGGCCGAACACGACGGCGGCCAGCAGGAACACCACAGCCGCCACGAGCAGCATGATCACGAGGTAGATCAGGGCGGTCGTCACGTCAGAATCGTGACACACCCGGGCGCGGTTCGTCCCCCGAGCGCACCTCGCGCATCGGCGGCCGGTCGGCGACCAGGACGTCCGATTCCAGCGGCACCCACGCCCCGGCCTCGGCCACGAACTGGATCAGCGTCCCGGAGCCGCCCGCGCCGACCCCGCAGCGGGCCAGCGCCGTGCCGAGGATCTGCCGCGCCATGACGCCCAGCTGCAGCAGCGACCGGTTCCGGTGCTTGCGCACACCCAGGTTGACCTGCGCGAGCCCGGCCATCCCGTAGCGTGCCTCGGCGTCGAGCAGCAACCCGATCTCCACCCCGTACCCGGCCGCGAACGGCACCGACTCGAGGAACTCGCGTGTGGCCGCGTACTCGCCACCGAGCGGCTGGACCACCGCCGACAACGCCGGCCGCAGCGCGGACAGCACCGGGCGCGCGAGCAGCTCGGTCACCCGCCCGCCGCCGTGCCCGGCCTCGGCGGACTCGACCCGCAGCGGCCGCCGGTAGAACCCCTTGACGAGGTGCACGCCCTCGGTCAGCAGCAGCGGGCCGAGCAGCGCGGGCACGAACCCCGGGTCGGGGTCGACGAGATCGGAGTCGAGGAACACGACGAGGTCACCGGCCGTCGCCGCCAGTGACCGCCACAGCACCTCGCCCTTGCCGGGCAGCGGTTCGAGGCCCGGCAGCACGTCCTCGCGGCGCACCACCCGCGCGCCCGCCGCCGCCGCGACCTCGATCGTCGCGTCGGTGGAGCCGGAGTCGACGACCACCAGCTCGTCGACGAGGGTGCCGACCAGCGGCCGCACCGACGCGACCACGTCACCGACCGTCTTCTCCTCGTCGAGGGCGGGCAGCACCACCGACACGGTGCGGCCCGCTTTCGCCCGTACCAGGTCAGCGGGGTCGAAATCGGGCTCCTGCCACGTGCGCAGCGCGAACCAGCCGGTGTCCATGACCGCCGATCGTGCCATGCTGGGATTGACGACGAACTGGAGGAACCGTGCTTTACCAGCTGATCCGTCTCCTGGCCGTACCGGTGGTCAAGCTGATCTACCGGCCGGAGGTGCGCGGCGCGGAGAGGGTTCCGGCCTACGGCCCGGTGATCCTCGCGCCGAACCACCGGGCGGCCGTGGACACGACGCTGCTGGCGCTGGTCAGCCCGCGACGGGTGCGGTTCCTCGGCAAGGCGGAGTACTTCACCGGCAAGGGCCTGAAGGGCCGGTTGATGGCCGCGTTCCTGGACGCGGTGGGGTTCGTGCCGGTGGAGCGCGGCAACGCGAAGGCCGGGCTGGCGGCGCTGGAGTCCGGCCGCAAGGTGCTCGACGAGGGTGGCGTGTTCGGCATCTACCCGGAGGGCACGCGCTCGCTCGATGGCCGCCTGCACCGCGGGCACACCGGGGTCGGCTCGCTGGCGCTGGCGACCGGGGCGAAGGTCGTGCCGGTGGCGCTGACCGGGACGGAGAAGCTGCTGCCCAACGGCAAGCTGTTCCCGCGGTTCGCGAAGGTCACCGTCGAGTTCGGGGAGCCTTTGGACTTCTCCCGCTACGACGGGCTGGACGCGTCGCCGGCGATTCGGCGGGCGGTCACCGATGAGGTGATGTATGCGATCGCTGAGTTGTCAGGGCAGGAGTACGTGGACAAGTACCACAAGCGGCCTGGGGAAGCGGCTTAGGCGGGCGCTACGCGCGTATCTCGAGCGCCGGCTTCGCTTCGCTACGCCCGGATGAGAGGTGCCCTCCCGAACCCGATCTTTCAGTGTTTTGGCGGGGGATCGGGTTGCGGGAGAGGGCTGGCTCGTGGGGTGGTTGGCTTTCAGTGCCGGGTGGCGGTTTGCTGTTGGTGACTGCTCTTACTGCCACTTGGCGGTGGTGGGGGCCTCGTACTTTGCGAAGGCGTCCAGGAGAGAGGCGGGGTCCTCGTCGACGAAGACCAGGTCCCGGTGTTCCGGGCGCAGGAACTTCTCGGTGACCATGTGGTCGATGAACTCCTGGAACGGGCGGTAGTACCCGCGCACGTCGAGCAGGCCGATCGGCTTCCCGTGCAGACCCAGCTGGGCCCAGGTCCAGACCTCGGCCAGCTCCTCCAGCGTCCCGGCGCCGCCGGGCAGGGCCAGGAACGCGTCGGCATACTCGGCCATCTTCGCCTTGCGTTCGTGCATGTCGGCGGTCACCACGAGCTCCGACAGGCCCGCGTGGGCGATCTCCACCCGCTTGAGGTGCTCCGGGATCACGCCGATCACCTCGCCGCCCGCCGCGAGCGCGCCGTCGGCGACCGCGCCCATCAGGCCGACGCTCGCGCCGCCGTAAACCAGTCCGATGCCGCGTTCGGCGAGCAGCTTGCCGAGCGCCGTGGCGGCGTCCACGTACACCGGGTCGCCGCCGCCGGAAGAACCGCAGAACACACAGATGCGCTTCACTTAGTGGGTGTCCTCCCAGGCCTTGTAGGCCTCCTCGACCATCGCCACCGCCTCGTCGACGTCGTCGGTGAGGTGCAGCAGCGCCAGGTCCTTGTCACTGATCTTGCCCTGGGCGTGCACCGAGTCCCGGACCCAGTCGTAGAGCCCGCCCCAGTAGGACCGTCCGAACAGGACCACCGGGAACTTCGTCACCTTCTTGGTCTGGACCAGGGTGAGCGCCTCGAACAGCTCGTCCAGTGTGCCGAACCCACCGGGCAGGCAGATGAACGCCTGCGCGTACTTGATGAACATCGTCTTGCGGGTGAAGAAATACCGGAAGTTCACCCCGAGATCGACCCACGGGTTCAGGCCCTGCTCGAACGGCAGCTCGATGCCGAGCCCGATGGACAGCCCGCCCGCCTCGGACGCGCCGCGGTTGACGGCCTCCATCGCGCCCGGCCCGCCACCGGTGATCACCGCGAACCCGGCGTTCGCCAGGCCCGCGCCGATCTTGCGGCCCAGCTCGTACTCGGGGTGGTCGCGGGGCGTGCGGGCCGATCCGAACACGGTGACCGCGCGCGGCACCTCGGCCAGCGCGCCGAAGCCCTCGACGAACTCGGCCTGGATGCGCATGACCCGCCACGGGTCGGTGTGCACCCAGTCGCTGGGCCCGCGCGAGTCGAGGAGGCGCTGGTCGGTGGTGGTCGGCTCGATGCGACGCTCGCGGCGCAGCACGACCGGCCCCCGCTGCTTCTCCCGCGGGTGCTCGGGATACTCGGACGTTCCGTCCACTTCTGGCCCTGTCACGCCGCCGAGCTTACTGGCCCAGGAAGTCCCGCAGCACGCGCGTGACCTGCCGGATCTCCCGCGCCGCGACGTGCTCCTCGCGGGTGTGCGCGAGGGTCGGGTTCCCGGGACCGAAGTTCACCGCGGCCATGCCGAGCGCGGCGAACCGGGCGACGTCCGTCCACCCCAGCTTCGCCGCCACCTCGCCCCCGGCGGCCTGGACCAGCTCGGCCGTCGCCGGGGCGGTCAGCCCGGGCAGCGCGCCCGGCGAGAGGTCCACAACGGACAGTTCGTAGCCGTCGAACACCTCGCGCAGGTGCTTTTCGGCCTGTTCCGGGCTGCGGTCCGGGGCGAACCGGAAGTTCACCGCGAGCACGGCCTCGTCCGGCACGACGTTGCCCGCCACTCCGCCGGCGATCCGCACGGCCTGCAGGCCCTCGCGATAGGTCAGGCCGTCGATGTCGACCACCCGCGCCTCGTAGGCCTCCAGCCGCCGCAGCGGCTCGCCGAGCGCGTGGATCGCGTTGACGCCCATCCACGCCCGCGCGGTGTGCGCGCGCTTGCCGGTCTGGCGCAGTTCGACCCGCATGGTGCCCTGGCAGCCGGCCTCGATGACCGCGTTCGACGGCTCCCCGACGATGGCCAGGTCACCCGCCAGCCACTCCGGCAACTCCCGCTCGATCCGGCCGAGACCGTTGCGCACGGCCTCGACCTCCTCGTTGTCGTAGAACACGAACGTGACGTCGTGACGCGGCTCGGTGACCGTGGCGGCCAGGTGCAGGAACACCGCGTCACCGCCCTTCATGTCGACCGTGCCGAGCCCGTGCAGCACCTCGTCGTCGCCGGAACCCTCGCGGCGCACCGGCAGGTTCTCGTTGACCGGCACCGTGTCCAGGTGCCCGGCCAGCACCACGCGGGAGGGCCTGCCGAGGTTCGTCCTGGCCAGCACGGCGTCCCCGTTGCGCACCACTTCGAGGTGCCCGGCCTGCGCGAGCAACGCGGCCTGCACCGCGTCGGCCAGCGCCACCTCCTGTCCGGACACGCTCTGGACGTCCACCAGCGCGGCGGTCAGGTCGACGGGGTCGGCGTGCAGGTCGAGAGTCGTCATGTCCCGACTCTAGGGGGTGTCGTACGGTGGGCGGATGCGCACGTGGAAGGCCCTGATCACGCTCGGTGCGCTGGCACTCGTGCTGGCCGGCTGTTCGAACGAGGCCGGCCCGACCCCGAAGGGCGGCGCGGGCCAGGCGGAGACGCCCTACGCCCTGTCGGTCAAGCTCAACGCCCTCACCGCGGACACCTGCTTCCGCGACCCGGCCGGGCAGACCCCGCGCGGCTGCGGCAAGTACGTCACCGAACTGGGCAGCACGCCGGGACTGGTCCGCGAGCAGGCCGGCACCAAGCACCCGGACCTGGTAGCGGCCGCGAACGGCCTGGAAAAGGCCATCGGCGACTACCGCGGCGGCCACTGCGACGCCGTCGCCGACCCGGGCGGGGCGTGCACCACGGCGCTGACCGCGATCTCCGACAGCCTGAGGTCGGTCAAGCAACTGGTGGACACCCAGCTCGTGACCGGCTGAGTTACGGTTGGGGCCGTGAGCGAGCAGAGCCCCAACCCCGAGACCACCGGTGCGCACGGCGTCGGCCTGGCCACCGTCACCACCGACGGGACCGTGCTGGACACCTGGTTCCCGCAGCCCAAGCTGGGCGAGCCCGGCACCAGCGGAACCGAGCGGCTGACCCGCGAGCAGGCCGCCGAGGTGCTCGGCGAGGCCGCCGCCGCGCTGCTCGGCCCGGACGAGGCCCGCGGCGTCGAGGTGGTCGCCGTCCGCACCACCATCGGCACGCTCGCGCAGGCCCCAGCCGACGCGCACGACATCTACCTGCGCCTGCACCTGCTGTCGCACCGCCTGGTGCAGCCGCACGGGCAGAACCTGGACGGCATCTTCGGCCTGCTGGCCAACGTCGTGTGGACCAACCACGGCCCGTGCCCGGTCGACGGCTTCGAGCAGACCCGGCTGCGGCTGCGGGCGCGCGGCCCGGTCACCGTCTACAGCGTCGACAAGTTCCCGCGCATGGTCGACTACGTGATGCCCGCCGGCGTCCGGATCGGCGACGCCGACCGCGTGCGCCTCGGCGCGCACCTGGCCAACGGCACCACCGTCATGCACGAGGGCTTCGTGAACTTCAACGCGGGCACGCTCGGCGCGTCGATGGTCGAGGGCCGCATCTCGGCGGGTGTGGTCGTGGGCGACGGCACCGACGTCGGCGGCGGCGCGTCGATCATGGGCACGCTGTCCGGCGGCGGCAAGGAGGTCATCTCGCTCGGCGAGCGCTGCCTGATCGGCGCGAACGGCGGGGTCGGCATCTCACTCGGCGACGACTCGGTGGTCGAGGCCGGGCTCTACGTCACGGCCGGGACGAAGGTCGTGGTCGAGGGCAAGACCGTCAAGGCGCGTGAGCTGTCCGGGATCTCCGGCGCGTTGTTCCGGCGCAACTCCGAGACCGGTGCGGTCGAAGCCGTTCCGCGGACCGGGGCCGGCATCGAGCTGAACGAGATGCTGCACGCCAACTGACCGGGGTGCGATTTTCGTTCACCTATCATTCATGTGGTGAGCACCGCCGCGTTGTCATCCCGTGTCGTGACCGCCGGTGATCTGGGTCTGCCCGAGGCGCCGCTGACAACCGGCCCCCGCGACACCCCGGAGTCCATGCTGCGGGCGCGGATCGACGAGCAGCTGCGCGCGATGCTCGCCCACGAGCCGGGCACGCGCTCCGGCGCCGATCCCGAGGACCTGCACCAGATGCGCGTCGCCGTCCGCCGGCTCCGCAGCGCGTTGAAGCTGCTGGGGCCGGCGGGCGACGACGTGCGGGCCGAGCTCAAGTGGCTCGGCGCCGGGCTCGGCGAGGTGCGCGACCACGACGTGCTGATCGACCACCTGCGGGCCACGGTCGCGTCGTTCGACGAGTCCGACCAGCAGGCGGGCGCGCGGCTGGTGCGGATCTTCGTCGCGGAACGCGCTAAGGCGAAGCGCCGCCTGAACCGGCGCCTCGGCAGCGCCCGGTACGCGGCGCTGTTGCGGTCGACGGCGCGGCTGGTGCTGACGGAGCTGCAGCTCACCCCCGGCGCCGCGCCCGGGCCGGTCGACGTCGCCGCCGTGGTGCGCAAGCCGTACCGGAAGCTGACGAAGGCGGTGGCCGCGCTGCCGGCCGACCCGCCGGACGCCGAGCTGCACGAGCTGCGGATCCACGGCAAGCGCCTGCGGTACGCGGCGGAGACGGCGAAGTCGGTGGCGCGGAAGAAGCAGGTCACGCAGGTGCGCGAGCTGATCAAGGCGACGAAGCGGCTGCAGGACGTGCTGGGCGACCACCAGGACGCGGTGGTGGCCGCCGAGCGGATGCGGGCGCTCCTCGCCGCGACGGACGAGACCGCCGTCGGTTTCGTCGCGGGCCGCATCGCGGAGCGCGAACTGAGGCGGCGAGCCACCGCACGGGCCACCTGGACGGCGGTGCTGGCAGACGTGGACGCGGCGGCCACCAAGGTCTGCGGCTAGCCCGCCGCCAACCGCCGCCCGCTCACCAGCGGCCGCCCCCGGCTAGCGGATCAGCGCACCCACATAACCGTCCGGCCGCACGACGACCTCCTTCGCGTCGTAGGCAGAGAACGCGAAGCCCTCGGCATCAACGACGTACCGCCCCGCCGCCTCCGCCCCCGGGCGCAGCACCGCATAGGTGTGCGGCTCGTCCGGTGCGTCGCCGTCGAAGAGCAGCCTCGTGGCGTGCGGGCCGCGGAACAGGTCGAACAGGCGGACCTTCGCGCCACTGTCGTCGAGGACCGGCGCGTCCGGTGCCCGGTCCCCCACAGCGAGGCCCGGCTCGTCCGACACCCGGTAGCTGATGTCGAGCTGCTGGGTGTCCGCACCGCGTTCGTGGGCCCGCTCGTCGCCGTCCAGGTGCCTGCGCAGCAGCTCCGAGGAGATCCCCAGCACCCGCTCGGCCACCGCGCGCCGCTCGGTTTCGTAGCTGTCCAGCAGCTCGGGTGAGCCGTCGGCCAGCTTCCAGCCCAGGTTGTAGGCGTCCTGCACGCTCGTGTTCAGCCCCTGCCCACCGGTCGGCGGGTGGACGTGCGCCGCGTCGCCGGTCAGGAACCACCCGACCCTCCCGGAACCGCTTCGCCAGGCGCACGTTCGGCCGCCACACCGTCGACCACGCCAGCTCCCCGAGCCGCACCCCCGCGTTCAGACCGTCCAGAATGGACTGGAGCGTCTCCGCCGTCGGCTCCGCGTCGGCCTCCCCCAGCGGCGCGCCGAACTGGAACAGGCCGATCCCGGGCAGCGGGCTCATCATGACCCCGCTGCCCGGATCCGCCGCGCGCGCGAACCAGTAGCCGAACTCCGGGTCCAGGTCGGCCTCGACGTCGCCGAGCAGCATCTTCACCGACTCGTCAGTGCCGCCCTCGAACTCGATCCCCAGCGCCTTCCGCACGAAGCTGCGCCCGCCGTCGGCGCCGACCAGGTAGTCCGCGCGCACCGTCTCGCCGGTCGACAGCTCCGCGGTGACCCCCGCGCCGTCCTGCGTGAAGCCGGTCAACTCCGCGCCCAGCTCGACGCGCACCCCGAACTCGGCCAGGCGGTCGCGCAGGATGCCCTCGGTCTGCGACTGCCCCAGCACCCAGCCGTTCGGGTAGGGCACGTCGGGTGCCGGCTCGCGCCGCTCGCCCATCCGGCGCTCCATGACGTACTCACCATCGAGGTGCACTCGGAAGGCCGGTATCTCGCGGCCCGCGGCCAGCACGGCGTCGATGACCCCGAGGTCGTCGAACACCTCCAGCGTGCGCGGCTGCAGCCCGTCGCCCCGGGAGCCGCGGAAGAACTCGGTCGCTTTGTCGACGATCCGCACGCCGATGCCGCGCCGGGCGAGATCGATGGCCAGGGCCAGTCCGGCCGGTCCTGCGCCCGCGATCAACACGTCCAACGCTGAATCTCCATTCACTGAATTAGAATTCATGACGGACTTGCTAGCGTGCTCCCGTCAAGGAGGTGCCGTGAAGCGCAAGGAGAAGGCCGCGGAGACCGAGGCCGCGCTGAAGGCCGCGGCGCAGCGACTGTTCGCCACGCGTGGCTACCTGAACACGAAGATCACCGACATCGCGGCGGAGGCGGGCCGGGCGGCCGGATCGTTCTACAACCACTTCGCCGGCAAGGAAGAGCTGCTCGAATCACTGCTGGCGGACCTGGAGGAAGCCGGCGACGAGAGCGCCGACCAGCCGGGCCACAGCCCGGACTTCGCCGACCCCGCGGCGGTCCGCTTCCACGTCGAGGCGTACTGGCGCTTCTACCGCGAGCACGCGCCGACCCTGCGCGCGCTGCAGCATGCGGCGATGGTCAACGCGGACTTCGCCCGCAAGCTCGCGGAGTTCACCCGGGCGCAGAACGAGGAGCTGACCGACCACGTCGACTACGTGACCAAGGCAGGCCACCGCCTGCCCGGCACCCCGCTCGCGAGCGTCACGATGATGACCACGGCGGCCGAGACCTTCGTCCGGCAGTGGCACGACGGAGTCGTGGACATGTCCGAAGAAGAGGCGCTCGAAGCCCTCACCCGGTTCGTCTACCGAGGCCTCACCGGCCGCGACTACTGACCGAGGCGCTCGGCGGCGACTTCGACGCGCTCGTCGGTCGCGGTGAGCGCGACCCGCACGTGCTCGCCGCCCGCGGGGCCGTAGAACGTGCCCGGCGCGACCAGGATCCCGCGTTCGGACAGCCACCGCACGGTCTCCCAGGAGTCCTCACCGCGGGTGGCCCACAGGTAGAGCCCGGCCTCCGAGTGGTCGATGCGGAAACCGTTGTCCTGCAACGCCTTCTGCAGCACCACACGACGGCGGGCGTAGCGCTCGCGCTGCAGCGACAGTGCGCTGTCGTCGGCCAGTGCGACGGTCATCGCCTCCTGGACCGGGCGCGGCACGATCATGCCGGCGTGCTTGCGCACCGCCAGCAGCCCGGCGACCAGCTCCGGGTCACCGGCGACGAACCCGGCGCGGTAGCTGGCCAGGTTCGCGGACTTCGACAGCGAGTGCACGGCCAGCAGGTTGTCGTGGCGGCCGCCGCACACCGACGGGTGCAGGATCGACACCGGATCGGCGTCCCAGCCCAGCGCGAGGTAGCACTCGTCGGAGACCACGATCACGTCCCGCTCGCGCGCCCACTCGACGATCTCGCGCAGCGCCTCGGCGCCCAGCACGCGCCCGGTCGGGTTGGACGGCGAGTTCAGCCACACCATCGCGGGCGGCTCGGCGAGGCGTGGGGGGTCGTCGGCACGCAGGATCCCGGCGCCCGCCAGCAGCGCGCCGACCTCGTAGGTCGGGTAGGCCAGCTCGGGGATCACCACGGTGTCGCCGGGCTCGGCGCCCAGCAGCCGCGGCAGCCACGCGACCAGCTCCTTGGACCCGATCGTGGGCAGCACCGCCGCCGGATCGACGCCGGTGACCCCGTGCCGACGGCTCAGCGCCTCGACCGCCGCCGCACGCAGCTCGGACGTGCCGTGGGTGGTCGGGTACCCGGGGATCTCCGACACCGACGCCAGCGCGGCGCGGATCGACTCCGGGACCGGGTCGACCGGTGTGCCGACCGAGAGGTCGACGAGGCCGCCAGGGTGGGACTTCGCCCGCGCCGTGGGCTCGGCGAGCGAGTCCCACGGAAAGTCGGGCAGGCCGGCGCCGCCGCGGTTCATTCGCCCTGCGGGGGCAGGTCCTTGACCCACTGCGGATCGTTGCTGGTCTTGCCGACCTTGGAGGCGCCGCCGGGCGAGCCGAGGCTGTCGAAGAAGTCGACGTTGGCCTTGGTGTACTCGGCCCACTCGTCCGGAACGTCGTCCTCGTAGTAGATGGCCTCGACCGGGCACACCGGCTCGCAGGCACCGCAGTCCACGCACTCGTCCGGGTGGATGTAGAGCATGCGGTCGCCTTCGTAAATGCAGTCGACGGGGCATTCGTCGATGCACGCCTTGTCGAGCACGTCGACGCAGGGCTCGGCAATCACGTACGTCACTGCGATCTCCAGCTAGGTCCAAGGATCCACTACCGATCCTGGACATTACGCGCCGATGCGCGGACCTTCCAAAGTAAGGCCACCCTTAATCCGGGGATCGGCGAGCACAATGGGGACGTGGACTCCTCCGAGACGCTCGAGCTCCGCTGCGCCGAGGCCTGGCCGGCGGTGACCGTGGACAAGATCGGTGACTGGCGGCTTCGCGCCGCGGGCGGGTTCACCGGACGCGCCAACAGCGCACTGGCCGTCGGCCACCCGGGAGTGCCGGTGGCGAGCGCGTTGGCGGCCGTTTGTGACTTCGCCCACGCCAACGGCATCCCGCCCGTCGCCCACGCGGTCGTCGGCAGCGCGAACGAGCGCGCGATCGAGGCCGCGGGCTGGGTGCCGAACACCGGTCACGTGGCCGGGCACCTGGTGTCCGTGCTCACCGGCCCGCTCGGCACGGGCGCCGACGAGGTGCCCGTCCTCGCCGCGCCGACCGCGGGTTGGTGGGAGCTGACCGTCGGACGGCCCGAACCGACGGATGCCGAACGGCACGTGCTGACCACCGGCGAAATCGGCTACGGGGTCGCCGAGGTGATGGGTGTCATAGCCGGTGCGGTGCGTGCGGCGGTGGTCGACGACGTGCTCCACATCGCCCGGCTCGCCGTCCGGCCCGGGTACCGCCGGCGCGGTCTGGCCTCGGCGTTGATGGCCGCCTGCGGACCGTGGGCGGCCGAGCGCGGGGCGACGCGGGCCGTACTCCAGGTCGCGGTGGACAACGCCGGGGCGCTGGCGTTCTACGACCGGCTCGGGTTCGCCGAGCACCACAGGTACCGGTACTGGGTTCCGGGACCCCGGGCGTGCGAGGATCGCTCGCTGTGAAGGTTGTCGTAGTTGTCGGCGGGGTGGGCGGCGCCCGCTTCCTGCTCGGAGTCAAAGCCGCGCTGGGTCTGCCCCCCATCGGCCCTGGGGACTCGACGCACGAGATCACCGCGGTGGTGAACACCGGCGACGACGTGTGGATGCACGGCCTGCGGATCGCGCCGGACCTGGACACCTGCATGTACACGCTGGGCGGTGGGATCGACACCGAGCGCGGGTGGGGGCACCAGGGCGAGACCTGGGTGGTCAAGGAGGAACTGGCGGCCTACGGCGCCGAGCCGACCTGGTTCGGCCTCGGCGACAAGGACGTCGCCACCCACCTCATCCGCACCCGCATGCTGCGCGCGGGCTACCCGCTGTCCGCGGTCACCGAAGCGCTGTGCGACCGGTGGCAGCCCGGCGTGCGGCTGCTGCCGATGACCGACGACCGGGTCGAGACGCACGTCGTCATCGACGACCCGGACGAGCCGGGCAGCCGCAAGGCGATCCACTTCCAGGAGTGGTGGGTGCGCTACCGCGCGGAGCCGCGGGCGCATTCGATCGTGCCGGTCGGTGTCGAGGAGGCCAAGCCGGCGCCGGGTGTGCTGGACGCCATCGCGGAGGCCGACGCCGTCCTGTTCGCACCGTCCAACCCGGTCGTCTCGGTGGGCACCGTGCTGGCCGTGCCGGGCATGACGGAGGCGCTGCGCAAGACCGAGGCCGGGGTGGTCGGCGTGTCGCCGATCATCAGCGGCAAACCGGTGCGCGGCATGGCTGACGCGTGCCTGACCGCGATCGGGGTGGAGACGTCGGCCGAGGCGGTCGGCATCCACTACGGGTCGCGCCAGACATCGGAGGACGGGCTGCTCGACGGGTGGCTGGTCGCGGAGGGCGAAACCGTGCACGTGCCGGGTGTCGCGGTGCGGGCGGTGCCGCTGCTGATGTCCGATGTGGACGCCACCGCGGCCATGGCGCGCGCCGCGCTCGAACTCGCGGGGGCCGAAGTTGAGTGACCACTCCGCCGCACGACTGGAGATCCTGCCGGTCCAGGGCCTGCCGGAGTTCCGGCCGGGCGACGACCTGACGGGCGCGGTCGCGACCGCCGCGCCGTGGCTGCGTTCCGGCGACGTCGTCGTGGTCACCAGCAAGGTCGTATCGAAGATCGAGGGACGCCTGGTGCGCGTGCCCAGCGACCCGGAGGCCCGCGACGCGGCCCGGCGCGAGCTGGTCGAGCAGGAGTCGGTGCGGGTGCTGGCCCGGTTCAACCGGACCCTGATCACGCAGAACCGGATCGGGATCGTGCAGGCCGCCTCGGGCGTGGACGCGTCCAATGTGAACGGTGACGAGATCGCGCTGCTGCCCGCCGATCCGGACGCGGCGGCGTTGGCCCTGCGCAACGGGTTGCGCGAGCGGCTGGGTGTCGAGGTCGCGGTCGTCATCACCGACACGATGGGCCGGGCGTGGCGGGTCGGCCAGACCGACAACGCCATCGGGGCCAGCGGGTTGCGCGTGCTGCACTCCTACGAGGGCGAGGTCGACCCGCAGGGCAACGAGCTGCAGGTGACCGAGATCGCGGTGGCCGACGAAATCGCCGCGGCCGCGGACCTGGTGAAGGGCAAGCTGACCGCGACGCCGGTCGCGGTGGTGCGCGGGCTGGAGATCGCCGACGACGGGTCCGACGCGCGGAAGCTGGTGCGGCCGTCGGAGGAGGACATGTTCTCCCTCGGCACGCGGGAGGCCATCGCGCAGGGCCGCCGCGAGGCCGTGCTGGTCCGCCGGTCGGTGCGCTCGTTCACCGACGAGCCGGTCGACCCGGAAGCGCTGCGCCGCGCGATCGGCGCCGGGCTGACCGCGCCCGCGCCGCACCACACGCGGCCGGTGCGGTTCGTGTGGCTGCGCGACCGCGGGTTGCGGACGAAGCTGCTCGAAGCGATGCGCGAGGCGTGGCGGGCGGACCTGTGCGGCGACGCGTTCACCGAGGAGCAGGTCGCGAAGCGGGTGTCCCGCGGCGACATCCTGTTCGAGGCGCCGGAGGTGGTGATCCCGTTCCTGGTGCCGGACGGCGCGCACACGTATCCGGACGAGCGGCGCAACGCCTGCGAGCGGACGATGTTCACCGTCGCGGGCGGGGCCGCGGTGCAGGGGCTGCTGGTGGCGCTGGCGGCGGAGGACCTCGGCTCGTGCTGGATCGGGTCGACGATCTTCGCGGCCGACGTGGTGCGTGAGGTGCTGGGGCTGGGGCAGTCGTGGGAGCCACTGGGCGCGGTGGCGATCGGGCACCCGGTGGGCGGGCCCGCGGCGCCGCGCTCGCCCGCGCTGGACGGGCTGGTCGAGCTGTGAACCTGCACACCGACGTGGTCGAGACGCTGGAGAAGTGGCAGCCGGGGACGGCAGGGCAAGAGGCGCTGCGGCACGCGTTCCTGGGTTTCCTCGCCGCGCGCGAGGACGCGTGCCGCCGGTCGTGCGCGGCCGGGCACATCACCGCGTCGGCCGTCGTGCTGGACGCTTCGCGGTCGCACGTGCTGCTGACCCTGCACCCGCGCGTCGGGCGGTGGTTGCAGCTGGGCGGGCACTGCGAGGACTCGGACACCTCGCTGGCGGCGGCCGCGTTGCGGGAGGCGTCGGAGGAGTCCGGGATGAGCGGGCTGACGATCTCGGCGGAGCCGGTGCACCTGGACGTGCACCCGATCACGTGCTCGCTGGGGGTGCCGACGCGGCACTTCGACGTGCGGTTCGTGGTCGTGGCGCCGGAGGGCGCGCCCCCGGTGCGGAGCGCGGAGTCGGACGACCTGCGGTGGTGGCCGCTGACCGCGTTGCCGCCCGGGAGCGAGGACCTGACGGAACTGATCGCGGCGGCGTGCGAATGATCGTCTCGGTCGACCCGGCGTCCGCGGTGCCGCCGTACGAGCAGGTGCGGTCCGGGCTGGCCCGGCAGATCAACTCCGGCGCGCTCGCGGTGGGCACGAAACTGCCGACGGTGCGCGGGCTGGCGGAGGAGCTGGGCATCGCGCCGAACACGATCGCCCGCGCCTACCGGGAACTGGAGGAGGCCGGGCTGATCGAAACGCGCGGCCGGGCGGGTTCGTTCGTGGCCTCCTCGGGCGACGAGTCACTTTCGCGGGCCCGCGAGGCGGCCGAGACCTACGCCGCGGTGACCCGGGCTTTGGGGTTGTCGGGTGAGGACGCGCTGAAGATCGTCCGCGCCGCACTCGCCCACTGAGCAGACCTCACGCCGCCAACCGCAGACCTCATGCCCGCGAACGTGGGACTCGCCCAAGCCCGCGAGTCCCACCCTCCACCGCGCGAGTCCCACGCTCAGCCGCGCGAGTTCTGCGTTCCGGCGCGCGAGTTCGGGCCGGCAGCGCGCTTCACATCGCGCGGTAGTCCCGCGGCGAAAACCTCGGCCCGAACCGCGGCCGCGAGAAACCAGCGGCCTCCAGGTAGCGCACCGCGCGCTGGCGTTGTGGCGCGTAGGGCGCCAGGACCTCCGCCATGCCCTCGTCGTCCAGGGGCTCGCCCACCAGCGCGTACCCGACCACCGCCGGGATGTGGAAGTCACCGAAGCTGACCGCGTCCGGGTCGCCCCACGCGCGCTGCGCGACCTCCGACGCGGTCCACACCCCGATGCCCGGCACCTTCCGCAGCCACGCCCGCCCCTCGGCGCCCCGCAGCTCGACCGCCTTCTCCAGCTGGTGCGCCACCTGCGCCGCGAAGATCAGCGCCTTCCGCCTGCTGTGGTCCACCCCGGCGCGGTGCCACGTCCAGTCCGGAATGGACAGCACAGCCGCAGGCGTCGGCGGCACCCGCATGCCCGCCGGCGCCGGGCCGGGCGCCGGCTCGCCGAACCACCGGCACAGCTCCCGCCACGACCGGCGCGCCTCGAACCCGGTGACCTTCTGCTCCAGCACGGCCGGCACCAGCACGTCCCACACGCGCCCGGTCGAGCCGAGCCGCAGCCCGGGCATGCGGCGCCGCACCTCGGCGATGCGGTCGTGGTGCGAGACGAACCCGCTGTCGTCGTCCTCGGCGCCGACCAGCGCGGGCACGCCGTCGAGCAGCCGGTCCGCCCCCGGGCCCCACGCCGCGGCCTCGATCTCGCCGTCCGGCATCCGCCGCAGCGCCAGCGTTCCCGGGCCGTCGGCGGTGTTGCCGGTCAGCCACGTCCGGCCGTAGTCATCCGCCCGCAGACACGGATCGCCCTTGCCCCGGCGCAACGGCCGGAGGACCGCGTCGAGGTCGAGGGGGAACGGCGGGCGGTAACGCATCAGGCGTCGCTGGAGAACCGGATCGAACCGTCGGGCAGGGTCACGTCCGGCCACACCCGGGCGCCGTCGAGCAGCTCGCACCCGGCGCCGACGACCGCGCCGTCACCGAGGACGACGCCCTTGAGCACCGCGCCCTTGCCGACGCGCGCGCCCACACCCAGCACGGAGTTCTCCACGACCGCATTCTCCGCCACGGACACCCGGTCGAACAGCACCGACCCGCTGATCCGGGCGCCGGCGGCGACCTGGGCTCCCGCGCCGACCGTCGAGCCGCCGGTGACGGCCGCGTCCGCCGCGACCTCCGCACCGTCGAGGACCAGGGCCTCACCGACCGGGCCGGGCAGCGCCGACGTGGGAGCGAGCCCGCGCACCAGGTCCGCGCTGCCCCGCACGAACGCCTCCGGGGTGCCCACGTCGAGCCAGTAGGAGGCGTCGACGAACCCGTGCAGGTGCGCGCCCCCCTCCAGCAGGCCGGGGAAGGTCTCGCGCTCGACCGACACGCGGCGGCCGGCCGGGATCGACTCCAGCACCGGGCGGCGGAACACGTAGCAGCCGGCGTTGATCTGGTCGGTCGGCGGGTTGGGCGTCTTCTCCAGGAAGGCGGTGACGCGGCCGTCGGCGTCGGTGGGCACCGAGCCGAAGCGGCTCGGGTCCTCGACGCGCTGCAGGTGGAGCGTCACGTCGGCGCTGGTGTCGAGATGGGTCTGGACCAGTGCGCGCAGGTCGGCGCCGGACAGGATGTCGCCGTTGAAGATCACGGCGTGGTCGGCGCGCAGGTGGTCCGCGACGTTGCGGATGGCGCCGCCGGTGTCGAGCGGCTCGTCCTCGACGACGTACTCCAGTTCCAGCCCCAGCGACGCGCCGTCGCCGAAGTGCTCCTCGAACACCTCGGCGCGATAGGACGTACCGAGCACTACGTGCCGGATCCCCGCGCCGCGGATGCGGGACAGCAGGTGTGTCAGGAACGGCACGCCCGCCGTGGGCAGCATCGGTTTCGGGGCGGACAGGGTCAACGGCCGCAGGCGGGTTCCCTTACCGCCGACGAGCACCACGGCATCGACATCAAGCTCCGATGTCACCTCGAAAAATCCTTCCCGTTATCACGCTCCGGTGGGCGACAAGCCGCGGGAAACAATGACGGCGACGGCCCGGAGGGCCTACCCTAGACAGCACACGGAGGGCCCCGTTCGGAGAGGGCCCACGTCGAGTCGGGAGGCCTAGGGGATGGACCCCCGCGATCGAGCGAATGCTCTGCTGGCCAGGGCACAGTCCCGTGGCGCGTTCGTCGTGACGCCGGACGCCGCGACCTCGCCGATGGACGCTTCGACCACCCAGCAGATCCCCCGGAACGTCGTCAACGAGATCGACAACGACGACCCGGACACCACGGCCGTGGTGCCGTCGTCGGTGATCGAGTCGGTGCAGGGGAGCCTCGCCGCGTCGAAACCGGACACCCACGTGAACATGGCGCCGGTGCAGCCCGAGGAAGAGGTCGACGGTCTGGTGCCGACGACCAAGACCCAGACCGGGAACTCCGATTTCGCGCGGCGGCTGGAAGGCCTGTGACTACTTGCCGCGCGTCTCGAACTTCAGGCGCAGCTTGAGACCGAGCTTCACCGCGGCGAGCACCGGCTTCCAGGCCGGGCCGCGGTGGCGGTCGGCGAGGTAGCGGTAAGCGCTGTCGTGGTGGGCGGCCAGCATCTTCTTCGGCGCCCGGGACGTGGCCTTGCCGCCGATGTGGGTGACCGCCGCCGAGGGCACGTACACGTTGTGCCAGCCGGCGCGGCCGATGCGGTCGCCGAGGTCGACGTCCTCGAAGTACATGAAGTAGCGGGTGTCGAAGCCGCCGACCGAGTCCCACGCTGCGCGGCGGATGAGCTGGCACGAGCCGGACAGCCAGCCGGACGTGCGTTCGGTGGGGGCGGCGTGTTCCTGGCGGTAGGCGCGGGTCCACGGGTTGGCGGGCCAGATCTTGCCGAAGACGGCGTGGCCGACGCCGCGGCCGAGCGAGGGCAGCAGGCGCGCGGACGGGTAGACGGTGCCGTCGGGGTCGCGGATGAGCGGGCCGAAGGCCCCGCCGCGGGGCCAGCGCTGGGCGGCCTCGACGAGCGTGTCCAGCGAGCCGGGCTCCCACTCGAGGTCCGGGTTGGCGATGACGATCCAGCCGTAGCGGTCGTCGAGGGTGGCCACGCCGCGATTGGCGCCGCCGCCGTAGCCGAGGTTCTCGCCGATGCGCAGGACGTGCGTGTTCTTGCGCTTCTCGGCCCGGTCGAGGGCGTCGTCGGTCGAGTCGTTGTCGGCGACGACCACGTGGACGTCGCGGGTGGTCGCCTTTTCGAGGCTGTCGAGGAAGCGGTCGAGGTCCTCACCGGGGAAGTACGTCACGACAACCACGGCGACCCCGTCGCCGTAACGGCTCGGCTCGGTCACGCGGGCCATTGTGCCCCCACCACGCAGCGCGACGGGGCAGGCACCCCTCGATTGCTGACCGCGGTGGTCCGCTACCGCTTGCAGTCGTACGTGTACTGCTCGTCCAAGATGGCTTGGTGCCGGTTCACACCTTCATGGACCTCAACGCGCACCAGCTGGTGTTCGACAGCCGCGAGGTGCCCGTGACACGACCGTCCGGACGCACCACGGGCTCACTTCTCGGCCCTACGGAGGCCTCGCGTCACTGACTTTTACCCCATCCGGCGAAACACCGTCCAACGACTACTGCTCCCGCTGGTGCAGGTGCCACGCCTTCGCGTACGCCTCGCGGTGCTTGTCCGCGCTCGTGGCCCAGGAGAACTCCTTCGCGCGCCTCTGGGCGGCCGAGGCGAGGGACGCCCGGCGCGCGGGGTCGTCCAGCAGTTCGCCCAGCGCGACCGCCACGTCGCCGGGGCCGACGCCGCAGTACGCGACCGCGTCGCCGCCCACCTCGGGTAGCGACAGGCGCCGGGTGGTGAGCACGCAGGCCCCGCACGCCATCGCCTCGAGGACCGGTAGTCCGAACCCCTCACCGAGGCTCGGGTAGGCCACCAGCTCCGCCCCGCCGAGGAAACCCGCCAGCGAGTCGAACGGCAGGTACCCGGCCCGGATCACCCGCAAGCGCAATGGGGCCGCCGCCAGCGCGTTCTCCACCTGCGTGTCCCAGCCCGGCTGACCGGCCAGCACGAGCGCGGGCGGGTCGGGCCGGTTCTCCACGGCCTTCACGAAACCGCGGATCAACGCGGGCACGTTCTTCCGCGGCTCCAGCGCCCCGAGGAACGCCACGTACGGCATCCGCTCCAGGCCGATCGCCGCCCGCGCGGCCCGCACCTCGTCCGGCGTCGGCGGGTGGAAGCGCTCCACATCGACCCCGTGCTCGATGATCTCCGGCTGCCGCCGCGGACGGGCCACCCGCGCCAGCTCCGACGCGGTCGCCTTCGACGGCACCACGCACAACGTCGCCCGCTGCAGCGCCGTCCGCGTCCACCCGCGGAAGAACCGCGCCTTCACCGACGAGTGCAGCACGGCGTCGGTGAAGAACGTCGCGTCGTGCAGCGTCACGACCGACGCCGACGGCCCTGCCAGCGGCATCGTGTAGTGCGGCGAGTGCACCACGTCCACCCCGAGCCGCCGCGCCAGCGACGGCAGCGTCGTCTGCTCCCAGATCAGCCGCGCGGTGCGCGTCGCGGTGGACTGGACCGCCGGGACGACCCGCGAGTGCGGCGCGAGCCGGTCGAAGAGCCGGAAGTCACGCGGCTGGCAGACCACCGTGATCGGCGCGCCGCCTTCGTCCAGGGCCGCGACCAGCGAGTCCACGTAGCGCCCGACCCCGCCGCGATCCGCCGGCACGGCCGTGGCATCGATCAGGACGCTGGGTTCGCCTCTTCCCACCCGTGCAGGGTACGGCTGATCGGGATCGCGGTGGTCAGGAACTCACGAAGTGGCGCGCTCGTGAACCGCCCACACGGCCCGTGCCGCGCCCGCCCAGGAGAACGACGCCGCCCGCGCCCGTCCACGAGCGACCAGGTCAGCCGCGAGTTCCGGACTGGACAGCACCTCGCGCAACGCCGCCGCCAGCGCCGTCGCGTCCCCGCGCGGGAACGCCATCCCCGCTCCCCCGGCGACCTCGACCAGCGCTGGAGCGTCCGAGTGCACCACCGGCACCCCGGCGGCCATCGCCTCCAGCACCGGCAACCCGAACCCCTCCGCGACGCTCGGCGCCGCCAGCACGGACGCGCGCCGCAGCACCGCGGCGAGCGAAACGTCGTTCAACCGCCCCAGAACCCGCACGTCCGCCCGGTTCCCGGCCATCGCGACCGGGTCCAGACCACCCCAGCCCGGCTGCCCCGCGAGCAGCAGCGGCACACCGAGCCGCGACACCGCCTCGACCAGGACGTCGATCCCCTTGCGCGGCTCGATGGTCCCGATCGCCAGCACGTAGGACTCCGGCACGTCCACTTCGGGCAGGTCGTCGCGGGTGAACACGGCCGCCGCGCCGTGCCCGGCCACGGTCACCGGCACCCCGACCGGCACCCGCGTGCGCAGGTCGTCCGCCACCGCCCGCGTCGGCACGACGAGCCCCGAAGCGCGCCGGGCCGCCCGCGCGATCACCGCGCGGTGCCAGCGAACCCCGCGTGGCGTCAGCGTTTCCGGGTGCGTCCACGGCACGGTGTCGTGCACGGTCACCGACAACGTGCGGCCGCGCGGCACCCGCGACGGGGCGAGCGGCGTCGGCGCGTGCACCGCGTCCCCGCCCGGCCAGTACGGCAGCCCGGCCTGCCACGCCGCGACCAGCGCCCGCGGCGGCAACGGCAGCATCCGCGCGCCCGGCAACCCCTCCGCGTGCCGCGCGGTGACGGCCGACACCGTCCACCCGGGCGGCGCCGTCTCGGCCAGCGCGCGCAGCAGCTCCGCGGTGTAGCGGCCCGTCCCGCCCGGCACGGGCGCGAGCAACTGCTCGGCGATGACCACGAGTTCCGGCACGGCCCGTATTCTCCCGGTGTGCCGATCCGCAGCACCGTCGTGGTGGTCACCTGGCGCGGCGCCGCGCACATCACCGCCTGCCTGGACGCCCTCGCCGCCCAGACGCGCCCGCACCGGCTGCTGGTGATCGACAACGCCTCCGACGACGGCACCGCCCGCCTGCTGGCCACGCACCCGTCCGCGCCGGAGGTCGTCCGGCTGCCGCGCAACGCCGGCTACGCGGGCGCGACGGCGCACGCCGTGTCCGAAGTGGACACCGAGTTCACGGTGTGGCTCAACGACGACGCCGCCCCTGCCCCCGACTGGCTCGCCGAGCTGGAGGACCACGTCGGCGACGCCGCGGCCGCCGGGTCGCGCCTGGAATACGCCGACGGCCAGGTCCAGTCCCTCGGCGTGAACCTCACCCCGGACGGCCACGGCTACGACACCCCGGAGACCCCGGCCTTCGGCTTCTGCGGAGGCGCCGCGCTGATCCGCACCCGCACGCTTCGCGAAGTGGGCGGGGTGCCGGCGAGCTTCTTCTGCTACTACGAAGACACCGACACCGCGTGGCGGCTGCGGCTGGCCGGGCACGACATCGTGACGGTCCCCACGGCCCGTGTCACACACCGGCACGGCGCCAGCACGAACCCGGGATCCGACGCCTTCCACCGGTGGAACGAACGCAACCGCCTGCTCACCCTCCTGCGCTGCGCCCCGGCCGCGATCGCCGCGCGGGAGCTCGCCCGGTTCGCCGCGATCACCGCCCTGCTGCCGCTGAAGCGCGACGTGCCGGAAGCGCCCAATTTCCGCCTGGGCCTGCGGTGCCGCGTGCTCGGCGAAGTGGCCCTACGGCTGCCCGGCACGCTGGCCGCGCGGAAGTCGATCACGCGCCGCTCGACGGTCGGCCGAGGCGCGGTCTGGGCGGCCTGGACCTCCCGATAGTCTCTGCGGACATACGGCGAGTACGGAGGTCGGGCGTTGGTCCAGGGGGACACACCACTGCCGCTGGTCTCGGTGATCTTGGTGAACTACCGGGGCGCGGAGCACACGATCGCCTGCCTGCGCGCCCTGCGCGAGGACCTCGACTACCCGGAGCTCGAGGTGCTGGTCGTCGACAACGCCTCGGGCGGTGACGACGTCGCGCGCATCAAGGCGGCGGCCGGCGACGCCCGGGTGATCGAGTCCGGCACCAACACCGGCTTCGCGGGCGGCTGCAACCTCGGCGCCCGGCACGCCCGCGGGAGCGTGCTCGCGTTCCTGAACAACGACGCCCGGCCGGACGCCGCGTGGGCGAAGGCGGCGGTCGACGTGCTGCGCACCCAGCCGACGGTCGCGGCCGTGGCCAGCAAGGTCCTGGACTGGGACGGCACCGGTGTGGACTTCGTGGACGCCGGCCTGACCTGGTTCGGCATGGGCTACAAGCGGCACGCGGGCGGCCCGCTGGCCGATGTCGCGCCGGGTGAGCACGACGTCGCCAAGGACGTGTTGTTCGCCACCGGCTCGGCGATGTTCGTGCGCGCCGAGGTCTTCCAGGCGCTCGGCGGGTTCGACGAACGCTTCTTCATGTTCTATGAGGACGTCGACCTGGGCTGGCGGCTGAACCTACGCGGCTGGCGCGTGCGGTACGTGCCGGAGTCGGTGGCCTACCACCGCCACCACGGGACGATGTCCGAAGTGGACGCGCCGGACACCGGCCGGGAGACGTTCCTGTTGGAGCGCAACGCTCTCGCCGCCCTCTACAAGAACCTCTCCGACGAGACGCTGGCGAAGGTGCTGCCCGCCGCGCTGGCGCTGGCCGTGCGCCGCGCCACCGCTCGCGGCGAGCTGGACCCCACACGGCTGGACCTCGCCAAGGCCGGCCCGGTCGAGACCGCGCCGGTGGCGATCCCGCGCACCACGCTCGCCGGGGTGCTGGCCATCGACCAGTTCGTCGAGCTGCTGCCGTCGCTGGCCGAGTCGCGCGCCGCCGAGCAGGCCGCGCGTGTGCGCACCGACGCGGACCTGATCCCGTTGATGCGCAAGGCGATGGAGCCGGCTTATCCCCTGCCGCGATACCTGGACGCGCACGACATTCTGGCCGACGTCTTCGGCATCGAGGCCGTGTTCGGGCAGCGCCGCAAGGTCCTGGTGATCACCGGCGACGCGATCACCGACCGGATGGCGGGCCCCGCGATCCGCGCGTGGAACATCGCCACCGTGCTGTCCGCCGAGCACGACGTGCGCCTGGTCACGGTCAACCCGCTGGCCGCGCCGCCGCCCGCGCCGTTCCCGGTGAGCGCGGCGAAGAAGCGGGATCTGACCGAGCCGGTCGAGTGGGCGGACATCGTGATCCTGCAGGGCCACGTGCTGGAGATGGCGCCCGCGCTGAAGGCGCAGGACTCCAGCAAGATCGTGGTCTGCGATCTGTACGACCCGATGCACCTGGAGCTGCTGGAGCAGGGCAAGAGCGCGCCGGACGACCGTCGCGCGGCGGACCTGGCCGGCGTGACACGGGTGCTCGACGCGCAGCTGCTGCGCGGTGACTTCTTCCTGTGCGCGTCGGAGCGGCAGCGGCTGTTCTGGCTGGGGCACCTGGCCGCGCTGGGCCGCCTGTCGCCGCGGCTGTACGACGCGGACCCGACCACGCAGTCGCTGCTGTCGGTCGTCCCGTTCGGCCTGTCGCCGGAGCCGCCGGTGCGGACGGGCCCCGGCCTGCGGGCGACGCTGGACATCGACGGAGCCGACCGGGTCGTGCTGTGGGCGGGTGGCGTCTACAGCTGGTTCGACCCGCTGACGCTGGTGCGCGCCATCGACCGGCTGCGGCAGCGGCGGCCGGACGTGAAGCTGGTGTTCCTCGGCATGAAGCACCCGAACCCCGAGGTCGCCGAGATGGACATCGGAGCGCGCACGATCCACCTGGCCGACCGGCTCGGGCTGACCGACAAGCACGTCTACTTCAACGAGCAGTGGGTGCCCTTCGGTGAGCGGCAGAACTGGCTGCTCGACGCGAACTGCGGCGTGACGACGCACTACGAGCACGTGGAGACCACGTTCGCGTTCCGCACCAGGGTCCTGGACTACCTGTGGGCGGGGCTGCCGATCGTGACCACGGACGGTGACGCGTTCGCCGACCTGGTCCGCGAGGAGAAGCTCGGTGTCGTGGTGCCCGCCGAGGACGTGGACGCGCTGGCCGACGCGCTGGAGCGGGTGCTGTACGACGAGGACTTCGCCGCGGAGTGCCGGGCGCGGATCGAGGTCGTGGCGCAGCGGTTCGCGTGGCCGACGGCGCTGGCTCCGCTGGTGGAGTTCTGCCGCGACCCGCGCCCGGCGGCCGACCGGCTGATCGGCGCGGCTCCGCTGACGGCGGAGGTGCCGCCGCGTGGCGCGGTGGCGGTGCGGCGGGATCTGGCCCTGGTGAAGGAGTACCTCGCCGACGGCGGCCCGAAGGAGCTGGCGCGGCGGGTCGCGGGCCGCGTGCGGAAGGTAGTCCGCGGTCGTGGCTGAGCGAGCGCTCCGGGTCCTGCTGGACGGCACCCCGTTGCTGGGTGACCGGACCGGCATCGGGCGCTACACCGCGTCCCTGGCCGAAGAGCTCGCCTCGATGTCCGATGTGGACATGCGTGCGGTGGCGTTCACCTTGCGCGGCTGGCGGCGGTTGCGTTACGTGCTGCCGCACGGCGCGCGGGCGCGGGGCATGCCGGTGGCCGCGCGGATGCTGCGCAAGGCGTGGCTGCGGTCGACGTTCCCGCCGATCGAGCTGTTCGCCGGCCGCGCGGACGTGGTTCACGGGACGAACTTCGTGCTGCCCGGCGCGGTGCGGGCCGCGGGTGTCCTGACGATCCACGATCTGGCGTTCCTGGACGCGCCCGGCGAGTTGCCGCCCAGCGACCGCGAACTGCCGGAGCTGGTGCGCCGCGGCGCCGCCCGTGCGGACGTGATCTGCACGCCGACGGCCGCGGTGGCGGACGCGGTGGCGACCCGGCTCGACGTGGACCGAGGCAAGGTGGTGGTGACGCCGCTCGGCGTGGACGCGGCGTGGTTCACCGGCCGCCCGCCGGACGAGCCGATGCGCGAGCGCCTCGGGTTGCCGGAGCGGTACTTGTTGTTCGTCGGCGCGGCCGGCCCGCGCAAGGGCATGGACTGGCTGCTGAAGGCACACGCCGCGGCTGAAGACCTGCCGCCGCTGGTGTTTTCCGGGCCGGGCCCCGCGCCGGGCACGCCCCGCAGCCGTCGTCTCGGCTACCTGTCCGAACGAGACCTGCACAACGTGATGGCCGGGGCGGCCGCGCTGGTGCTCCCGTCCCGGGACGAGGGTTTCGGTCTGCCCGTGCTGGAGGCGCTGGCCTCGGACGTGCCCGTGGTGTGCTCGGACATCCCCGCGCTGAGGGAGATCTCGGGCGGCTTCGCACGGCTCGCACCGTACGGCGAGGTGGACGCGCTGATCGCCGCGCTGCGCGAGGCCGTGGCGGAGTCGCCGCTGGCGTCGAGGTCCGTGGAGCGCCGCGCACACGCGGCGAGCTTCACGTGGCGCCGCACAGCGGAAACGACACTGGCGGCCTACCGCCAAGCGACCGAGCGTTAGCGCAAGCGCCCCGAACACACCCCGAGCTGGGTGGTCATCCCACACCCAACACGGCCAGCCAACCATCACCCCTGCCGCGCAGGCCGAATAACCAGCTCCCCGATCTCCACGTCATCCGGCTGCTCGATCGCGAACGCGACCGCCCGCGCCACGGCCTCCGGAGCGATCCCCATCTCGGCCATGGCCCGCCGCGCCGCCTCCCGCTGGTCCGGGTCGGGGACGTTGTCGACGAGCTCCGTCCGCACGTACCCCGGCGAAATCGCGGTCGTCCGCACCACGCCGTCGGTCGACTCCTGCCGCAACGCCTCCAGTACCGTGCGCACCGCGTTCTTGGTGCCCGCGTACACGGCCTGCGTCGGCACGATCTTCAGCCCCGACGTCGACACCGTGGTGACGAAGTGCCCCCGCCCCTGGCTTCGGAAGACCGGCATCGCGGCGGCGATCCCGTACAGGACGCCCCGCACGTTGACGTCGATCATCGCGTCCCAGGCGTCCACCTCCAGGTCGGCCACCGGCGCCAGGCTGGCGATCCCGGCGTTGCTCACCAGCACGTCGAGCCGCCCGAACCGGTCCACCACCAGGCGCACCAGCTCCGCCAGGTCGCCCCGCCTGGTGACATCGACCTCCAGCATCTCCGCCCGACCGCCGTCGCCCCGGATCCGGTCCACCAGCGACGCGAGCCGGTCGCCCCGCCGCGCCCCCAGCACGACCGCCGCCCCGCGGTCCGCCAGCTCGATCGCCGTCGCCGCCCCGATACCGCTGCTGGCGCCGGTGATGGCGACGACCTTGCCGACCACTCCGCTCATCGCATGACTTCCCACTAAGCTGACAACTGTCCGCTTAACGGTACCGGACAATTGTCCGCTTGAGGAGGTGGCCCGTGGGAAGCCGTGAGCGCAGGTCGGACGCCGTCGCCAACCGCGACCGCATCGTCCAGGCGGCGCGGGCCGAACTGAGCGGTTCCGACGGCGGCGAGCTGAAACTGCACGCGGTCGCCAAGGCGGCCGGCGTCGGCCAGGGCACCCTCTACCGGCACTTCCCGACCCGCGAGCACCTGCTGGCCGAGGTGTACCGGCACGAGCTGACCCAGCTCGTGGACGCCGTGGCTCCCCTGCTGGCGGAGCACGCCCCGCTCGACGCGCTGACGATCTGGATGCAGCGGCTGATCGAGTACGCGCGGGTCAAGCGCGGTGTGATGGCGGCGATCGAGGCGTCGGCATGGCAGGACCTCTACGCGGACCAGCACCACCGGCTCGACGACGCGCTCGGCACGGTGCTCGACCACGGCAAGGCCGCCGGCGAGGTGCGCGCGGAGGTCGACGCCGCGGACGTCATCCTCCTGCTGGGCGCCCTGTCCCGGGTGCCGGAGGCGGAGTGGGACGCGCGGGCGCACAGAATCGTCGCGGTGATCGTCGACGGTCTGCGTCCGCGCTGACGCCGGCTACTTCCCGGCGAGGTAGTCGTGCAGCGCCTCGCGCCACGGGCGCAGCGGCGTGAGCCCGGCCTGCTGCCACGCCTCGTTGGACAGCACCGAGTACGGCGGCCGCGGCGCCGGCCGGGGGAACTCCGCCGTCGTGCAGGGCTTCACGCGCTCCGGATCGGCCCCGATCTCCTCGAAGACCGCCCGCGCGAAGCCGTACCAGGTGGTCTCCCCGGCGTTCGTGCAGTGCAGCACCCGCCGCTGGGGCGCGCGCCCGCTCACCACCGCCCGGCCGAGGTCCAGCAAGCCCGCGGCCAGATCGGCGGACCAGGTGGGCGAACCGCGCTGATCGTCCACAACGGACACGGTGTCCCGCTCGCCTTCCAGGCGTCGCATGGTTTCCACGAAGTTCGCCCCGCCGGCGCCGTACACCCACGCCGTGCGCACCACCCAGGCCCGCGCCCCCGAACCCAGCACGGCGTCCTCACCGGCCGCCTTCGTCCGGCCGTACGCGCTGCGCGGGCCGAGCGGGTCCTCCGGCTCGTAGGGCCGGGACGAGTCGCCGGGAAAGACGTAGTCCGTGGACACGTGGATCAGCGGCACCCGCCGGGACGAGCAGGCCGCGGCGATCACCCGGGCGCCGTCCGCGTTGACCCGGAACGCGCGCGACTCGTCGGTCTCCGCCGCGTCGACCGCCGTGTAGGCCGCCGCGTTGATCACCAGCGGGCTGCGCCCGGCCTCCGCCGCCTCGGCGGCGAGTGCGTTCACCGCGGCGATCACCGAACCCGCGCTCGTGACGTCCAGTTCGGCCGAAGACGGCGCGACCACCCGGACCTCGGACGAGGCGAGCGCGGACAGGGCGCTGCCGAGCTGCCCCGTTCCGCCGGGCACGAGCACACTGAGCATCGTCACTTCCCCACCAGCGCGGCGCGCCGCTTCAACGGCTCCCACCACGCCCGATTGTCGGCGTACCAGCGCACCGTATCCGCCAGACCCGCGTCGAAGGAAACCTTCGGCGCGTATCCGAGCTCGGTGCTGATCTTGGTGATGTCCACGGAGTACCGGCGGTCGTGGCCCTTGCGGTCGGCGACCTGCTCGACCCGCTCCCAGCCGACGCCGACCGCGGCCAGCAGCCGCTCGGTCAGCTCGCGGTTGGTCAGCTCGGTGCCCCCGCCGATGTTGTAGATCTCGCCAGGACGGCCGCCCTCGGCCACCAGCTGGATGCCCGCGCAGTGATCGTCCACGTGCAACCAGTCACGGACGTTCAGCCCGTCGCCGTACAGCGGGACCGTGTGACCGTCCAACAAGTTGGTAACGAAAAGCGGGATGACCTTCTCCGGGAACTGATACGGCCCGTAGTTGTTCGAACACCGAGTCACGCACACGGGCAGCCCGTGCGTCCGGAAGTAGGACCGCGCGATCAGATCGGAGGACGCCTTCGACGCCGAGTACGGCGAATTCGGCTCCAGCACGTGGTCTTCCGACCATGATCCGCTTTCGATCGAGCCGTACACCTCGTCCGTCGAGACGTGCACGAACTTGTCCACCCCGGCGTCCAGCGCGGCCTGCAACAGGGTCTGCGTGCCCAGCACGTTGGTCAGCACGAAGTCGGCGGAGCCGAGGATGGAGCGGTCCACATGCGACTCGGCTGCGAAGTGGACAACCAGGCCGACGCCTTTCATGACCTCGGCGACCACCTGCGCATCGGTGATGTCGCCCCGCACGAACCGCAGCCGCGGCGAGTCCGCGACCGGCGCGAGGTTCGCTTCGTTGCCCGCGTAGGTGAGCTTGTCGAGCACCACCACCTCGGCGTCGGCCAGCGCCGGGTACGCGCCGGAGAGCACCTGCCGGACGTAGTGCGAGCCGATGAAACCCGCGCCCCCGGTCACCAGGACCCGCATCGCCTTCTCCTCCTCAAGATCGTCACGGACCAGCCCACGACCGCTTCACTCACCCGAACAGTAATCTGGACGCATTCACTCGGGTCGGGGGCTGGGAGGGAGCGAGTGTGACCGACGGGCTTACCACCCGCCTGGACGCCGCGGACGAGGTCACGTGGCCGGCGCGGCCCATCCCGTCTCCCAGACGGCGGCGCAACCGTATCGCGATCGTCGCGCGCCGGGGCGGCAAACTCGTGGTCGCGCTCGTGTCGGTCGCGGTGCTCACCGTGACCTGGTACGGCTGGCAGTTCATCGGCGACCCGAACTCGGGCCTGTCCACCACCCAGGTCTTCGACGAGGAGCTGCACGCCGTCCCGCTCGACGGCGCGGTGGACATCCTGCTGGTCGGCATGGACAGCCGCACCGACGCGCAGGGCAACCCGCTGCCGCGCGAGGTGCTGGACATGCTGCACGCCGGCGAGTCCGACGGCGAGAAGCAGACCGACACCATGATCCTCGTGCACATCCCGCAGGACGGGCGCCGCGCGGTGGCGATCTCGTTCCCGCGCGACTCGTGGGTCGAGCTGGCCGGCGGGTTCGGCAAGCACAAGCTCAACGGCGCGTTCGTCTACGCATACAACGACCGGTTCCGGGAGCTCCAGCAGCAGGGTGCCGACCTGAAGTCGGCCGACGAGCAGGCCAAGGTCGCCGGCCGCAAGAACCTGATCGCCACGCTGGAGACGTTCATCGGCAAGCCGGGCATGATCGACCGCTACGCCGAGGTGAACCTCGCGAGCTTCTACGAGGTGACGAAGGCCCTCGGCGGCGTCGAGGTGTGCCTCAAGGCGCCGGTGCGGGAACGCAAGTCCGGTGTCGACCTGCCCGCCGGGCGACAGACCATCGAAGGCGTGCAGGCGCTGGCGTTCGTGCGGCAGCGGTACGACCTCCCGGGCGGCGACCTGGACCGCATCGGGCGCCAGCAGGCGTTCCTGTCCGGGCTGGCCCGCAGGATGCTCTCCCGCGACGTGCTGGCCAACCCCGGCAAGCTCTCCGACGTGATCACCGCCGTGAAGAAGTCCGTCGTGCTGTCGGACAACTGGGACCTGCCGGAGTTCGCCGCCCAGATGCGCGGGCTCAACGGCGGCAACATCGAGTTCCGCACGATTCCGGTGGTCGGCAACGCGGTCATCGGCGGCGCGGACGTCGTGCGCGTCGACCCGCAGGCCGTGCACGCGTTCGTCGACCAGCTCACGTCCGACGGCGGCGAGCGGACGTCCTCCTCGGTCGCGCCCACGTCGTCGGCGTCCAGCGCGCCGCCCACGTCGAGCCGCCGGGCGAGCTCGTCCGTGGCGGCGCCGCCCAGCTCACCGGCCCTGACCTCGTCCTCCCCCGCGCCGCCGCCCATCACGGCGGGTGACGTGCCGTGTGTGAACTGACCTCCCGGTGCCTTAACCTGGTCCCCAGGGGCTGATGAGGGGGAGACCACGGGGATGGACGACGACGAACCGAAACCGACGCCGTTCCCGCGGTCGAAGGACCCGGCCGACGAGCCGCGGGCCGAGCCACTCCGCCGTCGCCATCCGTTCCGGGCCACCGGGAAGACGCTGATCGCGCTCGTGTCGGTGTTCGCGCTGGCGGCGACCGGGTACGCGTGGGCGACCTACCACGAGGTGCAGGGCAACGTGCACACCACGGACGCCCTCGACCTGCCGGACGACAAGCCCGCGCCGCCCGCCGACGATGGCGCGGACGACATCCTGCTGGTCGGCGCGGACGCCCGGACGGACATGCAGGGCAACGCGCTGCCGCTGCAGGTGCTCAAGACGCTGCGCACCGAGCAGACCAGCGGCGTGAACACCGACACGGTCATCATCGTGCGGCTCCCGAAGAACGGCGCGAAGCCGTACGCGGTGTCGATCCCGCGGGACACCTGGATCGACGTGCCACGCGGCGGCCAGGGCAAGATCAACTCGGTGTACGGCGTCGCGAAGCAGGCGAAGGCCGACGAGCTGCGGCGCTCGGGCAGGCGCGACGCGGCCGGGATCGAGCGGGACTCCGACCAGGCCGGGCGACAGGCGCTGGTGCAGGCCGTGCAGGACTTCACGCAGGTGCGGGTCGACCACTACGCGGAGGTCAACCTGCTCGGGTTCTACCTGATCACCGAGGCCCTCGGCGGCGTGCAGGTGTGCCTGAACCACGCGACCGAGGACAAGGACTCCGGCGCCGACTTCCGGGCCGGGGTGCAGACCGTGTCCGGTGGCGAGGCGTTGTCGTTCGTGCGGCAGCGGAAGAACCTGCCGCGCGGGGACCTGGACCGGATCGTGCGGCAGCAGGCGTTCCTGTCCTCGGCGCTGCACAAGGTGCTGTCTGCCGGGGTGCTCGCGAACCCCGGCACGCTCGGCGAGCTGACCGACGCGCTGCACCGGTCGCTGGTGCTCGACCCGGACTTCGACCTGCTGCAGTTCGCGGACAGGGCCAAGGGACTGGCCTCCGGGGACGTCACGTTCACGACGATCCCGGTGGTCAAGATCGACGGCCGCAGCCCGGACGGCGAGCAGAGCATCGTGGAGGTCGACCCGGTCGCGGTGCGGCAGTTCTTCGCGGGCCTGGCCGGGCGGAGCGCCGGATCGGGCGGCGGGGCGTCGCCGGGTGGGGTTCCGCAGGCCGTGCCCGCGGGTGTGACTTGTGTGAACTGATCACCCGATCGGTGCAACCGAACGGACCGCATGAGTGAGGGCAGAGACGCCGGGGTGGCGTCGCCTGACGAGGAGACTCATGCGCATCCGAACTGTGGTGGCCGGCGTCATCGCCGCAGGCGCGGCACTGCTGGGTGGTCCACTGGCGGTGGCCGCGACCACCGCCGACGCGCCGCAGCCGGTTCCGGCCGGTCCGTCCCCTGCCGCCGGGACCACGCAGCTCACGACCAGGCCGGGCACCGAGCGGCCCACCACCCGGCCGGCGCCGGTGGCCAAACAATCCACCACCCAGTCACACCGAGCGCAGTGCCGTCCCCAGCCGTCACGCACCGGATCACTTCGCCGTCGGACGCTTCACCTCGCGCGACCACCCGGCAGTGGTCCGGGGCGGTCCGGGAGGCAGAATCGGCGGCGTGAGCCTGACCGACGCGTTGTTCCGCCCCCTGCTCGCCCAGCCAGGGAAGCCGCTGATCACCCACTACGACGACGCGGCGGGCACCCGGGTCGAACTGTCGGTGGCGACCACCGCGAACTGGGCGGCGAAGACGGCGAACTGGCTGGTCGAGGAGTTCGACGTGGAGCCGGGCGACCCGGTGGCCGTGGTTCTGCCCGCGCACTGGCAGACGGCGGGCGTGCTGCTGGGCGCGTGGTGGTGCGGCGCGGAGGTGGTCGCGTCGCCGGCCGGGGCGCGGGTGGCGTTCGTCGCGCCGGGCGGTTCGGGCGCGGGCGCCGAGTCGACGGCGGTAGTGGCGCTGGACCCGATGGGCCGCGGGCTGACCGCGCCGGTGCCGGGCGCGCTGGACTACCTCAACGAGGCGCGCGCGTATGGCGACGACTTCAGCCCGATGATCCCGATCGCCGGTGACACCCCGGCACTCGCGGGGTCCACTGTGGACGAGGTGCTGGCGGAAGCGCGTTCCCGCGCAGGCGCACTGGGTTCCGGCGCGCGCGTCTTGTCCACTGTGGAGTGGAGCGTGCCGGAGGGTGTGCTGGGCGGCCTGCTGACCCCGTTGTCAGCCGGCGCACACCTGGTGCAGATCTCCAATCCGGACGCGTCGAAGCTGGACGACCGCAGGGCCGCCGAGCGGACGACGGTCGACCTGCTCGCCTAGGCGGTCTGCAGCTCGGCCTTGCGGGCCCGGCGCCGCCCGACGAGCAGGTGGTCGAGCGAGAAGCGTCCGCCGTTGAACCCGAGCGCGAGGGCGGCCGCGCCGAGGACGAGCACGAGCTCGTAGCCGCCCTGACCGGTCAGGCCGGCGTCGAGGTGCACCCAGAAGATCGCGCCGACCATGTCCACGGCGAACAGCACCCCCAGCACGGGCAGCGCGGCGCCGAGGATGAACCCGACCGCGCCGACGGTCTCGATGACGATCAGGAAGAGCGCGGACAGAGTGGGCAGCGGCACGCCGATGCCGCCCATCATGCCGGTGACCCCGTCCAGGCCGGCGTCCCACTTCTGCAGGCCGTGGGCGAGGAAGACCACCCCCACCGCCACCCGGCCGATCAACAACGTCACGTCCTTGACCCGGTCGTACATCGCAGCTCTCCGTTCTGGTTGAAGTTTCAACTAGCAGCGTCGACCGTACCGGAGTCAGGTGAGCGACTTGTGAAAAACCCACATTCTGGACATGAACGCGTGAGCAGGCGCACACGGTGCGTGGGCCTACGGTGCCGGAAGCAGCGGCTCCAACTCGGTGGCAAGCTCACGCGCGGCTTCACAGGCGTGCGCGCGTTGTTCCGCGCGCAGCATCGTCTCGGTCACGACCGCACGCCCGTGCTCACCGACTTGGAGGGCGAACTCGCACATCCCCTGCCCCGCACCGAACGGTTCCCCTTGGCGCGCCTCGCGGCCGTTGATGGCCGCCGGAGCGCGGCCAGGCACTTGCCGCGCGTACTCGGCAAGCCCCTGAACGGGATCGAGAGCGAGGGAATATTTGCCGTAATCAGGCTTTGATGCATGGCATTCGTTGCGTGCGGTTTTCCGCTCGCCGGGCCCGAATCCCTCACCTTCGACCAACTGTTCGAGCACGGCGCACGCGTCCATGCCGGTCAACGTCCCAGCGCCAGCGGCAGACGACGAAGAAACTTGAATCGCCGAATATGTCTCGCGGCTTCGTCGTCGGCAGCATCATAGTTGCGGATTGCCACGTCCAACGCATGCCGCAGGTTGTCCAGGCCGGCCGTCAACGTGTGGAACACCGGGACCAGGGAACGATCATCCGAGTCCATCGCTTGCCGCATGTGCTCCGCGACTTGCTGGGCATAAGCGTCGTTGCCCAGCTTCGACGCTCGCTGGAGATAGGCCACCCGAGGGGCCAGAGTGTCGAGCCGATCCTGCATCGTGGCGATGGCACTTCGGAGAGGAGTCCCCGTTTCCTCGTCGACCGCCCAGCGGCCCGCCTGCGCCTCTCCAGGCAAATGTTTCGCGCCGTCCGCGAATGACCTGACCTGTTCGGGGCGCCCATCACACCGCTTATGGCCTCAGCGATTGGCTGCGTGGGCCCCCCAAGGTTCTGCCACCGCGTCCTCCACAGGCTCAACCACTGATTTGAACACTGTACACCGTGCCTGGTCGCGGCGAGGCGCACGAAGGGGCGGCGCCCGAGCCGAAGCCCGGACGCCGCGCCAAGAACCGCGAGAATCAGCCCTTCAACAGAGCCCGCGCCATGACCATGCGCTGGATCTGGTTCGTGCCTTCGTAGATCTGCGTGATCTTCGCGTCGCGCATCATGCGTTCCACCGGGAAGTCGCGGGTGTAGCCGGCGCCGCCGAAGAGCTGCACCGCGTCCGTCGTCACCGACATCGCCACGTCCGAGGCGTAGGACTTCGCCGCCGAGGCCATGAACCCGGCACGCGCGTCGCCGCGTTCGGTGGCTGCCGCGGAGGCGTACACCAGGTGCCGGGCGGCCTCGATCTTCGTGCCCATGTCCGCCAGCATGAACTGCACGCCCTGAAACTCACCGATCGCGCGACCGAACTGCTTGCGCTCCTTCACATACGCCACCGCCGCGTCCAGCGCGCCCTGCGCGATGCCCAGCGCCTGCGCCCCGATCGTCGGCCGCGTGTGGTCCAGCGTGCGCAGCGCCGTCTTCAGCCCGGTGCCGGGCTCGCCGATGATCCGGTCCGCCGGGATCGTGCAGTTCTCGAAGTAGATCTCCCGCGTCGGCGAACCCTTGATACCGAGCTTGCGCTCCTTGGGGCCGACCGAGAAGCCCGGGTCGTCCTTGTGCACCACGAACGCCGAAATCCCGTTCGACTTCTTCGGCGCGTCCGGGTCGGTCACCGCCATCACCGTGTACCACGTCGACTCGCCGGCGTTGGTGATCCACGCCTTCGTCCCGTTCAGCACCCAGTGGTCACCGTCCAGCCGGGCCCGCGTGCGCATCGACGCGGTGTCCGAACCGGCCTCCCGCTCCGACAACCCGTACGACGCCGTCGCCCCGGCCGCGATCTCCGGCAGCACCAGCTTCTTCAACTCGTCCGACGCCGACAGGATGATCGGCTGCGTCCCCAGCTTGTTCACCGCCGGGATCAGCGACGCCGACGCGTCGACCCGCGCGACCTCCTCGATCACAATGCACGCCGCGATCGCGTCCGCGCCCTGCCCCTCGTACTCGTCGGGGATGTGCACCGCGTTGAAGCCCGAGGCGTTCAGCGCCCGCAGAGCCTCGACCGGGTACCGCTCCTGTTCGTCCACCTCGGCGGCGTAAGGTGCGATCTCCTTCTCCGCCAGCGCACGCACGGCAGCACGCAGCTCCTCGTGCTCGTCGGCCAGCTGGTAGAGGCCCGGGGTCTCCGACACCTTCGTCACCTTTCCTCGCACGGGTAAGAAGTCCGCCGTCCATGTTAGTAGTCGTTCACCAGCCGGAATTGTGTTCTGGGCCGCACCTTCGCTCTATGGTGGGGTGATGCCGATCACTGCTGCTGGGTCATGGCCGCCCCACTTCCCGAGATCGCTCGAGTACCCCGACGTCCCCGCCGGGTCGATCCTCGCCGCCGCCGCGAAGCGCTACGCCGACCGAACCGCGTTCACCCACCACGACCGCTCCCTCACCTACGCCCAGACCTACGGCGCGGCGTGCCGGTTCGCCAACGCGCTCCGGGCGCGGGGCATCGGGCCTGGCGCGACCGTCGCCATCCACCTGCCCAACTGCCTCCCCTACCCGATCGCCTACTACGGGATCCTGCTCGCCGGCGCGACCTTCACGCCGGCGAACCCGCTGCTGCCGCCCGCCGACCTCGCCCACCAGCTCGCCGACTCCGGCGCCGTCGCCGTGGTCACGCTCGGCAAGGTCGCCCCGGTGCTCAGCGCGGTGCGCGCCCGGACCGCCGTCGAGCTGGTCGTGGTCGTCGCGCCGGACGACCTCGCCGACGGACAGGTGGAGTTCCAGTCGTTCCTCGCCGACCAGCCGGACACCCGCCCCGAGCTGGACATCGACACCCGCACCCACCTCGCCCACCTCTCCTACACCGGCGGCACCACCGGCCGGTCCAAGGGCGTGCGGCTGCCGCACCGCAACGTCGTGGTCAACACCCTGCAGTACGCCTGCTGGGGCACCGGATCGCTGCCGGCGCTGGACGACGACGGCGACCTCACGCTCGACCAGGTCGGCAGCCCGGACGAGTGGCCGACCCGGCTGGGCGCCGGCTCGGGCATCAACCTCACGCCGTGGTTCCACGCGATGGGCACCATCGGCGGGCTCAACGTCCCAGTGATGAGCGGCGGGTCCACCACGCTGCACGACCGCTTCGACCCGGTCGCCTACCTCGCCGACGCGGAGCGGCTGCGGGTCACGTCGATCGGCGGCGCGCCAGCCCTGTTCGCGGCCCTGCTGGCCAGCCCGGACCTCGCCGCGCGTGACCTGTCGAGCGTGCGGGGCATCAGCTCCGGCGCCGCGCCGCTGCCGCACGAGATGCTGAAGGCGCTGGCCGCGCGGTTCCCGGACGCGGTGATCAGCGAGGGCTACGGCCTCACCGAGGTCACCATGGGCGCCACGATCAACCCGGCGTTCCGGTCCGGGCTGCGCAAGCAGGGGTCGGTGGGCGTGCCGGTGTTCGACACCGAGGTCAAGATCGTGCCGCTGGAGGGCGGCGAGGAGCCGGTGCCCGAGGGTGAGCAGGGCGAGGTGTGCATCCGCGGGCCGCAGGTGATGGCGGGCTACCACAACCGGCCCGACGAGACCGCCGCCGTGCTGGTGGACGGCTGGCTGCACACCGGCGACATCGGCGTCCTGGACAAGGACGGCTACCTGTCCATTGTGGACCGCAAGAAGGACATGCTGCTGTACAAGGGGTACAACGTCTACCCGCGGGAGCTGGAGGAGCTGCTCATCGCGCACCCCGGCGTCGCGGCGGCGGCCGTCGTGGGGCGCAAGCAGGACGACGTCGGCGAGCTGCCGGTGGCCTTCGTCGTGCGGGCGGACGCGAACGTGACCGAGGCGGAGATCATGTCCGCGGTCAACGACAACGTCTTGCCGTACAAGCGGATCCGGGAGCTGCGGTTCGTCGACGAGATCCCGGTGTCGGCGGCGGGCAAGATCCTCAAGCGCGAGCTGCGGCAGCGGCTTTAGAGCAGCGGCAGGACCCGGGCGCGGTAGAACTCGATCGCCACGCCCGGGTCCTCCTGCGGGAAATGCAGGAACGGCGTCACGCCCGCGTCGAGCAGCTTCCGCACCGCCGCGACGTGCACGGCCGGATCGGCGCCCACCGCCCAGCGGCCGGCCACCTCCGCCAGCGGCGTCGCCTGCGCGGCCTCCTGGATCGCCTCCGGGTTGGGCAGGTCGGCCGGGTTGACCGTGAACCGCCAACACTGCGCAGCCAGGTCGATCTCGCGCTGGTCGCCGACCACGGCGAACAGTTCGGCCCATTTCGGCATCGCATCCGGGTTCTCCCGGCCGCCCGCGCGCCCGCCGCGAACGCGTCCCGCGGCGCCGGGTCGAGGGACGCTCCGGCCTGGGTGATCCAGCCGTCGCCGTACTGGCCGCCCAGCCGCGCGCTCTTCGGGCCCTGGGCGGCCACGTACACCGGCGGTGGTTTCGACGGCAGGTCGTACAGCTTGAGCTGGTCGGTCGAGAAGAACCGGCCGCGGAAGGTGACCCGCTCCCCCGTCCACAACCGCCGGATCAGTGTGATCGCCTCGACGAGCCGGTCGTGCCGCTCGGCGTAGCGGCCGTAGTGGCCGGTGCCCGCCTGCTCGTTGACCGCCTCGCCGGTGCCGACCCCGAGGAACGTCCGTCCCGGCGCCAGCAGATCGAGGGAGGCAAACGCTTGCGCGACCTCGGTCGGGTGGTGCCGGTAGCTCGGGCAGGGCACGCCGGAGCCGAAGGTGACCCGCCGCGCGCGCTCACCGACCAGGGCGAGCGTCAGCCGCGGGAACATCGAGTGCCCCTGGTCGTCCTGCCACGGCTGCAGGTTGTCGCTGGCCCAGACGAACGCGAAGTCCAGCAGCCGCGAGGTCGGGAACTGCTCGTGCGACAGCACCAGCCCGACGGGTGCTCGTGCCGCGGGCGGCTCGGCCCGGACGAACCCGGCGGATGCGGCGAACAGGCCCAGCGTGCGGCGCGAGAACTCCATGATCGCCGGGTACCCGCCGGAAACCGGACCGATCAGGAGTTCACCGACACTGGTGATTTCACCGATGCCCCGGGCAACACGATGACGGGAGACTCGGTGAATGGTCCACAACAGACTTCGCAAACTGACCCTGCTCGCCGCGCGGCGGTCGGGCTGGCCCGCACGGCGACGGTCGGCACGGCGTCCGCCGCCACCAGCGCGGCCGCCTGCTCCGACCTGGAGATCGTCTTCGCCCGCGGCAGTGGCGAGGCGCCCGGCCTCGGCATCACCGGCACCCCGCTGGTGTCCGACGTGAAGTCGGCGCTGTCCTCGGCGTAGGTGTCGTCCTACGCGGTCAACTACGCCGCGAGCTACGACCAGACCAGCGCGCCGGGCCCGGCGCCACCGACTGAGCAACCACAACAAGTCCACCGCGGCCGCGTGCCCGGACACCAAGTTCGCGATCGGCGGCTACTCGCTGGGCGCGAGCGTCACCGACATCGCGATCGGTATCCGGACCTACCTCGGCACCGGCCAGACCATCCCCACCGAGTTGGCGCCGCGGGTGGTCGCGGTGATCGCGTTCGGCAACCCGCTCGGCCTGTACGGGCAGACGATCAAGACGGCCAGCTCGACCTACGGCCCGAAGTCACTGGAGTTCTGCAACCGCGGCGACACCGTCTGCGGCGGCACGGGCACCGGGCCGGGCTACGGCCACCTCGGCTACGCCACGGACGGCAGCGTCGACCAGGCGGCGGCCTTCATCGCGAAGCAGTACACCGCGAGCTAGGACTGCAGCTTCTCCTGGAGCTTGGCGTCCTTGTCGAGGACGAGCTGTTCGAGATCGGCCTGGAAGGCGGCCATCTTCTCCCGCAGCGCCGGGTCCTGCGCGGCCAGGATCCGCACGGCCAGCAGCCCGGCGTTGCGGGCGCCGCCGATCGACACCGTCGCCACCGGCACCCCGGCCGGCATCTGCACGATCGACAGCAGCGAGTCCATGCCGTCGAGGTACTTCAGCGGGACCGGCACCCCGATCACCGGCAGCACCGTCGCCGAGGCGACCATGCCGGGCAGGTGCGCTGCTCCCCCTGCGCCGGCGATGATCACCTTGATGCCTCGGTCCGCCGCGCTGCGGGCGTAGTCGAGCATCCGCTGCGGGGTCCGGTGCGCGGAGTACACGCCGACCTCGTAGGACACGCCGAACTCGTCCAGCGCCGTCCCGGCCGCTTCGAGCACGGGCCAGTCGGAGTCGCTGCCCATGATCACGCCGACGTCGGTCACGCGTCTTCCTCTCAGTGGATGTCGTAGCCGTCGGGCCATTCGGCGTGCGACAGCCAGTGCGCGGCCAGCTTGGCGCGGGTCCGCAGGTTGTCCAGGTCGCCGCCGACGAAGTTGACGTGCCCGAGCTTGCGGCCGGGCCGCTCGCCCTTGCCGTACAGGTGCACGCGGGCGTCCGGGAAGCGAGCGAACAGGTGGTGCAGCCGCTCGTCGGGCGACATCCGCGGCGTGTCCGGCGCGCCGAGGACGTTGGCCATCACCGTCGGCGCGATCAGGTCGGTCACGCCGAGCGGGTAGTCCAGGACGGCGCGCACGTGCTGCTCGAACTGCGAGGTGGCCGATCCGTCCATCGTCCAATGGCCGGAGTTGTGCGGGCGCATCGCGAGCTCGTTGACCAGCAGCCCGCCGTCGGTCTCGAACAGCTCGACCGCCAGGATGCCGACCACGTTCAGCTCGTTCGCCAGCCGCAGCGCCAGCTCCTGCGCCTCGTGCACCTGGCGCGAGGTCAGGCCCGGCGCGGGCGCCAGCACCTCGGTGTTGATGCCGTCCTCCTGCACCGTCTCCACGACCGGCCAGGCCGCGCCCTGCCCGAACGGCGAGCGGGCGACCAGCGCCGACAGCTCCCGCTTCATGGCGACGCGCTGCTCGACCAGCAGTTCGGTGCCCGCAGCGAGCAGCTCGGGAACCAGCGTGCGCGCCTCGGCGTCGGAGTCGACCATCCACACGCCACGGCCGTCGTAACCGCCGGTGGCCGCCTTCAGCACGACCGGCCAGCCGTGCTCGGCGCCGAACTTGAGGAGGTCCTCCACTTCGGACACCTCGGCGTACGGCGGGCACGGGAACCCGGTGGCCGACAGGTGGTCGCGCATCACCAGCTTGTTCTGCGCGAACGCCAGCGCGTCCGGGCCGGGCCGCACGGTGAAGCCCTCGTTGACCAGCGCGAACAGGTGCTCCCACGGGACGTGCTCATGGTCGAAGGTGACCACGTCGACGGTCTTGGCGAACTCGCGCAGCGCGTCGAGGTCGGTGTGGTGGCCGATCTGGACCTGCCCGGCGACCAGGCCGGCGGCGTCGTTCTCGTCGATCGCGAGGACCCGGAGCGACTGTCCCAGCGAAATCGCGGCCTGATGTGTCATCCGGGCGAGCTGACCGCCGCCCACCATCCCGACGACCGGGAGACCTGTGCGCTTGTCCATAACGGTTATGAGATTAACCGGAGACGCAGCTCACGGGCCGCTAGCCCGAGAATTCCCAGCGCGGCGGCCAGCACGTACGCGTTGCCGGGCACGAACAGCTCCGGTCCCCAGCCGAACTCGGTGTCGCCGCCGTTGGGCACCAGCATCACGACACAACTGGCGAAGAACGCGGCGACCAGGCCCGCCCAGACCCAGCGCGCCTTCGACGCGAGCAGGACGATCAGCGGCACCGCCCACACCCAGTGGTGCGACCATGACACCGGCGAGACCAGCAGCCCGAAGAAGGCGGTCACCAGCAACGCGGCCAGCGTCTCGCCACGCTGGTGCAGCCGCCGCACCAGCCACACCGCGGGCGCCGCGAGCACCGCGCCGACGGCCAGCGCGACCGCCGTCGACCAGGACGCCTCGTGCGAGAGCCGGTTCACCAGCCCGCCGAGCGACTGGTTGAAGATCCAGGACACCCCGCCGACGCGGTGCGGGTCGAACGCGGCCTCGGCCCAGTACCGCGCGGCGTCGCCGGGCATCAGCGCGAACATCACGGCCTGGAGCCCGGCGAACGTGGCCAGCGCGCGCAGCCCGTCGCGCCACCGGCCGGTGACGAACAGGTGCGCCACGAAGATCAGCGGCGTCAGCTTCACCGCGGCCGCGACGCCGATCAGCACGCCGGACGAGCGCGAGCCGGCCAGCACCAGCACGTCGACCACGACCAGCGCGAGCAGCACCAGGTTGATCTGCCCGAGGAAGATCGTCTTCCAGACCGGCTCCAGCCCCAGCGCCGCCACCGTCAGCCCGGCGACCGCCCAGCCGCGGAACCACCCGCTCACGCGGACCACCACGGCGAGCGACAGCACCGACGCCGCCGCCAGCACGCCCCAGGTCAGTCCGCTGGGCAGCGCGGCGAGCGGGACGAACAGCAACGCGGCCGCCGGCGGGTAGGTGAACGGCAGCGACACCCACGACGGCAGCGTGGTCAGCCGCTCCGGGGTGTAGACCGCGTCACCCTGCAGGAAGGTCAGCGCGCCGGCGCGGTAGACCGCGCTGTCCGCGCCCAGGTGCCAGCCCGCGAGCCAGCCGGCCACCCCAGCCGCGAACGCGCCCAGGACGAGGACGCCGACGAGTGCGGGCTCAGCCCGGGACCGCAACGTCGTCACGCGCCCGCTCCCGCCGGCGCTGTAGCGCCCAGCGCGTCAACAGCACCACGGTCAGCACCAGTGGCGTGAGGATGTAGGCGTTGCCGAGCACGGTCTGCCAGAACTTCCAGTGCAGCTCGATGTTGCGCCCGTTGGGCAGCGCCAGCAGCACGCAGCTGATGAACACCGCGACCACCGCACCGGTGGCGACCCAGCGCTTCCACGCGTTCGCGAGCGTGGCCTGCGGCAGCCGGGACACCAGCAGCACGATCAGCGGCACGGCCCAGACCCAGTGGTGCGACCACGAAATCGGCGAGGCCAGCAGCCCGAAGAACGCCGTGACCAGCAGGGCGGCCAGCGCCTGACCACGGCGGTGGAAGCGCAGCATCAGCCACACGGCCGGGATCGCCAGCAGCGCCGCGACGCCCAGCGCCGCCTTCGACGCCCACGGCGCGAGGTCGGTGAGCCGGTTCATCAGGCCGTTCAGCGACTGGTTCCCGGCCCAGTGCACCGGGCCGATGCGGCCGGTGTCGGAGATCGTCTTGGTCCAGTAGCGAATGGTGTCGCCCGGGATCAGCGCCAGCATCAGCAGCTGCAAGCCGAGGAACACGCCGAACGCGCGGAACGCCTCGCGGCGGCGGCCGGTCAGGAACAGGTGCGCGACGAACACCAGCGGCGTCAGCTTCACCGCCGAGGCGATGCCGACCAGCACGCCGCCCCAACGGGTGTTGCGGGTGGTCACGACGAGCACGTCGACCACCACGACGGCCATCAGGATCAGGTTGATCTGACCGAGGAAGATCGTCCGCCACACCGGCTCGAGACCGAGCATGACCAGCGAGAACAGCAGCGTCGCACGGGCCGGCGAGGACCACCAGCGGCGGACGGCGGGCGGGGTGGGCAGCGAGCCGATCGCCACCCGGACCACGAGCGCCATCGCCAGCACCGAGATCGCCGTCAGCACACCCCAGGCGATCTGGACGGGCAGGATCGCCAGCGGCACGAACAGCAGCGCGGCTGTCGGCGGGTAGGTGAACGGCAGCAGCGCCCACCACGGTTCCGGCGGCAGGGTGTTCGCGTCGTACAGCGGTTCGCCGTGGAGCAGGGTGATCGCACCAGCCCGGTACACCGCGCTGTCCACCCCGAGCCGCCAGTCGAGCAGCCAGCCGACGACACCCAGGACGAGCGCGAGCAACGGGACGAGCGACAGCAGCAGGATCGAACGCGGCCGCACCGACAACCGGGCGAGCGAGGTCCGCAGGGCCAGGCGCGGGTGCGCCGGCTCGCTGAGCGGTTCGCCGCCGGCGGCGGGCACTGACTGGGTCACCCTTTCAGGAAATCACGAATCGGGTATTCGGTGGCGACAGGGTCAGGTTCGTGCGAGTCGCTGCAGCAGGTCGCACGCGGAGTCGTGCGTCGCGGGCAGCCGGACCAGCTTGATCTTCGGCGGGCTGACCGATTCCAGCTGGTCGTCGACCGACAGGCGCTCGTGCAGTTCGCGCCGCAGCATCACGGCCTTCGCGGCGATCCGGCCATCCCGCGGGACCGCGGCGGCGACCGTCGACGGCCCGAGCTTCGCGGTGCTCTCGCCGCCGTCGAACACCCCCCGCAGCGCCTCCGCGATCAGGATCATCGCGGTGAGCCGCGACCAGCCGGTCACGCCGCTCAGGTCGACCGAGACCACCAGCAAGGTGTGGTCCTCCGACACCCGGTGGGCCGGCCGCCCGTACAGCTCGCGCAGCCTGGTCCGCAGGTAGGACGCGGTGGGCAGGCCGGTCAGCGGGTCGATGACCTCGGTGGTGGCGAGCTTGTCCATCGCGACCTCGGCCCACGCGAGTGCCGCCACCCGCAGTAGCCGGGACGGCAGCGCGTCCACGTCGGGGCTCACCAGACCACCTGAATCCCCCGGCGGGGTGATCACGGCGTGCAACGCCGCCAGATCCGCGAGCGTTTCGGCCAGCCCGGCGCCCGCCGCGGCCCGCGCCCTGGCCAGGCCCGCGATCGGGATTTCCGCCGTGCCCCCGCGCAGCACCGCCGCGCACACCGTGTCGACCTCCGGCAGCGCCCAGTCGCTGGGGAAACGCCATCCCGCGGCCAGGCTCGCGGACCGCCAGCGTGCCCGCAGCTCCGCCAGGGACCGGCCGTCGCCGCCAGGCTCCGGTTCGAGGCGCAACCCCATGGCCGGCACGTCCACTGGCAACCGTCCTCTCGTCCCGCGACCGCTGTTCCGGTGAAGTGACGATCCACTCGGCGGGCCGTGACGGAATTACACCGCGCGGGTCAATAGGGCGAGGTGTCGCGTGACGCGGCGGGGCCGGTCAGTCACACTGATCGCGCAACACTGGGGAAAAGGAGAGCGGTGTCCACCCTTCCGGCCGATTTCGAGGGCAAGAGCGACGCGGAGTTGATCACCGACGTCCGCACCGGCACCCTGGCCGCCTACGGCACGCTCTACGAACGGCACGTGGGCGCGGCATACAACCTGGCGCGGCAGCTCGCGCGGTCCAACGCCGAGGCCGACGACCTGGTGTCCGACGCGTTCGCGAAGGTCCTCGACACGCTGCGCGGCGGCAAGGGCCCGGACAGCGCATTCCGCGCCTACCTGCTCACCGCGCTGCGGCACACCGCCTACGACAAGACCCGCAAGGACAAGCGCGTCGACCTCAACGAGGACATGACGACGGTCGGCGCGGAGGCGCTGACCGTCCAGTTCTCCGACACCGCCGTCGCCGGCCTGGAGCGGACGATGGCGGCCAAGGCCTTCGCGTCCCTGCCCGAGCGCTGGCAGGCGGTGCTGTGGCACACCGAGATCGAGCAGCAAAGCCCGGCTGAGGTCGCGCCGCTGCTCGGCCTGACGCCGAACGGGGTGTCCGCGCTCGCCTACCGCGCCCGCGAGGGCCTGCGGCAGGCCTACCTGCAGGTCCACCTCGCCGAGACCTCCGCCGACAAGTGCCGGGCGTGCGCCGACCGGCTGGGCGCGTGGACGCGGGACGGCCTGTCCAAGCGGGAACGCGCCCAGGTCGAGTCCCACCTGGACGAGTGCGAGGACTGCCGCGCGCTGGCCGCCGAACTGGCCGAGGTCAACGGCGCGCTGCGGGCGATCATCGCGCCGATCGTGCTCGGCGGGGCGGCACTGGGCTACCTCGCGACCGCGGGCAAGGCGACGGCCGCGACCGTGGCGACCGCGGGCGCCGCGGCCGGGTCCGCGGGTGGCGCGGCGTCGCTCGCCGCGGCCGGGCCGCGGCAGTTCGTCGGCGTCGGCATCGCCGGGACGGCGGTGGCCGCGGCGGTCGCCGCCGCGCTGGCCGCGGGTGGCGGCACCCAGGAAATCCCGGCGGCCGCGTCGGTCCCGGCGCCACCGCCCGCCGTCGCGCCTGCCCAGCCACCGGCACCGCCCGCGGCTCCGCCCGCCGCGCCGCCGGCGCCCGCCGTCGAGCCGGCACCCGCGCCGGTCGTGCCCCCGGCGCCCGCGCCCGCGCCGACCCCGGCGCCGCCACCACCGCCACCGCCCGCCGCGCCCGCGAACATCACCGCGGAAGGCCCGGCCTCGGCGCTCGAACTGGAACCGGGCGGGGACCCGGTCGCCCTGCCGATCACGGTGCGCAACAGCGGCGCCTCGGTGTCCGAACCGGTCGCGGCGACGCTGAACCTGCCGCCCGGCATCAGCGTCGTCCAAGCCGGCGGCGGTGGTGGCGGCGCGGGCGGCTTCGCCGCGCAGGCCGCCGACGGGCCGTTGCTGGTGAACTGCCCGCCGGGCGAGGGCACGGTCACCTGCACCACGCCGCGCGGGCTGCAGCCGGGTGAGACCGCGGTGCTGACGTTCCTGCTGAAGGCAGACCGGACGGCGTCCTCGGGACAGGTGACCGGGACGGTGAACGCGGGCGCGAACATCCGGCTGTCCGTGAACGTGCCGGTGGCCGTCGCCGAACTGCCGGACGACCTGGCGCTGGAAGCGACGGCCTTCTGGAGCGGCCAGCACGTGTGGGGGCGGTCCGCGTGGCTGTCCGTCGACGTGGTCAACAAGGGCGAGAACACCAAGCTCGTCACCCTCTCGATCGACGCCGACGCGCGGCTGATCCTGGGCAACTTCCGGGCGGCGTGCGAACGCGGCCCGACGACCACCTGCACCAGCCTCAACGCGCTCCAGCCGGGCGAGCACCTGCGGCTGTGGTTCGAGCTGGACCGGCCGAAGGAGGAATCCCGCACCGTCACCGTGTCGGCGACGCTGGGCCGCGCGCACGCGTCGCGGACCGTCACGTTCGACTGCTGGTTGCCGCACTGCGGGGTGCCGGGGCTCGCGCCGACCACGACGACGGTGCCGCCGTCGTCGAAGCCCACCACGACGACCAACCCGTCGTCGAGCGGATCGACGACGTCGAGCAGCACGACGACCACGACCACGGTTTCGCCGACGACCCCGTCGGCCCCGTCGACCACGTCGACCACGTCGGCGACCTCGACGACCAAGGACCACGGGCGGCCGTGGTGGTGGTTGCCGTGGATCCCCTACCCGCCGAAATGAATGGGATGAAACCGGCTTCAGCCGCCGCCTGACGATCCCCCGTTCCGCGGACTACGTACACTGCGCAAGTGACCGTTGTGGAAAGCGTGTTGTCGCACACGCCCGAGCCATTGCGCTCGGTCTTGATCAAACATCGGGAGCTGCTCAAATTCGGGATCGTCGGCGGAACGACCTTCGTCGTCGACAACGGTGTCTGGTACCTGCTGAAACTGAGCGTGCTGGAAGACAAGCCGACCACCGCGAAAGCGATCGCGATCATCGTCGCGACCATCGTGTCCTACATTCTCAACCGCGAATGGTCGTTCCGGACTCGTGGGGGGCGGGAAAGGCACCACGAGGCCGCGCTGTTCTTCGTGATCAGCGGCCTGGCCGTGGCCGTGAACCTGATTCCGCTGTGGGTGTCGCGGTACGTGCTGCACCTGGAACTGCCGAACGTGAGCCGGTTCGCGCAGGAGTTGGCCGACTTCGTCAGCGGGTCCATCATCGGCATGCTGCTGGCGATGGTGTTCCGCTTCTGGGGCTTCAAGCGGTGGGTCTTCCCGGACGAACTGGGGAAGCGCCGCAGGGACCTGTCCCGCGACGAGGCGGACACCAACGCCTGACACCGCCCGCCGAACGTACGTCGGCGGCCGGCTGGGCTCGCTCAGCTCAGCGCGGCACGTGCCCCGCGGTCCGGCACTCCATTGCGCTTTCCGGCACCCGCGGCGAAGCACCCCGCACACCATCACTTCCAACCCCGGACGAACCTGGTCACCCCAGCAATGCCTGACGCTGCTCGCCCAGGGCCGCAGCCGGCCGAGGCTCGCGCCCGCTCAGCGCGGCACGCGCTCCGCGGGCCAGCGCACCTCCGGCACGTCCCCGGGGTTCGGCACCCGCAGGAACAGGCTGAACACCGCCGGCCGCCGGCTGGACAGCTCCAGCCTCCCGCCGTCCGCTTCCGCCAGGGCACGAGCCAGTGCCAGCCCGACCCCGGTCGAGCCGCCGCCGGAGAAGCCGCGCTCGAAGATGTGCGGCGCGAGGTCGTCGGGGATCCCCGAACCCGTGTCGCTCACCTCGACCACCACCGTGCCCTCGGTCTCGCCCCGGCGCGCGGCCAGCGTGACCGTCCCCGCCCCGTGCCGCAGCGCGTTGTCCAGCAGCACGCCGACCACCTCGCGCAACCGCCCGGGCGTCGCCCGCGCCATCAGGCCCTCGCCGATCCTCAGCCGCAGGTTGCGGCCCTCCGCGCGCAGCAACTGCCGCCACTCCTGCGACACCTCGGGCAGCTCCGCGGCCAGCTCCAGCGCCTCCGTGTCGACCTCGCTCGCCGCGCGCGCCGCCGCCAGCAGCTCCTCCAGCGCCTCCGACAACCGGTCCGCCTGCTCCTGCGCCGCCCGCGCCTCCTCCGCCGTGTCCGGGTCGTCGGCCACCGTCAGCGACTCCAAGCGCAGCTGCAACGCGGTCAGCCTGCTCCGCAGCTGGTGCGACACGTCCCCGACCAGCTGCCGCTCCCGCTGCACGAGCTGCGCCAGCGCGGTCCCCGACGTGTCCAGCGCCTCGGCGACCATGTCCAGCTCGCCGATGCCGTAGCGGCTGGTGTCCGGCCGGAAGTCCCCGCCACCGAGCCGCGCCGCCCGCTCGGCCACGTGCCGCAGCGGCTTGGCCAGCCGCCGGGCGGTCACGGTCGCCACCACCGTCCCGATCGTCACCGAGAACACCACCAGCAGCAGGACCGCCAGCGTCACCGTGGTCTGCCGCGACCGCAGCGGACCGGACGGGATCGACAACTCAAGGTGCCCCTGCCGCGCCAGCTGCACCGTCGCCGTCACCGGGTCCTCCCCCGGGTCGGCGCCCTCGGTCATCCGCTCCTGGCCTGGCACCTCGACGACCAGCTTGCCGCCCTGCGGGATCGCGACCGACACCTGCGTGAGGTCGTTCTGGTCGAGCGCGCCGTCGGCCAGCTCGGTGTCCAGCGTCGCGGCGATCTGCGCGGCGCGGCCGGCGAGGTCCTCGTTGTAGATGCTGTCGACCAGCTTCCACGCGGTCACGCCGAGCGGGATGCCGAGCGCCGCCGCAGTCACCGCGACGGCGAGCAGGATGGCGAGCAGGATCCGGCGGCGCACTAGTCTGCGTTGAACCGGAAGCCGACGCCGCGGACCGTCGCGATCCGCCGCTCACCGTCGCCGTGGTGGATCACCGACCCCTTGCCGTCGCTGGTCACCGACAGCTTCCGGCGCAGCCACGACATGTGCATGTCGAGCGTCTTCGAGGTCTTGGACTCCAGGTCGTTCCACACCTCGGCGAGGATCTCGTCGCGGCTCACCACCTGGCCGGCGTGGCTCATCAGCACCCGCAGCAGCTCGAACTCCTTGTTCGCCAGCTGCACCTCGCGGCCGTCCACGAGAACCATCCGCGCGCCGAGGTCCATCCGCACCCCGCCGGCTTCGAGCACCTCGGGGGCCCGGCGACGCAGCAGGGCGCGGATGCGCGCCAGCAGCTCGGCGAGCCGGAACGGCTTGGCCACGTAGTCGTCCGCGCCGGCGTCGAGGCCGACCACGAAGTCGACCTCGTCGGTGCGGGCCGTGAGCATCAGCACCGGCAGCTCGCTGCCGTTCGCGCGCAGCCTGCGGCACACCTCCAGACCGTCCATGCCGGGCAGACCGAGGTCGAGCACGAGCAGGTCGACCCGCTTGGCCTGGGTGGTGTCGAGCACCGCGGGGCCGTCCCCCACCACTTCGACGTCGTAGCCCTCCCGTTCGAGCGCCCGCGACAGCGGGTCCGCGATCGCCGGGTCGTCCTCGGCCAGCAACACCATGCTCACCTGGCCAACTCTACGACCGCGCCCCGTGAAAACATCGTGGCGTGGCGAGCTACTCGGACGATCTCATCCTGGCGGGGAAGCTCGCGGACGCGGCGGACTCGATCACCACGGCCCGGTTCCGCGCCCGCGACCTGAAGGTCAGCAGCAAGCCGGACCGCACGCCGGTCACCGACGCGGACACCGCGGTCGAGGACGCCGTGCGCGAGGTGCTCGCCGCCGAGCGCCCGGACGACTCCGTGGCGGGCGAGGAGCGCGGCGGCACGGCCTGGGAGTCGGGGCGCGCGTGGGTGCTGGACCCGATCGACGGGACGAAGAACTTCCTGCGCGGCGGCCCGGTGTGGGCGACGTTGATCGCGCTGGTCGAGGACGGGCGGCCGGTGGTCGGCATGGTCAGCGCGCCGCTGCTGGGCCGCCGCTGGTGGGCCGCGGCGGGCGAGGGCGCGTGGATGAGCGACCCGGCCGGTGAGCGCCGGATCTCGGTGTCGGCGGTGTCCGCGCTGTCCGACGCCTATCTGTCCACGACGGACCTCGGCTCGTGGACCGAATACCACTCGCGCGAGGCGTACCTGGGCCTCGTCGACGCCTGCTGGGAAAGCCGCGCGTTCGGCGACTTCTGGCACCACTGCCTGGTCGCCGAGGGCGCGATCGACCTGGCGGCCGAGCCGATCGTCAACCCGTGGGACGTCGCGCCGATGCAGATCCTGCTCACCGAGGCAGGCGGCCGGTTCTCCGACCTGAGCGGCGCGGAGCGCTTCGACGGCGGCTCGGCGCTGTCGTCGAACGGGCACCTGCACGACGAGGCGCTCGGCTACCTGCGGCGGTAGCGCTCGCCGGTCACGTCCCAGAGGTGGTGCAGCGAGTCGTGGATGAAGTAGCGCGCGAAGGTGTCGATCGTGAAGTGGGCGCCGTCGCTGCGGGTGCCGGTCCGGTCCCACTCCGCGCCGGTCACCTCGGCGAGCGCCGTGGCCAGCCGGTCCGCCGCCGCGATCAGTTCGTCCTCCACCGCCTGCGGGTCCTGGGTGTCGTACCGGTCCTCGACCGCCGTCGCGTCCTGGTCCCAGTTCGGGAACAGCGGGGCGTCCTGCGTCCGGATCAGCCGCAGGCGCTCCAGGTAGATCCGGCACACGTCCCGCACGTGGCAGCCGTACTCCAAGGCGGACCACTTGTCCGGCGCGGGCCGCTCCCGCGCGTCCGGCCGGCCCAGCGCGTCACGCCAGGCGCCGGCGTTCGCGCGCAGCATCGCCGGCACGTCTTCGCGCGCGAACGTCGCGGCGTCGAAACCGCATTCCGGGCACGGCGCGCGCAGCACCCAGGTCCAGTCCTTGGTGTCGGGGGTGATCATGCGTCGAGCATCACCGCGGGAGCCCGCGAGCACCAGCGCGAATTCCTTAACGGTGCCGTCAGCCCGCCTTAAGCCGGCGCGGGCAGCAACCCCACCGCGCCGCGGGCGACCTGCGACCACGCCAGCCTGCCGAACAGGTAGTGGCACGCGACCTGCTCGTTGGTGAACCGGGCCCAGTCGTAGCGGTTGCCCTGCTCGCGCCAGAACACCTCCCACACCGGGCCGCCCTCTTCGGACTCCTCGACCCGCAGCAGGCACCACGCGTTGTCGGCCTCCTTGCCGATCGAGATCACCTCGCCGGGCACCCCGATGGCCGCCAGCCACCGCACGATCGACTCGACGTTCACTGCGCAGCGCCCTCCTCGAACGTGATGTCCGCCAGATATCCCAGGGTGACCAGCTCGTCGGCCGAATAGACCGCCCGGTACCGCTCGCCGCCGCCCGGCTGCCCGAACCACGGCGCCGACACCGCGCGCCACACCGGCATGTCCCGCAGCACGCGGTACCGCCGGTAGCCGGCGTCGCGCACCGGCGGCGGCAGCGACCGGCGCGCGAACGGGGTGCCGTCCGGCGCGAACACCCGGCCACGCGGGTCGCCGAACCGGTCCAGCACCACGCCCTCGGCCAGCACCTCCGGCTCGCCCTCGGCTGTCCCGCCCTCGGGGTACAGCTCGCCCGGCGGCCACGCGTACTCCGGCACCTCACGGCGTTTCCCGGCCAGGAAGCGGCGGTCCCAGTCGCGTTCGTGCAGACCGCCCAGCGGGTCGTACCCGGCGAGCACCCCGGCCGGGGGCGTGCCGGCGGGCGAGGGACGGCGGCCGTACCCGGCCTGGACCTTCACCAGCGCGTCGTCGGTCCTGATCAGGTCGGAGCGCGGGTGGTCGTGCGGCGGGAACCGCAGGCCCGGCGCGTAGTCGACCTCGCACGGCGGCGCGGGCAGCTGCCGCGCCGGCTTGTCGGTGGCGACGGGCAGGTGGCCGATCGGGAACATGTGGACCCGGAACAACGCGACGATCGTTTCCCGTTCCTGCCGCGGCGCGCCCATCGGCGGCGGCTCCGGCGCGCGCGGGGCGGGCTCCGGGTACGGCTGACGCGGACCCGGCGCGACCGGCGCTTGTGGCGCGGCTGGTGCCTGCGGGGCGAAGGGGGCTGCGTACCCGGCCGCGGGAGCCGCCGGCGCGTACCCGGCGGCCGGAGCGGGCGCGGCCGGAGCCGGCGCGCCCGGCAGCCCCGGCATGCCCGGCATTCCGACCGGCGGCACAGCGGTGTCGGAGTACCCCGCGGCGGCGGTCGCGTTCGGCAGCCCGGTCGACGGCGTCGGCACCTCGTCGAAGCCCCCGGAGTCCAGCAGCCCTTCGTACTGCGGCAGCGACGGCGGGGTCGGCGGGTCCGGCAGCTGGATCGGGCCGGTGTCGGTGTCGGCGAAGGCCGGTTCGGGGACCACGGGCGGCACCACCGGCGGCGTCAGCACGGCCGAGGCCACCGCAGACGGCACCGACGGCACAGCCGGCGGCGCGCTGCCGAGCACCGCGGGCGACGGCGTGACGGCCGGCGCCACCAGTTCCGGCGCCAGCCCGGTGACCACCCCGAGCAGGGCGCCCTGGCCGTCCGGCGTGCGCGCGCCCGGGTTCGGCTCGACGAGCGGGGTGACCAGCGAGCCGACCGGCGCCGGCCCGAGCGTCGCGGCGAGGCCGTGCGTCACGACCGCCAGGTTCGCCGCGGTGCCGCGCAGGATCGGCTCGACGCCGAGGATCGCAGTCGGGTGGCCGTTCTCCGCGGCGGCGAGGCTCGCGTCCCGGTTCTTCGCGGCCTCGACGAGCTGCCGCACCAGTTCGACCTTCGCTGCGCCGACCTGCTCGGCCGCGTTCTCCAGCCGGTCGGCGGCTTCGGCGGCGCCACGCGCGGCGACGGTGAGGTGCCCGTTCTCCGGGTCGACGAACGCCGACCACGCCTGCCCGGCCGCCTCGCCCGCGTCCCGGGACAGCGCGGCGACCGCGGTGCCCGCCTGCTGGTCGGCCTCCGCGGCGAGCGCGGTCAGGTCGCGGTGTGCGTCGCGCCAGGCGGACGCCTGCTCACGCAACCTGTCCTCGTCCGCGTCCGGCCAGGACAGCCCGGTTTCCGCGGCAAGGGCGGCGAGTTCCCGCGGCAGCTCGATGCCCATGCGCTACCCCTGTGCCGTGTCGATGATCGCCTGCTGCGCGTCCTCTTCGGACCCGTGATATCGCCCGGCGGCCGCGCCGACGGTCTGCCCGAACGCCGTCAGCCGCCCGGACAGGCTCCGCAGCCCGGCCAGGGTCTCCTCGGCGGGCGGCACGTGCGACGCCGCGATCGCCTGCCCGACCGGGCCGTCGCCCCACGCCCCGTGCGCGCCGTCGAGGGCGCGCTCCAGCCGCTCCGCAACCGCCGCCGCGCGCTCCGCGAGGTTGCCGAAGTCGCCGGAGGAGACCGCGAGCCGGTCCGCGTCGGCCTCGAAACCGGCGCTCATCGGGTCATCCAGCGGTGGTCCTCGAGGCTCTCCTCGTCCGGGGCTGGACGGGGTTTCGCCGGCGCGATCTCGGTCGCGTCGAGGTCGCCGGTGCCGAGGAGCAGCGCCTGCGGGTCGGTGCCCGCAGGCAGCACGGGCGCAAGCACCTCACCGGCCCGCGCGAGCGCCCGCACGGTGGCTTCGGCGGTGACCCGCACGATCTGCTGCGCCAGCTCGTTCGGCCGGTACCGCCAATACGCGCCGTCGGCGACGGTCAGGGAAGTCAGCGTGCCGCGCGGACCGACAGTCGCCGTGATCAGCCCGTCCGCGTCGGTGGCCGAGGCGGTGACGGCCGCCAGATCGCGCTGCGCCGAAGCGAGGTTCTCCCGGCTGCGACGGTAGTCGGCGAGCAGTTCCTCCACCTGCGCCCGATGCTCGGTCACGGCACCCCTCCTCGCGAGTACAGCAGTCGGCTCGGACTCGGACGCGCGGCGGCGCGCTCCGGTTCCCCCTCGGCATCAGGTTGCCTCATCGAGCGGAAATACGCATGAGTGCCCGAACCGTGTCGCGCCGTGCGGTCAAATCGAAACCAGCCGCGGAGAACATCTCGATCGTGCCGTGGTAGAGCTCGCCCGCCGGCCGCTTTTTCCTGGCGTCGACCGGATATCCCTCGACGACGCGGGCCCCGCGGTCGAACGCGTGCCGGGTCGCGGCGCGCACCATCGCCGCGGCGATGCCCCGCCCGCGGGCGCGGCGGTGCACGTAGAAGCACGTCACCGACCACACGTCCGTGGGATCGTCGTCCGGCAGCGCGGCGACCCGGGAGGCGGCCAGGCGCGGGTTGTCCAGCCGGGGCGAGACCGCGACCCAGGCGACCGGTTCACCGTCGAGGATCCCCAGCAGCCCCAACGGTTTCCCGGCCCGCACCTCGTCACGCACGTGCGCCTTGCGCTCCTCGGGACCGGTCTCGCGGTACTGCCTGCTGGTCATCCGGTACCAGGCGCACCAGCAGCCGCCCTGCAGCCCGCCGGGGCCGAGCAGCCGCTCGAACAGCGGCCAGTCACCCGGGGTCAGCTCCGTGATCCGCAGGTCGCCGGATCGGGTGAGATCACCGGACGCCGCGGCCACGGGGTTGCGGTCCCTGCTCGCCGGGGAAGTCGTCGTACGGGTTGTCGTTGACCTGGCGGTAGATCATCGTGTGCACCCGTTCGACGCGCGGGATGTCCTCGAAGCGCAGCGGCTCGTCCGAAGCGGACTCGATCACCAGCGTCCCGCAGCCGAAGAGGCGGTCCACGATGCCGTGCTCGAACTGCACGCTGCTGATCCGGCCCAGCGGGATGTCGATGCCGGTGCGCTTGATCACGCCCTCGCGGACGATGAGGCGGTCGGTCGTGACGATGAAGTGGGTCGTGCGCCAGCGGACCAGTGGCACCAGGAAGAACCAGACGATCAGCACCACCGCGACCACGGCGATCGCGATGCGGGCCACGTCGTTCCACGGCGCGGGCGCGTCGCCGGCGAGCGTGACGAGCCAGATGCCCAGCCCCAGCGTCACGAGAAAACCGATCACCGGCCAGATCAGCATCTTCGCGTGCGGATGGCTATGCACTATGACCTGCTCGTTCTCGCTGAGCAGATCGTCGGGGTAGGCCACTGCGAACTCCTCTCGCGACCGCTTCACCGTACCGGGCGCAGGTGCACGACGTCTCCGGCGAACACGGTGTGCCGCTTGCCGTTCTGGCCACGCACTTCCAGCTGGCCCGCGCCGTCCACGTCTTCGGCCGTGCCGAGGATCGCGTGGTCGCCCGGCAGCAGCACCCGCACCTCCTGACCGAGGGTCTCGCAACGGGCCCGGTAGTCGTCCAGCAGGGCGGCCTTCGCGAGGTCGCCGCCCGCCGCGCGCCAGCGGTCCTCCCGGTCGGCGAGCGCGGCCAGCAGCAGCGCGGCGACGTCGGTGCGGTCGGTGGTGCGGGCGCCCTGTTCGGCCAGCGACGTCGGCAGCAGCCCGCCCGCGCCCGGCTCGACACCCGGGCCGAGCGGGCGGACGTTGAGCCCGATGCCGAGCACCACGCCCAGCTCGTCCCCGGCGACGGCCTCGGACAGGATGCCGGCGCACTTGCCGCGGTCCGGGCCGGCGAGCACGTCGTTGGGCCACTTGAGGACGGCGTCGACACCCAGTTCGGTGGTCAGGTCGGTCACCGCGAGCCCGGCCGCGATCGCCAGTGAGCCGAGTGCGCTGAACGGGACCTCCGCCGGGCGGAGCAGCACACTGAGATAGATGCCACTGCCCTTGGGGGACGCCCACACCCGGGCACGCCTGCCGACGCCGGAGGTCTGCTCCTCGGCGATCAGCACGGTCCGGTCCGCCGCGCCCTCGACGCTCGCCCGCCGCAGGTCGGCATTGGTGGAACCGGTACTGGGGACGACGTCCAGCGCCGCGTACGGACCCTGCGGGGCGAGCAGTTCGGCGCGCAGCCGCCCGGCGTTGATCGCGTTCATGTGGGAAGCCTATTCGCCCTCCGTCACGCACGAGGGGGTCCGGTCGTTGGATCACTGTGTCCGCGGCGGTCGTTGTCTTTTAGTGTTGGCGAGGTGACCATGCGTTTCCGATCCTGGGGGCGGGCCGCCGCCGGGCGTGCCCTGATCGCGCTGATCCTCGTCGCCGCCGTCGGCACCTGCGGATGGCTGCTGGTCGAGCCGCCGGGGGAACAGGTGCGGGCCGCCGCCGACGTGGTGCCACCCGAGCCGCCGTCGGGCAACGCGGCGCTCGCGTCCGCGCCGACCGTGCTCGAGCCGAACGCACCCGTGCAGGCGCAAGCGCCCCAGGAGCAGGGCCGCAGCGAGCTGGAGAAGTGGGCGGCCGGGCTGAGCGGACCGCTGGACATCCCGGAGCGCGCGCTGATCGGGTACGCGACGGGCGAACTGACGCTGCGCGAGGAGGACCCGGGCTGCCACCTCTCGTGGGTGACGCTCGCCGGGATCGGCAAGGCCAGCACGGACCACGGCCGGTTCGGCGGCGGATCGCTCGCCGCGGACGGGACGCTGACGAAGGCGCTGGGCGCGGTGCCGCTGACCGGCGCCGCCGGTGAGGCCGCGACGGAATCGCGCGGCGGCCCGATGCAGCTGACCCAGGCCGAGTGGCAGCGGGCCGGCGCGCGGGGAGACATCCAGGACATCGACGACGCGTCCGTCGCCGCGGGCCGCACCCTGTGCGCCGGGAACACCGACCTGCAGTCCGGGCAGGGCTGGTGGAAGGCGATCGAGCACTACCGCGACTCGGACCTGTTCCGCCAGCAGGCGCTCGGCAACGCCCAGCTGTACGCGCAGCTGTCGCTGGACCCGGCGTCGGCGTCCGCGCCGTCCGTGCGGGCCACCCGGTTCGCCCTCGACCAGCTCGGCCTGCCCTACGTGTGGGGCGGCAACGGCCCCGATGCGGGCGCGGCCGGGTTCGACTGCTCCGGGCTGACGAAGGCCGCCTACGACGCGGCGGGCGTGAACCTGCTGCGCACCGCGGACATGCAGTTCCGGTCCACCCCGGCGGTCGCCGAACCGAAGATGGGCGACCTGGTGTTCTACGGCAACCCGGCGACGCGCATCCACCACGTCGGCCTCTACCTGGGCAACGGCCTGATGATCAACGCGCCGACGCAGGGCATGGCCATCCAGATCGCGACGTACCGCACGCGGACGGACGACTACGCGGGGGCGAGCCGCCCGGCCGCCTGACGCGAGCTCAGGCGCCATGGCGGGCGAGCTCGTCCAGGTACCGGCTGACCGGGCCGAGCGTGAGCAGTCCGCTGCCCGCGCCGGCCGGTTCACCTGCCGCGGGGAGCAGTTCGGCGTGCAGGCGGGCCATCGTCGCGCGGTCGCCGCGGCGGATCGCGACCAGGGCGCGCAGGCACGTGCGGGCCTCGAAGAGCAGGTCGCGCGGGGACGGCGCGATCTTCCGACCCGTCGTCGGACACCACGGGACGGCACCACGGCTCGTAGGCGCCGAAGTCGAGGTCCTGCCCGGGGTCGGCGCCGCGCTGGAGGCGATCGCACAGCAGGGCGAAGCCGAGGATCCCACTGGCCACTCCCGACATCCCGGTGCCTGCCAGCGGGGCCGCCGCCGCGCGGTACGCCGCCGCGGCGGGTTGCCCGGCCGCGGACGTCCGCATCGCGCGGTACCACTGCGTGAACACGCCGACGAGCGCGATCTCGTGCTTCTCGCCGAGCTCGTCGGCCGCCTGCGCGTGGCGGTCGGCGGCCGGGAAGTCGGCGAGGGCCGAGGCGGCCCGCATCAGCACGAGGTGGCCGAGCACCTCGAACGCCACCAGCTCGTCGCGCCGGGCCAGCTCGACCAGTTCCTGCCCGATGCGGGCCCGCTCCGGCGCGAGCCCGGCCCGCTCGAACGACTGCATGAACCTGGCGTTCAAGGCGAACGCGAGGAGGGCGGGATCGTCGAGGCGCCGGGCCAGTGCCTCGGCTTCCCGCGCGGGCCGCGGTCCCCGGTCGCCTGCGGTGTTGCGCAGTTCGAGGGCGAGCGTGGCGAGCAGGCGCGCGCGAACCGCGTCTTCGCCCGGCGGCAACGCGTCCAGGGTCCGCTCGGTCACCTCGGCGATTCGCTGGGCGAGCGCGGGATCGTCGTGCGCGGTCCAGATCGCGGGCACGTCGAACGCGGCGAGCACGCGTGCGGTCAGCGCGGGGTCGCTGACCTGTTCGGCCAGGGTGAGCGCTTCGGCCCGGTGGTTGCGGGCGCGATCGAGCTCGCCTGCCACGGCCGGCGCCCGCACCAGGCCCATGATCAGCTCGAGCCGCTCCGGCACACCGGCGGCCGCGCCACCATCCGCGTCAGCGGGCGCGCGACGATCGGCGTGGTCGAGCGCGGCCTGCCACAGCCGCGCGGCCTCGTGCGGCGCGAACCGGCGCTCGGCGTCCTCGGCGGCGGCGCGCGCGTACCGCACCGCGGCGGGCGCCTCGGCGAGCAGGAAGTGGTGTGCCAGCGCGGCGACGTCACCGGGCCGAAGGCGCTCGATCGCCTCGCCGATCCGCGCGTGCAACCGCGCCCGGCGCGAGCGGGACAGGTCCTGGTAAAGCGTGTCGCGGACGAGCGCGTGCGCGAAGCGGAACCGGCCCGGCCCGTGTTCGACGAGGAAACCGCGTTCGGCGGCGAGTTCCAGCGCGTCGAGGGCGTCGCCGGGCAGGAGGTCCAGGTCGACCTCGGTGCCGATGACCGCGGCCTGCCGCAGCACGGCCTGGACCGCGTCGGGCAGCTGCGTGACGCGGTACCGGACCACGTCCCGCACGCCGGGCGGCACCGCCGAGAGCGCGCCTCCGGTGTCGAGCACGCGTGCCAGTTCACGCACGGAGAACGGGTTGCCGCCGCTGCGCTGGTGGATCGTCCGTGCGGTGCCGGCGTCGATGTCCCGGCCGGTGGTGGCCGGCACGAGCGCCGGCACCGCGTCCGCGGGCAGGCCGCCGAGGTAGACCCGCACCGGTGATGCCGCCACCGAGCATCGCGCCCCACAGTCCCGTGGCCCGCACGCGCGCGGCCCCGGCCGGGTGGGCGTGCGCGATGAGCCCCAGGCTGGACACCAGCAACGCCGCCCAGGTCGCCGGCGCCAGCGCGCACAGCACGCTGCCGGCCGCGAGCCCCGCGCCGCCCAGCACGAACACCCGCCTGCGACCGAAAGTGTCCGCGAGACTGCCCGCGATCAGCAGCGCCGCGGCCAGGCCGAGGCTGATGCTCCCGAGGATCCAGGTTTGCCCGGCGGGCCCCGCGCCGAGCGCGTCCGCGATCTCGCCGAGCGTGGCAAGCGGCGCCGTGAAGTTCACCAGCACCAGGAACGCCGCGGCGCACGCGATCACCAGCGTTGCCATCACCCCTCCAGTTCAGTCAATGAACTAGTAGTGACCCTAGCAGCATAAGTTCAATAACTGAACCAGTCGCTATGCTTGGATCCGTGGCACTCGGCAAGGACTACGCGACCCAGGACTGCTCACTGGCGCGGGCGCTGGAGGCCGTCGGCGAGCGGTGGACGCTGCTCGTCCTGCGGGACTTCTTCTACGGCGTCCGGCGGTTCGGCGACCTGTGCGCGCACCTCGACATCCCGCGGGCCGTCCTCACCGACCGGCTGAAGTCCCTGGTGGCCGCAGGCCTGCTCGAACGGCGGCCGCGGCCGTCCGGCCACGAGTACGTCCTCACCGAGCGCGGCATCGCCCTGTGGCCCGCGGTGTTCGCACTGGCGCAGTGGGGCGAGCACGAGTTCGGGCCGCCCGCCGGGCCGCGGCGCGTCTTCAGCCACGCGGACTGCGGCACCGCCGTCACCGAGTCCGGGCTCTGCCCGCACTGCCGGACCGTCCCGGGCCCGGCGGACCTGGTGGTGAGCCTCGGTCCCGGCGCGAAGCGCGGCCACCGGGACGACCCGGTGAGCGTCGCGCTGCGGGAGCCGCACCGGCTGCTGACCCCGCTGACCTGATCCGCTCTCCGCGAAATCCCTGGCCCACCGCGTACGGGCTCGGGCAGAGTCGATCACATGCGGTGGGTCCGTGACGCGTTCTGCGCCATCACCACCCGGCCGCGCTAATCCGCGATTGACTGGTACACCGAGGTCCAGAAGTCCAGGTACAGGTTGTTGTACTGCGGGAACCCGGCCTTCTGCGTCAGCAGGATCCCCACCAGGTCCTCCTTCGGATCGGAGAACCACGACGTGCCGAGCCCGCCGTCCCAGCCGAAGCGGCCGGGCACCGACGCGATGTCGTCGCGCGCGGTGGTCATCGACAGGCCAAAGCCCCAGCCACGCGTGTCGAAGTAGCCGGGGTAGAAGCCGGACACCGCCTTGTCCCCCGACGTGAGCTGGTCGGTGACCATCGCCTCGACCGTGGGCCGCGCCAGCACCCGCCCGCTGCCGCAACGTCCGAAGTGGAGCATCATCCGGCCGAAGCGCAGCAGATCGTCCACTGTGGACACGAGACCGCCCGCGGCGGACGGGAACCGGGGCGGGCGGGACCACTCGCCGTCCGGCGGGTCGTAGACCGTCAGGTCGCCCCCGTACGCGGTGACCAGGCGGCCGGCGTCCGCGGTGAACCGCGTGTCGTCCATCCCCAGCGGGTCCAGCACGGTCTCGCGCAGCACCTCCTCCAGCGAACCGCCCACCCGCGCGAGCAGCACGCCCAGCACGTCCGAACCCGTGTTGTAGAGCCAGCGGCCGCCGGGCGGGCACATCAGCGGCAACGAGCCGAGACGCCGCATCCACTCATCCGGCTCCGGCATCTCCGACGGCCTCGGCGGGCCCATCCCGATGCCGGCCTCGTTCGCCGCCCGCACGATCGGCGGCTCTTCCGGCAGGTACAGCTGGCCGAACCCCATCCGGAACGTGAGCAGGTCCCGCAGCGTGATGGCCCGCTCGGCGGGCACCGTCTCGTCGAGCGGCCCGTCGATCCTGGCGAGCACCCGCCTGGTCGCCAGCTCCGGCAGCAGTTCGTCCAGTGGCTCGCCGAGCCGGAGCCGGCACTGCTCGACGAGCGCCATCGCGGCCGCCGCGGCGATGGGTTTGGTCATCGAGCTGATGCGGAACAGGCTGTCCCGGCTCAACGCGGGCCCGCCGAACGCGACCGAGCCGAGCACGTCCACGTGCACTTCGCCGTGGCGCTCGACGAGCGTGATCACCCCGGGGACCTCGCCGCGTTCGACGTAACCGGCCATCACGTCGTGGAGCCGCCCCAGCCGGGCTTTCGACAAGCCACCTGTGCTCATCGTCCGATTCAAGCCGAGCAGCGAGCCCCTGTGAAGACTTCGGCGCCCGCCGCCGCACCGCGCCGGCCGAGCACGCTCCCTCGGGCATCAGAGCCGCTGCCGAAGGGAATCCGTGAACAGTCCGTGCTTCACCGGACCACCGCCGTCCGCGCGAGGGCCAGCAGCTTGTCGACCGACCACTGGTCGTAGGCGTGCTCGCCGTACTTCCGCGCCACCACGCGGCCGGCGGGGTCGATCAGGAAATCCGCGGGCAGCCCGAGGCGCCCGCCCTCCTGCCGGACCGCGGGCGGGCGGTACTTGCCGAGCAGCGTCAGGGCCGAGCCCCGCAGGATCGCGCCCCACGTCCGCGGGTGCAGCAGCGCGCGGCGGCCGGACTCGACGCCGAACTCGCGGTAGTACCGCTTGTCCGGGTCGGCGACGACGGCGAACGGCAGGTCGTAGCCGCGCAGCTCGTCGGCGGGCGAGTGGAAGAAGACCACCTCGCGGATGCCGGCGGCTTCGATGTCGTCGTGCCGCTGCACGACCGAGCGGAGGTGCAGGTTGCAGATCGGGCAGCCGGCGAAGCGCCGGAACTGCAGGTGGACCAGGCGTTCCGGGTCGGGAACGCGGACGCGCTCGCCGCCGACCGCGTCCAGTTCGAACTCACGCATGGGGACCCCTTTCGTAAGCGTGTGGCGTACGCCTACGAACGTATGCGCGTATCCTGTACGCTGTCAAACGCCATGCCACGCCCCCGCTCGTTGACCACCACGCAGATCGCCACCGCGGCACTGGCCGTGCTCGACCGCGAGGGGCTCGACGCGCTGTCGATGCGCACGGTCGCCAAGGAGCTCGGCATGGGCACGATGTCGCTCTACCGCTACGTGTCCGACCGCGACGAGCTCGAAGGCCTGGTGGTCGACCTGGTGCTGCAGGCGATCGACGTGACGGTGCCGCGCGGTCCGGCCGGCGAGCGGTTGAGCGTGCTGGCCGACCGGGTCCGGATCGCGGTTTCGCGACACCCGGCGGTGGTGCCGTTGCTGCTCATGCACCGCCACCACGTGCCCAGTTCGATCCGCTGGGGCGAAACGATGCTGACCGTCCTGACGGACGCGGGTCTCACCGGCAAGCGCCGGGCGATCGCGTTCCGGACGATCGTGGGTTACGTGTTCGGCGCGTTGCAGGTGGAACACTTCGGGGCGCTGTCCGGCGCGGGCACGGCCGCACTGGCCGACCTGCCGCCGGAGGAGTTCCCGATCCTGTCCGAAACCGCCGCGCAGGCCCGGTCGATCCCGCCGGAGGAGGAGTTCCGGCACGGGTTCGACATCCTGCTGCGCGGCCTCGGGCTCTAGTCCCGAACGGGAAGCGCGCCGGGCGGGAGACCGTACACACGGGACACCGGGAGGCGGATCACCACGCGCCGCTCGTCGACCATCCGCTGGTAGAAGCGGTCGAGATCGGCGTACGGGTCCTCGAACCGCGAGGCGAGCTCGGCCATTTCCCGTCCGGTCGCGTCCCCCGGATCGGCGCTGACCGGCGACACGTCGACCTCACCCTCCACGACCGCGTACGCCATCCCGTCCGGCGCCGCGACGTGCAGGACCGCGCGCGGGTCCCGGCGCAGGTTCCGCACCTTCGCACGGTCCACGGTCGAGCTGATCCGGATGAGCTTCTCCTCCGGGTACCAGCCGTAGACCACTGTAGACAGTTGCGGCCTGCCGTCGCGGCGGATCGTGGCCAATGCGCCGAACTGGCGGCCGGCGACGAGGTCGAGGAGTTCTTCGCTCATGAGCCGATCTTGTCCCGGCCGGCGCCGCCGCGGAAGAAGGCACTTCCACGTGCCCGGGGAACACCGATGTGACAGCTTGACTTGCATTCCTCGTTGGTTATATTCCTCGTATGGCATCAACGTTCGAGGTCCTCGCCGAGCCGCGACGGCGCGAGATCCTCGACCTGCTCCGCACGTCGGAGCGCCCGGTCGGGGACCTCGTGGAGCGCCTGCGCCTCACCCAGCCCGCGGTGTCCAAGCACCTCAAGGTGCTGCGCGAGGCCGGGCTGGTGGAGGTCCGGCAGGACGCGCAACGCCGCTGGTACCGGCTGCGCCCGGAGCCGCTCGCCGAGATCGACGCCTGGCTGGCCCCCTACCGGCGCATGTGGAACGCCAGCCTGGACGCCCTCGAACGCCACCTGGACTCGATGGAGGACCCGAGGTGACCGAATTCCGCACGATCGCCGGAAAACCCGTGCTGCGCTTCGAACGGCGGCTGCGGCACCGGCCGGGGAAGGTCTGGCGAGCCGTCACCGACCCGGCCGAGCTGGCGCACTGGTTCCCGGCGCGCGTCGAGACCGAGGCGCGGATCGGCGCGCCGATCCGGTTCGTCTTCCCCGGCGACGCGCCGGTCGACGACGGCGGCACCGGCGAGGTCCTCGAATTCGACCCGCCGAAGGTGTTCGCCTTCACCTGGAACCTCGACGTGCTGCGGTTCGAGCTGCTGCCGGACGGCGACGGCTGCCTGCTGGTGTTCACCCAGACGATCGGCGGCGGCGACATCGGGCGGCTGGCCGCCGGGCGGAACGCGATCGGCTGGGACACCTGCCTCGGCGCACTGAACGCGCGGCTGGACGGCGCCGACGCGCCCCCGCCGCCGGACTGGCTGCCCGCGATGGAGCACTACATCGACCAGTTCGGCCTCGGCGACGGCTCGGTGCCCGAAACGGCCGCCGGGTACGAGTTGCGGTTCGCGCGTGACCTGGTCTGGAAGCCCGCCGCCGAGATCTGGCAGCTGCTCACCGAGGACTCCCCGGTCGAACCCGGCGGCCCGCCACCACTGCGCGCCACCAACGGCTACGTGCCCGCGGGGAAGATCGTCACCGCGTCCGCGCCGCACGTGCTGGAGTACGTTTGGCTGCACGACGGCGCGCCCGCGGGCCGGGTCCGGTTCGAGATCGTCGCGGACGCCGAACTCGGCACCCGGATCGAGCTCACGCAGACGGTCCCGTTCGCGCTGAAGCACCTGCGGGCCGAGCTGCTGGCCGCCTGGCACACCCACCTGGAGTTGTTCTTCGCCGCCACGTTCGGCGAGATCCGCTGCCCGTGGCCCGAGGAGCGCACGGCCCTGCTGGCGAAACGCTACGAGGAGAAGGCGCGGTGACCGATCTCGACATGTGTGGAACGCGCCGAGCAGCTGACGGGCTGACAGCGGTCGCTCGCCGTTCACCTGGCCGCCGTCCGCGCCGCCTAGCTTGTCGATCATGACGAACCCGGTGTCCCGGCGCGCGGTCCTCGGCGGCGCGTTCGCGCTCGCCACCCTCGGTGGCGGAACCGCCGGCGCCTCCCGGGCCCCGCACGTGCTGATCGCGACCAACGAGCCGTGGGGCACCTACCACGTCAAACCGCTGCTGGCCGAGGCCGCGCGGCGCGACTGGCGGCTGACCCAGCTGGTCCCGGACCTGACCGGCATCACCCCCAGCGACCGGTGCCGGTCGCGACGCCGGACACCGCGCCGCGGGCGGACCTGCTCGTCGTCACGGGCGCCGGGGACTGGCCGGCCGACTGCGCGGCCCGCTTCCGGAAGCTGCCGCTCGTCGCCAGTTCGCTCGCCTACCAGCAGCCGGTCCGGGCCGCGCGCGCGAAGGAGCTGCACCCGCGGCTGATCACGTCCTCCTCCCCCGCCGAGGCCCGCGCGTTCGGCGCCTACCTCGGCACGCGCCGCCGCATCAAGGTCGTCGGCTCGCCGCAGACCGACGGCCTGCCCGAGCGCAAGCCGGAGCCGGGCCTCGTCCTGGTGCTCACCAGCGTCACCCACCCGGACGGCACCGGCTCCGCGGCGCCCGGCACCGAACTGCTGCTCGCGTCGGCGGAGAAACTCGCGGCGGCCGGCAAGCGGATCCTCGTCGGCCCGCACCCGCGTGAGGACCGCACGCTGTGGGACCGGTACGAGATCAGCGACGTCGCGTCCGTGCAGGCCACGGCCCGCGCCGAAGCCGCCATCGGCATCCCGGGCACGGTGTTCCCACTGGTCACCGCGGTCGGCACGCCCGTGGTCGGGGTGACCGACCCCGCCCTGACCGTGCCGGACTACCTGCTGTCGGTCTGCTCGTCGACCATTTCGGACGCCGAGCAGGCGGTGGCGGCGATCGACTCGGCGCAGCTGCCGGACGCGCGGACCCTGGCCGACGCGGTCGGGCCGGTGGGCGGATCGGCCCGGCGGCTGCTCGACGTGTGGTCGCGGTTCGCCAGGTGAGGTTCACGCCACACACGCGCCCCTTGCGCAGTAGATAGGCTCCCGTCATGAGCAGCGCGACGGAGCCGATCGGGACGCCTCCGGCGGAGGAGCCGGACATCCACACCACGGCCGGGAAGCTGGCCGACCTGTACCGCCGGAACGACGAGGCGGTGCACGCCGGGTCCGCCCGTGCCGTGGAGCGTCAGCACGCGAAGGGCAAGAAGACCGCCCGCGAGCGGATCGACCTGCTGCTCGATCCCGGCTCGTTCGTCGAGCTCGACGAACTGGCACGGCACCGGTCGACGAACTTCGGGCAGGAGAAGAACCGCCCGTACGGCGACGGCGTGGTGACCGGGTACGGCACCATCGACGGCCGCCCGGTGTGCGTGTTCAGCCAGGACGTGACCGTGTTCGGCGGTTCACTCGGCGAGGTCTACGGCGAGAAGATCGTCAAGGTGATGGACCTGGCCATCAAGACCGGCCGCCCGATCATCGGCATCAACGAGGGCGGCGGCGCGCGCATCCAGGAGGGCGTGGTCTCGCTCGGCCTGTACGGCGAGATCTTCACCCGCAACGTGAAGGCCTCCGGCGTCGTCCCGCAGATCTCGCTCATCATGGGCGCCAACGCGGGCGGGCACGTCTACTCCCCCGCGCTCACCGACTTCATCGTGATGGTCGACCAGACCTCGCACATGTTCATCACCGGTCCGGACGTCGTGAAGACCGTGACCGGCGAAGAGGTGACGTTCGAGGAGCTGGGCGGCGCCCGGACGCACAACACCAAGTCGGGCAACGCGCACTACCTCGGCACCGACGAGGAGGACGCGATCGCCTACGTCAAGGAGCTGCTGTCCTTCCTGCCGTCGAACAACCTGTCCGAGCCGCCGGTGTTCGACTCGCCGGAGCCGACCGACGGGTCGATCGCCGACGGCGTCACCGAGTCCGACCTCGAGCTGGACACCCTGATCCCGGACTCGCCGAACCAGCCCTACGACATGCACGAGGTCATCACCCGCGTGCTCGACGACGGCGAGTTCCTGGAGGTCCAGGAGTTGTTCGCGCCGAACGTAATCGTCGGGTTCGGCCGGGTCGACGGGCACGCGGTCGGCGTGGTCGCCAACCAGCCGACGCAGTTCGCCGGCTGCCTGGACATCGACGCCTCGGAGAAGGCGGCGCGGTTCGTGCGGACCTGCGACGCGTTCAACGTGCCGGTGCTGACGTTCGTGGACGTGCCGGGCTTCCTGCCGGGCACCGACCAGGAGTGGAACGGCATCATCCGTCGCGGCGCGAAGCTGATCTACGCCTACGCCGAGGCGACGGTCCCGCTGGTCACGGTCATCACGCGCAAGGCCTACGGCGGCGCCTACGACGTCATGGGTTCCAAGCACCTCGGTGCGGACATCAACCTGGCGTGGCCGACCGCGCAGGTCGCGGTGATGGGCGCCCAGGGCGCGGCCAACATCGTGCATCGCAAGACGCTCGCGAAGGCCGCCGAGGAGGGCAAGGACGTCGAGGCGCTGCGGGCCGAACTGATCCAGGAGTACGAGGATACGCTGCTCAACCCGTACGAGGCGGCTGAGCGGGGTTACGTCGACTCGGTGATCGTGCCGTCGCACACGCGCGGCCACGTGGCCCGCGCGCTGTCCATGCTGCGTGACAAGCGCGAGACGCTGCCGCCCAAGAAGCACGGCAACATCCCGCTGTAAGGGGGAGCGATGAGCGAATCCGAGGAAACGCCGCCCGCCCGGCCGTTGCTGCGCGTCGTGCGCGGCACGCCGGACGAGGCCGAGCTGGCGGCGCTGACTGCCGTGGTGGCCGCGGCCGCGTCAGCGCCAGGCGAGGAGCCGGAGAAGCCGGAGCGGACCTCATTCTGGGCGGACCGCGCCGCCCTGGTGCGGCGGCCGTTGCCGCAGCCGGGTTCCGGCGCGTGGCGGGCTTCGGCCTGGCCGCGTTGAGTTTTCAGTTCTGCGCCGGTGGGCCCGCCCACCGGCGCAGAGCTGCGTCCGGCTAAGCGGCCAGCTCCAGCTCGCGCGGACGCACTCCGGCGTGCTTGTGCAGGGTCAGCAGCCGCACGGTGCCTGCCAGTCCCATCGCCAGCGCCACCAGGAACGACAACCGGTAGGCCAGCGGCCCGGCCACCCCGTGCCGCAGCAGTTCGTCCAGCAGCAGGCCGCCCCCCAGCTCGGCGACCACCGCGAAGGTGAATCCGCCCATGTTGGCCACTCCGCTCGCCACCCCGGCCTGGTGCCCGTGGTTGGCCGAGCGCGCCAGGTCGAAGGCGAGCATGCTCACCGCGCCCGCCGCGCCGATCAGGAACAGCACCGGCCCGAGCACGGCCACCGGCAGCGGTCCGGGCACCACGACCAGCACCGCCCAGCACACCACGCTCACCACCGCGGCCCAGGCGACCATGGGCCCGCGCACCCCGGGACGCCGGGACGCCAGCTGCCCGGCGAACGTCCCGGCCAGCACGAAACCGCCCACCACCACAGTCAGCAGCGCGCTCGCCGCCGCCGGGGTCCGGCCCTGCGCGTGCACCAGGTACGGCTGCCCGAGCACCGCGGTGAACGTGACGAACGCGCCCATCAGCGTGAAGTGCGTCCACATCGCGTGCCGGGTGCCGCGGTTGCGCCACGCGTGCCGCAGGCTCACCCGCAACGGTTCCCGCGGCTCCTCGCGCACTGTCGCCGACGGGCCGTCCCGCAGCGCGACGCCGACCGCGACCAGCAGCACCGCCGTGATCACGCCGGCCACCAGGAACGCGGGCGTCCACCCGAACCCGGCGAGCAGTGCGGCCAGCGGCGCGGTCGCGATCAGCTGGCCGAGCCCGCCGATCATCCCGGTGAGCGCCGCGACCAGCGCGTACCGGCGGCCGGGGAACCAGTTGTGCGCGAGCCGCAGCACGTTGACGAACAGGAACGCGTCACCGGCGCCGATCAGCGCCCGGCCCGCCATCGCCGCCGGGTAGGCCGTGGCCAGCGCGAACACGATCGACCCCGCGGCCATCAGCGCCATCCCGAGCGCCAGCAGGCGCCGCGGCCCGAACCGGTCGGCGGCCGCGCCGACGGGCACCTGCAGCAGCGCGTAGAGCACGAGCTGCACCACGGAGAACGCGGCCAGCCCGGTCGCGTCGATCGAGAACCGCTCCTGGGCGGTGAGACCGGCGACCGAGAGGCTCATCCGGTGGAACAACGCGGTCAGGTAGCACAGCGCCCCCAGCCCCCACATCAGCCAAGCCCTGCCCGCTGCCACCGGATCACCTCCTGTTGCATCTATCTTGTATCTATCAGACTCCTGGCTACGATGCGCGCATGTCAACGAGGGACCGCTCACAGGCGGCCGGCGACCGGGCCTACCAGTGGACCAAGGACCGCATCCTGGACGGCCGCCTCGAAGGCGGAAGGCTGATCAGCGAGGGCGAGATCGCCGAGGCGCTGGAGCTGTCCCGCACCCCGGTCCGCGAGGCGTTCCTGCGACTGTCCGCCGAGGGCCTGCTCCGGCTCTACCCGAAGCGCGGCGCGCTGGTCGTCCCGGTGTCGCCGAACGAGGTGCACGACATCGCCGAGGCCCGGATCTTCCTGGAGCGGCACGCGGCCGCGAAGATCATCGCCGCCGGGACGCACCGCGAGGTCGCCGCGAAGATGCGCGCCGTGCTCGGCGAGCAGCGCGCCGTCTCGATGCCCGAGCACACCGCCCGCTTCACCCAGCTCGACCGCGAGTTCCACGCGACGCTCGTCGAGGCCGCCGGCAACGCCCTGCTCGCCGAGTTCTACTCCGGTCTGCGCGACCGCCAGCTGCGGATGGTCAACACCGCGCTGCGGGACAACACGGTGCGCCCGCCGATCATCCTGGCCGAGCACGAGCGCATCTGCGACCTGCTCGCCGACGGCGACGCCGAGCCCCTGCAGGCGCTGATCGGCGACCACATCGCCGCCGTCCGGGACGAAGCCGCGCACTGACCCCGCCGCTACCGCACCGAAGCGAGGAAAGCCCGCACGCGGTCCAGGAGCGTCCCGGCCGCTTCGGCGTCGTACGCGGGCAGCGAGGAGTCGGCGAAGAGGTGCTGGTCGCCGGGGTACACGAACAACTCCGCGTGCGGGGTGGAACTGGCGAGCTCACGCGCCGAGGGCAGGTCCTCCTCGAAGTACTCGTCGGCTTCTTTGCCGTGGATCTGGACGGGAACGCCGGCGGGCCACGCCTTCCCGAACTCCGTGAGCGGTAGACAGGAGTCGATGAGCAGCGCGCCGCGCGCCCCAGAGCGGGTTTGCGCGAGGCGCTGCGCGATGGTGACGCCGAACGAGAACCCGGCGTACACGAGTGCCGGTCCCAGCGCCTCGGCCTCGGCGATCCCACGCTCCCGCAGCTGCTCGAACCCGGCGCCGCGAGCGAAGGCGAACCCCTCCTCGATGCTCGCGAACGTCCGCCCCTCGAACAGATCCGGCGTGTGCACGGCGTGCCCCGCCCGGCGCAGTTCGTCGGCGAACGCCCGCAGGCCGTCGGTCAAGCCCTGGACGTGGTGGGACAGCACAACCTCGGCCATTGGAACCCTACCTCAACGATCCACGTGCCTGGAACATTCGATGAAGCTGGTCTGTGGTGCGCTCGCGGCGGGTTCGGGCGATCGAGGAACGGTTCTACGGCGCTCGCGCGCGAGTCGGCCCCGGCGTTCGAGGCCGGGCAGCGGCCTCACGATGCGTCCTGAGCACCAGCCCACCCTGCTTGTCCATCAGGTCTTCCGCACCGTATAGTCCACGTGGAATAACCGGACTGGAGCGATCATGGCCTCCCCGAAACTGACTCCGATGGCGATGGCCGTCCTGGAACTGCTGCACGAGCGGCCGATGCACCCGTACGAAATGACCCAGCTGATGCGCGACCGCCATCTGGACAACCGGGTCGCGGTGAAGGCGGGCTCGCTGTACCACACGGTCGACCGCCTGCTGGCCGCCGGACACATCAAGATCGTCGAGACCCAGCGCGCCGGCCGTCGCCCGGAGCGCACCGTCTACGCGCTGACCGAACAGGGCCGGGACGCGTTCGTCGACCGCGCCAAGACGATGCTCGGCACGCTCGCCAACGAGCACCCCGAATTCCTCAGCGGCCTCGGCGCGATGGACGACCTCGGCCGCGAAGCCGCGTTGGAGCAGTTGCAGATGCGCTTGCTGCACCTGGAGGCGAAGGCCGCGGCGCAGGAGCTCATCACGCGCAGGCTGGTCGACGAGGTGCCCGCGATCTACTGGGTCGACTGGCGTTACACGACCGCGCAGGTCCGCTTCGAACTGGAGTGGACCCGGCAGCTGGTGGACGACATCACCAGCGGCCGTCTCGACTGGACCGGCGACTGCCACCCGGACCGCCTCCACCCGGTCCCCACCGAATCCATTGAGGACAGATCCGATGACCGAGCGAGCTAGTCCGTGGGCGGCGCTGATCGCGCTGTGCATCGGGTTCTTCATGATCCTGCTGGACACCACGATCGTGTCCATCGCGATCCCGTCGATGGTGAAGGGCCTGAACACCGACCTCAACGCCATCGTCTGGGTCATGAGCGTCTACCTGCTCACCTACGCCGTGCCGATGCTGTTCACCAGCAGGCTCGGCGACCGTTTCGGGCCGAAGCGCCTGTACCTGGCCGGGCTCGCGGTGTTCACGCTCGCGTCGCTGTGGTGCGGCCTGTCCGGCACCGCCGAGATGCTGATCGCGGCGCGCGCCGTGCAGGGGCTGGGCGCCGCGATGATGACGCCGCAGACGCTGGCGTTCATCACGCACCTGTTCCCGCCTGCCAAGCGCGGCCCGGCGATGGGCCTGTGGGGCGGGGTCGCCGGCCTGGCCACCATCGCCGGCCCGCTGCTCGGCGGGATCCTGGTCGACCACCTGGGCTGGGAGTGGATCTTCTTCGTCAACGTGCCGGTGGGTGTGGTCGGCCTGGTGCTCGCGGCGCTGCTGGTGCCGGACTGGCAACCGCGCAACTCGCACTCGTTCGACGTGCCCGGCATCCTGCTGTCGGTCGCCGGGCTGTCGCTGCTGGTCTTCGGCCTGCAGAACGGGCAGCACTACGACTGGGGCACCGTCGCAGGCCTGGTCAACGTGGCGGAGGTGATCGCCGCCGGGGTGCTGCTGCTGGCCGGGTTCGTGGTGTGGCAGCGCCACAACCGCCGGGAGCCGCTACTGCCGCTGCGGGTGTTCACCAACCGCAACTTCTCCGCGGGCACGCTGACGGCCGTCACGATCGGCTTCACGATGACCGCGATGTTCCTGCCGCTGGTGATCTACGTGCAGGACGTGCTGCTGCTCTCCCCCACCCAGGCCGGACTGGTCACCGCGCCGATGTCGCTGCTGTCCGGCATCATCGCGCCGTTCATCGGCCGGCTGTCGGACCGGACGAACCCGAAGTACCTGGTGATCTTCGGGATCGTCGCGCTCGCCGCCGGCCTCGGGCTCATCGCGTTGATGGCGCGCGAGACGAGCACCTGGTGGGTCACCTTCCCCGGCCTGCTGCTGTGCGGGGTGGGCACCGGCTCGGTGTTCGCGCCGATGAGCAACGTGACCATGAGCTCGGTCGAGCCGCGACTCGCAGGCACCGCGTCCGGCATCTTCAACACGGCCCGTCAGGTCGGCGGCGTGCTCGGCAGCGCGGCGTGCGGCGTGCTGCTGCAGGCCCGGATCAGCGCGGGCATGGCGAGCAGCGGCGGGAACGAGCCGCAAGCGCTGACGGACGCGGTGCGCGAGACGTTGCTGCTGCCGGTGGCCGTGCTGTTGCTGGGAATCATCGCGGCGGCCGCCATGCGCCGCCCGGCTCCGCGTCCCGCGCCCGCCCCAGCCGCCACGCGGGCCTGACGGATACCCTCCCGACGTGCACTTCGTTCTGGCCTCACAGTCCCCCGCACGCCTGGCGGTCCTGCGCGCCGCGGGCATCGAACCGAGCGTCGTGGTCTCCGGCGTCGACGAGGACGCCGTGGCCGCGGCCCTGACCGACCCGTCCCGCGAGGAGCTCGTCACCGCCCTGGCGCTCGCGAAGGCCGAGGCCGTGCTGGGCGAAGTCGCCCGCACGCACGCGGACGCGGTCGTCGTCGGCTGCGACTCGATGCTCTCGTTCAACGGCGAGATGCTCGGCAAGCCGGGCGACCCGGAGACCGCACGCAAGCGGTGGGCCCAGATGGCGGGCGGCACCGGCGACCTGCTCACCGGTCATGCGGTGCTGCTGGTCAAGAGCGGCGCGAAGGTCGACCAGGCCGTGGGTACCCAGACCACGCGGGTGCGGTTCGCGTCGCCGTCCGAGGCCGAGATCGACGCCTACGTCGGCACCGGCGAGCCGCTGCGGGTCGCCGGCGCGTTCACGCTCGACGGGCTCGGCGGGTGGTTCGTCGAGGGCATCGACGGCGACCCCTCCAGCGTGATCGGGATCAGCCTGCCGCTGACCCGGCGGCTGCTCGCGGAGGTCGGGGTCAGCGTGACCGACCTCTGGTCTCCCACATCCTGAGAACTCCCCCACACGAACGGGGCATGGGGAAGAGTCCGGTGACGCCGCGTGTTGACCACACGCGGCACAACCCAGTGACTTTCACGCCCCGGAGCGAACTCGTGTCCCTGTTACGGACCTACACCAAACCCAAGGTCTTCGGCCTGATCGTGGTCGTCGCCCTCGTCGTGGGCGCCCTGCTCGGCGTCCTCGCGAAGCAGACCAGCCAGGACTGGCTCGTCACGACCCTCGACACGATCGGGTCGATCTTCACGAACCTGCTGCAGGTCACCGTCCTGCCGCTGGTCTTCACCGCCATCGTGCTGGGCATCGTGAGCCTGCGCGGCCTCGGCGGCGCCCGCACCGCGGCCCGGCTCGGCGGCAAGACCGTGCTGTGGTTCGCGACGACCTCGCTGATCGCGGTGCTCATCGGCATCGTCATCGGCAAGATCGTGAACCCGGGCAGCGGCGTCTCGCTGCAGGCCCAGCCCGCGACCGTGGAGAAGCTCGCCTCGCGCGACCAGGGCTCGTGGCTGGACCTGATCAACAACCTGGTGCCGAGCAACCTGTTCGAGGCATTCGCCGACGGCGAGATCCTCCAGGTCGTGCTCGTGTCGCTGGCCGTCGGCCTCGCCGCGTACGCGCTGGGCGACCGCGCCGAGCCGTTCGTGAACTTCAACCGCGCGGTGTTCGACATCGTGCAGAAGGTGCTGGGCTGGATCATCCGCCTCGCGCCGCTGGGTGTGCTCGGCCTGATCGGCAATGCGTTCGCCACCTACGGCGACCAGTTCGTGCGGCCGCTGCTGTCGCTGATCGTCGCCGTCTACGCGGGCACGCTGCTGGTGCTGTTCGGCGTGTACCCACTGCTGCTGCGGTTCGTCGGCAAGGTGAGCCCGGCGGTGTTCTTCCGCAAGTCGTGGACGGCGCTGCAGTTCGCGTTCGTGTCCCGCTCGTCCGGCGCGACGCTGCCGCTGAGCCGCCAGACCGCGGTGAACCTGGGCGTCGACCCCGGCTACGCGAGCTTCGCGGTCCCGCTCGGCACGACGACCAAAATGGACGGTTGCGCCGCGGTTTACCCCGCGGTGGCGACGATCTTCATCGCGAACCTGTTCGGCATCTCGCTGTCCTTCGGCGACTACCTGCTGATCGTCGTGGTCGCGGTGTTCGGCGCGATCGCCACGGCCGGGGTGACCGGCTGGTTCACGATGCTCACGCTGACGCTGAGCACGCTGAACCTGCCGCCCGAGGTGATCGCCACCGGGATCGCCGTGATCTACGGCATCGACCCGATCCTGGACATGATGCGCACGGCGACGAACGTGGCCGGCCAGATCGCGATCCCGACGTGGATCGCGCGCACGGAGGGCCTCCTTGACGACGAGGTCCTGAACTCCCCCACGGCGGCGCCGCTCCTCGACGCCCCGCAGCCAGTTCGCGCCTAGGTACAAGCCCGGAGATCACTGGAGTTGAGCTGCACCTCGGGCCAGCCACGCAGTTGGCTGACCGAGGTGTAGCGCCGGGTGCAGCCCAGCGCGCTGCCGTCGAGCGCGAACACCCGCGCCAGCACCGGCGACGTTTGCACGACCACCACCTCCGGCGCGGTGTCGCCGGTGACGTCGTCCAGCCGCACGACTCCGCCGCTGGAGTAGTAGGGCTTGTCCACCGAGCGCCAGGTCCCGGCCCGGTCGACGAGCAGTTGCGCGATCGAGGCGCCCTCCTGCCGCGCGTGCACCAGGCAGGCCGACACCGCGCCGCTCACGCAGGACAACGAGTTCGCGTCCAGGCGCCCGCCCAGCGCGGTCACCGTCACCTCGATCGCGTTCGCGCCCGCCTGAAATCGCCCGTTGCCGCCCTGGGAATCGGCGAGCAGCTCGACCGGTTTGCCGTCCACGGTCGCCCGCGCCACCACCTGGCAGGGGCCCTCACCGCAGTCCGCGCCCGCTGTCACCGCGGTGCTCCCGGCGCCTCCGACCGGCGCCTGCGCACTCGCCCCGTCCTCGCGCAGCAACCGCACGGTGACCAGCGCCGACAACGCCACGACGGCGGCCACGACCGCGGTCACGACAACCGATCGAGGCGCGCGTCCCCTGCCCACGTGCCCACCCCTTTCCCCTTCAGGGTAAGCGTGAGCCGGGTCTCACCGCAGCACGACTACTCCACCGTAAACTCCGGGAAAGGCCCGCGGAAGCGCCGCGCGACGCTCCGGGGGATTGCGTGAAGGACCAGATGGAGGTAAGGGCGTGCCCGAGCAGGCCAGCGCGACCCAGGGCGGACCGGTGACGAAGATCCTCGTCGCCAACCGGGGTGAAATCGCGGTCCGCGTCATCAGAGCGGCCAAGGACGCCGGGCTCGCGAGTGTCGCGGTGTACGCCGAGCCCGACCGGGACGCGCCGCACGTCCGGCTCGCCGACGAGGCGTTCGCCCTCGGCGGCACCACGGCCGCGGAGAGCTACCTCGTCATCGACAAGCTCATCGACGTGGCCAAGCGCTCCGGCGCCGACTCCGTCCACCCCGGCTACGGCTTCCTCTCCGAGAACGCCGACTTCGCGCAGGCGGTCATCGACGCGGGCCTGACCTGGATCGGGCCGAGCCCGCAGGCGATCCGCGACCTCGGCGACAAGGTCACCGCGCGGCACATCGCGCTCAAGGCCGGTGCCCCGCTGGTCCCGGGCACCAAGGACCCGGTGGGAGGCGCCGAGGAGATCATCGCCTTCGCCGACGAGCACGGCCTGCCCGTCGCGATCAAGGCGGCCTTCGGTGGTGGCGGCCGCGGGCTGAAGGTCGCGCGCACCAAGGAGGAGATCCCCGAGCTGTTCGAGTCGGCCACCCGCGAGGCGGTCGCCGCGTTCGGCCGTGGCGAGTGCTTCGTCGAGCGCTACCTCGACAAGCCGCGCCACGTCGAGGCGCAGGTGCTCGCCGACCTGCACGGCAACGTGGTGGTCGTCGGCACCCGGGACTGCTCGCTGCAGCGCCGCCACCAGAAGCTGGTCGAGGAGGCGCCCGCGCCGTTCCTGACCGACGAGCAGCGCCGCACGATCCACGAGTCGGCCAAGGCGATCTGCAAGGAGGCCGGCTACTCCGGCGCCGGCACGGTCGAGTACCTGGTGGGCCTGGACGGGACGATCTCGTTCCTGGAGGTCAACACCCGCCTGCAGGTCGAGCACCCGGTGTCCGAGGAGACCGCGGGCGTCGACCTGGTACGCGAGATGTTCCGCATCGCCAAGGGCGAGAAGCTGCGGTTCACCGAGGACCCCGAGCCGCGCGGCCACTCCATCGAGTTCCGCATCAACGGCGAGGACGCCGGGCGCAACTTCCTGCCCGCGCCGGGCACCGTCACCAAGCTGGTGTTCCCCGAGGGGCCCGGCGTGCGCGTCGACTCCGGCGTGGTCACCGGCAGCGTCATCGGCGGCCAGTTCGACTCGATGCTGGCCAAGGTCATCGTCACCGGCACCGACCGGCAGAACGCGCTGGAGCGCAGCCGCCGCGCGCTGGACGAGATGGTCGTCGAGGGCATGGCGACGGTCCTGCCGTTCCACCGCGTCATCGTGCGCGACCCGGCGTTCGTCGGCGACGAGGACGGCTTCTCCGTGCACACCCGCTGGATCGAAACCGAGTTCGACAACCAGATCGAGCCGTTCACCGCGGCCGCGGAGGCCGAGGAGGACGCCGAGCCGCGTCAGACGGTGGTCGTCGAGGTCGGCGGGCGTCGCCTGGAGGTGTCGCTGCCCGGTGACCTCGCGCTGGCGAGCGGCGGCGGCAAGGGCGGCGGCGCCGCGAAGGCCAAGCCGCGCAAGCGGGGCGGCGGCACGAAGGCCGCGGCGAGCGGTGACACCGTGGCCGCGCCGATGCAGGGCACCATCGTCAAGGTCGCGGTCGAGGACGGCCAGCAGGTCGAGGCGGGCGAGCTGCTCGTGGTGCTCGAGGCGATGAAGATGGAGAACCCGGTCACCGCCCACAAGTCGGGCACCGTGACCGGACTTTCGGTCGAGGTCGGCGCCGCTGTCACGCAAGGCGCTTCCCTGCTCGAAATCAAGGACTAATCTGACGGGGTGACCGAGGTTCCCTCGCCCGATCTGCGCATCGGCGACAACGACCGGGAGTCCGCGCTGAAGGCTCTCGGCGAGCACCTGAGCGCCGGGCGCCTGGACCTCGACGAGTACGGCGACCGTTCGGCGAAGGTCACCGCCGCCCGCACGCGGCGGGACCTCGCCGAGCTGTTCGCGGACCTGCCCGAGCCGCATCCGGTGTTCGAGCAGCCGCAGCAGGCGAAGGCGGTGGAGAAGAAGCCGGACCGGCCGCCGCAGTGGACCGAGCGCCCGACGTCGCAACGGGTGGCGGCGGCCGCGGTGCCGTTCCTGTGGGTCGCGGCGGTCTCGTTGTCGATCGTCACCGGTGTCTGGTGGTGGATCGCCCTGCCGTTCGTGTTCACCGCGGCGGCCAGCGCGTTCTGGGGCAAGGACTGGGAGCGGGACCGGCACGGCGCCTACGACCGGCGGGACCGGCGCCGGTGAGCGACGAGGCGGACCTGCGGCTGTCCGACGCCGAGCGCACGGAGGCCATGGACGCCCTGTCCGAGCACGTCCGCACCGGCAGGCTGGACATCGACGAGTTCGGGCGGCGCTCGGCGCAGGTCGCCGCGGCCCGGACCCGGTCGGACCTAGCGCCGCTGTTCGCCGACCTGCCCGCGCCCCGGCCGCGGGTGCTCGACCGGCCCGTGCCCGCCCGGCCGCCCGCACGGAAGGTCGGGCTCGGGCTGCTTCCGCTGCTGGTGATCGCGGCGGTGGCGGCGTTCGTGCTGACCCGCGGCATGTGGGTGGTCCTGCTGGTGCCGGTGGTGATGGCGGTCGTGCTGAGCTGGCGGCGCTGATGGATCCGGTGGAGATCAACGCGGGCCGGTACTACCTGCGGCAGTTGCGGTCCGACGACCAGCTGGACGACCGCCCGGCGCTGACGGCGGCCGGGGTGACCGCGCCGAGCCAGTACGTCGCGCGGCGGGCGCGGGACGAGAGCTACGCGTGGGTGATCGCGGAGCCGCGCACCGACGCGATGCTGGGCGAGGTCGTGCTCGGCACCGACAGCACCATCGAGGTCTGGACCTCTCCCGACGACGAGGTGGCCGAGCGGGACGCCGTGGCCGCGGTCGCCCGGTTCGCGGCGGGCGCGCTCGGGCTGGCGGTCCGGCGTCCGTAGCCGTCCGTGGCCCAGATGTGGCCCAGTCCTCTTGTGCCGGCTGACACAATTCCTCGCGCGCGGTGGCGTGTTGTGATGATCTGGATTCAGATTCCGATTCAGCGCTGAACGGGGGGAACGTGGGCGAGTCCAGCGTCTTTCTGACCCGCATCCTCGACGTGCTGTTAGATGGCGGCGACCAGATCGCTTTCGCCCATCGTGGCCGGTCGATGACGTATCGGGAGACCTTCGACACATTACGGCGGCTGCATGCGACTTTGCAATCCGAGGGGATCGTCCCCGGGCAGCTGGTCGCAATTACCGGCGGAAACGCGCCGGAAACAATTCTTCTGCAGTTCGCCTCCCAGTTGCTCGGTGCTCGTGTGGTGCACATCAACGAGGGCCGTTCCGATTTGCTGGAGCTGCTCGAGGTCGACCACGTGCTGACCACTGACCCGGAAGGCCCGCTGGTGACGTCCCGCGTCGCGCGAGCCGCGCGGCGGGACGAGGAGACCCCGCTGCCGCGCTCGATCGAGACGATGTTCTCCGGCGACGGCACGAACCTGGTCTGCTACCGGGACGTGTACGAGGAGATGGCCCGCACGACGCAGCCGAACACCGACGGCCCGCAGCGGGTGCTGTTGATAGCGCCCCTTTCGCACCCGATCGGCAACCGGCTGACGTGCAAGGCCCTCCTCGCTGGCGACACGGTGGTCCTGCACGAACGTGCCACAGGCACCGGGAGCTTCGCAGCAGCCAACCTCGCCGGCGAAGCCTGACAGGCCCACTCGCAAGCTCCGGCCGCAGCCACAGCGCGCCGCGCACGCCTGCCGCACGCGGCGGGCCGCGGCCCGCTCGGGGCCGCACCACGAGCTACCGCCGGAGCCGCCCTGCCATCGCGCCCGCAGCCACCGCGCGCCCGCCACCGAGCGGCCCTAGAAGGCCGATTCGCGGCAAGGCCACGCGGGCCACCCCCCGCCGCGCTCCTGGCGCGCCCACCAACTCCCACCAGCCCCATCGCGGCGAGGCCGCGGCCACAGCCGCCAACCTGCCCGCGGTCAACGCCCGCACTCACGCGCCGCACTCGCGGCGCGACCGCCGACTCCCACCAGCCTGCGGCGCCCGGGCCTCCACGGCAAGCCGCAGCCCCCACGCCTGACCATGCTTGTCAGCCGCGCCGCACCGCTCAGCCCCAGCGCCAGCCCAGCCGCGACCGGCCTGGGCTCGGCATCGGGCGCCCCATCCATGCCCCCTCAGGCGCGAAGCCTCACCCCACCGGCGCGGTCAACCGGGCCCGCGCCTCCGGCGCGCTGGACCGCCGCTCGTCGGCCGCCTCGTCGCTCGGCTGCGTCTGCGAGTCCCGCTCCGCGGCCACCCTCGCGGTGTACACCTCGACCTCGCGCCGGACCGTCTCCTCGGACCAGCCCAGCACGTCCGCGACCATCCGCGCCACTCCCTCGGCGCAGTCCACACCGCGGTGCGGGTACTCGATCGAGATGCGCGTGCGCCGGGCGAGGATGTCCTCCAGGTGCAGCGCGCCCTCGTGGCTGGCCGCGTACACCGCCTCGACCCCGAGGTAGTCCGGGGCGTGCTCGATCGGCCGCAGCAGGTCCGGTTTGCCGTCGCCGAGAGCCAGCACCTCGTGCACGAGCGAGCCGTACCGGTCGAGCAGGTGCCGGACCCGGTACGGATGCAGGCCGTGCTGCGCGGCGAGGTGGTCGGCCTGGTTGACCAGCGCGTGGTAGCCGTCGGCGCCGAGCAGCGGCACCTTGTCGGTGATGGACGGCTGCAGCCGGCCGGGCAGGTCGGGCGCGGCGGCGTCGACCGCGTCCGCGGCCATCACCCGGTACGTCGTGTACTTGCCGCCCGCGATCGCCACCAGCCCGGGCGCCACCCGCGCCACGGCATGCTCGCGGGAGAGCTTCGAGGTCTCCTCGCTCTCCCCGGCCAGCAGCGGGCGCAGTCCGGCGTAGACCCCCTCGATGTCGTCGTGCGTCAGCGGCGTCGCGAGCACCGAGTTGACGTGCTCGAGGATGTAGTCGATGTCGTTCTTGGTGGCCGCGGGGTGCGCCAGGTCGAGGTGCCAGTCGGTGTCGGTCGTGCCGACGATCCAGTGGTTGCGCCACGGGATCACGAACAACACGGACTTCTCGGTGCGCAGGATCAGCCCGGACTCCGACACGATCCGGTCCCGCGGCACCACGATGTGCACGCCCTTGCTCGCGCGCACCCGGAACCGGCCGCGACTGCCGGACAGACGCTGCAGCTCGTCGGTCCAGACCCCGGTGCAGTTGATGACCGCGTTGGCGTGGACCTCTGTCTCGCGCCCGTCCTCCACGTCGCGCACGCGCACGCCGGACACCCGGTCGGCCTCCCGCAGGAAACCGACGACCTGCGTGCTGGTGCGGACCACCGCGCCGTAGTGCGCGGCGGTGCGAGCGACGGTCATGGTGTGGCGGGCGTCGTCGGCCTGCGAGTCGTAGTACCGGATTCCCCCGATCAGGGCGTCGCGTTTGAGCGCGGGGATCAGTCGAAGTGCGCCCGCACGGGTGAGGTGCTTCTGCCCGGGCACCGACCGCGCGCCGCCCATCGTGTCGTACAGGAACAGGCCGGCCGCGGTGTAGGGACGTTCCCAGACGCGGTGCCGCAGCGGGTACAGGAAGCTGACCGGCTTCACCAGGTGCGGCGCGATGCGGGTGAGCATCAGCTCGCGCTCGCGCAGCGCCTCGCGGACGAGGCCGAACTCCAGCTGTTCGAGGTACCGCAGGCCGCCGTGGAAGAGCTTGCTCGACCGGCTCGACGTGCCGGACGCCAGGTCACGGGCCTCGACAAGGGCGACCCGCAGGCCGCGGGTGGCCGCGTCGAGCGCGGTGCCCGCGCCGACCACCCCGCCGCCGATCACCACGAGGTCGAACGTCTCCGCACCGAGCCGCCGCCAGGTCTCCTCCCTCGCCTCCGGCCCCAGCTTCGCCTCAGTCACTCCGGTTCCTTCCCTCGTGAACGTCCGCTGCACCCACCCAGCATGACACGTTTCCGCACGTCCTCACCGCGCAAGCGCTTGTCGTCCGGTCGATGGGCGAGCACCATGTGACGTTCGGGACAACGTCGTCTCGCGCATTGGGAGGTGTGTCATGACCGACCGGACAGCCCGTCCCTGGACGAGGATGCGGCAGACCACGGCGGGCGAGCTACTGGCCGAGTTCCTCGGCACCGCGATCCTCATCATCCTCGGTTGCGGATCCGTGGCCGTCGCCGTGGTCGGCCTGCCGGGCTCGGGCAGGCAAACCGGCGACTTCGGGCCCGCCAACTGGCTGATCATCGCGTGGGGCTGGGGCCTCGCGGTGGTCTTCGCCGTCTACGTCGCGGGCGGGGTCAGCGGGGCTCACATCAATCCGGCGGTGACCCTGGCCTGGGCCGTCCGCCGCAAGTTCCCCTGGGCGAAGGTCCTGCCCTACTGGGCGGCCCAGGTGGTCGGCGCGTTCGCCGGCGCAGCACTGGTCCTGGCGGTGTACCACGACGCGATCGACGCGTTCCTCGCGTCGCAGAACCCGCCCACGGGCCGGGACGGTTCGGTGGGCACGTTCTCGATCTTCGCGACGTTCCCCGCGAAGTACTTCGGCGACGGGGTGTGGGGGCCGCTGGTCGACCAGATCGTCGGGACGGCGATCCTCGTCGCCATCATCGCGGCGCTCATCGACGCCCGCAACCAACCACCGTCGGCCAACCTCGCACCGTTCGTGGTCGGCCTGGTCGTGGTCGCGATCGGCCTCACCTACGGGACGAACGCCGGGTACGCGATCAACCCGGCCCGCGACTTCGGGCCCCGGCTGCTGGCGTTCGTCGCTGGGTGGGGGGACGCGGCCTTCCCCGGCAACGGGGACTGGTTCAGCTGGTACTGGTGGATTCCGATAGTCGGACCGCTCGTCGGCGGGGTGGTCGGTGTGCTGGTCTACGACTTCTTCATCGGCAGCGTGCTGGCCGTCCGGCCGGCGCCGGATGCCGAGCCGACGCCGCCGCCCGGCCGCGTTCCCGGCTCCGCCGACGGCGAGGCGGGCGACGGTGCCCGGGCCGAGGGGGACGTGCTGCCCGAGACGGACCAGACCCGGTCCGGGCGGTAGGTGCAGCGAAGCGAACAGCCCATAGGCAGGCAAATCAACGGGAGGAGTCCCATGGCCTCATATGTCGCCGCAATCGACCAGGGCACCACATCGACGCGGGCGATGATCTTCGACCATTCCGGCCGGGTGATCGCCGTCGACCAGCGGGAGCACGAGCAAATCTTCCCGCAGGCCGGGTGGGTCGAGCACAACGCGGAAGAGATCTGGGAGAACACGCGCGCGGTCACCGCGGGCGCGCTCGCCAAAGCCGACCTGCAAGCCGGGGACATCGCCGCGGTCGGCATCACGAACCAGCGCGAGACGGCGCTGGTGTGGGACCGGAAGACGGGCAAGCCGGTCTACAACGCGATCGTCTGGCAGGACACCCGCACCGACCGGATCGTCGACCAGCTCGGCGAGCTCGGCGGCGGCCAGGAGCGGTACCGGCCGAAGACGGGTCTGCCGCTGGCGACGTACTTCTCCGGGCCGAAGGTCAAGTGGATCCTGGACAACGTCGACGGCGCGCGGGAACGCGCGGAGGCCGGCGATCTGGTGTTCGGCAACATGGACACCTGGACCGTGTGGAACATGACCGGCGGTCCGGACGGCGGGGTGCACGTGACGGACCCGACGAACGCGTCGCGCACCCTGCTGATGGACCTGGACACGCTGAGCTGGGACGCGGACATCGCGGCGGACCTGGGGATTCCCATGTCGATGCTGCCGGAGATCCGTTCGTCGTCCGAGGAGTACGGCAAGGTGCGCCCGCGCGGGGTGCTGTCGGGTGTGCCGATCGCCGGCATCCTGGGCGACCAGCAGGCCGCGACGTTCGGGCAGGCGTGCCTGTCGCCAGGCGAAGCCAAGAACACCTACGGCACCGGCAACTTCGTCCTGCTGAACACGGGCACGGAGAAGGTGATGTCAGAGAACGGCCTCCTCACGACGGTCTGCTACAAGATCGGGTCGAACGAGACGATCTACGCGCTGGAGGGCTCCATCGCGGTGACCGGTTCGCTGGTGCAGTGGCTGCGGGACAACCTCGGGATCATCAGCACCGCTGCCGAGATCGAGGAGCTGGCACGCACGGTGGAGGACAACGGCGGGGCGTACTTCGTGCCGGCGTTCTCGGGCCTGTTCGCGCCGTACTGGCGGTCTGACGCGCGAGGCGTGATCGCCGGGTTGACGCGCTACGTGAACAAGGGGCACATCGCGCGAGCTGTCCTGGAGGCGACGGCGTTCCAGACGCGCGAGGTGATCGAGGCGATGAACGCGGACTCTGGCGTGCCGCTGAAGTCGCTTAAGGTCGACGGCGGGATGGTCGTGAACGAGCTGTTGATGCAGTTCCAGGCCGACATCCTGGATGTCCCGGTGATCCGCCCTGTGGTGGCGGAGACAACGGCCCTCGGCGCCGCGTACGCCGCCGGCCTGGCGGTGGGGTTCTGGGCGAGCGAGGACGACATCCGCAACAACTGGGCCCAGGACAAGGAGTGGAACCCATCGATGGACGCCCAGCACCGCGAGGCGCAGTACCACAACTGGAAGAAGGCGGTGACGAAGACCTTCGACTGGGTGGAGTGACAGATCGCGGCGCGCGTTTTCCTTGCCCGGCGGGGTTTCAGCGGAGGGCGCGCGCCGCACCCGGGCGCGCCCTGCCGCCGCGCCCTGCGGTGAGCGGCGGCAGGGCCACCCTCGACAAAACGGGTCAGCCGAGAACGGCGTACACGATCACGCTGTCCCGATAACTGCGCGTGGCCCGGTCGAACACGCCGCCGCACGTGATGAGCCGCAACTCCGGCCCGGCCGTGTCGCCGTACACCGCGGCGGTCGGGAACTCCGCTTTCGGCACCCGCTCCAAGCGGATCACCACGAAACCCGCCCGTGAACCGTCCACACGCGACACCTCAACCCGGTCGCCGGGCGAAAGTTCTTTCAACCGCGCGAAAATCCCCGGCTGCCGGTTGCCGTCGACGTGTCCCAGGATCACCGCGGGCCCGGGTTCGCCCGGCGCCGGGCCGTGCGAATACCAGCCCGCTTGCCCGGGCGAGGTCACCGGCGGGGTCTGCACGGTCCCGTCCTCGTTGAGCCCCAACGGGATCAGCGTCGAGCGCGCCCCGATCGCCGGGATCTCCACGGCGACGGGATCCGCGACCGGCCGGGTCTGCTCCGGCGATGCGGCGCAACCGCACAGCAGAAGCAGGCCCAGCACCGCGGCGAACACCGCCCGGATCACGGCGCCAGCGACCCGTCACCGGTCTGCGGCGCGCCCCGCGGCACGACCCGCGTCTGCCCCGGGCTCGGCGCGGAGCCCCGATCCGGCTTTCCCGGCGCGGGCGAGGAATCCCGGTCGAGCACAGTGAAGTAGACGGTCACCGGTTCCTCACCGCAGTGGAACGACACCGGATAGGAGCCTTCCGGCACATCGCGGATCACCGTTTCGGCGAACAACGCCCACGGCTGATGCCCCTCCGCGTTCGCCGCAAGCGGTTGCGTCACCCGCAGGGCTCGAGTGGTGAGTGGACTGGCTTCGGCCTCGCAGGCGGCGGCGACCGAGACCCGCTCGCCGGCGTGCCCGCTGTACGCGGACAGCTTCAACCAGGTGGGAATCGGAGCCGAAGTGGTTTCCTCCGCCGAGGTGGTTTCCTCCGGCGAAGTGGTGGTGGTCTGCGCGAACGCCGGCGTGGCGGCGACCAGGGTCGCGAAGATGCCGGCGACGATGGCGGTTGTTCTCATGGCGGCCTCACGGCGGTAGGGCTGATGGCCCTTAAGGCGCGCCGCCGGGCACCGGGGTTGGCCCCCGACACCCAACCGTGACATCAGTCCAGGTCGTCGTGCCGCATCAGCTGCCGCGCGGCCTCCGTGATGGAGCCGGACAGCGACGGGTACACCGCGAAGGTGAGCGCCAGGTGGTCGACCGTCAGCTGGTTCTGCACCGCCAGCGCGATGGGCAAGATCAGCTCGCTCGCCGTCGGCGCCACCACCACGCCACCGACGATCACGCCGGTCGCCGGGCGGCAGAACAGCTTCACGAAACCGCGGCGCAGACCCTCCATCTTCGCCCGCGCGTTGGTCGCCAGCGGCAGCATGATGGTCCGGGCGGGGACCTCGCCGGAGTCGATCGCGCTCTGGCTGATGCCGACGGTCGCGATCTCCGGGTGGGTGAACACGTTCGCGGCGACCGTCTTCAGCTTGATCGGCGCCACGCCCTCGCCGAGCGCGTGCCACATCGCGATCCGGCCCTGCATGCTGGCCACCGACGCGAGCATCAGCACGCCGGTGCAGTCGCCTGCCGCGTAGATGCCGGGGACGCTGGTGCGGGACACCCGGTCGACGGTGATGAACCCGCCGGGGCCGGGCTCGATGCCGACCCGTTCCAGGCCGATGTCCTTGGTGTTGGGCACGGAGCCGACGGTCATCAGCGCGTGGGTGCCCTCGATGATCCGGCCGTCCTGCAGGTGGACCTCGACGCCCTTCTCGGTGCGCTCGACCCGCTCGGCCCGCGCGTGCTTGACGACGGTGTTGCCGCGCTGGGCGAACACCTCCTCCAGCACGGCGGCGGCGTCCGCATCCTCGTGCGGCAGGACGCGGTCACGGCTGGAGACGAGGGTGACCTTGACGCCCATCTCGGTGTAGGCGGAGGCGAACTCGGCACCGGTCACCCCGGACCCGACCACGACCAGGTGCTCGGGCAGTTCCGGCAGGTCGTAGAGCTGGCGCCAGTCGAGGATGCGCTCGCCGTCGGGCACCGCGCCGGGCAGCACGCGCGGCGTGGCGCCGGTGGCGATCAGGACGACGTCGGCGTCGAGCACGTCGACGTCGCCGGTGGCCTTCATGACGCGGACCTTGTGGGTGGCCAGGCCGGGCTCGTCGTCGTCGAACCGGCCCTCACCGGTGAGGATCTTCACACCTTCGCGCTGCACGCGGGCGCGGATGTCGGCGGACTGGGCGAGCGCGAGGCCCTTGACCCGGCCGTGCACCGTGCGCAGGTCGACGCTCGTGTCGGCCATGTCGGTGATGATCCCCAGCTCACCGAGGCCGTGCATGTTCGCGCGGGCGCCGGAGGAGGCGATGAACGTCTTCGACGGGACGCAGTCGTAGAGCACGCACGCGCCGCCGAGCCCTTCCTTCTCGACGATCGTGACGTCGGCGCCGTGCTGTGCGGCCACCAGCGCCGCCTCGTAGCCCGCCGGTCCGCCGCCCATGATCACGATCCTGGTCACGTGGTCTCCTCCTCCTTACGCGCACCTCATCCACAACCTTAGGCGGCGACACCTGGAGTACGTCCGGTCGGGTGAGCGATGGGCGGCTAGGCTGTGCGCGTGCCGTTGTATGCCGCCTACGGGTCCAACATGGATCCGAATCAGATGATGGAGCGGGCGCCGCATTCGCCCATGGCCGGCACGGGCTGGCTGGAGGGGTGGCGGCTGACCTTCGGAGGCGAGGACCTCGGCTGGGAAGGCGCCCTGGCGACCATCGTCGAAGACCCGGGCTCCCGGGTCTTCGTCGTGCTGTACGACGTGACGCCGCTCGACGAGGCGCTGCTCGACCGCTGGGAAGGCGGCGAGCTGGGCATGCACAACAAGATCCGGCTGCGCGTGCAGACGATGGACGGCTCCGCGCTGGCCTGGCTGTACGTGCTGGACGCCTACGAGGGCGGTCTGCCGTCGGCCCGGTACCTGGGCGTGCTCGCCGACGCCGCCGAGGCGGCAGGCGCGCCGACGGACTACGTGGACGACCTGCGAACCCGCCCCTGCCGCGGCATCACATCCTGACCCCCCGCGCGTTGGCCCCTCCCGGCACCGTGTTCGCCCCTCCAGGCACCGTGTTCGCCCCTCCCGGCACCGTGTTCGCCCCTCCCGGCACCGTGTTGGCCCCTCCCGGCACCGTGTTGGCCGCTCACGGATATATCCGGTAGCCGCGTTCGCGGAAAGCCTCCCGCAATTCGGCCAGGAACCGCGAGGGATCGACGAGGTCGTCCTTCCTGACCCGGATGATCCGCCAGCCCCGGCTGCTCAACCGGTCATCACGCGTCGCGTCGTGCAGCTCCCGGCCCTCGTGCGCTTCGTACCCGTCGTACTCCACTCCGATCCGCAATTCCGCCCAAGCCAGATCCAAGCGGTAGATCAACTCACCCTGCAGGGTGGTGATCGGATGTTGCGTTGTGGGGATCGGAAAGCCGGCGTCGATGATCGTCAGCCGCAACCGGCTCTCCTGGGGCGACTCGGCACCTGTCGTTCCCAAGACGATCAACGCCTCCGCATTGCGGATCCCGCGCCGGTCGTCCCTCTCCACCAGCCGCCGGTCGACCTCCTTCCGGAAGTCCGCGACCTCGTGCGGCGACTGCTCGTTCAACGCCTGGTCCAGGCAGGCGAGCGCCTTCCACCTGTCTTCGGTGCACAGGAGATCCGCGAGAACAGGCTCGAGCGCGAACACCGGCAAGCCCTGCAGCTCGACGACGTCTCCGCGGTCGAACCTGTCGTGGTGAACCACCAACCCGGTCTTCGACCGCACCCAGACGGAGTAGGGCACGGTCACGTGGATCTGGTTGGACCGCGCCGCGGTGCATCCGTGCAGCCATGCGGCAGTGTGGTGCGAGAGCACCGCCTCCGGGCCCCCGGCGAGGACGGCCGCGGCCGCGCGGGTCAGCGGGTCCAGTGCACGCCGCGCGTCGATGATCACTCCGCGCCACAAGTGGATGAGCACTTTGTCCCGCAGTGCTCCGCGGAGGGTTCGCTCGCCGAGAGCGTCGATCAAATCGCTTCGGCGCGCCGCGCCGTGTTCTGTGTCAGGTATTCCGAACATGGAGACAGATTGCGCCTGTTCAGCCACGAATAGTGACCGCGCCGGCAATCTGTGGATAACTGGAGCGCCTGTGGACAACTGCCGGGCAAGGCGGTGGCGGTCGTTTCGGCAAACTCGGCGCGCCCAGCGGCCAACACGCCGCCCGGAACGGCCAACACGCTGTCGGGAGGGGCAAACACGGCGGCCGGCGTCGCGGACGGCGGTCAGGCCAGGGCGGCCAGGGCGGTGTGGACCAGGACGCGGACGCCGACGTGCAGCGCGCGCTCGTCCAGTTCGAAGGTGGGGCGGTGCAGGTCGCGCTGGTCGCCCTCGCCGGACCACACGCCGAGGCGGCAGAAGGCGCCCGGCACGTGCTCCAGGTACCAGGCGAAGTCCTCGCCGCCGGACGACTGTTCCGTACCGGTCACCGCATCGTCGCCGAGGGCCGCCTCGATGCCGGCGCGCAGCAGCGACGTGCTGTCCTCGTCGCCGACGACCGGCGGCACCCCGCGGCGGTAGTCCAGCTCGAAGCCGACCCCGTAGGGCGTCAGCAGCGACTCCACCGACGACCGGACGAGCGGCTCCAGCGCCTTCCACACCTCGTGGTCGGCCGTCCGCAGCGTGCCCCGCAGCACGCCCTCCTCGGGCACCGCGTTGGCGGCCTGCCCGGCGTGCACCGCGCCCCACACCAGCACGGTGCCGGACCGCGGGTCGACCCGCCGGGACAGCAGCGACGGCAGCGAGGTGATCGCGACGCCCAGCGCGTGCACCAGGTCGGCGGTGAGGTGCGGCCGGGAGGTGTGCCCGCCGGGCGAGGTCAGGCGCAGCTCGATCAGGTCTGCGGCCGAGGTCAGCGCGCCGACGCGGGTGCCGATCTTGCCGACCTCGACCCGCGGGTCACAGTGCAGGCCGAAGATCCGGTCGACGCCGTCGAGACCACCCGCGGTGATCACGTCGAGCGCGCCGCCGGGCATGACCTCCTCGGCGGGCTGGAAGATCAGCCGCACGCGGCCGGGCAGCTCGGGCGCCGACGCGAGGGCCTTGGCCGCGCCGAGCAGGATCGCGGTGTGCGCGTCGTGCCCGCAGGCGTGCGCGGCACCGTCCACCGTCGACGAGTAGGGCAGGCCGGTCGCCTCGGTGAGCGGCAGCGCGTCGATGTCGGCCCGCAGCGCGACGCAGCGGTCACCCGATCCGACGTCGCACACCACACCGGTGCCGCCGGGCAAGATCTCGGGGTCCAGCCCGGCCGAGCGCAGGACGTCGCAGATCAGCTCGGTGGTCGCGAACTCGTGGCGCGCCAGTTCCGGGTGGGCGTGGATGTGACGGCGCCAGGCGACGAGGTCCGTACCGCCGCGCTCGAGCCACTCGTCCAGCCAGAAGGGGCCCCGGCCCGCACCGAGATCGGTCACGGGAGCCATGCTGACGCCATCCGCCGTGATCAGCGCGTGCGGCGCCTCGAACGAGGTAGGGCGACCACCGTGATCACCGGGCACCTCCGGGCGGGAGTCCAGCACGGTCACGCCGCACCTCCATACACACCGAGAACTACGTAACCCATTTGACGCAATCCTGCACCATGCAAGGAGCAATCTTCGAACCGGATCTCACGCTGAGCGACGGCCGGTAGTGGATCTGCGGCGAGCGGCACTACGGAATACGGCGTAACCGAATGCGCCGCGTGCGGTCAGCTGGAGGCCTTGCGCTTCTTGCGCCGCACGCTCCGTCCCCAGAGGACGATGGCGGCGAGCACCGCGGCGAGCACCCCGACGATGATCTTGTTCTTCGTCTTCTCCTGGTTGGCCTTGCTGTTCTCGTCGGGGTTGATGCGCGGCCCGGGGTCCGTGGTCTGCTGCGCCACCACGCCGGCGGCGACGTGCACGGAGACCGGCGCGGCGAGCGCGGGCGCGGTGGGCACGGCGAACGTGACCATCGTCGTCAGCATCAGACCCGCCAGCACGGCACGCACCTTGACCATGCTGCCCAGTGTGCCGGTTCCGTTACCCGTCAACAAGGAGACTCACGCGGAGAAGGCGTCCAAGATCTTCTGCGCCGCCAGCGTGGCGGTGAGCCTGCCCTCCCGGACGTCCTCCTCGACCTCGGGTACCAGCGCTTTCACACCGGGGTGCTCGGCGAGGCGGGCCTGCAGCTGTTCGCGCACCATCGCCCAGGTCCAGTCGACCTGCTGCTGCTTGCGCTTGCGGTCCAGCTCGCCGGATCCCGCCAGGGTTTCGCGGTGCCGCTCGATCTGCTGCCACACCGTGTCCAGGCCGATGTCGTTGAGCCCACTGCAGGTCAGCACCGGCGGGGTCCACGCGGCGTCCGGGCCGTAGATCATCCGCAGCGCCCCGGCCAGTTCCCGCGCGGCGCGTTTGGCGTCGCGCTCGTGCTCGCCGTCGGCCTTGTTTACCGCGATCACGTCGGCGAGCTCCAGCACGCCCTTCTTGATGCCCTGCAACTGGTCGCCGGTGCGGGCCAGCGTCAGGAACAGGAAGCAGTCGACCATGTTCGCCACGGTCACCTCGGACTGCCCGACGCCGACGGTCTCGACCAGCACGACGTCGTACCCGGCGGCCTCCATCAGCACGATCGTCTCGCGGGTGGCGCGGGCGACGCCGCCGAGCGTGCCGGACGTCGGCGACGGCCGGATGAACGCGGCCGGGTCGTTGGCCAGCCGCGCCATGCGGGTCTTGTCGCCGAGGATGCTGCCGCCGGTCCGGGTCGACGACGGGTCGACGGCGAGCACCGCGACCCGGTGGCCGGACTCGGTCAGGTCGGTGCCGAGCTGGTCGATGAAGGTCGACTTGCCGACACCGGGCACGCCCGTGATCCCGACGCGCCGCGCGCCGCCGGCGTGTGGCAGCAGCTCGACCAGCAGCTCCTGGGCGAGCTGCCGGTGGTCCGCCCGCTGGGACTCGACCAGTGTGATCGCCCTGGACAGGGTGCCGCGGTCGCCCGCGAGGACACCCTTGGCGTAGGCACCGACGTCGATCTTGCGCGGCAAGGGCTCAGGACTCCCGCTGCTCGAGCTGGTCGAGCAGGTCCAGCGCGGCGTCCGCGATGACCGTGCCCGGCCCGAAGATCGCCGACGCGCCCGCGGCCCGCAGCTCGTCGTAGTCCTGCGGCGGGATGACGCCGCCGCACACGATCATGATGTCCTCGCGCCCGAGCTGGGCCAGCTCCTCGCGCAGCGCGGGCACCAGGGACAGGTGACCGGCGGCCAGCGAGGACACGCCGACGACGTGCACGTCCGCCTCGATCGCCTGGCGCGCGACTTCGGCCGGCGTGGAGAACAGCGGGCCGACGTCGACGTCGAAGCCGAGGTCGGCGAACGCCGTGGCGATCACCTTCTGGCCGCGGTCGTGCCCGTCCTGGCCCATCTTGGCGACGAGGATGCGCGGACGGCGCCCCTCGGCCTCGGCGAACGCCTCGACCCGCGCGCGTGCCTTCTCCACGTTCCCGGATTTCCCGACCTCGTCGCGGTACACCCCGGAGATCGTACGAATCTGCCCGGCGTGGCGGCCCCACACCTTCTCCAGCGCGTCGGAGATCTCCCCGACCGTCGCTTTCGCGCGGGCCGCGTCGACGGCCAGCTCCAGCAGGTTGCCCGAGCCTTCCGCGGCGGCGGTGAGACGGCGCAGCGCGTCCTGCGTGGCGTCCTCGTCGCGCTCCTCACGCAGCCGCCGCAGCTTCTCCAGCTGCTGCGCGCGCACCCCGGCGTTGTCGACCTTGAGCACGTCGATCTGCTCGTCGTCGACCACCTGGTACTTGTTCACGCCGATCACCGGCTGGCGGCCGGAGTCGATCCGCGCCTGGGTGCGGGCCGCGGCCTCCTCGATGCGCAGCTTCGGGATGCCGGCGTCGATGGCGCGGGCCATGCCGCCCGCCGACTCGACCTCGCTGATGTGGCCCCACGCCTTGCGGGCCAGGTCGTAGGTCAGCTTCTCGACGAACGCGCTGCCGCCCCACGGGTCGATCACGCGGGTGGTGCCGGACTCCTGCTGCAGCAGCAGCTGGGTGTTGCGGGCGATGCGCGCGGAGAAGTCGGTCGGCAGGGCCAGCGCCTCGTCGAGCGCGTTGGTGTGTAGCGACTGCGTGTGCCCCTGGGTCGCGGCCATCGCCTCGACGCAGGTGCGGATGACGTTGTTGAACACGTCCTGCGCGGTCAGCGACCAGCCGCTCGTCTGGCTGTGCGTGCGCAGCGAGAGCGATTTCTCGGATCTCGGCGAGAACTGCTTGACCAGCTTCGCCCACAGCAGCCGGGCCGCCCGCAGCTTGGCGACCTCCATGAAGAAGTTCATGCCGATCGCCCAGAAGAAGGACAGGCGCGGCGCGAACTTGTCGACCTCCAGGCCCGCGTCCATCCCGGCGCGGATGTACTCGACGCCGTCGGCCAGCGTGTACGCCAGCTCCAGGTCGGCGGTCGCCCCGGCCTCCTGCATGTGGTAGCCGGAGATGGAGATCGAGTTGAACCGCGGCATCCGCTGCGAGGTGTACGCGAAGATGTCGGAGATGATCCGCATCGACGGCTGCGGCGGGTAGATGTAGGTGTTGCGGACCATGAACTCCTTGAGGATGTCGTTCTGGATGGTCCCGGCCAGCTGCTCGGGCCGCACGCCCTGCTCCTCGGCCGCCACGATGTAGAGCGCCATGACGGGCAGCACCGCGCCGTTCATGGTCATCGACACGCTCATCTTGTCCAGCGGGATGCCGTCGAACAGCTGCCGCATGTCGTAGATCGAGTCGATCGCCACGCCAGCCATGCCGACGTCCCCGGCGACCCGCGGGTGGTCGGAGTCGTAGCCGCGGTGGGTGGCCAGGTCGAAGGCGACCGACAGGCCCTTCTGCCCGGCCGCGAGGTTGCGGCGGTAGAAGGCGTTGGACTCGGACGCGGTGGAGAACCCGGCGTACTGGCGGATCGTCCACGGCTGGTTCACGTACATCGTCGGGTACGGGCCGCGCAGGAACGGCGCGATGCCCGGGTACGTGCGCAGGAAGTCCAGACCAGTGGTGTCCTCGGCGGTGTAGAGCGGTTTGATGCCGATGCCCTCGGGGGTTTCCCAGGTCAGGGCGTCGGCGCCCTTGCCGGTGCTCGAGTGCAGCGCCTCGGCCCAGTCGGTCTGGCTGCCCGGGTCGGGGATACCGAGTTCGACGTCGGTGAAGTCGGGGATGGCCATCACTTCACTCCCAGCGTGTCGAGGATGGCGGCCAGGGCGGCGAGGGCGTCGCAGCCCGCGTGCACGTACGTGTCGACGCCCGGGTACTGCCCCTTGCCCGCGAGGATCACCCGCGCGGCGCCGGCGTCCGTCAAGGCACGCGCGGTGTCCGCGGCGTGCTCGGCGTAAAGCTTGTCGGTGCCGCAGAGGCAGGCGACCGTCGCGCCGCTCTCGCGGAAGGCCGCGACCACGTCCTCGACCGCACCCGGGTTCAGCGGCTCGATGCCGCCCGCCTGGAGGAGGTTGGACGCGAAGGTCGCGCGGGCGGTGTGCGCGGCGACCGGGCCGAGCGTGGCGAGGAAGACCTTCGGCCGCTCACCCGTCGCGGCGAGGTGCGCGTCGGAGCGGTCCCGCAGCTCCTCGTAGGCCTGCGCGTACCGCACCCGCGGCAGCCCGCCCTCGTCCACAACGGACGGAGCCGGGGTGCGCTCGACCGCTTTTTCGTGCAGGTCCGGGAACTCGCTGACCCCGGTGATCGGGTCCTTGCGGGTGGCCAGGCGCTTCTGCCGCGCCTCCCAGGTCTCCGCGAGCCGGGCCGCGAGGGCGCCGGAGTCCAGCACCGCCTCGATGCCGCCCTCGCGCTCGATCTCGGTGAACTCGCGCCAGGCCGCGTTGGCCAGCGCGTCGGTCAGGTTCTCCACGTACCAGGAGCCGCCCGCCGGGTCGATCACGCCGGACAGCTTCGATTCCTCCAGCAGGATCGACTGGGTGTTGCGGGCGATTCGGCGGGAGAACGCGTCGGGCAGCCCGATCGCGAAGTCGAACGGCAGGACGGTGACGGCGTCCGCGCCGCCGACACCTGCGGCGAAGCAGGCGACGGTGGTGCGCAGCATGTTCACCCACGGGTCGCGGCGGGTGAACATCGCGGGCGAGGTGACGGCGTGCTGGCGCATGCCGCGGCCGGCGGTCGCGCCGCACACCTCGCACACCCGCGCCCACAGGCGGCGGGCGGCGCGCAGCTTGGCGATGGTGAGGAACTGGTCGGCGGTCGCGGCGAAGCGGAACTCGAGCTGGTCGGCGGCGGCGTCCACGCTCAGTCCGGCGTCGGTGAGGGCCCGCAGGTAGGCCACCCCGGCGGCGATGGCGGCGCCGAGTTCCTGCGCGTCGGACCCGCCCGCCTCGTGGTAAGGCAGGGCGTTGACGACCAGCGTGCGCAGCTTCGGGTGCTTGGCGGACAGGCGGGCGGCGAGCGCGGCGGCGGGGGCGGTGGCGTGCGGACGGCCGGTGCGGGCACGCAGGGCGATCGGGTCGGCGCCGATGGTTCCGGTGACCTCGCTGTCCGGGATGTTCTTCTCGGCGAGGAGCCCGAGAAGCGCGTCGGCGGCGGCCTCGTAGTCGGCGCCGGGGTCGAGCACGATCGGCGCGAGGTCGAGGTAGACCTCGTTGAGCGCGTCGGCGAGGGCGTCCAATGGCAGTGCGTCACCACCGACGCGCAGCCACACCGAGGAGGCGCCGTTCTCCAGGTCGGCGAGGATGGCCTTGTTGGTCTCGGCCGCGTCGGCGCCGCCGTGCAGGACGCGCACGTCCCAGCCGGTGCCGACGTTGCCTTCGGCCCGCGCGCCCCGCACGTACGGGGGCAGGCCGGGGAACCCGGCGGGCGCGGTGGCGTCGTCGGCGGTGTAGAGCGGCCGGATCTCGATGCCGTCGTAGGTCTTGCTGGTCAGGAGGCTTTCCGGGGCGCCGTCGAAGTCCTTCGGCAGCACTCCGCTCTTCGTCAGCACCCCCGCGACGAGGCGTTGCCAGTCCTCGTGCCGCGGCGTCCCGAACTCGGCGGCGAGGGCCAGCTCGTCCGGTGAATCCGGGGTGGGCGCCGTTGTCCCAGCCTGAGTCATAGGTCTGATGGTAGGGGGCGGGCAAGGGGCACGATTGTGACTCTGCTCGCGGCCCGGCAGCGCCCGCAGTCACCGAGCGCGCATCCGCAACAATGGTGCCGTGGTGAGTTCGAGCGAGGAGACCAGGGTGGTGGCCGGGCGGTACCGGCTGCGCTCCGTGCTGGGCTCCGGCTCGATGGGCACGGTGTGGTCGGCCTACGACGAGTTCCTGCACCGGCCGGTGGCGGTGAAGGAGATCCTGCTCCCGCCCGGGGTCACCGCGGGCCAGGCGAACGAGCTGCGCGAGCGGACGTTGCGCGAGGCCAGGGCCATCGCCGTGCTTTCTCACCCGAACGTGATCACCCTGCACGACGTCGCACGTCAGGACGGCGAGCCGTTCGTCGTGATGGAGCTGCTGCCGTCGCACAGCCTCGCCGAGCTGATCCGCGACCACGGGTCGCTGTCGGTCGAGCAGGCCGCCGCGGTGGGTGACGCGGTGGCCGCGGCGCTGGGAGCCGCGCACAACGCGGGCATCACCCACCGTGACGTGAAGCCGGGGAACGTGCTGGTCGCCGAGGACGGGCGGATCAAGCTCACCGACTTCGGCATCGCCCGGAACGTGTCCGACGCGTCGATGACCCGCACCGGTATGACGCTCGGTTCGCCGGCGTACATCGCCCCGGAGGTGGCTTCCGGCAAAGCCGTCACCCCGGCCGCGGACCTGTGGGGTCTGGGCGCGACGTTGTTCTGCGCGGTGGAGGGCCACCCGCCGTACGACGCGGACGGCGACCCGCTGGAGACGATCGGGAAGGTCGTGAAGGGCGAGGTGCCGCGGCCGTCGCCGGGCCCGCTCGCGCCGTTGATCACCGCGTTGATGGCGAAGGAGCCGCGGGACCGGTTGCCGCTGGCGCAGGTGCGGCGGCAGTTGTATCCGATCCTGGAGAAGGCGCCGCGGGTCCTGTTCGGACCGGAGATGTTCGCCGCGGCAAGCGGTCAGCGCGAGGAGGCCACCGACACTCGGGAGATCTCGGCGAACCCCGTGCTGGAGGACGGTGCGGCGGAGGCGAGCGGTGAGCTGGCGGCCGATCCCGGGCCGTTGCCGTTCGGCCCGCCCCGCGCGGAGGCGAGCAGCGAGCTGGCCGCCGATCCCGGGCCGTTGCCGTTCGGGGAGCCCCAGCCGACCGGCACAGTCGCGGCACCCCGCCCGGCTGCCACGCTGGCCGCGCCTGCCGCGGCGGGCCGCGGCACGACGGCGACGGTGTTGCTCGTGGTGGCTTCGCTGGTGCTGTTCGTGGCTGCGGCGTTCGGCGGTTTCGTCGCGGCGCGGGTGATCGGGGCGCAGCCGGTGGCGCCGCCGTCGCGGGACGAGACGTCCGCGCCGTCGGTCCCGCAGCCCACGGTCTTCGAGCGGCGCACAGGTGAGGCGTCGAGCGTCAAGGGAGCGCAGGACGGCACCTTCACGGTTGATGTGCCTGCCGACTGGACGCGGTTCACGAGCTCCCAGGCCGGCGACGACCTGCCCCTGTCGACGCTGGTCCAGTTCGTCTCGGCGGACGGCTCGCAGATGCTGGCGGTGAACCACTTTCCGAAGTACTTCCCCGGCAACGACATCGACGACTACGTGAAGGCGCTGGAGAAGAGCCGCTCGAACGGTGAGTTCAAGCTGGTCAACCAGGCGAAGCTCGCCGAGCAGGACGGTCTGACGTTGATGTACCGGACCATCGACCGGGCCCCGGCGGGATCCGTGAGCCGCACGACGTACGCGAAGGTGTTCAGGCACGGCACCAGCCTGTGGGCGGTGAGCGTGACCGTGCCGACGGAGCAGGAAGAGACCGCGAAGACCGCGCTCTACGACCGCATCCTGCCCACCTTCCAGGTGACCGGCTAGCAGCGGCACAGACCTCCCCCGCCCCCGGTCCACAGCCGATCTTTAGTCGCCGACCGGCCGTGTCGAGGTGCTCTTTCCCGCCTTGACACGGCTGCTCGGCGACTAAACACAATCGGGGAGAGGGGCGGGGGTGGTCGAAAGGTGACCTATTGGCGCAGTGAGGCGCTTTCCGCGCGAAGGCGCGGGGTGGTTCATCCAGCTTGGGTTGGGGCACGGCCGTGGCAGGCCGCTGGGAAGATGGCTCCATGACCGAACAAGATGTGGCGTCGGCTGCTGCCGCCACCATCGCGGAGCGCACCGGGTTCGCCAAGCACGACATCGCGGTAGTGCTGGGCTCCGGGTGGCGTCCCGCGGCGGACGTGATCGGCGAGCCCGAGGCGGAGATCCCGCTCGGCGAGCTGCCCGGCTTCGAGACCCCGACCGCCGTCGGGCACGGTGGCACCGTCCGCTCCGTGGACGTGGACGGCAAGCGCACCCTGGTGCTCCTCGGCCGCACCCACCTGTACGAGGGCAAGGGCGTGGGCCGCGTGGTGCACAACGTCCGGACCGCCGCCGCCGCGGGCGTGAAGTCGGTTCTCCTCACCAACGCCGCCGGCGGGTTGCGGGGCGACTACCAGGTCGGCCAGCCCGTGCTGATCTGCGACCACCTCAACATGACCGCGACCTCCCCCATCACCGGCGCGAACTTCGTCGACCTCGTCGACCTGTACTCGCACCGCCTGCGGGACCTCGCGCGTGAGATCGACCCGAGCCTCACCGAGGGCGTTTACGCGGGCCTGCCCGGGCCCCACTTCGAGACCCCCGCCGAGATCCGCATGCTGCGCACGCTCGGCGCCGACCTGGTCGGCATGTCGACCGTCCTCGAAGCGATCGCCGCCCGTGCCGCCGGCGTCGAGGTGTTCGGGCTGTCCCTGGTCACCAACCTGGCCGCGGGCATGACCGGTGAGCCGTTGAGCCACCAGGAAGTCCTGGAGGCCGGACGCGCGTCGGCCGAGAAGATGGGCACCCTGCTGCGCCGGCTCGTCGCGCGCGCATGAGCCGCCTCACCCCCGAACTCCGCGACCGCGCGATGCGCTGGATCGCCGACGACGTGGACGCGGCCGCGCGGCAGGAGTTGCAGGCCGTGCTCGCCGCTGCGATGAACGGCGCCCCCGATGCGGTGACCGACCTCGACGACCGGATGGCCGGTCCGCTCGAGTTCGGCACCGCCGGGTTGCGCGGCCCCGTCCGGGCCGGACCGAACGGCATGAACACCGCCGTCGTCGTCCGGACCACGGCCGGGGTGGCGACGTGGCTGACCGCGCACGGCAAGGCCGGCGGGATCGTCGTCGTCGGCCGGGACGCCCGGCACGGCTCGGAGGAGTTCGCGACCGCGGCCGCCGAGGTGCTGCACGCGGCCGGGTTCGACGTCCGGGTCCTGCCGCGCCCCCTGCCGACCCCGCTGGTGGCGTTCGCGACGAAGCACCTCGGCGCGGCCGCGGGCATCCAGATCACCGCGTCGCACAACCCGCCTGCCGACAACGGCTACAAGCTGTACGACGACGTCGCGATCCAGATCGTGCCGCCCGCCGACGCCGAGATCGAGGCCGCGATCGCCGCGGCCCCCGGCGCGATCAGCGTGCCCCGCAAACCGGGGGCGACCGTGCTCGGCGACGAGATCCTCGACGAGTACCTGTACCGCGTGTCGCAGGTCCCGCGGTCGCCGCACCGCGGGCTGCGGGTCGCCGCGACCGCCCTGCACGGGGTCGGCGCCGAGGTCCTGCGCGAGGCGCTGTCCCGGGCGGGGTTCGCGGACGTGCACCTCGTGGCCGAGCAGTCGGCCCCGGACGCGGACTTCCCGACGGTGTCCTTCCCCAACCCGGAAGAGCCGGGCGCGACGGATCTGCTGCTCGCGCTGGCCGCGGAGGTCGACGCCGACCTCGCCATCGCCCTGGACCCGGACGCGGACCGCTGCGCTGTCGGCGTGCCGGACGCGACCGGTCAGTGGCGGATGCTCCGCGGGGACGAAACGGGAGTCCTGCTCGGCGACTACGTCCTGTCGACGACGAGCAACCCGGACCCGTTGGTGGCGACGACGATCGTGTCGGCCGCGATGCTGGGCGACATCGCCCGGGCCCACGGCGCCCGGTATGCGGAGACGCTGACGGGCTTCAAGTGGCTGACCCGGTCCGGCGATGGGCTGGTGTTCGCCTATGAGGAGGCGCTGGGGCTGTGTGTGAACCCGGACTTCGTGCGGGACAAGGACGGCATCGCCGCGGCGACCCTCGCGTGCGACGTGGCCGCGAAGCTGAAGGCCGAGGGCCGGTCGCTGCTCGACGAGCTGGACCGGCTGGCCGTCGCGCACGGGGTGTACGTGACGGACCAGGTGTCGTTGCGGGTGACGGATCTGTCGGTCCGCGGGCAGCTCATGGCACGCCTGAGGAAGTCGCCGCCGGCGGAGCTGGCCGGGGCGGCCGTCGAGGTGGAGGACCTGTTGCCGCAGACGGATGCGTTGCGCATCGCCGGCGGTGGGTCGCGGGTGGTGATCCGCCCGTCGGGCACCGAGCCGAAGTTGAAGTGCTACCTGCAGGTGACGCGGCCGGTGCCGGATGAGGCGGCTCTGGCTGAGGTGCGCGTGGATGCGACGTCGACGATGGCGGCGTTGCGCGCCGACGTGGAGGCTCTGCTGGCTTGACCGTCCGGTGCTGCCCCCTGGTCAGGGACAGCACTGCACCGCAAAAAGCTCGAGGCCCCGGGAGAACCTTTGACGGTTCTCAACCGGGGCCTCGAGTATCAAGTTGTGTTCGGCGGTGTCCTACTCTCCCACACCCGCGGGGGTGCAGTACCATCGGCGCTGGCAGGCTTAGCTTCCGGGTTCGGAATGGGACCGGGCGTTTCCCTACCGCCATAACCACCGAAACTCTCCGAAACAACACCAGAGATGTTCCAACTGGTGTGGTGTTTCAGAGTTGCAGAGCGGATGCGTAGCAGCTTTGTGGGCAAGTCCTCGGCCTATTAGTACCAGTCCACTCAAAAACACATTACTGTGCGTCCATGTCTGGCCTATCAACCCAATCGTCTCTTGGGGGCCTTAACCCACAAAGGGGTGGGAGACCTCATCTAGGAACAGGCTTCCCGCTTAGATGCCTTCAGCGGTTATCCCTTCCGAACGTAGCTAACCAGCCATGCCACTGGCGTGACAACTGGCATACCAGAGGTTCGTCCGTCCCGGTCCTCTCGTACTAGGGACAGCCTTCCTCAAGTCTCCTACGCGCGCGGCGGATAGGGACCGAACTGTCTCACGACGTTCTAAACCCAGCTCGCGTGCCGCTTTAATGGGCGAACAGCCCAACCCTTGGGACCTACTCCGGCCCCAGGATGCGACGAGCCGACATCGAGGTGCCAAACCATGCCGTCGATATGGACTCTTGGGCAAGATCAGCCTGTTATCCCCGGGGTACCTTTTATCCGTTGAGCGACATCCCTTCCACCAGGAGATGCCGGATCACTAGTCCCTGCTTTCGCACCTGCTCGACCCGTCAGTCTCACAGTCAAGCTCCCTTGTGCACTTACACTCAACACCTGATTGCCAACCAGGCTGAGGGAACCTTTGGGCGCCTCCGTTACCTTTTAGGAGGCAACCGCCCCAGTTAAACTACCCACCAGGCACTGTCCCTGAACCCGATCAGGGCCCTAGGTTAGATTCCCAATCCGACCAGAGTGGTATTTCAACAACGACTCCACGAGAACTAGCGTCCCCGCTTCACAGTCTCCCACCTATCCTACACAAGCCGAACCGAAAACCAATACCAAGCTATAGTAAAGGTCCCGGGGTCTTTCCGTCCTGCCGCGCGTAACGAGCATCTTTACTCGTAGTGCAATTTCACCGGGCCTGTGGTTGAGACAGCCGGAAAGTCGTTACGCCATTCGTGCAGGTCGGAACTTACCCGACAAGGAATTTCGCTACCTTAGGATGGTTATAGTTACCACCGCCGTTTACTGGCGCTTAAATTCTCAGCTTCGCCCCCAAAGGGAGCTAACCGGTCCTCTTAACGTTCCAGCACCGGGCAGGCGTCAGTCCATATACCTCGTCTTACGACTTCGCATGGACCTGTGTTTTTAGTAAACAGTCGCTTTCCGCTGGTCTCTGCGGCCAACTCACCCTAGCCCGCAAAGGGCTTCAAGTGCTTTGGCCCCCCTTCTCCCGAAGTTACGGGGGCATTTTGCCGAGTTCCTTAACCACAGTTCACCCGACCGCCTTAGTATTCTCTACCTGACCACCTGTGTCGGTTTGGGGTACGGGCCGCACATGTTCTCGCTAGAGGCTTTTCTCGGCAGCAGAGGATCACCCTACTTCGCCTCAACGGCTACGCATCACGTCTCACCCTCAACGGGACACGGATTTGCCTATGTCCCAGGCTACACGCTTACACCAGTACAACCACTCACTGGCGGAGCTACCTTCCTGCGTCACCCCATCGCTTGACTACTACACACTCAGGTCCCGCGCGTCCCCGATCAACTCCGAAGAGCCTCACAGTTCAGGGCGGTTAGTATCATGCGCCTCATCATGGGCGAACATACGCGGGTACGGGAATATCAACCCGTTGTCCATCGACTACGCCTGTCGGCCTCGCCTTAGGTCCCGACTTACCCTGGGCAGATTAACTTGACCCAGGAACCCTTGGTCATCCGGCGGCAGAGTTTCTCACTCTGCATTCGCTACTCATGCCTGCATTCTCACTCCCACACCCTCCACGACTCGCTTCCACGGCCGCTTCCCTGGATGCAGGACGCTCCCCTACCCAACAACACCACTAGATAATCACCCGAAGATGAAAACCGATGTAATGTGTTATTGACACGGCTTCGGCGGTGTACTTCAGCCCCGCTACATTATCGGCGCAGGACCACTTGACCAGTGAGCTATTACGCACTCTTTCAAGGGTGGCTGCTTCTAAGCCAACCTCCTGGTTGTCTCAGCGACCCCACATCCTTTCCCACTAAGCACACACTTAGGGGCCTTAGCCGGTGTTCTGGGCTGTTTCCCTCTCGACGACGAAGCTTATCCCCCGCCGTCTCACTGCCGCACTCTCACGTGATGGTATTCGGAGTTTGGTTGACTTCGGTAACCCGGTAAGGCCCCTAGGCCATCCAGTAGCTCTACCCCCACCACGAAACATGCGACGCTGCACCTAAATGCATTTCGGGGAGAACCAGCTATCACGGAGTTTGATTGGCCTTTCACCCCTACCCACAACTCATCCCCCAGGTTTTCAACCCTGGTGGGTTCGGCCCTCCACGAGGTCTTACCCTCGCTTCAGCCTGGCCATGGGTAGATCACTCCGCTTCGGGTCTAGACCACGCGACTCACACGCCCTATTCAGACTCGCTTTCGCTACGGCTACCCCACACGGGTTAACCTCGCCACGCAGCACTAACTCGCAGGCTCATTCTTCAAAAGGCACGCCATCACCATCACAAAGATGGCCCTGACGGCTTGTAGGCACACGGTTTCAGGTACTCTTTCACTCCCCTCCCGGGGTACTTTTCATCTTTCCCTCACGGTACTCGTCCGCTATCGGTCACCAGGAAGTATTTAGGCTTACCGAGTGGTCCCGGCAGATTCACAGCAAATTCCACGAGCTCGCTGCTACTCGGGAACACCACCACACCACACCAACACAGCTTTCGCGTACGGGACTCTCACCCACTCCGGTCCACCATCCCAGGCGGTTCCACTAGCCATGCAGCATCGTGCCAGGAGTGTCAGCTCCTGGAAGGCAGGTCCCACAACCCCGCACACACAACCCCTGACAGGTATCACATGCGCACGGTTTAGCCTCCTCCGCTTTCGCTCGCCACTACTCACGGAATCACTAGTGTTTTCTCTTCCTACGGGTACTGAGATGTTTCACTTCCCCGCGTTCCCCCCACGTACCCTATATATTCAGGTACGGGTAACACCTCATAACAGGTGCTGGGTTTCCCCATTCGGACACCCTCGGATCACAGCTCGGTTGACAGCTCCCCGAGGCTTATCGCAGCCTCCCACGTCCTTCATCGGCTCCTGATGCCAAGACATCCACCATGTGCCCTTAACAACTTGACCACAAAGATGCTCGCATCCACTCTGCAATTCTCAAACACCACACCCAGAAACAACACACCGTGTTGCCTCAGGACCCAACAGCGTACCAACAAGCACCCACCAGCGGACTTCGCTCCAGTCGTTCCACGCCGTTACCGACAGTACTAAACCAGAACCTCCATCCCCCGATGAGCATCAGCCAGCCGTCCACAATTCCTTGAGCGTCTGAGCAGCACCACACTCGGGCACTAGACTCAGCCACTCCATCCCCAAGGGATGGAAGTGAATTGCTCCTTAGAAAGGAGGTGATCCAGCCGCACCTTCCGGTACGGCTACCTTGTTACGACTTCGTCCCAATCGCCAGTCCCACCTTCGACCACTCCCTCCCACAAGGGGTTGGGCCATGGGCTTCGGGTGTTACCGACTTTCATGACGTGACGGGCGGTGTGTACAAGGCCCGGGAACGTATTCACCGCAGCGTTGCTGATCTGCGATTACTAGCGACTCCGACTTCACGCAGTCGAGTTGCAGACTGCGATCCGAACTGAGACCGGCTTTAAGGGATTCGCTCCACCTCACGGTATCGCAGCCCTCTGTACCAGCCATTGTAGCATGTGTGAAGCCCTGGACATAAGGGGCATGATGACTTGACGTCATCCCCACCTTCCTCCGAGTTGACCCCGGCAGTCTCCCGCGAGTCCCCGCCATTACGCGCTGGCAACACAGGACAAGGGTTGCGCTCGTTGCGGGACTTAACCCAACATCTCACGACACGAGCTGACGACAGCCATGCACCACCTGCACACCGGCCACAAGGGGGCCGACATCTCTGCCGGTTTCCAGTGCATGTCAAGCCCAGGTAAGGTTCTTCGCGTTGCATCGAATTAATCCACATGCTCCGCCGCTTGTGCGGGCCCCCGTCAATTCCTTTGAGTTTTAGCCTTGCGGCCGTACTCCCCAGGCGGGGCGCTTAATGCGTTAGCTACGGCACGGACAACGTGGAAGTCGCCCACACCTAGCGCCCAACGTTTACAGCGTGGACTACCAGGGTATCTAATCCTGTTCGCTCCCCACGCTTTCGCTCCTCAGCGTCAGTATCGGCCCAGAGACCCGCCTTCGCCACCGGTGTTCCTCCTGATATCTGCGCATTTCACCGCTACACCAGGAATTCCAGTCTCCCCTACCGAACTCAAGCCTGCCCGTATCCACTGCAGGTCCGGAGTTAAGCCCCGGATTTTCACAGCAGACGCGACAAGCCGCCTACGAGCTCTTTACGCCCAATAATTCCGGACAACGCTTGCACCCTACGTATTACCGCGGCTGCTGGCACGTAGTTAGCCGGTGCTTCTTCTCCAGGTACCGTCACTTACGCTTCGTCCCTGGCGAAAGAGGTTTACAACCCGAAGGCCGTCATCCCTCACGCGGCGTCGCTGCATCAGGCTTCCGCCCATTGTGCAATATTCCCCACTGCTGCCTCCCGTAGGAGTCTGGGCCGTGTCTCAGTCCCAGTGTGGCCGGTCACCCTCTCAGGCCGGCTACCCGTCGTCGCCTTGGTAGGCCACTACCCCACCAACAAGCTGATAGGCCGCGGGCCCATCCCGTACCGCCGAAACTTTCCACCCACCGAGATGCCTCGACAGGTCATATTCGGTATTAGACCCCGTTTCCAGGGCTTATCCCAAAGTACAGGGCAGGTTACCCACGTGTTACTCACCCGTTCGCCACTCATCCACACCCGAAGATGCTTCAGCGTTCGACTTGCATGTGTTAAGCACGCCGCCAGCGTTCGTCCTGAGCCAGGATCAAACTCTCCAACAATGTCAGAAAATCAAACCCGGCTATTCTCATAGCCTCAAAGGAACCCACAAAGGGTTCTAGCTAATCAACTGGCTTTAGCTCATCAATACACTGTTGAGTTCTCAAACAACACGCTTTGTTGTGTCACCCGACGACCCCTCCAGCGCACGAAGTCTCGCAACTCCAATTACGCTGTGGTTTCATCCGGCGGCGGTCACCCACTCTACCACCATCGGTGGGAGCTTGGTTCGTGACCCCCCGCCCGGATCCCGTTCCCTTGGGGCTTTTCTTCCCCGCCGGCCCGGTCTCCCTGGCGACGAAGAGAAGATTACATGCCCCGAAATGGGGCCCGAACAGGGGGGTCCCTTAACGGTAAAAGCGCTGATCAACTGCCCTTTGGGCCCGGGCGGCGGCCCGACGGCCCTCCGCCGGGCCGCCGCCCGGGGTTCGACGCCGCCTGGACCCCGGGCCGAGCGGCGCTCGATGTCGACGTGAAGTACGAGGTGCTGGCGTGGCACCCCCTTGGTCGCAACGCAGCCAGGCGTAGGTCCCGCGGACCGGCGAGAGCGACGTGGTGCTCATCCCCCGCCGCGGCCGGCGGGTCATCCTCTACACCGCCGCGCCCCGCAGCCCCGGCCAGGAGGTATTGCGGCTGCCCGGCACCCCGGCGCGGTTGCACCGGCGCATCGGCCACGGCACGCTCCCCAGGCGTGCCCACCTTGCTGATCGTGCACCACACGCCCTCACCGAACCTGCAGGCCATGTTCGAGGCCGTCGTCGCAGGCGCGACCACCGACGAGATCGAGGGGGTCACCGTCGTGCGGCGGGCGGCTCTCGCGGCCACCGCCACCGACGTGCTCGACGCGGACGGCTACCTGCTCGGCACCACGGCCAACCTCGGGTACATGTCGGGGGCGCTCAAGCACTTCTTCGACCAGGTCTACTACCCGTGCCTGGACTCGACGCGCGGCCGCCCGTTCGGGTGTTACGTGCACGGCGGCAGTGACGTCTCCGGGACGGTCCGCGGGATCGAGTCGATCACCACGGGCCTCGGGTGGGAGAAGGCCGCGGAGATCGTCACCGTCACCGGCGAACCGTCGAAGGCGGACCTCGAACGCTGCTGGGAGCTGGGCGCGACCGTCGCCGCGGGGCTGATGGAATAACGACGTTACGTAACACTGTTACGATCGCGGTGGAACGCTCCCAAGGAGGAAGCTCGCGATGATCGTCCTGTCCGGTTCCACCCAGCTGTTCACCGTGATCGCGCTGGTTTCGCTGCCGACGGTGATGTTCGGCGGTTACTCGCTGCTCGCCCTGCTGCGCAAGCGCAAGCTCACCGACGAGCAGCGGGCATACTTCCGCGCCGGGCACGCGCACGCCGGTGTGCTGCTCGTTCTGGCGCTGATCACCCTGCAACTCGTCGCCGCGGGCGGTCTCGGCGCCGCCGGCCAGTGGGTGGTCTGCCTCCTGCTGCTGGTCGGGATCCTCGCGCAGTCCGGCGGGATGTTCCTCAACCTGCTGCCGGGCCGGAAACCGCTCGCCCACGGCGTCACCGTCAGCGGCGCGGTGCTGCTCGCCGCCGCGATGATCACGACGGCGGTCGGTGTGGCGATGGCCTGATCAGGCCACCTGCCTCACTTGCCGACGTTGCGAGCCAGGGCCGCCGGGTAGCGCTCCCCCGCCACGGCCTCCGCGGGAACGGCCGCCTCGATGCTCCGGATGTCCGCTTCGGACAGTTCGAGCGCGGCGGCGGCCACGTTCTCCTCCAGGTACTTCCGGCGCTTCGTGCCCGGGATGGGGACGACGTCCACGCCCCGGCTCTGCACCCAGGCCAGCGCCAGCTGGCCGGCGGTCACGCCCTTCTCCGCCGCCAGCTTCCGCAGCGCCTCGACGATGCGCAGGTTCCGGTCCAGGTTGCCCTCGGCAAAGCGCGGCAGGTTGCGGCGCATGTCGTCGGACGGCAGCTCGTCCACCTTGGTGATGCTGCCGGTCAGGAACCCGCGGCCGAGCGGCGAGAACGGCACGATCCCGATGCCCAGCTCGCGGCACGCCGGCACCACCTCGTCCTCGATCCCGCGGGTCCACAGGCTCCATTCGCTCTGCAGCGCCGTCACCGGGTGGACGGCGTGCGCCCTGCGGATGGTCTCCGCGGACGCCTCGGAGATGCCAAGGTGACGGACCTTGCCCTCGGCGACCAGCTCGGACAGCGCGCCCCAGGTCTCCTCGACCGGGACGGCCGGGTCGACCCGGTGCTGGTAGTAGAGGTCGATGTGGTCGACGCCGAGGCGGCGCAGCGAGTCCTCCGCACACTGGCGGACGTAAGCCGCGTCACCGCGCACCTGCTGCCCCTCGGCGCCGAGGACGATGCCGAACTTCGTGGCCAGCACGACCTGATCCCGCTTGCCCGCGATCGCGCGGCCGACCAGCTCCTCGTTGGCCCCCGCGCCGTACACGTCGGCGGTGTCCAGCAGCGTCACGCCCAGCTCCAGCGCGCGGTGGATCGTCGCGATCGACTCCGCGTCGTCACCGCGCACCCCGTAGGCCTGGCTCATGCCCATGCAGCCAAGGCCCTGCGCGCCGACCTCCAGCTCGCCGAGCTTCCTCGTGCCGATCACGCGGAGATCTCCTCCCGGACCACGCTGACGGCGCCCGGGACACGGGCGCAGATGCGGTCGTAGTTCTCGATCTTGTAGTTCAGGACGTCCATGCAGGCCTGGAGTTCGGCGATGCGCTCGGCGACGGACCGGCGCTGTTCGAGCAGGATCGCGCGGCGGCGGCCGGCGCTGGCGTCACCGGCGGCGCGCAGCTGCGCGTACTCCCGCATCATCTTGATCGGCATGCCCGTGGTGCGGAGCTTGGTGAGGAACTCCAGCCACGCGAGGTCGGCGTCGGAGTAGGCCCGCCTGCCCGCGGTGTCCCTGGCGGGCGGGTCGAGGAGTTTGATGCGCTCGTAGTAGCGGAGGGTGTCGATCGACAGCCCGCTGCGACGTGCGGCTTCCGCTATCGAGTAGCTCATGCTGCCGACACTACGACCTGGAGTGCACTCCAGGTCAACTCCGGAACGAGGGGAACGATAACGGTGTCGCGATAGCCTTGGGGCATGCCGCGACCCCGGACCCACGACGAAGCACTCCGGCTGAAACTGCTCGACCGGGCCGGTGAGCTGCTGTCGGCGGACGGGCCGAAAGCGCTCAGCCTGCGCAAGCTCGCCGCCGACGTGGGCACTTCGACCACCGCGGTGTACTCGCTGTTCGGCGGCAAACCCGAGCTGGTCAACGCCGTCTACCTGGAGGGGTTCCGGCGGTTCGGGGCGCGGTTGCGGGGCATCTCGCGCTCCGGCGACCCGGTGGAGGACTTCGTGCGGCTCGGGCTGGCCTACCGGGAGAGCGCGCTGGCCGACCCGCACCTGTACTCGATCATGTTCACCAAGGCCCTGCCCGGGTTCGAGCCGGGCGCGGAGGCGACGCGGACCGCGCGGGACTCGCTCGCGCCGCTGGTCGACACCGTGCGCGCGGCGATCTCCGCCGGAGTGTTCCGGGCGGTCGCGCCCGAGGTGATCGCGGTCAGCGCGTGGGGCATCGTGCACGGGCTGGTGTCGCTGGAGCTGAACGGGAACCTGCCGAGGGACTTAGACGTGGTCGCGTCCTACGAGGCGGCGCTGCGCGCTCACGCCGACGGGTGGCGCTTGACCCAGGTCAGGGAGTAGCGGCGGAGGAGGCGCCGCCGGTAGCGCACGCCGGGCATGAGGCGCCGGGCCGCGTCGCTGACCTCGCGGTAGCTCATCGCCGGTTTGGCGGTCGGCACGCCTGCCGGGACGCTCGCCCGGCGCAGCACCTTGGTGATCCGCACGACCAGGGTGGCCGCGGCCCAGATCGCGCAGTCCGCCAAGGTCGCCTCGCGCGCCAGGCCGACGACGAGCGTGCCGCCCGGCCGCAGCAGGTCCCGCATGCGGGCCAGCGCCGGCTCGAACGCCATGTGGTGGATCGCGGTGACGAGCAGACGAAGTCGTAGTATCCGGTGGGGAGGCCCGCGGCGAGGAAGTCGTCCTCGACGAGCCGGGGACCGCAGGCCTGTTCGCGGGCGCGGGCGATCATTTCCGGCGAGCTGTCGATCCCGGTGACCCGCTTCGCGCTGCCCGCCGGGTTCCGCGCGAGCAGCCCGTCGCCGCAGCGGCGTCCAGCGCTTCCGCACAGCCGTCCGGCCCGGCACGCAGGATCCCCGCGTGCCGGGCGACATTGCTGTTCCAGTACGGGTCAGCGGGCACCGTATTGACGGTCACCCGCGTCGCCGAGGCCGGGGACTATGAAGCCGGAGTCGTTGAGCCGTTCGTCGACGCTCGCGGTGACCACGCGGACCGGCAGGCCGCTGTCCTGCAGGTGCTTGATCCCCTCCGGCGCGGCGAGTGCGCAGATCGCGGTGACGTCGGTGGCGCCGCGGCCGGTCAGCAGCCGGATCGTGTACTCCATCGAGCCGCCGGTGGCGAGCATCGGGTCGAGGACGAACACCGGGCGGTCGGACAGGTCGTCGGGCAGCGACTCCATGTACGGGGTCGGCTGGAGGGTCTCCTCGTCGCGCGCCAGGCCGACGAAACCCATCTGCGCCTCGGGGATCAGCTTGTGCGCCTGGTCGGCCATGCCCAGCCCGGCGCGCAGGACGGGCACCAGCAGCGGCGGGTTCGCGAGCCGGTACGCGTCGGTGCGGGCGACCGGCGTGTGGATGCGTTCGGTGCGCACCGGCGCCTCGCGGGTGGCCTCGTAGATCAGCATGACGGTCAGCTCGTGCAGGGCCGCCCGGAAGGCCGCGCTGTCCGTGCGGGCGTCACGCATGGTCGACAGCCTGGCCTTGGCCAGCGGATGATCGACGACAAGCACGTCCATGGAGCGTCACGGTAGCCGACGACGGGGGTGGATCGTCGGCGTGGAGGGAACAGTCTCCGGAAGGTGACCCGGAAGCAGGCGGACCCCGATAGGCTCGCGCGGTGGAACAGCCTGGGACCCCCGAGCGCCGGCCGATGCGGGCCTCCGACGCGGACCGGGAACGGGTCGCGCAGATCCTGCACAACGCGCTCGCCGAGGGGCGGATCACGGTGCAGGAACTGGAAGAGCGGCTCGACACCGTGTACGCCGCCAAGACGCTCGCCGAACTGGAGCCGCCGGTCGCGGACCTGCCGGGGGTGTCATCGGCCGCCGTGCAGCCCGCCGCGCCGCGGGCGCTCACCCCGGACGACCGGATCGGCGGGGTGCCCGGCTCGAAGGCCTCCGTCGCCGTCATGTCCGGCGTCACCCGCAAGGGCCCGTGGACAGTGCCGCCGGAGCACACCAGCGTCGCGTTCTGGGGCGGCGTCGAAATGGACCTGCGCAGCGCCCGGTTCAGCGAACGGCACACCACCATCACGGCCGTCGCGATCATGGGCGGCATCGACATCGTGGTGCCCGACGACATCATCGTCGAGGTCACCGGCGTCGGTTTCATGGGCGCGTTCGAGAGCCAGGACCGCGGCGGCGCGTCCACGCAGCCCCCGCCGCCGGGCGCGCCGGTCGTCAAGGTCACCGGGCTCGCGTTCTGGGGCGCGGTCACGGTCGTGCGCAAGCCGCGGAAGAGTCAGACCCCGCAACTAGACTCTGGCGGGTGAGCGCACCCACCCTGCCGGCCGCTCTCGCCGACGCCACCCGCGACGACGCGAGCCTCCGGCGCTTCCTGCACGGCCTGCCCGGTGTGGACCAGGTCGGGGTCGAAGCCCGGGCCACCGCCCTGGCCACCCGCAGCATCAAGAAGTCCAGCAAACTCTGGGCCATCGACACCGCGATCTCGATGGTCGACCTGACCACGCTCGAGGGCGCCGACACACACGGCAAGGTCCGCGCGCTGACCGCGAAGGCGCGGCGTCCCGACCCGGAGCGGCCGGACACGCCGCAGGTCGCCGCGGTGTGCGTGTACCCGGACCTCGTCGCGACGGCCGTCGACGGGCTCAAGGGCACCGGCATCGGCGTCGCGAGCGTCGCCACGGCCTTCCCGTCGGGGCGGTCGTCCCGGCAGGTGAAGCTCGCCGACGTGGCGCTGGCCGTGGAGTCCGGTGCGACCGAGGTCGACATGGTGATCGACCGGGGCGCGTTCCTCGAAGGCCGCTACGGCGAGGTGTTCGAGGACATCCAGGCCGTCAAGGCCGCCTGTGGCGACGCGCACCTGAAGGTCATCCTGGAGACCGGCGAGCTGGTCACCTACGACAACGTGCGCCGCGCCTCCTGGCTGGCCCTGCTGGCGGGCGGCGACTTCATCAAGACCTCCACCGGCAAGGTCTCCCCCGCCGCGACGCTGCCCGTCACGCACGTGATGCTGCAGGCCGTCCGCGACTGGTTCACCACCACCGGCGAACTGCGCGGCGTCAAGCCGGCAGGCGGCATCCGCACCACGAAGGACGCGATCAAGTACCTCGTCGCCGTGCACGAGGTCGCCGGCGAGCAGTGGCTCACCCCGGAGCTGTTCCGCTTCGGCGCGTCCAGCCTGCTCAACGACCTGCTGCTGCAGCGGCGCACCCAGCACGACGGCCACTACAGCGGCCCCGACTACGTGGCGGTGGACTGATGCCTGTCTTCGAGTACGCGCCCGCGCCCGAGTCGCGCGACCTGGCGAACCTCAAGCCGAGCTACCGGCCGTTCATCGACGGCGAGTTCGTCGACGGCGGCGGCGAACCGCTCAAGACCGTCAACCCGGCCACCGAGGAGGTCCTCGCCGAAGTCTCGACCGCGAGCGCCGCCGACATCGACACCGCGGTGAAGGCCGCGCGCAAGGCGTTCGAGAAGACGTGGGGCCCGATGCCGGGCAGCGAGCGCGCGAAGTACCTGTTCCGCATCGCGCGGCTGATCCAGGAACGCTCGCGTGAGCTGGCTGTGCTGGAGACGCTGGACAACGGCAAGCCGATCAAGGAGTCCCGCGACTCGGACCTGCCGCTGGTCGCCGCGCACTTCTTCTACCACGCGGGCTGGGCCGACAAGCTCGACTACGCCGGCTACGGGCCGGACCCGAAGCCGCTGGGCGTCGCCGGGCAGATCATCCCGTGGAACTTCCCGCTGCTGATGCTGGCGTGGAAGATCGCGCCCGCGCTGGCCACCGGCAACACCGTGGTGCTCAAGCCGGCCGAGACGACCCCGCTCACGGCGCTCGTGTTCGGCGAGATCTGCCAGCAGGCCGGGCTGCCGCCGGGGGTGGTGAACATCCTGCCGGGCGCCGGGGACGTCGGCGCGCGGCTGGTCGGGCACCCAGGCATCGACAAGATCGCGTTCACCGGGTCGACCGAGGTCGGCAAGCTCATCCAGCGCCAGGTCGCGGGCACGCCCAAGCGGCTCACGCTGGAGCTGGGCGGGAAGGCCGCGAACGTGGTCTTCGACGACGCGCCGCTGGACCAGGCCGTCGAGGGCATCGTCAACGGCATCTTCTTCAACCAGGGCCACGTGTGCTGCGCCGGTTCGCGCCTGCTCGCGCAGGAGTCCGTCGCCGAGGAGCTGCTGGACAAGCTGCGGCACCGGATCTCCACGCTGCGGCTGGGCGATCCGCTGGACAAGAACACCGACGTCGGCGCGATCAACTCGGCCGAGCAGCTGACCAGGATCCGCGAGCTGGCCGACTCCGGCGAGGCCGAGGGCGCGCAGCGGTGGACCAGCCCGTGCCCGGTGCCCGACCGCGGGTTCTTCTTCGCGCCCACGGTGTTCTCCGGCGTGCACCAGTCGATGCGGATCGCGCGCGAGGAGATCTTCGGGCCGGTGCTGTCGGTGCTCACGTTCCGCACGCCGGACGAGGCGGTCGCGAAGGCCAACAACACGCCCTACGGGCTTTCCGCCGGGATCTGGAGCGAGAAGGGCTCGCGGATCCTGTGGACGGCGAACCGGCTGCGCGCCGGGGTGGTCTGGGCCAACACGTTCAACCGCTTCGACCCGGCGGCGCCGTTCGGCGGCTACCAGGAGTCGGGCTTCGGCCGCGAGGGTGGCCGCACCGGTCTGGAGGGGTACCTCAGTGTCTAATCAGCCTGAGCGCATCACTGTCGCGAAGACGTACAAGCTGTTCATCGGCGGCAAGTTCCCACGCTCGGAGTCCGGCCGGGTGTACCCGGTGACCGACCGCAAGGGCAACTTCCTCGCCAACGCCGCGCACGCCTCGCGCAAGGACGTGCGGGACGCGGTGGTGGCCGCGCGCAAGGCGTTCCCCGGCTGGTCGGGCGCGACCGCCTACAACCGCGGGCAGGTGCTGTACCGGGTCGCGGAGGTGTTGGAGGGGCGCCGCGACCAGTTCGTCGCCGAGGTCGGGGCAGCCGAGGGGCTGTCCGGGCGTCGCGCCGAGACGGTCGTGGACGCCGCGATCGATCGCTGGGTCTGGTACGCGGGGTGGACGGACAAGGTGGCGAGCGTGCTGGGGGCGGCGAACCCGGTCGCCGGGCCGTACTTCTCGTTCACCGTGCCGGAGCCGACCGGGGTGGTCGGGATCCTCGCGCCGCAGAAGTCGTCGCTGCTCGGCCTGGTGAGCGTGCTGGCGCCGGCGCTGGCGACCGGCTGCACGGCGGTCGTGGTGAGCAGCGCGGAGCGGCCGCTGCCCGCGATCACGCTGTCCGAGGTGCTGGCGACGTCCGACCTGCCGGGCGGGGTGGCCAACATCCTCACCGGGCGCGCCGCGGAGCTCGGCCCGTGGCTGGCCTCCCACGGCGACGTGAACGCGCTGGACCCGACGGGCGCGGAGGACCGCGCGGAACTGGCGCGCGAGGCGGCCGGGACGGTGAAGCGCGTGCTGGCCGTGCCCGCGGAGGAGCCGGACTGGACGCAGCGACCGGACATCGCCCGGCTGCGGCGCTACCTGGAGGCGAAGACCGTCTGGCACCCGATGGGCGTTTAGCGGGGCGGGGCCGCGTGACTGCCGCCCGCGCCTCGGCGCGCGAAGGCACCGCGACCTCGCCAAGGGCATCAGAACAACGCCCTCGGCGGGGCTAGCGGTAACGCAACTCCCGGCCGCCCTAGCGGTCGCGGTGCCGTCCGCGGGGGCGCCAGTGCCGCCCCCGCGGGCTGGTGGCCGGGAAGTCCGGGTGGATCTCCGCGAACTCGGTGTCCGTGATGCCCATCAGCACCAGGTACTTGACACCGTCACGGGACAGCTCAGTGTCGCGGACCCGGCCCTCCTCGCGGAAGCCGAGCCCGGCGTGCATCGACAGCGACGCCACGTTGCCGCCGTAGATGCTGACCTCGCACTTCCGGTAGCCGCGCTCGCCGAACATGAAGCGCAGCAACGTGATCACCGCGTCGCCCGCGTAACCGCAGCGCCGGTGCTGCAACCCGATCCCGATGCCGTAGCTGAACCGGTCCGGCGAATCCGCCTCGGTGGCCGACAGCGAGCCCACCACGAGACCGCCGCGCAGGGTCTCGATCGCGAAGTGGAAGTCGGCTTCGGCGCGGTGCGCCGCCCAGTGCCGGTACTCCCCGACGCGGCGGGTGTCCGCGGCCTCCCGGTCGAACCCGGCCAGCCTGCGCTGATCGGCAGGCGTGATCACCCGCAGCCGCACCTTCCGCCCGGCACGCGCAGGCACGTCGGCCCAGACCGGGGCACGGTAGCGCGCCAGGTCGAGACGGGGCGGAGGCATCACCATCGCGAGCACCATACCGGTACCCGTCAAGAAATCCGGAGGTCCTCGCCGGTGATCGGACGGCCCGGCAACGGGCTGCCGGAGCTCGACCGGAGCCCGTCCAGCATGACCGCCGCGGCGCGTTCGAAGGCCAGCAGCGCGGGGTCGTCCACCGCCGGTGGCTGGCGCAGGACCAGGGAAAACAGGATGGCGACGTCGCCGGTCCCGACGTCGGCGCGGATCGACCCCTCGGCTTGCGCCGCCTTCACGATCGCGTCCAGCTCGGCCATCAGCGCGTCGCGGGACGCGGCGGTTTCCGGGTCGCCCTTGAGAATTTCCTTCGCCCGCTCGGAAACCAGCGCCAGCTGGACGCTGGCCTGCAGCTGGTGCGACCGCCCGACGACGCGCACCAGCGCGTCGAACGCCGTCGGTTCCTCGGCCGCCGCTTCCCTCGCGTCGGCGAGGACCTGCGCGAAGCTCTCCCGCGCGACGGCCCGGATCAGCGCCTCCCGGTCGGGGAAGCGCCGGTAGAGCGTGCCGACCCCGACTCCCGCGGCGCGTGCGATCTCCTCCATCGGCACGTCGGGACCCGCTTCGGCGAATACCTGGCGGGCGGCGGCGACGATCTGGTCGCGGTTGCGCTGGGCGTCCGCGCGCAGCCGCGTTTCCGAAGCCGTCATGTCGTTCCTCTCCGTCACCCCCGCGAGATTCTCTCACCCGAACGTAGGTGGACGAAAAACTTCCACATCAGTACGTTGGCGATAAGTGGACGACATCCTTCCACATTTTCTCCGGATTGGGGGCGACACCGTGACCGCTCAGCTTCCCGCCACACTGCCCATCACTCGCGGCTGCCCATACGCGCCGCCGGATGAGCACCGCAGACTGCGGGACGAGGCGCCGATCCAGCGGGTGACGCTGCCCAGCGGCGAGACGGCGTGGACGATCACCCGGCACGAGGACATCCGGGCGATGCTGACCGACCCGCGGTTCAGCTCCGACCGGCGCAACCCCCACTTCCCGCTGCTGGCCAAGGGACAGCGGATCAACACCGGCTTCCGCGCGTCGCTGATCGGCATGGACCCGCCGGAGCACGGCCCGGCGCGGCGCAAGGTGGTCGGCGAGTTCACGGTGCGGCGGATGGAGGCGCTGCGCCCGCGCATCCAGGAGATCGTCGACCAGCACATCGACGCGATACTCGCCGGTCCCAAGCCGGCCGACCTGGTGAAAGCGCTCTCTCTGCCGGTGCCGTCGCTGGTCATCTGCGAGCAGCTCGGCGTCCCGTACACCGACCACGAGTTCTTCCAGCTGCACTCGTCCCGTCTGCTCAGCCGGCTCACGCCGCCCGCGGAGCGCAAGGCGGCGATCGACGCTCTGCGCGACTACCTGGGTGAGCTGATCGAGCGGAAGGCGCAGGAACCGGCCGACGACCTGCTGAGCCGCCAGCTCGAACAGCAGGACGACCGCGAAGAGCTGGTCAGCCTGGCGTTCCTGTTGCTCGTCGCCGGGCACGAGACCACAGCGAACATGATCTCGCTGGGCACCATGGCGTTCCTGGAGCGCCCGGAGGACATCCGGAAGATCCAGGAGGACTCGTCGAAGACGCTGCCCGCGGTCGAGGAACTGCTGCGGTACTTCACGATCGCCGAGTTCGCGGTCTCCCGGGTGGCGGTCGAGGACGTCGAGCTCGGCGGCGTGCTCATCAAGGCCGGCGAAGGCGTGGTGCCGCTGAGCAATCTCGCCAACCGCGACCCGGAGGCGTTCGACCACCCCGAGGAGCTGGACATCGAGCGAGGCGCGCGGCACCACCTGGCGTTCGGCTTCGGCGCGCACCAGTGCCTCGGCCAGAACCTCGCGCGGATGGAGCTGCAGATCGTGTTCGACACCCTGTTCCGGCGGATCCCCGGCCTGCGGCCGGCCGTGCCGCTGGACTCCCTGCCGTTCAAGGACGACGCGAGCGTCTACGGTATCCACGAGTTCCCGGTGACCTGGTAGGAGGAGCCATGCGCATCGTCGCGGACACCGATCTGTGCATCGGCGCGGGCCAGTGCGTTCTGACCGAACCGGAGGTATTCGACCAGGACGACGACGGCACGGTCGTGGTCCTGGTCGAAAACCCCGAGGGCGGGCAGGTGGACAGCGCCCGCGAGGCGGTCAAGCTGTGCCCCGCAGTGGCGCTGTCCCTGCAGGAGTAGCTACTTCACCGCACCCATCGAAAGGCCGCGGACCAGGTGGTTCTGCGCGATCCACCCGACGATCATCACCGGCAGCGAGGCCAGCAGCGCGGCCGCCGACAGCTGCGCCCAGTACAGGCCTTCGCTGGTGATGAAGCCGACGAGGAACACCGGCACCGTGCCGGCCCGCGCCGCCGTCAGGTTGACCGCGTAGAAGAACTCGGTCCACGAGAAGATGACGCAGATCAACGCGGTCGCCGCGATGCCGGGCGCGACCACGGGCAGGATCACCCGGTACAGCAGTGTCGGAAGGCTCGCCCCGTCGACGCGCCCGGCCTCGATCATCTCGGTGGGCACCTCGAGGAAGAACGAGCGCATCATCCAGATCGCCAGCGGCAGGTTCATCGCCGTGTAGAGGATGACCAGCGCCCATACGTTGTCCAGCAGCTGAGTGCGCTGCGAGATCACGTACAGCGGGATGATCGCGGCCACGACCGGCAGCATCTTCGTGGACAGGAAGAACCCGAGCACGTTGCTGGTCTTGGGCACCGGGGCGAGCGACAGCGCGTACGCCGCCGGGACGCCGAGGAGCAGCACGATCAGCGTGGACAGGATCGTCACGAACGCGGAGTTGCCCAGGTAGGGCAGGAATCCGCGCTCGAAGATGCTGGCGAACTGGTCCAGCGTCGGGGTGAACGCGATCCGCGGCGGATCGGTGTAGGCGTCGGCCTCCTGCTTGAAGGCGGTCAGCACCATCCAGATCAGCGGGAACACGAACAGGATCGCGACCACCCACGTCGCGGTGGTCAGTGACGCGGCACCGAGCCGCCTGCGCAAGGTGCTCACTTCACGACCCCCTTGCTCACGTCGAACGCGCGGAACATCAGGCGCAGCGCGAAGGTCGCGACGATCAGCGTCAGGACCACCACGATCACGCCCATCGCCGAGGACTGGCCGATGTCGAAGCCCTGGAACGCGCGCTGGAAGATGTAGTACGGCAGGTTGGTGCTCGCGGTGCCCGGACCGCCCTGGGTCATCAGGAAGATCGCGTCGAAGCTGTTCACGATGTAGATCGCGCCCAGCAGCACCGACAGCTGCAGGTACCGGGACAGGTGGGGCAGCGTGATCGACGCGAACGTCCGCCACCGGCCCGCGCCGTCGACCTGCGCGGCCTCCAGCACGTCCTTCGGCTGGCTCTGCAGGCCGGCCAGGATCAGCAGCATCATGAACGGCGTCCACTGCCACACGATCTGGGCCATCACCGACGCCAGCGGGAACTCCGACAGCCAGTCGGTTTCGCCGCCGAAGACGAAGTTGAGCAGCCCGTAGGTGGGGTCGAACATCGTCGTCTTCCACAGCAGCGCACCGGCCGCGGGCAGGATGAGGAACGGCGTGATCAGCAGCGTCCGCACCACGCCGCGGCCGAGGAACTTGCGGTCCAGCAGCAGCGCCAGGCCGAGCCCGAGCAGCAGCGCGACGAACACGCACACCACGGTCAGGACGACCGTGTTGAGCATCGCGCCGCGGAACTGCGAGTCGGCGAACACGTCGGCGTAGTTCTGGAACCCCACGAAGTGCTGCGACCCCGGACGCACGAGGTTCCACGACTGGAACGAGTAGACCACCGTGAGGATGAACGGGATCTGGGTCACCACGATGGTGAACAACAGCGCGGGCAGCAGGGGCGCGCGACGCGCCCACGGGCTCGCGCCCTTGCGCTTCTCCGGCTTCGCTTCGACTCTCTGTCCACTTGCAACAGTGGGCGCAACGGCGGTCATTTCGTCTCCCGGTAGGAATCGCCGACGGTCTGCGCGTACTCCTGAGACTGTTCGATGGCCTCGTCGACGGTGATCTGACCAGCGATCGCGGCCGACAGCTCCTGGCTGACCCGGGTGCCCAGGTCCTGGAACTCGGGGATGCCCACGAACTGGATACCCGGGTAGGGCACCGGCTGCGTCATCACCTTGCGCTGGTCGGCCGCGTCGATGCCGTCCAGCGTCGGCTGAGCGTAGGCCTTCGCGGCCTCGGCGTACTCGGGGATCCGGTAGGTGGAGAACCGGCAGCCCGGCGGGACCCGGTTCCAGCCGTAGGTCTTGCCGACGGTCTGCACGAACTCCTTGTTCGTCATCCACTGCAGGAACTTCCAGGCGTCCTGCTTGTTCTTCGCGACCTTCGGGATCGCCAGCGCCCACGTGTAGAGCCAGCCGCTCGCCTCGGTCTTCACCACGGGCGCGGCGACGTAGCCGGACTTGCCGACGACCTTGCTCGACTCCGGGTCCTCGTTGGTCCCGGCCATCACGGTCGCGTCGTACCACATCGCGGCCTGGCCCTGGCCGTAGCGCGTGCCGCATTCGGAGAACCCGGCGCTGGAGGCGCCGACCTCGCCGTGCTCGCGGACCAGGTTGACGTAGAAGTTCGCGGCCTCGCGGAACTCCGGCGTGTCCAGCTTCGCGTTCCAGTCCTGGTCGAACCACTGCGCGCCGAAGGTGTTGGCGACGGTGGTGAACGGCGCGAGGCTCTCGCCCCAGCCGGGCTTGCCGCGCAGGCAGATGCCGGCGACACCGGCCTGCTTGTTGTCCAGCTTCGCGGCGAAGTCGGCGATCTGCTGCCACGTCGGATGCTCCGGCATGGTCAGCCCGGCCTGCTCGAACAGATCCTTGCGGTAGGCCAGGAACGACGACTCGCCGTAGAACGGCACCGCGTACATCGAGCCCTGGTAGGACAACGAGTCGCGGATGCTCGGGATGAAGTCGCCCGGGTCGTAGCCAGCGCTGGCGTCGATGTAGGGCTGCAGGTTCTCCAGCCAGCCGTTGGCCGCCCACTGCGGGGTCTCGTAGTTGCTGATCATCACCGCGTCGAACTCGCCGCCCTGGGTGGCGGTCGAGGCGGTGATCTTCGCGCGCGCCTGGTTCTCCGGCAGCGACACGAACTTGAGCTTGACGCCCGGGTTCACCGCCTCGAACTCGTGCGACAGCGAAATCGCGTCGTTCATCTGCGGGTTCGCCACGATCGCGATGACCAGTGTGTTGGCCCCCGCGCCGAGCGCGCCGGCGCCCGCGCAGCCGGTCAGGGTCAGCAGCGCGGCGACCGCGAGGAGTGCCAGCCGCTTACGCATCCGTGGCCCCCGGCAGCACCTGCACCTTCAGACCCGCACCACTGCGCATCAGGTCCAGCGCGTCGGGGAACCGCTCCAGCGGCAACGCGTCGGTCAGCAGGGCTTTCGTGTCGATCGCGCCGGAGGCCACCAGGTCCAGCGCGGCGCCGTAGGAGTGCAGAACAGCCATCGATCCCACCACCGTGATCTCGTCGTTGTAGATCCGGAACGGCGAAAGCGCGACACGTGCCTCCGCCGGGGCGACGCCGAAGACGAGCAGACGCCCGCCGCGGCGCAGCGCGTCGAACGCGGCCTCGATCGCCGGGGCCGCACCGGTGCAGTCGGCCGCCGCGTCGAACCGCTCACCGTCCAGTTCGGACACATCGGTGGCGACGGCGTGCGCACCGAGGTCCTTCGCCCGTGGCAGGCGGGACGCGTTGCGGTCGACGACGGTGACCCGCGCGCCGGCCCGCTGCAGGAGCATCTGCATCACCAGGCCCATGGTCCCGGCGCCGACGACCAGGAAGTGCTCGCCCGCCTCGACCCCGATGCGCCGGACGCCGTGCACCGCGCAGGACACCGGCTCGACGAGGGCGCCCTCCTGCCAGGACAGGTGGTCGGGCAGGCGGTAGCAGGTGCTCGCCGGCACCTTCACGTACTCGGCGAAGGCGCCGTCGACGGTGTCGCCGGTGGCGCCCCAGTTCTCGCAGAGGTTGCCGTGGCCGGCGCGGCACGGGTCGCAGTAGCCGCAGAACAGGGAGGGGTCCACGGCCACCCGGTCGCCGACCTGCCAGCCACCGGGGACGTTCTTGCCGATCTCGACGATCTCGCCGGCGAACTCGTGGCCGGGGACGATCGGGTAGGGCGTCGGAGGGAAGTGCCCGTCGGCGATGTGCAGGTCCGTGCCGCAGATGCCGCACGCGCCGACCTTGATCACGACGTCGCGCTCCCCCGGCGTGGGATCGGGAACCTCGCCGACCCTGATGGAACCCGGCTGATCGACGATGGCGGCCCGCATGCCGTCTCACCTCTTCCTGCGCTCATCTGAGTGCATCACGACTTTGTGGTCACATGTCTGGTCATGCATTAGAGGGGTTTTGAGGGTTTCTCGTCAACGGAGCTAGCGCTATAGTGCTCAGATGAGCGAAGCTGGCATGCTGGACGGGCTCACCGCGACGCTGGTGGCGCACCGGTTCTACGTGCTGGGGCAGTCCAAGATCGAAATCGCCGCCGACTTCGGGATCAGCAGGTTCAAGGTGGCGCGGCTGATCGACGCGGCGTTGTCGCAGGGCTTGGTGCGGGTGGAGTTCGCTCCCCCGGCTCCGGTCGACGTGCGACTGTCCGACGAGCTGCGGTCCGCGTACGGGCTGCGCCAGGCGTTTGTGCTCAATCGAGCGGCGAGCACCGGGCCGCGCCCGCAGGTGCGACGGCAGATCGGGGCGTTCGCGGCGCAGCTGCTGTCGGAGACGGTCACCGAGGACGACGTGGTCGGGTTGTCGTGGGCGCGGTCGGTGAACGCGATGGCGGCGGCGGTGCGGCGGCTGCCGAAGTGCCCGATCGTGCAGTTGTGCGGTGTGCAGGCCGGGATGGACATGCGGGACCGGTCGGTGGAGACGGTGCGGCAGGTGGCGGAGGTGTCGGGCGGGGACGCGTACCCGATCTACGGGCCGCTGGTGCTGCCGGACCGCCGGACGACGGAGATCCTGCGGCGACAGCCGGGCATCGCGGAGACGTTCGCGCAGTTCGCGCGCCTGACGAAGGCCGTGGTGAGCATCGGGGCGTGGCTACCGGGCGAGTCGACGGTGTACGACGCGGTGTCCCCGGCCGAACGCGAGGCGATCACCGCGCGGGGCGCGCGGGCGGAGGTCGCGGCGCGGTTGTTCGACGGCGAGGGGAAGCCGCTGTCGACCGGGCTGGCGCACCACGTGCTGGCGATCGACACGGCGGAGCTGCTGAAGGTGCCCGAGGTGATCGCCCTCGGCTACACGGCGCCGAAGGCGGAGGCCATCGACGCCGTGCTGCGGTCGGGACTGGTGTCGACGCTGATCACGGACACGCCTGCCGCGGAAGGCGCGCTACGCCTCCGTCAGGGCTGAGACGCGCGGGTCCCGCGCAACGCCGTGCGATCTCCGCGTCGCGGAACCGGCTCGATCGGCGAGCGTGGAACTCGCGAGCGGGTTACTTGACCCGCACCGGCAGCGTGTCCACGCCGTAGACGATCGACGTCCGGCGGTAGCTCAGCTGCTCCGGCTCGACGTCCAGCCGCAGGTCGGGGAAGCGCCGCACCAGTGCCGGGTACGCGGCACGCAGCTCCATGCGCGCCAGCTCCGCTCCGATGCACCGGTGCGCGCCCCAGCCGAAGGCCAGGTGCTGCGTCGCCGGGCGGGCGGGGTCGAAGGACTCCATGTCGTCGCCGAGGGCGGCGTCCCGGTTGGCCCCGCTCAGCGACACGAACACGATGTCGCCCTTGGCGATCTCCTGCCCGCCGACCGTGACGTCCTCCCGTGCGAACCGCGGGAACGCCACCTGCACCACCGTCAGGTACCGCAGCAGCTCCTCGACGAAATCGCGCGCCGCGTCGTCGGAGTCGCGCACCAGTTCGAACGTCCGCCGGTCGCGCAGCAGCACGATCGCGCCCAGGGCCAGCATGCTGGCCGTGGTCTCCAGGCCACCGGTCAGCACACCGTCGGCTAGTCCGGCCAGCTCCTGGTCGGAGATGTTGTCGCCGTGCTCCCTGACCAGCATGCCGAGCAGGCCGTCACCGGGCTCGGCGCGCTGCTTCTTCACGATTTCGAGCAAATAGGACAGTGACTCCGAGATCGCCCCGAACGAGGCGCCCGCCCCGGCGAACAGGTCGAACCGGACCGTGCTCAGCCGCTGGAAGTCGTCACGGTCCTCATAGGGGACCCCGAGCAGTTCGCAGATCGTCAGCGACGGGATCGGCAGCGCGAACGACTGCATCAGGTCGACGGTGCCGCCGTCCTTCTCCATCGCGTCGAGCTGCTCGGCGATGATCTCGTCGATGCGCGGCGTGAGACGGTTCAGCCGCCGCATCGTGAACTCCGGCGTCAGCATCTTGCGCAGGCGCGTGTGGTCCGGCGGGTCCGCGAACCCGAGCCCGCCCGGGTTCTGCTCGGCCGACAGGCCCGCCTTGCCGACCAGGTTGGTGTAGTCGTTGCTGAACTTGTCCGTGGCCGCGAGCACTTCCTTCGCCTCGCCGTAGCCGGTGACCAGCCACGCGGTGATGCCGAAGGGCAGCGGCAACCGGCTGACCGGCGCCTCCGCCCTGGTCGCGCCCAGCTCGGGCACGGGGTCCAGGCCGTCGCGGCGCAACGGCATGAGCGCGGAATCCGGCAGGACCGAGAGGTCGAAGCCCTTTTTCTGCGCTCTGGCGAGGTAACGGCGGCCCACCCAGGAAACCACACGTGCGCGAAGCCCCATGGCCGCAGATTACACGCGGAGTCCGACGATTCCGGCGTCGCAAGAGAAGTCACTCGCGCAGGTGGTGCAGGTCACCCACTAGGTCGGTGTCTGGTCTGGACCGGGGTGGTGCGGGTACATCGTGGCGTCACGACAACCAGGGGAGTGAGCCGTAATGCCTGACAGGGCCCGCCTCGGGACGGTCGCCGCCGCGGTGTGCGTCCTCCTGCCGTTCGGCACGGCGGTGGCGAACGCCGCGCCGGCCGAAACCGTGCTCGCGCAGGAGCAGCTCAGGAACATGCCGGCGGGGCTGTGGGGACTGCTGGGGTTGCTGGGTCTCTTCGGCCTGGTGGGGCTGGCGCGGCGCGGGCCGAAGCGCAACGCCAAGAATCCGCTGGCCGGCTACTCCGGCGAGGACGAGGTGTCCCAGGGCCGTCACCAGGCTCCCGCGCCGCGCGGTGGATCGCCGATGGACATCCGGCCAGGGCAGAACCCGCAGGTCGAGCGCACGCCCGCGGTCGCGATGGACGGTGCCCACCGGCAGGAGGCAGCCGCGCCGACGCCCGACCCGCGACGGCCGGTCAGCAAGACGCCGGCTGACGTACCGATGCCGTCGTACACGTCCGCGACCGGTTCGCCCTACTCCGCGGAGGGCCAGACCGCGCCGGCGCAGGCGGGGCACGGCTCGACAGGAGCGGGCTACGGGGCCGGCGAGATGTCGTCCGGGGCTCCGTCCGGCTATGCCTACGGCGATGGCAGGGAGGCGGCGTTCGCCGCCGGAGACGTGCCCGCCGCGGCGCAGGCCGGCCAGGCGTCCCGCGAGATGTCCTCCGGCTACCCCTCCGGCGACAGCAGGTCAGCCACGTTCGCCTCCGGAGCGCAACCTGGCTACGGCTCCAGCGACAGCGGGTCGGCGGCCGTCGGCTCCGGCGAGATGCCCGCCGCCACGCAGGCCGGCGACAGCAGGTCGAGGATGTTCGCCTCCCGGGACATGCCCGCCGCGGCACAGGCCGGCCAGGCGTCCGGCGAGATGCCCGCCGAAGACAGCGGGTCGGCGGCCGTCGCGTCCGGAGAGATGCCCGCCGCGGCACAAGCCAGCTACAGCTCCGGCGAGATGCCGTCCGGGTATGCGGCCCCCGATGCGCCGTCCAGCCACTCGGCCGCGGAGGTGCCGTCAGGGGCGCGGTCGGGCTACGGCTCCGCGGACATCCCGCCCGCCGGCCAATCACCCGCCTCCGGCGAGGTGCCGTCGGCGGCACAGGCGTGGGCCAGCACGGACGCGCCGTCCGGGGCGCACCCCGCCCCCGAGATCCCGTCCCCGGCGCAGCCCTACGCGCCCGGGCGGCAGCCCGCGTACGCCGCAGCGGAGACGCAGGTCACCTCGCCGATGGACGTCGCGCCCACGGCACCGACGCCGGCGCTGTACCGCCGCAACCCGGAGCCGTTCCCGCAGACCGACCAGGACCCGCCGCCGCAACAGCCCGCGGTTCCGCAGCAGCAGGGCACCTTCGCCGGCCTGCCGCGCTACCCGGAAACCGCGGCACCCGAGCCCCGCCCGCTCGACACCGGCCCCCGGCACCGGCGTTGACGAGTGGCTCCTGGCCGCGGCTTGTCGCGGCCAGGAGCCACCGGGCGTACGGCGGGAGCATGCCGAGGCGAGCCGCCCCTGACGGAAAGTCCGGGTAGCTCCGGACCAGGCCGGGCAACACCGTCCGCCGCGCGCCGGACACCCCAGCCCCGCGGCGGCTACATCCCAGCCGCGCGGCGAACAGCACCGTCAGCCGCGCCGGGCACCGCCGAGCCGCGCCGGGAAGCACCAGTCGTCCGGCGCGGCATCAGTCGCGCCGGGCACCGCCAGCCGTCGGGCCGCATCAGTCGCACCAGGCACCGTAAGCCGCGCCGCGCGGACCAGCCTCAGAGCTGGTCGACCGCCGTCACGCGGAGCACCGCCGCGCCGGCCTCGTCGGAGGCCGGGAGGTCCACCTCGGCGCTGATGCCCCAGTCGTGGTCGCCCTCGGGGTCGTCGAAGATCTGCCTCACCCGCCAGACCTCGGGCTCCTTCTCGATGATCAGCATCGCCGGGCCGCGGGCGTCCGCGCCGGTTTCGATCCGGTCGTGCTGCTCGTAGTAGGCCTCGAGCGCGGCTTCCCACTCGATGTCGTTCCAGCCGGACGCCGCGTCCAGCTCCCCCAGCTCCGCGTACGCCCGCCGGGCCGCCAACTCGACCCGCCGGAACATCTGGTTGCGCACCAGCACCCGGAACGCCCGCTCGTTGCCCGTGACCGGCGGCGGCTTCTCCGGCAGGCGCTCCGCAGGTAGCGGCTCCTCCCCCGGGTGCCGCAGCGCCTCCCACTCATCCAGCAGGCTCGAGTCGACCTGCCGCACCATCTCGCCGAGCCACGCGATCAGGTCCTCCAGCGGCTCGGTCTTCGCCTCGTCCGGCACCGTCCGCCGCAGCGCGTCGTACGTGTCCGCCAGGTACCGCAGCACCAGGCCCTCCGACCGCGCCAACGAATAGAAGTTGATGTACTCGACGAAGTTCATCGCCCGCTCGTACATGTCCCGCACGACCGACTTCGGCTTCAGCTCGTAGTCGGCGACCCACGGGTGCCCGCGCCGGTACGTCTCGTACGCCGCCTCCAGCAGCTCCTCCAGCGGCTTCGGGTACGTCACCTCGTCGAGCAGCGCCATCCGCTCCTCGTACTCGACGCCCTCCGCCTTCAACGCCGCGACCGCCTCGCCGCGCGCCTTGAACTGCTGCTGCGACAACACCGGCCGCGGGTTCTCCACAGTGGACTCGATCACCGAGACCACGTCCAGCGCGTACGTCGGCGACTCGGTGTCGAGCAGCTCGATCGCGGCCAGCGCGAACGGCGACAACGGCTGGTTCAGGGCGAAATCGAGCTGCAGGTCCATCGTCAGCCGCACGATCCGGCCCGTCGAGTCCGGTTCGGACAGCCGCTCGACGACGCCCGCGGCCACCAGCGCGCGGTAGATCGCGATGGCCCGGCGGATGTGCTTGCGCTGCGACGGCCGGTCCTCGTGGTTGTCCTCCAGCAGGTGCCGCATGTGCTCGAACGCGTTGCCCGGCCGCGAGATCACGTTCAGCAGCATCGCGTGGCTCACCTGGAAACTCGACGTCAGCGGCTCGGGCGGCGACGAGATCAGCCGCTCGAACGTGCTCTCCGTCCAGTTGACGAACCCCTCCGGCGCGTTCTTGCGGACGATCTTGCGCTTCTTCTTGGGGTCGTCGCCCGCCTTCTGCAGCGCCTTCGCGTTCTCGATCACGTGGTCCGGCGCCTGCACCACGACGTACCCGTCGGTGTCGTACCCGGCCCGGCCCGCGCGCCCGGCGATCTGGTGGAACTCGCGTGCCTTGAGGTGCCGCTGGCGCACCCCGTCGTACTTGGTCAGCGCCGAGAACACCACAGTGCGGATCGGCACGTTGATGCCGACGCCGAGCGTGTCGGTCCCGCAGATCACCTTCAGCAAACCGGCCTGCGCGAGCTGCTCGACCAGCCGCCGGTACTTGGGCAGCATGCCGGCGTGGTGCACGCCGATGCCGTGCCGCACCAGCCGCGACAGCGTCTTGCCGAACCCGGCGGAGAACCGGAAGTCCCCGATGGCCTCGGCGAGCGCGTCCTTCTCCGCGCGCGTGGTGACGTTGATGCTCATCAGGGCCTGCGCCCGCTCGATCGCGGCGGCCTGCGAGAAGTGCACGACGTACACCGGGGCCTGTCCGCCGGTGAGCAGCTCGGTCATCGTCTCGTGCAGCGGGGTGAGCGCGTACCGGTAGGTCAGCGGCACCGGCCGCTGCGCCGACGTGACCACCGCGGTGGTGCGCCCGGTGCGGCGGGTCAGGTCCTTCTCGAAGAAGGTGACGTCACCGAGGGTGGCCGACATCAGCACGAACTGCGCGTTTGGCAGCTCCAGCAGCGGCACCTGCCACGCCCAGCCGCGGTCGGGCTCGCTGTAGAAGTGGAACTCGTCGGCGACGACCTGGCCGACCGGGGCGTCGGCACCGAACCGCAACGCGATGTTCGCCAGGATTTCCGCCGTGCAGCAGATGATCGGGGCATCCGGGTTGACGGCGGAGTCGCCGGTCATCATCCCGACGTTGTCGGCGCCGAAGATCTCGATGAGCTGGAAGAACTTCTCCGAGACCAGCGCCTTGATGGGCGCGGTGTAGTAGCTGCGCTTGCCGTTGGCCATCGCGGTGAAGTGCGCACCCACCGCGACCAGGCTCTTTCCCGAGCCGGTCGGGGTGGACAGGATCAGGTTGGCGCCGGAGACGACCTCGATCAGCGCCTCTTCCTGCGCCGGGTACAGCTCGAGCCCGCGTTCGGCCGTCCAGGCCGAAAACGTCTCGAACAGCGTGTCGGGATCCGGATCCGCTGGTAGGAGGTCTGTGAGCGTCATCGTGGGTACCATCGTGCCACCCGCGGCCGGAGAGCAGATGGGGCCCATCGCGGCCGGTCCCGTCAAGCCGTAGGCTTCCCACACACAGGTGTAATCCGGAGGGCTGGCATGGCACAGGACATCGTCCCGATCGAACTCGGGCTGCCGCAGGGGGACCTGGTGACCCTGTGGGCCCCGCGCTGGCGGGAGGACGGTGAGGAGTGGGAGGCCTTCCTCGGCGACGAAGAGGATCTGTACGCCTTCCCCGACGCCGCGCACCTGGCCGCGTTCGTCCGGACCGCCGAGCAGCACGACCTGATCGACCACCCGGCGTGGAACGCGGTCCCGGCGCTGAACGTGCCGGAGCTGATCCCCGACGACGACCACTCCTACGACCTGGTCGGCGTGCCCGAGCTCGTCGCCGAGGACCCGGACTCGTGGACGATCAGCGAGCTGGCCGAGATCGTCGGCATCGTGCGTTCGCTGGCCGATGTGTGCGAGCTCGACGAGGTCCACGAGGTGCTGGACGCCACCGAGGGCTTCTCGCTGCTGGAGCAGGGCCGCCTGCCGTTCACCGGCCGCGAGGGCGAGCGCCTGTGGAACGACCTGTCCGAGGCCGTGTCCGAGAAGTGGGACACCGTGCTGGACGCCATCGACGGCCTGGTCAAGGTGCCGGACGTGGACGCCGGTGTGCTCGAGCAGACCGCCGAGGAGCTGGCCACCTTCCTGGAGGAGTCGGCCGAGGCCGAGGTCGAGTCCGAGCAGGCCGACGAGGACCTGGACACGGTCGAGAGCGGCGACTCCGACGACGAGGAAGAAGAGGACGTCCCGGTCGGGTTCTGGGGCGAGGTCGGCATCGACCCGATCAAGATCATCACCGCCGGCGACGAGTACTACTCGCTGCGGTGCTACCTGGACGACGAGCCGGTCTTCCTGGGCAGCGACGGCCGGATCGACGTGTTCAAGTCGGAGAAGGCGCTCGCGCGGGCGCTGGCCGACTCCGCGGCGTTCGCCGACTCCGACCTGGCCGAGGTGTCCACTTGGGACGAGGTGCTCGCCAAGGCCACCGCGGGTGAGCTGGAGGTCGAGGTCGACACCGAGAACACCTACGTGCTCGCCGGCCTGGACGAGGACCTTGCCGATGGCCCGGACGCGATCGACCCGACGCAGCTGGACCTGGCGGTCGAGCTGCTCACCGACGCCGCGGACTGGGCGGGCGACGACACGGTGGCCGCCGCACTGTCCACTTCGGAGAGCCTGGGCTGGCTGGTGTCGTTCGTGCTGAAGCCGGACCCGGGCCGCCTCGCGCCGAGCGCCCCGTTCGACACCGAGCAGAGCGAGTGGCGCAAGCTGGTGGAGGCCTTCGAGAGCCGGCTTCGGGTCCACTGACGCTTCACAGGTCGAGCAGGCGCGCCGCGTTCCCACCGAGGACCGCGGCGCGCGCTGTTTCCGACGGCGTCACGCGCTCGACCAGCGCGCGGGCCGGCATCGGGTCGCCGTAGGGCGCGTCCGAGCCGAACAACGTCCGGTCCGGCACCTCCGCGATCGCCGGCCGCACGGAGAACACCAGGCTCGCCGTCGACAGCTCGAGCCAGAGGTTCGGCATCTCGCGGACCAGCTCGATCGCGGCGATCCAGTGCTCGTCGCCGAGCTGGCTGATCACCAGCGGCGTCCGCGGGTACTTCCGGGCGAGCGCGCCGACGGCCGCCAGGTCGGCGGCGGTGGTCGGAGCCGCGCCGTGGACCACCACCGGCAGGTCGCCGGCCGCGCGCAGCACCGGTTCGAGCAGATCGGCGCGGCCGGGCGGCGGGGTCAGCTCGCCGATGCCGCGCCACTTCCGGCCTGCCTCCTCGACCGCGGCCGCCACCTCAGCCCCGGGCCGCAACAGGTCCACCGAGCCGAAGCCGACGAACCGGTCCGGGTGCGCGGCGACCGCGTCGTCCAGTTCGCGCAGGGCCGCGACCGGCCTTCGCCGCTGCCGGCCAGGCTCTGCGACAGCACGGCCATCTCCCCTTCAGCTCGTCCAGCGTCGCCGCGCGTGCGGGGTGCGGACGGGTCGCGAACAAGATCGCTTTGTCGGCACTGGCTTCGTCGAGGAGGGCCAGGTGCTTCTCGACGGGGTCGTGGACGTGGCTGTGGGCGTCGATGATCAAGGTCGTTCTCCGGGAATCGTGGTTGTCCCGGCAGTGTTGATCCCTGACATGGCGGGAAGGTCAAGTGATGCTGATCGGTGAACTCGCCAGGCGCGCCGGGGCGACAGAGCGGCTGCTGCGGTACTACGAGCGCGTCGGGCTGCTGACCGCTCAGCGCCGCGACAACGGGTACCGCGAGTACGACGCCGGCGCGGTCGAGCGCGTGCGGCAGATCCGCGAACTGCTCAGCGTCGGCCTGCCGACCAGGGAGATCTGCCGCATCATCGACTGCGCCCACCCCGACGGCACCCTGGACGCCTGCCCTGGCGATCACGACGACCGAGACTCGGCTCGGACCGGCGTGAGGCCGACCGCCAGCACCGGGAACACCGCGGCGACGCAGAACGCCAGCGCGTAGCGGGAGTCGCCGATCACCAGGCCCAGCAACGGCGGCGTGAGGGATGCCGCGATGTTCTGCGCCGTGTTCTGGGTCCCCATCGCGCGCCCGGCCCAGTCGATCCCGGCCAGCTCCGCGGACGCGGTGAACCCGAGCCCGTTGTCCGCCACCGTGATCACCGCGGCCAGGACCAGCGCGAACAGCACCACCCACATCCAGCTCACGTCGCCGACGGCGACCAGCAGCATGACCGCCGCGCTCGCCACGGCCAGCTGCCGCATCGGGCGCAGGCGGCTGCCCACCCGGTCCGACCAGTAGCCCGAGGCCAGCCTGCCGACCGCGCCCAGCACCTGCACAGCCGCCAGGAACCAGCCCGCCGCCAGCGCACTCCAGCCGTGCGCCGACACCAGGTACACCGGCGCGAACGCGGACACCGCGAACTGCGGCACCACCAGCAGCGCGCTCGCCCCGTGCAGCCGCCACAGCGTCGGCGTCCGGTACGGCGACGCCGGCTTCGGCGCACCCGGCTTCTTCTCCGGCCGCGGCGGGTCGATCACCAGCCAAGCCACCAGCGCGGCGACCACCAGCCCGGACACCGCCGGGAACAGCACCGCGGACTGGAAACCCCAGTGCTGCGCCAGCGGCGGCAGAGCCAGCGCGGCGACGCCGACGCCGAGCGGCTGCGCGGTCTGCCGGACGCCCATCGCGGTGCCCCGCTCGTCCGGGCCGAACCAGCCCATCACTGCGCGCCCGCTGGCCGCGTTGACCGAGGCGGTCAGCGCCCCGGCGAGCAGGAACAACGCGAACAGCACCCCCGTCGACGGCGCGGCCAGCGAGGTGACCAGCAGCAGCGCCGACGACGCGCCGAGACCGATCGCCATGACCAGGCGCTCGCCGTAGCGGTCGGCCGCCGCGCCCCAGGCGATCAGCGTGAACAGCAGGCCGATGCTGGGCGCGGAGACGATCGTGCCCGCCTCCGCGAGCGTCAGCCCGGCCGCGCGCATCTCCGGCACCAGGAACGGGATGCCGTAGAGGAACGAGCAGCTCGCGGTCTGGGCCGCGAGGCCGAGCGCGAGGATGCCCCACCGGCGCCTACTCCTCGTGTCCAGCCCAGCTGCCCGGCTCATCGCTACCATCCCACGATGTGAGAACTTGTTCTTACATCGTGAACCTTACTTGCCGACGCTAACGATCACAAGGGGCTTTCAGACCAACTCGGCGTAGCCCGGTTTGATCACGTTGTTGATCAGGTCGAGCCGTTGATCGAAATCGAGGAACGCCGACTTCATCGCGTTGATCGTGAACCACTGGAAGTCGGACCACCCGTAGCCGAACGCATCGGCGAGTGTGGCGAACTCGCTCGACATCGAGCAGCCGCTCATGAGCCGGTTGTCGGTGTTGACGGTCACCCGGAAGCGCAAGTCCGCGAGTAACCCGATCGGATGGTCGGCGATCGACGCCGCGGCGCCGGTCTGCACGTTGGAGGACGGGCAGATCTCCAGCGGGATGCGGCGGTCGCGGACGTAGCTCGCGAGCCGGCCGAGGTGGACCGTGCCGTCCGGATCGCGCTTGATGTCGTCCACGATCCGCACACCGTGCCCGAGTCGTTCGGCACCACAATGCTGAATCGCCTCCCAGATGGAAGCGAGTCCGAACGCCTCACCGGCATGAATGGTGAAATGCGCGTTATTGGTGCGCAGATATTCGAATGCGTCGAGGTTGCGGGTGGGCGGGAATCCGGCTTCCGGTCCCGCGATGTCGAACCCGGCCACTCCGGAGTCCCGGTAACGCACCGCGATCTCGGCGATCTCCGCCGCTCGGGCGTGCTGACGCATCGCACACAGCAAAGTACCCATTCGGATGACTTTTCCCTGCTGAGCGGCTCGACGCTCACCCTCCGCAAACCCTGCCTGGACGGCCTCGACGACCGCGTCCAGCGACAGGCCGCGCTCGACGAACAACTCCGGCGCGTAGCGCACCTCGGCGTAGACCACGCCGTCGGCGGCGAGGTCCTCCACGCACTCCGCGGCCACCCTGACCAGCGCTTCTTCGGTCTGCATCACGCCACAGGTGTGGGCGAAGGTCTCCAGGTAGGACTCCAGTGAGCCGGAGTCGGCGGCGTCGCGGAACCAGCGGCTCAGCTCGGCCACGTCCGTCGTGGGCAGATCGCGGTACCCGAGGGCGTCGGCCAGTTCGATCACGGTCCTCGGACGGAGTCCTCCGTCAAGGTGATCATGGAGCAGGACCTTGGGCACCCGCCGGATGTTTTCCATGGTCAGGGGCGCTCTCGTGGCGTTGTCGGACATGCTCCGAAGGTACCCCCGCGGCGGTCACCTACATGGACGCGCGCGGTGGCGACTCTCAGCCTCCAGTCAAGCTTCAGACCGCCGCCCGGCGGCTACGCATTCGGCCGGTCGGGGTGAGCACGACGTTCCCGCCTTTACGGGGGCGATACCCAGAGCAATTCCGCAATGGTTAAGCTTCGCCCACGTCCCTCTTTCCCCGCCGACGAAGGACACCGAAGTGACCACTGATAACCACATTGGAGCTCCGTCCTTCGACCGGATGCGCAACATGCTGGTGCGCGCGGCCGAAGTCCGCGAGAGCGAGCAGCAGCAGATCTTCGACGCGCTCGACGACATCTACGCGCGGCTCGCTCCGGTCGACTCGTTGGGCGCCGTGCGCAAGCGGCTGTCGGAGCTGCCCGACCGCACCGAGGTCGGCGTGCTCGCCGAGCGCCTGGACGAGGCCATGTCGCGCCTGGAGGCGCAGGACAACGCGCTGGCGGACCTGGCGCGCGCGGTGGAGAGCATCGTCGACAAGCTGGCGAAGCCGTTCGCCCAGCTCGACGGCCGTCTGGACGGTGTGGCCGCCCGCTTCGAGGGTGTCGCGGGCCGGATGGACGGGCTTGAGGACAAGCTGGAGAACATCCACCGCCGCCTCGACGACCTGAACGGGCACCTGGACAAGCAGGACGCGAAGCTCGACGCGCTGCCGCAGGCCGTGCACGGCCCGGTGAAGGAGCGCATCGAGATGGCCGAGTCCATCCTGCGCGACCGGGTCGACTCGGGCCTGGGCGAGTTGCGCGAGCGGGTGGACAACGGCGTCGGCGAGCTGCGTGAGCGGGTCGAGAACGGCCTGTCCGACCTGCGCGGCCGCGTGGACGAGGCGGACAACCAGCACCGCGAGCGCGTCGAGGCGGCCACGCACGCCCTGCGCGGCGCGATCGACGAGACCGGCGAGATGCTGGACCCGACCGAGCGGCTGGAAGCGCTGTCCGCCCGGCTGGAGCAGATCACCGGCCGCCTGGACGACCTCGGCAACCGGATCGACAAGGTCGACGAGGGTGTGGCCGCGCAGTTCGGCGACCTCGGCGGCGCGGTCAAGAGCGGTTTCTCGCGGGTCGAGGGCACGCTGTCCAGCCGCCCCGACACCGACTCGGTGGGCTCCCTGGTGCGCCGCAGCAACGAGGAGTCGGAGCGGCGCATCGGCGGCCAGCTCGACGAGGCGATGGCGACGTTCGCGGAGCTGATGCTGGGTGGCGGCCCGTCGGTGCCGCAGATCGCCCCGCCGCCGCCCGCGCAGCGCCAGCCGCGCCGGGCCCGCAACGGCCGGGCGCCGAAGAACGCCGACGTGAAGCCCAAGTCCGAGGGCGACGACACCGAAGCCTGAGTTTCTGGTGAATCGGCCCCGGGCGTGCGCCATGCCCGGGGCCGTTCTCGTGTCTAGGCTCGGTGCATGTTGCGGTTGGGAATCCCGGTGCTCGGTGTCGACGACGTCGCGAGGGCCGAGGCGTTCTGGACGGAGGCGCTCGGCCTCCACGTGACGAGCGAGTGGGGAAACGCGAACTGGCGCACCCTCAGCGGCGCCGCCCTTCCCCACCAGCAACACGAAGCCGGCAACGCAACAACACCGACTACGCACCAGACCTCCCCCGCCGGGGAGGTCACCCAACGCGCCCCAGCACCAACTCCCCCGGCACCGGCGCCGCATCACTGATCACCACGGCACCCGCAAGCGCCTCCAGAGCCGCCGGCACCGCATCGGGAGTGTCGGTGTGCAACTCCAGCAACGGCTCCCCCGCCACCACCCGATCACCGGGCTTGGCCAGGCACCGGACACCAGCCGCATGCTGCACCGGATCCTCTTTACGCGCCCGCCCGGCACCCAGCCGCCAGGCAGCCACGCCAACCGCATAGGCGTCCAAAACAGACAGATAACCCGAGGACGGCGCGGGGAACACCATGACGTGCCCAGGTCGCGGCAACGGCGCGGCAGGATCGCCGCCCTGAGCAGTGATCATCCGGCACCACGTCTCGTACGCCTCACCGGAAGCCAGCACCCGAGCCGGGTCGACCGAGATGCCCGCGAGCTCCAGCATTTCCCGCGCCAGAGCCACCGTCAGCTCGACCACGTCCGCCGGCCCGCCGCCCTGCAGCACCTCCACGGCCTCGGCGACCTCCACCGCGTTCCCGACGGCGGACCCGAGCGGCGTGCTCATGTCCGTCAGCACGGCCGTCGTCGCCACGCCCTGCGCCGAACCGATCTCGACCAGCGTCCTGGCGAGCTCCATCGCCTGCTCGCGTGACTTCATGAACGCCCCGGACCCCGTCTTCACGTCCAGGACCAAGCCGGCCGAGCCCTCCGCGATCTTCTTGCTCATGATCGAGCTGGCGATCAACGGCACCGACTCGACCGTGCCCGTCACGTCCCGCAGGGCATACAGCTTCCGGTCCGCCGGGGCCAACCCGGACGTCGCCGCGCAGACGACCGCGCCGACCGAGTTCAGCTGGGCGGTGATCTCGTCGACCGACAGTGCGGCCCGCCAACCGGGGATCGACTCCAGCTTGTCCAGCGTCCCGCCGGTGTGGCCGAGGCCGCGGCCGGACAGCTGGGGCACCGCCGCGCCGCACGTGGCGACCAGCGGGGCCAGCGGCAAGGTGATCTTGTCGCCAACCCCGCCGGTCGAGTGCTTGTCCACGGTCGGCCGGTCCACGCGCAGCGACAGCCGTGTTCCGGAGTCGATCATCGCGCCGGTCCAGGTCGCCGTCTCCCGCGCGTCCATCCCGCGCAGGAACACGGCCATCGCCAGCGCGGCCATCTGCTCCTCGGCCACCTCGCCACGCGTGTAGGCGTCCACGACCCAGCGGATCTGCTCGTCGCTCAGCGCGCCGCCGTCCCGCTTGGCCCGGATGACGTCGACCGCCGCAAACGCTTTCACGGCAGGTCCGCGGGCCCGAACGCGTCCGGCAGCACCGAGGTCATCGGCAGGACCCCGGACGGGGTGTCCACCAGGCACGAACCGCCGCCCAGCTCGAAGATGATCTGGCGGCACCGGCCGCACGGCATCAGCAGATCACCGCTGCCGGACCGGCACGCCACCGCCACCAGACGACCGCCGCCGCTCAACCGCAACTGCCCGGCCATCGTGCACTCCGCGCACAGCCCGAGCCCGTAGGAAGCGTTTTCCACGTTGCAGCCGACGACCACCCGGCCGTCGTCCACCAGCCCGGCGACGCCGACGTGCAGCCCCGAGTAGGGCGCGTACGCGCTCTTCGCCGCCTCGACGGCCTGAGCGCGCAGCGCCTCCCAGTCGATCTCGCCCACTAGTCCCCCTCGCCACGGCGATACCGGGCGCCGTCGGCCTTCGGCGGCCGCAGCCGTTGCGACGCCACCGCCAGCACGATCAACGTCACCACGTGCGCGGTGTACGGGGTCAGCTCGCTCGGCAGCGTGTCGTTGGACCAGTAGATCCAGTACAGGACACCGGCGCCGGCCACGCCGAGCGCCGCCGCGATCCACTGCCGCCGGATCAGCTGCACCACGACGATCACGAACAGCAGCAGCACCACGCCGTACAGCAGGGCCAGCACCGCCCGGCCACCGCCGGAGAGCTGCAGACCGTCCGCGTACCCGAACAGCGCTGCGCCACCGAGCAGGCCACCCGGGCGCCAGTTGCCGAAGATCATCGCGGCCAGGCCGATGTACCCGCGGCCGTTCGTCTGGTTCTCCAGGTAACCGCCGCCGCCCTGCAGCAGCACCAGCGAGGCGCCGCCCATACCGGCCAGACCGCCGGAGACCAGCACACCCAGGTACCGGTGCGCGTACACGTTGATGCCCAGCGACTCGGCAGCCACCGGGTTCTCCCCGCACGACCGCAGCCGCAGGCCCAGCCGCGTCCGCCACAGCACCAGGTAGCTCACCGGCACCAGCAGGATCGCGATCATCGTCAGCGGCGCCACCCCGGTGACCAGCCCGTTGAGCAGGCCGGCCGCGTCCGAGATGAACACCCGCTGCTGGTCCTCCAGGTCGGTGAGCCAGTTCGACAGGAACGTCGCCGAGTAGGTGTCGAACGTCGGCACCGTCGGCGACTGCCGCGGGTTGCCGGACAGCGGCTCGAAGATCAGCGTCGCCAGGTACTTCGCGACCCCGAGCCCGAGCAGGTTGATCGCCACACCGGACACGATGTGGTTGACGTTGAACGTCACCGTCGCGATCGCGTGCAGCAGACCGCCGAGCGCGCCGAACAAGATCGCCGCGCCGAGGCCGGCCCACGGGCCGCCGTAGTAGGCGCCCCACGCCGCACCCCAGGTGCCGAGGATCATCATGCCCTCGAGACCGATGTTGACCACACCGCCGCGCTCGGACCACAGACCGCCGAGCGCGCACAACAGGATCGGCAGCGCGAGCCGCAGCGCGGTCTGCGCGGTGTTCGTCGAAGTCAGCGTGTTGACCCCGGTGAGGTACGACGCGGTGGACAGCACCGCGACGATCCCGATCGCCCACATGGCGGCGCGGGCCCACGCGGGCAGGCGGCGCCTGCGCGGGCTCGGCGGCACCACCAGGGGCGCGGACGTCAAATCCGTCGCGGTCGTCACACCGCACCCCCTTCACTCACCGAGGCGGGACGGCCACCGGACAGCGCGCGGCCGACGCGGCGCTGCGCGGCGGCCAGGTCGGCCCGCTTCACGATCTCGTACGCCACGACGACCGACAGCACGATCGCGCCCTGCATGATCGTCGCGATCTCCTTCGGCACGTCGACCTGCTCCAGCGACACCGCCGACTTGTCCAGGAACGCCCACAGCAGCGCGCCGAGCGCGATGCCGCCGGGGTGGTTGCGGCCCAGCAGCGCGACCGCGATGCCGGTGAAGCCGTAGCCCTGGGTCGAGGTGATGGCGTAGGTGAAGTCGCGGCCGACCAGCTCGGGGATGGCGACCAGGCCGGCCACCGCGCCGGACAGCAGCATCGCGATCAACGTCATCTTCTTGGCGTTGACGCCGCCCGCGGCCGCCGCCGTGGTCGACTCGCCGCTGGCCCGCAGCTCGAAGCCGAACCGGGTGCGGTTGAGCATGAACCAGTAGGCGAACCCGATGGCCGCGGCGATGATCACGAACCCGAACAGCTCGCCGTCGCCGAGCGGGATGTTCGGCACCCGGCCGGACGGGGCGATCTCCTCGGTCTTGAGGTTGTTCCCGGTCAGCACGCCGAACTGGTCGGGGTTGATCAGGAACGCCACGATGCCGCCGACGATCGCGTTGAGCATGATCGTCGAGATGACCTCGCTGACGCCGCGGGTCACCTTGAGGATCGCGGGCACGGCCGCGTAGAGGGCCCCGGCCAGCAGCGCGACCAGGATGATGAACACGACGTGGATGACCGGCGGCAGGACCACCGCCCCACCGGCGATCGCGGCGATGACGGCGGCGAAGCGGTACTGGCCTTCGACACCGATGTTGAACAGGTTCATCTGGAAGCCGATGGCCACCGCGAGCCCGGACAGGTAGTAGACCGTCGCGAGGTTCACCGTGTCCACGGCGGTGGTGCCCTTGAAGAGCTGACCGATCATGGTGCCGTAGGCCTGCAGCGGATCGGCTCCGGAGATCAGCAGTGCGATCGAGCAGATCAGCACCGAGAAGACGATCGCCAGCAGGGGCGGCAGCACCTTGGTGCGCCAGGAGGTCACGCGGCTTCCTCCGCTCCGGTCATGGCAGAGCCCAGTTCCTGAGGTGTGACGGTGGCCGGGTCGGCCTCGCTCACCAGACGTCCGCGCAGCATGACGCGGATGGTGTCGGACAGGCCGATCAGCTCGTCGAGGTCGGCCGAGATCAGCAGCACCGCGAGGCCGTCGTGCCGGGCCTGGCGGATCTGCTCCCAGATCAGCGCCTGCGCGCCGACGTCGACGCCGCGGGTCGGGTGCGACGCGATCAGCAGCACCGGGTTGCCGGACAGTTCGCGGCCGACCACCAGCTTCTGCTGGTTGCCGCCGGACAGGGCCGCCGCGGGCACCTCGATGCCGGGCGTGCGGACGTCGTACTCGGCGACGATCCGCTCGGTGTCCTTGCGGGCGCCGGGGATGTCGAGCAGCTGTCCCTTGGAGACCGGCCGCCGGGTCTGGTAGCCCAGGATCCGGTTGGCCCACAACGGTTGCGTCAGCAGCAGCCCGTGCCGGGTGCGGTCCTCCGGCACGTAGCCGATGCCGGCCTCCCGGCGGGCGAGCGTGCCGAGACCGGTCAGGTCGCGCGCGGTTCCGTCGGCGTCGACCAGCTCGATCGACCCGCCGCTGGCCTTGCGCATGCCCATGATCGTCTCGACCAGCTCGGTCTGGCCGTTGCCCTCGACACCGGCGATGCCGAGCACCTCGCCCGCGTGCACGGTGAAGGTGATGTCGTCGAGCACCGCACGCTCGGAGCCCTCGACGGTCAGCCGCAGGCCGGACACGCGCAGCACGTCCCGGTCGGTGACGGTCGACTCGCGGGTCTCCGGGCTGGGCAGCTCCGACCCGACCATCATCTCCGCCAGCTCACGCGAGGAGATCTTCTTCGGGTCGGCGGTCCCGACGGTGGTACCGCGCCTGATCACGGTGACCGTGTCGGCGATCGCGCGGACCTCGTCGAGCTTGTGCGAGATGAAGATGAAGGTGAAGCCCTGCGCCTGCATGCCGCGCACCGTCTCGAACAGCGCGTCGACCTCCTGCGGCACGAGCACCGCGGTCGGCTCGTCGAGGATGACGATCCGCGCGCCGCGGTAGAGCACCTTCATGATCTCCACGCGCTGCCGGTCGGCGACGCCGAGCGTCTCGACCAGCGCGTCCAGCGGCGCGGACAGGCCGACCTGCTTCTCCAGCTCGGCCAGCTTCGCGCGCGCCGCGCGGCCGATGCCGTGCAGGTTCTCCGCGCCGAGCAGGACGTTCTCCCGCACGGTCAGGTTGTCGGCGAGCATGAAGTGCTGGTGCACCATGCCGATGCCGGCGCGAATCGCGTCCTGCGGGTTGCGCAGCCTGATCTGCTCGCCGTTGATGGCGATGGTGCCCTCGTCCGGCGGCTGCATGCCGTAGAGGATCTTCATCAGGGTGGACTTGCCGGCCCCGTTCTCGCCGCAGATGGCGTGGACCTCGCCCGACGCCACCGTCAGGTTGACGTCGGAGTTGGCGACCACGCCGGGAAAGCGCTTCGTGATGCCGCGCAGCTCGACGGCCGGTGGAGAGTTGGTCATGAGACCCCCGGAAACGGCGCACGGGGCCCGGGAAGGGATCACCCTCCCGAGCCCCGGACGCGGCTGGAAAAGATCTACTTCTGCGGCGTGGTCGGGACGGTGATGCTGCCCGAGATGATCGCCTGCTTGTAACCCTCGAGCTGCGGCTTGATGTCGTCGATCTTGCCACCGGAGGTGGAGTAGCCGACGCCGTCGACCGACAGGTCGAACCGCTTGGGCAGGGAGCTCAGCGTGTTGCTCGCCAGCGCCTGGATGTAGTCGTACACGGCCACGTCGACCCGCTTGAGCATGGAGGTCATGATGACGTCCTTGTACTCGGCGACGGTCGCCTGGTTGTACTGGTCGGAGTCGACGCCGATGGCGAGGCTCTTGGCCGCGCTCGCGGCCTGGAAGACGCCCTTCCCGGAGGCGCCTGCGGCCTGGTAGACCACGTCGGCGCCGGCGGAGAACTCGGCGGCGGCCTTGATGTTGCCCTTCGCCGGGTCCTGGAAACCGGTGTTGTCGCCGGCCGGGGTCAGGTAGTCGCTGGTGATCTGGACCTTGTTCGACGCGGCCTTCGCGCCCGCGATGAAGCCGGCCTCGAACTTCTGGATCAGCGGGGTGTTCACGCCGCCGACGAAGCCGACGTGGCAGTTCTTGCTCTTGTAGACCGCCGCGACGCCCACCAGGAAGGAGCCCTGCTCCTCGGAGAACACCAGCGGGGTGACGTTCGGCGCGGTCACCGAGTCGTCGTCGACGATGGCGAACTGGGTGTTCGGGAACTTCGGCGCGACGGCCTGCACGGCGCTCGCGTAGGCGAAACCGATCGCCAGGATCGGGCTGTAGCCGTCCGTGGCCAGCTGCGTCAGGCGCTGCTCCTTGGCGGCCTCGTCCTCGGTCGGCGACGCGGTGCTCTCCCGGACGTCGGTGACCCCCATGTCGGCCTTGGCCTTGTCCACACCCGCGGCGGCGGCGTCGTTGAACGAGGCGTCACCCCGGCCCCCGATGTCGAACGCGAGCGCGACCCGCAGCTTGCTGGCGTCGACCCGCTCGCCCGCGGCGCTCGAACTGGTCGACGCCGCGGTGGCCGCGGGCGCCGTTGCCGTGACGCAGGAACCGGCCGCTGCGTTGTCGTTGTTGCTGCTCCCGCTGGTGCCGGAGTCCTTCGCACACCCCGCCAGCGCGAGCGCCGCCGCCATGGCGGTGGCGGCCAGTGTGGTGGCACGCGTCTTACGCACCCTGTCTCTCCCTCCCCGCTGGTGTTCCAGCGGACCCGAGAACGACCCGGCTCATTGCCGGGCTCGACGGGCGAACGGTACCCGCCTGTGAGCGAATGGCCATGCCAGAGCCACAGCACGTAACCTAAACGTTTGCTTGTTCTCCGGCACGGCGACAGTTCAATCACATTGAGTCACGCCCACCCGACCGAGTGAGCGAGATTCACCTCACTTCGCGAAGTTTGAGCGACGTGCTAACGGGGGTGAGACCTGCGACACGCAGAGGGTGTCTGGTCGATCACACACACCAACCACAGGTTGAGTGCGGTATGGCGACCAGGTCTAGCATCCCCTTTATCCAAGCTCGATGGCCTTGAACACCCCGCCGGGGCGCCTGCGAAGTCCCAGGTGGACGCTCCCGCGGCCCGGTGGATTCGCAGGTCAGCCGGGCACAGTCCAACCACGACGTTGGAGGCCGTACACCGATGTCCACCACGGCGAGCACCGCCGCCGACCAGACGGCGGCGGAGGCGAGCGATCGGGCGGGTGCCTCACGCCGGAGCGGGACCTTCTACCGGGGCGACCCGGGCATGTGGTCCTGGGTCCTGCACCGGATCACGGGCGTGCTCACCTTCTTCTTCCTGTTCGTCCACGTCCTCGACACCGCGCTGGTCCGGGTTTCGCCCGACACCTACAACGAGGTCATCGAGACCTACAAGACCCCGCTGGTCAACCTCATGGAGGTCGGCCTGGTCGGCGCAGTGCTGTTCCACGCGCTGAACGGCATCCGGGTCATGCTGGTCGACTTCTGGTCGAAGGGCACCAAGTACCAGAAGCACATGCTGTGGACGGTCGCCGTCATCTGGGTGCTCGTCATGATCCCCGGTGCGATCGCGATGATGTGGCGCACGGTGTCGGAAATGTTCGGAGGCTGAGCGAGAGATGGCAACCGAGACCCTCGCACTCGACAAGCCGCGCTCGCCGCGGCGACCCGCCGCCCGCCGCAGCAACTTCGAGCTCTACAGCTGGCTGTTCATGCGGATCTCCGGCCTCGCGCTGGTGGTACTGGTGCTCGGCCACCTGTTCATCATGAACATCCTCGACGGCGGCGTGCACCGGATCAACTGGGGCTTCGTCGCAGGCCGCTGGTCCTCGCCGTTCTGGCAGTTCTGGGACCTGGCGATGCTGTGGCTGGCCCAGCTGCACGGCGGCAACGGCCTCCGGACGGTCATCGACGACTACGCACGCAAGGACAGCACGCGCTTCTGGCTGAAGATCGTGCTCTACGTGTCGATGGTCGTCATCCTGTTCGTGGGCACCCTGGTGATCTTCACCTTCGACCCCGACATGGCCGGCAGCTGACCCACCACCACCCGAGGAAGAAGCGGACATGCAGTTCCACAAGTACGACGTGGTGATCGTGGGCGCCGGTGGCGCCGGGATGCGCGCCGCCATCGAGGCGGGCCAGCGCGCCCGCACCGCGGTCCTCACCAAGCTCTACCCGACCCGCTCCCACACCGGCGCGGCTCAGGGCGGCATGTGCGCCGCGCTGGCCAACGTCGAGGAGGACAACTGGGAGTGGCACACCTTCGACACGGTCAAGGGCGGCGACTACCTGACCGACCAGGACGCGGCGGAGATCATGGCCAAGGAGGCCATCGACGCCGTGCTCGACCTGGAGAAGATGGGCCTGCCGTTCAACCGGACGCCGGAAGGCAAGATCGACCAGCGCCGGTTCGGCGGGCACACCCGTGACCACGGCAAGGCCGCGGTGCGCCGGGCCTGCTACGCGGCCGACCGCACCGGTCACATGATCCTGCAGACGCTGTACCAGAACTGCGTCAAGCACGGGATCGAGTTCTTCAACGAGTTCTACGTGCTCGACATGATCACGACCGAGACCGAGAACGGGCCCGTCGCCACCGGCGCGGTCGCCTACGAGCTCGCGACCGGCGAGATCCACGTCTTCCAGGCGAAGGCGGTCGTGTTCGCCACCGGTGGCTTCGGCAAGGTCTTCAAGACCACGTCGAACGCGCACACCCTCACCGGCGACGGCATGGGCATCTACTACCGCAAGGGCCTGCCGCTGGAGGACATCGAGTTCTACCAGTTCCACCCGACCGGCCTGGCCGGCCTCGGCATCCTGCTCACGGAGGGCGCCCGCGGTGAGGGCGCGATCCTGCGCAACGCCTCGGGTGAGCGGTTCATGGAGCGCTACGCCCCCACGATCAAGGACCTCGCGCCGCGCGACATCGTCGCCAGGTCGATGGTCCTGGAGGTCCTCGAAGGCCGCGGCGCCGGCCCGCACAAGGACTACGTGCTCCTGGACTGCACGCACCTCGGCGCCGAGGTCCTGGAGACGAAGCTGCCGGACATCACCGAGTTCGCCCGCACCTACCTCGGTGTGGACCCGGTGAAGGAGCCGGTGCCGGTGTACCCGACCGCGCACTACGCGATGGGCGGCATCCCGACGAACGTGCACGGCGAGGCCCTGCTCGACAACGACACCGTCCTGCCCGGCGCCTACGCCGCCGGTGAGGTCGCGTGCGTGTCGGTGCACGGCGCGAACCGGCTGGGCACCAACTCGCTGCTGGACATCAACGTGTTCGGCCGCCGCGCCGGCATCGCCGCCGCCGAGTACGCCAACACCCACGACTTCGTCGAGCTGCCGGAGAACCCGGCCAAGATGGTCGAGGGCATGGTCGACCACCTGCGCACCGCGCACGGTGGCGAGCGGGTCGCGGACATCCGCACCGAGCTGCAGCAGACCATGGACACCAACGCGGCCGTGTACCGCACCGAGGACACGCTGAAGACCGCGCTGACCGACGTCCAGCGGCTCAAGGAGCGCTACGGCCGGATCTCGATCCAGGACAAGGGCAAGCGGTACAACACCGACCTGCTCGAGGCGATCGAGCTGGGCTTCCTGCTCGACCTGGCCGAGGCGCTGGTCAACGCGGCGCTGGCGCGCAAGGAGTCCCGCGGCGGGCACGCCCGCGAGGACTACCCGAACCGCGACGACGTCAACTTCATGCGGCACTCGATGTCGTACAAGATGCTGCCGGAAACGCCGGACCCGGACGCCCCGTTGGGCATCAACGGGTTCATGGCCGACATCCGGCTGGACTACAAGCCGGTGACCTTCACCCGGTACGAGCCGATGGAGCGGAAGTACTGACATGACCGCGGTAGCCGAACAGAACACCGTGAACGGGATTCCCGCGCCGGAGGGCTCGGTCACGATCACGGTGAAGATCCAGCGGTTCAACCCGGAGATCGACGACGCGCCGCACTGGGAGTCCTACGAGGTCCCGGCGCTGCCCACCGACCGCGTGCTGAACCTGCTGTTCAACATCAAGAACTACGTGGACGGCACGCTGTCGTTCCGCCGGTCGTGCGCGCACGGCATCTGCGGTTCGGACGCGATGCAGATCAACGGCATCAACCGGCTGGCCTGCAAGGTGCTCGTCAAGGACCTGCTGGCGAAGGACGGCAAGGAGACCACGGTCACCGTGGCCCCCATCAAGGGCCTGCCGACGCTGAAGGACCTCTACGTCGACATGGAGCCGTTCTTCGAGGCGTACCGGGCGGTGAAGCCGTACCTCATCACCTACGGCAACGAGCCCACGCGCGAGCGGATCCAGTCGGCGGCGGACCGCGAGCGGTTCGACGACACCACCAAGTGCATCCTGTGCGCGGCGTGCACCTCGTCGTGCCCGGTGTACTGGAACGACGGGTCGTACTTCGGCCCGGCGGCGATCGTCAACGCCCACCGGTTCATCTTCGACAGCCGTGACGAGGGTTCCGAGGAGCGGCTGGACATCCTGAACGACGCCGAGGGCGTGTGGCGCTGCCGCACGACTTTCAACTGCACCGACGCGTGCCCGCGTGGCATCCAGGTGACGAAGGCGATCCAGGAGGTCAAGCGCGCGCTGCTGTTCAAGCGCGTCTGAGGTTCCCGCGGAAGAGGCCCCCTCGCCCTGGCGGCGGGGGGGCCTCTTCTCGTGTCAGGAGCGGCGGTCGCGGACGGCCAGCACGATGATCGCGGCCACGACCACGACGCCCGCGCCGCCGACCCAGAACGGCCAGACGGGCGCGCCTTCGCCGGTGGCCGCGGCGACGGGCGTGGGCTCGGCGGTTTCGGTGGGCTGGTCGTCGCCGAAGACGCCGCCGCTCGGTGCGGTGTAGGCCGGTCCGGGTTCGGGTGTGCCTGCCACCGTGAGGTCCAGCGTGACCGGGACCGGGACGTTGTCGCCCTCGTCGAAGGTCGCGCCCAGTTTGACCGCGATGTAGTACCAGCCCGCGACGGCCTGCGTGCGCACCTTCGAGTTGTCGGCCTCGCGGTTGTGGTAGCGCACCGGCGCGGTGGCGATCGCGTCCCGGGTCGGCAGCACACCGCCGGAGCCGGTGTAGACCGTGGAGTCGGAGTCGATCTCCGCGCGGTACGGGTTGTAGGCGGTGGTGGCGATGTTCGAGACGTTGTCGACGCCGCTGCCGCCGGCCTGTCCGAAGTGGACGCGGTAGGCCAGGCCCTGGCCCCAGGCCAGCTTGACGCGGTAGAAGACGTACTCGCCGCGCTGGAGGTGTCGGTGTAGCGGCCGCTGCCCGTCAGTGGGGCGGCGACGTTGAACGAGCCGCCGCCGGTAACGGGCGTGCCGGTGCCGGCGGGTTCGGTGAACGCGGTGGTGGGCAGGACGGCCTTGGAGCCGCCGTCGGCGACCGCGGGCTCGGCGCCGACGAGCAGTTCGACCGGCAGCCGCTCGGGCACCTCGGCCGACACGCGGTCCCAGGTCAGGGCGAAGTAGTACCGCCCGGTGCCGCGGCAGTTGTCGGAGCTGCCGTTGCCCTTCTTCTGCTCGGTCGCGCCGTCCCAGGCCTTGGCGATCGTGAGGGCGACGCCGTCGCTGGACATGGCCGCCTGCTCGGACAGCAAGGCGTGGCAGTCCTCGCCGCCCGCGCCGTAGACGCGCAGCTGGAGCGAGTTGATGTCGTCGAGCCGGTCGACGTCGGGCAGGCGGGGGAAGGAGATCGTGCCGCTGAAGTAGGCGGTGGCGCCCTGCGGGACGTCGACCGCGTAGTAGCGGGTTTCCTTCTGGCCGAGGGTGTCCAGGTGCTGGCCGGAGCCGGCGACCGGCGCGGTGTCCCAGCTCGCGGCGCCGGTGATCGGGGTGCCCGCGGGCTCGTAGGTGCGCAGCGCGGTGGCGGACACGCGCGGCAGGATGCGCTCCAGGGTCGTGCCGTCGGGGGCGTCGCTGTAGGTGCCGCCGGTGACCTGGGCGATGCAGGTGAGCTGCTCGCGGGACCTGGCGTCGACGTCGAAGCCGACCGCGTGCACGACGACCTTGGCGCCCTGGGCGGTCAGTTCCCTGGCGACCTCGCACGGGTCCCTCGCCGTCGGAGACGAGCACGACGGCGCGCGGACCGGTCTGCGGGAGCGCGGCGGCGGCAGTGCGCAGGGCGGTGCCGATCGGGGTGTAGCCGCTGGGCTGGATGCCGTCGACGGCCGCGGTGAGGGCGGGCTTGTCGATGGTGTTCGGTGGGCTGAGGACCTGGACGTCCTGGCAGCCCTGGGCCTTCTCGGCGTCGGACGAGCCGGTGCGGGTGCCGTAGACGGTGAGGCCCACCTGCGCTTCCGCGGGAGCCGACCCGATGAACCGGCGCAGCGCGCTCTTCGCGGCGTCCATCTTGGTGCCGGTGGCGTCCGCCTGCTTCATCGAGCCGGACCCGTCGAGGACGAGCATGATCGGCGCGTAGGCGGGTTGCTGTGCTCCGGTCTGGGCTGGGACCTGCGCGTGGGCTGGGGCGAGCCCGACGGCCAGCAGACCCGCGACGGCCCCCGGGAGGAGCTTGGAAAGCCGGAACATGATCCCCCATCCGTGTGATCGATGCCGCTTGGATGCGATCGCAAAGGCGATGGGTTCCGGCGAGTTTCAGCCGTTGCGGATGGGGGCAGAGCGCCGCGCGCCACCTCCGGGTCAGTGACTCACCGGGCGTGGGACGGGCTCAGGATGTTCGACCACCGTCCCCGACGGGACCGAGGCGCTCCTCCGGCGTCCCGCGTCAGACGTCGACCTTGTCGGGGCGTTTCGTGCGCAGTCCGCGCCATCCGATGATCCCGATGATCGTCCCCAGGGTGAAGCTCACGATCGCCAGGATGAGGTGCACCACGAAGAACCCGGTGGCCGATCCGTCCGGCCCCCACGAGTTCTCGCTGGCCCACAGGTTCTTCACGAACGTGATCCAGATGACCCAGGACCAGATCCCGAAAGCCAGCAGGAACCACGCCACACGTCGAGACATGCTCCGAGTATCCCCCGATCGGATCAGGGCGCCGCGCCGGGGAACCGGTCCGCGCGTCCTCTAGCCTGCTTTGGTGCGACGCGGTTTCCTGCTCTCCCTCGTTCTGGTTGTGTTGTCCGGTCTCGTGCCGTTCGCCGGCACCGCGACGGCCGCTCCCGCCGTGTGCCCCGACGCGGTCGTGCCACCCCCACCGGTGGACACCTCCGAACAGCCCCCGCCCGGCGTCGCCTCGCCCGCTCCCCTGCCGGTGCCGAAGACGGCCGTCGGCGGGGCTCGCATGGGCGAATGCGGTGTCGTCTACCCGTCCGGCGCCGCGGTTCCGCCCGACACCACCGCCGCGTCCTGGGTGCTGCAGGACCTCGAGACCGGCGAGGTGCTCGCCGCGAAGAACCCGCACGCGCGGGAGCGCCCGGCATCGCTGATCAAGACCCTGCTGGCGCTCGTGGTGATCCGGGACCTGAAGCCGGGCCAGGTGATCGTCCCGACGGCCGAGGACGTGAGCCAGGAGTGCACCTGCGTCGGCCTCGTCGCGGGCGGGCGGTACACCGTCGACCTGCTGCTCCACGGCCTGCTGATGCACTCCGGCAACGACGTCGCCCACGCCTTTGCGACCGCGCTGGGCGGCGTGCCCGCGACCGTGCGGAAGATGAACGAGCTGGCCGCCGAACTCGGCGCGACGGACACCCGCGCCGCGACGCCGTCGGGTCTGGACGGCCCTGGCATGTCGGCGTCGGCCTACGACATGAGCCTGATCTTCAACTACGCCATGAAGCAGCCCGAGTTCGCCGACTCGATCGCCACCCGCACGGTGCAGATCCCGGACCAGCCCGGCAAACCGGCGTTCTCGATCGTCAACGACAACAAGCTGCTCGGCACCTACAACGGTTTCCTCGGCGGCAAGACCGGCTTCACCGACGACGCCCGCCACACCTACGTCGGCGGCGCCGAGCAGAACGGCCGTCGCGTCGCGGTGGTCCTGATGCGGGCCGAGAACCGCCCGGCGCCGGTCGTGAACCAGGCCAAGGCGCTGCTGGACTACGGCTTCGCGCTGGCCCGCTCCAACGCGTCACCGGTGGGCCACCTGGTGTCGCCGGTGGTGTCGGAGCAGGCCGCGGACGGCGGCACCACGGACGTCGCCGGCGTCTCCGAGGCCGGGGCCGCCGGCAAGAAGGATCCGTTCGGGGTGACCGGGTGGATCCTGACGCTGGTGGTGGCGGTGATCATCGTGGCCGGGTTCGTGATCGGGCACCACCGCAAGAAGGGGCAGTCGTACTGAGGTCGCCTTGGGTGCCGACCTCCCCCGCCCCCGATTCCTGATTGTGTTTCAGTCGCCGACCAAAGGTCGGCTGTGGATCGGGGGCGGGGGGGGTCTGGTGCGTGGTCGGTGTCGTTGTGTTGCCGGCTTGCGGTTGGTCCTGGTGCTATCGGCGTCGGCGGCCTAGCCAGGCCAGTGCGGCACCGGCGCTGAACGCGCCTGCCACGGCGCCCACGCCGGGGCCGCGCCGCACCTCCACCGTCGGGCGGATGACCGCCGGCGGCGGGGGTTCGACCGTCGTCACGAGGTTCTCCCGCGCGGTCGCCGTCCAGGCCGTCACGAACAGCAGGAACCGGGACACCAGGTTGGCGAACACCAGCAGACCGATGATGGGCCCGAAAAGCACCCCGCTCGGCGAACTGGTGACGCTCGCCAGGTAGATCGAGCCGACCTGCTTGAGCACCTCGAAGCCGACCGCGGCGATCGCGGCGCCCTTGATCGCGCTGCGCGCCGACACCTTCTCCCGCGGCAGCCGCGACAGCACCCACAGGAACACCAGCATGTTCGCCAGCAGGGACAACACGATCGTCGCCAGGCGGAGCAGGAACCGCGCCCACGACTGGTCCTCCAGGCCGACGAGCCCGAGCAGGAAGTTGCCCACCCCGCCGCCGACCGCGGTCAGGCCGAACGACACGACCATCGCCAGCCCCAGCCCGCCGAGCGCCAGCAGGTCCTTGATCGTCGTCGAGACGATCGGGCGGCTCTTCTTCTCCTGGCCCCACTGGGCGGTCAGCGCGTCCCGCAGGTTGCTCATCCAGCCGATGCCGGAGTAGAGCGCCAGCAGCAGACCGAACACCCCGGTGCCGCCGCGGGAGGCGAGCGCCGCATCGACGATCTTGGTGACGAAGTCGCCGATCCCCGGCGGCGTCGACGAGATGATCCCGTCCCGCAGCTCGTTCAGGGCCGCCTCGTTGTTCGCCAGCACGAACCCGGCGATCGAGAACCCGACCATGAGCAGCGGGAACAACGACAGCACACTGAAATAGGTGATCGCCGCCGCGTAGTGGTTGCCGTAGCGCTCGCCGAACGCGTCATTGGCCCGCACCAGGTGGTCGAGCCACGGGTACTTCCGGCGCAGCCGCGGGACCAGCTTTTCCTTCTCTTCCGCCACGGGAAAACGCTAACGACCCCGCCCCGACCTCGCAATTCGGGGCCGGGGCAGGTCCACTGTAGACGTCAGGAGGCGGGCGGCAGGAATCCGACGCGGTCGAACACCCGCGCCAGCGTCCGCGACGACACCTCGCGCGCCTTTGCCGCGCCCCGGGCCAGGACCTTGTCCAGTTCGGCCACATCGTCCAGATAGGACTGGACGCGCTCCTGGATCGGGGCGACCCACTCGACGAGGACCTCGCCCAGGTCCTTCTTCAGGTCGCCGTACCCCTTGCCCTCGTAGGCGGCCTCCAGATCCGCGATCGTGCGGTCGGTCAGCGCCGAGTAGATCGACAGCAGGTTCGACACGCCCGCCTTGTTCTCGCGGTCGAACCTGACTTCGCGGCCGGTGTCGGTGACCGCGGAGCGGATCTTCTTCGCCGAGCGCTTCGGGTCCTCCAGCAGCTCGATGATGCCGTTCGGCGAGGACGCCGACTTGCTCATCTTCACCGCCGGGTCCTGCAGGTCGTAGATCTTCGCCGTGCCCTGGACGATGTGCGGCTCCGGCACGGTGAACGTCTTGCCGAAGCGCTGGTTGAACCGCTGCGCGAGGTTGCGGGTCAGCTCCAGGTGCTGGCGCTGGTCCTCACCGACCGGCACCGCGTCCGCCTGGTAGATCAGGATGTCGGCGGCCATCAGCACCGGGTAGGTGAACAGGCCGACGCTGGCGTGGTCGGTGCCCTGCTTGGCGGCCTTGTCCTTGAACTGCGTCATCCGGCTGGCCTCGCCGAACCCGGTCAGGCACTCCAGCACCCAGGACAGCTGCGCGTGCTCGGGCACCTGGCTCTGCACGAACAACGCGCTGCGCTCCGGGTCCACGCCCAGCGCGAGCAGCTGCGCGGCCGAGACGCGGGTGCGCTGCCGCAGCACCTTGGGGTCCTGCTCGACCGTGATCGCGTGCAGGTCGACGACCATGTAGAAGGTCTCGTGCGTGTCCTGCATGCGCACCCACTGCCGGAGCGCGCCGAGGTAGTTGCCGAGGTGGAACGAGTCGGCGGTCGGCTGGATCCCGGAGAGCACGCGCGGGCGGGCGGTGGTTTCTGGCGCTTCGGACACGACCCGGATTGTCTCAGGCCCCGCGGACGGCGATCGCAGCGAGGTCCGCCGCCGGGCCGCGCAGCCGCGACCCGGCGCGCCAGACCAGCCGGAGCTCGCGGTGCAGGTCGACTCCGCCGACGTCGACGGCGACGAGCGTGCCCGCCGTGAGCTCCGCGGCGACGGTGTGCGCGCCCAGCACCGCCGGGCCGATGCCCTCCATGACCGCCGACTTGATCGCCGTCGTCGAGGACAGTTCCAGCAGCGGCTCGGCCAGCTCCGCGGGCGCCAGCGCGACTTCCAGCGCGCGGCGGGTGCCGGAGCCGCGTTCCCGGCTGATCAGCGGCGTGGCGGCCAGCTCCTCCGGCCGCGTCGGCCGCCGTCGCCGGGCCCACGGGTGGCCGGGCGCGACGACGAGCCGGAGTTCGTCGACGGCGACCGTCTCGGCATCGAGTCCCGCGGGCAGGTCGGGGCCTTCGACGAACCCGAGGTCGACCTCGCGGGCCAGGACCTGCGCCGCGACCTCCCCCGAGTTGCCCGAGGTGAGCGCCACCGCGGTGCCCGGGTCGATGCGGCGCAGCGCGGCGAGCCACTTGGGCAGCAGGTACTCGGCGACGGTCAGGCTGGCCGCCACGCGCAGGTGCTCGTCGCGGCGGGCGCGCAGCGCGGCGATCCCGGCTTCCAGGTCGGTGGCGGCCTCGACGACCGGCCGGGCCCAGTCGGCGACCAGCGCGCCGGAGTCGGTGAGCCGGGAGCCGCGCGGCGACCGGTCGACGAGCGCGACGCCGGTCTGCGCCTCCAGCTGCCGGATCCGGGCGCTGGCCGCGGGCTGGGAGATCCCGTGGGCGCGCGCTGCCGCGCCGATGCTGCCGAGCTGCGCGACGGACAGCAGCAGCTCGAAACCGGCGAGGTCGGTGACACGCAGGGGCATAGGCACAGGTTATGAGCTCATCGGCCGGTGATCCCTACCGGATGCGGCGCCGCGGACCGAACGTGGAGGCATGCTCGAACGCGCGCCGCGCCTGTCCCGCCCCGGCACCACCCCGAACTGGTTCGCCTCCGTCATGGGCAGCGGCATCGTCGCGACCGCCCTCCCGGCGCCGCTGTCGCTGCTGCGGCCAGTGGTCACGGTCGTCTGGGCGCTGGCCGCGGCGTGGCTGGTGGTGCTGGTCTGGCAGCTGGTCGCGGACCGGCGGCGGCAGCACCGGCACCTGCGCGACCCGGTGCTCGTGCACTTCTGGGGCGCGCCGCCGATGGCGCTGCTGACGATCGGCGCGGGCGCGGTGGCGCTCGGCCGGGACTGGATCGGCACCGGCCCGGCACTGGTGGCCGGCGCGGTGCTGTGGACCGCGGGCACGGCGCTGGGGCTGGTGACCGCGGTGGGCGTGCCGTACCGGATGATCACCGGCCGCATCCCGGCCGCCGAACCGTTCGCCGGGTGGCTGATGCCCGTCGTGCCGCCGATGGTCTCGGCGGCCACCGGCGCCGCGCTCGTGCCGCACCTGCCTGCCGGGCAGCCGCGGCTGGCGCTGCTGCTGGCGTGCTACGCGATGTTCGGGATCAGCCTGTTCGCGACGGTGGTGCTGCTGCCGCAGATCTGGCACCGGCTGGTGACCGCGGGGACGGAAGCCGCCCGGGTGCCCGCGCTGTGGATCGTGCTGGGACCGCTGGGCCAGTCGATCACCGCAGCGAACCTGCTCGGCGCGGCCGCGCCCGGGGTGCTGCCGTTCGGGGCCGCGGCGGAGGCGTTCGGGTTGTTCTACGGCCTCGCCGCGTGGGGGTTCGCGATGTTGTGGCTGGCGATCGCGGCGGCGGTGACGTTGCGGACCGTGCGCGCCGGGATGCCGTTCTCACTCACCTGGTGGAGCTTCACGTTCCCCGTCGGCACCTGTGTCACCGGTACCAGCGCGCTGGCCGCGGTGACCGGTTCGGCGTTGTTCGGCGGGGCCGCGGTGGCGCTCTACGTTTTGCTCGTGGGCGCCTGGGTAACCGTCGTAGTGCGGACGGGTCAGACCTGGGGACGCCGGTAGGGGGTCAGGGCCGGGCGCGTGGGCTCTTCGGGGGTCTCGACGACGACGGGGACGACGGCCTCCGCCTGGGACTTGCGGCGCTGGCGCACGATGCCCAGTGCCATGCCGATGATGCCGAGCAGGACCGCGGCGAGGCCGACGGGGCCGAGCAGGCCGAACGAGACGCCGGTCGGTTCGGCCTGAGTGGCCGGCGACGCGGCGGCGACGCCGGTGGTGGTCGCGGTCGCGGAGACCGCCAGGACCAGGCCGGCCCGCAGTACGTGCACTGTTCGGTTGCGCACCGGTGTGCCTCCTGAGACGAGACTGCCGTTCCAAGGTGGCCGTCACCCTAATGGGCGACGGTTACCAGCGTGAAAACTACCGACCGTGTCAAGGCCGATCGTTTTTGATCACGTGCGGGGCAGAGAGTAGCGCCCATCGGAGTGCCGGGGACACGGGGGCCACACCCCGACCACCACCTGGAACGACATGCCAGCTCAGACGGCTGGAGCTAGCTAGTCGGCCTGCTTCGGGTGCCCGACCCCCGCGTGCTGGACCCAGACCGTCCGCCGCGGCTCGTCGAAGAGGTACCAGACCCGGCCCGCGCCGGTGACCTCCAACTGCCACCGCGGAAGGCTGCGCCCCTGGTGCGTCCCGTGCGCGAGTCCGCCCTTGAGCTGGTGGTGGCGACTGGTCGGCTTACCGGGCCCGGGACCGGGGTCCGTCCGCATGGTCTCCCAGGCCTTCCGCAGGTTCCCCCGAGCCGCCGCTTCGAGTTCGTGCCAGCCCTTGACGGCTTCCGCGGTGCTGAACCGGATCTCCCACTCGCCGCCGACGGCAGGCGGCGCGACCGGGTCACCACGCTTGGGGCTCACGCGTCCGCTGCCCCCGGAGCGGGCACCGCACCGAAGTCGTCTCCGTCACGCTGCAGCACGGCAAGCAGCTCGGGGTCGGCGTGGACCTCCGCCGTGTGCCGCCACGAGGTGATGACCTGAGCCACCGGTGCCGGGTTGCACAAGGCCTCCGCGCCTTCGAGCGCGTCGACGAGTTCGACGACGAAGGCCTGCACGTCCTCGCGCGGCAGGAAGCGCACCCACGGGAACGCCTCCGGCACGACCTCGGTGACCAGGGACCGGGTCTGGTCCTCGTGCTTCATCAGCGCCAGCAAGTCAGGACTTGCGCGCGTCGGGCTCCGGGAGGTGCCTGGCGGTGATCGCGAGGGCCTCCTCGCGCGTCGGCGGGGCGTCGTTGGCTACGACGGGTCCCTCGCGTACTTGTACGGCCAGTTCTCGGTCTGCACGATCAGGCTCAGCCGGCCCGCCCTGCGCACCAGCATCTCCTTGCCCGTCCCGCGTTCCATCCACAGCAGGACGTCGCCGCCGGGCCGCTAGTCGTACCAGACCACGAACGACACGAGCTGCCCCCGATCAGTCGGTGTGCCAGGGACAACACCCGTGCTCATCCGGACATTCCGGCTATTCCGGGGAAAAGTCGAACGTCGCCGTCACCGGGGCGTGGTCGGACCAGCGCAGCTCGTAGCTCGCCGCCCGCTCCACCACCACCGACGTGCACTTCTCGGCCAGGCCGGGCGTCGTGACCAGGTAGTCGATGCGCCAGCCCGCGTCGTTGTCGAAGGCCTTGCCGCGGTAGGACCACCACGTGTACGGGCCGGGCCCCTCCGGGTCGAGCTTGCGCTGCACGTCCACGTACCCGGCCTCGCCGAACACACGGCTCATCCAGGCCCGCTCCTCCGGCAGGAAGCCGGAGTTCTTCTGGTTGCCCTTCCAGTTCTTCAAGTCGATCTCGGCGTGCGCGATGTTCCAGTCACCGCCGACGACGACCTCGCAGCCTGCCGCCTCGGCCTTGCCGCGCAGCTCGATCAGGTACGGCAGGAACGCGGCCATGAAGCGTTCCTTCTCGTCCTGCCTCGGGGTCCCCACGTCACCGCTCGGCAGGTAGAGGCTGGCCACGATCACGCCGGGCAGGTGCACCTCGAGGTAGCGCCCGCTGTCCTCGAACTCGGCCTCACCGAAGCCGACGCGCACCTCCGACGGCTCGGCCCGGCTGTAGACGGAGACGCCGTTGCGACCCTTCACCGCGGACGGCGCGTGGTGCGCGTGCCACCCCGCCGGCGCGACGACGTCCTTGGGGAGCTGCCCGGCCTCGGCGCGCACCTCCTGACAGAGGATCACGTCGGACCCGCTGGCGGCGAGCCACTCGACGAACCCCTTCTTGGCGGCGGCGCGCATGCCGTTGACGTTGACTGTGGAGACGGTGAACACGCCCAGCACGTTACCGGCAGGCACCGACGTTCCCGGACACTGCTGCCATGAGCGAGCTGATCGTCCTCGGCAGCTGCGGCGCGTGGCCGGAGCCGGGCCGCGCGTGCGCCGGCTTCCTCCTCACGCACGAGGACTTCCGCGTTGTCCTGGACCTGGGCTACGGCACCGTCGGTGCTCTGCTGGACCACTGCCCACGCGGCGAGGTCGACGCCGTGATCGTCACCCACCGCCACCCGGACCACTGCGTGGACCTCAGCGCACTGGCCCGCGTGCGGCACTACGAGGCCCCCGACTCGCCGAGGATCCCCCTCTACTGCGAGCCGGGTGTGCTCGACGTCCTGCGCGCCCTGGAGCCCCGGCCGGATCCGGCGACCGTGTTCGAGGTGCACGACCTCGGCCGCCCGGCGCGGGTCGGGCCGTTCTCATTGACCTCGTTCCCGCTTCCGCACCACGTTCCGGACTACGGCGTGCGTCTGGCGGCGCCGGGCCTCACCGTCGCCTACACCGGGGACTGCGGACCGACGGAGGCGCTGCGTGAGCTGGCGCGCGACAGCGACCTCTTCATCGCCGACGCGACGCTGCGGGAAGAACCCGCGCCGGGCAACCCGCGCGGCGTCATGACCGCCACGGAGGCGGCGACCTGGGCGGCTGCCGCGGGTGCGCGCCGGTTGCTGCTGACCCACTTCTGGCCGGGCAGCGATCGGGCGATTTCCGCCGCGCAGGCGAGCACCGCGTTCGGCGGTGAGGTGATCGTCGCCGCAGAGGGGATCGTCGTGGCGCTCTGAGGTCAGCAGTTACCGCTGACCGGCTGCAGGTACTCCGTCTTCGCCCACTTGTTCTCGGCGATCTTGCGGAATCCGTTCTGGACCTCGGCCTGCGCGTCGGTCTCGGCGTTCTGGCTGAACTTGCCCACGATGTCCGCACCGGCGTCCGGCGCCGCCCGCACGTTGAGCACGTCCGCGGTGACGGTCACGCGACAGCCGCCCGAGCCGCCAGTGGCGCCCTCCGAGACCTGCTTGTCGCTGCCCATCACGTAGATCAGCCCGACGCCGGCCAGGATCGCGACGATGATCAGTGCGCGCTTGGGGATGCCCAGGAACACGGGTGCTCCTCACCAGCTGAAAGTGCGTTCCGGGTAAGGGTAGCCACACTTCAGCACCCCCGACAGGCCCGCGCGGGCGAACCACCCGAGAGGCGTCACGAGGCGGGCACGCTCGGTGACGAAACCGTCGGCCAGACGCTGTCGTGGCGCACCACGTGAGTGCCGGCGCGGGCCAAGAGGGCGACGACGACCGGATCCCGGTACGGATCGAAGGGGCGCTGCGCCTGCCACAGGTGACCGGACAGGGCCGTCGCCAGCTGTCCGGCCGCCCCTGGCCCCGCGGACCGTCAGGACGGTGAGCGAGACGATCCGGTCCCCCGGGACGCGGCAGACCACGTCCAGCCGGCTGCGCGCGGCGCCGGTCAGTCGCAACGCGTCGAGCACCAGCCCGCAGAGCAGCTCCGCGAGCATCTCCAGCAGCGCGAACGGCACGAGCACGAGCCAGACGAGGAGCTGCAGGCCGGCCACGACCGCCTCCAGCACCTGTCCCGGCGAGCCCGGCGACCAGCAGCAGCGGCGCGAGGTAGAGCCACTCCCAGCCGCGGATCTCCCGGTCGTTGGTCTTGCGCTGCTCCCGGCGCTCCTGGCGCCACTCCGACGGGGTGCGCCTCGGATCGGTCCGCACGGCGCGGTAGCGGTCGTACTCGCCGGACGCGATGTTCATCGGCTGGACTCCGCGCTTCCACAGCGCGAAGCGGCGCGTCAGCGTCCAGACGTGGTCGTCGGGGTGGATCACCTGCACTCGCGCAGTGATACCCGAGACAACGGGCGGACGAAGAAGAGGCCCGGTCACCGTGCGGTGACCGGGCCTCTCGCCGTGGCCGGAAAAACGCGGACTCAGCCCTGGGCGATCTTCGCCGCCAGGTTCTCGTCCAGGGTCGCCAGGAACTCCTCCGTCGTCTGGAACGGCTGGTCCTTGCCGACGAGCAGCGCCAGGTCCTTGGTCATCTTGCCGCTCTCGACGGTCTCGATGACGACCTGCTCGAGCTTGTTGGCGAAGCCGACCAGCTCGGAGTTGCCGTCCAGCTTGCCGCGGTGCTCGAGACCCCGGGTCCACGCGAAGATCGACGCGATCGGGTTCGTCGAGGTCGGCTTGCCCTGCTGGTGCTGCCGGTAGTGCCGGGTGACCGTGCCGTGCGCGGCCTCGGCTTCCACGGTCTTGCCGTCCGGCGTGCGCAGCACCGAGGTCATCAGGCCCAGCGAACCGAAGCCCTGCGCCACGGTGTCGGACTGCACGTCACCGTCGTAGTTCTTGCACGCCCAGACGTAGCCGCCCTCCCACTTCAGCGAAGCGGCGACCATGTCGTCGATCAGGCGGTGCTCGTAGGTCAGACCCTTGGCGTCGAAGTCGGCCTTGAACTCGGTCTCGAAGATCTCCTGGAAGGTGTCCTTGAACATGCCGTCGTAGGCCTTCAGGATGGTGTTCTTCGTCGACATGTAGACCGGCATGCCGCGGTCCAGGCCGTACTGCAGCGAGGCGCGCGCGAAGTCCTCGATCGACTTGCGGTAGTTGTACATGCCCATCGCGACGCCGCCACCCTCCGGGTAGCGGGCGACCTCGAACTCGATCGGCTCGGAGCCGTCCTCGGGCACGTACGTCATGGTCACCGTGCCGGGGCCGGGAACCTTGAAGTCGGTCGCCTTGTACTGGTCACCGTGCGCGTGACGGCCGATGATGATCGGCTTCGTCCAGCCCGGGACCAGCCGCGGGATGTTCTGGATGATGATCGGCTCACGGAAGACGACACCACCGAGGATGTTGCGGATGGTCCCGTTCGGGCTCCGCCACATCTTCTTCAGGCCGAACTCCTCGACCCGGGCCTCGTCCGGCGTGATGGTGGCGCACTTGACGCCGACGCCGTGCTTCTTGATGGCGTTCGCGGAGTCGACGGTGATCTGGTCGTCGGTCCGGTCGCGCTCTTCGATACCCAGGTCGTAGTACTCGAGGTTGATGTCGAGGTACGGGTGGATCAGCTTGTCCTTGATGAACTTCCAGATGATGCGAGTCATCTCGTCGCCGTCGAGTTCTACGACGGTGCCCTCGACCTTGATCTTGGCCATGAGCCGCGGTGCTCCTCTCGCGGATCTGCGCGTGTCTGTGCAGCACGTCTATGCGGTACAAGCGTACTGCTATTAGGAGACGAACGCCTTAGGTGGTGACGTACCTCAGTCTCGCAAAGGCCCGAAGTGGCAGAAGTCACGCCCCTCGCGGAGCGTAGGTTCCCTGCCATGCGGTTCCCGATCAAGACCCGGCCCACCCACACGACCTGGCAGGAGATCCGGGCCGTGTGGGTGGCGGCCGACGACGTCGAGCTGTTCGACCGAACCGACCTTCGACGATGCGACCTGCGAACAGAGCCTTGGCGACGATCACGGCGCCGAGCGGGAGTCCAACGGAATGGAGGGTTCTGCGGGGCCGTGAGCTGCGAAAACCGAAAGGCTCGTTGCCTGAGGCCACTAGCCTCAAGTTCGTTTCTCACCTCGCTCTCTGGAACCGTACGGCGGTGCTGAACCTCGGCATGCTGCTCCGCGTCAGGACGGGGTCTTGGGAAGCAGCGGCTCCACCCGTTCGGCCAGGGCCTGGGACTCGGAGCACGCCCTGTCGTCGTCACCGGGCATGGCCATCACGACATCCGCCAGCACCCGCGCATGCGGTCCGATTTCGATGGCGGTACTGCATCCCCCCGCTGACACTCTGGCCTGGAGCGCTTTTCGTCCGTTCACGGTTGTCTCGGTCGCGCCGGGGTTTGCTGCCACGAACTCCTGCAATCCCTGCACGGGATCCAGCGCCAACCCCCTGGCGCCGTACTCCATTTTGGTGGCAGTGCACTCATTGCGCTTGCTGATGTTTCGCCCGGGCCGAAAACCTTGCCCCTCGTTCAACTGGTCGAGGATCTGGCAGGCGTTCAGGCCCGCGAACACGTCTTCGCCCCCGTCGGCGGTTGCCGAGGCGGACCCGGGCGCAGGGCTCGGACTTCCCGAAACAGTAGTTGTGCAGCCGCCTACGGCAACTGCGACCCAAGCCAGGGCGAGCACTGCCCGCCCGGCGCGAGTGCTGGTGCTCACAGTACTTTCCCTAGTCCTTGAACTTGCCGAGATACTGAGTTGCCGCCCCATCGGAATCATCGTAGCGAGCCATTGCCTCGTCCAATGCGTCGACGAGTTTGCCCAGGTTGGCCCTGATCGCGTCGTAGACCTGGACGAGCGAATGCTCGTCTGAATCCATGGCCGTCTGAAAGTGAGCGGCCGCAGTTCTCGCGTAGTCGTCGTTGCCAAATTTAGGGGCACTCTTCAGTCGGTAGACGTTCTCCTGAATGCCCGCCAGTCGCTCCAGCATCTGAGTGACCGCACGGCGGAGGTGGGTGCCGGTCTCCTCGTCGACAGCCCAACCGCCCGAGCGGGCGGAGTCGAGCAGCCGTTGCGTGTCGGCTGCCATGGCTTCGGCCTGCCTGATGTCGTGGAATCCAGCGCCTACGTTCGTCCAGCCCCCCACGTCGTTCCCTCCCCCTAGGATCGCTCCTTGAGCTGGCGTTTCAGGTCCTCGACGTCCCACCTGTGGTGACCGCCGACCGTGGTCAGCGTGGGATTCACGCGTCCCTCGGCGACCCACCGTTGCAGGGTGCGCCGGTCTACGCCGATCGCCTTCGCGGCGTCGGCAGTCGGAACAAGATCGCCGGGCACTTGCCTACGTTCGCCGCTGGATGCCGCACTAGTCCACTCGGATGACGCGTTTCGTGTCGAACACGGCTGTTCAACGCGAACGAGTACGTTTGTCGCGATTGTCGCACTTGACCGGAGGCGAGCGTGTGCCCACGTTCCTGAGCGTCAGAGACCCGGCCGAATGGGCCGTAGTCGGCGAGCAGCGTCACGCTGTCGAACGGTGGTGGTCCCGCGACGGCGAGACCGTCGCGGCGACCGTGTGCGGATGGCTGATCCACCAGAGCAGGACCGACCGTCGGCGCCGAGAAGCGCCGACCTGCCAATCCTGCGCTGGCCTGGTCGGTTACACCGGGGAGTAGAGCGCCCGGCGGTACCACTGCGCCGGGTCGGTCCCCAGCTCGATAGCGACGGCGACGGCCATCTTCTGTGTCGCCTCTTCGCGGACGCCGTTGGCAAGCAGCCAGCCTCGGAGGTCGGCCAGGTAGCCGTGGCCCTGTCACTACAGGGACCGCCTGCGGGGCGGTCCCCTCACTATTCCGGGGCCTTCGAGGGCCCCGGGCGATAACCCGGTCTTCTGTGGACGGCCGCCGATACGCGGGCGGCCTGCTGTCTCCGACGGCTACACCGGCCTCCGGCGGCTACATAAGGGAATGGCCCGGGAAAAGCAGGCCACTTTGCTGCCAGGGTGGCCGGGAAAAGCAGGCCACCCGGTGTTCAGAATGGCCGGGATTTCCCGCGGAGGGTGGACACAAATGCAGGCCACTTTGACGCCTACAGCTTCACCGCCTCCGGTACCGACAGCACGTACTGAGTACCCCGTTCGCGGGCGCGCTTCGGGCGCCGCGCCAGGAACCCGGCATCCACGAGCCGTTGAGCGTGACCGGTCAGCCGGTCACGGTGTGCCCCGATCGCCTCGGACAGCTTGCGGTCCGAGATCTCCACCCGGAACGTCCGCAGGTTCGCCCAGTAGCCCAACAGGGCGGCGTAGTGGCACGTCGCCATCCCTTGGCCGCCGAAGTGGCGTTCGACGCGGACCAGCCAATCTCGGATCGCTGCCACGCCGTTGCCGGTGAGCGGCAACGGCGCGATGACTTCAGGGGGCTCGTACAACGCATCGAACGGGTCGCTGCTTGCCGTCGGCGTTCTCGCCGACGCGGAGTATGCCTGTTCCATCTCGGCGCTGAAATCGGCGGGAATGGTCATCGGATCCTCTCGTGGTTCGATACGAAAGGCCCCGGGGAGATACCCGCTCCCCGGGGCCCGTTCGCCTGGCGGTTACTCGGCCGGTGCGTACCGGCGCTCCACTGCTCTGCCGAACATCACCTCGTCGTCCGCGTACTCGGCCTCGGACACGAGCACGAGGCCGCGTCGGCCGATCTCCTCAGCTACTGGCCGGAACAGGCGTCCGTCCGGCCGCACGATCCGGCTGGCGTACGTCCAGACGGACCCGTCCCGCTCGACGGCTGCGAAGAGCATTGTGGGCTGATCGACGATCACGCTGGCGAACTCATCGGTAGTGGTCATGGCAAGTCCTCTCGGTCGGCTGTCCACGAGCCGGCGCGGGCCCCGTCGCCCGTCCTGCTCAGCGACCCGGTGTTCCGGGTTGCTCTGCCAGCAGATCGCGATGGAGACCGCGTTCATCGGGCCGAAGAAGATCGCCGACCGCATGGACGGCTTCGACGTGCGCAAGATCGCCGAGTCCGACCTCGACGAGTTCGTCGAGCTGTGCGTGACCCCGCCGGCGATCCACCGCTACGGCGGCTCGATGGCGCGCCGCGTGCACGCGCTCGCCAACCACGTCGTCGAGCACTACGACGGCAAGACCGACCGGATCTGGAAGCAGGGGAAGCCGGACGGCAAGGAAGTCCTGCGCCGCCTCAAGGAACTGCCCGGCTACGGCGACCAGAAGGCGTGGATCTTCCTCGCCCTGCTCGGCAAGCAGCGCGGGGTCCAGCCCGAGGGCTGGCGGGAGGCCGCGGGCGCGTACGGCGAGGAGGGCTCGCGCCGCTCCATCGCCGACGTCGTCAGCCCGGAGACGCTCACCGAGGTCCGCGCCTTCAAGAAAGCCGCTAAGGCCACCGCGAAGAACTGATCAGCCGGGGTGGGCGCCGACCGTGTCGCGGATTTCGGCGCCCAGTCCCGAACCGCTCTCCCGTGCGCAGTGCGCGCAGCAGAAGAACCGGCCCTCGACTTCGGCGCCGTGCCCGAGGATCCGGCATCCGCAGTGCTCGCACGACGGCGCGATCTTCTGCGCCGCGCATTCGATGCTGTCGAACGTGTAGGTGTCCCCGCTGACCGTCCGGACCTCGAAGGACATCCAGTAGTCGTTGCCACAGACCACGCAGCTAGCCATCGCCAGAACTCCTTTTCCGCATCGGGATGAATCGAAGCCTGCTCGCCTCGCGGAAACCCGGCAACTTGATCAATTCCCGGTCCAGTGACAACTGCCGGGAGCCCGATTTACCCTTGTTCCCGCGGGAGGTGGTCGATGATGCACGCAACCGTAGGAGACCGGATCCTCGTCCACGGTCGCACCGTGGGAGCGGCTGAGCAGCGCGGTGAGATCGTCGAAGTCCGCGGGGAGAACGGCGGGCCGCCCTACCTCGTGCGCTTCGCCGACGGCCACGAAGGCCTGATCTTCCCCGGCTCGGACTGCGAGGTCAGTCACGAAAAGCAGGAGCACAACGCCTGAGCACGCCCCGCACGTGGGCATGGTCACCCAGCCGGCGGGATGACACCGGGCTCCCGCCTGGTTGACACTGGTCGAGGGACAGCTCGTGCCGCCATGGACGGCGATGGGCTGTCCATATTCATGTCCGTTGACTGTATCGATGCAGACAACCTGGAGAGGAGAACCGTGCCCATCGCGCTGCTCGCGCTCGCCGTCGGTGCCTTCGGTATCGGCACCACGGAATTCGTCATGATGGGTGTCCTTCCGCAGACGGCCGCGACGTTCGGGGTGGACATCCCGACCGCCGGTCACCTCATCTCCGCCTACGCGCTCGGCGTCGTCGTCGGCGCGCCGCTGCTGACGGCGGTCGCCGTCCGGCTGCCGCGCAAGACGATGCTGCTGGCGATGATGGCGCTGTTCACGGCGGGCAACCTGCTGTTCGCCGTCGCGCCGACCCAGGAGTTCGGCGTGGTCTTCCGGTTCCTCGCCGGGCTGCCGCACGGCGCGTTCTTCGGCGCGGGCGCGGTCGTGGCGTCGAGCCTCGTCAAGCCCGGCGACCGCGCGAAGGCCGTGTCGCTGATGTTCCTCGGCCTGACCCTGGCCAACGTCGTCGGCGTGCCGCTAGGCACGCTGCTCGGCCAGCAGGTCGGCTGGCGCGCCACGTTCGCCGTGGTCGCGGTGATCGGGCTGGTCGCCGTGCTGGCGATCGCGAAGCTCGTGCCGCACCAGGGCCGCCCCGAATCGCCGTCCCTGCGCGGTGAGCTGGGCGCGTTCCGCCGCCCGCAGGTGTGGCTGGCCCTGGCCATCGTCACGTTCGGGCTGGGCGGCGTGTTCGCCTGCCTGTCCTACGTGACGCCGATGATGACCGACGTCGCCGGCTACGACCCGCAGGCGGTGACGCTGCTGCTCGCGCTGGCCGGTGTCGGGATGACGATCGGCAACCTGCTCGGCGGGCGGCTGGCCGACAAGGCGCTGATGCCGAGCCTGTACGTGGCGCTGCTCGCGCTGGCCGCAGTGCTCGCGGTCTTCACGGTCACCGCGCACAACAAGGTCGGCGCGGCGATCACGATCTTCCTGGTCGGCGTCGCCGGCTTCATGATCGGCCCGATGATGCAGACCCGCGTCATGGTCAAGGCCGGTGGCGCGCCGTCGATGGTGTCGGCCGCGGTGCAGTCCGCCTTCAACGTCGCCAACTCGATCGGCGCCTACCTCGGCGGCCTGGTGATCGCGGGCGGTCTCGGCCTGGTCTCGCCGAACTGGGTCGGCGCGGGGCTGGCCATCGTGGGCCTGACGATCGCCGTGGTGTCCGGCTCGCTGGACCGCCGCGAGGAGGCCACGCGCGCCCCGGCGATGGCCGAGGCGTGACTCAGGTGCCGAACGGCCCGTCGGTGATCGTGAAGGCCAGGAAGAGGATGAGCACGCCGAGCCCGGCGTAGCTGAGGACGTCCACCGGGCGGCCGCGGATGGCCAGCAGGCCTGCCCGCACGCCCGGCAGGACGGCCCGCAGGATCGCCGCCACGAGCAGGGCGCCGCCGATGATCGCGGCGCCCTGCCGCCAGTGGTACTGCCAGATCCGCACGCCCGCGACCGCCACCAGCAGCATCACCAGTGCGAACGGGACCTGCTCCAGGAGGGCCGCGCGGTTACGCCGTGGCGAGTGCACGCTCGGCCGCCTCGACGACGTTGGTGACGAGCATCGCCCGGGTCATCGGGCCCACGCCGCCGGGGTTGGGCGACAGCCACCCGGCGACCTCGGCGACCGCCGGGTCCACGTCGCCGGTGAGCTTGCCGTCGACGTGCGAGACGCCGACGTCCAGCACCGCGGCGCCCGGCTTGACCATGTCCGGCTTGATCAGGTGCGGCACCCCGGCCGCGGCGATGACGATGTCCGCGCGCTTGACCTCGGCCGCCAGGTCCCTGGTGCCGGTGTGGCACAGGGTCACGGTGGCGTTCTCGCTGCGGCGCGTCAGCAGCAGCCCCATCGTGCGGCCCACGGTGACACCGCGGCCGACGACGGTGACATTCGCACCCGCGATGGGCACGTCGTGGCGCTTGAGCAGTTCGAGGATCCCGTACGGGGTGCAGGGCAGCGGGCCGGCCTCGTTGAGCACCAGACGCCCCAGGCTGACCGGGGCCAGGCCGTCGGCGTCCTTCTCCGGCGCGATGCGCTCCAGGATTCGGCCGGCGTCGAGGTGCTTGGGCAGCGGCAGCTGGACGATGTAGCCGTGGCAGGCCGGGTCGGCGTTGAGCTCGTCAATGACGGCCTCGAGCTTGTCCTGGCTGATGTCGCCGGGCAGGTCGCGGCGGATCGAGTTGACCCCGATCTTCGCGCTGTCCGCGTGCTTCATCCGCACGTACGAGTGCGAGCCGGGATCGTCGCCGACCAGGACGGTTCCCAGCCCGGGCGTCACGCCCCGCTCGGCCAGGGCGGCCACCCGCGGCTTGAGCTCTTCGAAGATGGCGTTCTTGGTCGCTTTGCCGTCGAGAACCGTCGCAGTCACGACCACCATTCTGGCAAAGGAATGAACGGGGCCTCACGCGAGGACGGCTGAGGACACTATGGGTAGTTCCGCTGAAACGCTTAGTACCTCGATTGACGTATCTGCACTGGTCATTGCCCCTATTGGTGCGGGTGGTGTGCAATCGGATCAGTGACCAGTCAAAATGGCCTGGTGGCGCAACCGACGACCCAGCTGAACGCGACCGAGCAGGACACCCTGGTCAAGCAGATCGGACTGGCCCTGCTGCGGGCCGCCCCGCGGGACTGGCGGCGGGTGACCGCGTCCTACCGGGCGGTCGGCCGCTACCACGAGCTGTCCGGTGAGGTGCTCCTCGAAGACGGGTCGGCCCAGGAGTGGATGGCCACCCACGACATCGCCACGCTGTTCGGCCGGTTGCGGGCCGGGATGTACCGCGAGGGCCGCGGCACCTGGTTCAACGCGCGTTACCAGCTCGACCACCCATCGAGCTACAACCTGGAGTACGACCGCGACGAGCCGCGGTGGGACCTGATGCCCCCGCCACAGGCCTACGCCGACGAGCTGCGGATGTTCCCCCGCTCCGAGGACAACGTGCCGGAGTGGCTGATGCGCCGCATGGCCGGCCTCGCGCCCGAGCAGCCCGGCCCGCGCTTCCGGATCGCCCGGATCTTCGACGGCCACGAGCCGAACGGCCGCCCGGTGCTCAACCGCCCGGAGCTGGACGCCGACGAGCAGCAGCGGGTGCTCGAGTACCTGAACAACGCGCCGGTCGTGCGCGCCGAGCGCGGGTTCGACCTGGACCGGCTGGCGCAGCAGCCCGCGGCGACCGTGCCGGTGGCCTTCCACACCGACGGCGTGTGGATCTGGCCTGCGGCGGTCAACTACTACCTGCAGGAGTACGGCGTCGCGCCGGAGGCCGAGCTGGTCGCGCACATCGCCGCGGCCGGGCACGCGCTGCCGGAGGTGCCGGAGCAGACCGTGCAGGCCGCGGGCGCGTACCTGAACCGCGGTCCCGCGCAGCCGCCGCGCCGGGTGCCGGAGCAGGCCGCGCCGCCGCCCGCCGAGCCCGGGCCGCCTGCCGTTGGGGCGGAGCCGGTCGAGCAGCCGACCACGCTGACGCCGGTGATCGACCCCGACGCCGGGCCGCCGACCATGCTGGTGCAGCCGGCGGTGAAGGACGCCGAGCCGGAGCCCGCGGACGAGGCCGGCGACGAGACCCGCAGCTGGGACGCGCGCGAGGCGTTCGCGGACTCGCCGCGCGGTGCGGAAGGGGCGCCGGAAGGCCGGACGTGGGAGCCGTCCTGGGAGCCTCGGGAGGGTGCCGCCGACGACGAGGAGCCCACGGAGGGCCGGGGCTGGGACGGCCGCGAGGCGTACGCCGCGCAGGAAAGCGCTGAGGCACGTGGTTTGGCTGGTTCCGAGGGGCGCGGTGCCGACTCGGAGGGCGCGGAGGGGCGCGGCTTCGCCGGTCCGGAGGGGCCGGAGGGGCGCGGGCTCACCCCCGAGGCCCGCGGGCCGGAGCGCTTCAGCCAGGAAGCCCCCGAGGGACGCGGACTGCCGCAGGAACGGCCCGGCTCCGAATCCCGGGGGCAGGCACGCTTCGGCCAGGCTGGCCCCGAGGGAATCCCCGGCCAGGAGGGACTCGCCGGACCCGAATCCCGCGGCTTCGGCCAGGAAGCGCCGGAAGGCCGTGGCGCCGGGCCCGAATCGCGTGGTTTCGGTCAAGAAGCCCCGGAAGGCCGTGGAGCCGGGTCTGAGTCCCGCGCCTTCGGTCAGGAGGCGCCCGAGGGGCGCGGCCAGCACGGTTTCGCCGCTCCCGAGGGGCGCGGCTTCGCCGGGCAGGAAGGCCCGGAAGAGCGCGGCACTGGACCCGAATCCCGCGGCTTCGGCCAGGAGGCGCCCGAGGGGCGCGGCCACCACGGCATGCCCCAAGACGGCCCCGGGACCGAACCCCGCGGCTTCGGTCAAGAAGGGCCCGAGGGGCGCGGCCATCACGGCATGTCCCAGGGCGGCTCCGGGCCCGAACCGCATGCCTTCGGCCAGGAGGCGCCGGAGGGGCGTGGCCAGCGCGGCTTCGCCGGTTCGGAGCGCTTCGGGCAGGAAGCTCCCGAGGGGCGCGGCCTCGACGCGCGTGGCCCGGAGCGCTTCGGCCCGGAGGGGCAAGCCCCGGGCCAGGTTCCCGCGGCGGGGCTGGACGCCCGCCGTTCCGCGGGCTTCGGGCAGGAGGCGCCGGAAGGCCGCGGCCAGCGCGGCTTCACCAGCCCGGACAGCCCGGAAGGCCGTGACCAACGCGCCTTCGCCGGACAGGACGGCCTCGAGGGCCGCGACCAGCGCAGCTTCGCCAGCACCGAAAGCCCCGACCAACGCGCCTTCACCAGCCACGAAGGCCCGGAGGAAGCTCCCCCCGGCGCGGATGGCCGCTCGGTGGAGGGGCGTCCGGGCTTCGAGCGGGGCGGCGACCCGCGCGGTGGGTCCAGGGCGTTCACGGGGCAGGCGCCGCGCGGTGGGCGGCCCTCGAACGACGGTCCGCCGACCATGCTGGCCCGCCCGGTGCCCCCGCCGTCCGCCCCGGCCGAGCCGAAGCCGTTCGGCCCCACCGAACCGGCGCTGGACAACCTGCGCTCGAAGCTCGCCGACCTCGGTGTTCCGGACGGGGCGTACCGCATCGGCGAACCGGCCGAGCACGGCTGGAGCCTGGAGAAGGTCGATGACGGCTGGCGCGTCGGCTGGTACGACGAGGCCCTGACGAGCCCCGCGGTCTTCGGCGACGCCGACGACGCCGCCGCGTTCATGCTCGGCAAGCTGCTGCTCAACCCGGGCGGCCGTACGGCACCACCGGCGCGGCCGGAGATGGACGCCACCGAGGTGCCGCTCACCCCGGCCCAGGAACCGTCCGAGCCGCGGCGGCACGACCTCCCGCAGCGCACCATCACCGACCGCCTCGACGAACCGGACCCGGCCGGGCCGCCCACGGTGCTGGCCGCGCCCCCGGTCGCGCCGCCCCCACCCGCCCCGTCGCGACGTGAACCGCCGCCGCGACGGGTCGAACCGGCCGCGCCCGCCCCTGCGGCGGCCACGGCCTCGGCTGCCTCCGGTGGCGGCAACCAGCAGTGGCCGATCCAGCCGCTGCCCGGCGAGCCGCCGCTGACCCTGTTCCGCGGCAAGGAAATGCGCGAACTGCCCGCGGGCAGCGAGCTCGACCGCTTCGGCGGCCCGGACGGCAACCTGACCTACGCGGCCGGGACCCCGTTCGAGGAGCGTTCGCTGGTGCCGGAGTGGGTGAGCCGCCCGTACCACGTGTACCGGGTGCAGCGGCCGATCGAGGCGCTCGCCGGCGTCGCGATCCCGTGGTTCAACCAGCCCGGCGGCGGCGCGGCGTACCTGCTGCCCGCGTCGATCGAGGACCTGCTCGCCTCAGGCGACCTGATCGAGCTGGACCCCGGCGAACCGCCGATCGACTAGCCCCAGCCCGGCGCGCGGCCCGGGGTCAGCCGACCACCAGGCCATGCGCCGCGGCGAAGGCGATCGCCGTCTCCAGGTCGACCCGCGCGCCGCGTAGTTTCGCCTGCACCAGGGCGTTCGCGTCGAGCTTCGCGCCGCGCAGGTCGGCGCCGGTGAGGTCCGCGCCGCCCAACCGTGCGCCGCGGAAGTCGCTGTCCCGCAGGTCGGCCTCGGTCAGGTGCGCGTCCACGAAACTGGCCTCGCGGAACCGCAACCCGGACAGCGACCGGCGCCGCAGGTTCGCCCGGCTGAAGTTGGCCAGCGAGAAATCGCTGTCCCGCACGGACATCCCGCGCAACCCACCGTCCACGAAGGACGATCCGAGCAACGAGCACGCGCTCCACGTGCTGTCCGCCAGCACCGTCCGGTCGAACACGCACGACCGGAACGCCGAAGCCTGGTGCCGCGACTCCCCCAAATCCGCGCCGGAGAAGTCGCACTCGTCGAACGTGCAGCCCTGCGTGACCAGCCGGCGCAGGTCCGCGCCGCTGAAATCGCACCGGCTGAACTGCCGCTTCTCCCACGTCGTCCCCGGCAGCACGGCGTCCCGGTAGTCCTCGGCGATCTCCATCCGGCGAGCTAATCACACCCGCCAGACCTGGCTGTCGACGTAGTGGTTGTCGTAGCGCTCCTGCGACTCCCGCATCTCCCGCGGATCCGCCTCGCCGCGGTTGACCCGGTCCAGCAGCCGGTAGTAGTCGAACCGGTCCATCCCGGGGGTGAAAGTCAAGGCGTGCGGCACCCGCGGCGGCACGGTGAGGAAGTCGCCTTCCCCGAGAGTGACCACCTCCTCGTCGAGCAGGACGTCCAGGCGGCCGCTCAGTACGAAGAAGACCTCGGTGGCCTTGGTGTGGAAGTGCGGCGGCGCGCCGGTGGCGCCGGGCTCGAACGTCGCCCGGTTGCTGGTCAGCGTGTCCGTGTCGGTGAGCAGCGTGATGGGCTGCCCCGGGCGTCGGCGAGGGCTTCGGCTTCGGTGGCGCGGATCAGGTTCATGCCTCCACTCTGGCCGTCCCGAACGCGGCGACCAACGACAAAACCGCGCGCGATCGAAAACCTGGGTGTTATGGATGTGGAGCGGCGGGACATCGAGTTCTTCCTTGTGCTCGCCGAGGAACTGCACTTCGGCCGCACGGTCGAGCTGCTGCGCGTCTCGCAGGCGCGGGTCAGCCAGACGATCCGAACGCTGGAACGGCGCATCGGCGCGCGGCTGTTCGACCGGACGAGCCGGCGGGTCGCCCTGACCGCCATCGGGCAGCGGCTGCGAGACGAGGTCGCGCCCGCCCACCGGCAGATCCAGGAGGCGTTCGAGCGGGCCCGGGCCGCCGGGCGCGAGCGGAACACCGTGCTGCGCCTGGGTTTCGCGGCGCCCGCGGTGGCCGACCTCATCGCGCACCGGCTGGAAACCGTCAGGGCGCAGGGCTTCCGCGTCCAGGTCAAGGAAGCCGCGTTCAACGATCCCTTGCGGTCGCGGCGGGACGGCGACGTCGGCGCCCTGGTCACGCTGCTGCCGGAACCGGGGGTGGTGGTGCACACCGAGCCGCTGGTGCTGGCGGTGGCGGCGAGACACCCCTTCGCCCGCAAGGAATCCGTGTCGCTGGAGGACCTGGCGCGCGACACCGTGCTCCGCGCCCTCTGGCCGCCACGACTGCCGTGGACCACGCCCGCGGGCCGTCCCATCGAACTCGGACGCGCACCCGAGACGATCCAGGAACTGTTCCTCGCCGTCGAAGCCGGTGAGGGCATCAGCCCGCTCGCCGAGCACGCGACGCGGTACTTCCCGCGCCCGAACTTGGCGTTCGTGCCGTTCTCGGACGCGCCGCCGGTGGAGTGGAGCCTGGCGTGGCGCGAGGAGACCGGGGCGGTCCGGGCCCTCAGCTCAAACCGGTGACCCGCCGGGCGATCTCGGCGTCCAGCACGCCCTGGTCCCGCAGCAGGGGCGTGCGCGGGTTCCACCAGGCGATCGCGGAGACCTCGTCCTCCCGCGGCGTCACCACGGGCTCGGTCGCGAACCCCGTCCGGTAGACCGCGGCGTACTCGCGGCGCACCGGATCGCACAGCACGAACCGCGCCACGGCGGCGAACCGCAGGCCGCTCACCACGATCCCGGTCTCCTCGGCCAGTTCGCGGACCGCGGCCTGGTGCGACGTCTCCCCCGGTTCGATCATCCCGCCGGGCAGCTCCCACTGCCCGCGCCGCCGGTCGAACACGAGCAGCACACGCTCGTCCACCTCGACGACCACCAGCGCGAGCGGCATCGGCACCGCGGGATCCGTCGAGACCCCGAACCGCACGCTGACCAGGGTGTTCCCGCGCGCGTCGGTGATCGGCAGGCCGTTCACCGGAAGTCCCGCGACTTCGACGGCACCCGCATCGACAGGTGCTGCAACCGGTCCGCGCGCACGCTCACCACCCCGTCCGCCCGCTCAATCACCCCGCGGATCAGCATCGCCGCGCTGCCCCGCGCCACCCGGTGGTACCGGCGCCACAACCCGGCGCTGCACACGACGTTGACCATCCCCGTCTCGTCCTCGATGTTCAGGAACGTGACCCCGCCCGCGGTCGCCGGGCGCTGGCGGTGCGTCACCGCTCCGCCGATCAGCACCCGGGCGCCGTCTTCGACGTCCATCAGTTTTGCGGCGGGCACCACGCCCAGCGCGTCCAGCCGCTCGCGGATGAACTCCGTCGGGAAGCTGTCCGGCGACAGCCCGGTCGCCCACACGTCGGCGACCGCCTCGTCGATGTGGTCCATGCCGGGCAGCGTCGGCGCGTGCGCCCCGGCCAGCGTGACCGGCAGCTTCTCCGGCCGTTCCTGCGCCACCGCCCCGGCCGCCCACAGCGCGCGCCGCCGGTCGCCGTCGATCTCGCCGAACCGGCCGAACGCCCCCGCCGTGGCCAGCGCCTCGATCTGCGGCGTGGTCAGCCGCACGCGCCGCGCCAGGTCGGCCATGTCGGCGAACGGCCCACCCCGCGCGCGTTCCGCGACGATCTCCTCCGCGAGCTTCTGCCCGATCATCCGCACCGTGGCCAGCCCGATCCGCACCGCCAACCCGTCGGCACCGGGTTCGAGCGTCGCGTGCGGCAGGCTCGCGTTGATGTCCGGGCCGTGCACGGTGATGCCGTGCCGCCGGGCGTCGGCGACCAGCGACTGCGGCGAGTAGAACCCCATCGGCTGGGCCCGCAGCAGCGCCGCGCAGAACGCCGCCGGGTGGTAGCGCTTGAAGTAGGCGCTGGCGAACACCAGGTAGGCGAAGCTCAGCGCGTGGCTCTCCGGGAAACCGAAGTTGGCGAACGCCATCAGCTTGTGGAAGATCCGCGCGATCAGCTCGTCGTCGAGGCCGTTGCGCCGCGCGCCGTCGTAGAACCGTTCCCGCAGCCGCTCCATCTTCCGCGTGGACCGCTTCGAGCCCATCGCGTGCCGCAGCTCGTCGGCCTCGGCGGCGGTGAAGTTCGCGACGTCCAGGGCGATCTGCATCATCTGCTCCTGGAACAGCGGCACCCCCAAGGTCTTGTCCAGCGCGTTGGCCAGCAGCGGGTGGTCGTGCCGCCACTTCTCCTTCTTCGTGGCGCGGCGGATGTAGGGGTGCACCGAGCCGCCCTGGATCGGGCCGGGCCGGATGAGCGCGACCTCGATCGCCAGGTCGTAGAACGTCTTCGGCTTCAGCCGCGGCAGCGTCGCCATCTGCGCCCGGCTCTCCACCTGGAACACGCCGATCGCGTCCGCGCGCTGCAGCATCCGGTAGACCTCCTGGTCCTCCAGGTCCAGGTTCGCGAGGTCGACCTCGACGCCCTCGAACTCGCGCACCAGGTCGAGCATGTAGTGCACCGCGGAGAGCATGCCGAGGCCGAGTAGGTCGAACTTGACCAGGCCGACGGAGGCGCAGTCGTCCTTCTCCCACTGCAGCACGCTGCGGTCGGCCATGCGCGCCCACTCGATCGGGCACACCTCGCTCACCGGCCGGTTGCAGATCACCATGCCGCCGGAATGGATGCCCAGGTGCCGCGGGAAGTCCTCCAGCGCGGCGGCCACCTGCAGCACCGGCAGCGGGATGTCGTGATCGGTGTCGTCCTTGGTGTCGTGCAGCGGGCCCCAGCGGTCGATCTGCTTGCTCCACGCGTCCTGCTGGCCGGGCGAGTACCCGAAAGCCCTTGCCGCGTCCCGGATCGCGGACTTGGCGCGGTAGGTGATCACGTTCGCCACCTGCGCGGTGCGCAGGCGCCCGTACTTGCGGTAGACGTATTGGATCACCTCCTCGCGGCGGTCGGACTCGATGTCCAGGTCGATGTCCGGGTAGCCGTCCCGGTCCGGCGCGAGGAAGCGTTCGAACAGCAGTTTCCAGCGCACCGAATCGACCTTGGTGATGCCGAGCGCGTAGCAGACCGCGGAGTTCGCCGCCGAGCCGCGGCCCTGGCACAAGATGTTGTTCTGGCGGCAGAACTCGACGATGTCCCAGACGATGAGGAAGTAGCCGGGGAAGCCCAGCTGCTCGATGATCCGCAGCTCGTGCTCGATCTGGTCCAGCGCCTCCGGCCGGTCGCGGTAGCGGTGCGCGGCGCCGCGGTAGACCTCCTCGCGCAGGAAGGACGCCTCGGTGTAGCCGGCGGGGACGTCGTAGGGCGGCAGCTCGGGCGCGACCAGCTTCAGGTCGAAGGCGCACTCCAGCCCGAGCAGCGCGGCCCGCTGCACCGCGCCGGGGTAGCGGGCGAACCGCTGCGCCATCTCCTCGCCGGACCGCAGGAACGACATGCCGGACGCGGGCAGCCAGCCCGCCATGTCGTCGAGCCCGCGGCGGGCGCGGATCGCGGCCATCGCGCCGGCGAGCCGTCCCCGGTCCGGGGTGGCGTAGTGGGCGGCGGTGGTGGCGACGGTCGGCAGGCCCTGCTCGGCGGCCAGCGCGGCGAGGACGTCGTTGTGCACCCCGTCCTCGGGGTAGCCGTGGTCGGTCAGCTCGACGTACACCGAGCCGAACCGGTCGCGCAGCCGCCGCAGTTCGCGTCCGGCCGCCTCCGGGCCGCCGCGGGCCAGCGCTTTCCGGACCGCGCCCTTGCGGCAGCCGGTGAGCACCACGACCTTGCCCGCGACCTCGCTCGCGACGGCGTCCAGGTCGTACACCGGGCGGCCCTTCTCGGCCCGGTCCGCCGACGCGGCGTGGTCGTGCCCGGCGAGCTGACCCGCGGTGATCGCCCGGCACAGGGCGGCGTAACCGTCCTGCTGCTTGGCGAGCAGAAGCAGGTGCTCGCCCTCGGGGTCGGCGACGCCGTTCTGCGGGCCGGACAGGCCGAAGCTCAGCTCGGTGCCGAACACCGTGCGCACGCCCAGGTCGCGCGCCGCGTCGGCGAACCGCACCACGCCGTACATGCCGTCGTGGTCGGTGAGCGCGATCGCGTCGAGCCCCAGCCGCGCCGCCTCCTCGACCAGCTCCTCGGGGTGGCTCGCGCCGTCCAGGAAGCTGAAGTTGGAGTGGCAGTGCAGCTCGGCGTAGGGCACCCGGCGCCGCCCGCCCGCGTGGTCGTCCCCGCGCGGGGCCTCGACGGTGCTCGGCCGGACGTAGCCCTCCCGTTTCCGGCTCCAGGCGGGGCTGTCCCCGCCGTCGGCTGTCTCCGGTCTGCCCGCCAGCCTGCGTTCCAGCTCCTCCCAGGGGACGGGCGGGTTGTTGAAGCCCATCAGTCCACCGGGCGGCGCGGCACCGGGATCGGCAGCAGCATCTGCTCGTCCTCGACCGGGTCGAGCGACTCGACCACCTTGCGCGGCAGGGCCAGCCAGTGCCGCAGGTCCCGGAAGTACTCGTCGTCCATCAGTCGTACACTCCCTCCACTGTCCAATGCGGACTCGATCCGCCCACTCTCGTCAGCAGCACCGCCGTTTCCGGTTCCCCGGCCAGCACAGCCTGCACCCGGGTGCGCACGCCGTCGCCACCCGGCGTCCACCAGTGCGCGTCGACCAGCCACGGTCCGGCCCAGTCCAGGACCTCCCGCGGCGGGCCGTCGCCCACCGAAACCCGGTGCGGTGGCGCGGAAAGCTCCCGCCGCCGCGTGATGTGCACCTCCGCGCCCGAGGCGTCGAGGATGCGCGCGGGCAGCGGCTGCGCGTAGACCGTGGCCGGGGACGGCGCGGGCAGCCGTCCCGGCCACGGCACGTCCGGCGGGCTCTGCGGGGTCCGCGGGTCGCCCCACGGCACCAGCCGGACGCGCTCGGCCGGGCCGCGGCCGCCGTCAAGCACCGCGGTGAAGACGCTGTCCGGGCCGAGCAGGCCCTGCACCCGCACCAGCGCGCGGCCGGCCCGCTCGGTGGTCTCGTCGGACAGGCCACGCAGGCCCGCCTGCCACAGCCCCAGCTGCAGCGAGTGCCCCTCGACGGTCTCCTCGGGAGCCAGCCGCAGCCGCTCCACCCCGGCGCTGGGCCGTTCACCGGGCGCGGCGCGCAGCCAGCCTTCGAACTGCCAGCGCACGCGGTCCGCGATGCCTTGCGGCGTCAGCGGTTCCGCGCACCGCCACACGCGGCTCAGTTCCTCGCCGTTCTCGGTGGTGGCGTAGATGCCGAGGCGCGTGCAGGCCAGGCCGTGCCGGGCCAGGCCGCCGTGGAACCGCTCGGCGAGGGTGCGGGCCATGAACGCCGCGGCGTCGACCCGGTCCAGCGGCGGGTCGAAGGCCTTGGTGACGGTGAGTTCGGGCGGCGGCCGTCGCCGGTGCGGTGGCCGTTCGTCGAGACCGCGCGCCAGCCGGTGCGCGATCATGCCCGCGCGGCCGAACCGCGCGGCGACGTCCCGTTCGGCGAGTTTCGCGAACGCGCCGAGCGTGCGCAAACCCAGGCGGCGCAACAGGTCCACCAGCTCGGCGCGGTCGGCGGCCGGCTGGTCCAGCTCGTCGACCGGCAGGGGCGCGAGGAAATCGGCGGCCCGGTCACGGTCGACGATGCGGGACCGGTGGGCGGCCAGTGTCGCGGCGAACAAGCCGTCGGCGATCCCGATCTGGCACTCCACCTGGTGGGAGACGTGCTCGGCGAGCAGCTCCGCGAGGCGCAGCTCGCCACCGAAGTAGCCGGACGCGCCGTCGGCGGGCACCGCGACCAGGCCGGGGCGGACCACCTCGACCCCGACGACCAGCTCCTCCACGGCGGCCGCGACCGGCTCGAAGAGGCGCGCGTCGCGGTCCTCGTCCGGGCCGAAGGCCTGGAGTTCGGGACAGCGGGACTGCGCGTCCCGGCGGCGCATGCCGCGCCGGACGCCGGCCGCCCTGGCGACAGCGGTGCACGCGACGACGCGGTTGGCGTGGAACACCGCGGCAGGCAGGTGCAGGGGCGCGCCGTCGCCCAGGCAAGCGGCGACCGCGGGCCAGTCGGGGCACCAGAGAACCAGCATGCGCGGCGGTTTGTCTACTGTGGACATGCCGCGCTCCTCGCGCCGCCGGTGCCGTGAGCCGGCTTGGGGTGTCGAGGCTGCGCACCCGGGCGCAGCACTCGCGCACCACACTGCGGAACTCTCCCACCCGCGGGTGAGACTCGCACGCCCGAACGCGGAATTCGCGCCACTGAAGGCAGAACTCCCGAGCGGGAGCGCAGAACTCGCACCACCGAACGCAGAACTCGCGCTCCGGCCGGCCTGCGGAGCCGCCCGGCACACCTCCCGCGCCGGGCGACCCCGCGGCACACCACCCCGCCGGTGGCGCCGCGCCGCGCCACCGCCGTTCCCGGCAGCCGCGCGGGCATCAGCCCACCTCCCTGGCCAGTTCGAGCACCGGCTCGGGTGCTGCTGCCGGGGCCCCCGCAGACCCCGGCAGCAGCAGATCCGCCCACCGGAGCCGCGTCGCCGCGCCCCGGCCGGCACCCTGGACACGGACCCGCCGCTCACGCAGGTACCCGTGCCCGCCTTCGAGACCGGCCCAGCGGCCGGCCACGCAGTTCAGCTCCACCTCGGCGCCTGGCCACGGCCCGAGGGAGAGCAGCACGGCGCCCCGGTGCCGTGCCCGCGCCGAAAGGCGCCGTGCCTCCTGCGGCGCCGCGCCCCGAGCGGCGACCGCCACCACATCCACCCCGTCCAGCAGCGCGCCGGTGACCGCGGCGAACTCGGCCCCTGGCCGCGGCACCAGCGCGAGCCGGCTCACCTCGACCCCGAGTTCCGCGGCGGCCACCAGACCGAGGTCCGGCATCCCCACCGCCGCGGCCCACGATCCGGTCGCCGTCGCCTCGGCCAGCAGCGCCAGGAGCAACGACGTCGATCCGCGCACCGCGATCGTGCTCCCGCGCCGCAGGCCCGCCGACGGCAGCAGGCGGCGCAACTCCGGCAGCACCGGCAGGACGCGCCCGGTCAGCTGGGCGTGCTCCGCCGCGGCGGCCACCCCGCTCGCCGTGCTCACCCCGGGCAGAGCTGCCAGTGTCGCGACCGACATGCCACCTCCCACGACGCGCCTGCGAGAACCTGCGGACGTCACCGTGGGGAAGCCGGCGACTGTTCGAACTTCTGTTCGATGCGCCTAGTTTGCCTCGAACACCTGTGCGATGTCAAGTCGAGGCGCGGCCCTCCTCGTCACGCCGGGTGAGCACCAGCGGGCCGTCCTCGGTGATGGCCACCGTGTGCTCGGAGTGCGCCGTGCGGGAGCCGTCGGCCGACCGGATGGTCCAGCCGTCGGGGTCGTGGACGATGCGGTCGGTCGTGCGCGCGAACCACGGTTCGAGGGCGAGGGTCAGGCCGGGCCGGAGCTTCAGACCGCGACCCGCCCGGCCCTTGTTGGGGACGTGGAGGTCCTCGTGCATGGTGCGGCCGATGGCGTGACCACCGAACTCGGTGTTCACCGGGTAGCCGTACGCCTCGGCCACGGACCAGATCGCCGCCGAGATGTCGCCGAGGCGGTTGCCAGGGCGGGCCGCCTCGATCGCAGCCTCCAGCGCCTCCTCGGTGGCGCGGATGATCCGCAGGTCCTCCTCGGCCGCGGTCCCGACGACGACCGTGCGCGCCGAGTCGGCCGCCCAGCCGTCGATGGTCACCGCGAGGTCCGCGGTGAGCACATCGCCGTCACGCAGCGTGTAGTCGTGCGGCAGACCGTGCAGGACGGCGTCGTTGACCGACAGGCAGATGACGTTGCGGAACGGGCCCTCGCCGAAGGACGGGGCGTAGTCCCAGTAGCAGGACTCGGCACCGCGCCGCTTGATCATGCCGCGGACGTGGTGCTCCAGGTCCAGGAGGTTGACGCCCACGTCGGCGAGCCGGCCGACCTCGGTGAGCACCTCGGCAACGAAACGCCCGGTCACGTGCATGCGCTCGATCTCCGCAGGCGCCTTCAGTTCGATCACGGGTACCTCTTGTTCAGGGGACGGTATTGTTTGGACGGTATGATAATACCGACCACCGCGCCCCTCGATCCGGCAGAATCGACGTCATGACCGAGGTCCTCCGCTACACCGCGTTCAGCAGCGACCCCACCGGCGGCAACCCGGCCGGTGTCGTCCTCGACGCGACCGGGCTCACCGACAACGACATGCAGAAGATCGCCGCGGACGTCGGCTACTCGGAGACCGCCTTCGCCATCCCGGACGGCCCCCGCCACTACCGCGTGCGCTACTTCAGCCCGCTGGCCGAGGTCGCCTTCTGCGGGCACGCCACCATCGCCACCGCGGTCGCGCTCGCCGAACGGACCGGCACCGGCGACCTGGCCTTCGACACCCCGGCCGGCCCCATCGCGCTGCGGACCGGCGGCACCACGCGGATCACCGCCGGCTTCACCAGCGTCCCCACCCGCTCCCGGCCCGCCACCGAGGACGAACTGAGCCAGACTCTCGACGCGCTCCGCTGGTCCCGCGACGACCTCGACCCGGCCTGGCCACCGCACGTCGCCTTCGCAGGCAACGACCACCTCGTGCTCGCCGCCGCCACCCGGGACCGCCTGGCCCGCCTCGACTACGACTTCGACCGCCTCGCGGGCGTGATGCGCGAGCACGACTGGACCACCGTGCACCTGTTCCACCCGCAGGACGAGAACACCGTGGACGCCCGCGACCCGTTCCCGGTCGGCGGCGTCGTCGAGGACCCCGCGACGGGCGCGGCGGCCGCGGCCTTCGGCGGCTACCTGAAGGCCCTCGGCAAGGTCACCGAACCCCGGCGCCTCACGATCGTGCAGGGCGAGGACATGGGGCGGCGCAGCGAACTGCTCGTGGACGTCCACCCCGGCGACGAGCGGGTGACGATCACGGGGACCGCCACCCGGCTCTAGGCCGTCAGTGGGCGAAGTGGCGCGTGCCCGTCAGGTACAGCGTCACGCCGGCCTCCTCGGCCGCCGCGATCACCTCGGCGTCCCGCACCGAGCCGCCGGGCTGGACGACGGCCTTCACGCCGGCGTCGATCAGCACCTGCAGCCCGTCCGGGAACGGGAAGAACGCGTCGGACGCGGCCACCGCGCCCTTGACCCGGTCACCGGCGCGCTGCACGGCCAGCCGGGACGAGTCGACGCGGTTGACCTGCCCCATGCCGACGCCGACCGTCGCACCGCCGCTGGCCAGCAGGATCGCGTTTGACTTCACCGCGCGGATCGCCCGCCACGCGAACACCAGGTCCGCGAGCGTGTCGGCGTCGGCGGCCTCGCCGGTGGCGAGCGTCCAGTTCGCCGGTGAGTCGCCGGGCGCGTCGATCCGGTCGACGGTCTGCACGAGCATGCCGCCGGAGATCGGCCGGAACTCGATGGGGTCCGCGTCGGTCAGCGCGGGCAGCTTCAGCAGGCGGACGTTCTTCTTGCGCTTGAGCACGTCCAGCGCCTCGTCCTCGAAGTCCGGCGCGAGCACGACCTCGGTGAACACCTCGGCGATCTGCTCGGCGGCCGCACGAGTGATCGGCCGGTTCGCCGCGATCACGCCGCCGTAGGCCGACACCGGGTCGCACGCGTGGGCCTTGCGGTGCGCCTCGGCGATGTCCAGGCCGACCGCGATGCCGCACGGGTTGGCGTGCTTGATAATCGCGACCGCGGGGCCCTCGAAGTCGTAGGCGGCCCGGCGCGCGGCGTCGGTGTCGACGTAGTTGTTGTAGGACATGGCCTTGCCGTGCAGCTGCTCGGCGTGCGCCAGGCCGCCGCGCCAGTGCCGGTAGACCGCGGCGCGCTGGTGCGGGTTCTCGCCGTAGCGCAGCACTTCGCCGCGCTCCCAGGTGCCGCCGGTGAAGTCGGGGAAGCCGGAGTCGTCGGCCGGGGCGTAGGCGTTGGCGAACCACGACGCGACCGCGATGTCGTAGCTCGCGGTGTGCGCGTACGCCTGGGCCGCCAGGCGCTTGCGGTCGGCCAGCACGAAGCCGCCGGCGCGGACCTGCTCCAGCACCCAGTCGTAGCGGGCCGGGTCGACTACGACGGCCACGTTGTTGTGGTTCTTCGCCGCGGCGCGGACCATCGCCGGACCGCCGATGTCAATGTTCTCCACGCAGTCCTCGGGGCTCGCGCCGGAGGCAACGGTCTCCCGGAACGGGTAGAGGTTGACGACCAGCAGGTCGAACGGCGCGATGTCCAGCTCACGCAGCTGCTCGACGTGCTCGGGCCGGTCGCGGTCGGCCAGCAGGCCGGCGTGCACCCGCGGGTGCAGCGTCTTCACGCGGCCGTCGAACGACTCCGGGAACCCGGTGACCTGCTCGACCGGCGTGACCGGCACCCCGGCGTCGGCCAGCACCTTCGCCGTGCCGCCGGTGGAAACGATCTCCACACCCGCCGCGTGCAGCGCGGTGCCCAGCTCCAGCAGGCCCGTCTTGTCCGAAACGCCGATCAGCGCGCGCTTCACCGGACGCCGGTCTTCCACCGTCACCGCAACCTCACCTTCCGTCCCTCGACCGTGGCACCGGCCCGGCCGAGTCGTTCCACCACGTCCACGAGCAGCCGTCGTTCCACGACCTTGATCCGCTCGTGCAGCCTGTCCTCGTCGTCGTCCGGCTCGACCGCCACCGCCTCCTGGGCGATGATCGGCCCCGTGTCGACCCCGGCGTCCACGAAGTGCACCGTGCAGCCGGTCAGCTTGACGCCCAGCTCCAGCGCGTCGGCCACGGAGTGCATCCCCGGGAACGACGGCAGCAGGGCCGGGTGCGTGTTGATCACGCGGTTCGGGAAGCGCGTGAGGAAGTTCGTCCCCAGGATCTTCAGGAAGCCGGCCGACACGACCAGGTCCGGCTCGTAGGCGGCGACCGCCTCGGTGAGGGCCTTGTCCCAGGCGTCGCGGTCCGGGTGGTCGCTGAGCCGGACGGTGAAGTGCGGCACCCCGGCGCGCTCGGCGCGGGCCAGCGCCTCGACGCCCGTGCGATCCGTGCCGACGGCGACGATCTTCGCCGGGAAGTCGATGCGCTCGGTCGCGTCCAGGAGCGACTGCAGCAGCGTGCCCGATCCGGAGGCGAGCACCACCAGCTTGACCGGGACGGGCAGTTCCAACCGGCTGGAGTTCAACGCCTCTCCTTCGCCCGTGCCAACGTCGCACCGAGTCTATGCTGCGCCGCGAAGCCGCTCCGTCGAGGGCGGCGGGCTAGCTGGGCTCTTCCGGCTTGTCGTCGGCGGGCGGGGGCTCCTCGTCCTCGTCTGGTCCGTCCGCTTGCTCCTCTTCGGTGTCCTCCTCGGCCAGCTCTTCGGGGCCCTCTTCGGCCTCGGCCTCCAGCTCTTCGAGCTCGGCGTCGAGGTTCTCCAATTCGGCCTCGATTTCGGGCTCCACCTCGGGTTCTTCCGGCTCGGGCGCGGGCTTGGGACGCGCGTGCGGGCCGGCGAACCAGGCGATCAGACCACCGGGCACCGCGATCCAACCGAACGCGGCGACGGAGACCAGCCCGACCGGGATGCTCACCGGGTCGAATACCCCGCCGCCGAGCCTGCCGCCGGCGAGAGTGCCGAGCAACACACATCCGAACCCGACGAGCGCGCCTGCGATGCCGACGATCCGCAGCCGGGCGAGCGGGTTCTCGTCGGCGCGGCGCAACGACCAGCCGAGCAGCACGCCGACCCCGGCCGGCAGCAGCATCAGGACCGGCCACCAGGGCGCCGCGTGCTCGGGAACGCCGGCCAGCACCGGCAGGCCGGGCACCGGACCGCCGGTGAACGAGAGCGCGCCTGCCGAGAACGACCCGATCGAGAAGCCGGGACCGGTGACGAAGGCCAGGCCGCCAACGACCGCGTTGGGCAGGTACCCCAGCGACAGCAACAGCATCCCGGCGCCGCTGCCGAACCCCGGCGCGTTCGCCGCGAACAGCTGGCGGATCGTGCCCGAGGCGAGGACCAGCGCAACGGTGTGCACGAGCGCGCCGACCGCGAGCAGCCCGGCCAGGCCCAGCGCGCCGGCACGCAGCCCGCGCAGCGCGAGCGGGTCCAGGTAGTCGCGCACGGCTGCCGCGACACCGGACCGCGACGCCGCTCCGGCCGCGGCGGCGACACCCGCGAGAACCGCGGGCACGGCGAACGCCGACAACGGCTCGACGCGCACCCCGGCGCTGTCGTCGAACAACGCGATCCCCAGCCCGGCGAGCGCGTGCCCGCTGGTCACCGCGGCGATCAATGGCACGGTCGCGCCGGGCTCGGCATGGCCGAGACGCCGCGTCGCGGTCGCCGCCGACCGGGCGACCAGCGCCAGCGCGCCGATAGTCGCCAGCAACGGCAGCACGCCGAGCGGGCGCCCGGCGATCTCCACGGGCACCTGGTAGGCGGCGAGCCAGCCAGGCCCGGCTGCGCGCAGCACACCGCCGATCGCGAACTCCCCCGCCGGGGCCATGGCCGTGACCAACCCGAACAGGGCCGCGACCACGACGTACCCGGCGACGATGGGACCGAGGACCGCCGCGGCGAACACCCTCGCCCGGACGACCGGTGAGCGCTCGCCCCGGTCTCCCGGGTCTGTCACCCCTTGCCCGGATCGACGGTACGAGGTGAGCAGCTGCATGCTTCGCACCCTCGCACCAACACTGCTCCGCCTGAGTGAGCCACGCCGTTCCTCCCTCATGCGGGTTAAGCCACAACGGAGGTGTCACGCGAGAACTGAAAAGCGCCCCTTCCCGTGCTGGGAAGGGGCGCTCCTGCGTGGAAGATCAACCCTGGGGGCTGCCACCGGGCGAGGTGCCGGGGTGCTGCCCCTGCTGGCCCTCGGGCTTGGCCGCCGGGTTGTAGAACTGGCCCTGCTGCGGGGCGTACACCGTGGACTGCTGCTGCGGCGGCGTCACCGGCGGGCCGTACTGGGTGCCCGACGGGCCGCCCTTCTGCTCACCGGGGCCCTGGCCGAACTGGCCCGGCTGACCGTAGGGCTGGCCGTACTGCGGCTGCTGCGGCTGCGGCATCTTCAGGACACCCGCGTCGAACAGCAGCGCCGCGACCGCGACCAGCATCTGCAGGATGCCCAGGATCAGGATCACCGTGTAGATGCCCGGGGTCTCGGCCTGCTCCGGGATGTGCACGACCACCAGGATCGCGGTGAGCGCGCCGAGCACGCTGAACAGCACCGCGAACGGGAGCGTCCGCGGGCCCCTTGGCAGCACCGCCAGGCCGGCCAGCAGGCCGCCCACGAGCAGGAACAGGACCGGCTGGTCGGCGCCCTGCGCCTCCTCGGAGAAGCCGATGAAGTAGTTCACCAGGCCCAGCAGGGCGATGAACAGCGTCAGGATCATGCTCAGGTTCGCCGGCGACAGGCTCGGGCCCTGCTGCGCCGGGGGCTGCTGCTGGGGGAACCCGCCGGTCCCCGGGGGCTGGCCACCGCCGCCCTGCTGCGGGTATCCCGGTCCACCACTGGGGAACGTCATCGCGCTTGCTCTCCTGTCTTCGCCCGAACCGGGGTGCCGATATGTCCGGGAACGATGCAACACGTCCCGGGGTTCCCGGGTCACCCCATCCGGCTATCCGACGTGCCGGGGCGGCAAACGGTTGCGTCGAATTTCGGGGGCCGGGAAGCACGCCGGCCGGGCACCGCGAACGGTGCCCGGCCGGCGTGTGGACCGCTACGTCAGTGCAGGTTCTCGTACAGCTCCCGGGCCAGCGCGGCGGTCTCGGACGGCGTCTTGCCGACCTTCACGCCCGCGGCCTCGAGGGCCTCCTTCTTCGCCTGCGCGGTGCCGGCCGAGCCGGACACGATCGCGCCCGCGTGACCCATCGTCTTGCCCTCGGGGGCGGTGAAGCCCGCGACGTAGCCGACGACCGGCTTGGTCACGTTCTCCTTGATGTAGGCCGCGGCCCGCTCCTCGGCGTCGCCACCGATCTCGCCGATCATGACGATGACCTCGGTCTCCGGGTCGGCCTGGAAGGCCTCCAGAGCATCGATGTGCGTGGTGCCGATGACCGGGTCGCCACCGATGCCGACGGCGGTGGAGAAGCCGATGTCACGCAGCTCATACATCATCTGGTAGGTCAGCGTGCCCGACTTCGACACCAGGCCGATCTTGCCCGGGCCGGTGATGTTGGCCGGGATGATGCCCGCGTTCGACTTGCCCGGCGAGATGACGCCGGGGCAGTTGGGGCCGATGATGCGGGTCTTGTTGCCCTTGGCGACCGCGTGGGCCCAGAAGTAGGCCGAGTCGTGCACCGGGATGCCCTCGGTGATCACCACGGCGAGCGGGATCTCGGCGTCGATGGCCTCGATCACGGCGTCCTTGGCGAACTTCGGCGGCACGAAGATGACCGACACGTCGGCGCCGGTCTCCTTCATGGCCTCCTCGACCGTGCCGAACACGGTGAGGTCCTTGCCCGCGATGGTGACGGTCTGGCCTGCCTTGCGGGCATTCACGCCGCCGACGATGTTCGAGCCGGCCTGCAGCATTTTGGTCGCGTGCTTGGTGCCCTCGGACCCGGTGATGCCCTGAACGATGATCTTGCTGCTGGAATCGAGGAAGATCGACATGTCTCTTACGCTCCTGCCGCGGCCAGCTCGGCAGCCTTGTCCGCTGCGTTGTCCATGGTGTCCACCTGCGTGACCAGCGGGTGGTTGGCCTCGTTGAGGATCCGGCGGCCTTCCTCGACGTTGTTGCCGTCGAGACGGACCACGAGCGGCTTGGTGGCCTCGTCGCCCAGGATCTTGAGGGCCTCGACGATGCCGGTCGCGACCGCGTCGCACGCGGTGATGCCACCGAAGACGTTGACGAACACCGACTTGACGGCCGGGTCGTTCAGGATGACGTCCAGGCCGGCGGCCATGACCTCGGCCGAGGCGCCGCCGCCGATGTCGAGGAAGTTGGCGGGCTTGACGCCGCCGTGCTTCTCGCCGGCGTAGGCGACCACGTCCAGGGTGGACATGACCAGGCCCGCGCCGTTGCCGATGATGCCGACCTCGCCGTCGAGCTTGACGTAGTTGAGGTCCTTCGCCTTGGCCTTGGCCTCCAGCGGGTCCTCGGTCTGCTTGTCGACGAGCTCTTCCTGCTTCGGCTGGCGGAAGGAGGCGTTCTCGTCCAGGGTGACCTTGCCGTCGAGGGCGACGATCTTGTCCTGCGGGTCGCGGACCAGCGGGTTGACCTCGACCAGGGTGGCGTCCTCGGCCACGAAGGTCTCCCACAGCTTGACGACCACGTCGGCCGCCTGGTCGCGGATGGCCTCGGGGAAGTTGCCCTGGGTCAGGATCTCCAGCGCCTTGGCCTTGTCGACACCGGCGATCGCGTCGACCGGCACCTTGGCGAGCGCCTCGGGCCGCTCCACGGCCAGCTGCTCGATCTCCATGCCGCCCTCGGCGGACGCCATGGCCAGGAAGGTGCGGTTGGCGCGGTCCAGCAGGAAGGAGAAGTAGTACTCCTCCGCGATGTCGGACGCCTCGGTCACCAGCACGCGGTGCGTGATGTGGCCCTTGATGTCGAGGCCGAGGATGGCTTCGGCCTTCTCCTTGGCCTCGGCCGGGTCCTTGGCGAGCTTCACGCCACCGGCTTTGCCGCGGCCACCGGTCTTCACCTGGGCCTTGACGACGACCTGTCCACCGATCTTCTCGGCGGCGGCCTGGGCTTCTTCCGGGGTGCTCGCTACGGCGCCGGGCAGTACCGGCACGCCGTGGGCGGCGAAGAGGTCCTTCGCCTGGTATTCGTAGAGGTCCACTACTCCAGTCTCCTGACGACACACACCGCCTGAGTCACCGGTCGTCTCGCGAGGGGCGATCCGCAGGCGGGTGCTTGTTGCAAACCATGCTGCCGGACGCAGACGACCCTAGCGACCTGGGCTTTGGCTCGGGGCGGCGCATCCGGTGAACTCGGTCACCGTATGGATCCAGAGCGTGGTTTCGGGGTGTGAATCGAGCCACGCGCGGCCAGAACGGCGGCGATGACCAGGGCGAGGGAGCAGCCCAGCGCGAGCCACCAGCCCAGCCCGGCGTGCGCGCCGGCGATCTCATCACCCACGAGTGGCAGCTCCGCGGCGCGCAGCCCGGCGACGCAGGCGGCGCCGGCGAGCAGCGCCGCGGCGCGGGCGGGACGGCACCGCGGGGCGAGGACGCACGCGCCGAGCACGGTGAGCAGCGCGACCAGCAGGCCCCACGAGGGGGTGCCGAAGCTCGACCACAGGGCAGGCTCGACGTAGTCCGGGGCGAGGATCGAGGGCGTGCCGAAGGCGCCGATGGCGAGTATCCCCGCGGCGACCAGCGGGGTGAGCAGGTCCGCACCGGGCAGGGCGGGCCCGTCGCCGAACGCGGTGGCCGGGTCGGTGGTCTCGTCCCGTTCGACCATGCCCGCGACGACGGAGCAGCAGGCGGTGATGGCCGACCCGACGATGGCGAGCGCGGTCCAGAGCACGCCGGGTCCCGGGGCGAGGCCGGCGCCCAGTTCGGTGGCCGTGACCGCCATGGTCAGGACGGCGGTGCCGGCGAGCGGGACCGTGACCCAGGCGACCGAGAGGGCGGGCCGGGCGTAGGCGGCGGGGCCCGCGGTGAACATGACGAGGCCGAGCAGGCCGACCAGCAGCCCCGCGACGAGCAGTGCGGAGCGGGAGGGGCTCTGCGGGCCGTTGAGGGTCTCGGTGATGACCACCTGGGGCGTGAGGGCGCCGGCGATGGCCGCCGCGGACGTGAGCACGGCGAGGACGCCGGTGACGATCCGCAGGCGGCGGATGCCGGGCAGGGTGATCTCGCCCGCCTCGTCGTCCTGGGCGGCGTCCGGGGTCGTGGCGGTGGGCAGGAACGCGGCGGCGATCATCCCGGCCGCTCCGGCGAGCACGAGGATCGGCCCCGCCGCGAGGCGAACGCCGGGCAGGCTGAGCCCGGACACGAGGTTCGGCAGCCCGACGACGGCGGCGGTGACGCCGAGGCCGAGCAACCCACCCCGGGCGACGGCCGTGCCCGAGCCGGCGAGCAACACGGTGGCGACGGGCAGCGCGAAGGCGAGCAGCAGACTGCCGGCGAGCACGAGGCCCGGGCTCTCGAACGCGCTGCCCGCGGGCAGGAACGCGTCGGTCGAGGTGAAGGGCGCCATCATGACCCCGACCGCCGCGACGACCGCGGCGAACATCCCGAAGATCAGCCCCCCGCGGCTCACTTCGGCCGCCTCAGGCCAGGCGCCCTCGGAGGCGGGGGGTTGACCGGAGGCGTCAGCGGGGGTGGCGCGGGTGGCGGCTCGGCCAGGGCTGACGCCCGGGGCGCGGCCAGAGTCGGCGGCGGGTGCAGAGACCCTGCCGGAGCCGCCACCGGAGGCAGAGGTCTGGTCGGAGCCGCCAGCGGCAGCAGTCCGATCAGAGCCGTCACCGGAGGCAGAAGCCCGGCCAGAACCGGCGCCAGCGGCAGAAGCCCGATCGGAACCGCCACCGGGGGCCGAGGCCCGGCCGAAGGTGTCGGCGGAGGCAGGTGTCTCGTCAGAGCCGGCGCCGGGGGCAGAAGGCTGGTCGGAGACGTCGGCTGAGGCGGCCGTTCGGCCAGACCCGCTGGCGGAAGCGGCGGCTTCGCCGGCGGTGGTGGGCGGGCCGGCGGCAGAGTCGTCTGTCCCCGCGTCGCCGATGGCGACGGAACATTCGGTTCGCGAAGTGCGCGCCGGGAGGGCGCCGGACTTCCCGTCGGCGTTCCCGGCGCGCTCCTCCGCCTCACCACCGGCGGCCAGGTCATCAGTACCGCCGGCAGGTGCGCCGACAGCATCATCCGCGGCGGTGCCGCTGGGTGGCGCCGCGGCAGCACCGCTGGGTGCGTCACCTCCAGCGGTCCGGGCGCTGCTGGGGGCAGCGTCGGCCGCGCGGTCAGTGCTGGGGCCGCTCGGGGTGGAGCCGCTCGGCGTGGGGTCTCCGGCAGCGCGGGCCGCGGCGGCCTCGGCTGCGGCGGAGGCCCTCGGCGTCCACTGGGTGTCCGCCTTGGGGGCGGCGGCTCGGGTTGCCATCACCCCTGCGGCGATCGCCGCCACGTGGCCTGCCAACAGGAGCCACAGGCCGGGCGCGGTGCCGGGGTCGGCCAGTGAGTGCAGCCGGAACAGCTCCGGGCGCGCCGCCTGGACCGGGTCCGTCAGCAGGATCAGGTCGAGCACCAGCCGCCCGGGGGCGAGCGCCGCCACAGCGGCCAGCACTCCCGCCGCCGTCTGGTGGCGTCCCTTCAGGGCCAGCACCGCGACCACGGCCATCGGCGCGACGGCGAGCACCACCAGCAACGGCACGCTGTGGAAACCCCGCGCCACGCCGTTCACCACGGGCACGGCGGCACCCGCGGCGAGCAGCACGGCCGAGACCACACCCACCACGTAGGCCGCGACTGACGGGGACCGGCCCGCGGCGGCCGTGTCGGGAATGGCGTCGAGCTGCACGGCAGCCGCGCCGCCGGTGCTGTCAGTGTCCATGTGTTCTCACGTCGTCGAGGGTCGGAGGAGCGGTCGGGACGGCCGGCCTCGGCGTCCGAGAGCCGCGGGTGCACCGCAGCCTGTGCCTGACACCGGCGCCCGGCACCACCGCCTCACAGAGGATCGCGGGCCCGCGCGGTCTCGCTACCGACACCGGCGCCGACGCTAGCAAGCCTCCGAGGTTGCCCCCGGAACCCCACGAACTAACAAACCGTGTCGCACGTCACACCAACGGCGGAATATCCCCTCTACCCAGTGTCATCGCTGCTGCTGGACGGCCGACCCGCACCCCACGTTCGGCCCAGACGGCGGCCGGTTCTTGCCGACGACCACATCCCTTCGTTACTGTCCCCCGGTCCCCATCACGGTCAGGTCACGATGTGGGCGACGGGCAATCAACCCCCGAACGGTTGCCCACCGGGATCCCCCGCCCGGCGCCCGCGGTCTGACCCCCCGAGCAACGGAAGGCCCTGACTTGGCTCGATACCGCTCCCCCGGCGGCCAAGCTCCTTCCCCGGAACTCGACGACGACGCTCTGGACGGCGCCGTCGTCCGGGTCCGGGGCGCCCACCGGCTCCCCGCGCCTTCGTCGGCGCTGCGCGGCCGGGTCGTCGTCGCCGCGGTCGCGGCCGGCGCGTTCGCCGCTGCCGCCGCAGGACAGACCCTCCACGCCGTGCAGACCTCCGACGCCGGTGTGACTCCCCTGGCCAACGCCGAGGACGCCAGCGCGTCGTTCGCCGTCGGTGGTGACGCTCCCACCGGCGCTCCCGAGATCCTTCCCGCGGCCAACTTCACGGACGCGTCGGCCGAGGTGCAGCGCCTCACCGACAGCGAGAACGTCACGATGGCCCGCCAGGCCCGGGACGCCGAAGCCGCCCGCGCCGCCGCCGAAGAGGCCGCCCGCCCGAAGACCTGCCTGCCCGCGAAGGGCACGTACACCTCCGGCTTCGGCGCCCGCTGGGGCACCAGCCACTACGGCATCGACATCGCCAACTCGATCGGCACCCCGATCTACGCCGCCTCCGACGGCACCGTGATCGAGGCCGGCCCGGCCAGCGGTTTCGGCCTGTGGGTGAAGATCCAGCTGGACGACGGCACCGTGCAGGTGTATGGCCACATGAACAGCTACTCGGTGCGCGAAGGCCAGAAGGTCAAGTGCGGCCAGAAGATCGCCGAGATCGGCAACCGCGGCCAGAGCACCGGCCCGCACCTGCACTTCGAGGTGTGGCTCAACGGCACCAAGAAGGTCGACCCGCGCACCTGGCTCGCCGCCCGCGGCGTCTACCTCTGACGGCCCCTCCCGGGCTCGCTCACGGGGCGTCCGGCCGCACGAAGTAGGCCACCGCGACCTGCCAGACCCCGCACAGCCGCCGCGAAGTGCGCCGGCACAGCGCGCACCGGCCGTCCGGCCCACCGTGCCGCTCCAGCAGCGCCTGCCAGGCTCCGAGGACGACGAGTGCCTCCGCGGCCGGTAATGCACCGTCGCGAGCCGCACGCGCGACCATGCGCTCGACGCGTTCCAGGACGCCCGCCCGTACGTACGGGAACCACTGCCTGCCCACACCATGACCTCCCGAGGGTTCGAACTTTCGTTCGAGACAGTTGTATCGGAGGGGTCTGACAGTTTTGGCGTGCTCGGGCAGCGGGGATCAACGTTCGCTCGAACGGGTTAATGGGGGTGCTCGCGCCCGGCGCTTGGTGGCGTCAGGCAGGGGCACTGGGGGCCGGCAGCGGTGGCTGCCGGGGACGGCACGCCATTGCGGCGCAGAGGACCCACAGCGCGAATCGCAGGCCGCAGTCGGCGGCATGCAGGGTATAGGCGGGCAACAGCCGTGGCGGCCGGCGAACGGCACACCACCGCGGCGAAGAAGACCCACAGCGTCAACCGCATGCCGCGATTGGCAGCAGGCACGGCACAGGCAGCAACCGGCAGCCGGTGGCTGCCGGGAGCGGCACACCACCGAGGCGAACAGGACCCAGAGCACGAATCGCAGGCGCAGTCGGCCGCAGGCAAGGTGCAGGCAGCCAGTAGCGGTGGCGGCCGGCGAACGGCACACCACCGCGGCGAACAGGACCTACAGCTTCACCATCGGCACGCTGCCGATCAGCATCAGCTTCACCTTGCCCGCACTGCCGAAATCGATCGTCGCCGTGGCGCGGGGGCCCTCGCCGGAGGCTTCGACCACCGTGCCGAGCCCGTACTTGTCGTGGTTGACCCGGTCGCCCACCTCGAGCTTCAGCGCGACCGTGTTCTGCCAGCCCTTGAACGGCGTCGACCGCATGCCGCGGGCCGCGATGCCTGCCTGCGCGGAATCCTCGCCGAAGCGCGAGCGGCGGCCCCAGGTGGTCGCGGCACGCGGGGACCCGAAGGACGACTCGGCGGCGGACGACGGCTCCTCGCGGCGCCAGTCGAGCAGCTCGGACGGCACCTCGTCGAAGAACCGGGACGCCGGGTTCGTCATCGGCTGCCCCCACGCGGACCTGGTGATCGCCCGGCTCAGGTACAACCGCTGCCGCGCCCGCGTGATCGCCACGTACGCCAGCCGCCGCTCCTCCGCCAGCTCGGCGGGCTCGCCCAGCGCACGCAGGTGCGGGAACACCCCGTCCTCCCAGCCGGTGCAGAACACGACCGGGTACTCCAACCCCTTTGCGGTGTGCACGGTCATCAGCGTGACCACGCCGGAGTCCTCTTCCTCGCCGTCCTCGTCCGGCGTCGGCACCGAATCGGCGTCCGCGACGAGCGACACCCGCTCCAGGAACGCCGCCAGCGAGCCCGGCTCGGGCACCCCGTCGTCGTCCTCGGCGAGCGGCGCCATCTCGGCCGCCTGCTCCGTGAACTCGCGGGCGACGGTGATGAGCTCGGTCAGGTTGTCCACGCGCGAGGCGTCCTGCGGGTCGTCGGACTCTTCCAGCTCGGCCCGGTACCCGGTGCGCTCCAGCACCGCTTCGAGCACGTCCGCGACCTCGGCGCCGCTGTCGACCAGCTCGATCAGCCCGTCGAGCAGCTCGACGAACCCGGCGATCGCCTTGGCCGAGCGCGGGTTGAGCAGCGCCACCCGGCCCGCCGCGGCGTCGCGCAGCGCGGCCGCGAAGGAGATCCGCTCGCGCTCGGCGTGCGTGGCCACGCACGCCTCGGCCCGGTCGCCGATGCCCCGCTTGGGCACGTTCAGGATGCGGCGCAGGCTGACCGTGTCCTCCGGGTTGGCCAGCACCCGCAGGTAGGCCAGCGCGTCCCGGACCTCGCGACGCTCGTAGAACCGGACGCCGCCGACCACCCGGTAGGGCAGGCCGAGCCGGATGAATATCTCCTCGAACACCCGGGACTGGTTGTTCGTGCGGTAGAAGACCGCGACGTCGGAGTACTTCGCCTGGCCCTGGTCGACCAGCGCGTCGATCTCGCCAGCGACGAACGCCGCCTCGTCGTGCTCGTTGTCGGCGACGTACACGCCGATCTTCTCGCCGTCACCCGAGTCGGTCCACAACCGCTTGTCCCGGCGGTTGGGGTTCCGCGCGATGACCGCGTTGGCCGCGGACAGGATGGTCTGGGTGGAGCGGTAGTTCTGCTCCAGCAGGATCGTGCGGGCGTCCGGGAAGTCCCGCTCGAACTCCTCGATGTTGCGGATCGTGGCGCCGCGGAAGGCGTAGATCGACTGGTCGGCGTCACCGACCACGCACAGCTCCGCAGGCTCGGCCCCGGACTCGCTCGTCGACGTGCCGACGAGCTCCCGCACCAGCGTGTACTGGGCGTGGTTGGTGTCCTGGTACTCGTCGACCAGCACGTGCCGGAACCGGCGGCGGTAGTGCTCGGCCACGTCCGGGAAGGCCTGGAACAGCTCGACGGTGCGCATGATCAGGTCGTCGAAGTCGAACGCGTTGGCCAGCCGCAGCCGCCGCTGGTACTCGGCGTAGACCTCGGCGACGCGGCGCTCCAGGTCGTTGGACGCCTTCGCCGCGGCGTCCTCCGGGTCGGTCAGCTCGTTCTTGTGATTGGAGATGTGCACGGCCAGCGCGCGGGCCGGGTAGCGCTTGGGGTCGACGTCCAGGTCGCGCGCCACGAGCGTGACCAGCCGCCGCGTGTCGTCGGCGTCGTAGATCGAGAAGTTCGACGACATGTCCAGCGTCTTGGCCTCGCGGCGCAGCAGCCGCACGCACATCGAGTGGAACGTGGAGACCCACATCGCGTTGGCCCGCCTGCCGACGAGGTCGCTGACGCGCTCGCGCATCTCGGCCGCGGCCTTGTTGGTGAACGTGATCGCCATGATCTCGCCGGGGTGCACGCCGCGTTCGGCCAGCAGGTAGGCGATCCGGCGGGTCAGCACCCGGGTCTTGCCCGACCCGGCGCCCGCCACGACCAGCAGGGGCGCGCCCGCGTGCGTGACCGCCTCCCGCTGCGCGGGATTGAGGTCGGCGAGCAGGTCGGCGTGGCGGCCCGGCGCTGGGCGCGCGGGCGGCTCGGCGGGGAGGTCGAACAGGGTGCTCATCGGTTCTCCACGCTACTCGGGGGCACTGACGGTTTACCGCGCCGGACGTACCGCCAGGTGTCGTCGGCGGACGGACGCGCGCCCGCTCGCCGCGGCGGAGGATCGACGGCATGGACGCACCATCGAACCGGATCCGCGCCGGGGACCAGGACCGGGAGCGCGTGGCGACCCGGCTGCAGGAAGCGAGCGGCGAGGGCAGGCTGACCCTAGGCGAAGCCGAAGATCGCCTCGCCGCCGCCTACGCCGCGACCTACGTCGACGAACTGTCCGCGCTCACGCGGGACCTACCGGAACCAACGCCGCCGCGCGCCTCCCGCTTCCCCGCGCCCCTGCGGGTGCACGCTGCGGTGGTGGCCGTGCTGTCCGCGCTGCTCATCGCGCGGTTCGCGGTGTCCGGCGCGGAGTTCTTCTGGCCGGTGTTCCCGTTGTTCTGGCTCGGCGTGAGCCTGGTCGCACACGCGGCCGTCCGCGCACGGGGGCGAGTTGTGCCATACTGATCTCGTGCAGCACCACGCGTACCGATTTTTCTACGGGACCCGGACTCCGGCTCCCGTGATCGCGTAGGTGCCCACACCACACCGTCACCACAAGCCCCGGAGTCCACGGACCCGGGGCTTTCGTCGGCTTCGGGGCCGTGCGGGTCCGGGAACCGACCGGAGGGCCCGATGAACGCACAGACGAACGAGAAAGCCACCCCGCCGGAGACCTCCGGCGAACCCGTCGCCTCGGCCGAGGAGATCGCCGAGCTGCGCAAGGAGATCGACTGGCTCGACTCCGAGATCCTGCGGCTCGTCAAGCGCCGGGTCGAGGTCTCCCAGACGATCGGCGCCGCGCGGATGGCCGCGGGCGGCACGCGGATCGTCTACAACCGCGAGATGGACGTGCTCGCCCGTTACCGCGAACTCGGCCCGGACGGCCGCCAGCTCGCGATGGCGTTGCTGAACCTGGGGCGCGGCCGGCTCGGCCGCTGAAAATCGTCCGATTTTCCGGGACTTCCCGGAGGCCCGGTGGCTCGGCGGACGGGCACACTGGAGACATGATTAACGTCATCGCGGTCATCATCGCGATCGCCAGTGTGCTCGCCTCGCTAGCCCATGTGGGTTACCTGGCGCTGCTGAACAACGCGGCGAACAAGCGGGCCGGCGGCGCGCCGGTCGCGCAGTACGTCCGCAGCCGGTGGGCGCTCGCCGGCGGGACGACCGCCGCGTCGCTCCTCGCGTGGCTGTTCACCTCGGGCAACGCCGGGATGGACATCCTCGCGATCATCGTCGCCGCGGGCAGCGGCGCCGTCGCGACCAAGGCGCTGCAGTCGACCCAGGCGCGCTACCGAAGCGGTGGGTGACGGGAGCGCCGACGCCCCAACAGAGTGAACTTGCGGGATCACGCTTTGACGACCGGCGTGGGCTCTTATTCTTGAGGGCGTGGGATGCCCCAGATTCGGCTCCGCGCGCCCGGCGACAGGCCGTGCGCGTGCAGACGAACGTGCACCCGCACATGCACGCCCTGCTCCATTCGGTCGAACCGGCCTCGTTCCGGCGTCAGATGACGCAGAGGGCGGTGTCCACACGGCATGACACGCGGGGCCGATTTCACGGAAAGCTCTCGTTCCCGGACCGGCCGGCACCGCCGTGGTGCCGGAACCTGGACCCCGGTCGTGCCGGCGCACCGGCCGCCCGCCGCCCGCCGCGCGCCGGAGCCGTACCGGCCGACGCCGGTGAACCCAGTCCGCTCCGAGCCGTTCGACGCCCCAGCCCGCGGCTCGTTGCCGCTGGCCGAACGCATCTCTACCACTGACGTCTTCCCCGCCGCGCACGGCGAGCTGCCCCTGCCTGCGCCGCCTGCCGTGCCCGAGCAGCCGGCGCCGCCTGCCGCGAAGCCGTCGCAGCGGCCCCAGCGGACCAAGGTCAAGCTCACCCCGCCGCGCCGCCGCGAGGCCGAGGACACCGACGTGCGCGTGTACGAGGCCGCTCCGGTGACCGGCCTCGGCTCGTTCGACCTCGGCAACGTGCCCGCGTCGGTCACCCCGCCGCGGAGCTGGCGCAAGGCCGCCTGGTTCGCCACCGCCTCGTCGGGCGGCGTCGTGGTCGCGCTGATGTTCGCCGGCTCTGCCTTCGTCGCGAAACCGGCGCCGGACCAGGCGGGCGGCGCGTGGGTTCCCGGCCTCGGCGGCGGGGTGCCCACCCTCTCCGGCGAGCAGATCGCCCCGCCCAGCTCCGGCGGCGACGAGAGCGACACGTCCAGCACGTCCCGCGACGACATCCCCGACACCGGCGCGACCAGTGTCCGGCCGACCGAGAGCGCGGGCGTGCGCGCACCCTCGGGCTCGACCACGGTCCGCGACACCTCGGCGACCGGCGGCCCGGCGAGCGGCACGACCACCGCGACGCCGACCACCAGCAGCGTCCCGCCCAAGCCGGCGCCCTCCCCCGCACCCTACGAGGCGGACCCGTACCGGTTCACCATGTACGCGGACGAGGATCCGAAGACGCTGGCCAGCAACTCGCAGACCTACCTCGACACTGTCACCGAGAACCCCGAGGCCGCCGCGAGCCTGACCGACGGCGAGCTGAAGCAGGAAGGCCCGCAGGGGCTGGAGCACAAGTACGCCGAGGTGGCGTACTTCCAGGTCAAGCACATCCGCGTGCACCAGTACGACGGCAAGACGGTGTGCACCGTGCAGACGGTCTACAAGGACGGCCGCGAGGTCACCGAAGAGCGCACGCTGGAGTTCTCCGGTGACAAGATCATCAGCGACGGTGCCTGAGCACCGCACTGCGCCAGGTGGGTGACGGTAACTGCCGTTCGTCGTTCCCCGGTGCCCCTCCACCGATCGGGGGTGGCCGGTAACGCGGTACGGGGGTTCGCTGATTAACAGCTAGACAGCCCCGGCCAGTCCCCGAGACGGAAGATCCAGACGACAGGTCCATGAGAGTCGCACACGAACGGCGTCGCGCCACCCGCACGCCGGACGCACTCCGCGTCGAGGAGCTGATCTCCCCCGAGATCCTCGACAACGAGATGGTCGACCGCGAGTACCTCACACAGGTGTTCCGCGAGCCGCGGAAGTACCTGCCGCCGCCCCGTGTCCGCACCAGGACCGAGCCGCAGCGGGAGCCGGAGAGCCGGGGCGCGAAGCTCGCCAAGCTCACCGGGCTCACCATGGCCGGCACGCTGCTCGTGGGCGCGGTCGTGGCGTCGTCGGTGCTCAGCCGCGGCCGGGACCAGTCGGCCGCGCCGGTCAGCCCGGCCCCGCCGCAGATCACCGGGGCGGCCGCGCTCGGCGGGTTCGCCGTCGGCGGCACGCCGGGCGGCAAGCAGGGCAGCAACACCGTCGGTCACGCCCAGGCGACCAGCACCCCGCTCCCGCAGGTGCCGGTGGCCCAGACGCAGCCCGTGGAGACCGGCGTCCCCGAGACGGCCGTGGGCTCCGCGCCCGCGACGACGACCGCCCCCGCGCTGACCGACGCGGACAGGCTGGCGGTGGTCAACGAGTTCTACCGGCGGGTCGACTCCGCGCCGGAGAAGGCGCTGGACCTGCTCAGCCCGGCGCTGGCCGGCGAGGAGGCCGGCGACCTGGTGCGGGCGTGGAGCACCATGCGTCAGGTCGAGGTGGTCGAGGCGCACGTCCAGCCGGATGGGTCCGTGCTCGCCGTGGTGCTCATGCGCCGCGACGACGGCACCCGGCTCCGCGTGACCCAGCAGCTGGGTCTCGACCAGGCCGGACACAGCATTTCGGAAGCGGTCCTGCTGGCCGCGGAGGAGCTGTAGCGGACGCTATACCAGGCGTGGTCGGGCCGCCCCATACAGTGCCGGATGCATGCGCGCAGAGTGAGCACCCTAGCCTTGACTGACGGATCTGGCTCAACCCCCGGCCCACGGGCCGAGCTACGTGCATAGGCTTCCAGGCGTGCGGCACTGTCGCGCCCTGAAACAGCCCCGAAGGAGGTCGCGTGAGCGACGAGGGTCGCCTGGTCGCCGGCCGGTACCGGATCGAGCGGCGAATCGGCACCGGCGCCATGGGTGCGGTGTGGCAGGCGCACGACGACGTACTCGGCCGTTCGGTCGCGATCAAGCAGTTGCTTCTGCAACCAGGGCTGGACCAGCACGAGGCCGAGGACGCCAAGCAGCGCACGATGCGTGAGGGCCGCATCGCCGCCCGGCTGCACCACCCGAACGCGATCTCCGTCTTCGACGTCGTCACCGACGACAACGGCCACCCGTGCCTGGTGATGGAGTACCTGCCGTCCACGAGCCTCGCCGAGCTGCTGCGCGACCGGAAGACGCTCCCGCCGCGCGAGGTCGCGCGCATCGGCGCCCAGATCGCGGCCGCGCTGAAGGAGGCGCACGCGGTCGGGATCGTGCACCGGGACATCAAGCCGGGCAACATCCTGCTCGCCGACAACGGCGTGGTGAAGATCACCGACTTCGGCATCTCGCGGGCCAAGGACGACGTCACGGTCACCAAGACCGGCATGATCGCCGGCACCCCCGCCTACCTGGCGCCGGAGGTGGCGATCGGTGGCGACCCCGGCCCGGAGGCGGACGTCTTCTCGCTGGGCTCGACGCTGTACGCGGCCTGCGAGGGGCAGCCGCCGTTCGGTCTGAGCGAGAACACCCTGAGCCTGCTGCACGCGGTCGCCGCGGGGCAGATCAACCCGCCGCGGCAGTCCGGTCCGCTCGCCAGCGTGCTGGCCGTGCTGCTGCACCCGGAGGTCCAGCACCGCCCGACCGCCGCGGAGGCCGAGGAGCTGCTCGCGGCCGTGGCGCGCGGTGAGACGCCACTGGGCGGGACGGCGGACGAGACGCAGTTCTCGCCGTCCGGCGGGGCGCTCGCCGGTGGCGCGCTCGCGGCCGGGGCCCTGGGCGCGGCGGCCGGCGCCGGCGCCACGCGGGCCTTCCGCGGCGACGAGCTCGGCGCGCACTCCGGCACGCTGGCCGGCGGCGCGAGCGACCAGTTCTACGACGAGTACGACGACTACTCGGACGACCCGCACGCCGCCACCGCCGCGTATCCGACGGACGACTACGACCGCCAGGGCGCGACACGGGCGGTGCCTGCCGGGTACGACGGCTACGACGACGAGCCGCGCGCCGCCGCGGCGGACGACGAGGACGACAAGCCGGGCAGGTGGAAGGTGCCCGCCGCGATCGGCGCGGTCGTGGTGGCCGGTCTCGTGGCGCTCGGCATCTGGCTGTTCACGCCGGCCAACAACAACACCACGAACACCACCGAGACCAGCCCGCCGGTGGTCCCGCCGCCGGTGACCAGCTCGTCGGTGGAAACGACGGAGAGCTCGACGCCGACCGCGACGCGGTCGAGCCAGTCCAACGAGCCGACGAAGTCCTCCCCCTCGCGGCGCAGCTCCACCGAGGAGACTTCGGCGAGCAAACCCAGCTCCAGCAAGAGCCCGACCTCCTCGTCGTCCTCGTCGAGCAGGACCCCCACGAGCACGCCGGAGGAGACCCCGACGTCCGGGGCCAACGGCTGAGTCGACAACCGGAAACGTTCAGGATCGGCCAGTAGGGTGGTGGGTGACTATCCGACAGGCCGGGACGACGAGAGGGTGTTGTGGGTACTGAGGGCGCACTCGTCGGCGGCCGGTACCGGTTGGACCAACCGATCGGTCGTGGCCGCGCCGGAATCGTGTGGCTGGCGTACGACACGCAGCTGAACCGCACGGTGGCGGCCAAGAAGATGCCGGTCGCGCCGGGCCACAGCGAGCAGTCGATCGCCGCCGCGCTGGAAGAGGGCCGCGCCGCGATGCGGATCCAGCACGCCTGCGCGATCGGCGTCTACGACGTGCTTCGCGACGGGCCGGACCCGTGGGTGGTCATGGAGTACGTGCCCTCCCGCAACATGGCGGACTTCCTCACCGAGTACGGGACGCTCACGCCCGACCAGACCGCGTTCCTGGGCATCCAGCTCGCGTCCGCGCTGGCCGCGGCGCACCGGGCCGGTGTGGTGCACCGCGGGCTGGAGCCGGGCAACGTGCTGCTCGCCGACGACGGTGGCGTCAAGATCACCGACATCGGGTTCACCGGCGCCGGCTTCAACCCCGCCTACCGGGCGCCGGAACTCTCGCGGGGCGCGACCGCCGCGCCCGCCACCGACGCGTTCTCGCTCGGCGCCACCCTCTACACCGCTGTCGAAGGCGTGCCGCCCTACGGCGACCACGGCGGCGGCCCGCTGCGGCAGCCGGAGAAGGCAGGCGTGCTCGCGCCCGCGTTGATGAAGCTGCTGCGCGAGGACCCGCTGAGCCGGCCCACGCTCGGCGACAGCATCACGTCGTTCCAGGCGATCACGCAGGGACGGCAGACGGCGTTCATCCCGCCCACCGCGCCCGCGCTGCCGACGGTGCCCGCGTTCCGGCCGCCGTCGCCGCCTCCTCGTCCGCCGAAGCAACCGTTGGTGCGGATCTCGCCGGTCCGGGCGCGGCAGTTGATCCTCGCGACCATGGCTGTGCTGGTTGCGGCTGCTATTGGGATCGGGGTTACGCAGCTTTTGTTCCTTTGAGGTGGCGCTACGCGGGTTTCTACTGCACCGGCTTCGCTTCGCTACGCCCGGATGAAAAGCAGCCCCTTCCGAACCCGATCTTGAATCGTTCGGTTGCCGATTGGGCTGGGGATCGGGTTGCGGGAGGGGGTGGCTCGAGGGGTTGTTGCGTTTCGTTGCCGGGTGGCGGTTCGGTCTTCTATGCGGCGACGTCGGTTTTGATGTCCTTGAGCACCTGCAACAGGTGGCGGACCGCGGGCTGGTCGCGTGAGCGGGTGGCCACGGCGGCGTGGATCGGGCGGATCGGCTCCGGGTTGCGGATCCGGCGGATCACCGCACCGGGCTGGGGCGCGCCCAGGCCCAGCACCGGGACCAGGCTGATGCCGAGACCGGCCGCGACGAAGCCCTGCGCGGTCGCGTAGTCCTCGCACTCCATCACGAAGTTCGGCACGAAACCGGCGGCCCCGCAGGCGGCCATGAGCACGTCCCGGCAGGGGCCGGGCACGCCCTCGTTGCTGATCCACGGCTCGTCGGCCAGGTCGCCCAGGTCCACGACCCGCTTCCGGGCCAGCGGGTGGCTCTTCGGCAGCGCCACGCGGTACGGGTCGTCGAACAGGTGGCACAGCTCGACGCCCGGCTTCGAGTACGAGCCCGAGAAAACCACGATCGCCACGTCGGCGTCACCGTTTTCCACCTGCGGGAGCGCCTCGCCGGGCTCCAGGAGCCGCAGGTCCAGCTGCACGCCGGGGTAGTCGCGCCGGATGGCCGCCACCGCAGGCGGCACCAGCGACGCGCCTGCCGTGGCGAAATAACGGATCGCCAGGCGGCCCGTGCGGCCCGCCTTCAGGTCGGCCAGCTCGGACTCGGCCTTGGACAACTGCGCGAACACGACCTCCGCGTGCTGGGACAACAACGCGCCGGCCGGCGTGGGACGCACCCCGCGGCCGACCCGCTCCAGCAGCGCCGTGCCTGCCTCGCGCTCCAAAGTGGACAACTGCTGGCTGATCGCGGACGGGGTGTAGCCGAGGTTCCGGGCGGCCGCGCTGATCGACCCGCTGGACACCACGGCCCGCAACACCTGCAGCCGGCGGACGTCGAGCATCCCCCGAGAATACAGTTCTGCTAACAGCAGCGTGTAGGGATTTTCGCTTGTCCTTACAGATCACCGGCGCGATCGTGAAGGCCTTGGCCGAAACGAAAACCTTGCTGCGCCTGGCCGCGCTGGCACTCATGTGGGGATCGAGCTTCCTGTGGATCAAGATCGGGCTGCAGGCGTTCACGCCGGTCCAGATCGTGCTCATCCGCACCCTCCTGGGCAGCGCCGTCCTCGTCGGGCTCTGCTACGCCGCCCGTGACCGCCTGCCAGCCGGACGACGGATCTGGAAGCACCTGCTCGTCGCCGCCCTCTTCCACAACGCCTTGCCGTTCCTGCTGTTCACGATCGGCGAGCAAACCGTCAGCTCGGGCGTGACCGGCGTGCTCAACGCGACCACGCCGCTATGGACGCTGCTCATGGCCGTGCTGATGGGTGTCGAACGCCGGCTCGACCCGCCGAAGCTCGTCGGCCTGCTCGCCGGGCTCGCCGGCACCGTGCTGACCTTCGCGGCGTGGCAGGAGTCCGGCCTGCTCAGCTGGGGTGCTCTGGCGTGCGTCGGGGCCGCGGCGAGCTACGGGTTCGTCTTCGTCTACGAGGGCAAACACCTGTCCGGCACCGGCTCGTCGCCGGTCGCGGTGGCCGGGGCGCAGATGGCCACCGCGAGCGGGCTCACGCTGCTCGCACTGCCCGCGGGCGGCACGGCACCGATGCACCTGTCCGCCGGCCCGGTGATCGCCGTGATCATCCTCGGCGTGTTCGCGGATCCTCGCCGGGGTCGCCGTCGTGCTCGCCGGGGTGGCCCTCACGCGCGTGCGCCGCCGGGTCCTGGTTCAGACCAGCCTGCGGTCGGAGGCCCAGCGCGAGAGCTCGTAGCGGTTCGACAGCTGGGTCTTGCGCAGGACGCTCGACACGTGCGTCTCGACCGTCTTCACCGAGATGAACAGCTCCGACGCGATCTCCTTATACGCGTAGCCCCGCGCGAGCAGGCGCAGCACGTCCCGCTCGCGCGGGGTCAGCAGGTCCAGCTCGGGGTCGCTGATCGGGGCCGAACCCGGGCGGTCGGCGAACGCGTCCAGCACGAACCCCGCCAGCCGTGGCGAGAACACCGCATCGCCCTCGGCGACCCGCGCGATGGCCCGCACCAGCTCCTTCGACGAGATCGTCTTGGTGACGTACCCGCGGGCGCCGGCGCGGATGACCGCGATGACGTCCTCGGCCGCATCGGACACCGACAGCGCCAGGAACACGACGTCGGGCAGGTCGGTGCGGGCCCGGCGGAGCACCTCCGCGCCACCGCCGTCCGGCATGTGCACGTCGAGCAGCACGACCTGCGGCTTCGTCCGGGCGATGCCGGCGACCGCCTCGGCGACCGAACCCGCCTCGCCGACCACCCGCACCTCGTTGGTGATCGAGTCCAGTTCGGTGCGCACCCCGGCCCGGAACAGCGCGTGGTCGTCGACCAGGAACACGCTGATCGGGGCCTTCAGCTGCGGTGTCTCGCTCAACGCGTCCCTCCAGAATCGGCCTTCACCGGCATCTCCAGCTGCACTTCCGTCCCGTCTCCCGGCGCCGTGCGCAGCCGTACCGTGCCGCCGTTGCGCTCCATCCTCCCCCGGATCGAGTCCGCGAGGCCATGCCGGTCCTCCGACACGGTCTCCGGGTCGAAGCCCTTGCCCCGGTCGCGTACGAACACGGTGACCGCGGTGGGCTCCACCTCGGCGTAGACGCTCACCTCGTCGACCCCCGCGTGCTTGGCCGCGTTGACCATCGCCTCACGGGCCGCGAGCACCAGCGCGGTGAGCCGGTCGTCCAGCTGCGCCTCCCCCACCACGACCTGCGACACCGAGATCGCGAAGGTGTCCTCCACCTCGCCGCAAGCGTTTGCGATCGCCTGGGAGAAGGCCACCGACCGGTCCTCGCCCTTCTTCTCCGGCGTCCCGTAGCCGGACGGGCCGTAGAGCCAGCCGCGCAGCTCGCGCTCCTGGCTGCGGGCCAGCCGCGCGACCTCCTTGGGCGACTCCGACTGCTTCTGGATCAGCGCCAGGGTCTGCAGCACCGAGTCGTGCAGGTGCGCGGCGATCTCCGCGCGCTCCTCGGTGCGGATGCGGGCCCGGCGCTCCTCCCCCAGGTCACGGCCCATCCGCAGCCAGAACGGCACGGTCAGCACCGCCACCCCGACCAGCGTCGCGAGCACCGCGAGCAGCGCGAACTGCACCTGATCGAGCGATCCGCTGCGCAGCACCACGACGCCGATGCCGGTGATCACCAGCGCGACACCGGCGAGGATCCGGATCGCGGCCGACCACCCGCCGCCGCCGAGGACCATGCCCGCGACGCCGGACCGCGCGCCGTCCCGCCAGCGGCGGCGCTGCGACTCGTCGGCCTCCCGCCACACGACCGCGGCGCCGACCAGGGCCAGCGCCAGTGGCACCGCGACCCACCCGTTGATCGCGCCGGTGATCGCCCCGCCCGCGACGAGCAGCCCGACGCCCAGGATGAGCAGACCGATGGCCTGCTGCTTCTCCCTCGGCGTGGCCGGGGCCTCGGTCTCCTCGCGCCGCCGCTGCGGCACGAACACCCACAACAGCCCGTAGGCCACCATCCCGGCCCCGCCGAACGCGGCCAGGATCGCGAACGTGGCGCGCACCCACAGCACCTTGATGCCGAGGTGGTCGGCCAGGCCCGAGGCGACACCCGCCACCACGCGGCTCGACCGGCGCCGGTACATCTTGGGCCGCTCGTCGACCTCCGCCAGCGCGCTTCCGGCGGCAGGCACGACCGCGCCCTCGCCCGGTGGGCGCGGGAGCGGCATGCCGGTCTCGGTGCGCGGCTTCTCCTGCACGTGATCCATGGTTCTGCCATGGTCACACGGCCGCAACCACGATTCATCGGGGAAAACCCCGGGGATCGCGGCCGCCGCAAACTCAGGGTCGTTCCCCGATGTGCGCGCGGGACCGCTGACGCATGCTGGGCACCATGAACGACACGGCAGAGGCTCCGAAACCGCAAGGCCTGGGCGGTTTCGAGGAGACCGTGAAGGACTTCTGGGCCAGCCGGCCGCGCCGTCCCGCCAGGGGCGGCAAGATCGGCGGCGTCGCGGCGGCCATCGGTAACCGGTACGGCATCGACCCGGTGATCGTGCGGGTGGCGTTCGTGACCGCGACGGTCTTCGGCGGCGTCGGCGCTTCGCTGTACCTGCTGTGCTGGCTGCTGTTCCCGGCCGAGGGCGACGAGGTGTCACCCATCGAGTCACTGTTCGGGCAGGGCCGCAGCTCGATGTCCAAGCACATCACGATCGTGCTGGCCATCCTGTTCTTCCCGCTGTCCAGCTGGGCGTTCGCCGGCGGCTGGTTCGACGGGGGCGGCATCATCGGCGCGGCGATGATGGTCACCGCGCTGTACCTGCTGCACCGCGGCCGCGGGCACGTCAACCGGCCGGCGCCGGTGACCCGCGTGGCCACCGACGTCGGCCCCGCCGCGTTCTCCATGAGCGCGCCGGGCACCACCGAGCGGGCCGAGTCCGGGTGGGATCCGCTGGGCGCGGACCCGATGGCGTGGGACCTGCCGGACCCGGCGCCGCCACCGGCACCGGCCCCGCCACCACCGCCGCGCGCGCCGCGGCGGACGAGCAAGATCGGTGTCGCGACCTTCGGCATCGCGCTGCTGGTCGCCGGGATCGGCGCGGCCATCGGTTCGTCCGGTGACGCGTGGTTCTCGCCGCAGCACGTCATCGGCCTGGTGCTCGGGGTGCTGGGTGTCGGGATGGTGGCAGGTGCGTTCGCCGGTGGCGGCCGCAAGCTGGCCATCCTGGCGGTGCCGCTGTCGATCGCGGGCGTCGCGCTGACCACGGTCCCCGTCGCCGACTACTCCGGCGGGCTGGGCGACCTGCGGGCCACGCCGGTGAGCGCGGCCGAGGTGCTGCCGAGCTACCAGCGCACGGCCGGGACCGTGGACCTGGACCTGACCAGGCTGCCCGCCGACGTGCCGGTGACGACCGAGGTGCACCTCGGCGCGGGCGACACGACGATCCGCGTGCCCGCGACGGCGGACGTCACGTACTCCTGCGAGTCGCAGGCCGGTGACGTGAGCTGCTTCGGCCGCGAGAGCAACGGGGTCGGGATCGCCCCGATCACCGGAGTGGACTACGGGATCGACGGTCCGGGCGGGCTGCAGCTGACGCTGAAGGCCGACCAGGGCGTCGGGAGCTTGGAGGTGCGCCGTGGCTGAGAACCCCTACGCCCACGACACGGAGACGCCGGCGCCGCCGGAGCGGCGGCGCGGGGTGGACGTCGTCACGCTGATCCTCGGCATCGCGACGCTGCTGGTGTCGGCCTACGTCCTGTCCGACGGCGCCACGTGGCTGCCCTCCTTCGACCTGAAGTGGGTGCTCGCCGGCGGCGCGGTGCTCGTCGGGGTGCTGATGCTGGGCGCGTCGATGCGGGGAGGCCGGCGGGACTGACGCCGGAGACTGCCAGGCCAGAAGGGAGCCGCGGATATGTCCGCGGCTCCTTTTTCAGGCCATGATCCAGAATTCGGTCACGATCAGGGCGAGGCCCACCAGGACCAGCGCGCAGGCGGCGGCTCCGAGCAGGCGGTGGCGACGGCCCCGGCCTGCACGCAGCTCGCCCTCCGGTTTCGCGGCGATGATGAAATCGCTGCCGTCCTCCGGCTTCCCGATGACCAGCGAGCCCGTCACGTCGCGCGCTTCGCCGAGGACGTAGAGCCAGGTGCCGGGCCGGATGATCCACTCCTCGTAGTGGAAGCCGAGGGTGCCCCGGCCCCGCGGCCACTCGAGACCGAGGAACTCGACCGTCTCGGCCCGGAAATCGGTCTGGTAGGAATCGACCGGCTTTTCCACGGCCTCCGGCCGGGCGCCGTCCACGACCAGCTCGATCGGGCGGCGCTGCGGATCGACGAGCACGAAACTCGGCGGCGCCTGCCCTTCGGCGACCGTGTCCCAGCGCACCCGACGGTGCCCCTTGCGGGTGCGGTAGTACCAGCGCCGCCGGACGCGGTAGCTGTACCAGACGCACGGGGTCTTGCTGAGCTCCGACGTCAGCAGTCCGCCGACACCCGGCTGGGCGCCGCCGATCACCTCGGTGATCTTGCGGAAGCCGCCCTCGGGTCGCGGCCGCGGGACCATCCGCCGCATCTGCTCCAGTTGCGCGACCGTGAGGGTGGGCGTGGCCGTCATGGCCCGGATCTGCGCGCCCGCCTTGCGCGCGCGGCGGAACAGGAACACCGCCACGACGATCAACGCGATGCCGGCCAGCGACACGCCACCCCCCAAGTCAGTCCCGGATCACTCCCACTCGATGGTGCCCGGCGGCTTGCTGGTCACGTCCAGCACGACCCGGTTGACCTCGGGGACCTCGTTGGTGATGCGGGTGGAGATGCGCTCCAGCACGTCATAGGGCAGGCGGGTCCAGTCGGCCGTCATGGCGTCCTCGCTGGACACCGGGCGCAGCACCACGGGGTGTCCGTAGGTGCGGCCGTCGCCCTGGACGCCGACGCTGCGGACGTCCGCGAGCAGCACCACCGGGCACTGCCAGATGTCGCGGTCCAGGCCCGCCGCGGTCAGCTCCTCGCGGGCGATCGCGTCGGCGGCGCGCAGCGTCTCCAGCCGGTCCGCGGTGACCTCGCCGATGATGCGGATGCCGAGGCCGGGGCCGGGGAACGGCTGCCGGTGCACGATGGTCTCCGGCAGGCCCAGCTCCAGGCCGACGCGGCGGACCTCGTCCTTGAACAGCAACCGCAGCGGCTCGACCAGCTCGAACTGCAGGTCCTCGGGCAGGCCGCCGACGTTGTGGTGGCTCTTGATGTTGGCCGCGCCGGTGCCGCCGCCGGACTCGACGACGTCCGGGTACAGCGTGCCCTGGACGAGGAAGCGGTAGTCGCCCTGCGCCTTGAGGTCGCGCTCGGCCTGCTCGAACACGCGGATGAACTCGCGGCCGATGATCTTGCGCTTCTGCTCCGGGTCGGTGACGCCGGCGAGGGCGTCCAGGAAGCGCTCGCGGGCGTCGACGGTCACCAGGTTCACGCCGGTGGCGGCGACGAAATCGCGCTCGACCTGGGTGCGCTCGCCCTGGCGGAGCAGACCGTGGTCGACGAAGACGCAGGTGAGCCGGTCACCGATGGCGCGCTGCACCAGGGCGCCCGCGACGGCGGAGTCGACCCCGCCGGACAGGGCGCAGATCGCGCGGCCCTCGTCGCCGATCTGCTCGCGGATGCGGGCGACCTGCTCCTCGACGATCGAGGCGGTGGTCCACTGCGGTTTGATGCCCGCGATGTCGTGCAGGAAGCGGCGCAGAACCTCCTGGCCGTGCGGCGAGTGCAGGACCTCGGGGTGGTACTGGACGCCGGCGATGCGGTCGTCGACGTTCTCGTAGGCGGCGACCGGGGCGCCCTCGGAGGTCGCGGTGACCTTCGCGCCCGCCGGCGGCTTCGTGACGCTGTCGCCGTGGCTCATCCACACCTGGTGCCGCTCGGGCAGGTCGCGGTGCAGGATGCCGCCGTCCGCCGGGATGTGCACCTCGGTGCGGCCGTACTCGCGGTTGCCGGTGGCCTCGACGGTGCCGCCGAGCGCCTGGGCGAGGACCTGGAAGCCGTAGCAGATGCCGAAGATGGGGACGCCGGACTTGGCCAGCTCGGGGTCCATGCCCGGCGCGTCCGGCGAGTAGGCGCTGGCCGGGCCGCCGGACAGGACGATCGCCGAGGGGTTCTTCGCGAGGATCTCGTCGCGCGTGGCGGTGTGCGGCACCACCTCGGAGTAGACCTGCGCCTCGCGGACACGGCGGGCGATCAGCTGCGCGTACTGCGCGCCGAAGTCGACGACGAGCACCGGACCGCTCGGATTGGACACCGGACCTCCATCAGGACGACGTGTGTCTTCCATCGTCCCAGGTGGGCTGGGTCACGTGCGCCCGGGGACGTGGTAACGACGAAGGCCCCGGACGCGTTGGCCCGGGGCCTTCGTGACGTGTGGATGGCCGGCGCGGCGGTCGCCTCTCGGCGAAAGGCCCGAACAGGGCTCCGGCTCACGCCGGTGTTCCCTGACGGCGAAACAGGTGAGGCCCGGGGGACACGGACCGCACCGACCAGCATCTACAACGGGGGTGGCGCCGCGGGTATTCCGTAACGGGCTGCGCGCCGCTCTCGATCTTGGTGCGTGGCCGAGCCCGCCGAGAGCGACCTCCGGTCCGTCCTGCGCGGGTGCCTGGGCGGGCTGGCGTGGGGAGCGTTGCACATCGCCGTCGGGATCGCCTGGCTCTTGGCGAGTGAACAGGCCGTGGGCTGGTACCTCACCGCCTGCGGCGCCGACCATCTCGAACCCTCAGCGGGAATGGGCCTCCTGATCGTCATGATTCCGAAGCTGATCGTGTTCGCGTGCTACTCCGCCGCAGCCTGCTCAATCCTCGTGTGGGTCACCCGGCGGTGGACGTCGCGGGGCCTCGGCCTCGTGGCCGCACTGGCCGGGGCGGCCTTGCTCACCTGGGGCTTCTGGCTCTGGGAGATCAACTGGGTCGTCCGGCCCAGCTTGGAGAACTCGTCCTGCTGAGATCACCCGATCGGGGCGATGCGTGCGGCGCGCGTGGAACGTGAAACGACCTTTGCTCGGGCGCTCTAAGTTGGTCCGCATGGACACCATCACGCCGGAACCGCGGCCGGCCTGGATCGCCGGCCGGGCGGAGCAGGGGACGGCCACCCTGGACGTGCACCACCCCTTCGACGGCAGCGACGTGGCGACCGTCGCCGTGCCGGGGCCGGATCAGGTCGAGCGTGCGGTGGCCGCCGCGGTCGCCGCCGTGCCGGTGCTTCGCCGGACACCGGCCCACGTCAGGGCCGCCGCGCTGGAACACACTTCGAAACAGCTCGCGGCGCGCGCCGAGGAGCTCGCCGAACTCATCACCGCCGAGAACGGCAAACCCCTGAAGTGGGCGGAAGCCGAGGTGCGCCGCGCCGTGTCGGTCTTCCGCATCGCCGCCGAGGAGGCCCGCCGCTTCTCCGGCGACCTCCAGCGCCTGGACACCGACGCCGCGGGCGAGAACCGCCTCGCCATGGTCCGCCGCGTGCCCCGCGGCCCCGTCCTCGGCATCGCGCCGTTCAACTTCCCGCTCAACCTCGTCGCCCACAAGGTCGCCCCCGCGCTGGCCGTCGGCGCGCCGATCATCGTCAAGCCCGCCCCGCGCACCCCGCTGTCCGCGCTGGTCCTCGGCGAGATCCTGGCCGAGACCGGCCTCCCGGAGGGCGCGTTCTCGGTCCTCCCGCTGGGCAACGAGGACACCGCGAAACTGGTCGCCGACCCGCGCCTGCCGGTCGTGTCGTTCACCGGCTCCGGCCCGGTCGGCTGGTCGCTGGCCGACGCCGCGCCGCGCAAGCACGTCGTCCTGGAGCTGGGCGGCAACGCGGCCGCGGTCGTGCTCGGCGACTGGGCGGACCTGACCGGCGCCGCGCAGCGAATCGCGACCTTCGGCAACTACCAGGCCGGCCAGTCGTGCATCGCGGTGCAGCGGGTCATCGTCGAACGCTCGGTGGCCGACGAGTTCATCCCCGCGCTCGCCGAAGCCATCGCCGCGCAGCGGACGGGCGACCCGTACGACTCCACTGTGGACGTCGGCCCGGTCGTCGACGAGGCGGCCGCGGAGCGGATCGTCGCCTGGGTCGACGAGGCCGTCGCCGCGGGCGCGAAGCTGCTGGCAGGCGGCTCGCGCCAGGGCGCCACCGTCGAACCCACGCTGCTCACCAGCGTGCCCGCCGACACGAAGGCATGGTCCGAGGAGATCTTCGGCCCGGTCCTCGCCGTGTCCGTGGTCGAGAACGCCGACGAGGCCTTCGCCGCGGTCAACGCCTCCGCCTACGGGCTGCAGGCCGGCGTCTTCACCCGCGACGTCCGCCTCGCGTTCCGCGCCTCCGCCGAGCTCGAGGTCGGCGGCGTGATCATCGGCGACGTGCCGTCCTACCGCGCGGACCAGATGCCCTACGGCGGTGTGAAGGGCTCCGGGGTGGGCCGCGAAGGCGTGCTCGCCGCCATGCACGACCTCACCGAGGAGCGGGTCACCGTGTTCGCCGGGATCGACCTGTAGACACCAGCGGCAATCGGAGAGCGGCCGGCGCGTCGGCCGGGACCGCCGGGTTCTTCGGCGGGACCGGCTTGATCCGCCGGTAGCCCTCCGACTGGTCCGGCCGCTTGTCGGCCTCGCCCTTGTTGGGCCAGAACGAGAACGCCCGCTCCGCCTGCGCGGTGATGGTCAGCGACGGGTTCACGCCGAGGTTCGCCGTGATCGCGGTGCCGTCCACGATGGACAGTCCCGGGTAGCCGAACACGCGGTGGTACGGGTCGATCACGCCGTCCTCGGCGCTGGTGCCGATCGGCGCGCCGCCGATGAAGTGCGCGGTGAGCGGGATGTCGAACACCTCGCCCCAGGTGCCGCCCGCGGTGCCATCGATGTGCTTCGCGGTCAGCTCGTTGGCCTGGTGCCCGGCCGGGATGAACGTCGGGTTCGGCTCGCCGTGCCCCTGCTTGGAGGTGTACTTGCGCCGCCCGAACAGGCCCCGCTTGGTGTAGGTGGTGATCGAGTTGTCGAGGCTCTGCATCACCAGCAGGATCACGGTCCGCTCACTCCACCGGTAGCCGTTGAGCAGCTTCGCGCTCTGCACCGGGTGCTTGACCAGGAACCGCACCGCCTGCAGCCAGCGCGGCGTCGGCACCGAGCCGTCGGTCGCGATCGTCTGCAGCAGGCTCATCGCGTTGCTGCCCTTGCCGTAGCGCACCGGCTCGATGTGCGTCGACTCGTCCGGGTGGAACGACGACGTGATCGCCACGCCGCGGCTGAAGTCGCGCTCCGGGTCCACGGCCGGACGGCCCGCGCCGATGATGGCCTCGGAGTTGGTGCGGGTCAGCTCACCCAGCCGCGGCGACAGGCGGGGGAGCGCGCCCTGGTCGCGCATCTCGTGCAGCAGCCGCTGCGTGCCCCAGGTGCCCGCGGCGAGCACGACCTGGCCCGCGGTGAGCGTGGTGCGGAACCGCTTCGATCTGGTGCCGGTCTTGCGGACGTCGACCTCGAACGAGCCGTCGCCGCGCGGGCGGACGGCAGTGACCGTGGTGAGCGGGATGACCTGCGCGCCGCCCTGTTCGGCGAGGTAGAGGTAGTTCTTCACCAGCGTGTTCTTCGCGCCGACGCGGCACCCGGTCATGCACGAGCCGCACTCGGTGCAGCCCGTCCGCTCCGGCCCGGCGCCGCCGAAGTACGGGTCCGGCACGCGCGCGCCCGGCTTGTCGAAGAACACCCCGACCGGCGTCGGGTGGTAGCTGTCCGCGACGCCCATGTCGGCCGCGACCTTCTGGATTACCTCGTCCGACGGCGTGACGCTCGGGTTCGTGACCACCCCGAGCATCCGGCTCGCCTGGTCGTAGTACGGCGCGAGCTCGGACTCCCAGTCGGTGATGTGCGCCCACTGCTTGTCCTGGTAGAACGGCTTGAGCGGCCGGTACAGCGTGTTGGCGTAGACCAGCGACCCGCCGCCGACACCGGCGCCGGCCAGGATCATCACGTCGCGGAGCAGGTGGATCCGCTGGATGCCGAAGCAGCCGAGCGCGGGCGCCCACAGGTAGCGCTTGAGGTCCCAGGACGTCTTGGCGAACTCATCGTCGGCGAACCGGCGGCCCGCCTCGACGACGGCCACCCGGTAGCCCTTTTCGGTCAGCCGGAGCGCGGCGACGCTGCCGCCGAACCCCGATCCGACCACGATGACGTCATAGTCAGCCGCATTGCTGTTACGCGTGGTCACAGGTAAAGCGTAACCACCACCACAGGGTTCTGACCAGTAGTAAGTTACCGATCAGTTCGGGCAACCTCTTCGCCGCGCGTAACGTATTTCCCCCATCGGAGTGATTATCGTGTAAATCACATCACAAAAGCTGGGGAGATGACTTGTCGTTGCCACCTTCGCTCGCCCGGGTCCGTCGGCTGATCACCGACGGCTCCTGCGCCGTGCTGTCGCTGGATGTCTTCGACACCATCCTGTGGCGGCGCACGCCCAGGCCGACCGACGTGTTCGCCGTGCTGGGGGCGCGGCTCGTGCGGGACGGCCGCTGCCCGGACTGGGTCACGCCCGCCGCGTTCCGCCGCATGCGGATCGTCGCGGAACAGCGGGCGCGCCAGAGCGAGGAGGCGCTGGGCACCGAGGTGTCGCTGTTCGACATCTGGCGGCACATGCCGCTGCGGATCTTCGGCGCCGAGCTGCTCGAGCTGGTCCGCGCCGAGGTGACCTGCGAGCGCGACTTCACGGTGCCCGACCTGGACATCGCCGAGCTGGTCGAACTGGCCGCGAAGCACCACGTGCCGACCGTGCTGGTGTCGGACACCTACTTCACCGAGGAGCACCTCACCGAGCTGCTCGACCGCCCCGGCCTTGGCGCGCTGCGCGAGGCCCGGATCTTCCGCTCGCACCAGCACGGGCTCGACAAGGCGTCCGGGCTGTGGGAGATCGTCCTGCACAACCTCGGCGTGCACCCCGAGCAGGTGGTGCACATCGGGGACAACGCGGTCGCCGACATCGAGGCGCCGCAGGAGCTGGGGGTCCGGACCGTCTACTACGAACGGCTCGACGAGGAGTTCCTCGCGGTGCTGGAGCGGGAGCGCGAGCCGCTCGGCCTGGAGGACCCGCTTGGCGAGCACCTTGACACCGACCAGGGCGACTACGGCATCACCAGCCTGCGCGCGAAGACGCTCCAGCGCGTGGACCAGGCGGCCCAGACCCCGGTCCGCACGGCCTGGCGGTACGGCGCTTCGGTGCTCGGCCCGGTGCTGACCGGGTTCGCCGAGTGGGTCGCGCTGCGCGCCCACCAGTCCGGGATCCCGGTGCTGTGGTGCCCGATGCGCGAGGGCACCCTGCTCTCGGCGCTGATCAACAACGCCGCGCAGGCCCGCGGCTGGAACGTCGAGGCCCGTCCGGTCTGGCTGTCCCGGCACGTCACCTCGCTGGCCGCACTCGACCCGGCCGACCGGGACTCGCTGCGGCAGTTCATCCAGCAGCGCCACGGCCTCACCGTCCGCCAGCTGATGCAGGCCCTGCAGCTGCGCCCCGGTGACGTGCCGCCGCTGGCCGAGGCCCTGGACACGGTCCTGGACAACGACCGGGAGATCGACCTGGTCACCGACGTGCTCACCGAAACCGCCCACCTGCGCAACCGGCTGGCCGTCACGGTCACCCGCATCCGCGAGCGCGTGCTGGGCGAGCTACGCCGGGCCGGGATGCTCGACGCGCCCGAGCCCGCGCTGGTCGACCTGGGCTGGGGCGGGACCATCCAGTACTACCTGGGCCGGCTGCTCGACGTGGCCGGCGCGGAGGTCCACCCGGCCGGCTTCTACCTCGCCACCGACGACCGGTCGGTGCGCGTGTACCGGGCCGGGCTGCGCATCGAGAGCTACCTCAGCCAGGGCGGACAGCCGCCCGAGATCGCCCGGACCATCAGCCGCAGCCCCGAGGTGCTGGAGCAGTCGGTGAACGACTTCTGCGGCTCGCTGCTGGACTTCGCCGACGACGGCTCCCCCGTGCTCGGCCCGGCCTCCGACGGCGAGGCCCAGCTGGCGCAGCGGCGCGCGGTCCAGGACGGCATCCGCGAGTTCCAGGCCCAGTGGTACCGCTACGCCGACGGCGGCCGGCCGGACCTGACCGGCACCGCGCGGCACCGGCTGGCGAACATCCTGGTGTCCGCGCTGAAGGCGCCGACAGCCGCCGAAGCCGCGGTGTTCGGCAACTGGGCGCACGAGGACAACTTCGGGTCCGCGCTGATCACCCGGGTCGTGCCGGAGGACCTGCTGCCCGCGATTCCCTACCTCTCCCCCGCCGACCTGGCCGATCTGGAGATGCGCGACGCGTTCTGGCCCGCACTGCTCGCGGCCTCAGACACCCGGCTGGCCGCGGGCGCTCGCGCGCTGGCCGAAAGACAGGTGGACGCGGACCTGTTCGAGCCGTCCGACGACCCGGCCGAGACCAGGTTGAGTTTCCGCACCGGCGACGGCGAATGGCACGACGGCCCGCGCCGCCGGGTGCGCATCAACCACAACGGGCTTTCGTTCGCGCGCCTGGACTTCCGCTCCGCTGATGTCACCGATGTGGCTCTCGCGGTGCCGGGGCGGCCCGCGCTGGTGCGGATCGACTGGGTCGAGGTCAAGGCGATCGTGCCCGGTCAGAGCGTGCCGCGGGTGGAGCGCTGGGAACACCCCGCCGACTTCGCCGGGCTGATCCACGCCGCGTGCCGGTGGCTGGGCGGCACGCTGTTCGAGTTCGAGGCCGACGAGGGCGCGGTGTGGTTCCCGGTCGCCGCCCGGTTCGGCGCGCCGGTGACGTCCGGGCAGGTGACGGTCGCCTTCGCGGTGCTGCCGAAGTCCCGGACGGGGCTCGGCGCCCACCCGCCGTCAGCACCCCGGCTGACCCGGATGCGCAGCCGGGTGCGGGAGGAGATCCGCACGCATGGACCGGTCGGCCTGGCCACGTCGGCGGCGCGCATCGCCGTGCGGCAGCTGCGGAGCGGTAAGTGAACGACTACGGCACCCGCACCGATCCGCACGCCCAGGCCCGCGCCGCCCGGCAGACACCACTGCTGCTGCACTCGCTGTCCTGCTTCCGGGAGGTCTTCGAGGTCGTCTACGCCCACCGGCCGATCTCCACGGTGGTCGAGGTCGGCGTCGAGTCCGGGCAGGTCAGCGGCATCTACACGGAACTCGGCGCCCGCGCGGTGTACTGCGTCGACCCGGCCCCGACCGAGTCGCTGCGCGCGGCGATCGCCGGGAACCCGGCGCTGCACCTGGTCGAGGAACGCTCGCCGGACGTGCTGCCGCACCTGCCGGTCGCGGACCTCTACGTGCTGGACGGCGACCACAACTACGCGACCGTGCGTGCCGAGCTGGACTGGGTGCTGGCGAACGCGCCGGACGCGGTCGCGGTGCTGCACGACGTGCTGTGGCCGTGCTCGCGGCGGGACCAGTACTACCTGCCGTCCCGGCTGCGCCCCGAGGACCGGCATCCGTCCAGTTCGGAGGGTCCGACCGCGTGGCACGACGAGCTCACCCGCGCCGGTTTCGTCGGCCTCGGCGCGTTCACGTGCGCGCAGGAGGCGGGCGGCGAACGCAACGGCGTGCTCACCGCGGTCGAGGACGCGCTGACGGACGGCTGGCAGCTCGCGGTGATCCCGGCGATCTTCGGCGTCGGTGTGGTGACCCGGGACGAGGCGCTGCTCGACGCACTGCGGCCGTACCGCGACTCGCGGCTCCTCTACACGTTGGAGAACAACCGCATCGCCCTCTACACCCGCTTGCTGCAGCTGCAGTTCGACGCGGTGGCGCACGCCGAGAACGCGGACTCGATGGCGGAAACGATCGCCGGGCAGCGGCGTGAGCTCGACCGGCTCGCGACGGAGGCCGCGGACCTGCGTGCCGAGGCCGACGAGCTGCACAGGCAGAACGAGCGGCTGCGGGCGCAGCTCGACGAGCGTCCGGCGTCGCTGGCCAACCGCGTCCTGCGACGGCAGTGAACCGGACCCGCACCGCAACGGTCGCGGCGAGCGTGGCCTGGGTGCTGGCGGCGACCTGGCTGCAGCTCATGCGAGGCCCCGGGCTGCGGGCCTACGACGTGGTGTGGGCGGAGGACGGCGGTGTCTTCCTGAACCAGGCGATGCGGCATTCCTTGTGGCACAACCTGGTCACGCCGCACGCCGGATACCTGCAGGTGATCGCGAAGCTGATCGCGCAGCCGGTCGCGGCGCTGCCGCTCGCGTGGGCGGCGGCCGCGCTGGCCACGGGCGCGGCGCTGGTGGTCGCGTTGATCTCACTGCTGGTGTGGTTCCACAGTGGACGGGTACTGCGGTCGCCGTGGGCCCGGGTGCTGGTGACCGCGGTGGTGCCGCTGCTGCCGCAGGCCGGGTTCGAGGTGAACGCGGCGGTCAACGACCTGCACTGGTACCTGGCGTACGCGGCGTTCTGGGTGCTGGTGGCGCCACCGCGATCGGTGGCCGGGCAGGTCGGTTCGGCGGCGGTGGTGGCGCTCGCGGCGCTGTCCGATCCGCTGACCGCGCTGGTGCTGCCGGCAGCGATCGTCGGGATCGTGCGGTCGCCGCGGCGGCTGCTCGCGTGCGTCACGCCCGCGGTCATGCTGGTGGCGCTGGCCGTGCAGGGCTGGGTGCACCTGACCCGCGCGGCCGGGTACCGGGCGAGCGAGACCGTACTGGGCGAGCTGCCGTCGATCTACGGGCTACGGGTGCTGCTGAGCGCGCTGACCGGGGACCGGTTGCTGGGGCCGGTGTACCAGTGGGCCGGGCTCGTGCTGGTCGCTGTCGTCGGTGCGGTGGCCGCGCTGGTGGCGGGCTTCCTGCTGTGGCGCGCGGACCGGGTGGGGCGGCAGGTCGCGGCGGTCGGTCTGGTCTGCTCGGTGGCGTACCTGGTGGTGCCGGTCGGGTTGCGTGGCACGGGCGGGTTCCTGGAGCGCGCGGAGTTCTCGCTGAACGGGTCGCGCTACACGATCGTGCCGCTGCTGTTGTTGTGGGTCGCGGTGGCTGCGTTGCTGGACCGGCTGCGGCCCCGGACGGTCGTCGGCGGGGTGGTCGCGGTGTTCCTCAGCGTGCAGGTGCTGAGCGACTGGGCGGCCCCGAGCGTGCGCACGGGCGGGCCGTCGTGGCGCGCTTCGGTGGCCGAGGCGCGGGCGGCCTGCTCGGCGCCCGCCCGTCCCTCGCAGCCGGCGCCGCTGGTGGCCGAGGAGGACGGCCGCTACGCCGTGCCGATCGTGCCCGGCCCGGACGACGTCACGATCGTCGTCGCGCCGGTGCCGCCGCCCGGCGAGCCGCTGCTGTTCGCGGTGGTGGCGCCGTGCGCGGAGGTGCGCGGCTGACTCACCCGGCGTTGGCGGGCACCGCGTCCACCAGCCCGGGGAACCTCTTTCTCCAGCTCGGCGGTGCGCAGCGTGTTCATGCGCTGCCTGCCCTCGTCGTACTGGCGGATCAGGCCGCCCTTGCGCAGGGCCCGGAAGTGGTGGCTGAGCGCCGACGCGGCGACCGGCAGGCCGAAGGTGCCGCAGGGGCGGTCACCCTCGGCCTGGAGCAGGCGGATGATCGCCCGGCGGGTGGGGTCAGCGAGCGCACCGGCCTGACCGCCGCCGCCCTCGCGTTCACCATCGCCCCGGCCGCGGCCGCCGAGACCCACCCGCACCCGACGCCCTACGGCCCGCAGCGGCGGTACGAGCCCGACGTGCCCGGCCGGTGAACATCGGCACCGGCACCGCGGTGTACGCCCCGGACGGCGGTTCGCGGTTCGGCGTGACCATCACGTTCGACGCCCGGCGCTCCACGACGACCGGTGTGGAGCCGGCCGCCCCGCGCGAGTCCGTGTTCCTGTTCGACCGGTCGGTGCGCTTCAACCCGCACCTGTTCCCGACATGCGACCGGTCGGTGATCGAGACGCAGGGCGCGGCGGCCTGCCCGGACGGTTCCCAGGTCGGCTCCGGGCGGGCGGAGTTCTACCGCGGCGGGGCGGGCGAGGTGCTGGTCTTCAACACCACGTTCGACCACGGCAGGCGCGGCGTGCTGATCCACCTCCCGGTCAGCGGGGCCATCCTGGAGAACACGCTGGAGCGCGTGGTGGGCGACTACCGCGACGACCACGGCTGGGGGCTGAACGAGATCGTGCCGACGAACGACACGCCGCCGCAGGACCGGCCGAGCACGTCGGCGTTCGCCGTGACGTTCGGCGCGGTCCACAACGGACACAGCTTCGTGCAGAGCTACGCGAAGCCGGGGTCCCAAGTGGCGGCCGGAGTGTGGAGCGAGTACGTCACCGGCCAGACGACGCTCGTCGAGGGCACGCTCACGCGGCCGTGACCCGCTCCGCATGCAGCGCCGCGGCTCCGCCGAGCCTCCCAGCGGCAGCGAGCCGCGGCACGCGGGCGCCGAGCCAGCGGCCGTCAGCCGCGCACCGAGAGGCCCACCCGCTGGAACTCCTTGAGGTCCGAGTAGCCCGTCTTGGCCATCGCCCTGCGGAGGGCTCCGAACAGGTTGATCGAGCCCTCCGCGTCGGACGACGGGCCGAACAACAGCGTCTTCAGGTCCACCTCGATGTCCGGCCCGGCGGCGACCCGCGAGCGCGGCAGGTTCGGGTGCGCGGCCGCCGCGGTCCAGTACAGACCGTGGCCAGGCGCCTCGGACGCCGCGGCCAGCGGGGCGCCCACCACCACGGCGTCGGCGCCGCAGGCGATCGCCTTCGCGATGTCGCCCGAGCTGGTGATCCCGCCGTCCGCCAGGACGTGCACGTACCGGCCGCCGGTCTCGTCGAGGTAGTCGCGCCGGGCGGCCGCCGCGTCGATGATCGCCGTCGCCATCGGCACCCCGATGCCCAGCACGCGGTCGGTGCTCGTCACGCCGGGCGTGTACCCGTGGCCGACGATCACGCCCGCCGCGCCGGTGCGCATCAGGTGCATCGCGGTGCGGTAGTCGGACACGCCACCGGCGATCACCGGCACGTCCAGACCACCGATGAAGTCCTTGAGGTCCAGCGGATCGGCGTCGTCGTGGGCGACGTGTTCCGCGGAGATGATCGTGCCCTGCACGACCAGGATCTCGACCCCGGCCGCGATCAGGTGCGGCGTCAGCTCGGCCGCGCGCTGCGGGCTCACCCGCGCCGCGACGGTCACGCCCGACTCGCGCACCCGGCGGATCGCCTCGGTCAGCAGCTCCGGCTGCACCGGCGCGGAGTGCAGCTCCTGCAGGGTGCGGACCAGCGCGGTGCGGTCCTCGTCCTTCGCGGCGTCCACCAGGCGGAGCAGCGCCTGCTCGGCGTTGGCGTGCCGGGCCCACAGGCCCTCGGCGTTCAGCACGCCCAGCCCGCCCAGCTTGCCGATCTCGACCGCCGTGTCCGGCGACACCACCGCGTCCGTCGGGTGGGTGACCAGCGGGATGTCGAACCGGTAGGCGTCGATCTGCCACGCGGTGGACACGATCGCCGACGACCGGGTCCGCCGGGACGGGACGATCTCCACGTCATCGAGGTCGTACGCCCGCCGCGCGGTGCGTCCCATGCCGATCTCGACCAGATCGCGCACGTCAGGTCCCTTCTCGCCGCCAGTAGTTGACGGCCCATTGTCGCTAGGCCATCGGTGTGACCCGCGCGCAGGGGGTCACCGAGAGGTGTAGTTGGGCGCCTCGACCGTCATGGTGACGTCGTGCGGGTGGCTCTCCTTGAGGCCCGCGGCGGTGATCCGCACCAGCTGCGCGTTCTGCAGCTGCTTGATCGTCTCCGCGCCCGCGTAGCCCATGCCCGAGCGCAGCCCGCCGACGAGCTGGTGCACGACGTTGGCCAGCGGCCCGCGGAACGCGATGCGGCCCTCGATGCCCTCCGGCACCAGCTTGTCCTCGCTCAGCACGTCGTCCTGCGAGTAGCGGTCCTTCGAGTACGACTTGCGCCCGTCGCGGGACTGCATCGCGCCCAGCGACCCCATGCCGCGGTAGGTCTTGAACTGCTTGCCGTTGACCAGGATCAGGTCGCCCGGCGACTCGGCGGTGCCGGCCAGCAGGCTGCCCAGCATCACGGTGGACGCGCCGGCCGTGATGGCCTTGGCGATGTCGCCCGAGTACTGGATGCCGCCGTCGCCGATCACCGGCACACCGGCCGGGCGGCACGCCTTGTCGGCCTCGTAGATCGCGGAGATCTGCGGCACGCCGACGCCGGCGACGATGCGGGTGGTGCAGATCGACCCGGGGCCGACGCCCACCTTGACCGCGTCCGCGCCCGCGTCGACCAGCGCCTGCGCGCCGGCTCGCGTGGCGACGTTGCCGCCGACGATGTCGACCGTGTCACCCAGCTCCTTCTTCAGCGTGGCGACCATGTCGATGACCGCACGCGAGTGGCCGTGCGCGGTGTCGACCATCAGCACGTCCACACCCGCGTCGGCGAGCGCCATCGCGCGCTGGTGACCGGCCGCGCCGACGCCGACCGCCGCGCCGACGACCAGGCGGCCGTCCGGGTCCTTGGTGGCGTGCGGGTACTGCTCGGTCTTGACGAAGTCCTTGACGGTGATCAGCCCGCGCAGCTTGCCCGCGCCGTCGACGATCGGCAGCTTCTCGATCTTGTGGCGGCGGAGCAGGCCGAGCGCCGCGTCCGCGGTGACGCCGACCTGCGCGGTGATCAGGTTCTCCTTGGTCATCACCTCGCTGACCGGGCGGCTGTGGTCCAGCTCGAACCGCATGTCGCGGTTGGTGATGATGCCCACCAGCGTGCCGGACGCGTCCGTGACCGGGAGGCCGGAGATGCGGAAGCGGGCGCACAGCGCGTCGACCTCGGCGAGCGTGTCGTCAGGCGAGCAGGTGACCGGGTCGGTGACCATGCCCGCCTCGGACCGCTTGACGACCTCGACCGCCGCGGCCTGCTCCTCGATCGGCAGGTTGCGGTGCAGGACGCCCATGCCGCCCTGGCGGGCCATGCTGATCGCCATACGGGCCTCGGTGACGGTGTCCATCGCCGCGGAAACCAGCGGGATGCGCAGCGTGATGTTGCGGGACAGCCGGGTCGACGTGTCGACGTTGCTGGGCACGACGTCCGACTCGGCCGGCAGCAGCAGCACGTCGTCGAAGGTCAACCCGAGCATCGCGAACTTGTCTTCCGGGGCGAACTCGCTCGTCATGTGGGTGGCTGACCTTCCTGGCAGTGGCGGGTGAACCTCCGTCGATGGTATCTGGCCCCCGTCCCGGCAACCGCCGGACTGGGGCCAGACGTGACCGGGGAAACTCGCCCCTGTTTGGAGGGACTGAAAGGCCCTGGACAAGCGACCCGGTCGGGCAGGTACGGTGCGACGCGTGCCGCACGAAGTGTTGCCCCCCGACCCGTTCGCCGACGACCCGGACGACCCCGCCCGGGAGCTCGCCGGCATCGGGGACGACGAGCTGGCCGAACCGATGGACGCGCAGGCGCGCGCCGAGTTGCTGGCGGACCTGTCGGACCTAGCGGTCTACCAGGCGCTGCTGGAGCCCCGCGGAGTCCGCGGGATCGTGGTCGATTGCGGTGAGTGCGATCAACCGCACTTCCACGACTGGCACCTGCTGCGCGCGAGCCTCGAGCAGTTGCTCGCGGACGGGCGGATGCGCCCGCACGAGCCGGCCTTCGACCCCAACCCGGCTGACTACGTGAGCTGGGACTACTGCCGCGGTTTCGCGGACGGGATCACGACCACCGAAAGCGCCTACTGACTGTTTCCACAAGAAGGCCCGGCCGCGGGAGGCCGGGCCTTCGTCATGTCCGGGGCAGGACGCGGAAATGACGAAGACCCGGCCGCTCCCGGCCGGGTCTTCGCCACACGAGTCAGTTCGAGCTGGTGCCGGTATCCACACCGGCCGGCGCCTGGCCGGCGCCCGAGTCCGGCGTGTCGTAGCGCACCGTGCTGCCCGAGGTGCCGTCGCCAGGAGGCGTCGTGCTGCTCTCGGTCGTCGGGGACGGCGAGGTCGTGCTGCTCTCCGACGGGGTCGGCGTCGTGGTCTGCTGCGGGCTCGTCGTGGTCGACGAGGACGGCGACTTCGTCGAGCTCGGCGGCGGCAGCGCGGCCGAGGTCGGCAGGGAGGTCGGCGATTCCGGCGTGGTGGTGCCCGAGTCCGGCAGCATCGAGGCGAGCTGCTGGTGCTCCGCCATCAGCTGGCTGAGGTTCTCCTCCTCGGTGACCTGGCTCAGCTTCGCGGCGGCCTCGGCGAGCGCCTGCTGCGCCTCGGCGATGCGGCCCTGCGAGAGGGCGATGCTGGCCTGCTGCAGGTCGATGCGGGCCGCGGAGGCGGCCTCGACCGACCGCGCGTGGTCGGCGTAGAGCACCTTGGTCAGGCCCCACAGCGTGTCGCCTGGCTGGGCGTCCCGCGCGGCGATGCTGGTGCCGGTGAACCCGATGGCGAGGACGGCGGCAGCAGTGGCGACCGGCACGAGCAGGCGGCGACGGCGCGCCCGCTGCCCGTGGCGGCGGGCCAGCGCGGCCGTCTTGATGGTCGTGACGGCGGTGTCGGTGTCGATGAGCTCGGCGAGCGGCTCGCTGTCGATGTCCCGTCGCCATGACAGCAGCAGGGCATTGAGTTCCTGGTCACCCAGGTCGTCGGCAATGCCGGGGTCGGATCCGCCGAGCGAGTCCAGCAGACCGTCGTCCGCGCGGATCGCGGTGAGGTCCGCCTCGAACTCCGCCCGCGACGAACTCAGGGTCGACTCGAACTCGAGCTCGTCGAGCTCACGTCTGACGTCTTCGCGATCGGTCACTCAGGCCACCTCCTCGGACGCCAGCGCCTTGCGGAGCCGGGCCAGCGCGCGGTGCTGTGCGACGCGGACGGCACCCGGCGTCGAGCCGACCGCTTCCGCGGTCTCCTCGGCGGACAGGCCCACGACCACGCGCAGCACCACGATCTCGCGCTGCTTGTCGGGCAAAACCCGGAGCAGCTGTGCCATGCGCTCGTTCAACTCCCCCTGCAAGGCGCGCTGTTCCGGCCCGATGTCGCCCTCGATCTCGTCGGGGATCTCGGCGACGGGCTCAGCACGGTTGCGCGCGGCGGCCCGATGCGCGTCGGCCACCTTGTGCTGGGCGATGCCGTACACAAAGGCCAGGAACGGGCGCCCTTGGTCACGGTACGAAGGCAACGCCGTGAGCACTGCTAGACACACCTCCTGGGCAACGTCGTCTGCCGAGGCGAACGACCGCTCCTGTCGTCCGACCCGGGCACGGCAATACCGCACCACCAGGGGACGGATAGCGGCCAGCAGCCGCTCCACCGCCTGGGGATCCCCCTCGACAGCGGCGGCGACTGGCTCATCCAGCCCGTCCCCCACATTGGCCATCGCAGACAACAGTCCCAGCGTTACGTGTAGGCGTGCAAAATTAACGGCGCGGCAATCCCCACATCGCTCACACCGGTGATGCCTACGGTACCTGGCGACGCCGGTGTCGCGTATGCGTGGTCGGCTCTACAGCCGCGCCGGCCTCGCCGAACCGAGGCCGCCCAGTATCGCACGGATGTGGTTCACATGGGGGGATCGAGCGAAGCGGCGCGCGGAAACACGAAAATTTCTCGCCGAATCCGCGCGTCCGCGTCAGGAGACCAGACCCCGGCGGAAGCCGTGCGCCACGGCCTGCGCACGGTCCCGCACGCCGAGCTTCCGGAACAGCCGGCGCGCGTGGGTCTTCACAGTGTCCTCGGAGAGGTACAGCTCACGGCCGATCTGGCCGTTGCTCTTGCCCTGGCTCATGCCGCGCAGGACCTGCAGCTCGCGCTCGGTGAGCTGCACGCCGGGGTCGGCGGGCTGGCGGGGCGCGGGCACCGAGGTGCTGGCGAGGGTGTGCGCGAGCGCGGCGACCAGCTCCGGCCGGGACGCGTCCCAGCGCAGGTAGCCGCGGGCCCCGCCGGCGATGGCGGCGGCGATGCTGCCGGCGTCGTCCGGCGCGCCGAAGACGATCACGTTGGCCTGAGGGTTGGCGGACACCAGCCGCCGAGTCGCCTCCACCCCGGCCGGCATCGCGCGCTGGGTGCCGACGAGCACGACGTCGACCGGCTGCCGCGAGTACCGGGCCAGCAACTCGTCACCGTGCGCTACACAGTCGATGCGACTGACACCGGGGACAGCAGACATCACGCGGGTGAGCCCTTCGCGGACACTGCGTCGGTCGTCGCAGATCAAGACCGTCGTCACGGGTGTTCCTTCCTGCAGCCGGGTGACATTCCATATCCCCTATCGGACGCTTGAGGCCGTACCTTGACACGATCCGGTGGCTTTTTTTGGAACTTCTTCGCCCGGATGTCGGTATGGCCGGCGGGAGCCCCGCACCCGGGGTCAGACCGGTACCCACGGAGAACCATGCGCCAGCCGCCTCCCTCCGGGATCGGAGCCCAGTAACACTGCGTGTAACACCGTGGCCGTTCGCGATCGGTGGCGGTCCGCGTCAGCGGGCCACAGATCGGCCGCGATCAGCCCGGCGGGCCAGCTGAGCGAGGACAGCTCGTACTTGTCCGCGTCGGCCAGCGCGTCCGAGACGAGCTCCCCGGCTCTTCGCTTCTGCCCGATGGCGCCCAGCGCCGCGGCGAGCACCAGCTGGGACTTGACGGTGTGCCGGATCGATCCGGCAGCCGTGGCTTCGTCGAGGGCGGCCTCGGCGGGCCCGGCCGCGGCCTCCGCGTCGCCCGAGGCGAGCGCGAGTTCCGCGGTCACCCAGCCGAGCCGGGTTCGGGTGCGCCAGTTGTCCACCGCGCCCGCGGCCCGGTCCAGGACGCGTCGCGACGCGGTGAGCCGCCCGGTGCCGAGGTGGTCGGCGGCCAGCCCGAGGAGCGCGTCCGCGAGCGCGCCGCGGGCGTCCAGACCGTCCGGGTCCGGCTCCGACGCGGCCGTGACGGCGCGGCGGAGCGCGGCGCCGTCGAGCCCGCGGGCGACGGCGTGGCCGCCGAGCTGACGGCGGTGCGAGGCGAGGGTGGCCAGCGCCAGTGCGGCGACCACCGGGTCCCGGTCGGGGGTGAGCCCGTCGAGCAGGGTGGTGGCGGCCGCGTACCGGCCCTGGGCGCCGAGCACGATCGCGCCGAGCAGGCGCCGCTTGGGCGGGCCCGCGGCGGCGAGCACGTCCGGCGGCGGCGCCGGACGGTCGCCGAAGGCCGCTCGTCGGAGTTCGCTCTCGTGCACGTTACTTCCCTACCAGGACGTACTCGATCCGGTCAGCCGCCGTCCGCAAGCCGGACAGCTGTTCGACGCGATCCGGCAGCTCCGGGGCCCGCCAGCCGGGGCCTGCGGCGAACAGGCGGCTGCGCAGCCCGCCGCGGGACACTTCGGGGAACAGCTCCGGGTCGGCGTTGCCGGTGCGGTCGGCCCAGAGCACCACGGCCGCGGGCGAGCTGCGCCGGACGGCCGCGGACAACGCGGGACCGGGCAGTGGCAGCCCGAAGAGCTGTGAGCCGATGCGCCGCGCGGCGAGGCCCGCGGCCAGCACGTATAGCGGCAACGCGTCGTGCTCGTCCGGAACCCGGCCGAGCAGGACCGGGCGCTGGTTGCGCGGGTGGTCGAGCACCGGGGTCGCGCGCACGACGGCGGCCAGCACACACTCGCTCAGCATGGCCTGCACCTCGACCCCGGCCGGAGTGCCCGGCCAGCCGGCCCCGCAGGCGTCGGCGACCGGGGCGATCACGCCCTCCCACGCGTCGAGGACGCCGGCGCTGCCGATCGCGTCGTCGAGGGTCTGCTGCACCGCGCGGCCGTCGAGCGCGACCGCGGCCGCACGCAGACGGCGGGCGGCCGCGCCGTTCTGCGCGGCGGAGAGCTGCTCGGCCGGCGGCGGCAGCGGCTGGGCCGCGATCTCCGGGGCCGCGCCGAACGACTTCGGCATCTGCTGGAGCGCGTAGCGGGCGGCCTCCGCGGTCGAAGCGCCGCGTAGCAGCGCGCGCTGCATCAGTTCGAGGCGGCCGATGTCGGCGGCGCAGTATCGGCGATGCTTGCCGTCGGTGTGCCTGCTCGGGCCGAGACCGTAGCGGCGGTCCCAGGTGCGCAGGGTCGAGGGCGCGACTCCGAGCCGCCGGGCGACGGCGGCCACGGGCATCGTCGGCTCGGCCTGACCGGCACCCCTGGGACGGCTCACCCGACCCAATATCCCGGTACCACTCGAACGGGGCAACCTGAATCGGTTTCGTCATTTCCCCTGTTTGCAGCCCTGATCTCACGCATCCGGGGGAAACCTAACGGCTGAATCAGCGGGATTCCCTTGAACAACTATTGGCGCGCTTCTAACGTTACCGCCGTTGCGCCATTCGGAGTAATCGCCGGGCGGCTAAGCAGGGGTGGCACGACCGAATCGGAGGGCGGTCACGATGGCAGACACGCGCAGGCTCCCGGGCCCGAACGCCGATATCTGGGATTGGCAGCTGCGGGGGTCGTGCAGGGGGATGGACAGCGGAGCGTTCTTCCACCCGGATGGCGAGCGGGGGCCGGCGCGAGCGCGCCGGGAAGCCCGGGCGAAGGCGATCTGCCAGTCCTGCCCGGTCCTGCAGCTGTGCCGGGAGCACGCGCTCGCGGTGCACGAGCCGTACGGGATCTGGGGCGGACTGTCGGAAGCCGAGCGGGAGACGATCATCCGCACCGGGAAACCGCAGCTGACCCTTTCCGGCCAGTAGCCGGAACGGAAAAGGCGGACGGCACCCGGGTGAACGCCCGTCAGCCGGGTGCCGTCTTTTTTCCAAGAAATCGCGGCCACGCGGTCATCGCCGTGTCGATGACCGCTTCCAGGTCGGCGAGTTCGGCGCCATCTCGCGCTTGAATCGACATCCCGTGCAGAATCGCGCCGGAGAACCGGACGATTCTCTCGATGTCGGCGTCTTCGGGCAGGTCCCCCTCCTCGACCGCGCGCCGCAAGCGGGCCGCCACTCCGGTCAGGTTGTTCCGCCGCTTCGCCGCGAGGAATTCGCGGACCGGCCGGTTCTGCTCCGTGCAGTTGAGCGCGGCCAGCACGACCATGCACCCGCGCGGATGCCCCTCCTCGACGTACCCGCGGGCGCTCTCCCGCAACCAGGCCTCGACGGCGTCGCGCGCGGTCTCCCCCTCCGGCGGCCGGCGTCCGAACCGCTCGCGGTAGCGCTCGATCGCCTCCCGGAACAACGCCTCCTTCCCGCCGAAGGCCGCGTACAGGCTCGGTGAGCCGATCTTCATGGCGGCGGTCAGGTCGGACAGCGACGAGCCCTCGTAGCCGCGCTCCCAGAAGACGTACATCGCCTCATCCAGGGCCGCGTCCCGGTCGAAGGTCCTCGGACACCCGCGTGGTGACATGGAAGGGGCGCACGTCGCGGTCACCTACGAGAAGTCCGCCTCGCGGGCGGCCGAGGTGGTGGCCTCGATCGAGAGCCTCGGCGGAAGGGGCTCGCGCTGCAGGCCGACAGCGCGGACGCCGAGGCGCTGACCGCAGCGGTGGACCACGCGGGCGGGCTGGACGTGCTGGTCAACAACGCCGGGATCTTCCCGCGCGGGACGATCGAGGAGATGAGCCTCGCCGACTTCGACCGGACGCTGGCCGTCAACGTGCGAGCGGTGTTCGTCGCGGCCAAGGCGGCGGTGCGGCACCTGCCGGCAGGTGGCCGGATCATCACGATCGGCAGCACGCTCGGCGAGCGGGTGGCTCGGCCGGGGATGAGCGCCTACGCGGCGTCGAAGGCCGCCGTGGTGGGGATGAGCCGGGCGTTCGCGCGTGATCTGGGGGCGCGCGGGATCACCTCGGTGGTGGTTCAGCCGGGGCCGACCGACACGGACATGAACCCGGCGGACGGGCCGCGCGCGGCGAGCACACTCGCGCTGCCGGCTGTTGGGCGGCACGCTTCGCCGGAGGATTTGGCGGCGACCGTCGCGCATGTCGCTGGGGCTGGTGGGGCGTTCATCACCGGGTCGGTGATCACTGTTGATGGTGGGGTCAATGCTTGAGGTCGGTAGCCGCTACGCGGGTTGTTAGGGCGCCGGGCTTCGCTTCGCTACGCCCGGATGAAAGAAGCCCCTTCCGAACCCGATCTTTCAGTGTTTGGTTGCCGATTTGGCTGGGGATCGGGTTGCGGGAGGTGGTGGCTCGGGGGTTGGTGCGTTGCGTTGCCGGGTGCCGGTTTTGGTGGTGGTGAAAAGAGAAGACCCCCGCCTCGTAGCGGGGGCCTTCTCTTCTTGCTAGTGCGCGTGGCCGTGGCCGTGGCCGGTGTTCTCGGGCTCCTCGACCGGCTTGTCCACCACGGTGCTCTCCGTGGTCAGGACGAGACGGGCGATGGAGGCCGCGTTCGCGACCGCGGAGCGGGTCACCTTCACCGGGTCGACGATGCCGGCCTGCAGCAGGTCGGTGATCTCGCCGGTGGCGGCGTTGAAGCCGTAGCCCCAGCCCTGCTCCTGCACCTTGGACACGATGACCGGGCCCTCGTAGCCGGCGTTCGCGGCGATCCAGTTCAGCGGCGCGGTCAGGGCGTCGCGCACGATGCGGACACCCGTGGCCTCGTCGCCGGTCAGGCCGAGGTCGCCTTCGAGCTCCTTGACCGCGTGCACGATCGCCGAGCCGCCGCCGGGCACGATGCCCTCCTCGACGGCCGCCTTGGTCGAAGCCACGGCGTCCTCGATGCGGTGCTTGCGCTCGTTCAGCTCGGTCTCGGTGGCCGCGCCGACCTTGATCACCGCGACACCGCCGCCGAGCTTCGCCAGCCGCTCCTGCAGCTTCTCGCGGTCCCAGTCGGAGTCGGTGGTCTCGATCTCCTTGCGGATCTGCGCGATGCGGGCCTCGATGTCGGCCTTGGTGCCGGCGCCGTCGACGATCGTCGTGTTGTCCTTGGTGATCTCGATGCGCCGGGCGGTGCCCAGCGAGTCGAGACCGATCTCGGACAGCTTCAGGCCGACCTCCGAGGAGATGACCTGCGCGCCGGTGACGACGGCCAGGTCGTCCAGGAACGCCTTGCGGCGGTCACCGAAGAACGGGGCCTTGACCGCGACCGCGACGAGGGTCTTGCGCAGGGCGTTGACCACCAGGGTGGACAGCGCCTCGCCCTCGACGTCCTCGGCGATGATCAGCAGCGGCTTCTTCGACTCGGCGACCTTCTCCAGGATCGGCAGCAGGTCGGCCAGCGCCGAGATCTTCTCGCGGTGCAGCAGCACGTAGGCGTTCTCGAGGATCGCCCGCTGCTCCTCCGGGTCGGTCGCGAAGTGCGCCGACAGGTAGCCCTTGTCGAACTGCACACCCTCGGTGATCTCGAGTTCGGTGGCCAGCGTGGAGGACTCCTCCACGGTGATCACACCGTCCTCGCCGACCCGCTCCACGGCCTCGCCGAGCAGGGCGCCGATGGTGGCGTCACGGGAGGTGACCGTGCCGACCTGGGCGATGTTGTCGCGGCCCTTGACCGGGGTGGCCTTGGACTTGAGCACCTCGATGACCTTCTCCGCGGCCGCCTCGATGCCCTTGCCGAGGCCGGCCGGGTTGGCGCCGGCGGCCACGTTGCGGAGGCCGACCTTCACCAGAGACTGCGCCAGCACGGTGGCCGTGGTGGTGCCGTCGCCGGCGACGTCGTTGGTCTTGGTGGCCACGTTCTTGGCCAGCTGGGCACCCAGGTTCTCGAACGGGTCCTCCAGCTCGATCTCCCGCGCGACGGTGACGCCGTCGAGGGTGATCGTCGGGCCGCCGAACTTCTTGTCCAGCACGACGTGGCGACCGCGCGGGCCGAGGGTGACCTTGACCGCGTCGGCGAGCTTGTTGACGCCGCGCTCGAGGGCTCGACGAGCGTCCTCGTCGAAGTTGATCTGCTTGGGCATGGAAGTCCTCTCAGACAGCAGAACGCCCCGTCCCCGGCTTTCCAGCGGGGCCCGGGGCGTTCACCGCAGCGCCTGTGTCAGTTGACGACAGCCAGCACGTCGCGAGCGGACAGGATCAGGTAGTCCTCACCGTTGTACTTGACCTCGGTGCCGCCGTACTTCGAGTAGATGACGACGTCACCGACGTTGACGTCGACCGGGATGCGGTTCCCCTTGTCGTCGACGCGGCCCGGGCCAACGGCCAGAACCTTGCCCTCCTGGGGCTTCTCCTTGGCGGTGTCGGGGATGACGAGGCCGGACGCGGTCGTCTCCTCGGCCTCGCTCGTCTGGACAACGATCTTGTCCTCGAGCGGTTTGATGTTCACGCTCACCGGGTTGACCTCCACGGGTCGTCGAAAGCGTTGGCAGGTACTTACTTGGTTTCGGCGCCTACCACCCCCGCCGTCGCGGGTGCCGGGGCGTGTGCGGTGCCTTCGATTAGCACTCTAGCCACGGGAGTGCTAGCCGCGCAAGGAGGGTCCCCCGGTGTGGCTGCCACCCCTTGTCAAGGTGCTTGACCGGGCACTTTGCCGGCCCCCTCACACCGGTGAGCGGTGGGCGCGGCACCCGTCGTCACGTAGCGATATCGCCATCTCACTCGTTGAGCGGTGTTGACTTCCCACTTCGCTGCCTACCTTGGGAAACGGCCCGGACACGACTGGAAGGAATGGTGTTCCCATGGGTGGTTGCAGCTGTTGCAGCTCGTGCAGTGGCCCCGGATGCGGCTGCTGCGGAGGCTGCTAGCACCGGCCTTGACCCGAACGGCCCCGGGACCCCGACGTCGTGGTCCCGGGGCCGTTCTACGGAACCAGCACGATCTTCCCGCGCACCCACCCGCTCTCGCTCAGCTCGTGCGCCTTCGCGGCGTCCGCCAGCGGCAGGACCTTCGAGACGTGGATCCGCACATCCGTGGCCCGCGCCAGCTCCGCAGCCGACGGCTGCACGTAGAACCGCCGGTAGCGCGAGTCGTCCACCCCGTCGTCGCCCTGGGCGTCGGTCAGCACGCCGTCCCGGTTCAGCACCCGCAGCGACCGCGTGCCGTACTCGCCGCCGACCAGGTCGAACACCACATCCACATCGGACACCGCCGTGGTGAAGTCGACCGCGGTGTGGTCGATCAGCTCGTCCGCGCCGAGTGCGCGCAGGAACTCGTGGTTGACCGCCCGGGCGGTGCCGATCACGTGCGCCCCCTGGCCTTCGCCACCTGCACCGCCACGTGCCCGACCCCGCCGGCCGCGGCGTGGATCAGGATGCGCTGACCAGCACGGACACCAGCCAGCGCCTGGGACGCCGTCAGCACCGCCGTCGGCAGCGCGGCGGCGTCGACGTGGTCCAGGGACGCCGGCTTCGGGGACAGCGCGTCGCGGGGCACGGCCACGTACTCGGCGTACGCGCCCCAGCGCGACATCACCAGCCCGAACACCTCCTCGCCGGTCTCCTCGACCACGCCCGAGAAGTCCAGCCCGAGCCGGAACGGCGGCACGATCCCGAACCCCTCCACCAGCCCCCGCCGGAGCTTCCAGTCGGCGGCGTTCACCCCCCACCGCGCGCACCCGCACCAGCACCTCGCCCGGCCCGGGCACCGGCCGCGGCGCGTCGACGACTTCCAGGACCTCGGGGCCGCCAAGGGCACGCACATCGACAGCTTTCACGCCGAAAATCCTCGTGCCTCGCGGTATCGATTGTGAAGAAGGCGCCTTCCTGATATCCAGGTACCTTGTGGATACCGTCCAGTCCTACCTCCGCGCCTGCCCCGCCCGCACGGTGCTCGACGCACTGGCCAACAAGTGGACGCTGCTGGTGCTGAGCTTCCTGCGCCGCAGCGACGGCCCCGTGCGCTTCAACGAGTTGCGCCGCCAGCTGGAGGGCATCACCCAGAAGTCGCTCACCCAGACCTTGCGCGCGCTCGAGCGCGACGGCCTGGTCGACCGGGCCGTCTACCCGACCGTGCCGCCGCGCGTCGAGTACTCGCTCACCGCACTCGGCACGCAGGTCGGCGACATGTTCAACGTGCTGGGCGAGTGGGCCGAGGAGCACGTCGGCGAGATCCTCGCGGCGCGGGAGGCCTTCGACAACCGCCCCGCGCCGGAACCGGTGCGCTGACCGGCACCGGGTAGTTCCCAACCCCCTTGGCACTGTGTAATTTCCTGACTACACCAGCCTGGGAGGGCAGTATGCCGATCACCCGCCGCGACGCTCTGCGCGCGATCGCCGCCGGCACCGCCGGCGTGGCCGTCGTCGCCGCGCCCGGCGCTTCGGCCGCCACGACTTCGGCCCGTCAGCGTGCGTTCGCCGCCGCGGCGGCGGAGTTCGGGGTCCCGGAACCCGTGCTGCTCGGCGTGTCGTACCTGAAGTCCCGCTGGGACTCACACGGCGGCGCGCCGAGCACCGGCGCCGGTTTCGGCCCGATGCACCTGACCGACCTGCGCGCGGTCGCCGCCGGGGGCAGCCACCACGACAAGGGCGAGGACCCACGTGGCGACACGGCGCGCGGCGAGCTGCGGCCGCACAAGTCGGACGCGCTGCAGACCGTGGACCTCGCCGCGGGGCTGACCGGCGTGGACGCCGCGACGCTCCGCACGGACCCCGTGCAGAACATCCGCGGCGGCGCGGCGGTCCTGGCCCACTACCAACGGGAACTCGGCGCACGCGCCGACGTGCCCGCCGACTGGTACGGCGCGGTCGCCCGCTACTCCGGCGCGTCGGACACCGGGACCGCGACGTTCTTCGCCGACGAGGTGTTCGCGACTATCGCCGCGGGCGCGAGCCGGACCACCGACGACGGGCAGGCCGTCGCACTGCCCGCGACGCCGGTTTCGCCGCGGCGCGAACAGGTCCGCGCGCTCGGGCTGTCCACGGTCGCGGAGGGCGCGGCGGAGGCCCCGCCCGGGCTGCCCGTCGAGTGGATCCCGGCGCCCTACCAGGACCTCGGCGGCGGCAGCTACGGCAACTACGACAAGGCCGAGCGGCCCAACTCGCAGCAGATCACGCACATCGTCATCCACGACACCGAGTGCACCTACGACGCGGCGATCGGGCTCGTGCAGGATCCGACGTACCTGGCGTGGCACTACACGCTCCGCTCGACGGACGGGCACGTCGCACAGCACGTGCTGACCAAGGACGTCGGCTGGCACGCCGGGAACTGGTACTTCAACGCGAAGTCGATCGGCGTCGAGCACGAGGGGTTCGCGGCGCAGGGCACCTGGTACACCGAGGCGATGTACCGGACCTCGGCGAAGCTGGTGAAGTACCTGGCCGGGAAGTACCGGATCCCGCTGGACCGCGAGCACGTCATCGGTCACGACAACGTGCCCGGCACGACCGCGGACAAGGTCGCCGGCATGCACTGGGACCCGGCGCCGTACTGGGACTGGGCGCACTACTTCGACCTGCTCGGAGCGCCGCTTAACGCACGGCCGGTGCGGCAGCCGACGGGCATGGTGATGGTCAAACCGGACTTCGCCACGAACCCGACGGGCTACACGGGCTGCGACACGTCGGCCCCGGGCGCCGCGTGCCCGGCGCGCGGCTCGTCCGCGCTGTTCCTGCGCACCGAACCCCGCGACGACGCGCCGTTGCTGGCGGACATCGGCCTCCACCCCGACGGCGGGCCGTCCACGGTGGCGATCTCGGACGTGGGCAGCCGGGTCTCGACCGGGCAGCGGTACGCCGTGGCGGAGGTCCGCGGTGACTGGACGGCGGTGTGGTTCCTCGGGCAGAAGGGGTGGCTGCGGTCGTCCGGGGTGGTGCCGGTGCTGGGGCAGGTGGTGACGCCGCGGCCGGGGCTGTCGTCGGTGCCGGTGTACGGGCGGGCGTACCCGGAGGCGGAGGCGTACCCGGCGGGGATCACGCCGCAGGAGGTCGTGCCGCTGCAGTACACCCTGCCCGCGGGCCAGAAGTACGCGGCCGGCCCGACGCTGACGGCGGAGTACTACTCGGCGACGACGTTCGACCCGGCGCAGCACGTGGTGGTGCGCGGGACGACGAAGTACGTGCAGGTGCAGTTCGGGCACCGGGTGGGCTTCGTCAATCTCGACGACGTGGTGGTTTCGCGCACGCGCCCCTGACCTGCGGTGAGGCTGGGAGGAACTGTGGGGACGCCGGCTGGGCGGCGCTGGGCGCGTGCGCGGCGCTGACCGTCAGGGGCCACGCTCGAGCGCCCAGCAGTCCCTCAGAGCGACACGACCTCCACCGGCAGCGCGGGGTTCGCCGAGAGGTCCAGCGCCGACGGCTTCTTCTCCGCCGCCACCACGTGCGCGCCCAGCGCGGCGATCATCGCGCCGTTGTCGGTGCACAGGCGGGGCCTCGGGACGCGCAGTTCGATCCCCGCGGCCTCGCAGCGCTCACGCGCCAGGCATGACAGCCGCGAGTTCGCCGCGACCCCGCCGGAGATCACCAGCGTTCCGATGCCCATCTCCTTCGCCGCGCGCACGGCCTTCGCGGTCAGCACGTCGGCAACCGCCTCCTGGAAGGACGCCGCCACGTCGTTCACCGGGATCTCTTCGCCGCGGCGCTCGGCGGTCTCCACCCACCGCGCCACCGCGGTCTTCAAGCCGGAGAACGAGAAGTCGAACTTCGCGTCCCGCGGGCCGGTCATTCCGCGCGGGAAGTCGATCGCCGTGGGGTTGCCCTCGCGCGCGGCCTTGTCGATCGGCGGGCCGCCCGGGTACGGCAGGCCCAGCACGCGGGCCACCTTGTCGTAGGCCTCACCGGCGGCGTCGTCCACAGTGGACCCGATCTCGGTGATCTCACCGGCGATGTCATCCACCCGCAGCAGCTGCGTGTGCCCGCCGGACACCAGCATCGCCAGGCACGGCTTCGGCAACGGGCCGTGCTGCAGGGTGTCCACCGCGATGTGCCCGGCCAGGTGGTTGACGCCGTAGAGCGGAACGTCCAGCGCCGCCGCATACGCCTTCGCCGCCGAGACGCCCACCAGCAGCGCACCCGCGAGCCCCGGGCCCGCGGTCACCGCGATGGCGTCCACATCGGACAGCGCGAGCCCGGCCGTGGCGAACGCGCGCTCCGCCGTCGGCCGCATGGCCTCCAGGTGGGCCCGGCTGGCGACCTCCGGCACCACGCCGCCGAACCGCGCGTGCTGCTCGACGCTCGACGCGACCTCGTCGGCGAGGAGCTCGACGGCGCCGTCGTCGTGCAGGCGCACCAGGCCGACGCCGGTCTCGTCGCAGGAGCTTTCGATGCCAAGGATGACGCGGGACATCAGCCCACCTCCTGCTTGCTCACGGCCGGGCGCATCATCGTGTACGCGTCGGCGCCGGACGGGTGGTAGTAACGCTTGCGCAGACCGATCTGCTCGAAACCGTGCCGCCGGTACAGCTCCTGCGCGCGGTCGTTGTCGGTGCGGACCTCCAGGAACACCGGCGCCCGCACCTCGTCGGCGCGGGCGAGCAAGGCGCGCAGCAGCGCCGTGCCGATGCCCTGGCCCTGATACGCCGGGTCGACGCCGATGGTGTGGACGCTGGCCTCGTACTCGCCCCGGCCGCCTACGACCGCAAGGCCGGCGTAGCCGATCAGGACGTCCTCGGGGGTGTACGCGCCGAGGTAGTAGGCGCCGGAATCCAGCTCACTGAGGAACGCGCGGGCGCTCCACGGGTCGTCCCCGGCGAAGAGTACCTTCTCGATCTCGGCGCACCGGTCGACGTCCTTGCGGCGCAGCTTGGCGAGCTTCACGCGGTGGTCACCCGCTTCCGCGCGGCGGGCTCGACGGCGTCCGGGCGGCGCAGGTAGAGCGGCGTCAGCGGGGCGGGCTCGGCTCCCGACGTCAGCGCCTCGCGGGCGGCCGCCAGCAGACCCGCGGTGCTCGGGTAGTACGGCTCGACGACCCGGGCGGCGAGCTGCTCGGCGTAGAGGCGGGCGCCGTCCCCGGCGGCGAGGGTGATCGACAGCTCGGCGGGCGGCTGCACGTGCGGGCCGTCGGTGCGCACGCCGTCCGCGTCGTAGGCCGCCCAGTACACCTCGCGGCGACGGGCGTCGGTGACGACGTGAAACGGCTCGCCGAGGCCGGCCAGCCTGGCGATCGCGTCGAGGCTGCAGACCGGGTGGGCCGGGATGCCGAGCGCGTGCCCGAGCGCGGCGGCGGTGGCGAGACCGGCGCGCAGACCGGTGAACGGCCCCGGCCCGGCGCCGACGACGATCGCCGCCAGGTCCTTGAGCGCGACACCCGCTTCGCGTGCCGCGTCGAGGGCGTGCGGGGTGATGAGTTCACCGTGCGCACGCGCGTCGAGCGTCACCCGCTCGGCGAGCACGGTGGCGCTCGCGGCGAGTTCGGCGACCCCGGCGGTCACCGCGGGCGTCGACGTGTCCAGAGCCAGTACCAGCACAGCTCTCCAGGGTACGGCGCGCGCGCCGACCTGCGGGTACCGGGCTTGCTGGACCACGGCACGCTTTCCCGGGAATGGTGGCGCCGCCTTCTGTGACCGGGTGCCGGTCGGGCGCCCTGTGCGGCCGGACCGCGCGGTCCGGGGCTTGCGTTGCCAGACGGCGGGGCACCTCCCGGGTCAGTCCTCCGGGTCCCAGCTCAGCAGGCGCACCTCGGCGACCGTGCGGAGGTGGTCCCGCATCGCTTCGGCGGCGGTTTTCGGGTTGCGGTCGCGGATGGCGTCGGCGATGCGGATGTGCTGGTCCAGCGACCGCGGCGGGCGGCCCGGCTGGCGGAGCGACTCGTTGCGGCTCTCGGTGATCTGGTCGGCGATCGCGTCCATGAACTCGGCCAGCAGGGCGCTGTGCGCGGCGCCGGTGACCGCCGCGTGGAACCGGCGGTCGCCCTCGACTCCGGCTCCCCCGTCCCTGATCTCCGACGCCATGAACTCCAGCGCCGACTCCAGCGCGGCCAGGTCTTCGTCGGTCCGGCGCATCGCCGCCAGCTCGGCCAGCTTCGTCTCCAGCGCCTCGCGCGCGTCGAGCACGTCCGGCAGCCGCCGGCGGCGTTCCACCAGCCGCTCGACCGGCTCGGCGTCCAGCGCGTCCCGCACCAGGTACGTGCCGCCGCCGTGCCGGGTCTCGACCAGGCCCTGCACCTCCAGCACGACGATCGCCTGCTTCACCGACGCCCGGCTCACCCCGAGCCGCTGCGCCAGGTCCCGCTCCGCGGGCAACCGGTCGCCCGCACGCAGCCCGGCGTCGGCCGCGTAGGCCCGCAACCGCTCCAGGACCTGCTCGTACAGCCGCGGGCGGGCCATCGGGCTCAGCGCATCAGACACGTTCCGAAGCCTAGCCCTTGACAGGCTGAGTGACTGAGCCGCAAAGTGGTTCAGCCACTCAGCCACTTGAATCCCAACGGCGGGAGTTCTAACGATGTCCGCTGAGCTGATCTCGATCCTCGTCCTCGCGGTTGTCTTCGTGATAGCGACGACCCGCTCGATCAACATGGGGGTGCTGTCCTTCGCGGCCGCGTTCGGCGTCGGCACGCTGGCCGCGAACCTGGATGCCGACGAGATCTTCGCCGGCTTCCCCGGCGACCTGTTCGTCGTGCTCGTCGGCGTCACGTTCCTGTTCGCCATCGCCCGCGCCAACGGCACCACGGACTGGCTGGTCGACGCCGCCGTCCGGCTGGTGCGCGGCCGCGTCGCGCTGATCCCCTGGGTCACCTTCGCGATCACCGCGGTGCTCACCGCGATCGGCGCCGTCAGCCCGGCCGCGGTCGCCATCGTCGCGCCGGTCGCGCTCGGGTTCGCCGCCCAGTACGGCATCCACCCGCTGCTGATGGGCGCGATGGTGGTGCACGGCGCGCAGGCCGGCGGCTTCTCACCGATCAGCGTGTACGGCACGATCGTCAACGGCATCGTCGCGCGCGAGCACCTCGGCGGCAGCGAGATCACGCTCTTCCTGGCCAGCTTCGTGGTCAACCTGGTGATCGCGGCGATCGTGTTCGTGGTGCTCCGCAAACGGCAGATCGTCCCCACCACCGAGCGGGAGCGCGAGCTGGTCGCCGCGGGCACCGGCGGCCCGCCTGACGGCACCGGATCGGCCGGCGGCGCCGCACCCGGCCGGATCCAGCTCAACGCGCCCCGGATCGCCACGCTCGCGAGCCTGGCCGTGCTGGTCGTCGCCACACTGGTGTTCGACCTCGACGTGGGCCTGACCGCGATGACGCTGGCCGTGGTGCTCAGCGTGATCTGGCCCGCGACCAGCCGGAAGGCCGTCGGCGAGGTCACCTGGCCCACCGTGCTGCTGATCTGCGGCGTGCTTACCTACGTCGGCGTCCTGCAGGAGATGGGGACGATCGAGTGGGCGGGCGAGGGCGTCGGCGGCATCGGCGCGCCACTGCTCGCCGCGCTGCTGCTGTGCTACATCGGTGCGATCGTGTCGGCGTTCGCGTCGTCGGTCGGGATCATGGGCGCGCTCATCCCGCTCGCGGTGCCGTTCCTCGCGCTCGGCACGGTCGGCCCGGTCGGCATGATCTGCGCGCTCGCGGTGTCGGCGACGGTCGTCGACGTCAGCCCGTTCTCCACCAACGGCGCGCTGGTCCTGGCCAACGCCCGCGAGGTGGACCGGGATGCCTTCTTCCGGCAGTTGCTCGTCTACGGCGGCATCATGGTCGCCGTAGTACCCGCCGTCGTCTGGCTCGTGTTCATCGTGCCCGGACTAGGCTGATCTGTGAGGAGTTCACGTGCCCGAACGGTTGTTCCCGGCCCTGGCCGAGCCGCCCGAGAAGGAGGCCCTCCGCTTCGGCGAGGTCTCGCTCGACTACGCGGAACTGGCGGCGATCGCCGGTTCACTCGCCAGGGAGATCCGCGCCCAGTCGCCCACGCGGGTGGCGGTGTGGGCGACGCCGACCATCCACACGAGCGTCGCCGTGGTCGCGGCGCTGCTCGCGGGTGTCCCGGCCGTCCCGGTCAACCCGAAGATCGGCGAACGCGAACTCGACCACATCGTGAACGACAGCGCGCCGTCGCTCGTCCTCAGCGCGCCGGGCGCGAAGCTGCCGGAGCGGCTGGCGAACCTGCCGCGCCAGCAGGTCGCGCTGATCGGCAGCCCCGGTGACCTGCCCGAGGAGCCGGGCGACGAGGCGCCCGCGCTGATCGTCTACACCTCGGGCACCACCGGCCCGCCGAAGGGCGTCGTGCTGCCGCGGCGCGCCATCTCCAGCACGTTGGACGCGCTGGAGGACGCCTGGCAGTGGACCGCGGACGACGTGCTCGTGCACGCGCTGCCGCTGTTCCACGTGCACGGCCTGATCCTCGGGATTCTCGGCCCGCTGCGCCGCGGCGGCACCGTGCACCACGCCGGGAAGTTCGCCACCGACGTGATCGCGCGGGAGCTGTCGACCGAGGCGACGATGATGTTCGGCGTGCCCACGATGTACCACCGCATCGCGGAAGAGGTGGGCGGAAACCCCGAGCTCGCGAAGGCCCTGAGCGGCGCGCGGCTGCTGGTGTCCGGGTCGGCCGCGCTGCCGGTGCACGACCACGAGCGCATCCGCGCGGCAACCGGACAGCGGGTCGTGGAGCGCTACGGCATGAGCGAGACGCTGATGAACACCAGCGTCCGCGCCGACGGCGAGCGCAAACCCGGCACGGTCGGGGTGCCGCTGCGCGGGGTCGAGGTGCGCCTGGTCGACGAGTCGGGCGCGGTCATCGAGACCAGCGACGGCGAGACGGTCGGCGAGATCCAGGTGCGCGGGCCGAACCTGTTCACCGAGTACCTCAACCGGCCGGACGCGACCGCTGAGGTGTTCGACGCCGGCTGGTTCCGCACCGGCGACATGGCGACCCGCGACGCCGACGGCTACTACCGGATCGTCGGGCGCAAGGCCACCGACCTGATCAAGAGCGGCGGCTACAAGATCGGCGCAGGCGAGATCGAGAACGCGTTGCTGGAGCACCCGGGCGTGGCCGAGGCCGCGGTGACCGGCGAGCCGGACCCGGACCTCGGCGAGCGGATCGTGGCGTGGATCGTGCCCGCCGGGGAGCCGCCCGCGGAGCAGGAGCTGGTTGACCACGTGGCGCGGTTGTTGTCGCCGCACAAGCGGCCGCGGGTGGTGCGGTTCCTGGATGCGTTGCCACGCAACGACATGGGCAAGGTCATGAAGCGGGCGCTGCATGCGTGAGAGCGCCCGCGCGGTGATCGGCTCGGTGTGCTCCGGGTTCACCGAGCTGCCCGCGCCACCCAGTGCGGAGTCCGGTGTAGACGGTCCGATCGGCTGGCCGGGCTACGACTCCGCGCGCGCCAGGGCCGCTTCCCGGACCGGCGAGTCGGAGTCGGTGGTGTGTGGTGTCGGCAAGTTCGGCGGCACCGAGGCGACCGTGATCGCGTGGGAGTTCGGATTCCTCGGCGGGTCGCTCGGGCGGCGCACCGGCGACCGGATCGAGGCGGCGTTCGAGCGGGCGCGGGAGCTGCGAACGCCGGTCGTGTCGATGATCGCGACCGGCGGCAGCCGGATGCAGGAGGGCATGGCCGCGCTGACCCAGCTGCAGCGGATCGCGCGGCAGGCGGCGCTGACGCGGGCCGCCGGGTTGGCGCAGGTCGCGGTCGTGCGGGACCCGACGACCGGCGGCGGCTGGGCCACGCTCGGCGCCGGTTCGGACGTGGCGCTTGCCCTGCCCGGGGCGCAGGTCGGGTTCGCCGGGTCGCGGGTGCGGCCATCCGGTGACGCGTCGGCGTACACGGCGGAGTCGCAGCTGGCGTCCGGGCACGTGGACCAGATCGTTCCGGCGGCGGAGCTGGGCGAGCGGCTGGGCCGGTGGTTGTCATTGCTGACGGGGGCGGACGGACAGCCCGCGGAGCCACCGTCGGCTTTGGGATGCGGTGAGCTGCCGGCGGACGGCTGGGCCGCGGTGCAGGCGGCGCGTGCTCCATCACGTCCGCGGGCCGAGTCCTATTTGGACGCCTATTTCGACTGGCGGGAGGACATCAGCGGCGACCGGTGCGGCGGGGTGGATCCCGGGGTGCGGTGCGGGTTCGGGATGCGCGGTGGCGTGACGGTCGCCTACGCCGCCCAGTGCGGGACCGCGACGCTGCCATCGGGTTTCCGCACGGCGGCGCGGCTGATCCGGCTGGCCGACCGGTTGGGGATCCCGGTGCTCACGCTGGTGGACACCCCGGGCGCGGCCAACGACCCGGCGGCCGAGCGGGCGGGCGCGGGCGCGGCGATCGCGGAGGTCTTCGCGGCGGTGGCCGGGGCGTCGGTGCCGGTGACGACGCTGGTGATCGGCGAGGGCGGCTCCGGGGGCGCGCTGGCGTTCGCCCACCCCGAGCGGACGTGGGTGACGCCGGACAGCTACTTCTCGGTGACGTCCCCGGAAGCGGCGGCGTCGATCCTGAAGCGCCCGCCCGAAGAGGTCCCGGCGACGGCGAACCAGCTGCGGTTGCGGCCGCAGGACCTGGTGGAGCTCGGCGTGGTGCGGGGGATCGTGGGACGCTGAGGCCGGGCTGGTTGCGGGGCCTGACGGCAGGGGCGCACCCGACCGCAGAACTCAGACCCGCGAACGCGGAACTCGCGGCTGTCGGCGCGGGGCTCGCGAGCGGGGGCTGGCGTTGGGTGGGAGGTGCTAGGCGGCGTCAGAGTTGCAGGAGGACCTTGCCGGTTTCGACGGCGGGGTCTTCCAGCAGCCGCAGGGCGCGTTCGGCTTCCTCCAGCGGGAACTCGTGCGTGATCAGCGGCGCGGGGTCCAGCACACCGGTCGCGCAGGCCCGCACGGCGTGCGTCCACGCGCGGGACGGCGCGCCGAACACCGTGTGCACCGTCACCGCGGCCGTCACCAGGTCCGCGGGCGCGATCGGCTCCGTCTCGTGGCCCGCCAGGCCCGTCAGCACCACCCGGCCGCCGCGGCGGCACATCCGCACCGCCTGCGCCCCCGTGCCCGGCGCGCCCGCCGCCTCCACCACCACGTCGAACCCGCCCGCGCCGCGCCCGGGCTGTAGAAGCCGGTCGCGCCGCGGAATCGGGACGCGGGCACCGCACGGGATGCCCGCGGGTCCACCACGACCAGTTCCGCCGGGCCGCTCGCCGCCAGCAGCTGCGTCGCCAGCAGGCCGAGCGTGCCGCCGCCGATCACCGCCACCCGTTCCCCCGGCACGACCGCCGCGAGCAGCGTCGCCGCCGCCATGCACGCCGCCGGTTCCAGCAGCGCCGCGGCACGCAGGTCGGCGCCGTCGGGCTGCACGTGCAGCAGCCGCGCCGGAATTCGCAGCTCGTCGGCCCACCCGCCGGGCTGGGTGAAGCCCGTCTCGTCGTACTCGGCGGTGCACAGGGTCGTGTCGCCGCGCCGGCACGGGGCGCACCGGCCACAGTTGCGGAACCCCTCGCCCACCACGGGTTTGCCGAGCAGCTCCGGGTCCGTGCCCGGCCCCAGCTCGACGACCGTGCCCGACCATTCGTGCCCGGGCACCACCGGTTACCTCACGAATCCCTCGGCCCGCGTCCCGGCCAGCACCTCGCGGTCCGACCCGCAGATCCCGGCCCACTCGACGCGCACGACGACCTCGCCATGGCCGGGGTCCTCCGGCTCGGTCCGCACGACGCTCAGCTTGCCCGGCGCCTCGACGACGACCGCGCGCCCCATCAGCCCACCAGCTCGGGCACGCGCTCGACCCACGAACCGTGCGGCTCCAGGGTCAGTTCCCGCACGTCGTCGGGCCGCCGGTCGAGCCGGACCACCAGATGGTCGGACGACAGCCGCTCCGCGGAACCCTCGCCCCACTCCACGACCACGGCGGCCGATTCGAGGTCGGTGTCCAGGTCCAGGTCGTCCAGCTGCGCGAGGTCACCGCCGAGGCGGTAGGCGTCGACGTGCACCAGCGCGACGCCCCGCTCCCCCGCCGGGTGCACCCGCGCGAGCACGAACGTCGGCGAGCTGACCCGCCCGGACACCCCCAGCCCGGCCGCGATCCCGCGCGTCAGCACGGTCTTGCCCGCGCCGAGCGGACCGGCGAGCAGGACGACGTCGCCCGCCCGCAGCGCACGGCCAAGCGACTCGCCGAACGCCACCGTGTCGTCCGCCGTCGCTAACTCGATGCTCATTGGTTCAACCACCGCCACATCCGCCGCGGACGGGACTCGTCCGTCACACCCGCGCACCGCTGTACCAGGTCGATGAGGTGGCTGTCGACCACCTCGGGCTGTTCGAGCTGCACCATGTGCCCGGCGCCGCGCACCCGCACCAGCTCGGCGTCGGGCAGCTCCGCCGCGATCCGCTCCGCGTGCGAGTACGGCGTGAACCGGTCGGTGTCGGCGCCGATCACCAGCACGTGCGCGTGCTTCAGACCCGCGAGCGCGGCGTACCGGTTGTGGCTGCCGAGCGTGTCGACGAACCCGACCAGCTCCTTGACCGACGTCACAGCCAGCATTTCGAGCATGAAGTCGACCACGCGCGGGTCGACGTCGCGGGAGCCGAACGCGAGCAGCCGCACGGCCTGCCGGGTCAGCTGCCCGCCCGCGGCCCGCACGAACTCGACCAGCCCCGGCTGCCACCCGGCGAGCTCGCCGACCCCGCGGGTCAGCGGGTTGTACTTGGACAGCAGCCCGCGCGGCAGCCCCTTGCGGCCCACTTCGCCGGCCGCGGTCGCGATGAACGCGACCCCGCAGATCCGCTCGGCGAACAACTCCGGGTTCTGCTGGGCCAGCTCCATGACCACCATGCCGCCCATCGAGTGCCCCATGAGCGCGATCGGCCCTTCCGGCGCGACGGCGCGCAGCACCGCGTCGAGGTCACGGGCCAGCTGTTCGATGGTGCTGGTCTTCTCGTTCGCCGGGCCGGACGCGCCGTGCCCGCGGTGGTCGTAGTAGACCTGCCGCACGCGCGGCAACGTGAGCAAGGCCAGGTCGCGGCGCTGGAAGTGCCAGCTCAGCTGCGACAACGCGAACCCGTGCACACCCACCACGGTCAGCTCGGGTTTGCCGCCGTCGGCCGGGTCGATCTCGGACACCGACAACGGGGTGCCGTCGTCCGCGGCGACCGTGGAGGTGCGGTCCGGGTCGAGGGTGCCGAGCCGTTCACCGGTGAGGTGGTCCCGCTGGCGCTGCTGCGGCGCGGTCACCGCGATGGTGGCCGCCGCGGTGCCGGTGACCAGCGCGGCGGCACCGCCGAGCACGGTGAGCATCCGGCGGGACACCATCAGACGTCCTCCCCCAGGTACCGCCGCCGGATCCGGGGCCGGTACATGCCGGTGACGATCTCGTAGTCGATGGTGCCGATCTTGTCGGCCCATTCGCGCGCGGTCGGCTCGCCCCGCGCACCGTCGCCGAACAGGACCACCTCCGTGCCCAGCGGCGGCTCGTCGTCACCGCAGTCCACGACCAGCTGGTCCATGCACACGCGACCGGCGACCGGACGGCGCTTGCCGTGCAGCCACACGTCCATCCGGCCGGACAGCGTGCGCGGCACCCCGTCCGCGTACCCGGTGGGCACGAGGGCGAGCGTGGTGTCCCGCTGCGCGGTCCACGTGTGTCCATAAGAGACGGACTCGCCGGCGCGGATCCGTTTGGTGAGCACGACCGACGAGCGGAACGTCATCACCGGGCGCAGGTCCCCGGGCTCCGGGTTGGGGTTGAGGCCGTAGATCGCGATGCCCGGGCGGACGAGGTCGAAGTGCAGGTCCGGCCGGTTCAGGGTGGCGGCCGAGTTCGCCAGGTGCCGCAACGGTTTCAGGCCGGCCTCGCGGGCGATCTCGTACGCCGCGGCGAAGCGCTCGGCCTGCTGGTCGATCGACGGGTGGCCCGGCTCGTCAGCGCACGCGAGGTGCGACCAGATCGCGACCACCTCGACCTCCGGCTCCCCGGCGGCCTCCTTCACCAGGGCGGGCCAGTCCGCGGCGGGGCAGCCGTTGCGGGACAGCCCGGTGTCGATCTTCAGGTGGACCCGGGCGCGCTTGCCGGTACGACGGGCGGCGTCGGCGATGCGCGCGAGTTCCGCCCGGGAGCTGGCCGCGAGGTCGACGTCCGCGGCGACGCCGGGCGCGAAGTCGGTGGCCGGCAGGTCGAGCCAGGCCAGGATGGGCGCGGTGAGGCCCGCCTCGCGCAGCGCGAGCGCCTCGCCGAGCGAGCAGGCGCCTAGCCAGGTCGCGCCCGCCTGCAGCGCGGCGCGCGCGACGGGGACCGCGCCGTGGCCGTAGCCGTCGGCCTTCACGACCGCCATCGTGGCGGCACCGGAAACCGCCGCCCGGCTCGCGAGCAGGGCGACGTTGTGCCGCAGGGCAGCCAGGTCGACGACAACCTCGGCGCGGGGGAGATCGGGGCTCATCGGGGCCCATTTTCCCACGTCCGGGCCGCCGGGCGCCCTGCGGGCGGGAAGGACGCCTCACGGCGTCGCGGGCCGGGCCGGGTGCCGGCCTCCCCCGCCCCCTTACGTCGAGTGTGTATTGGTCGCCGAGCAGGGGTGTCAAGGCGGGAACGAGTACGTTGACACCCGTGGTCGGCGACCAAACATCGGCTGCGGATCGGGGGCGGGGGAGGCCTGGGGTGTGGTCGGGGGCTCGCGTTGCCGGTGGCGGTTGGGTGCTGGCAATGCCTGCGAGCGTGGGGCAGCTCACTCGCGCTGCCGGCCCGCTGTCGGGCACCCGGTACCCCAAGCGGGGCGCGGTCGGCCCTCGCGTCCCGGATGCCTGCGCGTCCTGCGCCGGGCGAGCTCGTCGGTCCCTCCCCTACCTCACGCCCCCAGCACCGGCACATCGTGCACCAGCTGTCGCACCGCCAGGTGCCTGCCGCGGATCTCGTCCCCGACCTCGGGCGACTGCGGCTGCTCCAGCGTCACCTGCGCCTTGGCCTCCCACACCGGCGGCTCGGCACCTCCCGCCAGCGCCCAGGCCGCCTGGCGCGCGGCCCCCAGCGCGACGTGCTCCGCCGGCTCCGGCACCACCACCGGCACCCCGAACACGATGGGCGCGATGGCCCGCACCGCCTCGGACTGGGCCGCCCCGCCGATCAGGAGCACCCGCCGGGCGGCCAGGCCTTGCGCCGCCACCGCGTCGAGGCCCGCCGACAGGCCGCACAGCATCCCTTCGACCGCGGCGCGCGCCAGGTTTTCCGGCGTCATGTTGCCCCGGCGCAGGCCGTGCAGCGAACCGGCCGCGGTGGGCAGGTTCGGGGTGCGCTCGCCGTCCAGGTACGGCAGCAGCGTCAGCCCCTCGGCGCCCGGCTGGGCCGCCAGCGCCAGCCGGTCGAGCCCGGCCAGGTCGGTGCCCAGCATCGCGGCCGTCGCGGTCAGGACGCGCGCCGCGTTGAGCGTGCAGGCCAGCGGCAGGAACCGGCCGGTCGCGTCGGCGAAACCGGCGACCAGCCCGGTGGCGTCGGCGGACGCCGTCTCGCACACGCCGAACACCGTGCCGCTCGTGCCCAGGGACACCACGACGTCGCCCTCGCCGAGACCGAGCGCCAGCGCCGCGGCCATGTTGTCGCCCGTGCCCGCCGACACCAGCACCCCGTCCGGCGTCCGCCCGGCCACCTGCGCCGGGCCCAGCACCCGCGGCAGTTCCGGGTCCCGCCCGCCGAACGCGTGCTTGAGGATGTCCCGCCGGTACACGCCCTCCGCCGGAGAGAAGTAACCCGTGCCGGACGCGTCGCCGCGGTCGGTCACCGCCTCGCCGCCGGTCAGGCGCCAGGTCAGCCAGTCGTGCGGCAGCACCACGCGGGCCACCCGGTCGGCCAGCTCCGGCTCGTTCTCCGCGAGCCACCGCAGCTTCGTCACGGTGAAGCTGGCGACCGGCACCGAGCCGACCGCCTCGGTCCACGCCGCCGGGCCGCCCAGCTCCCGCACCAGGTCCTCAGCCGCCTGCCCGGAGCGCGTGTCGTTCCACAGCAACGCCGGCCGCACGACCTCGCCGTCCTCGTCGAGCGTCACCATGCCGTGCTGCTGACCACCGACGCCGAGCGCCTGGACACCGTCCAGCAACCCGTCGCTGGCCTCGGTGAACGCCCGCCACCACTCGCGCGGGTCCACCTCGGTCGCGTCCGGGTGCGCGGCACGGCCGGTGCGCACGACCGCGCCGGTCTCCGCGTCGCAGACGACGATCTTGGTCGACTGGGTGGACGAGTCGACCCCGGCCACGAGCTTGTCCGTCATGATCCCTCCGGAACTTCGGCCACCAGCACTTCCACACCGAGCGCGCGCATCGCGGCGATCTCGTCGGCAGGCGTCATGTCGTCGGTGATCACGACGTCGTAGGCGCCGACGTCACCGTAGTCGTAGGTCGCCGTGCGGCCGAACTTCGAATGGTCGACCACCAGCACGTTCCGGTTCGACGCGGCCAGCGCGGCCGTCTTGAGGTCGGCGTAGTCGCGCACCGGGTGGTACAGCCGCCCGCCTGCGACCGCGGTCGCGGAGACGAACCCAACGTCGGCGCGCATCCGGCCAAGGGCGACGACGGTGTCCGGGCCGCTGCACGAGTCGAACTCCGTGTAGCGGCCGCCGAGCAGCAGCACCTCGACGCCATCCGCCTCGCCGAGGATACGGGCCTCCTCCAGCGAGTTGGTGATCACCACCAGCCGCCCCAGCTCCGGGAACCGGCGGACCAGCGGGAACAACGTCGTCGAGTCGTCGACGAACACCGTCTGCCCCGCCGCCACTTGCTCGAACGCCAGCGCCGACAACGCTTCCTTCACCGGCAGGTTGAGGTTCTCCCGGAAGCGCTTCGCCGTCTCCATGGTCAGCGCGGGGTACGCCGCCACTTTGCCGCGCAGCTTGCGCAGCAGCCGCCGCTCGGCGAGGTCGTCGAGGTCGCGGTGCATCGTCATCAGGCTGACCCCGAACTGCTCGGTCAGCTGGTCGATGCGCACCTCACCGCAGTCGATCACGTGCCGCAGGACCTCCTGGCGGCGCTGCTCGACTTCGGCGTCGGACGGTCTAGGCACGCACCACCGCCTTGATGACCGAGTCGTCCTTCCCGGCGATGGTGAGGGCCTGCTCGACCTCGTCCAGCCCGAACCGGTGGGTGACCAGGCGGTCCAGGTCGACCTCACCGCCCGCGGCCAGCGCGATCGCCGTCGGCCACGTGTTCGCGTACCGGAACGTACCGGTGACCTTCAGCTCGAAGTTCTGCACGTGCGCCAGCGGCAGCGGGATCTCGTCGCCGCCCATGCCGATCAGCACGACGCGGCCGGCGCGGGCGACCGTGCGGATCGCCTGCCCGGCCGCGGCGGGCACGCCCGAGCATTCGAGCAGCACGTCCGGCTCGAACCCGGCGTCGGCCAGGCTCTCCCGCGACACGTCGATCGTCGCGGTCGCGCCCAGCTCCTCCGCCACTTGCAGGCGGCGCGGGTTGACGTCGGTGACCACGACCTCGCTCGCGCCGAACGCCCGCGCGGTCTGCGTCGCGACCAGCCCGATCGGGCCGGCTCCGGTGATCAGCACGCGGCTGCCCGGCGCCACGCGGGACTTGCGGCTCGCCCACACGCCCACCGACAGCGGTTCGAGCAGTCCGGCCGCGTCGTCGCTGAGCTCGTCCGGCACCGGGTGCGCGAAGTCCTCGCGCAGCACCACGTACTCGCAGAACGCACCGTCGATCGGCGGCGTGCCGAAGAACCGCATGCGCGGGCACAGGTTGTAGCGGCCCGCCTTGCACTCGGCGCACACCGAGCACGGCACGCCGGGTTCGAGCGCCACCCGCGCGCCGATCTCGTGCCGTTGCGCGTCCTTGCCCCTGGCGACGACCACGCCGCTGGGCTCGTGGCCGAGGACCAGCGGCTGCTCGACGACGAAGTCCCCGATGCGGCCGTGCTCGTAGTAGTGCACGTCGGAACCGCAGGTGCCGACGGAGGCGACCCGGATCAGCACCTCGTCCGGCGCAGGCTCCGGCACGGGACGCTCCTCGACGCGGATGTCGCGGATCCCGTACAGCACGGCGACCTTCATCGTCGCGGGCACTTCACTCACCTGTCACGGCTCCCAGCGTCAGGCCGGTGACCAGCCACCGGCGCACGGCGAGACCGGCCGCGATCATCGGCAACACCACAATAGTGCCGATGGCCGTGAGCTGGCCCCAGTCGATTCCCGTCTGCGTCACGAGCTGGTCGGCGGCGATCGGCAGGGTCTGCGAGTGCGGACCGCTGAACACCAGCGCGAACGCGTAGTCGTTCCAGGAGAACACCAGGCACAGCACGAAGGTAGTCACCAGGCCCGACTTGGTCAGCGGCAGCACGACGTGCCAGAACGCCTGCCACCGCGTGCAGCCCGCGACCAGCGCCGACTCCTCCACCGACGGCGGCACCTCGGCGAAGAACGCGCTCATCAGCCAGATCGCGAACGGCAGGTTGAACGTCAGGTACGCCAGGATCAGCCCGGGGATGCTGTCGATCAGGTTCGCGCCGCGGAACAGCAGGAACAGCGGCAGCACCACGACGGCGATCGGCGCCATCCGGGTCGAGATGATCCAGAACGCGACGTGCTTCTTGGCCCGCATGCGGGTCCCGGCGAGCCCGTAGCCGGCCAGCGCGCCGATCGCGACGGCGAGCGCCGAGGAGATCCCGGACGCGAGCACGCTGTGCCAGATGTAGGGGCCGAGGTTGTTGGCCCCGGTGAACAGGCTGCGGTAGTTCTCCAGCGTGGGCTGGAACAGGAACTCCGGCTCCGCGGCCGTGACGTCCACATCGGACTTGAACGAGGACGCCACCATCCACACCAGTGGCACCAGTGTCCACAGCAGACCGACGATCACCACGGCGCGGACGCCCAGCCGGGCGCGCAGCGGCGTGCGGTCGATGGCGCTCGTCATCGGGTCAGCCCCTTCCTGTCCAGTACCCGGACGAACGCCCGGGCGATGAGGATCGTCACGACGAGCATGACGAGCCCGATCACGGCGGCGTAGCCGAGGTCGAAGAAGCGGAAAGCCGTTTCGTACAGCCGGATCGGCACCGTCTTGGTCGCGTCCGCGGGGCCGCCGTTGGTGGTGACGCTGATGATGTCGAAGTAGCGGATCGCGTCCATCGAGCGGATCAGCAGCGCCACCAGCAGCACCCCGGAGATCGAGGGCAGCAGGACGTGGCGGAAGGTCTGCCAGCCGTTCGCGCCGTCCAGCGCGGCGGCCTCGCGGATGCTCTGCGGCACCGCGGTCAGCCCGGCGAGCACCACCAGCGTGATCAGCGGCGTCCACTCCCAGACGTCCATCGCGACCACCGCCAGGAACGCGGACGTGCCGCCGCCGAGGATGTCGCCGTGGTAGCCGACCAGGCCGAGCAGCCACGTGTAGAGGCCGAACGTCGAGTCGGTGAGGAACCGGCCGAGCAGGCCGACGATCACCGGCGCGACGAACATCGGCAGCAGGAACAGCGTCAGCAGCAGGTTGCGGGCGCGCACCAGCTTCCACAGGCACAGCGCGAATCCCAGGCCCAGCAGCATTTCCAGGCCGACGGTCAGCACGAAGAAGGCGATGGTGCGCAGCCACTGCACCCACAGGTCGAGATCGCCGAACAGCCGCGCCCAGTAGGTCAGCCCGACGTTGTCGAACACGACCCCGCCGAGCAGGCGCACGCGCGAGAAGCTCATCGCGGTGATCGTGACCAGCGGGATGACCGACAGCAGCGCGAGCAGGGCCGTGCCCGGCGTCATCATCAGGCCGTGGAAGCCGATCCGCTTGCGCGGCTTGGTGTTCCGGACCGGCGCCTCGGCGGGCGCGTCGAGCGTCGTGGTCATGCCGCCCACCCCCGTGCCGTGATCCGGTCGATCTTCGTGGCCGCGCCGCGCATGGTGTCCGCGGGCGAGGAGTCACCGGCGAGCATTTTGGACAGTTGCGTGTAGACCGCGGTGTCGCACTCGTTCCACATCGGGATCTTCGGCCGCAGACCGATGTTCTCCGGCTGCCACGCGGTCACCACGGCGGGCGCGGCGAGGATGTTCGGCATCGCGGAGGGCCGGTGCTCGGCGGCGCGGACCTCGGGCAGGTCGTAGACGGACTGCCGGGTCGGGGTGCCGCCGCCCGCCTCGCTCTTGAGGTTGGCCAGCTGCGTCTGCGTCGAGGTCGCCCAGAGCACGAACAGCCACGCGGCCATGCGCTCGTTGGGCTGGGTGTTGCCATTGATGCCGATGCCGCAGCCGCCGTAGTGGTTGGCGGAGCGGACCGGCCCGCGCGGCAGCGGGGCGTAGCCGAACCGGCCCGGCATGGCCTTCTCGTTGGCCGCGGCGTATTCGTGCCAGTTGACGCACATCGCGATGCGGCCAGAGCTGAGCGCCGGGGCCAGACCGTTCCAGTCCCAGGTCTTCGACGACGGGTCGGCGATCGACAGGAGCCGCTGGTAGAACTCGGCGGCGGCGATGGCCTGGTCGCTGCCGAGGCGGCACGGGCCGGGGTCGGTGGTGCCGTAGAGGCCGACCTCGGTGCCGTTGTCGAAGTAGTCGCCGCCGTAGGACCACAGCACGTTGGAGAAGTCGCACATCAGCGAGTCGTGTTGTTTGGCCTGGTGGCCGGTGCCGTAGGCGACCTCGTCGGCGTTGTCGTTGAACCACCGGGCGATCCGCAGGTACTCGTCCCAGGTGCGGTCGAGGCCCGGGGTCGGGTCGAAGCCGAGGTCGTCGGCCATGCGGGCGCCGTACTTGTCGAACAGGTCGGCGCGGTACTGCCAGATCATCGTCGGGCAGTCGTAGGGGACGGCGAAGATCTTGTCCCGGTCGCCGAACCGGCCCGCCGCGTCGAGCTGGGTCGGGATGAAGTCGTCCCAGCCGGTGAACTCGGGCAGGCCCGGCTGCGTGGCGAGTTCACGCAGGTCGACCAGGCCCTTCGAGTAGGGCGCGAGCACTTGGTAGGGGTCGGCGTAGATCACGTGGTACTGCGACTCGCCGCCGGCCAGGTCGAGCGCGACCTTCTGGACCAGTGCGGACAGCTCCAGCGTGACGATGTTGACGTTGATGCCGGTCAGGTCGGTGAACGGCCTGAGGTTCGCCGCGATCGCCGCGGTGGGGGCGGTGTTCTCGGAGATCAGGTTGATCGTGGCGCCTGCGAACTGGCGCCAGCGGTCGTCGGTGGCGATCCGCGGCGCGTCCTGGCGGACGCCGCAGGCGCCGAGCAGGCCGCCGGTGGCGAGGGCCGCGCCGCCCGCCAGTGCCCCCCTGAGCACCGACCGCCGCGCGACGCCCCGTGGGGGCGCTCCCGTCATTGGGTTCCTCCGTAGTTGGTGGGGACGCCCATTATTTACCAGAGGATCTCGCGGTTGTTAACACATAACTCGATAACTTGATGGGCAAGTTCTCCTATGGGAACTGTTAGTGATCGTTTGTGTTCAGAGAGCGCTGTCGCGCAGTACCCGCACCGCATCCGGGATCGCGGCGAGAATCCCCGACGCCGAGACCGGCACACCTCGCGCCGCCAACTCCCCCGCCAGCGAGTGCGCATACGCCGCGCACCCAGCAGCCAGCCACGGATCCAACCCGCCCGCCAGCAACGAGCCGATCAACCCGGACAGGACATCCCCGGAACCAGCCGTCGCCAGCCACGAGCCACGCGCGACGTTGACCAGGACCCGCCCATCCGGGGCGGCGACGATCGTCACGTTGCCCTTGAGCAGCACCACGGCGTCGTACTTCGCCGCGGCCTCCCGCACCGATGCCAACCTGTCCTCACCCGGCGGACTGCCCATCAGGCGTTCGAACTCGCCGGCGTGCGGGGTCAGCACCAGCGGCGTGCCCGGGTCGCGGGCGTCCAGGACGTCCGGGCGGTGCGCCATCAGCGTGGTCGCGTCGGCGTCCGCGCACACCGGGACCCCGGCGCCGAGCACGTGGGCCAGCACCTCGCGCCCCTCGCGGCCGGTCCCGATCCCCGGCCCGACCACCCACGCCTGCACCCGGCCGGCGTCGGTCACCGAACCGGTCGCCACGACCTCCGGCCACCGCGACCGCACGACGTCGGCCGCCGGCCCGGCGTAGCGCACCATGCCAGACGTCGCCAGCACCGCCGAGCCGGTCGCGAGCACCGCGGCGCCCGGGTAGGCCGCCGATCCGGCCGCGACGCCCGTCACGCCCTGGCTGTACTTGTTGTCCTCCGGCCCCGGCACCGGCCACGCGCGCCCGACGTCGGCGGCGTCCAGCTGCCACAGGTCCGGATCGTCCAGGTCCAGCCCGATGTCGACCAGCTCGACCCGCCCGCAGCGCGACGGGTTTAGCACGTGCACCGGCTTGCACGCGCCGAACGTGACCGTCCGCGTGGCCGTGACCGCGTCGCCCGGCACTACCCCGGTGTCCGGCTCGACACCGCTGGGCAGGTCGACCGCCAGCACCGGCGCGTGGACGTGCTCGACCAGCGCCGCCGCGTCCGGGCGCAGACCGCCGTGCGCGGACAGGCCGACGATCCCGTCGATCACCAGGTCCGCGGCCTGGAGTGCGGCCGGACCGTCCTCGGCGGAGAGCACCCGGCCCTTCGCCCGGCGCAACGCGGCGAGACCGGCGGCGTGCGCCTTCTCCGGCTTGAGCAGGATCGCGGTGACGCTCACGCCTCGGCGGCGCAGGAACGCCCCGGCCCACAACGCGTCACCACCGTTGTTGCCCGCGCCGACGAGCAGCGCGACGCGGCGCCCCGACACCTGCCCGGTGTGCTCGGCCAGCATCTCGGCCGCGTGCACGGCGACCGCGAACGCGGCCTTGTGCATCAACGCGCCCTCGGGCGTGACGGCCAGCAGCCGCTCTTCGGCCTCGCGGATCCGGTCAGTCGTCCACATGCCCTGCATCAGTCGAGGCTAGCGTCGCGGAGCGCCTCCGTTGAGGGTGGCGGCGGGGAAGCGGCTCGCCCTGTTTACTCCACGGTCACGGACTTCGCCAGGTTCCGCGGCTTGTCCACGTCGTAACCACGCGAGCGAGCGATCTCGGCCGACAGCACCTGCAGCGGCACGGTCGAGACCAGTGGCTGGAGCAGCGTCGGCACCGCCGGAACCTCGATCAGCTCGTCGGCGAACGGGCGGACCGTGTCGTCGCCCTCCTCGGCGATGACGATCGTGCGCGCGCCGCGGGCCTGGATCTCGCTGATGTTCGACACCAGCTTGGCGTGCAGCACCGCGCGGCCCTTCGGCGACGGCATCACGACGACGACCGGCAGGCCCTCCTCGATCAGCGCGATCGGGCCGTGCTTCAGCTCACCGGCGGCGAACGCCTCGGCGTGCATGTACGCCAGCTCCTTGAGCTTGAGCGCGCCCTCCAGAGCGACCGGGTAGCCGACGTGCCTGCCCAGGAACAGCACCGCCTTCGAGTCGGCGATGTCCCGGCTCAGCTCGCGGACTTGGTCCACAGTGGACAGCACCTTCTGCACGGCGGCGGGCATGGCCTCCAGCTCGGCGAACTCGCGCGCCACCTCGTCCGGGTACTTGGTGCCGCGGGCCTGCGCCAGCGCGAGGCCGACGAGGTAGTTCGCCGCGATCTGCGACAGGAACGTCTTCGTCGCCGCGACCCCGACCTCCGGCCCGGCGTGCGTGTACAGCACGGCGTCGGACTCGCGCGGGATCTGCGCGCCGTTGGTGTTGCAGACGGCCAGCACACGGGCCTTCTGGTCGCGGGCGTGGCGGATCGCCTCGAGCGTGTCGGCGGTCTCCCCGGACTGCGACACGGCGACGACCAGGGTGTCCCGGTCCAGCACCGGGTCGCGGTAGCGGAACTCGCTGGCCAGCTCGACCTCGACCGGCAGGCGGCACCAGTGCTCGATCGCGTACTTGGCGACCAGGCCGGAGTGGTAGGCCGAGCCGCAGGCCACCACGAACACCTTGTCCACCTCGCGCAGGTCCTGGTCGGACAGGCGCTGCTCGTCGAGGATGATGCGGCCGCGGTCGAAGTGGCCGCGCAGCGTGTTCGCCAGCGCCTCCGGCTGCTCCTCGATCTCCTTGAGCATGAAGTACTCGTGGCCGCCCTTCTCGGCGGCCGAGAGGTCCCAGTTGACCGTGAACGGCTTGCCCTGCGCGGGCTCGCCGGCGAAGTCGGAGATGTCGTAGCCGTCGCGGCTGATGACGACGACCTGGTCCTGGCCCAGCTCGACGGCCTGGCGGGTGTGCTCGATGAAGGCCGACACGTCGGAGGCGACGAAGTGCTCGCCCTCGCCGACGCCCACGACCAGCGGCGACGACCGCCGCGCGGCGACGATCATGTCCGGCTGGTCGGCGTGGGTGACGACCAGGGTGAACGCGCCTTCGAGGCGGCGGCACACGGCCCGGACGCTGGCCGGCAGGTCACCCGCGGTGGGGCCGTCGGCGTAGGCGCGGGCCACCAGGTGGGCCGCGGTCTCGGTGTCGGTGTCGCTGGTCATCTCGACACCGTCGGCCTCCAGCTCGGCCCGCAGGGCGGCGAAGTTCTCGATGATGCCGTTGTGCACGACCGCGACGCGCTGCGAGGCGTCCCGGTGCGGGTGCGAGTTGCGGTCGATGGGCGCGCCGTGGGTCGCCCAGCGGGTGTGGCCCATGCCCGCGGTGCCCGCGAACCGGTCGAGGCCGTGTTCGGAGAGCGCGCCCTCCAGGTTGGCCAGGCGACCCGCCTTGCGTTCGACGGTCAGCGCGCCGGCGCCGTCCAGCACGGCCACCCCGGCCGAGTCATACCCGCGGTACTCCATCCGGCGCAGCCCGCCGAGCACGACGTCCAGCGCCTGCCGGTGACCGACATATCCCACGATTCCGCACACACCACCAGCCTAACGAGGGATACGGGTTGCGCTCCCCCGGCTCATCTCCACCTCGGCGAAACCGCGCTTCCGAAGGATGTTGCGCGGCCGTGCCGGGGCGGGCTGCCCTAAGCTCTCGACCATGGTCAGCAAGCCCAAGGAGCTGCTCGAAGAGCTGTCGCACGCGGGACCGCACGACGTGCTGCGGGGCAACCTCGCGCTCGCCGGATTGCCCGGTGTGGTGTTCACCCCACGAAGCGGCCTCGGGCTGCCGGCGGTGGCGTTCGGGCACGGTTGGTTGCAGCCGCCCGGTCGGTATCGCGGGCTGCTGGCGCATCTGGCGAGCTGGGGCATCGTGGCCGCCGCGCCCGCGACGCAGCTCGGTCCGCTGCCGTCGCACCGCCTGCTGGCCGCGGACCTGCGGACCGCGCTCGACGTGGTGACCCGGGTGCGGCTCGGTCCGGACGCGATCAGCGTCGACCGGGACCGGCTGGGCCTGGCCGGCCACTCGACCGGCGGCGGATCGGCGGTGCTGGCCGCGGCCTCGGGCGGGGTGCGCGGGGTGGCGACGTTCGCCGCGGCGCAGACGTTGCCGTCGGCGAGCGCGGCCGCGGTGCGGGTGACGGCGCCGGGACTGCACCTGGCCGCGGACGGCGACCTGGTCGCCCCGGCGGGCGGCAACGCCGAGTCGATAGCCAAGGCGTGGGGCGGACCGGTCCAGTACCGAAAGGTCGACAAGTCGACCCACCTGGCGCTGACCGAGGGCAGCCACTGGAGCCAGCGCCTGCTGCACGGGAAGCCGAACCACCGGACGCAGGTGCTGGTGAGGGCCCTGTTCACGGCGTTCTTCCTGACGCACCTGACGGGGACGGACAAGTACCGCCCGCTGCTGGAGACGGACGTGAAGCGCGCCGGGATCGAGTTCTCGCGGGATGCCTTGCCGGTGGCTGCGTAGTTGGTGGGTGGGCGCTCGGCACGGTTACGCCGAGGAACAGCCCCGCATGCAACTGCCCGGGGCACAGCGCCTGGATTGACGGTCGCCGCCGCGCGTACCACTGACGCCCGCAGGCGGCTGGAACCCGCCCGGCGGTGCCACAGCGTGCCGCCGCCGAAGTCTTCTGCGTCGTGGCGCAACTCGCGCCAGCCATTTGCCCGGAGGCCTCCGCACCCGCTGCCGTCATCGGCCGGGCGGGCGGCGCACCGCAGCCCAGCTATTTTGCCCTCCAACGCCGGCCCGGTGGCGCCGGCGTGGGCTCGCGTCGGGGCTGAGGCTTCGCGGTCGCTCGGGCGCTATAACTTGCCGCCAAAATTTCCGGGTCCCGAGGCGCGGCCGCCTCAGCAGCATCTGCCCTGGCAGTGCCCAGCACTCTCGCCAACCACCATCGCCGCGGCCAGCGTCCTTACAGCCCGGCCAGAGCACCCTCGTCAGCCGCGGGAGTCCGGCCGGCCCGTCGAGGTCAGCCCTGCCACAGCACTCTCACCAACCACCAGCGCCCGGCCGGCGTCGTCCTCACCAGCCCAGCCACAGCAGGCCCTCGGCCGCGGGCGTTCGCCTGCCGGGTTCGGGGTCAGCCCAGCCAGTCCTTGGTCGAGTAGTCGTCCTCGGGTTCGTCGGGGCGTGCGTGGCGGCCTCGGCGCGCCTGGGGTTCCGGTGGGGGCGCGTGGCGGTTGGTCGGTTCGGTCGCCATCTCGGGGTCCTCGAAGTCCATGCCCAATGAGGCGTTGGGGTCGGCCTTCTCGGGCAGCTCCCAGCCGGCTGCGGTCCTCGTGCGGGCGGCCTGCTCGGCGAGGCGCTGCACGGTGGCGGCGGCCTCCCGCGTGAGGTCGCCGGCGCGGGCCTGGCTCTCCGCGAGACTCGTCGCGACGCGGCGGCCCATCAGGTCCTGACGGGCGACACGCTCGGCGGCGATCGCGTCGAGCTTCGTCTGGAACTCGCTCACCTGCGGGTTTCCTCCTCGTCCAGGGAGCCGCTGATGCGGCCGCCCGAGCCGGGGCTGTCGAAGATGTCCCCGTCGACGCGGTAGGCGCGGGACGACCGCTCCGGATCGTCAACGCCCTGGTTCCCGCCGGCGGGTGGCAGACCGCCGAGCATGCTCATCCCGCTCGGATCGACAGCCGCCCCGACCGGATCGAGCCCCGGCGCGGTGCCGAGGGTGGCCCCGGCCGCCGCGGGCGCCGAGGAGTGGCCGAGCGAGCCGGGATCACCGAGGGAGCCGCTGACGGCCCCCTGCCCGGGCAGCCCATCGGAAACCCCACCCAGCGCGGCGGCCGGGGTGGTGTGCTCCTGATCGCCGAGCACGGTCCCGGCCGAGTGCTGGGAAATGAGGGAGGGGTCACCGCTGGCAAGGCCGGTGGCGGCCGGACCAGCACCAGCGGCGCCGGAGGTAGTCGGCTCGGCGAGGGGTGCAGCCTCTGCGGCGACAGCCGGCTGGGCGAACTCATCGAACGCGCCAGCCACCCGTTCCTGGCCTCCGTCGGCCAGGGTGGCTGAGTCTGTAGCAGCCTCCCGGGCGAGCCCGTCGAATGCGCCAGCCATCTGCTGCTGGGCGGCTTCGGCGAGAGCAGCGGAGTCCGGAGCCACAGCCTGCCCGGCGGGGGCGCCGAGTGCGCCAAGGCGCTCGGCCGGGTCCACGGAGAGGCCGGGAGCCAACCGGGCACCGGCGGGTGTGGCGGGCTCCTCACCGAGGGGGTAGGTCGCGGGGGCACCGGGAGCGGGCCCGGTGCCGGGCCGGGCGGCAGGCGCCTCACCGAGCGGGTACGTCGCGGACGTGCCGGGAGCGGGCCCGGTGCCGGGCGTGGCGGGCCGGGCGGTGGGCTCCTCACCGAGGGTGTAGGTCGTCGGGGTGCCGGTGCCGTCGTCGATCGTGACCACCGTGGGGCCGGTCTCGCCGGATGGGCGTTCGGCCGTGATGTGCAGTGGACCGTCGTCGATGTGGATTTTGCCGTCGGCGGCCGGGGTGTACGCGGGAGCCGCGGGGTCGGGGGTGCCCCACGTGAGCTGGTAGTCCTTCGGCGGGCCATCGCCGTTGTCGATCTTGATGGCCATCCGGCCGGTCTGGTCCGGCTCGGACAGTTCGAGCTTGCTGTCGCCCCGCTGGACCGTCAGCGTGTCCTGCTCGTCCGGCACAGGCGCGGCGGCCGGCGCGACGGGCGCCACCGCCGGGGGCACGACCGGCGCCACCCCCGGGGGCACGACCGGCGCGGCTGGCGGCGGCGTCGCACCCGCGCCACCCGCCGCACCAGCGCCACCCGCCGAGCCACCGCCCGCGGCAGCCCCGCTCGCGCCGCCGGACCCGCCGGCCCCACCGGCACCGGAGCTGCGAGACGCGACCGGCGCGGCCTCACCGACCCCGGCGAACGGGTTGTCCGGCACCTGCTGCAACTCGGTGTTCAACGCCGACCACTGGGCCGCCACCGCCACGCGCGTGTTCTCGCACATCGCTTGGAACTCGCCGACGAAACCGGCGAACCACCCGCAGAACTCCGCCAGCCAGCTCTTCGCCCACGACTGCACCGCGTCCAGCAGCTCGTCCGGCATCCCGAACGCCGAGCCCACGAGCAACTGCCCCGCCAACGGCGAATGCTGCCCCAGCAGGAACGGGATGAAGTGCTTGAAGTCGTCCGCGCTGGCGTTGCGCCCCAGCTCGGCGATCCGCGCGAGCCGGTCGGTGTCCTGCGCCGTCAGGCCCTGCTGCTGCGGCCACGTCTGGAACGCGTACTGCAGCACCCACGAAGCCTTGTCCCGACAGGACCCGGCGACGGCGGCGATCGTCCGGGTCACCACGTCCGCGGCGTGCTCCAGCGACTGCTCGACCGTCCTGACCCCGTCCCCGAACTTCGACCAGGACGCCGCCGCCGCGCTCTTCCCGTCGCCCTCCCACGAGCCGAACAACGCCTGCATCGCGGCGTTCTGCGACGGCGCGGCGTCCGCGACCGACTCCCGCACCTGCACGATCTCGGTCACCCCGGCGGCGAACTTGTCGAACGGGATGTCGCGCTGCTCGTCGTACCGGTCGATCAGCTCCTGCAGGCGGAAGTCCGGCAGCCCGGGCGCCGCCACCGCGCGCGCCCTGCTGTAGACGGGCAGCCAGGTGCGGAGGCTGTCCAGCCCCGGCACGCCGACGTCCAGGATCTCGTTCGAGTTCGCTGCCCCCGGACTGGTGTCGGACCCCTTCAGCGAGTCGAGGCGCGCCTTACCGTCGCCGACCGCCCGCGCCTGCGCCTCGCGCGCGGCCTGCATGTTCGCCTCGTGCCTGCCCTGCGCCGCGGAGTACGCGTCGTAGGCGAAGGCGCCGTCCGTCAGGTCCCGGTCGGTGAACCCGAACCGGTCCTGATAGGACTCCAGCAGCTGGTTCTTCTCGTCCTCGTTCCGGAAGCCGTAGACGACCGGGTCGACGTCACCGATCGCGTCGAAGTAGCGGACGAGCAGGGTCCGCTTGGTCTCGTCGTCGATCCCCGGATCGTCGACGAGCTGCCGGACCTCCTCGATCGTGGGCAGCCGCTCCGCCATCAGCTCGCCGCCGTCCGCACGTCGCCCTGGGACCGGTCGTCCGCCGCCGAGTAGGCACCGCTCGCGCGGCCCAGTTTGTCCGCGAACTCACCGGAGGCCCGCACGTAGCTGTCCACACAAGCCACCAGCCGCTGCACGCCCGCCTGGTACCCGGCGAAGGACTCGTGGTGCTTGCGGCCGAAGTCCTCGGCCGTGATCCGCACGTCCTTCAGGTTGGGCAGCGTGTACCGCAGCTGCGTCCCCGGCTCGTCCCGCACCGTGCCGGCGGTGGCGCTGAGCTGCTGCGGATCGACCTCGTACCCGGCCACGACCACTCCCCTCGCTCCGTGTCGTGCACAGAATGTACCTACCGGGTACGACAATCCGCAGTCGGTTCAGGAGACGGACGAAACAACTCCGGCGAGTCGGTCCGCGGCGGCCTGGGCGGTCTCCTGCGCCGGCGCCTCGACCATCACCCGCACCAGCTGCTCGGTGCCGGACGGGCGCAGCAGGACACGGCCCTCGTCGCCCAGCTCGGCCTCCACGGCCTCGACCGCCTCGCGCACGACGTCGGACTTCGCGACCGTCGCCTTGTCCGAGACCCGCACGTTGACCAGCACCTGGGGCAGCTTGCGCATCACGCCGGCCAGCTCGGCCAGCGGCTTGCCGGTGGACGCGACCCGGCTCATCACACGCAGCGCGGTGAGCAGGCCGTCGCCGGTGGTGGCGAACGCCGGGAACACCACGTGGCCGGACTGCTCGCCGCCGAGCGCGTATCCGCCCGCGCGCAACTCCTCCAGCACGTACCGGTCGCCGACGGCCGTCGTGCGCAGGTTGACCTGGTGATCGCGCATGGCCAGGTGCAGGCCGAGGTTGCTCATCACGGTCGCGACGAGGGTGCCGTGGGTCAGCTCCCCGGCCTCGGCCATCGCGAGCGCCAGGATCGCCATGATCTGGTCGCCGTCCACCAGCTCGCCCGACGCGTCCACGGCGAGGCAGCGGTCGGCGTCGCCGTCGTGGGCGATGCCCAGGTCGGCGCCGTGCTCGACCACCATCGTCTGGAGCTTCTCCGGGTGGGTCGAGCCGCAGCCCTCGTTGATGTTGATGCCGTCCGGCTCCGCGTGGATGGCGATGACCTCGGCGCCGGCCTTGCGGTAGACCTCGGGCGCGGCGAACGAGGCCGCGCCGTTGGCGCAGTCGACGACGATCCGCAGGCCGGTCAGTGGGTGCGGGGTGACCGCGAGCAGGTGGTTCGTGTAGCGCTCGAGGGCGTCGTCGACGTCGCTGACCCGGCCGATCTCCGCGCCGGTGGGGCGGGGGCCGTCACCGGTCAGGCCCGCCTCGATCTCGTCCTCGATGCCGTCCGGGAGCTTGTGCCCGCCGGAGGCGAAGAGCTTGATGCCGTTGTCCGGCATGGGGTTGTGGGACGCGGAGATCATCACGCCGAGGTCGGCTTCGAGCGCGCCGACCAGGTGGGCGACCGCCGGTGTCGGCTGGACGCCCACGCGCAGGACGTCCGCGCCCGCCGACGCGAGACCGGCCACGACGGCGGCCTCCAGCATCTCGCCGCTGGCCCGGGGGTCGCGCCCGACGACCGCCACCGGACGGTGCGAGCGGTCGTGCGCGGCGAGCACACGGGCCGCGCTGGCCGCAACGGACAGCGCCAGCTCCGGGGTCAGCTCCCCGTTGGCGAGGCCTCGAACCCCGTCGGTGCCGAAAAGGCGAGCCATCTCATCCTCTCCTCGAGCCGTGCAACCCCGACAACCTAGCGTCCCCCGGTTCGACGGTAACGCTCCCCCGGAGCATCGTCGCCAGGGTGCGTTCCGCTGGAAGAACGCCGTTTTCGCGCGTTACATACCCAGCCGGTGTGTCACCTGGGCAGGAACGACGAAGGCGCCCACCCGGAACCGGATGGGCGCCTTCGCGTCGGACTGGCGCAGGTCAGCGCTTGCTGTACTGCGGAGCCTTGCGGGCCTTCTTGAGGCCGTACTTCTTGCGCTCGGTCGCACGCGCGTCGCGGGTCAGGAACCCGGCCTTCTTCAGCGCGGGACGGTCGTCGGCGTCGACCTCGACCAGGGCGCGGGCGATCGCCAGGCGCAGCGCGCCGGCCTGGCCCGAGATGCCGCCACCGGTCAGGTTGCCGAAGATGTCGAACGAGTCCGGCTTCTCGACGGTCACCAGGGGCTCGCGGATGAGCTGCTGGTGCACCTTGTTCGGGAAGTACTCCTCCAGGCTGCGCCCGTTGAGCTTGAACTTGCCGGTGCCGGGGACGAGCCGCACGCGGACGACGGCCTCCTTGCGACGGCCGACGGTCTGGGCGGAGCCACCGGCAGCGCGGGACGGCCGCGGCGCGGCCGGCGTCTCGCTGGTCACGACCGCCTCGGTGGCCTCGGGGGCCTCGGTCTCGGTCTCCGTGCTGGTCACAGACACTTCCTCACTCACTTGGCGACCTGCGCGATCTTGGTGATCTGGAACGGCTGCGGCTGCTGCGCAGCGTGCGGGTGCTGCGGGCCTGCGTAGACCTTCAGCTTCTTCGCCTGGGCGCGGCCGAGCTTGTTCTTCGGCAGCATGCCCTTGACGACCTTCTCCAGCAGCCGGTCGGGCCGGGTGTCGAGCAGCTCGCCGAACGAGCGCTTGCGCAGACCGCCAGGGTAACCGCTGTGCCGGTACGCGAACTTCTGGTCGCGCTTGTTACCGGTCAGGCGGACCTTCTCGGCGTTGACGATGATGACGAAGTCACCGGTGTCCACGTGTGGTGCATACGTGGGCTTGTGCTTGCCGCGCAGCAGCGTGGCGACCTCGGTCGCGAGCCGGCCGAGCACGACATCCTCGGCATCGATCACATGCCAGGCACGGGTGACATCGCCAGGCTTAGGGCTGTACGTGGGCAAGGGTTTACCTCGTGGTCAACGGTGCGTTTGGGGTCGAGTGCGTACCCAGCGCGAACGCTTGCTGCACGCACAACGACATATAAAGATACCCGCCGGGTTCGGCGACCTTGAAGGCGGGGTGTCCCCGGCTTACATACTAGGGTTGCGCGCAGTCGAGAACACGGTTTTCCGCCTGGAGGGGGCCACCGGCGTGTCCGCGCGAACGAGATCCAGCCTACCGAGGTTCACCGCGGTGCTCGCCACGGTGGCCCTGCTCGCCGGGTGCGGCAGTGCCAAGGCGGGGACGCCCGTGCCCGACGGCGAGGACGCCGCCGCATACGTGAGCGCGAAGTTCGACGACACGCTCAACAAGCTGTCCGACCAGTTCAGCGCCAACGAGACCAGGAAGACCCGGCTGGACCAGGTGGTGCGCTTCGACGAGAGGCGCCTCAACGCGACGATCAGCGCCGTGCAGCTGGGGCACCCGCCCGCGCGGCTGAGCCGCAACCACTCGAACCTCGACTCCAACGAGTACCTGGACGTCTATCACCCGGCCAACAGCCCGGTGGAGTACATGCTGCTCGGGCCCGTGTACGCGAGCCTCGCGCCGACGCCGTGGGTGCAGATGCCGTACACCTCGGGCCAGTACAACGAGTGCTACTGGGAGGGCGCGCAGACGGTCTGCAAGATGCTCGGCGCCGTGCAGGACTCGGTGGAGGGCGGCCACGGCGCGAAGCGCGCCAACAGCAAGCCGGACGGCAGCGTCGAGCTGATGGCCGAGGTGACCCTGACCGCGTTCATCGACAACGACGTGGTGACCTTCCCCGCGGCGATCAGCTCCCAGCTGACGGCCGAGATGAAGGCCCGGACGCTGCAGACGCGCGTCGTGCTGGACCCGCGGGGCAAGCTGACCGAGATCGAGATGACGGGCAAGATCACCGGCAACGGGCACGAGCTGGAGATCGACTACCACTACCGGCTCGACGGCACGCCGTCCGAGGTCGACCTGCCGAAGATCCCGGACCCGTCGCAGGTCACGGTGCTGGCGGACAGCGCGGCGGTGGCGGATTTCTACGCCCGGATGGACGACATCCAGGGGCAGGGCAGGTGAGTGGCGTGAACCAGCCGCAACAACCGGGGTGGCAGCCGTGGGGGCAGCCAGGACAGCAGAATCCCGCCAGCGGACCGGTCCCCCAGTCCTGGGGGCAGCAGGGCCCGGCCGGCGGGCCGGTTCCGCCGCGGTGGGGCCAGCAGCCCGCTGACCAAGCGGGCGCTACCGCACCCTGGGGCCAGCCCAGCCAGCAGAACCCCACCAGCGGGCCGGTCCCCCAGCCGTGGGGCCAGCACCCAACCGGCCAGGGGTGGAACCAGCAGCCCGGCCAGGCGCAGCACCAACCTGCCCCCGGCCCGGGGACGGGACCCCAGCCCCAGCAGGGCGGGCAGTGGCAGCCGAGCTACGGGGGGTTCGGCGCGTTCGGCAAGCAGAAGCCCAAGCGCTCCAAGAAGCCGTTCCTGATCGGCGCCGCGGTGGTAGTGCTGCTCGGCGGAGGTGGCGTCGGCGCCTGGCTGCTCGGCGCGTTCCAGGGGGACACCCTCGACCAGGCCGCGGTCCAGGACGGCGTCGTCAAGATCCTCCGCGAGGACTTCGGCGAAGGGGACGTCAAGAACGCCCAGTGCCCCGAGGACCAGCCGGTCCGCACGGGTGCCACGTTCGAATGCACGGTGACCGTCGCGGGACAACCGAAAAAGGTCACCGTCCGCGTGCTCAACGACCAGGCGCAGTACGAAGTCGGAATGCCGCGCTGACGAACGGAAAAAGGGCCCCGGCGCGCACGCCGGGGCCCTTTCCGGGAAATACTCAGCCGCCGAACATCTTGGTGATGCCGGTGTCGGTGGACTGGTAGCCGTCCGCGATCTGCGGCAGCGCGGTGGCGATGCGGGCGAGAAGACCCTTCATGTCCTCCAGCGCGCGGTTCCACTCCTCCTGCCGGTCGTGCCACGCCTGCTGCGCGTCACCGGTCCAGCTGTTGGTCAGCGGAGCGAGGTCCGACTTCAACTGGGTGAAGAGGTTTTCCAGCTCGCCGCCGGTCTTGTTGCAGTCCGTGGCGGCCTGGTGGATGGTGGCGTAATCGACCTTCATCGGGCCCGACATGATTGTCCTTTCTGGTCTGGAAGTCAGGTGTGGTGACGGCGCTCAGGCCGCGATCACAGGCCCTCGAGAGCGGCCTGGAGCGAGCTCAGCTGCTGGTTGACTTCCTGGTCCTGCACCTCGTACTGGACACCGGAGGACTTGAGCATCTCGCCGATGTGCTCGAGCGCGTCGTTCAGCTTCGCCGACTTCTGGGCGAAAGCGTCCATGACGTCCTGGAACACCTTGGCCGCCGGACCGGTCCAGCCCGCCTGCGTGGCCTCGATGTTGTTGGCCAGCTGCATCAGGTTCTGGTCCATCGCCAGCTTGGCCTCGGACACCTTCAGGTGCGCGGCCGCGAATTCTGCCGGATCCCCTTCAAAGCCGCCTGCCATGAGGAACTACCCCCTTCGTCGTGGTGTTGTCCGTAACGATCCCAACCGCCTACGGACCTACGACGATGACCTTGCCATGCCCGGTTCCGCCTTGTCCCGCCGTTCGCGGAAGTAGTTGCGCGTGTGAATGCCGCGCTCACCCGAACGGGTTTTCACGCGCTGATGTTGAGCGTCCTGATCACCTGCGTGCAAGCGGCGTTCACCCGGTCACGCGCGTTTTCGTTCGCATACACGCATCCGACGTTCACCTGGACGTTCCCCTGCGCCAGGGCGTACCAGTCGATCGACGCGGTCTGACCGGGCAGGACCTGGTGGTAGAAGACCACTTTCCGGCCGGCGTAGCTGGCTTCCGGGTTGAACCCGGAGTACTGCGCCGGCGCCGCTTCGATTTGCGAGCGCAACTCACTGACGAGCCGGCGGGGATCGGCCGACGCGTCGTAGGACAACGGGTGTTCCTGGACCGACACCGAGTCGAACTGCTGCTGCGCGTCGTCCGGTTTGATCAGCGTCTCCCGCAGGTCCGGGGAGCCACCGGTCTGCGTCCAGTCCTGCGGCGCGGTGAACTGGTAGTGGTACTGCGCGACGACCTTCCCCGGCGGCGGTTCCGGCTCCCCGTCCGCGGTCAGCACCACGACCAGCCCGGTCACCGCGGCGACGGCGAGCACGACCGCGCCGCCGATGATCCACGGCAGCTTCGGCTTCTTCCGCGTCGGTGGCGCAGGGATCCCGCGCGGCGGCGAACCCGGGCCGGAGCCGTGGTGAGCCGGGCGCGGCGGCCTTGGCGGCGGGCGGCGCACACCCTGCGGTGCCTGGCGCGGCACGGCCGGACCGCTGAACCCGCCGGGCGGTGTCGGCGGCCGGGGCGAGAACCCCGGACGCGGCGCGTTCGGGTTGCGCACGACCTCGGTGCGCTGGTCGGCGAGCTGCCGGGCAGGCACGCGCGGCGGCGGCGAGGCGGGCGCCTTCTGGACCGCGAGCAGCGCGCCACGCGCGACCACCGTTTCCGGCTGGTCCAGAGTGGTCGGCACCACGCCGGTGCGCTCGTGGACCAGGCGCGAGATCATCGGGATCCGGCTCGACCCGCCGACCAGGAAGATCGCGCTGAGCTGCTTCGGGCGCAGCTCGGCCTCCTCGATCGCGGCGCAGGTCAGCTCGACCGCGCGGCCCAGCGGCGCGGCGACCAGGCGCTCCAGGTCCTCGCGCGTCACGTGCGCGTCGGCGAACGGCGGCGGCATCGGCACGTCGGTGTAGGCGTGCCGGGACAACGTTTCCTTGGCGCCGCGCACGTCCTGGCGCAGCACGCGGCGACGGCGCCGGTCGGTCAGCTCACGGCCCTCGACCAGCTGGCGCCACGCGTCCGGGTCCGCTGAGGACACCAGGCTGCCGACGTGCTCCAGCAGCAACTGGTCGACGTCGGCGCCGCCGAAGCTCGGGTCACCCCGGGTGGCGAGGACCTGGAACCCGCCGCGGTGGCCGGGGACCCGGCTCACGACGCTCACGTCCACGGTCCCGCCGCCGAGGTCGAGCACGGCCAGTGTCGCGCCCGGACGGTTGCTGATCTCGACCGTGCGGTCGGAGTTGATCTCCTCCGGCGCGAAGGTGGCGGCGTGGAACACCGCGGCCGCGACCGGTTCCGGCACGAGCGTGACCTCGCGGGCCAGACCACTGGCGGCCTGGCGCAGCAGCCGGGTGCGGACCGCGCCCCAGTCGGCCGGGTGGGTCAGCACGAGCAGCCCGACCTCGGCGTTGCTGGCGAGGCGGCGCGCCTCGGTGACGGCGCGTTCCAGCACCGCGCGCACGACGTCGGTGACCCGAAGGACGCGGTCGCCGAGCAGCAGCTCGCCCTCGTCGATGCGGCGCTTCGGGTTCGGCTCGTAGCGCGACGGGTCCATCGCCGCCTGCCGGTCGGCCTCCTGCCCGACGAACAGCGTGCCGTCGGCCGCCGCGTACACGGCCGAGGACATGAGCGGCTGCCCGTCGACGACGACCACCTGCGGCGGCCGCCCGTTCAGCGCGGCCACCACGCAGGTGCTCGACGTCCCGAAGTCCACTGCGACGCGCAAGGTCACGAGGCGCCCCCGCGAAACGGCACCAGAGCCGCGCCACGGCCCTGGTGCCCCGCTCCGATGTGGACGGTCCTGATCAGTCTGGCTGGATCCACGACACCTGCATCAACTGCTTGCCGACCTTGCGGCTCACCAGCACACCACGGCCCGGCGGCATCGCGGACGGCTTGACGTTGCCCAGCAGCTGGCCCTCGTCCTTGCTGCCGTTCATCACGATGCCCGGCGCCGCGATCTCCTTCAGCTTGCCGATGATCGGGTCGTAGGCCGCCCGCGACGCGCCACCCGTGCGGCGCACCACGACCATGTGCAGGCCGACGTCCTTGGCCTGGGCCAGGAACTCCGACAGCGGCTTGAGCGGGTTGGAGGTCTGCGTGGCCACCAGGTCGTAGTCGTCGACCACGATGAACAGCTCCGGGCCCTTCCACCAGGACCGGTTGCGCAGCTGCTCCTGCGTGACGTCCGGCCCGGGCAGTCGCCGGGTCATCGACCCCACGATGTCCTTGACCATGCCGTCGAGCTGGTTGGCCGACACCGCGTAGCCGAGCAGGTGGTTGCCCTCCACGAACCCGAGCATCGTGCGCCGGTAGTCCACCAGCACGATGACCGCTTCCTTCGCCGTGTACCGCTCGGTGATCCCGCGCGTGATCTGCCGCAGCAGGTTCGTCTTGCCGGACTCGCCGTCGGCGAAGGCGATGAAGTGCGGGTCGGCGTCGAAGTCCAGGTAGACCGGCGCCAGCTCGTCCTCGTTGATGCCGATCGGGATGAGCTTGGTGTGCCGCTGCTTGTCCATCGACAGCACGTCCTCGTAGGACACCATCTCCGGCAGCAGCCGCACCTGCGGCGCCGGGCGGCCCGGCCAGGCGGCCTTGATCTTCGCGACCGCGTCCGCGACGCCGGCGCCGATCGTCTCCGGGTCGCTCGACCCGTCGATCCGCGGCAGGCCGATCAGCATGTGCAACCGGTCGCGGGTCAGGCCGCGGCCGGGACGGCCCTCGGGCACGTTCACCGCGGTCCGCCGGTCGATGTCGGATTCGCTCGGGTCACCGAGCCGCAGTTCGAACCGCGTGCCCAGCATGTCCTTGATCGCCGGGCGGATGTCCGCCCACCGGTTCGCGGAGATGACCACGTGCACGCCGTAGGCCAGGCCGCGCTGCGCCAGCGCGGTGATCTGCGGCTCCAGCTCCTCGAAGTCGTCGCGCAGGGCGCGCCAGCCGTCGACGATCAGGAACGCGTCGCCGAACGGGTCCTGCTCCGGGGTGATCTCGCCGCGCCGCTTGCGGTTGCGGAAGTCGGCCATCGAGTCGATGCCCAACTGTCCGAACAGGCCTTCCCGCTCGTTGGCGAGCGCGTTCAGCTCGGCCACGATGCGGCGGGCCTTGTCCGGCTCGCGGCGGGCCACCGCGACACCACCGACGTGCGGCAGGTCGGCGAGGCCGGCGAGCGTGCCACCACCGAGGTCGATGCAGTAGAACTGCGCCTCCTCTGGCGTGTTGGCCAGCGACAGCGACATGATCAGCGTGCGCAGCAGGGTCGACTTCCCCGACTGCGGACCGCCGACGATCACACCGTGACCGGCCGCGCCGGAGAAGTCCGCCCACAGCGGGTCGCGCCGCTGCTCGAACGGCCGGTCGACGATGCCGATCGGCACCTGCAACTTGCCGTTGCCGAAGAAGCCGACCGGCGACAGACCGCGATCGTCGGTCGGGTTGAGGTTCGGCAGCAGCGTGTCCAGCGAGTTCGACTCGTCGAGCGGCGGCAGCCACACCTCGTGCGCGGGCGGGCCCTGGCCGATCAGGCGGTCGACGATGACCTCGAGCTCGGTCGGTTCGGTGCCCTCCTCCTGCTGCGGCTGGGGCGCGGCCTCGACGCGCACCGGCTCCGGCTCGGGCTCCGGCGGCAGCTCCACGAAGTCGGGCACGAACAGCTGCGGCCGCTTGTCCGCGCGCACGACGTTGGCCACCGGCCCGGCCGCCTGCATCCCGGCAGGCCGGTACGGACCGGACACGTAGGACGCCTTGAACCGGACCATCGTGGACGTGTCGTACTTCAGGTACCCCGATCCCGGGATCGACGGCAGCTCGAACGCGTCCGGCACACCGATCGCGGCCCGCGACTCCGCGGCGGAGAACGTCTTCAGACCGATCCGATAGGACAGGAACGTGTCCAGACCACGCAGCTTGCCCTCCTCCAGCCGCTGCGACGCGAGCAGCATGTGCATCTGCAGCGACCGGCCTACGCGGCCGATCTGGAGGAAGATGTCGATGAAGTCCGGCTTGGCCGTCAGCATCTCGGAGAACTCGTCGATGCAGATGAACAGCGCGGGCAGCGGGTCGAGGTCGGCGCCGTTCTCACGGGCCTTCTCGTAGTCCCAGACGTTCTTGTAGTTGCCCTTCGCGAGCACTTCCTGGCGCCGCGCGACCTCGCCCGCGATCGCGTCCTTCATGCGGTCAACCAGCGTCAGGTCGCCGGCCAGGTTGGTGATCGTCGCGGCGACGTGCGGGGCCTTGTCCAGGCCGAGGAACGTCGCACCACCCTTGAAGTCGACCAGGATCATGTTCAGCGTCGTGCTGGAGTGCGTGGCCAGCAGGCCGAGCACCAGCGTGCGCAGGAACTCCGACTTACCGGAACCGGTCGCCCCGATGCACAGGCCGTGCGGGCCCATGCCTTCCATCGCGGCTTCCTTGATGTCCAGCTCGACGGCCTGCCCGAACTCGCCAATCCCGAACGGGACGCGGTAGCGGTCGCGCACCGGGCGCGGCCGCCAGGCCTGCTGCACGTCGAACGTCATCGGGTCGCCGGGGATGCCGAGCAGCTCCAGCAGCGTCGGGTTGGACAGCAGCGGCTCGTCCTCGCTGGCCTCCTGCGCGGCGCTGCCGACGCGGTACGGCGCGAGCTTGCGGGCCAGCGCCTCGCACTCGACGACGCTGAGGCTGTCCGGCTTGCCGAACCACTCGATGCCGCCGCCGCTGCGCGCGCCGACGCGTTCCTTCTCCACGACCAGGCGCAGACCGCGGCGCGCGGCGAGGTTGCCCAGCGAGTCGGACAGGTCGATCAGCGTGACGCCGACCAGGCCCTCCTCGAGGATGATCTGCTCCTCGCGGGTGACCTCGGCGTCGTCCAGCACGATCACGATGTGCGGCTGGTCCGGCGACGGCGTCGCATTGCGCGAGAACCGCGGCCGGTCACGCAGCTCCGCGTCCAGCCACTGCTCGATCTGCGCGAGCGAACCGGCCATCATGCGCAGCTGACCGATGCCGTCGGCCAGCTCGGGGTGCTGGACGTGCGGCAGCCACTTGGCCCACTCCCACTCGGCCTTCGCGCGGCCGGTGGTGGCGAACGCGAGCAGGACGTCGTCACAGCTGTGGAAGGTGACCAGCTGGGCCAGCATCGCCCTGGTCAGCCCGCGGGTCAGCTCCTTGTCGCCGCTCAGGCTCACGGCCGCGAACCCGCGCAGGGTGATCTGGGTGGGCAGATCGGGGACGATCGAGTGGGCGCGCACGAACCGGCGCAGCGCCAGCGTGGCGATCGGCTCCAGCTCGTCGACCGGGCCGGTCTGGGGCGGCACCAGGCGCGTCGCCAGCCGGTGCGAGCTGCGCCCGACACGCAGGTGCAGGAAGTCCTGGTCGTTCTGGCGGCGCTCCCACATGCGGCGGCTCGCGGCCAGCGACCACAGCGCCTGCGGATCCGGGTGCACCCACTCCAGCGACGCGCGCTGCTCGGCCATCGCCTCGCGGGCCCGCTCGCGCATCTGCCCGAGGTACCGCAGGTAGTCCTTGCGGTCCTCGTTCATCTCGGCCTTCTTGGCCCCGCCGCTCTTGCCGCCGCCGGCGAACATGCCCCCCATCGACATGAGCATCATCAGCGGGAACATCAGCGTCAGGGGGCTGCGCGCCGCCGATCCGCCGGTGGTGAACATGACGACGACCATGCCCATCGTGGCCACGATCATGACCACGGGCATCATCTTCTGGACGACGTTGCCCGGGATCGTGCGGGGCACCTCCGGTGGCGGTTCGAGGTGGACCTCACCACCCGGTGGACGCGGCGCAGCAAGCCTTGGTGACCTCTTGAACTGCAGCGTGCTCACCGAAGGGTCCCCTCTTCAAGTCGTCCTGCTCCTCCAGCGCCCACACGGTAGCGAACAACGACCTCTTCCGAGGCCGAGACCGCCCAACCCGGCACCGATTGCCCGAATCCACCCCCGTGGCGGAGCCAGGTGCAGTAATACTAGGACCGCCCACCGACAGTCCGGAACGATCCGCGGGTGCACGTTGGGCAGGAATTCACGGGCAGCGGCTGCCGCGGACACGGTCGTTCGGTATAAGTAGCCCGCAGCATTCTCTCGGGTAGGGGGCAGGCAAGTGGCAACGGGCACGACGGTATTCAGCAGGGTGACGGTGGTCGCGCCCCGGACCAGGATCGACGTGGCGCTGCCCGCCGACGTCGCGGTCGCCGACCTGATGCCGATGCTGCTCGACATGGCCAGGGAGACCTCGCCGGACGGCGGCGCCCGCCACGGCGGCTGGGCGCTGGCCAAGCTGGGCGACGCACCGCTCGACCCGAGCCGGACGCTCGCCTCGCTCGGCATCGTCGACGGCGACCTGCTGCAGCTGCGCAAGCGCAACGACAACCCGCCGCCGCCGCTGTACGACGACGTGGTCGACGCGATCGCCGACGCCCAGCCGGACACCTTCCGGCCGTGGACCAAGGAGACCGCGCGGCGCATCGGGCACATCGCCGGCGGCCTGGCGCTGTTCACCGCGGCCGTGGCCCTGTTCTTCGGCGGCCCGCTGTTCGGCGGGAACGGCCTGGCCGCCGCGCTCACCGCGGGTGTCGCCGCGATCGCGTGCCTCGCGGTCGGCGCGACGCTGGCCAAGGCGTACCAGGCCGAGGCGACCGGGGTGGTGATCGCCGCCGCGGGCGGGCTGCCGTTCGCGTTCGTCGCCGGTTTCTACGCCGTGCCCGGCCTGACCGTGCGGGCCAACCTGCTGCTGGCCAGCGGGCTCGTGGTGATCCTGGCCGCGGTCGCGATCATGATCATGGGCGCGGGCATCACGACGTTCATCGCCGCCGCCACGGCCGGTGTGATCGGGGTGGTCGCGTTCACCATCGCGACCCTGATCGCGCACCCGGCGGCCGGCATCGCCGCCGGCACCGCGGCAGGCGCACTCGCGCTGATCTCGCTGCTGCCGCGCGCGACGATCTGGCTGGCCAAGCTGCCGCTGCCGCACGTGCCGGGCACCGCGGAGGAGCTCAAAGAGGACACCACGTTCCCGGACTACACCGAGATCGAGCGCCGCACGGCCGTCGCCCACAACTACATGACCGGCCTGCTGATCGGGTGCGGCAGCGCGACCGCGATCGCCGCGATCATCACCGCGACCGCTCCCGGCGTGTGGGGCATCCTCACCGCCGCCGTCGCGACCATGGTGCTGCTGCTGCGCGCCCGCTCCTACGCCAACGGCAGCCAGGCCGTCGCGCTGCTGACCACGGGCATCGTGTCCGGCGCCGGCATCCTGCTCGGCTGGCTCGGCACGCAGACCCCGATGGGCCGCCTGCTGTGGGTGTTCGGGGTGCTGGTGATCATCGGCGCCGGTTCGCTGGTCGTCGGCGTCGTGTTCCCCAACCAGCGGTTCTCGCCGCCGCTGCGCCGCACCGTCGAGATCTTCGAGGCGATCTGCATCGCCACCGTGCTGCCGCTCGCGCTGGCCGTCATGGACCTGTACGCCACGCTGCGGCACATCTCGTTCGGCTGAGCATGAATCGAGGGGGAACTCGCGTGCGGAGACTCGGTGCGCCCGGCCGGACGGCGACCGTCCTGCTGGCGGCGTCGATCGGCGTCCTGGCGACCGGGACGGCCCAGGCGCAGACGGGCGGCACCGGCTCCGACGGGTACTGGGCGGTGCCGCCGCCGTTCGTCGCCAGCTACCTGCCGGGCGACAACGGCGGCCACAACAGCTTCGACTACCAGCAGAAGAACGCCTGCGTGACGCGTGACCTCGGGCAGAAGGAGGTGGTGCTGCGGGAGAAGCCGTGGGGCCAGCAGTACCTCCAGATCGAGGAGGCCCAGCAGCTCGCCCGCGCCAAGACTGGTTCGGCAGGGGGCGGCATCCGGGTCGCGGTGATCGACACCGGCGTGACCCGGCACCCGTACCTGCCGCGGCTGGAGGGCGGCGGTGACTACGTTTCGGCCGGTGACAACGGCCTGAACGACTGCGACGGTCACGGCACCGAGGTGGCCGGGATCATCGCCGCGCAGACGCCGCAGGACCAGATCGGGTTCACCGGCGTCGCGCCCGATTCGACGATCGTGTCGATCCGGCAGTCCAGTCAAAACTACTCCAAACCGGACTCCGCGGGCGGCACCAGCGGCCAGCAGACCGGTGGACGGCAGCAGAACGACGCGAACGGCGCGGGCACCACGCTGTCGCTGGCGCAGGCGATCGTGCGCGCCGTGAACCTGAACGTCGACGTGATCAACATGTCGGTGGACAACTGCCGCCCCGCGGACGGCTCGATCACCGACGGCGAGCGGGCGATCCAGGCCGCGGTGCGGTACGCCGTGGACCGGAACGTAGTGGTCGTCGCCGCGGCGGGCAACACCTCCGAGACGTGCCCGCAGAATGACCAGGCCGACCCGAACAAGCCCCGGTCGATCGTGACGCCCCCGTGGTTCTCCGACGACGTGCTGTCGGTGGCGGCGATCGACGAGACCGGCGGGGTGGCGCCGTTCAGCGTGCACGGGCCGTGGGTGAGCGTGGCCGCGCCGGGCACGAACATCATCTCGCTGGACCCGTCGAAGGGCTCGTCGCAGCTGGCGAACCAGACGATCGAGAACGACAAGGCGACGCCCATCCAGGGGACGAGCTTCGCGGCGCCGTACGTGGCCGGAGTCGCGGCGCTGGTGGCGGCGCAGTACCCGAACCTGAACGCGCGGCAGATCATGAACCGCATCCGGGTGACCGCGCAGCACCCCGGCGCGCAGGGCGGACGTGACAACTTCACCGGTTTCGGCGTGGTCAACCCGGTGGCGGCGCTGACCGCGATCGTGCCCGCCGAGGAGGGCCTGGCCGCGCAGTCGGGGCGGCAGCTGCCGTCCGGACTGCCGGACGCGTCGCCGAAGAACTGGACGCCGATGATCGTGGCGCTGGCCGGCACCGGCGGAGGCCTGGTGGTCCTGCTGGTCGTCATGTTCGTGATGAGGACCATCCGCCGCACACGCTGAGCGCAATCTTTGAACAACACCCAGCCACCCACCCAAGGTGAGACGAGGCACCCCTTGGTCATCCCGGAGCCTGCCCGTCCGGCGAGGACTCTTTTGATCTTTAAAGCCGCGCTGTCGCGCGGAAACTGCGCCTCACGGCGCTGGAAAGGTCACCTTCGACCACCCCCGCCCCCGATGCCTGATTGTGTTTCAGTCGCCGAGCAGCGGGGTCAAGGCGGGAAAGAGTACCTTGACCCCGCTGATCGGCGACCAAAGGCCCGCTGTGGATCGGGAGCGGGGGAGGTCTGGTTGGCGTAGTCGCCTGCTTTTCGTTGCCCGCTTGCGGTTTGTGGCGGACCTAAAAAGACAGCGGCCCTCCGCATTTTGGAGGGCCGCTGTCTTTTGTGGACTAGTTGCCTGATGTTCCGGTGTTTCCGGATACCTGTTGCTGCTGCGACGGGAAGCTTCCAGCGTTCGGCGAAACCGGCACGGAGTCGTAGCTCCGCTGGGCGTCCTGCACGTTCAGGGACGCTCCGGTGGGCAGGAGGCGCACGATGGCGTCCGGCGCCGGTCGTGGGTCGGTCAGGCCCAGTGCGTTGGCGGTATTCGCGTCGGGGACGCCGTACCGCAGGCCCCGGTCGGTCACCAGCGAGATGGGGCCCGTCGCGAAGGACTGTTTCGACGTCGCCGATCGGATGACCGCTCCCCGGCCGGGGGGCATGTAGAAGTTGTCGATCTTCAAGCCGTCCGGGCTCGGCTGTCCGATCTGGATCAGCTTCGCGTCGGCGGGGACGGGGAGCTGCGTGCCGACGTAGACGGCCGTGTGCTGGTCCTCGGTCGTCGGGTCGCCGGGGTTCACCACGTTCCACCCGAGGCAGGTCACCGGGGTCTGCGTCGGGTCCAGCACGGTGGGAATGGTGTTCGGCATCGTGTCGACCTTGAGCGCGTCGCTGTCGCCGGACTGGATCTGGCGGATCGACGTGATCGTGTTCGGCGACAGTTCCTGCGGGCGCGGCGCGGCGGTCGAGCTACCCGAGAAGCGGATCAGGTCCGCGACTGCGGGCGACACGCGCTGGATCCCGTTCTGCAGGACCACGTAGCTGCTCCGCGTGCCGTCCGAGAACGAGACCGCGAACACGTCACCCACGTTGAGGCCCGCCAGGTCCAGCGCCTGGAACTGCGTCGCGCTGCCCTTGCCGGGGATGGTCGGCGGCGTGAACGGCGTCACCTGCGGGATGGCGTTCAGCAGGCCGATGGAGATGCGGCGCGCGTTCTGCGGGTTCAGGCCCAGTGCCGTGTAGACACCGGCGCGTGCCGGGTCCAGCTCGGCCCGCACGGTGTTCGCGTTCGGCTGGTTCGGGTTACGCTCCAGGCGGTAGATCAGGTACGGCTTGTCGTTGTCGCCGACGGCCAGCACAGCTTCGTTGTCGCCCAGCTCACGTCCCGGGTCGGGCACGCCGGCGAGCACCGTCGTAGCGTTCGTCGCCTGCTGCAGCGCCAGCTGGTTCGGCAGGTCCGACCGGATGGTCAGCTGGTCGCACACCGCCCAGTCGTCGGACACCCGCTGTGACGTGGTCGGCAGCAGCTGCGGACCGTCCACAATGCCCGTCAGTCGCCCGCGCGGGATGTCCTTGAGCTGGTCGTCCGGGACCACCGACGGCTCCACCGCGCTTGCCGCCGCGGTGCCGCCCTGCCCCTGCTGCGACATCAGCAACAGCCGCGCCGAGGCCAGGTTGAAGGTCGGGACCAGTTGCTTCGGGTTGCCGGTGACGACGTAGATCGCGCCGGACTCCTTGCCGATCACGATGTTTCCCGAGTCCGGCACGGCCGGTTTCGGGCTGATCAACCCGAAGATCACGAAGCCGACGACACCGAGTAACGCCAGGATGAACCCGACGATCGTCGCTCTGCCGTGGGTCCGCATCGGATCGTGGAGCATGACCGAGTCACGCCGCACCAGCGCGGACTGCATGCGGCGCAGCACGAACTGGTAAGCGTGAACTTGCGATTTCGTTGTCGGTGTTGACGGCATTCTCGACCTACTGCTCCCCGAGTCGCGGTACGGTTCCGCAGGATAGCGGTACGGGATCTCCGCCGGTGTGGGTTTCTCCCAACTCCGGCTAGGGTCGGGTTCCCGGCCGACCGGCTTGCCGGGATCGCTGTAGGTACGAGGGGAAGAACGAGCGGATGTCCGTCACCACTCCGCCACGTCCGGGTGGGCCCCCGGGTTCACCGCCGCCGAGGGGCCGCCCGCCGGGCCCGCCACCGCGTGGCGGCGTTCCGGGCGGGCCGGGAGGACCCGCCGGACCGCGCGGCCCGCAGGGTCCCGGAGGCCCCGGTGGGCCTGGCGGCCCAGGTGGTCGCGGCCCTGGTGGACCCGGTGGTCCGGGCGGGCCTGGTGGCCCGGGTGGTCCGCCGCCGGCGCAGCCGCCCCCCGAACGTCCCGCGCCGGTCGCTCCCCCAGCTCGCCGCCGCGTCCTGAACACCCGCCTCGGCCCGATCCCGGTGACCAACCTGGTGGTGCTCGAGATCGGCCTCGCGATCGGGCTGATCCTCATCGCGATCAACGAGTCGCTGCTCTACGTCGGCATCGGCGTCCTCGCCGCCGCGCTGATCATCGCGCTCCTGCGCTGGCGCGGTCAGTGGTTCACCCAATGGGCTGGACTTACGATGCGCTACTCGTTCCGCAGCCACGACCGGGTGTCGACGCCGCCGAAACCCGACGCCCAGGCCATCGCGACGGGCGACGTGTCCGTTACCGGCCCGGAGGACGTGCGCGTCAGCCTGCTGCGGCTCGTCGTGCCGGACCTGGTGGTCGCGCACGGCAAGGACCACGAGCTGCAGGAGGTCGGGCTCGCCTGGCACGACGGCACGTGGACCGCGGTCCTGCTCGTCGAGCCCACCCCCGCGCTGATCACGCAGGCCGGGGGCGCGCCGAGCCTGCCGCTGTCGGCGCTGGCGCCGTGCCTGGAGGACCGCGGCGTCGTCCTGGACTCCATCCAGATGATCTGGCACTGCTACCCGGGCAGCGCGGCGCTGCCCGCGGACTCGCCCGCGCTGACGTCCTACCTGGAGGTCCTCGGACCGCTGCCGGCCGCCGCGCGACGCACGACGTGGGTGGCGATCCGGCTCGACCCGCGTCGTTGCCCGGACGCGGTCCGCGAGCGCGGCGGCGGTGTCGTCGGCGCGCACCGCGCCCTCATCGGCGCGCTGTCCCGTGTCCGCAACGCACTGGAGTCGCAGGGCGTGCCGACCCGGCCCCTGAGCCCGGACGAGCTGCTGCGGGCCGGGATCTCGGCCGCCGAGCTGACCGCGGCCGTCGGTGGCGGCGCGAAGGTGAGCCTGAAGGAGAACTGGACCAGCGCGACCGCGGCGGGCGTCGGTCACGCCAGCTACGCCGTGACCAGCTGGCCCAAGGGCAAGATCACGACCACGCTGAACGCGCTGACCAGCGTGCGCACGCTGTCGTCGACCGTGGCGATGTCCATCTCGCCCGCGGACGACGAGGGCAAGGTCGGCCTGCGCGGCGTGGTGCGGCTGAGCGCGCGCAACCCGCGTGAGCTGGACGCCGCCGACGAGCGGCTCAACACGCTCGCTGAACGCGTCGGTGTGTCGCTGACCCCGCTGCGCGGCCTGCAGATCGACGGGCTCGCCGCGACCATGCCGATGGGAGGCACCGCATGAGCCTGCGGCTTCGTGACCCGGGCCGGAACACGGGCGTCGCGCCCGAGTTCGTGGTCGACCCGGTGCTGCTGGACGCGATCAGCCCGTCCGGTGACCGCGGCGGCATCGTCGTCGGCTCGGGCCTCAAGGGCGAGCCGCTGACGATCTCCGCCCTGCGGGCCACCCCCACCCGGATCGTGCTGGTGGGTGGCCTGTACCTGGCGCGGCAGGTGGCGCTGCGGGCGATGGCGGTCGGCGCGTGGGTGACGATCGCGACCGGACGGCCGGCCGCCTGGCAGGTGCTGCCGAAGGCGGCAGGCAACCAGCCGAACGGGCGACCGTCGCCGCTGGTGACCATCCGGCGGCTGTCGCCGGTCGAGCTGCCGCGCCCGTCGGAAGACGCGCCGCTGCTGGTGGTCACCGACGGCGGGCCGACACCGCAGGACCTGTTCCCGCCCCGATCGCCCTGGCACACGACGGTCTACGTGCTGCCGTACCTGCACCCCCAGGCGACGACGATCGCGAACGCCGCGGACGTCGTGCTGATGCAGCGGCTGCCCGCCGGACAGGCCGAGCTGGCGGCCCGGATCTGGCGCCTGCCACCGCAGATGGTGCGGCAGCTGACCACGCTGAAGGACGACCAGGTGGTGGCACTGGGTCAGAACCTCTGGCGCCCCCTCCGCCTGGTCACCACACCGAAAGAACAGGCACTACTGGGCCCAGTCCGCCGCGGCGACTGACGACGTCCTTGATCTGTGAACAAAACCCGAGCTGGGTGGTCATCCCGTCGCCTGACACCGGCGCCATATGCACAAACCGGAAGGCGACGGGATGACCCGCCAGCCACCCACTCGAGGTGAGACGAAGTGCTTTTCTGTCATCCCGGAGCCTGCCCGTCCGGCGAGGACTCTTTTGATCTTTAAAGCCGCGCTGTCGCGCGGAAACTGCGCCTCACGGCGCTGGAAAGGTCACCTTCGACCACCCCCGCCCCCGATGCCTGATTGTGTTTCAGTCGCCGAGCAGCGGCGTCAAGGCGGGAAAGAGTACCTTGACCCCGCTGATCGGCGACCAAAGACCCGCTGTGGATCGGGAGCGGGGGAGGCGTAGTCGCCTGCTTTTCGTTGCCGGCTTGCGGTTGCGCGGTGGGGGAAGGCCTGCTTGTTCGTCGGTCTTCTTCCGTCGCTGGCTTGCGGTCTGCCGTGCGGCCAGCCACCGTCGCCAGCCTGTGGATAACCGCTGTGGATTGTGGATAACTAGCTCGCCTCGGAGGCTGCTCGCATGTTGCGGGTCTGTTCGGCCCGTGCGGCCAGCTCCTCGTCGGCCGGGTAGTCCACGCCGATCAACGTCAGGCCGTGTGCGGGGGCTACGGCGCTGTCCCGCACTCCCCCGCGCAGCAGCTCAGCCGGCCACTCGGTCGGGCGACGGCCGTCGCCCACCAGGAGCATCGCGCCGACCAGGCTGCGCACCATCGAGTGGCAGAACGCGTCAGCCGAGACCTCGGCCTCGACGACGTGCGAATCGATCCGGCGCCACGTGAACCGCTGCAGTTCGCGGATCGTGGTGCCGCCCTCGCGCTGCTTGCAGAACGCCGCGAAGTCCCGCAGGCCCAACAGTGCCTCGGAAGCCTCGTTCATCGCCGTCAGAGACAGGGGGCGGCCCCAGGCCAGGGTGTCGAACCGGCGCAGTGGATCAACGCCCCACGGCGCGTCCGAGACCCGATAACGATAATGCCTGCGGATCGCGGAGAACCGGGCGTCGAAACCCTCCGGCGCGACCCGCGCGTCCAGCACTCGCACGTCGCCCGGCAGGAACCGGTTCCAGCGGTGCCGCATGCGCTCCAGATCGAGAATTCCGTGCTCGTCCAGCGTCAGGCGGCCGCGTGGCTCCGACAACGGCACCACGTCCACGTGCACGACCTGCCCGGTCGCGTGCACACCGGCGTCCGTGCGGCCGGCCACCACGACCGACTTCGGCACCGCGGCCCCGGGCGGCTGCTTCGCCAGCGCCTCCTCCAGCAAGCCCTGGACCGTCCGGCGGCCGGGCTGGCGGGCCCACCCCGAGAACTGCGTGCCGTCGTAGCTGACGTCCAGGCGCAGACGAACGAGCCCGCCCTCCCCGGAGGGAGCAGCGGGCTCGTTGCCTGGACCGAACTCAGCCGTCAGGACTCGTCCTTCTTCGACGACTCAGCGTCGGCATCCGCGTCAGCGGCACCCTCGGCCGGCTCGGCGGTCGCCTCGGCGGTGGCCGACTCGGGCGCCTCAGCGTCCTGGTCGGCCGCCTCGGCGGCCTCGGCCTTGGTCTCCTCGGCCTCGGTCGCGGCGGGAGCGGCGGCCTCGTCCTTCGCGAACTTGGTCTTCCGCGCCTTCTCAGCCTCCGAGGTGACGGTCTTCTCGGACACCAGCTCGATGACCGCCATCGGGGCGTTGTCGCCCTTGCGCGGCAGCGTCTTGGTGATCCGGGTGTAGCCGCCGTTGCGGTCCGCGAAGAACGGGCCGATCTCGGCGAGCAGCTTGTGAACCACGTCCTTGTCGCGGATCACGCGCTGGATCTGACGCCGGTTGTGCAGGTCGCCGCGCTTCGCCTTGGTGATCAGCTTCTCGGCGAGTGGCCGCATCCGGCGGGCCTTGGCCTCGGTCGTGGTGATCTTGCCGTGCTCGAACAGCGACGTGGCGAGGTTCGCCATCATCAGCCGCTCGTGGGCCGCGGATCCACCGAGACGGGGGCCCTTCGTGGGGGTGGGCATTGCTTCTCCTCGTAAATCCGGCCGCTTTCAGGCCGGCGCCCGCCCCGCACGAATCACTCGGCGAGGCGGGCCGCCGTCCTTACAGCTGCTCCGTCTCTGCGTAGTCCTGGCCGTCGTCGTGGCCGTTGTCCGACAGACCGCCGACACCCTCGGCGGACCAGCTCTCGCCGCCCTCGTAGGAGGCAGCAGCCGCGGTCGGGTCGAACCCGGGCGGGCTGTCCTTCAGCGACAGGCCGAGGCCGACGAGCTTCATCTTGACCTCGTCGATCGACTTCGCGCCGAAGTTGCGGATGTCGAGCAGGTCGGCCTCGCTGCGCGAGACCAGTTCGCCGACCGTGTGGATGCCCTCGCGCTTGAGGCAGTTGTACGACCGGACCGTGAGGTCCAGGTCCTCGATCGGCATCGCGTAGGCGGCGATGGTGTCCGCCTCCTGCGGCGACGGGCCGATCTCGATGCCCTCGGCGTCGACGTTGAGCTCCCGGGCCAGGCCGAACAGCTCGACCAGCGTCTTGCCGGCCGACGCGACCGCGTCGCGCGGGGTGATCGACGGCTTGGTCTCGACGTCCAGGATCAGCTTGTCGAAGTCGGTGCGCTGCTCGACACGGGTCGCCTCGACCTTGTACGTGACCTTCAGCACCGGCGAGTAGATCGAGTCGACCGGGATCCGGCCGATCTCGGCACCAGCCTGCTTGTTCTGCTGAGCGGGCACGTAACCGCGGCCGCGCTCGACGACCAGTTCGATCTCCAGCTTGCCCTTGCCGTTCAGCGAGGCGATGTGCAGATCCTGGTTGTGCACGGTGACACCGGCCGGCGGAACGATGTCGGCCGCGGTGACCTCACCCGGGCCCTGCTTGCGCAGGTACATGGTGACGGGCTCGTCCTCCTCGGACGAGACGACCAGTTCCTTGAGGTTCAGGATGATGTCGGTGACGTCTTCCTTCACCCCGGGGACGGTGGTGAACTCGTGCAGCACACCGTCGATGCGGATGCTGGTGACCGCCGCGCCCGGGATGGACGACAGCAGCGTGCGCCGCAGCGAGTTGCCGAGCGTATACCCGAAGCCGGGCTCCAGCGGCTCGATGGTGAACCGGGACCGGGTCTCGTTGATCGGCTCTTCGCCGAGGGCCGGTCGCTGGGAAATCAGCACTTTCTTCTCTTCCTTTCCTGCCGGCGCCCGCCATATGACGCCGAAAGGGATGGCGGAGCGGCGACGCGCGGGTGCGCGCCGCCGCGGCCGATCACTTCGAGTAGTACTCGACGATCAGCTGTTCCTGGACCGGAACGTCGATCTGCGCCCGCTCGGGCAGCTGGTGCACCAGGATGCGCAGGTTGGACGGCACGACCTGCAGCCAGCCGGGGATCGGCCGATCGCCGAACGACTCCTTGGCGGCCACGAAGGGCAGCATCTGGAGCGACTTCGGCCGCACGTCGATGATGTCGAACTTCTCGACCTGGTAGCTGGGGATCGTCACCTTCACGCCGTTGACGGTGAAGTGACCGTGCGCCACCAGCTGACGCGCCTGACGGCGGGTACGGGCCAGGCCGGCGCGGTACACGACGTTGTCCAGGCGGGACTCGAGGATCTGCAGCAGGTTCTCACCGGTCTTGCCGGGGCGCCGCGCGGCCTCCTTGTAGTAGCGGCTGAACTGCCGCTCGAGGACGCCGTACGTGTAGCGAGCCTTCTGCTTCTCCTGCAGCTGGAGCAGGTACTCGGACTCCTTGACCCGGCCGCGGCCGTGCTGGCCGGGCGGGTACGGGCGGCGCTCGAAAGCCTGGTCGCCGCCGACGAGGTCAACCTTGAGGCGCCGCGAGATGCGAGTCGCGGGGCCGGTGTAGCGAGCCATCTGTTGTTACTCCTCCCCGTTCCTCAGACCCGGCGCCGCTTGGGCGGGCGGCAGCCGTTGTGAGGCTGCGGGGTCACGTCCTGGATGGTGCCGACCTCGAGACCGGCGGCCTGCAGCGAGCGGATCGCCGTCTCCCGGCCGGAGCCCGGGCCCTTGACGAACACGTCGACCTTCTTCATCCCGTGCTCGGCGGCCTTGCGGGCCGCGTTCTCGGCCGCCATCTGCGCGGCGAACGGGGTGGACTTGCGGGAGCCCTTGAAACCGACGTGGCCGGAGGAGGCCCACGAGATAACCGCACCGTTCGGGTCGGTGATCGACACGATGGTGTTGTTGAAGGTGCTCTTGATGTGAGCGTGGCCGTGGGCCACGTTCTTCTTTTCCTTCCGCCGGACCTTCTTGGCCCCGGCGCGAGCCTTGGGTGGCATGTTGGGTGGTTTCTCCTGCCTAGCGCGAGTTCTCGGTCTGTGCGGCGGCAGCGGCGGCCTCGCGGGCCTCCTGCTGGCCACGCCGGATCAGCGACCCGGCGTCGGTGTAGAGCTGGCGAAGCGCCATCGGGCGGGCATACAGGGCCTTCGGCGAAACGCACGAATTGTTGCGGCGGCGCACCTGCCCGGCGCCGATCCGCACGACCTTCTTGCCCTGGACGCTCACTTCTTGCCAGCCTTCTTCTTGCCGGCGACCGTCTTCTTCGGACCCTTGCGGGTGCGGGCGTTGGTCTTGGTCCGCTGACCGCGGACGGGCAGACCGCGGCGCCACCGCAGGCCCTCGTAGCAGCCGATCTCGATCTTGCGACGGATGTCGGCCTGCACCTCGCGGCGGAGGTCACCCTCGACCTTGAAGTTCTCTTCGATGTGGTCGCGCAGCTTGACGAGGTCGTCGTCGGTCAGGTCGCGGACCCGGGTGTCCGGGTTCAGCGACGTGGCCGCGATGAGCTCCTTCGAGCGCGTACGACCGATGCCGTAGATGTAGGTCAGCGCGATCTCCAACCGCTTCTCGCGGGGGAGGTCTACGCCGGCGAGTCGTGCCATGGCGCTTGATGCTCCTTCTGCTGTTCGTCGCTCCAGGTGTGCTCCCCGCCCGGTTCCGGGACCGACTCGCATGTCGTCCGGAGCACTTACGTGTCCGGTGTCCCGGCCCCGGCCTGGAGTCCGGGGGTCGGCCGGGCCGTGTGGCCCGGCAGGTGCGGGGAGGTCATACAGCTGTCCGTCCGCTCTGCGTGGTGCAGGCGGTGATCAGCCCTGCCGCTGCTTGTGCCGCAGGTTCTCGCAGATCACCATGATCCGGCCGTGGCGGCGGATCACCTTGCACTTGTCGCAGATCTTCTTGACGCTCGGCTGGACCTTCACGTCTCCTGCTTCCTTATGCGTTGCTCACCGCGTCACTTGTAGCGGTAGACGATCCGCCCACGAGACAGGTCGTACGGCGACAGCTCGACGACAACCCGGTCCTCCGGGAGGATGCGGATGTAGTGCTGCCGCATCTTGCCGCTGATGTGCGCCAGGACCTTGTGACCGTTCTCCAACTCGACTCGGAACATCGCGTTGGGGAGTGGCTCGATGACCCGACCTTCGACCTCGATGGCCCCGTCTTTCTTAGCCATGTCCTCCGCGTTTCGTGACTTGGTAGAGCAGCGAATTGGCAACTCTTGCGTTCGGCGGACACGCCGCACCGACCCCAAGGACCCGAGCATTGACGAGCGCGTTGGAACCGGCGTGATGAGTACGCCGACTAGATAGTGTACGCAGCCTGTGTCGCACCTCGCGAGGCGGGGTGATGTGTGGTAGGCAACGCCACTCCGACGATACCCCAAGTCGCACCCGAAGCGGGGAAACCGCAGGTCAGGCGCCTTCGGGCAGGGTCAGGACGCGGGGGCCGTCCTCGGTGACGGCGACGGTGTGCTCCCAGTGGGCCGCGCGCGAGCCGTCCGCGGTCACCACGGTCCAGCCGTCCTCGAGCTCGACGGTCTCGGCGCTGCCGCCGGTCAGCATCGGCTCGATGGCCAGCGCCATGCCGGGCTTGAGCTTCGGCCCCTTGCCGGGCTTGCCGACGTTGGGCAGGAACGGCTCCATGTGCATCTCGGTGCCGATGCCGTGCCCGCCGTACTCGACGATCTGGCCGTACTCGGTGCCATCGGCCGCCGACGACGTCTCGGCCGAGGACTGCACGGCGTGCGAGATGTCGGTCAGCCGGGCGCCGGGCACCGCGGCCTCGATGCCGGCGAGCATCGCGGCGCGGGTGGCGGCCGACAGCGCCTGGTCAGCGGCCGAAACCGAGCCGATGGCCAGGGTGACGGCGGAGTCGCCGTGCCAGCCATCGAGGATGGCGCCGCAGTCCACGGACAGCAGGTCGCCGTCGGCCAGCACGGTGGTCTTCGCCGGGATGCCGTGGACGACCTGCTCGTTCACCGACGCGCAGATCGAGGCCGGGAAGCCGTGGTAGCCCTTGAACGAGGGCACGGCGCCGGCCGCTCGGATGGTCTGCTCGGCGATCTCGTCCAGGTCGCCGGTGCTGACGCCGGGCTTGGCGGCCTCGGCGACAGCCGCGAGGGTGCGGGCCACCACGATCCCGGCGGCCCGCATCGCGTCCAGCTCCCCGGGCGTCTTGATCTCGATGCCGCGGTGGCGGCGGAGCACGGAAGGCACCAGGTTCACGCGCGCGCGTCGAGTGCGTTCACGATCCGCGAGGAGACCTCGTCGACCTCGCCGACGCCGTCCACCTTGACCAGGATGTCGCGGTAGTAGTCCAGCAGCGGGGCGGTCTCCGACTGGTAGACCTGCTGCCTGCGGCGGATGACCTCTTCGGTGTCGTCCGTGCGGCCGCGGCCAAGCAGGCGCTCGACCAGGACGTCCTCCGGCACGTCGAGCTGGATGACCGCGTCGAGCGCGCTGTCCGACTCGGCCAGCATCTCGCCGAGGACCTCGGCCTGCTTGGTGTTGCGGGGGAACCCGTCCAGCAGGAAACCGGCCTTGGTGTCGGACTCGGCCAGGCGCTCGCGGACCATCTCGTTGGTGACGCTGTCCGGCACCAGCTCGCCCGAGTCGAGGTAGCGCTTCGCCTCCTCGCCCAGCGGCGTCTGCTCCGCCACGTGCGCGCGGAAGAGGTCGCCCGTGGAGATGTGTGGGATGGAGAGCCGCTGCGACAGCGCTACCGCCTGAGTTCCCTTTCCTGCTCCGGGCGGGCCGACAAGAACCAGGCGCGTCATCGCAAGAACCCTTCGTAATTCCGCTGCATCAGCTGGCTTTCGATCTGCTTCACCGTGTCGAGGCCGACGCCGACCATGATCAGCACGGCAGTGCCGCCGAACGGGAAGTTCTGGTTGTTGCCCTCCTGCGTGATGGACAGGAAGAAGTTCGGGAGGATCGCGATGATGCCGAGGTAGAGCGAGCCGGGGAAGGTGATCCGGCCCAGCACGAAGCTCAGGTACTCGGCGGTCGGCCTGCCGGGGCGGATGCCCGGGATGAAGCCGCCGAACTTCTTCATCTCCTCCGCGCGCTCATCCACGTTGAACGTGATGGTGATGTAGAAGTACGTGAAGAAGATGATCAGCGCGAAGTACAGCAGGATGTGCACCCAGCTGGACTGGTTGACCACGTAGGTCTGCAGGAACGCCTGCCAGCCGGAGCCGCTGGTCGGGTCGCCGAACAGACGGCTGATCAGGTCCGGCAGGTACAGCAGCGACGAAGCGAAGATGACCGGGATGACACCGGCCTGGTTCACCTTGATCGGCAGGTAGGTCGACGTGCCGCCGTACATCCGGCGACCGATCATCCGCTTGGCGTACTGCACCGGGATCCGGCGCTGGCCCTGCTCGACGAAGATGACGCTGGCGATGATCACCAGGCCGAAGATGCACACCAGCGCGAAGACGAGACCGCCCTGGTTGCTGAGGATGTTCATGCCCTCGGCCGGGATGCGGGCGGCGATGTTCAGGAAGATCAGGACCGACATGCCGTTGCCGACGCCGCGCTCGGTGATGAGCTCGCCCAGCCACATCATGACCGCGGTGCCCGCCGTCATCGTGATGACGATCAGCGCCAGCGAGAAGATGCTGTTGTCCGGGATGATCGACTGCGCGCAGTCCGGGAACAGCTGGCCGCGGTCGGCGAGCGCCACCACACCGGTGGCCTGCAGGATCGCCAGCGCGATCGTCAGGTACCGGGTGTACTGCGTCAGCTTGCCCTGGCCGGCCTGGCCTTCCTTCTTCAGCTCCTCGAACCGCGGGATGACGACGGTGAGCAGCTGGATGATGATGCTGGCCGTGATGTACGGCATGATGCCGGTCGAGAAGATCGACAGCTGCAGGAGCGCCCCGCCGCTGAACAGGTTCAGCAGGGAGTAGATGCCGGACTGGTCGGCACCGGCCTGGCATGCCTGCACATTGGGATAGGAGACCCCGGGCGCCGGAGTGACCGCACCGATCCGGTACACGGCCACGATCAACAGCGTGAACAGGATCTTCTTGCGCAGGTCCGGCGTGGCGAGAGCCGAGCGAAAGGCGCTGAGCACGCGGGGGACCTCCTCGGCGTCGCCGGTGGGTATCACCGGCGATCGGCTTGGCCGGCACGCTGGCCGGCAGGAACACCATGTCGCTGGCAAGCCAGCAGCGCTCCGGGGCATGTCGGTCCCCGAAGCGCGTCGCCCGACTCTAACAGCCGGGCGTTGGAGGGTTGTGAGGTAGGCCGTGTTATGAGCCGGAGCCCGGGTTCGGTTGGCGGGGGCCGGATCCTCCGAACAACAACTGCCACCCGACGGCGTTCGTCGTTCTCGGGTAGGGCGACGGAAATTTCCGGTACAACAAGCTGGCCGCAGCGAACACCACCCGGACAAGGGGGAAGACCGTGCGCCACCTCGCAGCCGACGGCTCCCCCGTCCGCGTCCACCAGCGGTCGGAGCGAAACGAACGGCTACACCAAGCCGCGACTCGGTGGCACGGCCGAGCTGAGCGCCAAGGCCGATGGCAGCCAACCCGCGACCTGGACCATCGAGAAGATCGAGATCGACCCGCCGTGCAACGGCTCGACGGGCACGAAGCACGTTCTCCTGCTGCACGTGCGGGCCAACACCGGCCCGGACAAGAACGCCGCCGAGCTGATTCCCGAGGCGTTTCAGTACAGGTTCGCCGAACCCGGGGCGAACGGCGGAACCACGCCGGCGAGCGCCTCGCTGTGCCGATCCACCGAGCCGGGGAGCGGACCGCTGCCGGTGCCGTACCAGCGGAACCAGGAGCTCACCGGCGCGGTCGCGCTGGTCGTCCCGGAAGCGAACGGCACGCTGATCCAGAACAGCCCCGAGATCAAGGGCGAAGGCTGGGAGTGGTCGTACCCGACGGAGTGACGTACGGCGGACCGGCGAAGACAGCCACGGTGACCGCCTGGCCGGTTCCTCGCGCAGCGGGTTGAGCACGGCGGTGCGGGTAGGTGACGCGGAACTCCTTGTGCGCCACGGCGCATGCCGCGCGCCCCACTTCCCACCCGCCACGCCCGCCCAGCCGGCGGTCACGAGCCGGGCTGGTCGCGGTGGGGGTTGAGCGCGTCGCCGCCGTCGGCGGGTGGCTGTGGGCGCGGGAGAGGCTGCTGCGCGGGGAATCCGTAGCGCGGGGTCACCGGATCGTAGTCGTACGTCGGAGGTGGTGGGGCGGGCGCGCGTTTCCCTCGGCCGGCGGCCAGCGCCGCGGCCACGATCGCCAGCACCGTCGCGCCCGCGACGAGCCAGAATCCGACGCCCAAGCTGTCCGCGGTGGTGACGCCGTCGTTGCCCTCGGCGATGCCGGCCGGGCGGAAGCTTTCGTGCAGGCTGATGGCCTGGAGAACGATCGACAGCGTGGTCGCGGCGAGGAAGCCTGCGCCGATACCGCCCGCCAGTGCGGCGGCGAACTTCCCGCCGGGCGACGACGCGCGACGGGCGGCGGCAAAGCCGATCATGGCCGCGATGAGCAGCAGCAACCCCGCTCCGGCCAGGGCCCAGCCGTTGCGGACGGGCTCCCCGGCCGTCGACGTCGGGATACCGGGGCCGGCCGCTTCCGCGCTGAGGTCCCACCCGGTCACCGTCAGCTTCAGCTGGGTCTCGCCGTTGAATCGCAGCTCGCCGACGAACAGCGGTAGGAACGCTCCGGTGAGGGCGGCCGCCGCGGCGAGCAGAGCCAGTACGGCGCCTGCGACCCGCTTCCCCTGCCACCCGGAGGGCCGATGGGGCACGGGCGCGTAGCCCATGGGGGGTGGTGCCGCCGGGAACGACATCGTCCGATGGTGACACCGCGACGCGAGCACAGCCGTCACGAGAGCGTCACGATCGGCGCAGGTCATCCCCCTGGAGCAGCGCCGTGCGGCCGGACGGGCCAAACAGAAACGGCCCGCCGGTCCGAAGACCGACGGGCCGTTGCCTGTAAAGGATCAGAGCTCAGTGGCCGAACCGCCGGCCGCCTCGAGCTTCTCCTTCGCGGACGAGGAGAACTTGTCGGCGGTGACGTTCAGCTTAACGCCGTTCAGGTCGCCGTTGCCGAGGACCTTGACGAGCTCGTTCTTGCGAACCAGACCGCGCTCGACCAGCTGTTCCTTGGTGACGTCGCCACCGTCCGGGAAGACCCGGGCGATGTCGCCGACGTTCACCGGCTGGTACTCGGTGCGGAAGCGGTTCTTGAAGCCACGCAGCTTCGGCAGCCGCATGTGGATGGGCATCTGCCCACCCTCGAAACCGGCGGGCACGTTCTTCCGGGCCTTGGTGCCCTTCGTACCGCGACCGGCGGTCTTGCCCTTCGAACCCTCACCACGACCGACGCGGATCTTGTCGCGCTTGGCGCCCGGGGCGGGGCGCAGGTGGTGGATCTTGATGGCCGTCATGCCTGGACCTCCTCAACAGTCACGAGGTGGCGGACGGTGTGGATCAGACCGCGGACCTCCGGGGTGTCCTCGCGCACCACGGACTGCCGGATCTTGCGCAGCCCGAGGGTCCGCAGGGACTCCCGGTGGTTGTGCTTGGTGCCGATCTTGCTCTTGACCTGGGTCACCTTGAGCTGAGCCATGTCAGACCCCCTGTCCCGCACGCTGACGCAGCATCCGGGCCGGCGCGACGTCCTCGAGCGGCAGACCGCGACGGGCCGCCACCTCCTCCGGACGCTGGAGGCCCTTCAGGGCCGCCACGGTGGCGTGCACGATGTTGATCGCGTTGTCCGAGCCGAGCGACTTCGACAGCACGTCGTGCACCCCCGCGCACTCCAGCACGGCACGCACCGGGCCACCGGCGATGACACCGGTACCGGCGCTGGCCGGGCGGAGCAGGACCACACCAGCGGCCTCCTCACCCTGGACCGGGTGCGGGATCGTGCCGGCGATCCGGGGAACGCGGAAGAAGTTCTTCTTCGCTTCCTCGACGCCCTTGGCGATGGCCGCGGGAACTTCCTTGGCCTTGCCGTAGCCGACGCCGACCTGACCGTCGCCGTCACCGACGACCACCAGGGCGGTGAAGCTGAAGCGACGACCACCCTTCACGACCTTGGCGACGCGGTTGATCGCGACGACGCGCTCGAGGTGCGGGGTCTTCTCCTGGCCGGCCCCGCCACGGCCACCGTCGCGGCGATCGCGGCGGTCACGACGGTCGCGGTCGTTGCCGCCCGGACCGCCCTGTCCACCGCCCTGCCGTGTACGTCCCGGCATCAGGCTTTCCTTCCATTCGCGAGCATGTGCATGGTTCTCAGAACTCCAACCCCGCCTCGCGAGCGGCGTCGGCCAGCGCGGCGATGCGGCCGTGGTAGCGGTTGCCACCGCGGTCGAACACGACGCTGGAGATGCCCGCACCCTTGGCGCGGGCGGCCACGAGCTCGCCGACCTTGGCGGCCTTGGCCTTCTTGTCGCCCTCGAGCGCACGCACGTCGGCCTCGAGGCTCGACGCCGAGGCGACCGTGTGGCCTGCCACGTCGTCGATCACCTGGACCGTGATGTGCCGAGAGGACCGGTGGATGACCAGCCGGGGCCGCTGAGCGGTCCCGCCGACCTTCTTGCGAAGCCGGAAGTGACGGCGCGCCTTCGCGACGCGGCGCCGGGTCGAGATGTCCTTGCCGACCGGCTTCCGCTTCTTCGTTGCCGTTTCGCTCATGATCACTTACCCGTCTTTCCGACCTTGCGACGGATGCGCTCACCCTCGTAGCGCAGCCCCTTGCCCTTGTACGGGTCCGGACGGCGGAGCCGGCGGATCACCGCGGCGATCTGGCCGACCTTCTGCTTGTCGATGCCGGACACGGAGAACCGGGTCGGGGTCTCGACCTTGAAGGTGATGCCTTCCGGCGCCTCGATCAGCACGGGGTGGCTGTAGCCGAGGGCGAACTCGAGGTTGCTGCCCTTGGCCTGGACGCGGTAACCGACACCGTGGATCTCGAGCTTCTTCTCGTAACCCTCGGTCACACCCACGACCAGGTTGTTGACCAGCGTGCGGGTCAGACCGTGCAGCGCACGGCTCTCCCGCTCGTCGTCCGGGCGCTTGACCAGCAGCGCGCCGTCCTCACCACGCTCGACCGTGATCGGCTCGGCGACAGTGTGCGAAAGGGTGCCCTTGGGCCCCTTCACCGAAATGTTCTGGCCGTCGATGGTCACCTCGACCCCGGAAGGGACGGTGATCGGCTGCTTACCGATGCGCGACATGCCTGCTCTCCCTTCCGTTACCAGACGTAGGCGAGGACTTCCCCGCCCACACCGTTGCGCTTGGCCTGCCGGTCGGTCTGAAGGCCGCCCGACGTCGAGATGATCGCGATACCCAGCCCGCCCAGCACGCTCGGCAGCTCGGTCGACTTGGCGTACACCCGCAGACCCGGCTTGGACACGCGGCGCAGACCGGCGATGCTGCGCTCGCGGTTGCGGCCGTACTTCAGTTCCACGATGAGGTTCTTGTGCTTCTCACCCGGCTCGTCCCGGTAGCCCGAGATGTAACCCTCGCGCTTCAGGATCTCGGCGATGTTCGCCTTGAGCTTCGAGTGCGGCACCACGACCTCGTCGTGGTACGCCGAGTTGGCGTTCCGCAGACGTGTCAGGAAGTCTGCGATGGGGTCGGTCATCGTCATGGTGACCTTCAACCTTTCTCGCCTGGTTCCCCCTAGTCAGAGGGCCTGTGGCGAAGTGGGAGCTTCTGTCGTTCCTACCAGCTGGACTTGGACACACCGGGGAGTTCGCCCGCGTGCGCCATCTCGCGCAGGCAAACCCGGCACAGTCCGAACTTGCGGAACACCGAGTGGGGCCGGCCGCACTTGTTGCAGCGCGTGTAGGCACGCACCTTGAACTTCGGCTTGCGGGCCGCCTTGGCGATCAGAGCCTTCTTGGCCATCAGTTCTCCTTGAACGGGAAGCCGAGCTTGCGGAGCAGCGCGCGGCCCTCGTCGTCGGTGGTAGCGGTGGTGACAACGGTGACGTCCATGCCGCGGGGGCGGTCGATGGAGTCGGGGTCGATCTCGTGGAACATGGACTGCTCGTTGAGACCGAAGGTGTAGTTGCCGTTGCCGTCGAACTGCTTGGCCGACAGCCCGCGGAAGTCGCGGATACGCGGCAGCGCGATCGTCAGCAGCCGGTCCAGGAACTCCCACATGCGGTCGCCGCGCAGCGTCACGCGCGCACCGATCGGCTGGCCCTCACGCAGCTTGAACTGCGCGATGGACTTGCGCGCCCGGCGCACCTCGGGCTTCTGACCGGTGATGGCCGCGAGGTCGCGGATCGCACCGTCGATCAGCTTGCTGTCCCGCGCGGCGTCGCCGACACCCATGTTGACGACGACCTTGACCACGCCCGGGATCTGGTGGACGTTCTCGTAGCCGAACTCGCTGCGGAGCTCGCCCTTGATCTCTTCGCGGTACCGCGTCTTCAACCGCGGCACGATCTTCTCTGCGGTCGTCATCAGATGTCCTTACCGGTCCGGCGCGAGATGCGAACCTTCTTGCCGTCCTCGCCGATGCGGTAGCCCACGCGGGTCGGCTTGCCGTCGGAGTCCACGACCATCACGTTCGACACGTGGATCGGGGCCTCCTGCGTCACGATGCCGCCGGACTGCGCGCCGCGCTGGGTCTGGGAGATCCGGGTGTGCTTCTTGATCCGGTTCACGCCCTCGACCAGCACCCGCTGGCGCTCCGGGTAGGCCTTGATGACCTTGCCCTTGGCGCCCTTGTCCTTGCCGGCGATGACGACGACCGTGTCGCCCTTCTTCACCTTCATCAGAGCACCTCCGGCGCCAGCGAGATGATCTTCATGAACTTGCGGTCACGCAGCTCACGGCCGACCGGGCCGAAGATGCGGGTGCCGCGCGGCTCGTTGTCGTTCTTGATGAGCACGGCGGCGTTCTCGTCGAACTTGATGTAGGAGCCGTCCGGGCGACGCCGCTCCTTCGTCGTGCGGACGACGACGGCCTTGACCACGTCACCCTTCTTCACCCCGGCAGCCGGGATGGCGTCCTTGACGGTGGCGACGATGATGTCGCCGATACCCGCGTAGCGCCGTCCCGAGCCACCGAGCACGCGGATGCAGAGGATCTCCTTGGCACCCGTGTTGTCGGCGACTCGCAGCCGCGACTCCTGCTGGATCACGTCAACTCCTGTATGTCGCGCCGGTTCTCACCTTCCGGCGAGCCTGGCGGAACGGAGGAGGCCCGAAATGGGCCTCCGATTACTTGGCCTTCTCCACGATCCGCACGAGCCGCCACCGCTTGGTGGCCGAGGTCGGGCGGGTCTCCATGAGGATCACGCGGTCACCGATGCCGGCGGTGTTCTCCTCGTCGTGCGCCTTCACCTTGCTGGTGGAGCGGAGAACCTTGCCGTAGCGGCGGTGCTTCTTGCGGTCCTCGAGCTCGACCACGATCGTCTTGTCCATCTTGTCCGAGACGACGTAGCCCTCACGGACCTTGCGGTAGTTGCGACCGGATCCAGAGAACACAGTGCTCTGCTCCGAGGTCGCGAGCTCTGGGGTCTGCTCACTCATCAGGCAGCACCTTCTTCATTCTCGGCGTCGGGGGAAACGGACAGGCCGAGCTCGCGCTCCCGCATCACCGTGTAGATCCGAGCGATGTCGGCACGGACGGTGCGGAGGCGGCGGTTGTTGTCCAGCTGCCCGGTGGCCATCTGGAAGCGGAGGTTGAACAGCTCCTCCTTCGCTTCCTTCAGGCGCAGCACGAGCTCCTCGTTGGTGAGCTCACGCAGCTCTGCGGCGGCGACACCTGCCTGCGCCATCAGAACTCACCACCTTCACGGGTCACGATGCGGCACTTCATGGGGAGCTTGTGGATCGCGCGGCGCAGCGCCTCGCGAGCCTGGGCCTCGTTCGGGAAGCTCAGCTCGAACATGACGCGGCCCGGCTTCACGTTGGCGACCCACCACTCGGGCGAACCCTTACCGGAACCCATGCGGGTTTCGGCCGGCTTCTTGGTGAGCGGGCGGTCCGGGAAGATGTTGATCCAGACCTTGCCGCCACGCTTGATGTGCCGGGTGATGGCGATACGAGCGGACTCGATCTGCCGGTTGGTCACGTAGTGGTGCTCAAGCGCCTGGATGCCGTACTCACCGAAGGTGACCTTCGTGCCGCCCTTGGCGGCACCGGCGCGCTTCGGCGAGTGCTGCTTGCGGTGCTTGACCTTGCGTGGGACGAGCACGCCTCAGCCCTCCGTCTTCTCGGCCGCGTCCGGCGAACCCTGCGCGGGCGCCTCGCTGGTCGCGACATCCGTGTCGGCCTTCGCGGCGGCAGCGGCGCGGCCGGCTTCGGTCGAGGTCGGCGTCGTGCCCTGGGCGCCGGAACGGCGCGGGCGCGACGGACGCTCCCGGCGCGGACGCTCGTTGGCGGCCGCGGCGTCCCGCTCGGCCTTGGCCTTCAGGCCGCCGACCAGGTCACCCTTGTAGATCCACACCTTCACGCCGATGCGGCCGAAGGTGGTGCGGGCCTCGAAGAAGCCGTAGTCGATGTCCGCACGCAGCGTGTGCAGCGGGACCCGGCCGTCGCGGTAGTGCTCCGACCGCGACATCTCGGCACCGCCGAGGCGGCCGCTGCACTGCACGCGGATGCCCTTGACCTGCGACGAGCGCATGGTCGTCTGGATCGCCTTGCGCATCGCGCGGCGGAACGCCACGCGGTTGGACAGCTGCTCGGCGACGCTCTGGGCGACCAGCTGCGCGTCGGCCTCGGGGTTCTTGACCTCAAGGATGTTCAGCTGGACCTGCTTGCCGGTCAGCTTCTCCAGCGAGCCGCGGATCCGGTCGGCCTCCGCGCCACGGCGGCCGATCACGATGCCCGGACGCGCGGTGTGGATGTCGACGCGCACGCGGTCACGGGTGCGCTCGATCTCGACCTTGGAGATGCCGGCGCGCTCCATGCCCGTGGACAGCAGCTTGCGGATCTTGACGTCCTCGGCCACGTACTCCGCGTACTGCTTGTCGGCGTACCAGCGCGACTTCCAGTCGGTGGTGATCCCCAGCCGGAAGCCGTGCGGGTTGATCTTCTGGCCCACTAGCGGCCACCTGCCTTCTTCTTACCGCTCTTCTTCGCTTCCGGACGCGACTCCACCTCGACCGTGATGTGGCTGGTCCGCTTCCGGATCCGGTACGCACGGCCCTGGGCGCGCGGCTGGATGCGCTTGAGGGTCGGGCCCTCGTCGGCGTACGCGTTCTTCACGAACAGCGTGTCCGGGTCCAGGTTGAGGTTGTTCTCGGCGTTGGCCACGGCGCTGGCGAGCACCTTCGCCACCGGCTGGCTCGCCGCGTACGGCGAGAACCGGAGCACGGCGAGGGCTTCGGCGGCGCTAAGACCCTTGATCAGCTCGATCACCCGGCGCACCTTCGTCGGCGAGTCCCGGACGAAGCGAGCCCGCGCCACGGCCACCTGGGCCGGAGCGGTTTCTGGGGCTGTCATCGCTTGCTTTCCCTAACTCTCGTGTGCCCGCTCAGCGGCGGCGCGACTTCCGGTCATCCTTGACGTGACCCTTGAAGGTCCGCGTCGGAGCGAACTCGCCAAGCTTGTGGCCGACCATGGCCTCGCTGACGAACACCGGCACGTGCTTGCGGCCGTCGTGCACCGCGATGGTGTGACCCAGCATGTCCGGGATGATCGTGGACCGGCGGGACCAGGTCTTGATCACGGTCTTCTTGCCCGACTCGTTGAGCGCGTCCACCTTCTTGAGCAGGTGGTCGTCCACGAACGGGCCCTTCTTCAGGCTACGCGGCATGTTGTCTTACCTCCCTGCTCAGCGCTTCTTGCCGGTACGCCGGCGGCGGACGATCAGTGCGTCGGACGGCTTGCGGCGGCGGGTGCGGCCCTCCGGCTTGCCGTTCGGGTTGACCGGGTGGCGACCACCCGAGGTCTTGCCCTCACCACCACCGTGCGGGTGGTCGACCGGGTTCATGACGACACCACGGACGGTCGGGCGCTTGCCCCGCCAGCGGTTGCGGCCCGCCTTGCCCCAGTTGATGTTCTGGTGCTCGGAGTTGCCGACCTCGCCGACGGTGGCGCGGTTGCGCACGTCCACGTTGCGGATTTCACCCGAGGGCATCCGCAGCTGGGCGTACGGGCCGTCCTTGGCGACCAGCTGCACGCGGGCGCCTGCGGAGCGGGCGATCTTCGCGCCGCCACCGGGGCGGAGCTCGATCGCGTGCACCACGGTGCCGACCGGGATGTTGCGCAGCGGCAGGTTGTTGCCCGGCTTGATGTCGGCGCGCGGGCCGGCTTCCACCGTGTCGCCCTGCTTGAGCTTGTCCGGCGCGATGATGTAGCGCTTCTCGCCGTCCGCGTAGTGCAGCAGCGCGATGCGGGCGGTCCGGTTGGGGTCGTACTCGATGTGCGCGACCTTGGCCGGGATGCCGTCCTTGTCGTTGCGCCGGAAGTCGATGACCCGGTAGGCCCGCTTGTGGCCGCCACCCTTGTGCCGGGTGGTGATCTTGCCCGAGGAGTTGCGGCCGCCCGACTTGCTCAGCGGGCGCAGCAGCGACTTCTCCGGCTCGGACCGGGTGATCTCGGCGAAGTCCGACACGCTCGAGCCACGGCGGCCCGGAGTCGTCGGCTTGTACTTACGAATACCCATGACAGCTTCCGTCCCTTACGCGGCGGGTCCGCCGAAGATCTCGATCGGCTTGCTCTCGGCGGACAGCGTCACGACGGCGCGCTTGACGTTCTTGCGCTTGCCGAAGCCGTAGCGGGTCCGCTTGCGCTTGCCCTGCCGGTTCAGCGTGTTCACGCTGACGACCTTGACGCCGAAGATCTGCTCGACGGCGATCTTGATCTGCGTCTTGTTGGCGTCCGGCCGGACCTCGAACGTGTACTTGTGGTCCTCGAGGAGCCCGTAGGACTTCTCGGAGATCACCGGCGCGAGCACGATGTCACGAGGGTCCGGGATGGCAACGCTGCTCACTGCGCTTCACTCCCTTCAACCTCGCTGGCCCGCGCCGAAGCCTTGGCCGCCTTGCCCTTGACGGGACCGGCGATGAAGGCGTCGTACGCGGCCTTGGTGAACACCACGTCGTCGTTGACCAGCACGTCGTAGGTGTTGAGCTGGTCGGGGTTGATCAGGTGCACGTTCGGCAGGTTGCGGGCCGACAGCCAGCCCTGCTCGTCCTCGCGGTGCAGCACGACCAGCAGGCGCTTGGCCTGGGTCACGGCGGCGAGGACCTTCTTCGCCTCCTTGGTGCTGGGCTTCTCGCCCGACACCAGCTCGGTGATGACGTGCACCTGGCCGGCGCGCGCCCGGTCGGAGAGGGCGCCACGCAGGGCGGCGGCCTTCATCTTCTTCGGGGTGCGCTGGGTGTAGTCGCGCGGCGTGGGGCCGTGGACGGTGCCACCGCCGGCGAACTGCGGGGCGCGGGTCGAACCCTGGCGGGCGCGGCCGGTGCCCTTCTGGCGGTACGGCTTCTTGCCGCCACCGGAGACCTCGCCGCGGGTCTTCGTGTCGTGCGTGCCCTGGCGCGCGGCGGCCTGCTGGGCCACCACGACCTGGTGCATCAGCGGCACGTTGGCCTGCACGTCGAAGATCTCGGCGGGGAGCTCGACGGTGCCCTCGGCGCTGCCGGCCGGGGTCTTCAGCTCGACGCTGGTCATTCGGTAGCACCACCCTTCGCGGCGGTCTTGACGAAGACGAGGCTGCCCTTGGGGCCGGGGACGGCGCCCTTGATCAGCAGCAGGCCCTCTTCGGCGCGCACGTCGTGGACGGTCAGGCCCTGGGTGGTGACCTTGACGCCACCCATGCGGCCGGCCATGCGCAGGCCCTTGAACACACGGCCCGGGGTGGCGCAGCCACCGATCGAACCGGGGGCGCGGTGCTTCGCCTGGTTACCGTGGCTGGCGCCCTGGCCCTTGAAGCCGTGGCGCTTCATGACACCGGCGTAGCCCTTGCCCTTGCTGGTGCCCGTGACGTCGACGCGCGAGCCGGCGGGGAACACCTCTGCGGTGATCTCCTGGCCGACCTCGTAGCTCTCGGCGTCGGTCGTGCGCAGCTCGGCGAGGTAACGCCGTGGGGTCACGCCCGCCTTCTGGAAGTGGCCGGTCACCGGCTTGTTGACCTTGCGCGGGTCCACGGCGCCGAAAGCCAGCTGCACGGCCTGGTAGCCGTCGTTGTCCTGGGTACGGATCTGGGTCACCACGTTCGGCCCGGCCTGCACGACGGTCACCGGAACGATCCGGTTGTCCTCGCCGAAGACCTGGGTCATGCCGAGCTTGGTGCCCAGGATGCCCTTTACTTGCCTGTCAGACATGAGTCTCTTATCTCCGCCGCTCGCCCAACGCTTACTGGATGTTGACGTCGACGCTCGCCGGGAGGTCGATGCGCATGAGCGCGTCGACCGTCTTCGGCGTCGGGTCGAGGATGTCGATCAGCCGCTTGTGCGTGCGCATCTCGAAGTGCTCGCGCGAGTCCTTGTACTTGTGCGGCGAGCGGATGACGCAGTAAACGTTCTTCTCGGTGGGCAGCGGCACAGGTCCGACGACCGAGGCGCCGGTGCGCGTCACCGTCTCGACGATCTTGCGCGCGCTGGCATCGATCGCCTCGTGGTCGTAGGCCTTGAGCCTGATGCGGATCTTCTGTCCCGCCATGGTCGCAGCTCGTTCCTTCGTCTTGTGCCGCTATCTCTACCCGCGCATTCGCGCCGGTTTCCGCACGTCAACGCCCTCGCGTCCGATCCACGCGGTCGGGCGTGTCGCGCCCGCTGCGCAGACTGATCCCGTAGGAGGATCGTCGTCGTGCCGGTTGGTCTTCACCGCGAGACGGCCGTGCCGGCCATCTGTCGCGCCCGCGGTCTCCACCTGGGAAACCCACGGACCAAGGCCGCTCGCGCCGGGGCGGCCGATTTCTCTAGAGATATCGGCCGCCCCGCAACGAGCAACTCAACTAGTGTCGCACACGTGGTTCCACAACCCGGCCCCGGGGTGCTATAAGCACTCCGGGGCCGGATGGAATCACTTGATGATCTTGGTGACCTGGCCCGCGCCGACGGTCCGGCCACCCTCGCGGATGGCGAACCGCAGACCCTCGTCCATGGCGACCGGCTGGATGAGCTGCACCTTGATCTCGGTGTTGTCACCCGGCATGACCATCTCGGTGCCCTCGGGGAGGGTCACGACGCCGGTCACGTCGGTCGTGCGGAAGTAGAACTGCGGGCGGTAGTTGTTGAAGAACGGCGTGTGCCGGCCACCCTCGTCCTTGGACAGGATGTAGACCGAGCCCTCGAACTCCGTGTGCGGAGTCGTGGTGCCGGGCTTCACGACGACCTGGCCGCGCTCGACGTCCTCGCGCTTGATGCCGCGGAGCAGCAGACCGACGTTGTCACCGGCCTGGCCCGAGTCGAGCAGCTTGCGGAACATCTCGACACCGGTGACGGTGGTCTTGGTCGACTTCTCGCGGATACCCACGATCTCGACCTCTTCGTTGACGTTGATCTGGCCGCGCTCCACGCGACCGGTCACGACGGTGCCGCGGCCGGTGATGGTGAAGACGTCCTCGATCGGCATCAGGAACGGCTTGTCGAGGTCACGCACCGGGTCCGGCACGTTGTCATCGACGGCCTGCATGAGCTCGAGAACCGACTCGGCCCACTTGGCGTCGCCCTCGAGGGCCTTGAGGCCGGAGACCTTGACCACGGGGGCGTCGTCGCCGGGGAACTCCTGCGAGGACAGCAGCTCGCGGACCTCCAGCTCGACGAGCTCGAGGATCTCCTCGTCGTCCACCATGTCGGCCTTGTTCAGGGCCACCACGATGTAGGGCACGCCGACCTGGCGGGCGAGCAGCACGTGCTCACGGGTCTGCGGCATCGGGCCGTCGGTCGCGGCGACCACCAGGATCGCGCCGTCCATCTGGGCGGCACCGGTGATCATGTTCTTGATGTAGTCCGCGTGACCGGGGGCGTCCACGTGGGCGTAGTGACGCTTCTCGGTCTGGTACTCGACGTGCGAGATGTTGATCGTGATGCCGCGCTGCTTCTCTTCCGGCGCGTTGTCGATCTGGTCGAACGCCCGGGACTCGTTGAGCTCCGGGTACTTGTCGTGCAGAACCTTGGTGATCGCCGCGGTCAGCGTGGTCTTGCCGTGGTCGACGTGACCGATGGTCCCGATGTTGACGTGCGGCTTGCTCCGCTCGAACTTCGCCTTCGCCACTGGAATGTCCTCCTGGACTCTTGCTTTTGCTTCACCGGACGGCGTGGCAGCCGAACGGCGATCGATCTGGTCGGTTGTGCGGACCCTAGGGGAGGCCCCTGTGCGCGCCCGCGTTGGGTGCTGAGGGGTTTACTCCCCCGTCGCCTTCGCGATGATCTCCTTCGCGACGTTCGAGGGAACCTCGGCGTAGGAGTCGAACGTCATCGAGTAGTTCGCCCGACCCTGGGTACGAGACCGCAGGTCGCCGACGTACCCGAACATCTCGGACAGCGGAACCAGTGCCTTCACGACTCGGGTGCCTGCCCGCTCGTCCATGGCCTGGATCTGGCCACGGCGAGAGTTGAGGTCGCCGATGACGTCACCCATGTAGTCCTCGGGGGTGGTCACCTCGACGGCCATGACCGGCTCGAGCAGAACCGGACTGGCCTGGCGCGCGGCCTCCTTGAGCGCCATGGAACCGGCGATCTTGAAGGCCATTTCCGACGAGTCGACCTCGTGGTAAGCGCCGTCCAACAGGGTCACCTTCAGCCCGACCAGCGGGTAACCGGCGAGGACACCGTACTGCATGGCGTCCTGGGCGCCGGCGTCCACCGACGGGATGTACTCGCGCGGCACGCGGCCACCGGTGACCTTGTTGTCGAACTCGTAGAGGGCGCCGTCGCCAGTGGACAGCGGCTCCAGCTTGATGATCACGCGCGCGAACTGACCAGAACCACCGGTCTGCTTCTTGTGCGTGTACTCGTACTTCTCGACCGTGCGGCGGATCGTCTCGCGGTAGGCGACCTGAGGCTTACCGATGTTCGCCTCGACCTTGTAGTCGGACTTCATGCGGTTGACCAGCACCTCGAGGTGCAGCTCGCCCATGCCCGCGATGATCGTCTGACCGGTCTCCTCGTCCAGCTGGACCTGGAACGTGGGGTCCTCCTCGGCCAGCTTCTGGATCGCAGTCGACAGCTTCTCCTGGTCGGCCTTCGTCTTGGGCTCGATGGCCACCTTGATGACCGGCTCCGGGAAGGTCATCGACTCGAGGACGATCGGGTTCTGCGGGTCGCACAGGGTGTCACCGGTCGTGGTGTCCTTCAGGCCGATGACCGCGTAGATGTGGCCGGCCTGGGCCTCGTCGACCGGGTTCTCCTTGTTGGAGTGCATCTGGAAGAGCTTCCCGATGCGCTCCTTGCGCTCCTTGGTCGAGTTGATGACCTGCGCACCGGCGGCGACCTTGCCCGAGTAGACCCGGACGTAGGTCAGCTTGCCGAAGAAGGGGTGCGCGGCGATCTTGAACGCCAGCGCCGCGAACGGCTCGTCGACCGACGGCTTCCGGGACGCCGGGGTCTCACCGTCGGTGAGGGTGCCCTCGACGGCGGGGACGTCCAGCGGCGACGGCAGGTAGTCGATCACCGCGTCCAGCATGGGCTGCACGCCCTTGTTCTTGAACGCGGAGCCGCACAGCACCGGGTACGCCTCGCGGGCGACCGTCAGCTTGCGGATGCCGGCCTTGATGTCGGCCTCGGACAGCTCCTCGCCGCCGAAGTACTTCTCCATCAGGGCGTCGTCGGTCTCCGCGACGGCCTCGATCAGCTTGTCGCGGTACTCGGCGGCCTTGTCGGCGAGGTCGGCCGGGATCTCCTCGACCTCGTAGTCCTCGCCCTTCTTGACCTCGCCCCGCCAGGTCAGCGCCTTCATGCGGACCAGGTCGATGACGCCCTGGAAGTCGCTCTCGGCGCCGATCGGCAGCTGGATGACCAGCGGGCGCGCACCGAGGCGCTCCTCGATGGTGCGCACGGTGAAGTAGAAGTCCGCGCCCAGCTTGTCCATCTTGTTGACGAAGCAGATGCGCGGGACCTCGTACTTGTCGGCCTGGCGCCAGACCTGCTCGGACTGGGGCTCGACACCCTCCTTGCCGTCGAAGACGGCAACGGCACCGTCGAGCACCCGCAGCGAACGCTCCACCTCGACGGTGAAGTCGACGTGGCCGGGGGTGTCGATGATGTTGATCTGGTGGTCGGCCCAGAAGGTGGTGGTGGCAGCCGAGGTGATGGTGATACCCCGCTTCTGCTCCTCCTCCATCCAGTCCATCGTCGCGGCGCCGTCGTGCACCTCGCCGATCTTGTAGTTGATCCCGGTGTAGAACAGGATCCGCTCGGTGGTGGTGGTCTTACCGGCGTCGATGTGAGCCATGATGCCGATGTTGCGGACCTTGTTCAGGTCGGTCAGCACGTCGCGTGCCACTGCACTGTTCCCCTGTCTCGAAGCTTGGGGCCCGGCCTGGCTTGTCTCGGCAGCCGGGCTACGTTCACCACCGGTAGTGGGCGAACGCCTTGTTGGACTCGGCCATCTTGTGGGTGTCCTCGCGGCGCTTCACGCTGGCCCCGAGGCCGTTGCTCGCATCGAGCAGCTCGTTCTGCAGACGCTCGATCATGGTCTTCTCGCGGCGGGCACGGGAGAAGCTGACGATCCACCGCAGCGCAAGGGTCGTCGAGCGGCCCGGCTTGACCTCGATCGGCACCTGGTAGGTGGCACCACCGACGCGGCGGCTCTTCACCTCGATGCTCGGCTTCACGTTGTCCAGCGCACGCTTCAGCGTGACGACGGGATCCGTGCCAGTCTTCTCACGGGCGCCTTCCAGCGCGCCGTAGACGATGCGCTCGGCCAGCGAGCGCTTGCCGTCGGTCAGCACCTTGTTGATCAGCTGCGTGACCAGCGGAGAACCGTAGACCGGGTCGGAGATCAGCGGCCGCTTCGGGGCCGGACCCTTGCGGGGCATTAGCTCTTCTCCTTCTTCGCGCCGTACCGGCTGCGCGCCTGCTTGCGGTTCTTCACACCCTGGGTGTCGAGCGAACCGCGGATGATCTTGTAGCGAACGCCGGGCAGGTCCTTCACACGACCACCACGCACGAGCACCATCGAGTGCTCCTGCAGGTTGTGGCCCTCGCCCGGGATGTAGGCGGTGACCTCGATGCCGCTGGTCAGCTTGACACGCGCGACCTTGCGCAGCGCCGAGTTCGGCTTCTTGGGCGTCGTGGTGTACACGCGGGTGCACACGCCACGCCGCTGCGGACTCCCCTTGAGGGCCGCGGTCTTCTGCTTGGCAGCCTTGTCCTGGCGGCCCTTGCGGACCAGCTGCTGGATCGTGGGCAATGGACCAGCCTTCTGTCGCGTCTTGCTTGTTCCGTCTTGGTCTCCCCGGCCCCCGAGGTCGGGCGTGTCGGCCCGCGTCTGGGTCTCTCGACCGCTAACGTTCCCTCGGATTTCCGTGGAGCTCCGCTTCGCCGCGGCCGTCGCCACGATGCCGGAGCATCCCCGCTTGGCCGAAAAGCACGCAGAGCGGCCCGACGCATGCCGGGCACAGTCGTCAAAGATACCCGCCCTTGCGGCAGGCGGTGGCATCGGGGGTCCCTAACGGGCTCACACCCCGGCTCCGGCGAGAAGGTGGTGTGGCGAGTCTAGCTGAAAGACGGCCGCACGGGACCGTTCCGCCAACTGGCGGGACACCGTCGGCCGGCGCGTTCGAGCAGGTCGGCGGGCATCTTCGGCAAGAGTTACAACGCCGGAATTGGCTCGGGAATTCCCGCGTGGCGAAAGTGATCAATCGAATCGGTGAGTTCCACAGAAGCGTGCCCGGTGCACACGCGTGTGGTGCATGATCCGATACCGAAGGTGCGTAATTCACCACGGGGAGGGACCTGCATGGCCTACGGCAGCCATGGCGACCTGGTCGAGCAGCTGCAGCAGAAGCTGCGCCGGATCGACGAGCTGAAGCAGCAGGGTGAGCAGCGGCAGGCCGCGTTCACCCGGATGAAGCACGAGATCGGCGAGCTGTCGATCACCGTGTCCTCCCCCGACCGGGGCGTGACGGTCGTCGCCGGGCCGGGCGGGAGCGTGCAGTCGGTGCGGGTGAGCGAGCAGGCGTTGCAGGGCAGCGCGATCCAGCTGTCGTCGACGATCACGACGACGATCCACGAGGCGGTGGCCGCGGCGGCCCGCAGGCAGGCGGCGATCGTGCAGGACGCGCTCGGGCCGTCCAGCAACGTGCTGGAGCAGGTGCTGCAGACCCAGGCGGAGGCGTTCGGCACCAGCGTGGCCGCGCTGAAGGCGACGGTCGCGGACGAGCGCCCGGTGGTGCCGCAGCGGCCCATCGACCAGGGCGCGGACTTCGCCGAAGAGGACTTCCTGGCCGAGCAGCAGCCGGCCCGCCCGGCCCGCCCGGAGGTCCGCCGCAGGCCCGCCGAGGACGACGACTTCCTGGACCCGTTCGACGAGGGTGACCGCCGGTGAGCGGGGGCTACTCGGTCGACGTCGGAGCGCTGCGCAAGACGGCCGCCGCGGCGGCCGCGCAGACCTCGCAGGTCAGCGCCTTGCAGCAGCAGATGCAGGACGCCGACGTGCCGCCGGTGTCGTGGGGCCTGCTCGGGCAGCCCATCGTGCACACCGTCTACCGGGACATGCTGGGCCAGCTGAAGGACCACCTGGCGCAGATGGCCGAGGGCTACCAGGCGATCGGCGCGAAGCTGACGAAGGCGGCCGACATGTACGCCGCCATGGACGACGGCGTGGTCGCCGCGTTCCGGGACATCGGCGAAGATCTGGACGAGGCAGCCGAGGGGGTGGTCTGACGTGCCGACCAACGAAGAGGCGCTGGTCGGCCACCTCGGCGACTTCGCGGGCGAGTACGACGCCGCGGCGAACCTGGAGCGCCTCGAGGACACCCCGGCGGGACAGCTCTACGACAAGGGCGAGCAGGCGTTCGACGCCACGTCCAAGCTCCGGCAGGCCATGGAGGACGGCGACCTCCAGGCGTTGGCGAGCGACGGTTTCCAGGCGCTCAGCGCGGCCACGAGCTTCGTGGACGAGGCGGCCGGCACCATCACCGGCATCGTCTCCGATCCGCTGGGCTGGCTGATCTCCAACGGCGTGAGCTTCCTGATCAGCTGGATCGAGCCGCTCAACGAGGCGCTCGAGCTGGTCACCGGCGATCCAGAGGCGCTGCTGGCCGGCGCGGACGCCTTCAACGCGCTGGGCGGGGACATCGAGCGGCTGTGCGCCGACACCGAGAAGCTGCTCGTCGAAGGCCTCGCCGGCTGGGAAGGTCCCGCTGCCGCGGCGGCGGGCGAGCGGCTCGCGGAGTTCCGGGACGGGCTGAAGGGCACCGCGGGCGCCACCGGCGAGATCGCGACGCTGCTCGCGGTCAGCTCGGCCGTGATGAGCGTGATCAAGGACGTGATCACCAGCATCATCAGCGACTTCGTGGAGTGGCTGATCGTGACCTGGCTCGCCGCGCTCGCGGCGTCCACCGTCACGTTCGGCGGCTCGCTCACCGTGGCGACGGGAGCCACCGCTGCGCGAGCAGGCACGGAGACCATGAAGGCCAACCGCTGGGTCCTCAAGCTCAAGCAGATCATCGACAAGCTCAACGAGCTCATCGGCAGGATCCAGGCGTTCCTGGCGAAGATCCCCGGGTTCCGGAAGCTCGCCGACGGCCTGGGCACCGCGGACAGCCGGGTCGGCAAGCTCGTCGACGGCACGCTGACCGAGAACCTGGGCGACGAACTCGTCGGCAAGCTCAAAGACGGCACCGCGACCCTCGGCGGCGCGATCCGCGAGCGGGCCGGCGAGACGATCCGCGACGCCGCGGTCGAGGCCGCCAAGGAGAAGGTGTTCTCGACCTACGACAACCTCGCGAAGGACGCTAACGTCGAGGAGATCAAGGTCCCGGACCTGGCGGGCACCGCCAAGGCGGCCAGCGAGACCGTTCAGCCGTTCAAGGACGCCGTCGAGCGGCGGGGTGCCGCTGGAGATCCGGACATGGACGACGCCGAGATCAGCGGCAAGCTCGACTTCTGAGCCACGCGAAAAGGGGCCCCTGGCGCCGCGCCTGGGGCCCCTTTCACGTCGGAAGGGCTGGGTTCTGTTTCACAAACGGCGGAGCCGCTTGCGGTGGGCCGTCAACCGGCACCGCCGCGGGTTAGAACGGGCGGAGCCGCGCGGAGTGCGTCCGTCGAGGGTGGTGGCGGGCGGGGCCGCTACCCGCACCGCCACGCAGGCCATCTCCGAAACACCCCCCTAGTCGTCCTCGTCGGGTTTGGCGTGGTCCGGCTTGCCCGGGTTGGGGTCCCTCGACAGGTCGATCGCCGGGTGCGTCGGGGCACCTTCGGGCGCTGCGTGCCGCCCACTCGACGGCGCGTCATCCGGGGTCTGCTCAGCGTTCACAACGCCCTCCTCGTGTCGCTCGTGTGAACTCGCGCCTCACGCTACCTCCGCGACCCGCCCCGGACACGACGAAGCCCCCGGCTCCACGAAGGGAACCGGGGGCTTCGCGAACAACTCAGGTCAGCGGAAGTCCCGACCGAAGTCGTAGTCGTCCAGCGGAACCGCGGCGCCGGTGCCGGTGCCGAAGACGTCCGGGGTGTAGTAGCCGTCGTCGTAGGACGGGATGGCGTACGCCGCCACCCGGGCCTCCTCCGTCGGCTGCACCTGGATGTTCCGGTACCGGTTGATGCCGGTGCCCGCCGGGATCAGCTTACCGATGATCACGTTCTCCTTGAGGCCCACGAGCTTGTCGCTGCGGCCGTTGATCGCCGCGTCGGTCAGGACACGCGTGGTCTCCTGGAACGACGCCGCCGACAGCCACGAGTCCGTGGTCAGCGAGGCCTTCGTGATCCCCATCAGCACCGGGCGGCCCGAGGCCGGCTCGCCGCCCTCGGCCACGACCGACCGGTTCGTGCTCTCGAACTTGGTCCGCTCGGGCAGCTCGCCCGGCAGGAAGTCCGTCGAACCGGAGTCGATGATCGTCACCCGGCGCAGCATCTGCCGGACGATGACCTCGATGTGCTTGTCGTGGATCGACACACCCTGGGCCCGGTACACTTTCTGGACCTCTTCGACGAGGTGCATCTGCGCCTCGCGCGGGCCCATGACACGCAGCACCTCGTGCGGGTCCGGCGTGCCCTCGAGCAGCAGCTGGCCGACGTTCACGTGGTCGCCGTCCTGCAGCGGCCCGTTCGGCGTGTTGGCCAGGCGCTGACGCTTCGACAGCTTGTCGAAGACGATCTCCTCGCCACCGTCGTCCGGGATGAGCGTGATCTTCCAGAACCGCTCGCTCTCCTCGATGCGCACGCGGCCATCGACGTCGGCGATCGGCGCCTTGCCCTTCGGGACCCGGGCCTCGAACAGCTCGGTGACACGGGGCAGACCGGTCGTGATGTCGTCACCGGCGACACCACCCTGGTGGAAGGTACGCATCGTCAGCTGCGTACCCGGCTCACCGATCGACTGTGCGGCGACGATACCGACGGCCTCACCCACGTCGACGAGCTTGCCGGTCGCCATCGAGCGGCCGTAGCACATCGCGCAGACACCGACGGCCGACTCGCAGGTCAGCACCGAGCGGACCTTGACCTTGGTGACGCCGAACGCGATCAGCTTCTCCATGGCCGGGTCGGACAGGTCGTCGCCCGCGTTGAGCACGACGTTGCCCTGCTCGTCGGTGACGTCCTGGGCGAGCGTCCGGGCGTACACGCTGGTCTCCACGTGCGCGCCGCGCAGCACGGTGCCGTCCGGCTGCTTCTCGCCGATCGGCCGGGTCACGCCGCGGCTGGTGCCGCAGTCGGTCTCCCGGACGATGACGTCCTGCGACACGTCCACCAGACGACGGGTCAGGTAACCCGAGTCGGCGGTCCGCAGCGCGGTGTCGGCCAGACCCTTCCGCGCACCGTGGGTGGCGATGAAGTACTCCGCCACCGACAGGCCCTCGCGGAAGTTCGACTTGATCGGGCGCGGGATGTACTCACCCTTCGGGTTCGACACCAGACCACGCATACCGGCCAGCGACCGGACCTGGGTCATGTTGCCCGCCGCCCCGGACTTCACGATCATCGAGATCGGGTTGTCCTCCGGGAAGGCGTCCTCCATGATCTCGGCGACCTCGTCGGTCGCCTGGGTCCACACCTTGACCAGCTCGTTGTTGCGCTCGGCGTGCGAGAGCTGACCACGCTGGTAGCGCTTCTCCACCTGCGCGGCCTTGGCCTCGTACCGGTCGAGGATCTCCTTCTTCTCCGGCGGCACGATGACGTCGAACATCGACACCGTGACACCCGAGCGGGTGGCCCAGTAGAAGCCGGCGTCCTTGAGCCGGTCCAGGACCTGCGCGACCTGCGTCATCGAGTACCGCTCGGCGAGGTCGTTCACGATCGCCGCCTGGCGCTTCTTCGGCAGCGGCTCGTTGATGAACGGGTAGTCCGCCGGCAGCAGGTCGTTGAACAGCACCCGGCCCAGGGTGGTCTCGGCCAGCCACGGCTGACCGGGCTCCCAGCCCTTCTCGGTGAGCTCGGCGATCTGGGCCTTGTTCGGCTGACGGTCCTTGACGCGGATCTTGATCGGCGCGTGCAGGCCCAGCGTCTTGCGGTCGAAGGCCATGATGGCCTCGGCCGGGGAGCTGAACGCCTGGCCGGCGCCGACCGCGTTCTCGTCGAGACGGGTCAGGTGGAACAGGCCGGTGACCATGTCCAGACGCGGCATGGCCAGCGGGCGGCCCGACGCCGGCGACAGGATGTTGTTCGCCGACAGCATCAGGATCCGGGCCTCGGCCTGCGCCTCGGCCGACAGCGGCAGGTGCACCGCCATCTGGTCACCGTCGAAGTCCGCGTTGAACGCCTCGCAGACCAGCGGGTGCAGCTGGATGGCCTTGCCCTCGACCAGCTGCGGCTCGAAGGCCTGGATGCCCAGCCGGTGCAGGGTCGGCGCACGGTTGAGGAGCACCGGGTGACCGGTGATGACCTCTTCCAGCACGTCCCACACCTGCGGGCGGGCCCGCTCCACCATCCGCTTCGCGGACTTGATGTTCTGCGCGTGGTTCAGGTCGACCAGCCGCTTCATGACGAACGGCTTGAACAGCTCCAGCGCCATGTCCTTGGGCAGACCGCACTGGTGCAGCTTCAGCTGCGGGCCGACGATGATGACCGAACGGCCCGAGTAGTCGACGCGCTTGCCGAGCAGGTTCTGGCGGAACCGGCCCTGCTTGCCCTTGAGCAGGTCGGACAGCGACTTCAGCGGCCGGTTGCCAGGGCCGGTGACCGGACGGCCGCGGCGGCCGTTGTCGAACAGCGCGTCGACGGCCTCCTGCAGCATCCGCTTCTCGTTGTTGACGATGATCTCGGGCGCGCCGAGGTCGATCAGCCGCTTGAGGCGGTTGTTCCGGTTGATGACCCGGCGGTACAGGTCGTTGAGGTCCGAGGTGGCGAAGCGGCCACCGTCGAGCTGCACCATCGGGCGCAGGTCCGGCGGGATCACGGGGACCGCGTCGAGGACCATGCCGCGCGGGTCGTTGCCGGTGGCCTGGAAGGCCGCGACGACCTTGAGCCGCTTCAGAGCGCGGAGCTTCTTCTGCCCCTTGCCGTTGCGGATCGTGTCGCGCAGCTTCTCGGCCTCGGCGTTGACGTCGAACTCGGTGGCCAGCTTCTGGATGGCCTCCGCGCCCATGCCGCCGGTGAAGTACTCGCCGTAGCGGTCGTACAGCTCGCGGTACAGGGTCTCGTCCGCGATCAGCTGACGCGGCTCGAGCTTGGTGAAGGTGGTCCAGATCTCCTCGAGCCGGTCCAGCTCGCGCTGCGCGCGGTCGCGGAGCTGCTTCATCTCCCGCTCGCCGCCCTCCTTGACCTTCCGGCGCACGTCGGACTTGGCGCCTTCGGCCTCGAGCTGGGCGAGGTCGGCCTCGAGCTTCTGCGCGCGCGCCTCGATGTCGGCGTCGCGCTTCGCCTCGATGTTCTTCCGCTCGACGCTGATCTCGTTCTCCAGCGTCGGCAGGTCGTTGTGCCGCAGCTCGGTGTTCACACCGGTGATCACGTAGGCCGCGAAGTAGATGATCTTCTCGAGGTCCTTGGGCGCCAGGTCGAGCAGGTAGCCCAGGCGCGAAGGAACACCCTTGAAGTACCAGATGTGCGTGACCGGCGCGGCCAGCTCGATGTGGCCCATCCGCTCACGGCGCACCTTGGCACGGGTCACCTCGACACCACAGCGCTCGCAGATGATGCCCTTGAAGCGGACCCGCTTGTACTTACCGCAGTAGCACTCCCAGTCCCGGGTGGGGCCGAAGATCTTCTCGCAGAAGAGCCCGTCCTTCTCCGGCTTCAGGGTGCGGTAGTTGATGGTCTCCGGCTTCTTGACCTCGCCGAAGGACCACTGACGGATGTCATCGGCGGTCGCCAGGCCGATCCGGAGCTCATCGAAGAAGTTGACGTCCAGCACGTCGTTGCATCCCCTTTGGGGTTGATTCGGCTAGAGGAGTCGGCTACCGGGAGCGGGGCCGCGGGAGGTGGCCCCGCTCCCGGTCGCTACGTCATTGCACGACGTCGTCCACCGAGGGCGACTCGTTGCGGGACAGGTTGATGCCGAGGTTGGCGGCGGCGCGCTCCAGGTCCTCGTCGTCGGAGTCGCGCATCTCGATCGCCGCGCCGTCGCTGGAGAGGACCTCCACGTTCAGGCACAGCGACTGCAGCTCCTTGAGGAGAACCTTGAACGACTCCGGGATGCCCGGGTCGGGGATGTTCTCGCCCTTGACGATCGCCTCGTACACCTTCACGCGGCCGACCACGTCGTCCGACTTGATCGTCAGCAGCTCCTGCAGCGTGTAGGCCGCGCCGTAGGCCTGCATCGCCCAGCACTCCATCTCACCGAAGCGCTGGCCACCGAACTGCGCCTTACCACCCAGCGGCTGCTGGGTGATCATCGAGTACGGGCCGGTGGAACGGGCGTGGATCTTGTCGTCCACCAGGTGGTGCAGCTTGAGGATGTACATGTAGCCGACGGCCACCGGGTACGGGAACGGCTCGCCGGAACGGCCGTCCAACAGCGTCGCCTTGCCGTTCTCCTTGACCATGCGCTCGCCGTCCCGGTTGGGCCGGGTCGACGCGAGCAGGCCGGTGAGCTCCTCTTCCCGCGCGCCGTCGAACACCGGGGTCGCGGTGTTCGTGCCGGGCTCGACGTCGTAGAGCTCCTCGGAGAGGTTCTGCGCCCACTCCGGGTTGCCCTCGATCTTCCAGCCCTGCGAGGCGAGCCAGCCCAGGTGCAGCTCGAGGATCTGGCCGATGTTCATCCGTCGCGGCACACCGTGGGTGTTCAGGATGATGTCGACCGGGGTGCCGTCCTCCATGAACGGCATGTCCTCGACCGGCAGGATCTTGCCGATGACACCCTTGTTGCCGTGGCGGCCGGCGAGCTTGTCGCCCGGCTGGATCTTCCGCTTCTGCGCGACGTAGACGCGGACGAGCTCGTTCACGCCCGGGGGCAGCTCGTCGTCCTCCTCGCGGGAGAACACGCGGACGCCGATGACCTTGCCGGTCTCGCCGTGCGGCACCTTCAGCGACGTGTCGCGGACCTCGCGGGCCTTCTCGCCGAAGATCGCGCGGAGCAGGCGCTCCTCCGGGGTCAGCTCGGTCTCGCCCTTCGGCGTGACCTTCCCGACCAGGATGTCGCCGTCGCGGACCTCCGCGCCGATGCGCACGATGCCGCGCTCGTCCAGGTCCGCCAGGACCTCCTCGGAGACGTTCGGGATGTCCCGGGTGATCTCCTCGGCGCCGAGCTTGGTGTCGCGGGCGTCGATCTCGTGCTCCTCGATGTGGATTGAGGTGAGCACGTCGTCCTGCACCAGGCGCTCGGAGAGGATGATCGCGTCCTCGTAGTTGTGGCCCTCCCACGGCATGATCGCCACGAGCAGGTTCTTGCCGAGCGCCATCTCGCCCTGGTCGGTGGACGGGCCGTCGGCGATGACCTGGCCGGCCTCGACGCGATCGCCCTCCGACACGATCGGACGGTGGTTGAAGCAGGTGCCCGCGTTGGTGCGGCGGAACTTGTGCAGTCCGTAGCTCTTGCGGGTGCCGTCGTCGTGCATGATCGTCACGAGGTCGGCCGAGAGCTCCTCGACGACACCGGCCTGCTCGGCGACGAGCACGTCACCGGCGTCGACCGCGGCACGCAGCTCCATGCCGGTGCCGACCAGCGGCGACTCGGCGCGCAGCAGCGGCACGGCCTGGCGCTGCATGTTGGCACCCATCAGCGCGCGGTTGGCGTCGTCGTGCTCGAGGAACGGGATCATCGCGGTGGCGACCGACACCATCTGACGCGGCGACACGTCCATGTAGTCGATCTCCAGCGGGTCGAGCAGCTCGACCTCGCCACCCTTGCGTCGACCCAGGACCTGGGCCTCGGCGAAGTGACCGTCCTCGGTCAGCGGCGCGTTGGCCTGCGCCTTGACGTAGCGGTCCTCCTCGTCGGCGGTCAGGTAGTCGACCTGGTCGGTGACCCGGCCCTCGACGACCTTCCGGTACGGCGTCTCGATGAAGCCGAACGGGTTGACCCGCGCGTAGGAGCACAGCGAGCCGATCAGGCCGATGTTCGGGCCTTCCGGCGTCTCGATCGGGCACATGCGGCCGTAGTGCGACGGGTGGACGTCGCGGACCTCCATGCCGGCGCGCTCACGGGACAGACCACCCGGGCCCAGCGCGTTGAGGCGGCGCTTGTGGGTCAGGCCCGACAGCGGGTTGTTCTGGTCCATGAACTGCGACAGCTGCGAGGTGCCGAAGAACTCCTTGATCGCAGCCACCACGGGGCGGATGTTGATCAGGGTCTGCGGCGTGATCGCCTCGACGTCCTGCGTGGTCATCCGCTCGCGGACGACGCGCTCCATGCGGGACAGGCCGACCCGGATCTGGTTCTGGATCAGCTCGCCGACGGTGCGGATGCGGCGGTTGCCGAAGTGGTCGATGTCGTCGACCTCGACCGGGACCTCGTTCTCGCCCTCGCCCATCTTGGTCTCGCCAGCGTGCAGGCGGACCAGGTACTCGATGGTCGAGACGATGTCCTCTTCGGTGAGGGTGCCGGTCTCGTACGGCAGGTTCAGGCCCAGCTTCTTGTTCAGCTTGTAGCGGCCGACCTTGGCCAGGTCGTAGCGCTTCTCCTTGAAGAACAGGTTCTCCAGGAGTGTCTGGGCGCTCTCCTTGGTCGGCGGCTCGCCCGGGCGCAGCTTGCGGTAGATGTCGAGCAGCGCCTCGTCGGTGCCCGCCGTGTGGTCCTTCTCGAGCGTCGCGAGCAGGGTCTCCGAGAAGTGGAACCGCTCGCGGATCTGCTCGGTGGTCCAGCCCAGCGCCTTCAGCAGCACGGTGACCGGCTGGCGGCGCTTGCGGTCGATGCGGACGCCGACGGTGTCGCGCTTGTCCACGTCGAACTCGAGCCACGCGCCGCGGCTCGGGATGATCTTGACGCTGAAGACGTCCTTGTCGGTGGTCTTGTCGACGCTGGTGTCGAAGTAGACGCCGGGCGACCGGACCAGCTGGGACACCACGACACGCTCGGTGCCGTTGATGATGAAGGTGCCCTTCTCGGTCATCACGGGAAAGTCGCCCATGAAGACGGTCTGGGACTTGATCTCGCCGGTGTTGTTGTTGACGAACTCGGCGGTCACGAACAGCGGGGCCGCGTACGTCATGTCCTTGTCCTTGCACTCCTCGACGGAGGCCTTGACCTCGTCGAAGCGCGGGTCGGAGAAGGACAGGGACATCGAACCGGAGAAGTCCTCGATCGGCGAGATCTCGTTGAGGACCTCTTCGAGGCCGCCGACGGGGTTCTCCTCGCCCTCGTTCACGCGGCGCTCGAACCACTTCTCGTCACCGGTGAACCACTGGAAGGACTGGATCTGCACGTCCAGCAGGTTGGGGGTGGGGAGGGGCTCGCGGATCTTCGCGAACGAGACCCGCTTGGGGGCTCCGGGAATTCCCGTCGGGTTCGGCTCCGTTACAGCCGAGGTGGTCGCAGCAGTGGCCTGGTTCGCGGGAGAGACTGCCAAGATGCGTCCTTCCGGGGACAATGAGCGGTGCGCAGCCGCGTTAGCAACAGCTAAAGCGACTGTCAAGGGTGCCGTGTGCCCACTATCCTAGCTTCCGTCTCCGGGCAGCCTGAAAGAGGGCAGCGCAAAGAAGCAGTCTAGCCCGAACGACGCGTTCTGTCGAGGGGGCCTCTCGATGGGGCCCGCACCTCGATCACGACATCCTCAGGCATCGCCTCCCGGCAGACCCTCCCGCAGGGTGCTGCCGTTGGCGATAAGCGTGAACCCCCGGCGCCGAAGAGTCAAGATGCCACGCGGCGAACCCGCCGGTTGGCGCAACGCCATTGCCGTCCGTACACGCCGTCGACCTGGGGATTCGTGCGCGCGGAGGCGCTCCGGGACGGATGCGGCCACCAGGGGTTGCGGGCCGGCTCACGCCGGTCCAAGATCGTCCCCGGGTGCTGTGACGGGGCCCCGCGGAGCGCCGCGGCGGCCCCGGTCCGGCCGTCGCGGCGGGGCGATCGCGGCGGTTTCGAGTGGCGCGCTTCACGCGCGGTGGGTGTTGCGTCGTGCCCCGGCGAGCGGCGGCGGGGTCGGCGCGTCCGCGTGCCATCCCCTGGAGGGGCAGCGAGCCCCTCCAGGGGACCAGCCGGGCAAGGACAGCGGAACGGCCCGCCGGGCCGGGGGCTCGGCGGGCCGTAGTGCCGTTGGGGTCAGCGGGACGGCGCCGGGGGCGGCGTCGGCTGGTCCGCCGCGTACGTGTTGAGGGCGGACACCTTCCACTTCCCGTCGACGTACTGCATGTTCAGCCACAGCTGGGCGCTGCCGCTCGCGGTCTGGTTCTGGTCCGTGCGCGTCGAGGTCTGGTCGACGAACACCATGACCTTCGCGCGGTCCCCGTCGAGCATGATCACCGCGCTGCGGGTCGCCTTCACCGTGACGACGATCTTCTGCTGCGGGGCCAGCCGCTCGACCTCGCCGAAGATGCGGTTGTACGTGGCCTTCACCTCGTCGTTGAGGAGCAGGTCCTTGGCCGCGTCCTGGGTCTTCGCGATGTTGTTGAAGTCGTAGGAGAACAGCGACTCCACGGCGTTCGACGCGGCCTTGCTGACGTCCGCGGTGCGGGCGGTGTCCAGCAGGGCGGTGTTCGAGGTCATCGCGTCGACGCGGTTGCCCTCGATCTTGAACCACACCGCGAACCCGGCCAACACCAGCGCCAGGCCGAACAGCGCGCCGGCCAGGACGTACGGGCTGGTCTTGCGCCGCGAGCGAGGCTCCGCGGGCTCCTCCTCCGCCGCGGCGGCCTCGGCCTCGGCGTAGCTCTCCGGCTTCGGCTCCCCCGCGTCGCGGGCCTTCGGCCGCGGGCTGGGCCGCCGGGGCTCAGCCGGGGCTTCCGCGGCCTCCTCGGGCTCAGCCGAAGCGGGCTCCGCCGGCGCCGAAACCTCCTCGACCTCGGGCGCGCTGACGCCCTCGGTCCCGGGGTACTCCTCGTCGCGGGGCCTCGGCGAGGGGCGCCGGATCCCGGCGCCGGCGACCTTGGGGCGGCGGCGCACCGGCGGCGGCTGCCGGCGAGACGGTGGCATTGACTGGTCCTCTCCTCGTACGCCTGGGGCGACGGTCACTGCCCGCTCACGAGCGGCACCGACCCGATCCCGGACACCTTCCACTCGTCACCGACACGGGTCATCTGCACCTCCAGCCGCAACGGCTTGGCGGCCGGCTGGGCGCCCTCCTGCGCGACCAGCGTGCTGATCGCCGCCAGGAAGCTCGCCTTCCCGCCGTGCAGATCCAGCTCCTCCACCCCGATGTCCTGCACCGTGGTGGTCACCTTGGTCTTGGCGTCGGCCATCGCCTGGCGGTAGTTCTGCTCGCTCGCGGTGATCTGGTCGACCAGGTCCTGGGTCGACACGGCCTTCTGCTGCGCGAAGTAGGCGTCCGGGTTGGTGTAGTCCAGCTCGGTGTACGCCTTGACCGCCGCGGTGCCCGCCTTGACCACGTCGTCGCGCGCCTGGGCGAGCGCCAGGTTGTCGTCGGCGGAGGCGACCCACCACTGGACGCCGAAGATCCCGGCGACGATCAGCGCCGCCGCGGCCAGTGCTGCCGTGCCCAGCACCAGGTAGCGGCCCAGCTTGTCCCCGGCCACCTGGTCCTCGGCAGGCGGATCCGGGAAGCCGGCGTCCTCGGTCCGTGCCTCGTCCGAACTCATAACACTCCAGAGTAGGTAGGTCGGGTGTGGGCGGCGTCAGCCGGGCAGCCCCAGCAGCGCGGTCAGGCTGGTGATCGAGACACCGGGCGAGCCGACGACGCCGGGGGTGCCCCGCATGTACGCCAGCTGCTCCTCGTCCCGCGTCGAGTTCTGCTCCACTTCCTGCGGCGTCGGCGCGACCGGCACCCCGTTGTACGGCGCGTTCTGGGCGCCGCGCACGCCGATCGGACTGCCGGCGGGCTCCGCGCAGTACGAGTTCAGGTTCGGATCGCGCGGGGTCGTCTCCGCGCCCGTGCGGTACTCCTCCGGGCTCATGTAGCCCTTGGTGCACACCGGCGGGTCGAACAGGTTGAGCACGAGCCCGAGGTGCGCGGTGCCGTCGCCGGGCGCCACGCTGCGGGCGCCCACCGCCAGCACCGGGTAGCTGACCAGCACCTGCTGGATGCCGTCCTGCCGGGTCAGCAGCAGGTTCGACGTGGTCAGCAAGTTCGCGGTCAGCTCGCCGAGGCCGGGCCCGAGGTCGGTGACGAACTGGTTGAGTGTCTGCGCCGCGCCGGGGGCGACCTCGATCAGCCGCCGGATGTCGGCGTCGGAGCCCTTCAGAGTCGCCGACAGCTCATTGAGGTTGGCGCTGAACTCCTTCAGGTTGCCTGCCTGCTGGTTCTGCGTCTGGAGCACCCGCTCACCGGAGTCGAGCAGCTGCACGGTCTGCGGCAGGTACTGCTGCGCGGTCGCGGTGAAGTCGCGCGCCGTGTCCAGCAGTTGCTGCAGGTCCGGCCCGGTGCCGTTGAACGCGTTGTAGGACTCGTCGACGACAGTCCGCAGCGCGTCCTTGGGCACCGAGGACGCCAGGCTGTCCAGGTCGGTGATGATCTGGTCGGTGCCGATCGGCACCTGGGCCTTCGCGGCCGGGATCACCGAGCCGCCCGCCAGGTACGGACCGCCGTCGGCGACCGGCCGCAGGTCGACGAACTGCTCACCGACGGCCGACCGGTTCGCGATGACCGCCTCCAGGTTCGCCGGCACCTGCGGGGTGTCCGGCGCGATCTCCAGGTCCGCCTCCAGCCCGTCGGCGGTGAGCCGCAGCTGGCCGACCTTGCCGATGTTGTAGCCGCGGTAGGTGACCTCGGCCCCCGTGAAGATGCCGCCGGACTGAGTCAGCTCGAGCTTGACCGTGTACCCGGTCTGGCCGAACACCTGCCCAAGCCCGGCGAAGCGGACCAGCGCGTACACCACGGCCACCACGGAGATGACCAGGAACGCGATCAGTTGGATCTTGGTCTTGCGGACCAGCATCACGCACCCCCCGCCAGCAGGCCGAAGATGCCCGCGACCCCGGTCTGTTGCGGCTGCGCCCCGGTCGCACCGGTGGCCCCGGCAGCCGCTGCGCTCTGCGACTCGCCCGGCAACGGCAGCGGCGGCGGCTGGTTGGCCTGCTCGCCCTCGACGCCGCCGGTGAGCCCGGCCAGGCTGTCCGGCAGCGCGCCGCCGAGCGGGTTCTGCCTGCTGCGGCTCAGGTTCTGCAGCACGTTCTGCAGGTTCAGGTCGATCTTGGCATAGAGGTTGAAGTAGTCGCCCTTCACGCCGTCGATCGCCGCGTCGGTGAACGGGTAGGTCAGCAGGATCTCCAGCGACTTGGGCAGGTCGGCGCCAGCCTCGCCGAGCTTCTGCAGCGTCGGCAGCAGCGCCCGCAGGTCGGCGACCAGGTTCTCCTGGCTCTTGTTCAGCGTGTCGACGGTGACGCCGGAGAGGTTCCGCAGCGCCTGCAGCATGGTGACCAGCTGGGTGCGCTGCTGCTCCAGGACGCCGATGCCGGGGCCGAGGTCGTCGATCGCGTTGACGATCTGGTCCTTCTGCCCGGCCAGCGTGCTGGCGAGCCGGTTGAGGCCGTCCAGCGCGCGGGTGATGTCGCCGGACTGGGCGTCCAGTGTGGACACCAGCTGGTCGGCGTTGTCCAGCAGGCGCCGGATGTCCGGCTCGCGGCCCTCGGTGGCGGCGTTGAGCTCCTTGGTGATGGTGTTGAGCTGCTCGACCCCACCGCCGTTGAGCAGCATGGACAGCGCGCCGAGCACCTCCTCCACCTCGACGCTGCGGTTGGTGCGCGCCAGCGGGATCTCCGCGCCGTCGGTGAGCGTGCCCTGCGCCAGGTCGTCGCCGGGCGAGGCCAGCTCGACGTACTTCTCGCCGAGGAGGCTGGACTGCCGGATGTTGGCGAGCGAGTTGGCGGGCAGCTTGACGTCGCCGTCGAGCTTCACGGTGACCTCGGCGTGCCAGCCGTCCGGGGTCAGCCCGATCGCCTCGACCCGGCCGACCGGGACCTCGTTGACCTTGACCCCGGCCTGCGGCACGAGATCGAGGACGTCGTTGAACTGGACCTTGACCGTGTACGGGTGGTCGCCGAGGTCGGCGCCACCGGGCAGCGGCACGTCGTAGACGCCGCCGAACGAACAGCCGGACAGGATCAGCGCGCCGGCCACGCCGGCGGCGACGAGCGCGATCGTCTTCCTCACCGCGACGCCCCCGTTCCGTAGACCGTCTGCGCCAGCGGGAGCGGCAACGGCGGCGGCTCGCCGTTCTGCAGCGCGTGCACGGTCTGCGCGACCGACGGCAGCGGCACCGCGCCGTCCAGCAGCGGCGCGACCGAGCTGCACAGGTTGCCGAGCGCGTCCAGCGCGTCCGGGGTCTGCTTGAGCAGGTTGCAGATCATCACGATCGGCGGCTGGGTCAGCTCATTGATGTTGGCCCGCGCGTCGAGCGTGCCCGACGAGCCGTTGTAGGCGTTGATCACGTTGTTCAGGCCCACCGGCGCGACGTCGAGGATCTCGGCGAGCGCACTGCGCTGGTCCACCAGCACCTGGGTCACGCTGGCCAGTTTGTCCACGTTGGACTTCAGGCGGTCGGAGTGGTTGTTGATGAACTGCTGCACCGTGGCGAGCGTGGTGCCGAGCTGCTGCACCGTGGCGGCCAGGTTGTCCTTCTCCCCCGCCAGGTAACCGGAGACGTCGGCGAGCCGCTGCTCGAACTGGCGCACCTGGTTGTCGCTGTTGGCGAGCGTGGTGGTGAAGTCGGCCAGGTTGGAGATCGTGCCGAACAGGTCGTCCTCGTTGCCGGACAACGTCTTCGACGCCTGGCTCAGCTTGGTGATCGTGTCGTGCAGGGCCTGGCCGTTGCCGTCCAGGTTCTGCGCCAGCGTGGTGAGCAGGTCCGACAGCGAGCCGTTCTGGTTGACCCCGTTCGGGCCGAGCGAGCGGCTGATCTTGTCCAGGCTGTCGTAGAGCTGGTCGACCTCGATCGGCACCGCGGTCTTCTCCAGCGGGATGGTGGCGCCCTCGCTGATCACCTCGCCGCCGGTGTAGGCCGGGGCGAGCTGCACGTACCGGTCGCTGACCAGCGACGGCGCGACGATCGCGGCCTGCGCGTCGGCGGGCACCCGCACAGCGCGGTCGTACTCCATCACGACCTTGACCCGGTCGCCCATCGGCTCGACCGAGGTCACCTTGCCCATGTCCACGCCGAGCACCCGCACGCTGTTGCCGACGTAGAGGCCGGTCGCGCTGGTGAAGTAGGCGGTGAGGTGCTTCTTGTCGGCGTCCTTGAGCGTCCACCAGAGCACGCCGGCCACGACGAGACCGAGCACGCACGCCGCGGCAACGCCGCGCGCGAGGGATCGGCCGAAGCGGGTCTCCGTCATTTCTGGTTGCACCCCTCTTCGTTCAGGGCGCCGATCGAAGGCAGGATCAGACCGCAGATGTAGTTGTCGAACCAGTGCCCGTTGCCGACGGTGTTGGTGAACACGCGGATGTAGGGCGCGAACCGGGCGATGCCCTGCGCCAGGTTGTCCTGGTTGCGCTGCAGCATCGCGGTGAGCTGGTCCAGCGAGGTCAGCACCGGCGTCAGCTGGGCGTCGTTGTCGCTCACCAGGCCCTGCAGCTGCCGGGACAGCTCCTGCGAGCCGGCCAGCAGCGTGGAGATCGCCTGCTCACGTGCCGCGACCTCCTGCAGCACCAGGTTGCCGTCCTGCAGCAGCCGGGTCAGCTGCTGGTCACGGTCGGCCAGCGTCTGCGAGATCTGGTTGGTGTTCTGCAGCAACTGCGCCAGCTCGGTGTCCCGCTTGGCGATCGTGTCGGACAGCTGCGACAGACCGTTGAGCGCGCCGCGCACGTTGTCGGAGGTGCCGGACAGCGTCTGGGACAGCACGTCGAAGGATTGGGCCAGCTGGTCCGTGTCGATGTCGTTGACCGTCGACGACAGGTCCCGGAACGCGTCCAGCACGTCGTAGGGCGCCAGCGTCCGTTCCTTCGGGATCGGCGTGCCCGGGTCGAGCGCCTTCTCCCCGACCGGGTCGAGCGCGAGGTACTTCTGGCCGAGCAGCGTCTTGATCTTGATCGCCGCCGCGGTCTTGTCGCCGAGCCAGGTGTCCTTGACCTTGAACGTCACCTTCACCGACGCGCCGTCCAGCGTCACGTCGGTGACCTTGCCGACCTTCACGCCGGCCACCCGCACCTCGTCGTCCGCCTTCAGGCCGGCCGCCTCGGTGAACTCCGCCTCGTAGCTGGTCCCGGCGCCGATGATCGGCAGGTCGTCGGCGTTGAGCGCGGCGATGAAGCCCAGCAGCATCAGCACGAGGCCGACAGCCGCGATGGGCACCGGGTTGCGCGACTGGAAGCTCCTCATGATCCGCACCGCGCCTGGGTCGCCGGCATGATCGGGAGGTTGATCTCCTGGTTGATCAGCGGCGGCAGCGACACGCTCCCGCTCGCCGAGCAGAGGTAGAAGTTGAACCAGGAGCCGTAGTCGGCCGTGCGCGCCAGCGCCGTGACCTTCTCCGGCAGGACCTGGATGAAGTGCTCCACCACTGGCTCGCTGTCGTTGAGGTTCTGGGCGAGCCCGCCTAGCGCCGAGATGTCGTTCTTGAGCGGTTCGCGCGCCTCGTCGAGGAAGCCCGCGGTCGTGTTGGCCAGCCCGCCGAGCGCGTCGATCGCGTCACCGATCGAGTCGCGGTCCTGGGCCAGGCCGGTGGTGAGCTGCTGCAGCTTGTCGATCAGGTCGGTCAGCTGCGGGGTGTGCGCGTTGACCGCGTCCAGCACCGTGTTCAGGTTGGTCACCACCTGGCCGATCACCTGGTCCTTCTGCGCGATCGTGCTGGTCAGCGACGCGGTGTGGGCGAGCAGGCTGTCGATCGTGCCGCCCTCGCCCTGCAGGACCTGGATCAGCTCGTAGGACAGCTTGTTGACGTCCTCCGGGTTGAGCGCGCGGAACAGCGGCTTGAACCCGTTGAACAGCTCGTCCAGGTCGAGCGCGGGCGTGGTGCGCTCCAGCGGGATCGTGCTGCCCGGCTTGAGCGTCCCCTTGTCGTCCCCGGTGCCCTGGCCGAGCGAGAGGTACCGCTGGCCGACCAGGTTGCGGTACTTGATCTGCACCGTCACCCCGGCCGGCAGGGTGCGGCCCTGGTCGACCTCGAAGTCGATCTGCGCCTGGCGCCGGTCGACGATCTTGACGTCGGTGACCTGCCCGACCTTCACACCCGCGATGCGGACGTCGTCGCCGGGCAGCACCAGCGTCGCGTCGGTGAAGCGGGCGCTGTAGCCGGTGGTGTCCTGGGTGTTGATGTTGGCGATGCTGATGCCGAGGATCGCCGTGAACAGCACGGTGATCACGATGAAGATGGTCAGCTTGACCAGCGGCGCGACCAGTCCCCTCACTTGACCGTCACCTCCGCACCCCGGTAGAGGGGGCCCACGAGCAGGCCGGACCAGCCCGGCATGGCCGCCGGGTCGAGGCCGACCTGCGGGCCGACGAGCTGGGACAGGAAGTCGAGTTCGGCCCGGCCGTTGGCCGGGTTGCCGCCAGCCGCGCCGCCGCCGTTGTAGCCGCCGGCGTCGGCGATGGTGTTGGCCGGGACGAGACCGTCACTGGCCGGACGCGAGCCCGGCGTCGGCTGGGCGCCGTCCTTGATCGGGCCCTCCGGCGGGTACTGCGGGAACGGCTGCGGGAAGTCCTTGACGTTGTAGCAGCGCGGGCCCCGCTTGTCCTCGAAGCGCGGCTCGTCGCGGCCCGCCACGTACGGCCCGCGGGTGGTGACGATCTCGATCGTGGCGTGCAGGCCCGGTTGGTTCGTGCCCTTGCCCAGCGCCTCGTCCACGTAGGGCACCAGCTCGGCCATCGAGCCGAACAGGCACGGGTACTCCGGCGCGTACTTCGCCAGCAGCTCGGCCGTCGGGCGGGAGTTCTCGGCGAGGCTGATCAGGTTGCTCGCGTTCGCGCTCACGAACGATTCCAGGGTCTGCGACGCGGCCGTCACGTTGGCGTAGAGGGCCTGCAGGTTCTGCTGCTCGTCGAACACCGTCTTCGTCGTGGTCGACAGGTTGTCCAGCGTCTGCACCAGGTCCGGCGCGGCGTCGCTGAGGTTGTCCGAGAACTTCGCCAGCTCGCGCAGGTTCTCCTGGAGCTGCGGCAGGTGCGGGTTCAGGTCGCCGAAGTAGGTGCCCAGCTCCGACAGGGTCTGCCCGAGCGTCTCGCCGCGGCCCTGCAGGGCGGTCGAGATGGCGGTCAGCGTGGTGGACAGCTTCTCCGGCTGCACGGCCTGCAGCACCGGCAGCAGGTTGTCCAGCGCCTGCGACAGCTGGACCGCGTTCTGCGTGCGGTCCTGCGGGATCACGTCACCGGCGGCGAGCGTCCGCGCCGACGGCTGCTCCGGGATCTCCAGCGACACGTACCGCTCGCCGAACAGCGTTTTCGGCAGGAACCGGGCGCTGACGTTCTCCGGGATCAGCTTCGCCGACTCCGGGTCCAGGGCCAGCGTCAGCGTGGCGCCCTCGGCGCTCGCGTCGATCGACTTGACAGACCCGACGATCAGCCCGCGCACCTTCACGTCGGACTGCGGCAGCAGCTGGTTGCCGACCTCGCCCGCCTGCAGCTTCACCTCGACGGTCGGCGTGAACGCCCGGTTGTACATGGCGATCGACAGCGTGACACCGGCCGCGAGCACCACGATCAGGAGCAGGCCGAGCAGCCTGCGGCGCAAGGTCACCACAGTGATGTCACCCCGCGATCCGGACCGTCACCGAGGTCCCCCAGATGGCGAACCCGATGAAGAAGTTGATGATGGCGACCGTGACGATGCTCAGCCGCACCGCGCGGCCCACCGCCACACCCACGCCCGCCGGGCCGCCGGAGGCGCGGTACCCGAAGTAGCAGTGGGTCAGGATGATCACGACGCTGAATATCAGCACCTTGATGAACGAGTAGAAGACGTCCTCGGGAGGTAAGAACAGATTGAAGTAGTGGTCGTACGTCCCTTCGGACTGCCCGTAGATGTAGATGACCACCAGCCGCGACGCCAGGTACGACGACAGCAGGCCGATCACGTACAGCGGGATGACCGCGACGAACCCGGCGATGATCCGCGTGGTCACCAGGTACGGCAGGCTCGGCACGCCCATCACCTCGAGCGCGTCGATCTCCTCCGAGATCCGCATCGCGCCCAGCTGCGCGGTGAACCCGGCGCCGACGGTCGCCGACAACGCGAGGCCTGCGACCAGCGGGGCGATCTCGCGGGTGTTGAAGAACGCGGTCAGGAAGCCGGTGAACGCCGACGTGCCGATCGAGTTCAGGGCCGAATAGCCCTGGAGGCCGACGAGGACACCCGTGAACAGGGTGAGGCCGATCATCACGCCGACCGTGCCGCCGATGACCGCGAGCGAGCCCGACCCGAAGCTGACCTCGGCCAGCAGCCGCAGCACTTCCTTGGTGTAGCGGCGGATCGTGCGCGGCGTCCACGCCAGCGCCCGGATGTAGAACGACATCTGGTCGCCGAAGTTGTCCAGCACCTCGAGTGGACGGTGGGCGATCCGCTTCGCCGTCTGACCGATGTTCGCCATGATCAGCTCAGCTTTCCGGGGACGATCTGCAGGTAGATGAGCGTGATCACGAAGTTCACGACGAAGAGCAGCAGGAACGTGATGACGACGGACTGGTTCACCGCGTCACCGACGCCCTTCGGGCCGCCTGCGGGGTTCAGCCCGCGGTAGGCGGCGACCACGGCGGCGATGAAGCCGAAGATGAGCGCCTTGATCTCGCCCACCCACAGGTCGGGCAGCTGCGCCAGCGCCGAGAAGCTCGCCAGGTACGCGCCCGGCGTGCCGCCCTGCAGCACCACGTTGAAAAAGTAGCCGCCGAGCACGCCGATGACGCTGACCATGCCGTTGAGCAGCAACGCGACGAGCATCGACGCGAGCACGCGCGGCACGATCAGCCGCTGCACCGCGGAGACGCCGAGCACCTCCATCGCGTCGATCTCCTCGCGGATCGTGCGCGCGCCGATGTCCGCGCAGATCGCGCTGCCGCCCGCGCCCGCGACGAGCAGCGCGGTCACCAGCGGGGCGGCCTGCTGCACGGTCGCGAGCACGCTGCCGGCGCCGGTGTAGGACTGCGCGCCGAGCTGGCGCGCGAGGGACCCGAACTGCAGCGAGATGACCGCGCCGAACGGGATCGCGACGAGGGCCGTAGGCAGGATCGTGACGCTCGCGATGAACCACGACTGCTGGATGAACTCCCGCAACTGGAACGGCCGCTGGAAGAACCCGCGGATGATGTCCAGCCCGAGGGCGAACAACTTCCCGGTCTCACGCAGCATTCCGATCCCGGGAACCTTGGCCGAGGAGGCCGTCGAGCTCATGCCTCACCGGCCCCCGGGCCACGGAACCGGTCGGTGGTCTCGGTTCTGCTGGGCCACCCGGACTGCGGCATGCGCGCGATTTCCTCGTCGGAGAGCTGGCCCTGGTGGTGGGTGGGCAGCGGCATGGTTTGGGCGGCGGCGTGGCGGCTGCCGGTGTGCACCGCGCGGCGGGGCGTGACGCCGTAGTGGCGCTGCTCCTCCGGGGACAGGGACTCGATGATCCCCTCCTGCGCGGCGGGCGGCAGCGTGTGCAGGATCTTCATGACGCGGTCCTTGCGGCGGATCGCGCCCTGCCGGGTCGGCACGCCCGGGGTCGGCTGCATCTGGGCCGGGATGCCGGTGACGTCCTCGACCCCGCCCGCGTGGTGGCCTGCCTCGAACATGGCGCGCTCGGCGGCCATCTGGGCGGTGTCCTTCTCCTCGGACATGCCGATCGGGCCGTCCATGCGGCCGCCCAGGAACTGCTTGACGACCGGCTCCTCGCTGGTCAGCAGCACCTCGCGGGGGCCGAACATGACCAGCTCCTTGCGGAACAGCATGCCCAGGTTGTCCGGCACCGTGCGGGCCAGGTTGATGTTGTGCGTGACGATCAGGAACGTCGCGTCGATCTGCGCGTTGACGTCGATGAACAGCTGCGAGATGTAGGTGGTGCGGACCGGGTCCAGACCGGAGTCCGGCTCGTCGACCAGGATGATCTCCGGGTCCAGCACCAGGGCGCGGGCCAGGCCGGCGCGCTTGCGCATACCGCCGGAGATCTCGCCGGGCAGCTTCTTCTCGGCGCCGGCCAGACCGGTCATCTCGAGCTTTTCCAGGACGATCCGGCGGATCTCGGTCTCGGATTTCTTGGTGTGCTCGCGGAGCGGGAACGCGACGTTGTCGTAGAGGTTCATGGAACCGAACAGCGCGCCGTCCTGGAACAGCACTCCGAACAATTTTCGCGTTTCGTAGAGCTTGTGCTCGCTGCACCGCACGATGTCGACACCGTTGATCATGCAGCTGCCCCGGTCGGGCTTGAGCAGCCCGATCATGGACTTCAGGAACACCGACTTGCCGGTGCCCGACGGGCCCAGCATGACCGACACCTCGCCCGGAGGCAGTGTCAAGGTCACGTCCCGCCAAATGGTCTGCCGCCCGAAGGACTTGGTCAGACCCTCGATGACCACCTCGGCACCCATCGAACCTCCCGCAGCTCCGACGCCGTGGATCAACACCCTGGCACACGCCTGCCCGGCGTCAACAAGGTGCAACGAGTCAAGTCTCGAGCAGGTTACTCATGAGTTTTTCAAGCCACAATCCAGGTGAAGAGAAAAAGGCGGGCCACCCGCCGGGTGACCCGCCTTTTTCGAGATGCGGAATTCGCGACTACTTGACGCTGACCTTGGCGCCGGCAGCCTCGAGCTTCTCCTTGGCCGCGTTGGCGGCGTCCTTGTCGACCTTCTCCAGGAGCGGCTTCGGGGCGCCCTCGACGAGCTCCTTGGCCTCCTTCAGGCCCAGGCCGGAGACGACCTCGCGGACGACCTTGATGACCTGGATCTTCTTGTCGCCGGCACCCTCGAGGATGACGTCGAACTCGTCCTTCTCCTCCTCGGCCGGGGCGCCGGCAGCGGCGGCACCCGGGGCGGCGGCCGCGACGGCGACCGGCGCGGCGGCGGTGACGTCGAAGGTCTCCTCGAACTTCTTCACGAAGTCCGAGAGCTCCAGCAGGGTCAGCTCCTTGAACGCGTCGAGCAGTTCGTCGGTGCTCAGCTTCGCCATGTTGGCGTTCCTTTCCTAACGGGTGGTACGGGGCGGGTGGTTACTTCAGCTCTCGGCGGGTGCCTCGTCGCCCTGCTGCTTGTCCGCGAGGGCCTGCGCGAGGCGGGCGACCTGGGACGCCGGGGCCTGGAACAGAGCCGCGGCCTGGGACAGCTTGGCCTTGAACGCGCCTGCCGCCTTGGCGAGGAGAACCTCGCGGCTGTCGAGGTCGGCGATCTGGTTGACCTCGTCGACGGACAGCGGGCGGCCGTCCATGTAGCCACCCTTGATGACCAGGGCGGCGTTGTCCTTGGCGAAGTTCTTCAGGGCCTTCGCGGCGTCGACCGGCTCACCCTGCACGAAGGCGATCGCGGTCGGGCCGACGAAGAGATCCTGGAGACCCTCGATGCCGGCCTCTTCCGCGGCCCGCTGCACGAGGGTGTTCTTCGCAACCCGGTACTTGGCACTGGTGCCGAGAGCGCGGCGCAGCTCGCTGAGCTGGGACACGGAGAGGCCGTTGTACTGGGTGATGACGGTGGCCGAGCTGCTGCGGAAGTGGTCCGCGATCTCGGCGACGGCCGCCACCTTGTCCGGCTTCGCCATGGGTCGCCTCCTCTCTTGGCTGGTTTGACCGCCTTGTGCGAGGAGTCCCGGGAAGAAGAAAACGCCCACGCGCAGCAAGCACGGGGCGTCGGACACACCGGAGGTGTGCAGCCTCGTTCTTCCTGCGCGGGCCGCCCCTCCTGTTCCGGGGCACTTCGCTTCGCGCCTGACGGCGTGAAGAACCAGCGGTCTTCGGTAGAACCGTCGTCCATAGTACCTGGCCTGGGCGGGCGGCTTGCCGGCACCCTGGTTACGCGGTCCGTGATGACTCGGCCACCCCGTGGCAGGCATCATGGGCGCGTGGTGGAGCAGCGACCAGGCCAACAGCCCGACGACGAGCCGACCCCGCTCGGCGGACAGCCCCCGCCCGGTGGCGCGGTCAAGCCCGCCGCACCCCAGCTCGACCCCGAGCAGCTGCGCCAGTTCCAGCAGTTCCAGCAGTTCCAGGACTTCCTCCGCTACACCGAAGCGCAGCGGCAGAGCAACGGAGAGCTGGTGCCAACGCAGAACGCGCCGGTGCAGAGCGCCCCCGGGTACGGCCCGGCGCAGAACGCGCCCGCGCCTGGCCCACCCACGCAGGCGGGGCACGGCGGCCCGCCGGTGCCACCTCCGCCGTACGGCCAGCTCCAGCCACTCCCCCAACCCGGCCCGAAGATCAGGGCGCCGAAGTGGGCGAAGCGACTGGCCGGGAAGCTGCTGTCCGCGCTGCTGTTCCTGATCGTCCTGATCGTCGCCGGCAAGCTGGCGTACAACCACTTCTTTCCCAGCCAGGACGAGGACAGGCCGGCCTCCGAAACCGGCGGGGGGCAGTGGCGCACGAACAAGATCTTCTCGACCTCTCCGTACGAGGCGATCCGCATGGTCTACGCCCAGATCGCCCAGAACCGGCCCGACCTCGCGTGTGGTTCGTTCGACACCCCGATCCAGCAGAAGTTCGCGGAGGACCTCGGGTACCCCGACTGCCAGCAGGCCGTGTTCGCGTTGAAGGCCCAGGTCACCAACATCAACAGCTACGCCGAGTCGATACCCAGCTCGGTCTCGGAACCACCGCCGGGCGACACGCTGGTGATCGACTCGTGCCGGTTCCCGATCCAGGGCGGGCCTGCCCTCGGCACCTTCACCGTGCAGCGCGTCGAAAAGGGTCAGTGGCTGATCACCGGCCACGAGGCGGGCCGGAGCACCTGTCCGCCCCCGAGCACGGCGGGCACTCCCACCAGCCGGTAACGAGAAGGGCCCCGGCGCAGCAGTGCCGGGGCCCTTCGCTCGAACTAGCGTCAGACGGTCGCGTCCTCGGCGAGGAGGTTGCGCGTCCGGGCGGGGTCGACCGGGATGCCGCGCCCCATGGTGGTCGAGATGACCACCTTCTTGATGTAGCGGCCCTTCGCGGCGGACGGCTTCGCCCGCAGGATCTCGTCCAGGGCGGCCGCGTAGTTCTCAACCAGCTTCTCGGCGTCGAACGACGACTTGCCGATCACCAGGTGCAGGTTGGCCTGCTTGTCGACGCGGAAGTCGATCTTGCCACCCTTGATCTCGGTGACCGCCTTCGCCACGTCGGGCGTCACGGTGCCGCTCTTCGGGTTCGGCATCAGGCCACGCGGGCCCAGGATGCGGGCGATGCGCCCGACCTTCGCCATCTGGTCCGGCGTCGCGACAGCGGCGTCGAAGTCGAGCCAGCCACCCTGGATTCGCTCGATCAGGTCGTCGCTGCCGACGGCGTCCGCACCGGCGGCCTCGGCCTGCGCGGCCTTGTCGCCGACGGCGAACGCGATGACGCGGACGGTCTTACCGGTACCGTGCGGCAGGTTCACGGTGCCGCGGACCATCTGGTCGGCCTTGCGGGGGTCGACGCCGAGGCGCATCGCGACCTCGACCGTCTCGTCCATCTTGGACTTGGAGAGCTCCTTCGCCAGCTTGACGGCCTCGAGCGGGGCGTAGAGCCGCTCGCGGTCGATCTGCTCAGCCGTCTGGCGGTAAGCCTTGCTGCGCTTTGCCATGTCTGTCCTTAGCTAGAAAGTGGATCAGTTGTGGTACGAGCCAGCGCCTGGCTCTCCCACTGCAGTCCCGGAGGACTTATTCGACCGTGATGCCCATCGACCGGGCGGTGCCGGCGATGATCTTCGCCGCCTGCTCGATGTCGTTGGCGTTCAGGTCCGACTTCTTGGTCTCGGCGATCTCGCGCACCTGGTCCCAGGTCACCTTGGCGACCTTGGTCTTGTGCGGCTCGGCCGAGCCCTTGTCGATGCCCGCGGCCTTCAGCAGCAGCCGAGCGGCCGGCGGCGTCTTCAGCTTGAAGTCGAACGACCGGTCTTCGTACACGGAGATCTCGACCGGCACCACGTTGCCGCGCTGCGACTCGGTCGCGGCGTTGTAGGCCTTGCAGAACTCCATGATGTTGACGCCGTGCTGACCCAGCGCGGGGCCGACCGGCGGAGCCGGGTTCGCGGCACCCGCCTGAATCTGCAGCTTGATGATCGCTGCAAGCTTCTTCTTCTTGGGTGGCATTCCTAGTTCCTATTCAGTACCGAGTACCCCGCGCGCCTGCCTGCGCGCGAGGGCCAACGATCCAGTGTACTGGGTCGTCAGATCTTGGAGACCTGGTTGAACGACAGCTCGACCGGCGTCTCGCGGCCGAAGATCGAAACCAGGACCTTCAACTTCTGCGCGTCCGCGTTGACCTCGCTGATCGTCGCGGGCAGCGTCGCGAACGGGCCGTCCATGACGGTGACCGACTCGCCCACCTCGAAGTCGACCTCGACCGCGGGCGCGCCCAGCGCGGCCTCCGCCGAGGCGGCCTCGCCCTTGGCCTTCGCCGGGGCGGGCTTTTCGACCTTCGGGGCCAGGAACTTCAGCACGTCGTCGATGCTCAGCGGCGACGGCTTCGAGGTCGCGCCGACGAACCCGGTGACTCCCGGCGTGTTGCGCACCGCGCTCCACGAGGCGTCGTTCAGCTCCATCCGGACCAGGATGTAGCCGGGCAGCACCTTCTGCTGCACGACCTTGCGCTGGCCGTTCTTGATCTGCGTGACCTCTTCGGTCGGGACCTCGATCTGGAAGATGTAGTCCTCGACGTCCAGCGTCTGGGTACGGGTCTCGAGGTTGTTCTTGACCTTGTTCTCGTACCCTGCGTAGGAGTGCACGACGTACCAGTCGCCCGGGAGCGAGCGCAGCTCCTTGCGCAGCTTCTCGACCGGGTCCTCGTCGCCGTCCTCGGCGGGCGCGGCCTCGGCGGCCGGCTCGGCCGCCTCGTCGTCCGCCTGCTTGTCGTCGGCCGCGGCCTCTTCCGGCTCGGCGTCGAGTTCGGCGACCGCGCCCTCGGCGTCCTGGTCGGACTCGACGGCCTCGTCCTCAGCCACCGCCTCGACCGGCTCGTCGTACTCGTCGCCGGCTGCGACGCCGTTCTCGGAGGTCACGTTCCGTCCTCTCACTTGATCGCTTGTCGTGTCCGTGCCGGCCCGCGGGGACGCGCTCAGCCGAACAGCCAGAACACGCCCTTGCGGAACGCGAAGTCCAGCAACGAGACCAGCGCGACCATGAAGGCCACGAAGACCAGCACGACCGTGGTGTAGGTGACCATCTGCTTGCGCGTCGGCCAGATGACCTTGCGCAGCTCGGCCCACACCTCGCGGATGAACCGCACCAGCCTCGCGAACAGCGACGGCTTCTTGTCCTTGCGGGTCCGCTTCGGGGTCGCGCGACCCTTCTTGACCTCGCCCGCCTTGGCCTTGCCGTCGGGGACCGGGCTCGCGGCCGAAGCCTTGCCCGACGGACGCGCCCTGTCGCCGTCCTTGGCCGCCTTGCCGGCAGGGCGCGCGGAGGCGCGACGTTCGCGCCGCGCCGCAGCCGTGACCGGACGCGCAGCCCGCTTGGGCTCCTGCTCCTGGCCCTTGCCGCCGGCGTCGTTGTCGCTCACGACCACTCCTCCGCTAAGGCACCTACATCGACGCAGGGGTGACAGGACTTGAACCTGCAACCTGCGGTTTTGGAGACCGCTGCTCTGCCAATTGAGCTACACCCCTTCGAGCAATCCAGCCGCTCGCTGGACGCCCTTGACCCTCCCCGCATGCCCTGCGGGGTCAGGCTCCGGACGTTCCAAGTTCGGAAGTCTACGGCAAGCCCGGAAGGGGCCCGCAACCGAGGGGCGCAGAACGGCTCCCGCGTGCTCCTCGACACACGCGACGTGCGAACATGAAAGCCATGAGCGCACCCGCAACCGTCACCGCCAGCTCCCGCATTTCGGCCCGGATCGCCGGCATCACGCCGTCGGCCACCCTCGCCGTCGACGCGAAGGCGAAGGAGCTGAAGGCGCAGGGCCGCCCGGTGATCGGCTTCGGTGCGGGGCAGCCGGACTTCCCGACGCCCGACTACGTCGTCGAGGCGGCCGCGAAGGCCGTCCACGACCGGGCCAACCACGGTTACACCGCGGCCGGTGGCCTGCCCGTGCTGAAGGAGGCCATCGCGGCGAAGACGCTGCGCGACACCGGCTTCGCCATCGAGCCCAGCCAGGTCCTGGTCACCAACGGCGGCAAGCAGGCCGTCTACTCCGCCTTCGCCACGCTGTGCGACCCGGGCGACGAGGTCCTGCTGCTCGCGCCGTACTGGACCACCTACCCCGAGTCGATCAAGCTCGCCGGCGGGGTGCCGGTGCAGGTCACCGCCGACGAGTCGACCGGCTACCGGGTCACCGTCGAGCAGCTGGAGGCCGCGCGCACCGACCGCACCAAGGTGCTGCTGTTCAACTCGCCGTCCAACCCGACCGGCGCGGTCTACAGCCGCGAGCAGATCGAGGCCATCGGCAAGTGGGCCCTCGAGCACGGCATCTGGGTGATCACCGACGAGATCTACGAGCACCTGACCTACGACGGCGTGGAGAACCACTCGATGCCGGTCGTGGTGCCCGAGCTGGCCGACCAGACCCTGGTGCTGAACGGCGTCGCCAAGACCTACTCGATGACCGGCTGGCGCGTGGGCTGGATCGCCGGCCCCAAGGACGTGATCAAGGCCGCGACGAGCTACCAGTCCCACCTGTGCGGCAACGTGTCGAACGTCGCACAGCGGGCCGCGCTGGCCGCCGTCGCGGGGCCGCTGGACGTGGTCGCCGAGATGCGCGCCGCGTTCGACGCGCGCCGCAAGAAGATCGTCTCACTGCTCTCCGACATCCCGGGCGTCACCTGCCCGACCCCGGAGGGCGCGTTCTACGCGTACCCGTCGTTCAAGGAGCTCCTCGGCAAGGAGATCCGCGGCGAGAAGCCGGCCGACACGCTGGAGCTGGCCGACCTGATGCTGCGCGAGGCCGACGTGGCCGCGGTGCCGGGCGAGGCGTTCGGGACGCCGGGCTACTTCCGGTTCTCCTACGCGCTGGCCGAGTCGGACCTGGTGGAGGGCGTGGAGCGGATCGCGGCCCTGCTGTCCGAAGCGAAGTAACCCGATCGCGTCAACCGAAGCGCCACTTCCGCATGCCGGAAGTGGCGCTTCGGCGTTTTCGGGGTAGCCGTAGCGGGTGGGGAAGAAGGTGCTGATCGGGGTGGTGGTGGCCGCGCTCGTCGGGGCGGCGACCGCCGGTGTCGTGTACTGGCGCAGCGAGCGCGGCGAGTCCGCCGCGCCGCCGAAGCCCCCTGGTTCGGTGATCGGCCCCGGCACCGGCCGGTACGTCGCGCTGGGCGACTCCTACACGTCGGCGCCGAGAACCGGAGCGCCGGCCGGCGTGCCGCCGGGCTGCGGGCGGTCGGACAACAACTACCCGCACCTCGTCGCCGCCGAGCTGCGGCTGGTCTCGTTCGCCGACGTCAGCTGCGGCGGCGCGACGACGCAGCACCTGTCGGAGCCGCAGACCACGCCGGACGGGGTCAACCCGCCGCAGCTGGACGCCGTCACCCCGGACACGACGCTGGTGACGCTCGGGATCGGCGGCAACGACATCGGGCTGGTAAGCCTCGCCCGCGACTGCCTCACGACCAACCGCACGGTGTCGCTGTGCAAGCCGCGGCTGACCGCCGGCGGGCGGGACCAGCTGGCGGAGCGGATCACGGCGACGGCGACGAAGGTGCGGACCGCGCTGACCGCGATCCACGAGCGGGCGCCGCGGGCGCAGGTGATCGTGGTGGGCTACCCGACGGCGCTGCCGGACGGGAACGGGTGCTGGCCGTTCCTGCCCATCGGACCCGAGGACGTGGCCTACCTGCGGACCTCGCTCGCCCGGCTGAACTCGATGCTGGCCACCGAGGCGAAGGCGGGCCAAGCCGGATACGCGGACACGGCGACGCCGTCCAAGGGGAAGGACATGTGCGCCAAGGCGCGGGTCAAGTGGGTCGAGGACGCGGTGCCGTCCTCGCCGGCGATGGAGCTGCATCCCAACGCGGTTGGGGAACGTGGGATGGCGGACGTGGTGCTCGATCTGGTGGATTGACGCGGCGTCGGTTCGCCGCGCGTCCTCAGTCGAGGTCGAAGGCGAGGCGAATCGCTTCCGTCAGCTCGCGCTCCTGGTCCGGCATCAGGCGGCCGATCTGCTTGCCCAGCGCCGACTTGCGGATCGTCTGGATGTTGTCGCAGCTGACGACGCTCTCGTGGTCCAGGCCGTTGCGGCCGCCGACCCGCACCTCAGTCGACAGGCCGCGGATCGTGCTCGTCACCGGGGCGATCGTGACGCGGGTCAGGTGCGGGCGGATCAGTTCGCGGGTCAGCACCAGCACCGGCCGGACCTTGTCGAGCCGGGCCAGGTGGATCGGGCGCATCAGTCCAGGTCGTCCAGCGGGGCGGCGTGCTCCTCGATCCCGGCGAGATCGTCCGGCACGCCGCCCGTCAGCAGGGCGATGTCGCGCTCCGTCAGCAGGCGCCGGCGCTCCCGTTCCAGGGCGCGGAACACCAGCTCGGCACGGCTCGCGGCGCCGCCCTCCTCCACCACGTGGTCGATGAAGGACACCAGGTCGTCGGGGAGACGGACGGCGATCTGCTTCGTCATACCACTACGGTACCAGTTTGGGATGCACGTCAGCGGACGACGGCCTGCGCCTTCCCGAGCACCGTCCTGCCGTCGAACTTGGCCGTGATGTCCACGCGGGCGGTGCCGTCCTCGCGGACCTCCGCGACCTTGCCGGTGAACTCGACGTCCGCTCCCTCCGGCGAGACCACGACGGGCCTGGTGAAGCGGACGCTGTACTCGACCAGCTTGCCCGGGTCGCCGAGCCAGTCCGTGACGAGACGGCCGCCCAGCGCCATCGTCAGCATCCCGTGCGCGATCACGTCCGGGAGCCCGACCTCCTTGGCGAACCGCTCGTTCCAGTGGATCGGGTTGAAGTCCAGCGACGCGCCCGCGTACCGGACCAGCTGGTCGCGCGTGACGTGCACCTGCAGCGGCGGCAGCTCGGTGCCCTTTTCGTACGCCATCAGGCCCCCTCTCCCCGCACGACGAGCTGCGCGCGCGTCGTGCACACGAGCTGACCGTCGGCGTCGACGACCTCGCCGCGCACGGTCAGGAAGTCGTTGCCCGCCCTGGCCATGATGTCCTCGACCGTCGTGGTGATGCGGAGCCGGTCGCCGGCGTGCACCGGGCGCGTGTAGCTGAAGGCCTGGTCACCGTGCACCATCCGGCTGTAGTCCAGCCCCAGCTCCGGGTCCTCGGCGATGGCGTTGATCGCGTCGAGGTTGATCACCGTGAGGAAGGTGGGCGGCGCGATGACGTCCGGGTAGCCGGCCGCGCGGGCCGCCTCCGGGTCCGTGTAGAGCGGGTTGGCGTCACCGATCGCGGCGGCGAACTCGCGGATCTTCTCGCGGCCGACTTCGTAGGTTGAGTCCGGCGGGTACGTCCGCCCGACGAACGAGGGGTCCAAAGGCACCCGAGCAGCCTACCCACCGCCCGCGCGCGCCCGGAAAGCGCGAAGGCCGCCCCGGTGGTCCGGGGCGGCCTTCGTCGAAACCTGGGGTGCTGGCGTCAGCGGGTTTCCTTGTGAACCCGGTGCGTACCGCAGTTCGGGCAGAACTTCTTCATCTCCAGGCGATCCGGGTCGTTGCGCCGGTTCTTCTTGGTGATGTAGTTGCGGTGCTTGCAGACCTCGCACGCCAGCGTGATCTTCGGTCGCACGTCGGTGGCAGCCACAGCAAAGCCTTTCTCTACACAACGAAAACCCCCACAAGCGACCTGACCTCCCAAGTCGCCCCGGGTGGGGGTCCAGGGGGCTAGCCCCCTGGCGGGGGTCCGGGGGTCCGACCCCCGGATGCAATGGCGAAGCGGATCAGACTCACGCAATCCGTGAGCATAGTCCGCCCATCCGCGTAGCGGTGGCCGGACTTGAACCGGCGACACAGCGATTATGAGCCGCTTGCTCTACCGACTGAGCTACACCGCCTTGACCGGCCTTCAGACTCCCCCGCCGAAGCGGAGTGGCCTGCTGACCACCGAGCCCCAATACGGAATCGAACCGTAGACCTTCTCCTTACCATGGAGACGCTCTGCCGACTGAGCTATTGGGGCGAGTTCCAACGCCTGAACGTTGAAGCCTCGAAGAGATTACATCGTCCGCCGGAGGGCCGCGCAGGGGGGTCCCCTTTAGGTCAGGAGCGTCAGCACCGTCTCCATCTTGCGCCCCACCGACCGGGCCGTCCGGGCCTGCAACCAGGCCTCCAGGCGGTCCTCGGCCAGCGGGCGGGAGATCAGGTAGCCCTGGGCGACGTCGCAGCCCATCGCCTCCAGCTGGTCCCGTGCGACGTCCTCCTCGACGCCCTCGGCGACGACCGCGAGGCCCAGCGAGTGGCCCAGCTCGACGATCGACCGGACGACCGCCAGGTCGCCGAGGTCCGTGCCCATGCCGAGGACGAAACTCTTGTCGATCTTGACCTCGTCCACCGGCAGCTGCCGCAGGTAGGCCAGCGACGAGTAGCCGGTGCCGAAGTCGTCGACCGCCAGCACGATGCCATGCGCGTGCAGCTCGCGCAGGATCGGCAGCGCCTTCTGCGGATCGGCCATCACGCCGGACTCGGTCAGCTCGAACGTGAGCAGCTCGGGCGGCACGTCGAAGTTCCGCAGCGCCTCCACGACCTTCGCCGGGAAGTCCTCGTCGGCCAGGTTGCGCACGGACAGGTTGACCGCGACGGAGATCCGCAGCCCCTCGTCCATCCACTTGCGGACCCGGATCAGCGACTGCTCCAGCACGAACCCGGTCAGCACGCCGACCAGGCCCGCGGCCTCGACCGCGGGCACGAACTCGTCCGGGTCGAGCCGGCCGAACTCGGGGTGCTGCCAGCGCACCAGCGCCTCCACGCCGAGGACCTGCTTGCTCGGCAGGGACACCTTCGGCTGGTAGTGGACGCTGACCTGGCCCTCCTCGATGGCCTGCCGGAACTGGGTGACCATCTGGAACCGGCGCAGGAAGATCTGGCCCATGCTCGGCACATACCCGCGGACCTCCTCGCCGCCGCGGGTGGCCCGCACGGCGACGTCGGCCCGCTGCAGCAGCGCGTCCACGTCGCCCGGGTCGAGGGTGTCATCGTCGGCCGTGGAGGCGTAGCCGACCATCGCGTTCGCCTCGACCGTCAGCCGGTCGACCGGGTACGGCACGGACAGCTGCGAGCGCAGCCGCTCGGCCACCTCGTGCACGCCCTGGCCGCGCACACCGGTGAGCAGCGCCGCGAACGACGCGCCCTCCAGGCGGGCCAGCGGCACGTCCGGGCCGAGCGCGTCACGCAGGCGGCGGCCGGCGGCGACGACCATCCGGTCCGCCCACGCGTAGCCGAGCGCGTCGCTGACCGCGGAGAACACGTCCAGGTCGATGCGCAGCACCGCGGAGTCGGCGGACGCGCTGTGCTCGGCCAGCGGTCCACGCGCGACCTGCCGGAAGCCGGGCCGGTTCAGCAGGCCGGTGAGCGGGTCGTGGTAGGCGTCGTGGCGCAGGGTGGCGAGCAGGCGGCGGTTGTCCAGCGCGGTCGCCAGGTGGCTGGCCATCGTGCCGAGCAACTGGACGTCGTACTTGCCGAAGCCGCGCCAGCGGGACAGCCGGTCGTGCGCCTCGACCACGCCGAGCAGCTGGTTCGCGCTGCGCAGCGGCACCACCAGCGCCTCCTGCGCGCCGCGGTTGAGCAGTCCGGCGGCGATGTCGCTGTTGGCCTCGGCTATGCGGAAGTGCCGCACGTGCGAGCCGGGCAGCCGCAGCATCGGGTCGTCGGCGGGCAGTTCGGCCGACGGCATCGGCTCGCCCGCGACGACGGCGCGCATGTCCGCGGTCGGCTCCAGGCGCAGCCGCAGCACGACGCGGCCGGCGGAGAGCTGGTCCTTGATCCGCTCGGCGATCGTCTCCCACTCGCTGACGTTCACGCCCGCCGCGAGGTCGTCCGCGCCGCTGGCCGGGCGCGCGGCGGCCTGCTGGCCGGAGCGCGCGACCATCAGGCTGACGTCGGAGAGCGCTTCCATGTCCCGCTGCTCGCGCAGCAGGTCGGAGTAGGCCCAGTAGAGCGCGGACAGCCCGGCGAAGACGGCGAGCACCAGCGGCCACGCGTTGGCCGTGCCCGCGATCACCAGGTAGCCGCTCAGACCGACCGAAGCGTTGACGAACCCGACGACCAGGATGCGGCCGGTGAGCCGGAGCGCGGTGCCGATCCGCATCCGGCGGCGCAGCACCCGGACGGCGGCCAGCGCCAGCAGCGTGCTGGTCAGCGGCGCGGTCAAGGTGCCGGCGAGCGCGGCGGGCCACGTCATCTCGGTGGCGCCCATGATCCGCTCGACCAGGCCGGCCACGGCGAACGCGCTGGTGATCTCCAACAGGAACGCGCCGGCGTTGTAGAGCACGCGCCCGGAGACGCGGCGGACCACGAGCGTGCTGATCCCGGCGACCAGGTGCGCCGCCAGCACCACTTCGAACGGCGCCACGAAGAAGCCGATGACCAGCGGGATCTCGGTGAAGGAAATGGTCCAGGAGATGCCGGACCGGACGTCGACGTTGATGCCGAGCTGCTCGGCGAGCAGGAACGACAGGGCCAGCACCGGGCCGATCCACCACAGCTTCGCCGAGCCGTCGAACGGCAGCCACAGCGACACGGCGGCGGCGGTGAGCACGCCGACGGAGAACACGGTCAGCGTGTAGACCCGGAAGCGGCGCTCGTCCGCCCGCGCCTCGGCACCACCAGCACCGGCGGCTGCCGCCGGGACGGGGCCGTCGGGCCTGCCATCGGAGTCCGGCATGCAACCTCCTTCCACCCATTCGCCCCAGTGCGCCCGTTTGCACCCACTCGCGCACGAGATGGTGATCTCGGTGCGAATGAGGGGATCACTGTACCCCGGAGGGCGTACCTCAGCCTCTTTCCGGCCGCCATGACATCACCCCATAGTTAACAACGCGCCAACTACGGTGACCAGCGGAGACTTACGGGTGAGCGGGATCTTTCCGGTGATCGCTCCCGGTAGTCGGTGTTAAGCGCCACGCCCGGCTACGACGAGTTCCCCACGAGCCGTCGCGCTGCACTCACCCGCGTTGATCGCGATTCAATCGAGATCGGGATTACCCGAACCGATGACTGAGCGTGGTCTCGCCGGTTACACCCGGGAAACGTTTCCGGCAATGCGACGATCATCTCAGTCCCGGCACCTGGAACCACTGCCGGACGTGCCCCGGTTTGTTCCCGGAAGCCGTCCGCTCTAAGCGAACTACCTGCGGAAACAAACCCGGCCGCCAGAAAGTTGAGCTAGGCAGACTCAACCAGGTAGGGAGCAACAAGATGACCGACACCAGGCTCCTCCCCGTACTGCCCCTCGACGACGACGTCGTGCTGCCCGGCATGATCGTCCCGCTCGAGCTCGACGACGCCGAGACCCGTGCCGCGGTCGACTCCGCGCAGAGCAAGGCGCCGAGCACACCGTCGTTCCCGGGCATCCGGTCGCTGCCGTCTGCGCAGGCCGAGGTCCTGATCGTCCCGCGGGTGCACGGGGAGTACGCCGAGCTGGGCGCCGTCGCGACCATCGAGCGCGTCGGCCGGATCCCCGGTGGCAAGGCCGCCGTCCTGCTGCGCGGCACCCGGCGCGCCCGTATCGGCGAAAACGGCGACGGCCCCGGCGCCGCCCGCTGGGTGTCCGCCGAGCCGGTCGCCGAGGTCGTCGGCGACCAGGCCCGGACGCTGGCCGCCGAGTACAAGACCGTCGTGATCTCGATCCTCCAGCAGCGCGGCGGCTGGCAGATGATCGACGCGGTGCAGCAGGTCGAGGACCCGTCCGCGGTCGCCGACCTCGCGGGCAACTCGCCGTTCCTGAGCACCGACCAGAAGCTGGAGCTGCTGGCCACACTCGACGTCGCGGCGCGGCTGGAGAAGGCGCTGGAGTGGAGCCGGGAGTACCTGGCCGAGCTCGAGGTGACCGACACCATCCGCAAGGACGTCGCCGAGGGCATGGAGAAGCAGCAGAAGGAGTTCCTGCTGCGCCGCCAGCTGGAGGCGATCCGCAAGGAGCTGGGCGAGCTGGACGGCACCACCGACCAGGACGACTACCGCGCCCGCGTGGAGCAGGCCGACCTGCCCGAGCACGTCCGCACGGCCGCGCTGGCCGAGGTGGACAAGCTGGAGCGCACCTCCGACGCCTCGCCGGAGGGCGGCTGGATCCGCACCTGGCTGGACACGGTCCTGGAGCTCCCTTGGAATGACCGGACCACCGACGTCCACGACATCGCGGCGGCGCGGGCGGTGCTCGACGCCGACCACGCGGGCCTGGACGACGTAAAGGAACGCATCATCGAGTACCTGGCCGTGCGCGCCCGGCGCGCCGAGGCCGGACAGGGCCAGGTCGGCGGGCGGCACTCCGGAGCGGTGCTGGCGCTGGTCGGTCCTCCCGGGGTGGGCAAGACCTCGCTAGGCGAGTCGGTCGCGAAGGCAATGGGCCGGAAGTTCGTTCGCGTCGCGCTCGGCGGTGTCCGGGACGAGGCGGAGATCCGCGGCCACCGCCGCACCTACGTGGGCGCGCTGCCCGGCCGGATCGTCCGCGCCATCAAGGAGGCCGGCTCGATGAACCCGGTCATCCTGCTGGATGAGGTGGACAAGGTGGGCGCCGACTACCGCGGCGACCCGACCGCGGCGCTGCTGGAGGTCCTCGACCCCGAGCAGAACCACACCTTCCGCGACCACTACCTCGAGGTGGAGCTGGACCTCTCGGACGTGGTGTTCCTCGCCACGGCCAACGCACTGGAGACCATCCCCGGCCCGCTGCTGGACCGGATGGAGCTGGTCACACTGGACGGCTACACCGAGCACGAGAAGGTCGTCATCGGCCGCGATCACCTGCTGCCGCGTGAGCTGGAGCGGGCCGGGCTGGGCCGGGACGACGTGCGGTTCACCGACGCGGCGCTGAGCCGGATCGCCGCCGAGTACACCCGCGAGGCGGGCGTGCGCAGCGCGAACCGGACCATCGCGAAGGTGCTGCGCAAGATCGCGACCAGGGTCGCGCTGGACGAGGCGACGCTGCCGGTGACCGTCGACGCGGCGGACCTGGAGGGCTACCTCGGCCGCCCTCGGCACCTGCCGGAATCGGCGCTGCCCGCGTCGACCCAGCGGACCGCGACCCCGGGCGTGGCAACCGGCCTGGCCGTCACGGGCGCGGGCGGGGACGTCCTCTACATCGAGGCGTCGCTGGCCGATCCCGAGTCGGGCAGCTCCGGGCTCACGGTCACCGGGCAGCTGGGTGACGTCATGAAGGAGTCGGTGCAGATCGCGCTGTCCTACCTGCGGTCCCGCGGCGCCGAGCTGGAACTCCCGGTCGGCGACCTGAAGGACCGGGGCGTGCACGTCCACGTGCCCGCCGGCGCGGTCCCGAAGGACGGGCCGAGCGCCGGGATCACGATGACCACGGCGCTGGCGTCGCTGCTGTCCGGCCGTGTGGTGCGGTCCGACGTGGCGATGACCGGTGAGGTGTCGCTGACCGGCCGCGTCCTGCCGATCGGCGGGGTCAAGCAGAAGCTGCTGGCCGCGCACCGGGCCGGGATCAAGACCGTGATCATCCCGCAGCGCAACGAGCCGGACCTGGACGACGTCCCCGCGGACGTGCTGGCCCAGCTCGACGTGCACCCGGTGTCGAACGTCCGTGAGGTCCTCGACCTGGCGCTGGCGCCGGCCACCACCCCCGTGGCCCAGGCCGCCTGACGCCCGCGAGCGGAGCCGCCCTCCCCTGCCCCGGGGGAGGGCGGCTCCGTGTTCACGCCCGGACGCGCTCACGCAGCCGGGTGGTGACGAACACCGCGAGCGCGATCGCGACGGCGCCGATCACCGCGTACTGGAAGAAGCCGGCGTAGCGGTCCACCACGTGCCAGTTCGCGCCGAGCAGGTAGCCGGCGACGACGAAGATCGTGTTCCAGATCAGGCTGCCCAGCGTGGTGAGCACGAGGAACTTGCCGAACGCCATCCGCTCGATCCCGGCGGGCAATGAGATCAGGCTGCGGAAGATCGGCACCATCCGGCCGAAGAACACCGCCTTCGTGCCGTGCTTGGCGAACCACGCCTCGGTGCGGTCGAAGTCGGAGGCCTTGACCAGCGGGATGCGCAGCAGCAGCGCGCGGGTCCGCTCGCGGCCGAGCAGCGCGCCCAGCCAGTAGACGATGACGGCGCCCGCGACCGAGCCGAACGTGGTCCAGGCCAGCGCTTCGAGCAGGCTGAACGTGCCCTGGCCCGCGGAGAACCCGGCGAGCGGCAGCACCAGCTCGCTCGGGATGGGCGGGAACAGGTTGTCCAGGCCGACGATGATGGCCGCGCCCGGGCCGCCGAGCGAATCCATGAGCGAGACGGCCCAGCCGGCGAGTCCCCCGAGCGGTTCGGCCTGTGCGAGTTGGAGCTCCATGATTCGAAGCTAGGTTCGCGGGCGGCGGCCGGACATGGGGCGCGGCACCCGATCATCCTGCGGAAAACCTCAGTACCGGCCGGGCGGAACCCCGCTAACCTCGGGTTGTGCCCACAGTGGACCTGCGCCGCGCGATCCGGGTGACGGCGGGCCTGGCGCTCGGCGGGCTGAGTGCGTTCGCCGAGGCGGCCTTCGTCGTCGTGGCGACGCTCGCCCTCGCGGTGCCGGCCGCGCGCCCCACCGTGTTCCGGGCCACCCGCTGGTTCGCCGAGCGGGAACGGGCGCGGCTCCAGCGGTTCCTCGACTACCCCACCTCGGACGACTACCGCGACTCGCGCGCGCTGCGGTACCTGGCGTCGCGCAGCGTCGCGGGCGGTCTCGGCGCGGGTGTCTTCGCCTTGATCGGGCTGGGCCTGGCGACGGCGGTGATCACGGTGTGGCGGCTGGCGGGCGGGCAGCCGCTCGGCGACGACCAGGACTGGTTCGACGTGCCCGTGCTGCTGCTGATGGGCGCGCTGCTCGTGTTCCTCGCCGTGCAGGGGCTCATCGGCGTCGGCGCACTGGAACGCACGCTGGCGCACCACTTCTTCGGCCCCACGAAGCAGGAACGGTTGCAGCGCCGGGTCGACGCGCTCACCCACAGCCGCGCCGAGGTCGTCGAGGCGGTGAACGACGAGCGGCGGCGGATCGAACGCGACCTGCACGACGGGGTGCAGCAGCGGATCGTGTCGCTGGGCATGCTGCTCGGCCGCGCCCGGCGCGCGAAGGACCCGGAGCGGGCGGAGGCGCTGCTGCGGCAGGCGCACGAGGAGACGCAGCTCGCGCTGCAGGAACTGCGGGACGTGGCGTGGCGCGTGTACCCGATCGCGCTGGACGAAGGCGGGCTTGCCACGGCGCTGGAGGCGCTGGCCGAGCGGTCGAGCCTGCCGGTCGCGCTCTCGTACGCGCTGGCGGAGAGGTTGGATCCGGCGACCGAGACGGTCGCCTACTTCGTCGCGTCGGAGGCGGTGACGAACGCGATCAAGCACGCGGCGGCGAGCCGCATCGAGATCGCGGTGGCGCGGGCGGGCAGGATGGTCGGCGTGACGATCACCGACGACGGCGTTGGCGGCGCTCAGGTCACGGGCAACGGGCTATCCGGCCTGGCCAGGCGGGTCGGCGCGGCCGACGGCGTGTTCACTGTGGACAGTCCGGCCGGCGGGCCGACGGTCGTGCGGGCGGAGCTGCCGTGCGGGTGATCCTGGCCGAGGATTCGACGTTGCTGCGGGAGGGCCTGATCCGGCTGCTCGCCGAGGAGGGCCACGAGGTGCTCGCCGCGGTCGGCAACGCCACGGAGCTGCTCGACGAGGTGGCCCGGGCGCAGCCGGACGTGGTGGTGACGGACATCCGAATGCCGCCCGACCACACCGACGAGGGCCTGCGGGCGGCGCTGGAGATCCGGCGGCGCTGGCCGGACGTCGGGGTGCTGGTGCTGTCCCAGTACGTGGAGAAGCGGTACGCGACCGAGCTGATCACGGACGACGGCGGTCGGGTGGGGTACCTGCTCAAGGACCGGGTGATGCAGGTCGGCGAGTTCCTCGACGCACTGGAACGGGTCGGATCCGGCGGGGCGGCGTTCGACCCCGAGGTCGTCCGGCGGCTGCTGGCACGCACCACGCACGCCGACCCGCTCGCGACGCTGACCGCCCGGGAACGCGAAGTGCTGGCGAAGATGGCCGAGGGGCACACGAACGCCGGCATCGCGGCGGAGCTGTACGTGTCGCAGTCCGCGGTGGAGAAGCACGTGAACGCGATCTTCGACAAGCTGCGGTTGAGCCATACGAGCGGGTACAGCCGGCGGGTGCTGGCTGTCTTGCGGTACCTGGGCTCCTGACCCACCGCGGCGGGTGGGGTGGCGATAGTCTCGATCTTGAGTCTGTTTTGTCCGGATCTCAGGAGGAACTGTCCATGTTCAAGCGGATGCTCAGCGCCTTCGGCATCGGTGGGCCGTCGGTCGACACCGTGCTCGACTCGCCGCACGTGACGCCCGGTGGGGTGGTCACGGGGCAGGTCCGGATCCAGGGCGGCAGCGCAGACGCGGCCATCGACCAGGTCGTCCTGTCGCTGGTCACGCGGATCGAGATCGAGCACGGCGGGCACGAGTCCGCGGCCACCGGGGAGTTCCACCGCCAGCTCGTGCAGCAGGGCGTGCGGGTGCCGTCCGGTCAGCTGGTCACGGTGCCGTTCGAGCTGCGCCTGCCGTGGGAGACGCCGATCACCGCGGTCGGCGACTCGCTCCTGCACGGCATGGCGGTCGGTGTGCGGACCGAGCTGGTGATCTCGGGCGCGCCGGACAAGGGTGACCTCGACCCGGTCCACGTGCACCCGCTGCCGTCGCAGGACCGGGTGCTCGACGCGTTCGGGCAGCTCGGGTTCCGCTTCCGCAACGCCGACGTGGAAGCGGGCCACCTCTACGGCGTGCGCCAGGAGCTGGGCTTCTACCAGGAGCTCGAGTTCTTCCCGCCGGCCGAGTTCGCCGGGCGGATCAACGAGGTCGAACTGACCTTCGTCGCCGGGCCGCACGATCTCGCCGTCGTGCTCGAGGCCGACCGGCGGGGCCGCTTCATGCAGGCAGGCGGCGACTCGTTCGGCCGCTTCCAGATGTCGCACCAGGACGCGGAGAACGCCGACTGGGCCGCGCTCATCGGGCAGTGGCTGAGCGAAGCCGCCCAGCGCGGCGGGCACTCCGCGTTCGGCAACCCGGCCTTCGGTGGCTACCACCCCGGCCACCACGGCCACCACGGTCACGGCCGCGGCATGGGCGTCGGCGGCATGGTGGCCGGCGCCGCGGCGGGTGTCGTCGGCGGCATGATCATGGGCGAGATGCTGGAAGAGGCCTTCGAGTTCGACGGCGAGGAGTAACTCACCGGACCACGAAATTCGCCATCATCATCATGTCCTCGTGTTCGAGGTTGTGGCAGTGCAGGACGTACTTCCCGCGATAACCCTCGAACCGCATGAGCACCTCGGCCTGGTCGCCGTTGCCCAGGTCGACCGTGTCCTTCCAGCCGTGCGCGGCGCCCGGCACCTGGAACGGCGCGAGGTGGATGTGGATCGGGTGCGGCACGTTCTGCGCCCGCAACGGCCACAGCTCCACCGTGCCCAGGGCGGGCTCGGCCACGACGCCGTCCGCGCTGAACGGCATCCCGTTGACCGTCCACAGTGTCATCCCGTGGTGCTCGGCCCCGCCGCGGCGGAACGTGAAGTCGCGTTCCGCCACGGCATCCGAGCGGGACAACGGCCGCACGTCGCCGACCCGCGGTTGCGTGCCGTGTGGGTGGTCGTCCTGACCACGTTCGACACCGACGAGCACATCTTCGACGCGATCCGCGCCGTCGCCTCGGGATTCCTGCTGAAGAACACCGAGCCGGACGACCTGCGGGCCGCGGGTCGGACGGTCGCCGCAGGTGACGCACTGCTGTCGCCGTCGGTCACCCGGCGCGTGATAGCGGCGGCGCACGGGCACCGCACCGACCCGGGGCGGCTGGCGCGCCTGACCGAGCGGGAACCGGAACTGCTCGCCGAGGTCGCCGCGGGCCGGTCCAACGACGAGATCGCCGGGCGGCTGTTCCTGAGCCCGGCCACGACCCGCACCTACGTGAGCCGGTTGCTGTCCAAACTGGATGCCCGCGATCGCGCCCAGCTGGTGCACATCGCCTACGAGTCCGGCCTGGTCCGCCCCGGCGGCCCGGGCCGGTGAGCGCAGCCGCGCCAGCCCGGCGTGGCGGCTCCGGTCAGCACCACGTCCACCACCTGCTCCGCGAGGTGATCGGTGACCGGCAGGTGTCCGAAGAGGACCCGGTAGTAGGTGGTCGAGGCGAGCATGTCGAGCACGAGGTCGAAGTCGAGGTCCGGGTCGAGGTCGCCGCGCTCGACGCCGCGGCGCAGGGCTTCCGCCGTGGACCTCCGTCGCGTGTGGAAGTAGTCGCGCAGGAACACCTCCGCGAGTTCCGGATCGTCGGCGAGGTCGGCGACCAGCGCGGGCAGCACGCGCCGTCCGATCCGGGTCGTGAAGGCCTCGCTGAGCGTCCCGATGCCCGCGATCAGGTCGCAGCGCGTGCACCCGGTGTCCGGCGTCGGCACCGCGCCGACGGTGGCCACCAGCGCGTCGACCACCAGGTGCGGACGCCCCCGCCAGCGGCGGCGTAGCGCGGGTTTGCTCGTGCCCGCCCTGGTCGCCACCGCCTCCAGGGTGAGCGCCGCGTAGCCCACCTCGTTCAGCAGGTCCACCGTCGCTTCGCGGACGGCTCCATCGATGCGCTCGTCGCGTGGCCGGCCGGCCCGGGTGCCCGTCACAGCCGCCACCCTAGCACTTCGATTTCGTTCCGGTATGGAACATAATCGCCGCCATGACCCTCTCCCCGGCTTCCGAGGGTGCTCTCGGCCCGCTACCGGGCCCGCACCGTCGGCATCGTGCTCACCGTCGGACTGGTCGCGCTCGAATCCCTCGGGGTGGCGACCATCCTCCCGGACATCTCCCGCCTGCTCGGCGGCCTCGGCTCCTACGGCTGGGCCTTGGCCGCGCTGATGCTGGCCAACATCGTCGACACCGTCCTCGCCGGTCACGCCGCCGACCGGGGCGGGCCGGCCCGTCCGCTTGCCGCCGGGCTGGTCGCGTTCGCACTCGGCAGCGCGCTGGCCGGCCTCGCCCCTCGTGGCCGGTGTTCCTGCTCGGCCGGTTCACACAGGGCCCCGGGGTCGGCGCGGTGATGGCGATGGCCTACACGCTGATCGGGCTGGTCTACCCCGAACGGCTGCATGCCAGCATGTTCGCGCTGCTGTCCTCGGCCTGGACGATCCCGTCGCTGGCCGGCCCGGTCGTCGCGGCGGCGGTGGCGAGTTCGGCGGGCTGGCGGTGGGTGTTCCTGGCCATGATCCCGCTCGCCGGGGTCGCGGGCTGGTGCACGCTCCCCGGACTGGCACGGCCGGCCGCCACGACCCTGCGATCGTCCCGGTGGCGGCCGCTCGTCAGCAGCACCGCGCTCGCCGCGGGAACCGCGATCCTGTTGGCCGTACTGGAACTCCGCGCCGTCGCGGTGCTGGTTCCGCTCGCCTCCGCCGGTTTCGCCCTCGCCATCCTGGCGCTGCGGCAGGTCACCCTGGCCGGGACGCTCGTCGTCCGGCGCGGCGTCCCCGCCGGGGTGGTCGTGCGGTTCCTGCTGTGCGCGGTGTACTTCGGCACCGGGGCGTTCCTGCCGCTGGGGTTGACCGAACTTCGGCACGTGAGCGCCTTCGAAGCCGGCCTGGGCCTGTCGGCCGGGGCGCTGAGCTGGGTGGCCGGCTCGGCAGCGCAAGCGAACTGGGACCGCAACCGGCGGATGGCGGTGGGTCTGGGTTTCGCAGTCCTGGTGGCCGAGGTGGCGGTACTGGCCTACGGCGTACTCGTCGGTCCAGGGCTGCTCGCGGCGCTCGGCTGGGTGATCGGCGGAGCCGGCATGGGTGTCGCGTTCAACGCCGCCACCACCGAGACCCTCGGCCGCGCCCCGACGAGCAACAGGGCTCGGTCAGCGCGGCGCTCCAGCTGGCGCAGACCCTGGCCACGGCTGTCGCGAGTGGACTCGGTCGCTCATCGCGGCGGAAGGCGCGGCACCGGCGGCGTTCCTCGCGGTCCTCGCCGGGACCGCGGCACTCGGACTCGCGGGCGTCCTCGCGGCGAGGCGGATTACCGTGTGACACAGATCTCCCACACCCGGAGCTTGCCGAGGTGCGCGCCGCTGTATTAGCACTCTTAGTAGGAGAGTGCTAATTGCATAGACGGTCCGAGGAGGCAGCTTGAGCAGCGCGCACCGCCCCGCGTGGAAAGCCCGATCTGTTTCGCACGCCGCCGTGCGACGGGACGACCCCGACCGCCCGCTCCGCGTGGCGATGGTCGTCCCGCCCTACTTCGACGTTCCTCCGAAGGCCTACGGCGGGGTCGAGGCGGTCGTGGCCGACCTCGCGGACGCCCTCGTCGACCGCGGGCACCACGTCACCCTGATCGGCGCGGGCCGTCCCGGCACGAAGGCGCGGTTCGTCCCGGTCTGGGACCGCACCGTGCCCGAACTGCTCGGCGAGCCCTACCCGGAGGTCATGCACGCCATCGCCGCGCGCCGGGCGGTGCAGCGGCTCGCCGCGACCGAGGGCGTCGACGTCGTGCACGACCACTCGCTGGCCGGCCCGCTCAACGCCCCCGCATACGGCGTGCCGACTGTGGTGACCGTGCACGGCCCGGTCGGCGAGGACATGGCGCGCTACTACACCGAACTGGGCGACGACGTGCACCTGGTGGCGATCAGCGACCGGCAGCGCGAGCTGGCGCCCGGCCTGAACTGGATCGGCACCGTCCACAACGCACTGCGGCTGGCCGACTGGCCGTTCCAGGCCGAAAAGGACGACTACGCGTTGTTCCTCGGCCGGTTCCACCCGGACAAGGCGCCGCACCTCGCGCTGGAGGCCGCGCACCGCGCCGGGCTGCGACTGGTCCTGGCGGGCAAGTGCGCCGAGCCGATCGAGAAGGAGTACTTCGAGCGGGAGGTCCGGCCGCGGCTCACCGACAACGACCACGTGTTCGGCGTCGCCGACGCGACCGCGAAGCGCGAGCTGCTCGCCAAGGCCCGCTGCCTGCTCTTCCCGATCCAGTGGGAGGAGCCGTTCGGGATGGTCATGATCGAGGCGATGGCGTGCGGCACGCCGGTGGTGGCGCTGCGGTCCGGCGCGGTGCCGGAGGTCGTCGTGGAGGGCGTCACCGGCCTGGTGCGCGACGACCCGGCCGACCTGGTGCAGGCCCTGCACGACGTCGGCCACCTCGACCCGGCCAAGTGCCGCGCGCACGTCGCCGAGCACTTCGACGTCGGCGGGCTGGGCGCCGGCTACGAGGCCGCGTACCGGCGGGCGGTCGAGGTCAGCCGGCTGCGTCGCGACTACGCGGCCCTGGACTCGGCGCTCGACCGCGCCTACGACCAGATGGACAACGACGGCCCCACCCTGCAGCCATCCGGAGGACGGCCATGACGCCGGAAGCGTTCAACGCGGGCGAACCGGTGCCCGTGACCAGCGCGGGCGGCACGGTCACGCTCGTCGAGGGCAGCACGTTCTGCCTGTCCGGCACCAACGGCGACATCCAGCCGGGCACGTCGCAAGGCCTGTTCTTCCGGGACGCGCGGCTGGTCTCGCGGTGGGAGCTGCGGCTGGACGGGCAGTCCCCGCACCCGCTGTCGGTCATCTCGCCGGAGGCGTTCGCGGCGCAGTTCGTGCTGCGCCGCAACCCCAAGCCGGGCCAGGCCGACAGCACCCTTCTACTCGTGCGGGAGCGGCTGGTCGGCGACGGTCTGCGGGAGACGATCACGCTGCGGAACCTCGGGCGGGAGAACACCGTCGCGACGCTGACCCTGCACGTCGATGCGGACTTCTCGGACCTGTTCGCGGTCAAGGAGGGCCGCCCCGCCCACGGCGGGGCGGACGCCACCGTGGCAGGCTCGGAACTGTTGCTGCGCGACCGGTCCGACGGCTCGCGCGGCCTGTCGGTGAGCGCCACCGCGGACCCGCTGGCCGCGCCCGGCGTGCTGAACTGGCGGGTCGTCGTGCCTGCCCGCGGCGAGTGGTCGACCGAGATCGTGGTGCAGCCGACCGTCGGGAACCGGCGGGTGCGGCCGCAGTTCGACCGCGGCGAGGAGGTCGAGGCGAGCGGGCCGGCGCGCAAGATCCGCGCGTGGCGCGACGTGAGCACGATGATCGCGGCCGACGACCCGGTGCTGACGCAGGTGCTGCAGCGCACCGAAAGCGATCTCGGCGCGTTGCAGATCCACGACAGCAGCCAGGACGGCCGCCCGTTCGTCGCGGCAGGCGCGCCCTGGTTCATGACGTTGTTCGGGCGGGACAGCCTGCTCACCGCGTGGATGGCGCTGCCACTGGACGTCGGGCTCGCGCTGGGCACGCTGGAGACGCTGGCGGAGCTGCAGGGCAAGCGTGTCGACCCATTGACCGAGGAGGAGCCCGGCCGGATCCTGCACGAGCTGCGGCTCGGTCCGGACAGCGACCAGGTGCTCGGCGGCAGCCACTACTACGGCACGGTGGACGCGTCGCCGCTGTTCGTCATGCTGCTGGCCGAGTGCTGGCGCTGGGGCGCGGGCGAGACGGCGGTGCGGGCGCTGCTCCCGGCCGCCGACGCGGCCCTGGAATGGCTGGAACGCTACGGCGACCGGGACGGCGACGGGTTCGTCGAGTACCGGCGGGCGACCGACCGTGGCCTGCTCAACCAGGGCTGGAAGGACAGCTTCGACGGCATCAACGACGCGGCCGGGCGGCTGGCGACCACGCCGATCGCGTTGTGCGAGGTGCAGGGCTACGCCTACGCGGCCTGGCTGGCGCGCGCCGAACTGGCCGACGCGTTCAACGACCCGGCCACCTCGGCGCGCTGCCGGGAGCGCGCCGAACGGCTGCGGGAGCGGTTCGCCGAGGCGTTCTGGCTGCCGGAGCAGGGCTGGTACGCCGTCGCGCTGGATGGTCGCAAGCAGCCGCTCGACGCGCTGACCAGCAACACCGCGCACTGCCTGTGGTCAGGCATCGCGACCGACGAGCACGCCGCGGTGCTGATCGAGCGGCTCAGCAGGCCGGAGATGGACAGCGGCTACGGGCTGCGGACGCTTTCCTCGGCGATGGGCGCGTACAACCCGATGAGCTACCACAACGGCTCGGTATGGCCGCACGACACGGCGATCGCGGTGGCCGGGCTGCTGCGGTACGCGCACCTGCCGGGCGCGGTGGACCTGGCGCAGCGGCTGGCGACCGGACTGCTCGACGCCGCGGCTTCGTTCGGCGGCCGGCTGCCCGAGCTGTTCTGCGGGTTCTCGCGATCGGAGTTCAGCCCGCCGATCCCCTACCCGACGTCGTGTTCGCCGCAGGCCTGGGCGAGCGCGGCGCCGTTGCTGCTGGTGCGGTCGTTCCTCGGGCTCGAACCGCACGTGCCGCAGCACCGGCTGGTGGTCCGACCGCACCTGCCGGGGCAGTGGGGCCGGGTGCGGTTGTCGGACCTGCGACTCGGCGAGCTCACCGTGCACGTCGAGGCAGATCACGAAGTGGCCAAGGTTCGGGGGCTGCCGGAGGGCTGGGACCTGCGCCTAGCTGGGTGAAAGCGGTTTCGGGGTGATCTGCGTCGCACATCGCGGGGTTGATTCCTTAGGTTAGCCTTGCTTGACTTGGCGCAATTTGTCGCAGTTCCTTCGAAAGGGTGTTGCCATGTCTCGCAGGGTTCGCCTGCCCGGACTCCGCTCACTCGTGGCCGCTTCGGTCGCGGGTGTGCTCGGCCTCGGGCTCGTGGCGTGTGGCAATGTGCAGGATTCGTCGACGCAGACGGCGTCCTCAGCGAGTGCCGACGCGTCGGCCTTCCCGGTGAGCATCACGCACAAGTTCGGCACCACGACGATCGAGAAGGCGCCGCAGCGCGTCGTCGTGATCGGCACGTCGACCGACGACCTCGACGCGGCCGTCGCGCTCGGTGTCACGCCGGTCGCGTTCTTCAACAAGTCCGGGATGGACGGTGTGCCGTCCTGGCTGGAGGGCAAGGTCGGCCCGGCCAAGACGCAGATCGTCAACGCGGCGAGTGGTGTCAACGCCGAACAGGTCGGGGCGCTCACGCCGGACCTGATCCTCGCGACCGCGGACTACGGCCTCGAAGAGGAGTACGCGAACCTGTCCAAGATCGCGCCGACGATCGGCTACGCGACCGAGTGGGGTTCGCAGAGCTGGCAGGAACACCTCGACGTGGTCGCGCGGGCGCTCGGCAAGACCGCCGACGCGAAGCAGGTCGAGACGAACACCCAGGGCGCGATCGACCAGCTGAAGGCGCAGTACCCGAACGCGGTGGGCAAGACGTTCACCGCGTCGGTCGGCAACACCGCGGGCAAGATGTTCACGCTGGTGTCGCAGAAGGACTTCGCGGTGCAGCTCGTGGAGTCGCTCGGCCTGAAGCTGAGCCCGACGGTGACAGACGCCGCGCAGACCGACGCGGGCAGCCCGACCGGTTCGCTGACCCCGGAGCAGTACGACAAGCTCGCCGCGGACCTGGTGATCGTCGCCTACACCTCGCCCGACTACCAGACGGCGTTCGAGGGCAACCAGCTGGTGGCCCCCATCAAGGCCGGCAACTACCTGGTCGTCGACATGGAGACGATCTCGGCGCTGCGTGCTCCCACGGTGCTGGACATTCCGTGGGTGCTGGAGAAGTTGAAGCCTGGGTTGGCGAAGCTGGGTTGATCTTTGGTTGACGGAGCCCTCCTCGCTTTGGCGGGGAGGGCTCCTTTTTGTTGCCGCTACGCGGGTATCTACGGCGTCGGCTTCGCTTCGCTACGCCCCGATATTGGCCGCCCCGATTTTTGATTGTTTCTACGGCCGAACTGGGCTGTGGATCGGGGGCTGGGGAGGGCTGGACGGCCTGGTTGTTACTTCTCGTTGCCGACTCACGTCTGGTAGTCGGCAACGGAAAACGATCACCCCACGGACCAGTCCCCTCCCGCAACCCGATCCCCAGCCAAATCGGTGGCTCGGCAACCGAACAATGAGAGATCGGGTTCGGGAGAGGCAGATCCGGGCGTAGCGAAGCGAAGCCGGCGCCCGAGAAACCCGCGTAGCGCCGGCCGCCGGATCACAACTGCGCGTTCACGTCCTCCTCGGAGAGCGCGTCCACCTCCAGGTAGATCTCCGCCACCTGCTCCAGGCGCCCGGGCACCGACTGGTCGGCCGCCAAGCGCGCCGCCATCGCGCCCACCGTCAGCGCCGAGAACAGCGTACGCACAGTCACTTCCGACGTGTCCAGCGCTTCCCGCAGGCGGCCGACGATCATCGTCGCCAGCACGGAGTCTCCGCCGAGTGCGAAGAACGGGTCGTCGCGGCCTACGCGTGCCACTCCGAGCACCTCGGCCCACACCTTGGCCAGCACCTGCTCCAACGGAGTCTCCGGCGCGACGTAACTGTCCGCCGACGCCTGCCAGTGCGCCGCCACCGCGCGGCGGTCCACCTTGCCGTTCGCGGTCAGCGGCAAGGCGTCCAGCACCACCACGCGAGCCGGGACCATGTGCGGCGGCAACAACGTTCGCACGAACTCCCGGACCTCGTCGCCGTCCACCGAGCCGCCGACGGCCGCCACGAGCTGGTTGCCCGCCACGCCCGCGACGCCCCGGTGCACCGCGGGGAACTCAGCCAGCGCGGCCTCCACCTCGCCCAGCTCGATCCGCACCCCGCGCACCTTCACCTGGAAGTCCCGGCGCCCCAGGAACTCCAGCGTGCCGTCCGGCCAGTACCGCGCCAAATCGCCCGTGCGGTACCAGCGGCGGCCGTCGTGCTCCACGAACCGGTCCGCGGTCCGCTCCGGATCCGCCCGGTACCCGTGGGCGACCCCGTCGCCGCCGATCCACAACTCCCCCGCGACCCAGTCCGGGCAGTCCCGGCCCCGCACGTCCACCACCCGGCACACGACGTTCCGCAGCGGTGTTCCGTACGGCACCGAACGCCACGACGACGGCACCCCGTGCACCTCGCACACCGTCGAATGGATCGCCGTCTCCGTGGTGCCGCCGAGCCCGGCGAACCGGCACCGCGGCGCCTGCTCCGCCACCCGGCCGGGCAGGTCCGTGCCGACCCAGTCACCGCCCAGCAACACCGTCCGCAACCCGCTCAGCTCACCCGGCCGCGCCGCGGACAGCAGCATGTCCAGCAGCGCTGGCACGCAGTTGACCAGCGTGACCCGGCGCGAGGCAGCCAGCTCGACCCACTGCCGCGCCTCCTTGCGGTCGCCCTCCTCCACCAGCACGACCGCGCCGCCCGCGGACAGCAGGCCGAAGACGTCGTACACGGACAGGTCGAAGTCCAGCGCGGACACCGCGAGGCACCGGTCGTCGGCACCCACCGCGAACCGCTCGTTGAGGTCGTCGATCGTGTTCATCGCCGCCCGGTGCGGCACCTCCACGCCCTTCGGCTCCCCCGTCGAACCGGACGTGAACAGCACGTACGCGATCTGCTCCTCGTCCACGCGCACCGGCTCGGCGAGCGGCTCGGCCGCCTCCTCGGCGGACGTCAGCACATGCGAGAACCCGGCGATCCGCCGGATCCGCTCCGCCCGCGCCGCGGGTTGGTCGACACCGACCGGCACGTACCCGGCGCCCGCGGCCAGCACGCCGAGCACCGCGGCGATCTGGTCCGGCCCCTTCGGCAGGCTCACCCCGACCAGGTCACCGGGCACAACACCCTTGTTCTGCAACGACTTCGCGATCCGCAGCGCCCGGTCCCGCAAAGCGCCGTAGCTGAGTACTCCATCCGTGCCCCACAGCAGCGCAGGCGCGTCCGGCTGCGCGACGGCACGCGAGAAGAACCCGTCCTGCAGCAGCCGCCCGCTGCGCGGCCCGTCCGTCGCGTTGACCCGCGTCCGCACCTCGGCCTGCTCCCGCGGCAACGCACCGCCGACCGGCTGCTCCCACGCGTCGTCCCGCTGGCCGAGCCGGGTGATCAGGTCCTGGAACGCGGCGAACATCGCGTCGATCATCCCGGCCGGGAAGGCGTTCTCCCGCACGTCCCAGTTGATCAACAGCCCCTCGTTGACCTCGGTGACCTGCGCGTCCAGCAGCACCTGCGGCCCCTGCGAGATGATCCACACCGCTTCACCGAAACACCGCCGCACGCGTGCGTCGAACAGCTCGCCCAGGTTCAGCGCACTGGTGAACACCACCGGCGCGAGCACCTGCTCACCGTGGTGCCGGGACAGGTCCCGCAGCACCTCCACACCCGAGTACGCGGCGTGCTCCGCGTCGGCGTGCATCCGGTCCTGCAACGCCTTCGCGTGCTCCACAAAAGACGCCTCGGTCGAGAAATCGACTTCCAGCAGCACTGAGCTGGTGAAGTCGCCGACCAGCTTGTCGACGTCCGGGTGGGTGCTCTGCCGGTCGAACATCGGCAGGTTCATCAGGAACCGCGGCTGCGCGCTCCACGACGACAGGGTCTCCGCGAACGCGGCCGCGACGACCATCGCCGGGGTCAGGCCGTGCTCGTGCGCGCGGGCGCCGAGGCGCTTGCGGTCCTCCGGCGCCAGCCAGTGGTGCCGACGGGTGACGCGGGTGGCGTCGGCGCGCTCGGTTTCCGGCACCAGCGGCAGGTCGGGCGCGCCCGGCAGCTCCGGGATCCGCCGCTGCCACCACTCGCGGGCCTTCTCCTGCTCGGCCCGGCGGGTCACCTCGCGTTCGGCGAGGTAGCGCGGGTAGCTGTAGCCGATCGGCTCCGGCTCGGCGTCCGGCTCGTCGTAGAACCGCGCGAGATCCGACAGCAGGACGCGGTAGCTCAACGCGTCGGCGGCGAGCATGTCGACGTCGACGTGCAGCCGCGCCCGGTCGCCGGACCGCCGGCTGAGCTGGATCTTGAACACCTCGCCGTTCGCCACGTCCAGGCGCGCGTGCGAAGACGCGTCCCGCAACTCGGCAAGGCGACGCGTCTCGGCCTCGTCGTCCAGGTCACGCAGGTCGTGCACGAGCAGCGACGGCTGGGCGCGCTCGGGCAGGATCCGCTGGCGGCCGTCGTCGAGGAAGGCGGCGCGCAGCATCCCGTGCCGGGCGACGAGCTTCCGCACGGCCACGTCCAGGCGCTGCGGGTCCAGGTCCGGGCCGTCGAACTCGACGTAAAGGTGCGCGGCGACCGAGCCGAGCGTGGTCTCCTCGTCGCGGCCGATCCAGTACGCGTGCTGCATCAACGCGAGCGGGAACGGCTCGGTCTCGTCGACCTCGACGGTCACCTCCGGCTCGGGCGCGACCCCGGCCGCGGTGGCCAGGAGCTCCCGCCACCCGGCCAGCGTCGGGTTCTTGGCCAGTTTCGCGAAGCCGACCTTGATGCCCTGCTTGCGCCACTTGTTCGCTACCTGCATGAGCTGGATCGAGTCGAGGCCCCACTCGATGAGGCTGTCGTTCTCGGACAGCTCCGCCGCCTCGGGCCCCAGCAGGTCGGTGACCTCGCGCAGGAGCTCTCCCACCGTCGGCTGCTGACTCACCACGTGCCCAGCTCCTCTTCGAACTCGTCGATGTCTTCTTCGGAAACGTCCGCCAGTGCGGTGTCCGCCGCGGTCGGCGCGCTGCTCAGCGCCTTGCGCAACAGCTCGGTCAGCTCCGGCGCCGCGGGCCCGGTGATCGCGACGTGCAACTGCCCGTCGACACTGACCGCGTTGACCTCCATCGCCCACTGCGCGGTGCGCGGCGGCACCCGCAGCATCGGGGCCTCCGGCGCGACCGACCACGGCTCGCCGGTCCCGCTCGGCAGGCGACCGAGGTAGTTGACGACGATCGTCGGCTCCGGCAGGCCCAGCGGGCGCAGCAGCCCGTAGCCGAGGCCGTGGTCGGGCAGGCTCTCCAGCTGCTCACGCACGTCCCGCAGCCGTGTGCCGGGCCTCAGCCGGAGCGGGAAGACCGTGGTGAACCAGCCGACCGTGGCCGACAGGTCGGCCCCGAGCTGTTCCTCCCGGCCGTGCCCCTCGACGGCGATCACCGCATCACCACGGCCGCGCCAGGTTTCCAGCGCCTCGGCGAACGCGCTGATCAGCAGCTCCTGCACCCCGGCCTGTTCGGCGCCCTCGGGCAGCGGCACGGTGAACCCGGTCTCGTGCCGTTCGCCACCGGGTTCGAACACCGGGTCGGCGCCGTCCAGGATTCCGCGCCACAGTCCGGTTTCCGCGCTGCGGTCCTGCGCGGCGAGCAGTTCGCTCCAGCGCCGGAACGACGTGCCGGTACGCACGAGTTCTTTGCCGGCCCATGCTTCGGCGAGGTCGTCCATGATGATCCGCCACGAGACGCCGTCCACGACAAGGTGGTCGGCGACGATCAGCACCCGCTCCGGGAAGCGGACCACCTGCAGCATCCGCTCGTCGGTGAGCCGCTCGCGCGCGGCGCGCAGTTCCGCGTCCAGGTCGCCGGTGGCATCCCGGACGATCTCGGCCGCGTCGAAGGATTCGGCCGGAACCACCAGCGCGCCCGCCCAGCGGGCGCGAAGCACATCGTGCCGGTCCAGGATCGCCTGCACCACCCGGACCAGGCCGTCACGGGTCAGGCCGTCGGGGGCGACCAGCAGCATCGCCTGGGCGAGGCCGCGTTCGCTCCAGCGCATGATCGGGGTCGGCTCGATGCGGCCGGTGCCATCGTCGGCCTCTGTGACGGCGGCTGTGGCGACCGCGGCGAGCCCGGCCGGCGTGCGCTGCTCGAACACCTGCCGCGGGGTGATCGTCAGCCCGGCCTTGCGGGCCCGGCTGACCAGCTGGACGGACACGATGCTGTCGCCGCCGAGGGCGAAGAAGCTGTCCTGCGCCCCGACCTCGGCCAGGCCGAGGACCTCGGCGAACAGCCGGCACAGCAACGCTTCGCGCTCGGTCGCAGGCTCCACCTTGCCTGCCAGCGCGGCGAAGTCGGGCGCGGGCAGTGCCTTGCGGTCGAGCTTGCCGCTGGGCGTCAGCGGGAACTCGTCCAGCTGCACGATCGCGGACGGGATCATGTGGTCCGGCAGTTCGCGGGCCAGGCTGTTCGCGTCGGCTTCGCCGAGGACGTAGGCGACCAGGCGGTCGTCGCGCACCACCGCGACGGCGCTGCGGGCGCCGGCGCGGGTGAGCGCGACCTCGACCTCGCCCAGCTCGATCCGGAAACCCCGCAGCTTCACCTGGTCGTCGGCGCGGCCGAGGAACTCGAGCACACCGTCGCGGTGCCGCACCAGGTCGCCGGTGCGGTACAAGCGCCCGTTCGGCGCGGCGACGAACCGCGAGGCGGTGAGCCCGGGCCGGTTCAGGTAGCCGCGGGCCAGCTGGACGCCGCCCAGGTACAGCTCGCCGGTGACGCCCGGCGGCACCGGCCGCAGGTACCGGTCGAGCACGTGGACCTGCGTGTTCCACACCGGCCGCCCGATCGGCACCGTGCCCTCGCCCGCGCCGTCGGCGCACGGCCAGTAGGTGACGTCGACCGCGGCCTCGGTGGGGCCGTAGAGGTTGTGCACGTTCGGCCCCGCCAGGTCGGACGGCAGTGCCTCACCGCTGCAGATCACCCGCTTCAGCACCGACAGGTCGCCGCCCGTGGAGACGAACGCCCGCAGCATCGACGGCACGAAGTGCGCGGTGGTGATCCGCTCGCGGGCGATGAGCCCGGCCAGGTACTCCGGGTCCTTGTGCCCGTCCGGCCTGGCGAACACCAGCGTGGCGCCGGTGATCAGCGGCCAGAAGAACTCCCACACCGACACGTCGAACGACGACGGCGTCTTCTGCAGAACCCGATCATCAGCGGTCAGGCCGTACTCCTGCTGCATCCACAGTAGACGGTTGACGATCGCGTGGTGGCTGACCACGACGCCCTTGGGACGGCCGGTGGAGCCCGAGGTGTAGATGACGTAGGCCGGGTTGTCCGGCCCGGCCGAGCGCAACTCTCCCTCACCTTCCAACGAGGCGGGAAGGACCACGGTGGGCCGCGCGTCCTCGATCATCATGTTCAGCCGCTCCGCCGGGTACGACGGGTCCAGCGGCAGATACGCGCCACCGGCCTTCAGCACCGCCAGCAGCGAGACGATCAGGTCGAGTGAACGGTCCTGCCGCACGCCAACGATGTGCTCCGGCCCCACACCCGCGCCCGCCAGCCGCGTCGCGAGCGCGGTGGCGCGGGCGTCCAGCTCGGCGTAGGTCAGGGACTCGCCCTCGAAGACCACCGCGGTGGTGTCCGGAGTCCGCGCCACCTGGGCGGCGAACAGCTCCGGCAGGGTCGTCTCCGGCACGTCCCGCGCCTCCCCGGCGGGGAGCACGTCTTCGGGAGTGAGCACCGAGGTCGCCGACAGCCGCCGGTCCGGGTCCGCCAGCAGATCTCCGACCAGCCGTGTGAACCGGGCCACCAGGTCGTCCACAGTAGACCGGTCGAACAGGTCCGCGCTGTAGACCAGCCAGCCGTCGATGCCCGCGTCCTGCTCGAACAGGTGGAACGAAAGGTCGAGCCGCGCCGCGTAGAAGTCGACGTGCTCCTCACGCAGCGACGCGTGCCCGAACGGCACCGGCCCGCCGGGCGCCTGCTGGTAGGCCAGCATGACCTGGAACAGCGGGTGCCGCCCCATCGACCGCCCCGGATTGAGCGCCTCGACCAGCCGCTCGAACGGCAGGTCCTGGTGCGCGAACGCGTCCAGGTCGGTGCGCCGGACCCGCTCGACGAGCTGCCGGAACGTCGGATCGCCGGTCAGATCCGTGCGCAGGACGAGGTTGTTGACGAAGAATCCGACCAGGCCGTCCAGGGCGTCGTCGGTGCGGCCGGCGACCGGCGCGCCGATCGGCACGTCCTCCCCCGCGCCCATCTGGCCGAGCAACGCGGCGACCGCGGCCTGGACGACCATGAACGTCGTCGCCCCGGTCTGCCGCGCCAGCTCCGCCAGCGCGCGGTGCGTCTCCGGCGGCAGCTGGAACCGCACCGCGTCCCCGCGGAACGACGGGTCCGCCGGGCGCGGCCGGTCCGCAGGCAGGCTGATCTCCTCCGGCAGGTCGGCGAGCTGCCGCGTCCAGTAGGCGAGTTGCGTGGACGCGAGGCTGTTCGGGTCGGCGTCGTTGCCCAGCAGGTCCCGCTGCCAGAGCGCGTAGTCGGCGTACTGCACCGGCAGCGGCGCCCAGCCGGGGCGGCGGCCCTGCAGGCGGGCGGTGTAGGCGGTGGTCAGGTCGGCCAGCAGCCGCTCGGCGGACCAGCCGTCGCTCGCGATGTGGTGGGTCAGCAGGGACAGCACGTGCGAGTCGCCGTCGCGGAACAGCCGCGCCTCGAACGGTGGCTCGCGGTCCAGCTCGAACGCGCGTTGCGCGGCCTCGCGTGGCGAGCCGTCGTCGATGATCAGCGGCGGGATCGTGTCGAGGACCTGCTGGTAGGGCTTGCCCTCGAACTCCGGGTAGATCGTTCGCAGCACCTCGTGCCTGCTCACGACGTCGGCCAGCGCGGCCCGCAGCGCGTCCACGTCGAGCGGGCCGTCCAGGCGCACCGCGAACGGCACGTTGTAGGTCGCGCTCGGGCCTTCCAGCCGGTACAGGAACCACAACCGTTGCTGCGCCGAAGACAGCGGGATCCGGCGCGGGCGCGGCATCGGCGTGAGCGCGGGCCGCTGCGTGCCGCCGTCGAGCGCCGTGGCCAGGCGGGCGACGGTCGGCGCGTCGAACACGGTCCCGATCGCCAGGTCGACACCGAGGTCGGCGCGGATGCGGCCGACGAGCTTGGTCGCCAGCAGGGAATGCCCGCCGAGGGCGAAGAAGTCGTCGTCCCGGCCGACGCGCGCAACGCCGAGCAGGTCGGCGAACAACGCGGCCAGCGCCCGTTCGCGCTCGGTTTCCGGCTCCGCCGCCGCGGTCGCAGCCTCCGGCTCGGGCAGCGCCTTGCGGTCGAGCTTGCCGCTCGGGCTCAGCGGCAGCTCGTCGAGGAACGTGATGACCGACGGCACCAGGTGCTCGGGCAGGGTGGCGCCGAGCTGCCGCCGGATGGTGGCCGCGTCCGTGCCCGGCTGGGCGACCACGTAGCCGAGGAGCTGCTGCCGCTCCGGCCGGGCGACCACCCCGGCGCTGACCACCTCGGGCAATGCGGTGAGCGCGGCCTCGACCTCGCCCAGTTCGACGCGGAACCCGCGGATCTTGACCTGGTCGTCGGCGCGGCCGAGGAACTCCAGTGCGTCCCCGGTGCGGCGCACCAGGTCGCCGGTGCGGTACAGCCTCGACCCGTCCGGCCCGGCCACGAACCGGGACGCGGTGAGCCCGGGCCGGTTCAGGTAACCCCGGGCGAGCTGGACGCCACCCAGGTACAGCTCGCCGACCGCGCCGGGCGCGACCGGCTGCAGGTGCCGGTCCAGCACGTGGAGTTGTGTGTTCCACACCGGCCGCCCGATCGGCACGGTCCCGGTGCCGGCCCCCTCGGTCACCGGCCAGTGGCTCACGTCGACCGCGGCTTCGGTGGGGCCGTACAGGTTGTGCACGTGCGGCAGTTCGCGCGCGAGGTCGGACGGCAGGGCCTCACCACTGCAGATCACGCGCCGCAGCGTGCTCGGCCGCGCGCCCGACTCGACGAACGTCCGCAGCATCGACGGGACGAAGTGCGCGGTGGTGATCCGCTCCCGCGCGATCAGTTCGGCGAGGTAGCGCGGGTCCTTGTGCCCACCCGGCTTGGCGAACACCAGCGTCGCGCCGGTGATCAGCGGCCAGAAGAACTCCCACACCGACACGTCGAACGACGACGGAGTCTTCTGCAGCACGCGATCCTCCGGCATCAGCCGGTACTCGTGCTGCATCCACAAAAGACGGTTCACGATCGCCCGATGGCTGACCACGACACCCTTGGGACGGCCGGTCGAGCCCGAGGTGTAGATGACGTACGCCGGATTGTCCGGCCCCGCCGCCCGCAACTCCCCCTCACCGTCAAGCTCGGCAGGCAGCACCACGGTGGGTTGAGCATCCTCGATCATCATGCTCAACCGCTCGGCGGGATACGACGGATCCAGCGGCAAATACGCCCCGCCCGCCTTCAACACCGCCAGCAACGAAACAATCAGATCCAGCGAACGGTCCTGCCGGACCCCGACGATGTGCTCCGGCCCCACACCCGAGCCCGCCAGCCGCCGCGCCAGCTCAGTGGCGCGGGCGTCCAGCTCGGCATACGTCAGCGCGACACCCTCGTAGACCACCGCGGTGGCGTCCGGCGTCCGCGCCACCTGCTCGGCGAACAGCCCCGGGAGCGTCACCTCCGGCACCTCACGCATGTCACCGATCAACGCGGTGTCGGCGAAGAACTCCAGCCGGCTGACCGGCCGGTCCGGCGCCCCCACCGCCGCGGCGAGCAGCGATTCCAGGTGCGCCAGGAACCGCTCGACGGTCGCGGCGGTGAACAGCTCCGTCGAGTACGTGGCCTCGACGCGCATCTCGCCGTCGACCAGGAACGCCTCCAGCGCCAGGTCGAACTGGGTGGTGTCGTTGTGCACCGTCTCCCAGCTCGCCTCGACGCCGGGCAGGTCGAACCCCTGCAACCCCTGGGTCAGGAACAACAGCATCACGTCGAACAGCACCGACCGGCCCGGCACGCGCGGCGGCCGCAGGCGCTCGACGAGCAGGTCGAACGGCAGGTCCTGGTGCGCGTAGCCATCGGTGCACACGCGCCGCACCCGCTCCACCAGCTCGGCGAACGACGGGTCGCCGGACAGGTCGGCCCGCAGCACGAGCGTGTTGCCGAAGTTGCCGATCAGCCGCTCGACCTCGCCGGCGTCGCGGTTCATCGACGCCGACCCGATCGGCACGTCCGTCGCGCCGGTCCAGCGGGACAGCAGCGCCGCATACCCGGCGAACACCACCATGAACGGCGTGACCCCACGGGCCTGCGCGAACTCCCCGATCCGGTCGGTCACGGCCCGGTCGAAGGTGTGGAACCGCCGGTCCCCGCGGTCCGAGCGCGCCGGGGGGCGCGGCAGGTCGGTGGGCAGCGGCAGGTTCTCCGGCGCGGGACTCAGCTCGCGCCGCCAGTAGTCCAGGTCACCGGCCAGCTTCTCGTCTGTCAGCGTCTTCCACTGCCACACCGCGAAGTCCGCGTACTGCACCGGCAGCGGGTCCAAACCGGACGGTTGCCCGGTGGTGTCCTCCCGGTAGAGGGCGGACAGGTCCCGCGACAGCGTGTTGAACGTGTAGCCGTCCCAGGCGATGTGGTGCACGGTCAGCACCAGCACGTGATCGTCGTCGCCGCGGCGCAGCAGGCGCAGGCGCAGCGAGTGCTCATTGGCGAGGTCGAACGCGTGCGCCGACTCCTCCCGCGCCACCCGCTGGACGGTCCGGTCCCGGTCCTCTTCGGACAGGCCACGCAGGTCCGACTCCGGCATGGTCACCACGGCGTACGGGTCGACAATCTGCCGCGGCTCGCCGTCCGGCCTGGCCACGTACCGGGTGCGCAGGATCTCGTGCCGCTCCACGAGCCGCTGGAACGACCGGTGCAACGCGGCCTTGTCCAGCGCACCGCGCAGGGTGATCGCCAGGCACACGTTGTAGGCCGGGCTGGCCGGGTCGAGCTGCTGCAGGAACCACATGCGGGACTGCGCGTAGGACAACGGCAGGTCGTCGTCGGAGTCCCGCTTCGGGATCGACGTCGTGCCGGCCAGGCCGGCCTGGGCCAGCCGTCGGCGCAGCAGCTCACGCTTGCGGGCGGCGAGGTCACTCACCGGGGGCCTCCTCGGCGATCAGGGTCAGCGCGGCGAACCACTCGCGGGACAGCTGCTGGATCCGGTCTTCGGTGAACAACGCGGACGGCCACTGCCAGTCGGCCTCCAGCGTCGAGCCGCGGACCAGCACGTTCAGCACCAGGCAGTACGGCGCGGGCATGTCGTCGTCGACGCCGCCGCCCATCGCGCCCACCTCCGGCGCGCCGGACCACGGCTCGCCGTCGCGCTCGCCCACGGTGAGCCTGCCGAGGTAGTTGAACTCCAGCTGCGGCTCGGGCCGTGCTTCCAGCTCGGCGGCGGTGTCCGGGTTGAGATACCGCAGCAGGCCGTGACCGATGCCCTTGTCCGGCAGGGCGAGCTGCTCACTCACCCGCGTGAGCCCCTGGTGCACCCCACGCGTGAGGTCGCCGGGGTCGACGCGGACCGGGAACACGCTGGTGAACCAGCCGACCGTGCCGGACAGGTCCGCGCCGGGCACTATCTGCTCCTCGCGGCCGTGGCCTTCCAGCGCCAGCAGCAGCGACGTGTCGTCGCCGCCGCGCCAGCGGGACACCGCGTGCGCGAGCCCGGCCAGCAGGACGTCGTTGATCGTGACGCCGTGCCGTTCGGGCACCTCGGTGAGCAGCTTGCCGGTGACCGTGGCATCCAGGAACGTCCGCGTGGCGCGCATGGACGCGCGGGTGTCAGCGGCCGGATCGAGGCGACGGGCGCCGAGCACCGGGTCCGGGCCGGACAGGATCTCCCGCCACAGCGCCATCTCGCTCGCCTTGGCCCGCGCCACCTCGGGCAGCGCCCGCGCCCACTCGCGGAACGACGTGCCCACCGGCGGCAGCTCGCGGCCCGCCCACAACTCGGCCAGCTCGGGCACCAGCACGCCCCACGACGCGCCGTCCACGACGAGGTGGTGCAACACGATCAGCAGGCGGCCGGAGCGGTCCGGGCCGGTGTCGAACCAGACGAACCGCACCATGTCGCCGGACGGCGGGTCGAGCCGGATCTCCCGCATCAGGCCGGGCAGCCGCTCCGCGATGTCCCCGTACGCCAGGTCGCGAGCGTCGATCCGGGTCACGCAAGCGCTTGCGTCCACCGCACCCCGCGGGCGGACGACGAACGTGCCGTCGAAGGTCGCACGCAGCACGTCGTGCCGGTCGAGCAGGAGCTGCACCAGCTCACGCAGCCGGTCCAGGTCGAGCCCGGCCGGGGTGCAGAGCATCCGGGCCTGGCTGAGCTGCCCGTACGGCTGGTTGCGGTTGAGCCAGTGCAGCATCGGCGTCAGCGGAACCTCGCCGATGCCTGCATCCGAGTCCTCGCGGTGCACGGCCTCTCCGGCGATCTGCGCGAGTGCCGCGACCGTGCGCTGCTCGAACACGTGCCGCGGCGTGAACGCCAGTCCGGCGCCACGGGCCTTGCTGACCAGCCGCATCGACACGATGCTGTCCCCGCCGAGCGCGAAGAAGCTGTCGTCCGCGCCGACCTCGGGCAGACCCAGGACCTCCGCGAACAGGCCGGCGATGCGCTTCTCCAGTTCCGTCGCGGGCGCCCGGGACGTCGTGCTCGTGTAGTCCGGCGCGGGCAGCGCTTTGACGTCGAGCTTGTCGTTGCGCGTCAACGGGAAGCGCTCGACCGCGACGATCGCGGCCGGGACCATGTACTCCGGCAGCGCGGCCGCGACCTGCTCGCGCAGACCGTCCGTGCCGCTCGCGACGACGTACGCGACCAGTCGCTTCACGCCGGGCGTGTCCTCGCGGGGCACCACGACCGCCCGTTCGACCCGCTCGTCCCGCAGCAGCACGGCCTCGATCTCGCCGGGCTCGATGCGGAACCCGCGGATCTTGACCTGGTCGTCGACGCGGCCGAGCAACTCGATCAGCCCCTCGGCGTTCCAGCGCGCCACGTCGCCGGTCCGGTACATCCGGGTGCCGGGTCCGCCGAACGGATCGGCGACGAACCGCTCCGCCGTCGTGCCCGGGCGCCGCAGGTAGCCGCGGGCGAGACCGGCGCCGGACAGGTACAGCTCGCCCTCGACACCGGGCGGGCAGGGCCGCAGGTGCCGGTCGAGGATGTAGGCACGCGCGTTGCCGACCGGCGAGCCGATGCACGGGTTCTCCGTGCGGTCGAAGTCGCACGCCGCGGAGTCCACAGTGCACTCGGTCGGGCCGTAGAGGTTCCACACGGCCAGGTCCGGCTCGTCCCGCAGCGACCGCCACAGCTGCGCGGGCACCGCCTCACCGCCGACGCCGAGCACCTTGAGCGCGCCGCGCCAGCCCGGTTCGGTCGCGACCTGCGCGAGCAGCGACGGGGACAGCTCGACGAACTCGATCTCCTGGTCACGCAGGAACGCCCGCAGCAGATCCGCGTCGCGGCGGGTGTCCGGCGGCACCAGGTGCAACTCATGCCCGGCGAACATCCACAGCATCGGCTGCCACGACGCGTCGAACGCCATCGGCCACGCGTGCGCGACGCGCAGCGGGCGGCCGACCCGCTCGCGTGCCGGGTCGAACAGGTCGGTGCGGTGGCTGACCAGCAGGTTCGCGATCGAGCTGTGCGGCACCACGACCGCCTTCGGCGTACCGGTCGAGCCGGACGTGTAGATGACGTACGCCGGGTGCTGCGGCTGCGCGCGCGGCGGCAGGTCGTCCGTGGAGCCGGTCGCCGGTGGCAGTTCGGTCAGGACCAGCTTCGGGGCGGCGTCGGCGAGCATGAAGTCGATCCGCTCGGCGGGCCAGTCCGGGTCGAGCGGCAGGTACGCGCCGCCCGCCTTGACCACCGCGAGCAGCGCGACCAGCATGTCCGGCCCGGCCGGCATGCGCAGCGCCACCACGTCCTCCGGGCCGACGCCCTGCTCGATCAACACGCGCGCGACCTGATTGGCGCGGGCGTTGAACTCGGCGAAGGTCAGCCGGGTCTCCCCCGCGACGATCGCGACGGCGTCCGGTGTGGCGTGCGCCTGGTCGCGCAGGACCTCCGGCAGTGTCGTCACCGGGGCGTCCAGGACCCTGCCGGTGCCGATGCGGCGCAGCTCGGCCAGGGTCTCCTCGCCGAGCAGGTCGATGCCCGTCACCTTTTGCGCAGGGGCAGCCGCGAAGGCTTCCGCGGCCCGGCGGAACCAGCCGCTCAGCGACTCCGCCCACGCCTCGCCGAACGTGTCCGGCCGGTACTCGAAGACGACCGACAACCGCTCCTCGGCGGCGACGGCGAGCGTCAGCGGGTAGTGCGTCGAGTCCTCGACCTCGACCCGGTCGATCGTGATCCCGGCGGCCCGCTCGCTCTCGCTCACGGCGTCCGAGTCGATCGGGTAGCTCTCGAACACGACCAGCGTGTCGAACAGGTCGCCGTGCCCGGCCGCCCGCTGGATGTCGGTCAGGCCGAGGTACTGGTGGTCCATCAGCCGCGCCTGCTCGTCCTGCACGCCGCGCAGGACGTCCAACAGCGAGCCGCGCAGGCGGACCCGCACCGGCACGGTGTTGATGAACAGGCCGACCATGCCGTCCACACCGGACAGATCGGCCGGCCGTCCGGAGACGGTGGCGCCGAACAGGACGTCGTCGCGGCCGGTCAGCCGGGCCAGCACGAGACCCCACAGCCCCTGGACGACCGTGTTGACGGTAAGCCCGTGCTCCCGGGCGACCGCGTAGAGCCGTTCCGTGGTCTCGGCGGGCAGGTCGAGCCGCAGCTTGCCGGGCCGCATCGGCACCCGCGGCGCGGCCGGGGCCACCAGCGTCGGCTCCTCGACGTCGTCCAGCGCGGCCAGCCACGCCTCGGCGGAGGCGTCCCGGTCCCGCCCGGCGAGCCAGGTCAGGTAGTCGCGGTACGGCCGGGGCGACGGCGGCTCGGCGCCGGCGTAGAGCGCGAGCAGGTCCCGCACCAGCAGCGGCAGCGACCAGCCGTCGAGCAGGATGTGGTGGTTGGACAGGACCAGCCGGTGGTCCCGCTCGCCCAGCTTCACCAGCGTCATCCGCAGCAACGGCGGCTCGTCGAGCGCGAACCGCTCCGCCCGGTCCCTGGCCAGGAACTCGTCGAACTCCTCGTGGCTGAGTGTCAGCTCCGCCCACGGGAGTTCCGCCTCACGGCGGATGACCTGCTTCGGCTCGTCGTCGTGCACGAAGGCCGCGCGCAGGTTCGGGTGCCGGTCCAGCAGGCCCTGCGCGGCCCGGCGCAGCCTCGCCGCGTCGACCTCGCCGGTCAGGCCCAACACGAACTGGACGGTGTAGACGTCGTCCGCGCTTTCGTCGTAGAGCGCGTGGAAGAGCATGCCCTCCTGCAGCGGGGACAGCGGCAGGACTTCCTCCGGCTCCTCCGCGGCGGCGAGGTCGCGCAGGGCGTCCTGCCACCTCGCGATCAGGGCGTCCACTTCGGACTCGGTGAACCGGTCGGTCCACGACCAGGTCGCGGTCAGCACCGGACCGTCCGGACCGTCCTCGGTCACGACGTTGATCTCCAATGGCCGGTGCTGGACCTCCGGCCGCGGCAGCTTCTCCGCGTCCGGGACCCAGAACCCCTCGCTGACGTCGAACCGGCCGAGGTAGTTGAAGCCGACCTCCGGCTCCGGGACGTCGGTGAGCTCGCCGTGCAGCCAGCGGAGGATGCCGAACCCGATGCCGTTGTCCGGCACCGCCCGCAGCCGCTCCTGGATCTCCGGCGGAGTCGCGGCGGCGGGCAGTTCGACCGGGTAAACGCTGGTGAACCAGCCGACCGTGCGGGACAGGTCCGCGCCGGGCACCAGGTGCTCCTCGCGGCCGTGGCCCTCCAGCGCGACCAGCCGCGGCTCGCCGAAGGCGTACGCGAGCGCGCTGAGCAGCACCTCCGGCACGCCGGTGCGGAACTTGCCGGGCACCTCGGCGACCAGTTCCGCGCCGAGCGCCAGCTCCCGGCAGCCGGTCGTGCGAACCGGCCGGGCGTCCGCCGGCCCGGTGCGCGGCAACGACTGCCACGGCTCGGCGCTCGCGGTCGGCAGGTGCCGCGCCCACCAGCGGAACGACGTCGGCACCGGGTCGAGCTTGGCCGGGTGGCCGGACGTGCGCGCCTCCCAGGCCTGGGCCAGGTCCCCGGCGAGGATGCGCCACGACACCCCGTCGACGACCAGGTGGTGCAGCACGAGCAGCAGCCGGCCGGGCTCGGACCCGTGGTCGAACCACACGGCCCGCACCAGCACACCCGCCTCGGGGTCGAGCGAATCGACCGCCTCGGCGTACTTCTCCGCCACCGGCGTGCCCCCGGGAACGTGTTCGAGGACGTCCGTGACCGCGCCCGGCAGGCGCACGTCGAGCACGTCACCCCGCAGCCGGGCGCGCAGCAGGTCGTGGTGGTCGAGTACGTCCTGCAGCACCCCGGCGAAGATCTCCGGCCCGTCCGCGGGCGGCACTCGCAGCAACGCGGCCTGGGCCATCTTCTTGTCGCCGCTCTCCCGCCACCAGCGCATGACCGGGGTGAGCGGCACCTCACCGACCCCCTGCGCGCGGTCCTCGTCGGGGACCACCACGTCAGTGCCGACCGCATGGGCCAGCGCCGCGGCGGTCTGGCACTCGAACACCTGCCGCGGCGAGATCCGCAGCCCGGCCGCCCGCACCTTGCTCACGAACTGGATGGACAGGATGCTGTCGCCGCCGAGGCCGAAGAAGTTGTCCTCCGCACCGACCTCGGGCACCCGCAGCACCTCGGCCATCACCCGGCACAGGATCCGCTCGGCCTCGGTCTCCGCCGCGCGGCTGCCGGACGTCGGCTCCGGGCCGGGATCGGGGAGCGCCTTGCGGTTCACCTTGCCCGAGGGCATCAGCGGGAACTCGTCGAGGAACACGAACCGGCGCGGCACCATGTGCTCGGGCAGGCGCGCGCGCAGCCAGTCGCCCAGACCGTCCACTTCGGAGCCGAGGCAGTAGCCGACCAGCCGCTTGGGCTCGTCGCGCACCAGCACGACCGCCCGCCGGACACCCTCGTGCTGCTCCAGGGCCGCCTCGATCTCCTCCAGCTCGACCCGCATGCCGCGGATCTTGACCTGGTTGTCGGCGCGGCCGAGGAACTCCAGCGTGCCGTCCGGCTGCCAGCGGGCCAGGTCGCCGGTCCGGTAGAGCCGCGAACCGGGCGGCCCGAACGGGTCGGCGACGAAGTGGTCCGCCGTCCGTTTCGGGTCGTTGATGTAGCCGCGGCCCAGGTAGACGCCGCCGGCGTACAGCTCGCCGGGCACGCCGACCGGCACCTGCCGCAGGTGCCGGTCCAGCACGTACAGCCGAGTGTTGCCGTTCGGATGCCCGATCGACACGGCCTTGCGCACCGCACTCGCGTCGCGGTAGACGACGTGGCTGACGCCGATCGTCGCCTCCGCCGGGCCGTACCCGTGGTACATGATCGCGTCGCTGACCGCGCGGAACCGGGCGAACAGCTCGGGCGTGAGCACCTCGCCGCCACACCACACGTGCTTGAGCGACCGGCCGCGCTCGGCGAACCCGTCGAGGCCGACCAGCAGGTCCAGGATCGACGACGGCAGGTAGGTGAAGGTGACCCGGTGCCGCTCGATCAGGCTCAGCAGGTACTCGATGTCCCGCTCGCCGCGGGGCTCGGCGATCACCAGCTTGCCGCCGGTGACCAGCGGCAGGAACACCTCGTTGATCGAGATGTCGAATCCCATCGGCGCCTTGAACAGCGCCGCGTCGCCGGGCCCGAAACCGAGCATCTCGCGCTGCCACAGCAGGCGGTGCGTGATCGCGCGGTGCCGGATCATCGCGCCCTTCGGCGTGCCGGTCGAGCCGGACGTGTAGATGACGTAGGCCAGGCCTTCCGGCGGCACCCGCACGCCGAGGTTCTCCGGGTCCTCGCCCGCGAGGTCGACGTGCACGACCGGCACGCCCAGTTCCCGCACCGGCCCGTCGTGCTCCGGTCCACTGAGGATCGCGGTGAACCGGGAACTCGCGGCGACCTCGGCGATGCGCCGATCCGGCCACGACGGCTCCAACGGCACGAACGCGCCACCGGCCTTCTCGACCGCGAGCAGGCCGACGACCAGCTCCAGCGACCGCTCCCAGTGCATGCCGACGGTGCGCTCCGGCCCGACCCCGGCCGCGACGAGCCGCCGGGCCAGGTGGTTCGCCTTCGCGTTCAGCTCGGCGTAGGTGAGGCTGCGGTCGTGGAACTCGACGGCCACCACGTCCGGCGTGCGGGCGGCCTGCTCCTCGACCATCTCGGTCAAGGTCGTCTGCGGGCGGTCCTCGGCGGTGTCGTTGAACGCCGCGAGCTGGGCGCGCTCGTCGTCGCCGAGGATCTCGGCGAGGCCGACCGGCTGCTCCGGCTTGGCGACCAGCGCGGTGAGCAGCCGCACCAGCCTGCGCGCGAGCGAGTCCACAGTGGATCCGTCGAACAAATCGGCGGAGTAGCTGATCAGGCAGTCTTCCGGGCCGAAGTGGAACGCCAGGTCGAACTTCGCGCCGGTGAACCCGGGTTCCAGCGGCTCGGCCACCACGTCCGGCAGGTCCAGTTCCGCGGTCGACGGATCGCGGTGCGACACCATGATCTGGAACAGCGGGTGCCGCCCCGGCGAGCGCGGCGGGTTGACCGCCTCGACGACCCGCTCGAACGGCAGGTCCTGGTTCGAGTAGGCGTCCAGGTTCGCCTCGCGGACGCGCGCGAGCAGATCGCGGAACGTCGGGTTCCCGGACAGGTCGGTGCGCAGCACGACCGTGTTGACGAAGTAGCCGACCAGGTCGTCGAGCGCTTCGTCGGTGCGGCCGGCCACCGCCGTGCCGAGCGGGATGTCCTCGCCCGCGCCGAGCCGGGACAACAGCACCGCAGTCGCGGCCTGGGCGATCATCAGGTCGGTCACGCCGAGTTTGCGGGCCAGCTTCGCCAGCGACGCGGTGAGCGCGGCGGGGAATTCGACGGCGACGTGGCCGCCCTCGCGTGTCGGGTGCTGCGGGCGCGGCCGGTCGGTGGGCAGCGGCAGTTCCTCGGGCAGGCCTTCCAGGCGCTTGAGCCAGAAGTCGCGCTGGCCGTCGACCGGGATGTCCTGGAGCCACTGGGTGTAGTCGGCGTATTGGACCGGCAGCGGCGTCCAGTCCGGCGCGCGGCCTGCGCGGCGGGCGGCATAGGCCGCGCCCAGGTCCCGCAGCAGCGGCCGGGCGGACCACTCGTCGCCCGCGACGTGGTGCACGACCAGCACGAACAGGTGCTCGTCCCGCCCGGTGGCCAGCACTTCGGCGCGGATCGGCGGCTCCTCGCCGAGCCGGAACGCGTACCGGCTCGCCCGTTCCACGAAACCGTCGGCCGGGCCTTCACTGCGCTGCACAGGGAACCGCTCGAACGGCGGCAGCACGCGCTGGCCGTCCGCGGTGAGCAGGGTGCGCAGCGCGTCGTGGCGGTTCACCACATCGGTCAACGCGGCGTCGAGTGCGTCCAGGTCCAGCGGTCCGGTCAGCCGCGCGGCGAACGGGATGTTGTAGACCGGCGACGGGCCGTCCAGCTCGTGCAGGAACCACAGGCTGCGCTGCGCCGGGGACAGCGGCACGAGGCCGTCGTGGTCGCGGCGGGTCAGCGGCGGGCGTGCGGCGCCGCCGTCCAGGTGCCGCGCCAGGCGTGCCACCGTCGGCGCGTCGAAGATCGCCCGGATCTGCAGGTCGACGCCGAACGTACGGCGGACCCGGCTGGCCAGGCGGGTCGCGAGCAGCGAATGCCCGCCGAGGGCGAAGAAGTCGTCGTCCCGCCCGACCCGGTCCACGCCGAGGACCTCGGCGAACAGCTCGGCCAGGATCTCCTCGCGCGGGTCGCGGGCCTCGACGCTGCCGGTCTCGGCGAGCCGCGGCTCGGGCAGCGCGCGGCGGTCCAGCTTGCCGCTCGGGCTCAGCGGCAACGCGTCCAGCACGACGATCGCGGACGGCACCAGCTGTTCGGGCAGCGACTCGGCGAGGCTCCGCCGCAGCGCGGCCGGGTCCAGCCCGTCGCCGACGACGTACCCGACCAGCTGCTGACGGCCGGTGTGCAGGGTGGCCGCCGCGGCGGCCACCCCGTCCAGCGCGAGCAGGGCCGCCTCGACCTCGCCCAGCTCGACGCGGAAGCCGCGGATCTTGACCTGGTCGTCGGCGCGGCCCAGGTACTCCAGCACGCCGTCGGCGTTCCACCGCACGACGTCGCCGGTGCGGTAGAGCCGCGAGCCGGGCTCGCCGAACGGGCTGGCGACGAACCGGGACGCGGTCAGCCCGGGCCGGTTGAGGTACCCCCGGGCGAGCTGTACTCCCCCGAGATACAGCTCGCCCGGCACGCCCGGCGCCACCGGCCGCAGGAACCGGTCCAGCACGTAGGTCTGCGTGTTCCACACCGGACGTCCGATGGGGACGGTCGCGGCATCGGCGGGCACCGGCCAGTAGGTGACGTCGACCGCGGCCTCGGTCGGGCCGTAGAGGTTGTGCACCTGGGCGAATTCACTCGCCTGCCGCGCCAGCTCCGGCGGGAGGGCCTCGCCGCTGCAGATGATCCGCTCCGGCCCGCGGCCGGTCTCGACGTACTGGGCCAGCATCGACGGGACGAAGTGCGCGGTGGTGATCCGCTCCCGCGCGATCAGTTCGGCGAGGTAGCGCGGGTCCTTGTGCCCACCCGGCTTGGCGAACACCAGCGCCGCGCCGGTGATCAGCGGCCAGAAGAACTCCCACACCGACACGTCGAACGACGACGGAGTCTTCTGCAGCACGCGATCCTCCGGCATCAGCCGGTACTCGTGCTGCATCCACAACAGACGGTTCACGATCGCCCGGTGCGAGACCACCACACCCTTCGGCCGCCCGGTGGAACCCGAGGTATAGATGACGTAAGCCGGGTTGTCCGGCCCCGCCGCCCGCAACGCCCCTTCATCGTGGAGCTCGGCAGGCAGCACGACCGTGGGCTGGGCGTCCTCGATCATCATGCTCAACCGCTCGGCGGGATACGACGGATCCAGCGGCAGATACGCCCCGCCCGCCTTCAACACCGCCAGCAACGACACGATCAGATCCAGCGAACGGTCCTGCCGCACGCCGACGATGTGCTCCGGCCCCACACCCGCGCCCGCCAGTTTCTTCGCCAGCGTGGTGGCGCGAGCATCCAGCTCCGCGTAAGTGAGCGCGGTATCTTCGAAGACCACCGCGGTCGCGTCCGGCGTGCGCGCCACCTGCTCGGCGAACAGCTCCGGCAGGGTCGTTTCCGGCACCTCGGCGGCGGTTTCGTTGGGCGCCACCACGACCTGCTGCCACTCGTCGGCGGGCAGCGGTTCGAGCCGCGCGACCGGAGTGCCGGGCGCGGCGACGAACCAGCCGAGCACGTCCTGCACCCGCTCCGCGATGCGGGCGACCGCGGCGTCGTCGAAGCGCGCCGGGTCGTGGTCGATGCGCAGCACGAACTCCTCGCCCGGCACGACCAGCAACGCGAGCGGGTAGTGCGTGGCGTCCCGCACCTCGACCCCGGCGAGCGGCGAGCCGGCGAGGTCGGTGCCCGGATAGCTTTCGAAGACCACGAGCGTGTCGAAAAGCGTGGGCTGCCCAGCGGCGCGCTGGATGTCGGCGAGCCCGAGGTGCTGGTGCTCCAGCAACCGCGCCTGCTCGGCCTGCACCCGCACGGCCAGCGCGGCGAGCGTCTCGTCCGGCGCGAGGCGCACCCGCACCGGCACGGTGTTGATCAGCATGCCGACCATCGACTCGACGCCCGGCACCTCCGGGTTGCGGCCGGAGACCGTCGCGCCGAACACCACGTCGTCCCGGCCGGTCAGCCCGGCGAGCACGAGCGCCCACGCGGACTGCACCAGCGCGTTCACGGTCACGCCGTGCTCGCGGGCGACCCGCGTCAACGGCCGCCCCGGCACCGCGAACTCGGACCGCCGCGGCAGTCCGGTCGACGGGCCATCACCAACGAGCGTCGGGCCGTCCAGATCGGCCAGTGCCTCGGCCCACGCCTGCTCGGCCGCCTTCGTGTCCTGTTTGGACAGCCAGGTCAAGTAGTCCCGGAACGGCCGCACCGGCGGAAGCGCTTCCCCGCCGTACAACGACAGCAGCTCACGCACCAGGATCGGCGCCGACCAGCCGTCCCACAGCAGGTGGTGCGACGACAACACGAGCACGGCCTCGGAGCCGCGGCGCACCAAGGTGAACCGCAGCAACGGCGGCCGCGCGAGGTCGAACGGCTCGGCGCGGTCGTCGTCCAGCAGGCGCTGGAACTCCGCGTCGCCAGGGCAGTCCACGACCCGCCACGGCACCCGCACCGACCGGCGCACGACTTGCACGAACTGGCCCGAGGACTGGGTGCGGAACCCGGCCCGCAGGTTGGTGTGCCGCCGCACCAGCTGCTCCGCCGCCTCCCGGAGCCGCTCGGCATCGACCGCACCGGCCAGCCGCAGGACGGTTTGCACCGTGTAGACGTCCGCACGCTCGTCGAGCAGGGCGTGGAAGATCATGCCCTGCTGCAACGGGGTGAGCGGGAGGACGTCCTCGACGCTCGACGCCACCCTCAGGACTCGCTCTCGACCAGGCTGCGCGGTCGCATGTCGGTCCAGTTGGCCTCGATGTGGTCCAGGCACGCCTGGCGGCTGTCCTCCCCGAAGACGATCCGCCAGCCCGCGGGCACCTCCGCGAAGGTGGGCCACAGCGAGTACTGGCCCTCGTCGTTGACCAGCGCGTAGAAGCGCCCGTTGTCGTCGTCGAAGGGGTTCGTCACCACAAGCCTCCAGTGCCGTCAGGTCAACTGAGGCTTACCTTAGTAAGGCGATACTAAGAGTGTCCAGCGGCGAAAAAGGTGACAAGAGCGTCGTTGACCACGTCCGGACGCTCCAGATATCCGTAGTGCCCGGCGTCCGCGATTTCCAGGTACCGCGCGGACGGGATCGCGTCGGCGACCTCGCGCGCGAGGTACGCGGGCAGGCGGAGGTCGTCGGCGAACCCGATGACCAGGCAGGGGACGTCGATCGCGCGGTAGGCGTCCAGGCGGCTCTCGGTGATGTCGAGGTCGAGCTGCGCGCGCAGGCCGGGCGTCCACAGGGTCGGCGACATCTCGAAGATGTCGAGCCAGTCCGCGACCGCCGCGTCGTCGTTCAGCGTGCGGGGTGAGAGATTCTGCACTGCGCGCGTGACGGCCTCGTACTTCGCGGGCAGCGCGATCTCGCTGTCCCGCAACTCCTTCTCCGCCGCGCCCATCGCCGCGCGCATCGCGTCCGGGCGGCCGCGGGTGGCCATCAGCACGGCCTGGCTGACCAACTCGGGGCGCGCGAGCATCAGCTCGGTGACCACCTGCGCGCCCATCGACGTACCGACCAGGCGGCACGGGCCGAGGCCGAGGTGCTCGATCAGGCCCGCGGTGTCGGCGACCAGGTCGTCGATCGCGAAACCCGGCTCGGCAGGCGAAATCCCGCGGTTGTCGAAGGTGATCGCGCGGTAGCCGGCGTCGACGAGCGCGGGCACCTGGTGCAGGTGCCACACCCGGCCGTTCGCCGCGGTGCCCATCACCAGCACCACCGGATCGCCCGAGCCGAGGTCATCGTAGTTGATCTTTATGCCGTTGACGTCGGCGAGTGGCATGGTTCTCCTTGAAGGCTGGCCCGGCGCAGTCCGGGCATGGTCACCGCGACCAGGCAGACGCCGAGCACGCACACGATCCCGCCGGCCACGATCCCGCCCGCCGGGCCGAGCAACCGCGCGGCCAAGCCGGCCTCGGCGTTGCCAACGGCCGGGCCCGTGGTGGCCTGCGCGAGCCACAGGCTGCTGACCCGGCCCTGCAGGTGGTCAGGCGTGTGGTGCTGCAACAGCGCCCGCCGCAGGATCTCCGACGTCGTGTCGCCGATGCCCGCGATCGCCAGGAACAGCAATCCCAGCCACAGCTCGCCGGACAGGCCGAACGCCGTGACACCCAAGCCCCACAACAGGACCGAGCCGATCAGCGCGCGGCCGCTGTGCCGGATCCGGCCGGCCCAGCCGCTGACCAGCGCGCCGACGAACGCGCCGACCGCGGGTGCGGTGTAGAGCAGGCCGACCGCGGACGGGCCGCCGCCGAAGACCTCCGTGCCCATCTGCGGGAAGAGCGCGTACGGCATCGCGAAGAGCATCGCCCACAGGTCGATCAGCAACAGTCCGCGCACGACCGCGTTGTGCCGCAGGAAGCGGAAACCCTCGGCGATCGCGTGGAACGGGTGCTGGTGGTCCTCGTCCGGCTTGCCGGCCCGCAGCTCGGGCAGCCGCCGCATGAGCAGGACCGCGGCGACGTAGCCGAGCGCGTCGATCGCGAAGCACGCGGCGACGCCGGGCCCGGCCGCGACCACCCCGGCGACCGTCGGGCCGACCATCGCGCCGAACTGGCTGGTGACCGTGATCAGAGCGCCGGCCGCGGTCAGGTGCTCCGGTTTGACCAGCGACGGGATCGCCGCCATCAACGCCGATCCACCGAGACCGTTGATCGCGCCGGCGAGGATCGCGGCCACGTAGACGAACCACAGCATCGGGTGCGGGATCGCGGCGTTGATCGCCAGCCCGCCGAGCACGACCGCGACGACCGACCGCGTGGTGAGGATGAGGCGGCGCCGGTCGACCCGGTCGGCCATCACCCCGCCCGCGAGCAACCCGCCCAGCAACGCGATGCCGAACACCAGACTGACCAGTCCGACCTGGACCGACGACCCGGTCACCTGGTAGACGTGCAGGTTGATGGCGACGTTGGTCAGCGCCGTCGTCAGCACGGTGAGTGTCTGCGCGGCGAAGACCAGCCGGTACGCGGATGCGCTCCGTAGCGGCGTGACGTCGATGACCATTTCCCCGAGCCGCACGAGCACCTTCCCTTCGTAACGTCGGCTAGCCTAACCTAAGTTCGCGCGATCGAGGGAGCTGACGATGTTGCACGGCTGTGTGCCCTGGCCCGAGGGACTGGCGGCGAAGTACCGCGCCGAAGGCTATTGGACCGGACAGTCGCTCGACGTCCTGCTGACCGAGGGCGCCGCGGCGCACGGCGAGCGGGTGGCGCTCGTCGCCGCCGATGGCGCGCGCTGGACCTACGCCGAACTCGACGCGTGGGCCTCGCGCCTGGCGGCCGGACTGGTGTCGGCGGGGCTGCGGCCGGGTGAGCGCGTCGTGGTGCAGCTGCCGAACGTGCCCGAGTTCGTGGCTCTGTTCTTCGCTTTCCTGCGCGCCGGGGTGCTGCCGGTGCTGGCGCTGCCCGCGCACCGGGAGAGCGAGATCGTGCCGCTGTGCGAGCTGAGCGACGCGGCCGCGTACGTGGTCGCGGACACTGACGACGCCGGGTACGACTACCGGGAGCTGGCGCGGACGGTGCAGAAGGCGGTGCCGTCGGTGCGGCGGGTGTTCGTCGTCGGCGAGCACGCGGAGTTCCAGCCGCTGCCGACCGCGCCGCCGGTACCGTTGCCGGAGCCGGATCCCGCTGACGTGGCGTTGTTCCTGCTCTCCGGCGGGACGACCGGTACGCCCAAGCTGATCCCGCGGACGCACCAGGACTACCTCTACAACGCGCGGGCGAGCGCCGAGGTGTCCGGGTTCTCGGCAGACACGCGGTACCTGGTGGCATTGCCCGCGGCGCACAACTTCGCGCTGGCTTCGCCCGGGCTGCTCGGCGCGATGGCCGCCGGTGGCATGGTCGTGCTGGCGCCGGACCCCAGTGCGGACACGGCGTTCGAGCTCATCGAGCGGGAGCGGGTCACGGTGGCCGCGGTGGTCCCGCCGGTCGCGCTGTTGTGGATGGACGCGACCGAGTTCATGGACGAGGACCTGTCCAGCCTGCAATTGCTCCAAGTGGGTGGCGCGAAGTTCAACGCGGAGCCCGCATCCCGGGTGCGCCCGACGCTCGGCTGCGATCTCCAGCAGGTCTTCGGGATGGCCGAGGGACTGCTGAACTTCACCCGGCTGGACGATCCGGACGAGCTGAAGATCACCACGCAGGGCCGCCCGCTGTGCCCGGCGGACGAGGTGCTCGTGGTCGACGAGGAAGGCGACCCGGTGGCGCCCGGCGAAAGCGGCGAGCTGCTCACCCGCGGGCCGTACACGCTGCGGGGCTACTACCGGGCGAAGCAGCACAACGCGCGCTCGTTCACGCCCGACGGGTTCTACCGCAGCGGGGACGTGGTGCGGGCGCTGCCGTCCGGGCACCTGGTCGTCGAGGGGCGGATCAAGGACCAGATCAACCGGGGTGGCGAGAAGATCCCGGCCGAGGAGCTGGAGAACCACCTGCTGGCGCACCCGGCCGTGCACGACGCCGCGGTGGTCGGGATGCCGGACGAGGTGATGGGCGAGCGGACGTGCGCGTTCCTGGTGGTGCGCGGGGAGGCGCCGACGCTGCGGGAGGTGACGGCGTTCCTGCGGGAGCGCGGCGTCGCGGCGTACAAGCTGCCCGACCGGCTGGAGGTGCTGGACAGCTTCCCGCTGACGAAGGTCGGGAAGGTTTCGAAGGTCGCGCTCGCCAAGCGGATCGCGGGGTGAGCGCTGGCGATCGCGGCGCCGGAGACAGTGCCGACTGCGGCCGGCGCCGGATGAGCACTGGCGATTGCGGTGCCGACACCCGCGCACACCGGGCCAGCACCCGCCGCCACGCCGCCAACGTCCACCCACACCGGAGAAGCACCAGCTGCCGCGGCGCCGGTCCCCGCCGCGTGAGCACCCGCAGCCCCCAGCACACTGCCCGCCCCGTACCTGGAGAACACCCGTGAGCACCGGTGGATCCACCCGAGCCGCCTCCCGGACCACCTCCGGTCAAGCGCCTGCGCCGCGCTTGGCGGCGCCGTCCCGGGCGGCCGGCCTGGTCGTCGCGCTCGTGGTCCTCGTGGCCATCGCGTTGCTGAGCATCGCCGTCGGCGCGCGGTCCATTCCACTCGGGACGGTCGTGGACGCGTTGTTCCACCGTGACGGCTCGGATTCGTCCTATGTGGTCTGGTCGATCCGCGTGCCGCGGACGCTGATCGGCATCGCGGTCGGCGCGTCGCTGGGCGTGGCCGGGGCGCTGATGCAGGCGCTGACCCGCAACCCGCTCGCCGACCCGGGCCTGCTGGGGATCAACGCGGGCGCGGCGACGGCGGCCGCATTGTCGGTCGGGGTGCTCGGGGTCACCGATCTGCGAGTGTTCGTGTGGTTCGCGTTCCTCGGCGCGGCCATCGCGGGTTTCGTGTTGTACGTGATCGCCGGCCGCGGCGGCTCGTCGCCGGTGCGGCTCGCGCTGGCGGGGACGGCCGTCTCCGCCGCGCTGACCGGCCTGACCCAGGTGATGACCCTGCTGGACACCCAGACGCTGGACCAGATGCGGTTCTGGACGGTGGGTTCGCTGGAGCGCGCCGACGGCGGCACCCTGGTGCGGGTGTTGCCGTTCCTGGTGGCCGGGGTGGTGCTCGCGTTGTTCCTGGCGCGCCCGCTGAACGCGCTCGCCCTCGGCGACGAGGCGGGCAAGTCGCTGGGCGCCCACCTGGGCCGGACGCGCGGACTGACGCTCCTGGCGGTCACGTTGCTGGCCGGCGCCGCGACGGCCGCCGTGGGGCCGCTGGTGTTCGTCGGGCTCGCGGTGCCGCACATGGTCCGCGCGATCACCGGGCCGGACCAGCGGTGGGTGCTGCCGTACTGCGCCCTGCTGGCCCCGGCGCTGCTGTTGCTGGCCGACGTCCTGGGGCGGGTGATCGCCAGGGAGGAGATCGACGTCGGGGTGGTGACCGCCCTGCTCGGGGCGCCGCTGTTCATCGCACTGGTGCGCCGCACGAAGGCGGCCCGCTCATGACCAGGACCCTCACCAAGACCCGAGCGGCGCCCCGGACCGCAGCACGCCGCTCGGTGCTCGTCTGCGTCGGGCTCGCAGTCGCGATCCTCGGCTTCGGGGTACTCGCCTTGGGCACCGGGTCGATCTCCGTCGCACCGCTCGACGTCGTCCGCACCCTGCTCGGCAACGGCAGCCGCATCACGAACTTCGCCGTGCTCGACCTCCGGCTGCCCCGCGTGCTCATCGCGCTGGCCGTCGGCGCCGCGCTCGGCATGAGCGGCGCCGTGTTCCAGAGCCTGTCCCGCAACCCCCTCGGCAGCCCGGACATCATCGGCTTCAACTACGGCGCCACCACCGGCGGCCTGCTGATCATCCTGCTCTTCGGCGGCGGCACCCTGGCCGTCTCCGGCGGCGCGCTCGCCGGCGGGCTGGTTACCGCCATCGCCGTGTACCTCCTCGCCTGGCAGCGTGGCGTCCGCGGCTCCAGGCTGGTCCTGGTCGGCATCGGCATCAGCGCGATCCTCCAGGCGATCAACTTCTACCTGATCGTCAACGCCCAGATCGCCGACGTCGCCCGGGCGACGGTGTGGCTCACCGGCAGCCTCAACAACCTCGGCTGGTCCCAGTTCTGGCCACTGGTGATCGCTCTGGTCGTGTTGATCCCGCTGCTCCTCGCCGGCGCCAGCCGCCTCGACATGCTCGAGATGGGCGACGACGCCGCGGCCGCGCTCGGCGTGCGGGTCGAGCGCAGCCGCGTGTACCTGCTGATCGTCGGCACCGCCGCGTGCGCCATCGCGACCGCCGCCGCCGGCCCGATCGCCTTCGTGTCCCTCACCGCGCCCCAGCTGGCGAAACGGCTCACCCGGGCCGCCGGCGCAGGCATCCTCCCGGCCGCGTGGATGGGCGCGTTGCTGGTGCTGGTCGCGGACTTCGCCGCCCAGCGCGTCGCCGGCGCGTCGACGCTCCCGGTCGGCGTGGCGACCGCCGCGCTCGGTGGCGCCTACCTCGGCTGGCTCCTCTGGCGCCGCCGCTGAACGCGAAACGGTCCCGGGCGACCAACGCCCGGGACCGTCGGGAACCAGCTCAGGCACGCACCACGAACGGCGCCACCGAGCCCAGCTTCTCGCACGTCTCCTCGAACTCGCGCTCCGGCGTCGAGTCCGCGACGATCCCCGCGCCCGCACGCAGCCACGCCTGCGCGCCCTCCTGGTAGACCGCCCGCAGCACGAGCGCCGCGTCCAGCGAACCGTCCTGGGAAAGCGCTATCACCGAGCCGCTGTACAACCCGCGCGGATCATCCATCCGGGAGATCGCGTCGAGCGACTCGCGCTTGGGGATCCCGGAAGCCGTCACCGCCGGGAACACCGCCTCCAGCGCGTCCCACGCCGACCGGCCAGCCGCGAGGTCCCCGTTCACCAGCGAAGCCAGGTGCTGAACGCTGCCCCGCTCCTTGATGCCCATGAAATCCCCGACCCGCACCGATTCCGGCACGCACACCCGCCGCATCTCCTCCTGCGCGGTCCGCACCGACACGGCGTGTTCGAACACCTCCTTGGGGTCCGACTCGAGCTCGGCCCGCGCGGCGGCATCCGCCTCGCTGCCCCGCCCGAACGCACGCGTCCCGGCCAGCGGCTGCGTCGTGACCCGCCCGCTCCCGTCGACCGAGACGACGATCTCCGGGCTGAACCCGGCAGCCTCGGCGCCGTTCAGCCGCAGCAGGAACGATCGGGCCGGAGTGTTGCCGCGCCGCCCCAGTTCGTAGGTCGCGACCAGGTCCGCCGGGAACGGGATCCGCACGACCCGCGACAGGATCACCTTCTGGTACTGCCCCTGCCGGATCTCCTTGACCGCCTGGGCGACCCGCTCGCGGTAGCTCTCGCCGCCCGCGCGGACGTCCACCTCGGCGGCGCGCGGCGAGTCGGCCGCGAAGGACGCTTCGAGGATCTCCCGCACCCGTGCCCGCTCGCCCGCGTCCACCCCGCGGATGCGGACCGACTGCCCGTCCAGCCGCACCTCGGTGCGCGGCACGATCACGCGCACCACCTCACCGGGCGGCGGCACGGCGCCGCGCAGCCCGAGCCCCGGCACCAGGCCGGCGAACGAGAAGTGCACGCGACCGTAGGCGTTCCAGCCCGTCACCGGCAGCTCCGCGAGCGCCGACCGCATCGCCTCGCCCGGCGACCCGGTCCACGCACGATCGGTCACCTCGTCGCCGTACGAGATGCGCACTCGCTCGGCGTCGAGCGACACCGTCGCGAGCGCACCGCCGGCGAACGTCCACACACCGTCGCGTTCGTAGACGACGTAGTTGTCGAACCCGGCGCGCGCCAGTCTGGTCACAAGGCTCAGTGGCTCAGCCACCGAGCCGGTTTCCTCGACGTCGTACTCGGTCACGCCCACTCCTCGGCTTTCACACCACTGACCGCGTACTCGGCAGGCCAGTCCAATGACGGTTCCCTGCGGTCGAGGATCGAGCGCAGGATTTCACCGACCCGCACCGCGGTGTTCGAGAGCAGGGACGAGGTGATGCCGTGCGAGTGCTCGGTCCCGCCCTGCAGGTAGAGCCCGGCCTTTACGTCCGGGGTGACGAGCCGGTAGTCGCGCTCGATCCGCAGGCGGCCCTGCTCGTCGCGGCGGCACTTCGCGGCCAGCTCGCCGAGCAGCGACGTCGGATCGGCCGGACGGTATCCGGTGGAGTAGACGACGAGGTCCGCGTCCAGCACGGTCTTCTCGCCGGTGGTCAGGGATTCGATCGCGATCCGGACGCCGGATTCGGTTTCGGTGACGTCGATAGGGCGGCACGCGTTGAAGATCCGCAGCCGCTGCACGCCCTGCACCTTCTCGCGGTAGACGCGGCGGTACAGGTCGTCGATGAGGTCGAGGTCGACGGCCGAGTAGTTCGTGTTGCCGTGGTAGTCCATCAGGCGGCGCTTGACGTCTTCCGGCGCGGTGTAGAACGCGTCGACCGCTTCCGGGTCGAAGATCCGGTTCGCGAACGAGCTGTCGTCCGACGGGCTGTAGCCGTAGCGGGCGAACACCGAGCACACCTCGGCGCGCGGGAACTTGTCGTGCAGGAAAGCGGTGACCTCAGCGGCGCTCTGCCCGGCGCCGACGACGATGCACCGTTCGGGGTCGGACACCTTGTCGATCCGGTGCAGCAGCTGGTGGTTGTGCCAGATCCGGTCACTGACCGTGACCCCCTCCGGGAGGTTGGGCCGCAGGCCGGTGCCGAACACGACGTTGCGGGCGCGCAGCACCTGCCCGTCTTTGGTCCGCACGTCGAACAGCGATTCCTCGCCCAGGACCGGCGTGATCCCGGCGACCTCGCGGTCGTAGGAAACGAGGTGGTCGACCTTCGCCGCCGACCACTCCAGGTAGTCGTGGAACTCGATGCGCAGCGGGAAGAGGTTCTTGTGGTTGATGAAATCGACGAGGCGCCCCTGGCTGTGCAGGTAGGACAGGAAGCTGAACTCGCTGGCCGGGTTGCGCATGGTGACGAGGTCCTTGAGGAACGACACCTGCATCGTGGCGTTGTCCAGCAACATCCCCCGGTGCCAGCCGAACCGCGGCTGACGCTCGAGGAAGTGCGCGGTGACCGCCTCCCCGCCGCCGGCGTTGTGCTCGGTGACGGCGATCGCCAGTGCGAGATTCGAAGGGCCGAAGCCGACCCCGACCAGGTCGTAGACCGGAACTTCCTGCGGTTCTGGCATGCCCGTCCTATCCGTAGATGTACAACCGAGGCAACCCTAACCTAAGTTAGGGGAGGCTTAACTACTACATTCGGGCGTGATGTTGATCCCGGAACGAGGAGGACCGATGCGGGTCGCGATGTTCGGCTACCAGACGTGGGGGCACCGCACGCTGCGTGCACTGCTGGACGCCGGTCACGAGGTGGTGCTCGTCGTGACGCACCCGAAGAGCGACCACGCGTACGAAAAGATCTGGTCCGACTCGGTCGCGGATCTCGCCAGGGACAACGGTGTTCCGGTGATCGAACGCAACCGCCCCGACGACGACGTGACGGCCGCGCTCAAGGAGGCGGACCCGGAGATCATCGTCGCGAACAACTGGCGCACCTGGCTGCCGCCGGAGATCTTCAACCTGCCGCCCCGGGGCACCCTCAACGTGCACGATTCGCTGTTGCCCGCCTACGCCGGTTTCTCGCCGTTGATCTGGGCGCTGATCAACGGGGAGAAGGAGGTGGGCGTGACCGCGCACATGATGAACGACGAGCTGGACGCGGGCGACATCATCCTGCAACGATCCGTCGAGGTCGGTCCACGTGACACCGTGACGGACCTGTTCCACCGCACGGTCGACCTCATCGAACCGGTAGTGTCGGAAGCGCTGGCAAAGCTCGAATCGGGAGATTACGAGCCGGTTCCCCAGGACCGCTCGCAGGCCAGCTTCTTCCACAAGCGGTCCATCGAGGACAGTCGCATCGACTGGACCTGGCCCGCCGAGGACATCGACCGCCTGGTCCGCGCCCAGTCCGACCCGTACCCGAACGCCTTCACCACCCACAAGGGACAGACCATCCGGATCACCAAGGCGTCCGTCTCGAAGGGACGCTACGGCGGCACACCCGGCCGGATCTTCATCTCCGAAGGCGACGGAGTGGTGATCGTCGCCGGCGCCGGCGCCAGGTTCGGCAAGAACCACGGCCTGGTCATCGAACAGGTCCGCCTCGAAGACGGCACAGAGCTTGCGGCCACCGACTACTTCACAAGGATGGGCGGCTACCTAGGCCGCTGAAATCGGCCCTTGATCTCCAACACAACGGTAGCTGGGTGGTCACGCAGGAGCGCCTCACGGCGCTTGAACGGTCACCTTCCGACCACCCCCGCCCCCGATGCCTGATTGTGTTTCGGTCGCCGAGGAGGCGTGTCAAGGCGGGAAAGAGTACCTTGACACGCCTGGTCGGCGACCAAAGATCGGATTGCGTTTGGGGCGGGGTTCTGGGCTGGTCGGTGCTGTTGCGTTGCCGGGCGGCGGTTTGCCTTCGTCCTTCAGCTCTTCTTCGCCCGGCTGGGTGCCACTCGTGGTGGCTCGTTCGGCTGCTTCGGGTACACCGGCGGCCACGGCGCATCCATCAAACCTGCTGCCATGTCCCGCTCCGACATCTCCAGCAGCGGCTCGATCGACTGCGGCTGCTCCCGCATCTGCGCCCACGGGTCACCTCGGCGGGATACCAGGTCCGGCACCGTCGACAGGGTCAGCTCACCTGGTTCCACTGTGGACAGCTCGTCCCACGAGATGGGCGTCGAGACTTGCCCACCGGCCCGAGGGCGGACGCACCATGCACCGAAAACCGTCTTGTGCGGGGCGTTTTGGTTGAAGTCCACGAACACCCGGGCGCCCCGCTCTTCCTTCCACCACTGCGCGGTGATCAGGTCCGAGTGCCTGCGCTCCAGCTCCCGCGCCAAGGCGACCGCGGCGGCGCGCACCGCGTAGGAGTCCCACCGTGGTTCCAGCGCGACGTAGACGTGCAGGCCCCGGGAGCCCGTTGTCTTGATGTACGCGGTGATGTCCAGGGAGTCCAGCAGGTCCTTCGTCAGCACCGCTGCCTCGCGGACCTGCTCGAACGTCACCCCGGGCGACGGGTCCAGGTCGATTCGCAGCTCGTCGGCGAACTCGGGCGCCGAGGCGCGGTACGGCCAGACGTGGAAACCGATACAGCCCAGGTTCACCGCCCACAGGATGTGCCCCAGGTCGGCCGCCACCAGGGCATCCGAGGTCGTTCCGTTCGGGGTGGACACCACTGTGGTCCGCACCCAGGACGGCGTCGACTTGGGGACGCGCTTCTGGAACCACGATTTGCCGCTCGCGCCGTCCGGGTAGCGCTCCAGCAGCAACGGCCGGTCCCGCAGCGTGTCCATCAACGGGCCCTCGACCGCCTGGTAGTACCGGACCAGGTCGAGCTTCGTCTCGCCGCGCTCGGTGAAGTACACCTTGTCCGGCGACGAGATGGTGACCTCGGTGCCTTCGATCGGTACGGCGCTCATGCTCTCACCTCGCTGAACAGGGCGGTCAGCTCCGCCGGCGGCACCTCTTCCAACTGGTCGTAACGACACGAGTCCGGAGTTCGGTCGGGCCGGAACCGCACGAGGCGCGTCGCGTGGCGGAAGCGGCCCGCCTGCAGGTGGTCGTAGCGGACCTCGGCGACCAGCTCGATCCGCAGCGGCTCCCACGACAGGTCCTTGCCCGCGTTCCACCGGCTCTGCGCGCCCGGCACCCGCCTGCCATCCGACTCGAACGACGCCCACTCGCGCCACGGGTGCTGCTCCATCGCACCCTCCCGCAGCGGCGCCAGTTCGTCGACCAGCTCCCGGCGCCGCGCCGCGGTGAAACTGCTCGCCACACCCATGTGCTGCAGCCGGCCGTCCCCTTCGTACAGGCCCAGCAGCAGCGAACCGATCCCGTTGCCGTCCTTGTGCCAGCGGAACCCCGCCACCACACAATCGGCGGTGCGCTCGTGCTTGACCTTCCACATCACCCGCTTGTCCTGCTCGTACGGCAGGTCCCCCGGCTTGGCCATGACACCGTCGAACCCGGCGCCCTCGAACCGGGTGAACCAGTCCTGCGCGACGTCCGGGTGCTGCGTCATCGGGGTCAGGTGCACCCGGGCGAGTGAGTCGTCCAGCACCCCTTCGAGGACGTGCCTGCGCCGCTGGAACGGTTCACCGGTGAGGTCGGCGTGGTCGAGGGCGAGCACGTCGAACGCGACGAAACTGGCCGGCGTCTCCGCGGCCAGCTTCCGCACGCGGGACGCGGCCGGGTGCAGCCGGAGCTGGAGGCTGTCGAAGTCGAGACCGCCGCTGGTGACGATCACGATTTCCCCGTCGACCACGCACCGGTCCGGCAGCGCGGCCTTCAGCAGGTCGACCAGCTCGGGGAAGTACCTGGTCAGGGGACGGTCGTTGCGGGAGCCCAGCTCGACCTCGTCACCGTCGCGGAACACGACGCAGCGGAACCCGTCCCACTTCGGCTCGTAGTGCAGCCCGGGTTCGCGGGGCATCTCGTGCACGGCCTTCGCCAGCATCGGCTTGACCGGCGGCATCACGGGCAGGTCCACACCGCCGACTCTAGGCCGGAAAAATTCTCCGCGCGCCATGTCGAGAAAACGTGATCCGCTCCGGACCATCTTCCGACAGACCCTCGACCAGGGAGGATGACCCCCATGAAGTACATGGTGATTCTGTACGGCAATCAGGAGCTGTGGGACTCGGTGAATCCGGACGAGTGGCAGGCGGCCGTCGCCGCGCAGGACGCGTTCAACGAGAAGTACTTCACGACCGGCGAGCTGCTCGGCGCGTACGGCATCGCGGACCCGAAGGTCGTCCGGGTACGCGACGGGCAGAAGACAGTCACCGACGGGCCGTACCTGGAGACCAAGGAGTACCTGGCCAGCGTGGCGATGCTCGAGGTGGACAGCGAGGAGCGGGCACTGGAGATCGCGGCGGACAACCCGTTCGCCGCGTTCCGGCAGGTCGAGGTGTGGCCGGTGTTGCACGGCGGCGAGGGATGACCGACGACCCGCTGCGCGAGCTGGCGCCGCAGGTGCTGGCGATCCTCATGCGCCGCTACGGCGGGCTCGACACGTGTGAGGACGCGGTGCAGGAGGCGCTGCTCGCCGCCGCCACCCAGTGGGGCGAGACCGGCGTGCCGGACAACCCGCGCGGGTGGCTGCTGACGGTCGCGACGCGGCGCCTGACCGACTGGATGCGCAGCGACAGCGCACGACGCCGCCGGGAGGACGAGGACCTGCTCGCCACCCCGGCGACGCAGCGGGTGGCGCCGGGCGCGGACGAACGCGGCCCCGGCGACGCGGACGACACGCTCACCCTGCTGTTCCTGTGCTGCCACCCGTCGCTGTCGGTGCCGTCGCAAACCGCGCTGACCCTGCGCGCCGTCGGCGGCCTCACGACGGCCGAGATCGCGAAGGCGTTCTTCGTCCCCGAGGCGACGATGGCCCAGCGGATCAGCCGGGCCAAGCAGAAGGTGAAGGGCGCCCGGTTCAGCCTGCCGCCCGAGGAGGAGCGGGACGAGCGGCTGAACGCGGTCCTGCACGTGCTGTACCTGATGTTCAACGAGGGCTACACGGCGACCGCGGGCCCCGACCTGCGGCGCGACGACCTGGCCGCGGAGGCGATCCGGCTGACCCGCCTGGTGCGGCGGCTGCTGCCGTCGGACTGGGAGGTCGCGGGCCTGCTGGCGCTGATGCTGCTGACCCACGCGCGGCGGTTCGCGAGAACCGTCGACGGCGAGCTGGTCCCGCTGTCCGAACAGGACCGCAGCCGCTGGGACCGCGCCATGATCGAAGAGGGGGTGGCTCTGGTCAGCGAGGCCTTGGCGAAGACCACCCGGCTCGGCGCGTACCAACTGCAGGCCGCGATCGCCGCGGTGCACGACGAAGCCGCGAGCGACGACGAGACGGACTGGCCCCAGGTGCTGGCCCTGTACGGCTTGCTGGAGCGAGTCGCCCCGAACCCCATGGTGACCCTGAACAAGGCAGTGGCCGTGGCGATGACCTCGGGCCCCCGAGCCGGACTCGAGCTGCTGGAATCGCTCGCCGGGGACCCGCGTCTGGCCAAGCACCACCGCCTGCACGCCGTCCGCGCCCACCTGCTGGAACGGGCAGGCGAGACAGCGGAGGCCCGCAAGGAATACCAACTGGCCGCCAAACGGACGACGAGCCTGCCCGAGCAGCGCTACCTGCAAAGACGCGCAGCAAGGTGCACCACCCCCAGCTGAGCTGGGTGGTCATCCCGGAGCCTGCCCGCCCGGCGAGAACTCTGAAGACCGACTGTGGATCGGGGGGAGGTCTGGTGCGTGGTCGGTGTCGTTGCGTTGCCGGGTCGCGTTTTGACGAACCGTCTAATCTCTGGACATCTCGTATAAGATGTTCCCATGCTCGATCTCGAAGCCATCAGGAGCGCCGCCAAGCGGATCGACGGTGTCGCTCATCGGACTCCTGTCCTGACGTCCACCACCCTCGACCGGCGCACCGGCACCACCGCGTTCCTCAAGGCCGAGAACTTCCAGCGCATCGGCGCCTTCAAGTTCCGCGGCGCCTACCACGCGATCTCCCACCTGACACCCGACCAGCTGAGCAAGGGCGTCGCCGCATACTCGTCCGGCAATCACGCCCAGGCGGTCGCCCTCGCGGCTCAACTCGTCGGCAGCAAGGCCGTCATCCTGATGCCCGAGGACACCCCGTCCTCCAAGATGGACGCCACCCGCGGCTACGGCGCCGAGGTCCGGACCTACGACCGCTACACCGGCGACCGCGTCACGATGGGCAACCAGCTCGCCGAGGAGCGGGGCCTGACCCTCATCCCGCCCTACGAGCACCCCCACATCATGGCCGGTCAGGGCACCGCCGCGCTGGAACTCCTCGACGAGACCGGCGAGCTGGACACCCTCATCGCCCCGATTGGCGGCGGCGGGCTGATGGCCGGCAGCGCCACCGCGGCCAAGGGCATGCACCCCGGAATCCGGGTGGTCGGCGTCGAGCCCGAGCAGGCCGACGACACCCGCCAGTCCCTCCAGCGGGGCGAACGCATTCAGATCCCCGTCGCGCGCACCATCGCCGACGGACTCGCCGCCGACATCCCCGGCGAGCTGACCTTCTCCGTCAACCAGCGCCTGGTCGACGACATCGTCCTGGTCAGCGACGACGACATCCGCGAGGCGATGCGGTTCGCGTTCGAGCGGCTCAAGATCGTGCTCGAACCCAGCGGGGCGACCTCGCTCGCCGGGCTGCTCAAGGGCGGCTTCACCGGCCGGGTCGGCGTCATCCTCTCCGGCGGCAACATCGGCGTCGAGCGCTTCCGCGAACTGCTCGGCTGAACGAGACAGCCGGGTGCCGCCCCCGACGGACGGCACCCGGCCCGCTCACGGCGTCGCCAGCGCCTCCGTCGGCGACAGCCGGGACGCGCGGATCGCCGGGTACAACCCCGCGATCCCGCCGATCACCAGCGTCGCCGCGGCGCCGCCCGCCACCGCCCACAGCGGCACCACCACCGGCCACGACTGGTACACCACGTAGCCCACCGTCACCAGGCTCCCCAGCACCGCGCCGCCGAGCCCGCCCAACGCGGACAACAACAGCGACTCCGCGAGGAGCTGGGTGCGGATCTGCCCGCGCGTCGCACCGAGCGAGCGCCGCAGGCCGATCTCCGCGCGCCGCTCCAGCACCGAGATCACCATCGTGTTCGCCACCCCGACCCCGCCGACGAGCAACGCCACCGCGCCCAGCCCGAGCAGCAGCCCGGTGAACGCCTCGCCCGCCGCCTGCTGCGCGGCGAGCGCGTCGGACGGCCGGGACACCTCCACCTCGTTCGGCGCGGCCGGGTTCGCGGTCGCGGCGAGCACCGACTGCACCGCCGGGACCTGCGCGTCCTGCGACCGCGTGTAGATCGTGGTGGGCAGCCCGTCGAACCGCAGCTCGCTCGCCGCCACCTCCCAGCCGACCAGCGCAGCCGAGGCCAGCTCGGGCGCCAGCGCGGCCGGTTCGAAGATCCCGACGACCGTGAACCAGCGCCCGCCGACCAGCACCCGCACATCCGGCCCCACGCTCGGCGACGCGCTGCTGCTCGAACGGCTGGTGCACAACCTCGTCGAGAACGTCATCCGGCACAACGAGCCGGGCGGCTGGGTCCACGTCGGCACACGCACCCGCTGCGACGTGGTCGAGATCGAGGTGAGCAACACCGGGCCCGCGGTGGCCGGTGCGGAGGTTCCGGCGCTGTTCGAACCGTTCCGCCGCCGCGCCGCGCCCCGGCTGGACCCGGCGAAGGGCGCCGGGCTGGGGCTGTCGATCGTGCGCTCGGTCGCGAGCGCGTACGACGGCGAAGTGGCGGCCCGGCCGCGCGACGGCGGCGAGCTCGTGGTGACCGTGCGGCTGCCGGCGCGGGTGCCCGTTCAGGACCGGACGAGCTTCGGGATGTCGCGCAGGCCGGCCTCCGGCAGGTAGGCGCGGGCGATCGCGACGCCGATGCGCGGCAGGTCGGCTTCGTCGCGGTAGATCAGGTACATCGGCGCGTATCGGGGGCGGAACTTCGCCTTGAACGCGTGCAATGACCGGAAGCCGTAGTACGGCTCGAGCGCCGCGCCGAGCTTGTCCAGCAGCGCGTCGAGGACCCGCGTGTCGCCGTCGGTTCCGGCGCGGGCGAGCGGCGCGCCGGACAGCGACAGGTAGCGGGCGCCCGCGTCGCGGAAGGCCTGGCAGGCGGAGGCGATGAGGAACTCGACGACGTGCTTGAACCCGTGCGAGCGGCGGCGCATCACGTCCAGCGTCCAGCCCTCGATCTCGCCGTTCCCGGCGTAGACCGGGATCCACGAGGTGACGCCGTGCACGCGCCCGTCGGCGTCGACCGCGAGCCCGGCACGCACGTGCCGGTCCAGCGCCTCGTCCACCCCGCCGAGCGTGAACCCCATCTCCGGCAGGCCCTTGTCGCCCACCCACTCCTCGGAGATCGCCCGCACCTGCTGCAGCACCGCACGCGGCTCGTCGGCCAGGTGGACCAGGCGGAAGGTGATGCCCTCCTTGACGGCGCGGTTGAGCGCGCTGCGGGCCGGCTGCCACTGCTTGCCCTTGAACTCCAGGCCGGTCAGGTCGATCAGGGTGTCCTCGGCGACCTGCAGGTACCGCCAGCCCAGCCGCTCAGCGCCGCGCACCGACGGTTCGGTCGCGGAGAACAGGCACGGCACGAGCCCGGCGCGGTCGCAGTTCTCGGCGAACTCGGCGACCGCGCCGTCCCCGTCGGAACGCGGGCAGATCGGGTCGCCGAGCGCGACGGCCACCCCGGCGTGCTTGCGGTAGGCCACGTAACCGGTGTCGTGCGCGATCGGGAAGTACCGGTTCTCCGGCCAGGTGGTCATCCAGGACAGCGTGCCGCCGCCGTTGCGCTGGACGAGTTCGATGGCGTGCCGCCGGTCGCCGTCCGCCGTGCGCGGCCGCCACGGGACGCGGAAGGCGTGCCGCCCGGCGACGAGCAGCACCAGGTAGCCGAGCCAGAAGACGCTGTCGGTGACCACCAGCGGGACGTCGTCGACCGCTTCGACGGAGTCGAGGACCGTGGCGACCAGCAGCGCGACCCCGGCCAGCGCGGTGAGCAGGATGTCGAGGGTGGCGATGACGACGACGGCCCACCACGCAACCCGGCGTCCCCGGCTGAGCCCGCGCATCACGAGGAGGGCCAGCAGGATCACGACGACGACCTCGACGGCGGACGAGTCGTCGGTGCCGGTGGGTCCGAGTGGACCGGTCGTGGGGAAGAACCACGTGACGATCCGGACGGCGGCCACGACCAGCAGCCCGGACGCGGCGAGCAGCCGCCATTCCCGACGGCTGGGTTGTCCGGTATTCCGGACGCGGTTCGGCCCGGCGATCCGCGGCGACAGCGGCAGGGTGATCGCCACGGCGAGGAAGTGCTCGACGTCGGCCAGGGTGCCGCCGTAGAGCAGGGCGATCCCGGCGTAGCCGACCAGCAGGATCCGCAAGCGCAAACGCCAGGGTGCGCGGAAGGTCGCGGTGGCGGCGGTGATCGCCGCGAAGGCGCCCGCGGACGGTCCGACGTCGAGGACCGTCGCTTCGGCCGCCGCCCACGACGAGACGTCCCGGAGGGCGAGGAGGACCCCGGCGGCGCCGAGAACCGCGACGAGGTGCCCAGTCACGAAGGTGCCGATGGTGCGTTTCGTGCCGAGCCGGAGTTCGGCGAAGCCGGTGAACAACGCGAAGCTGAGGAAGACCGGCAGGTAGTAGAGCGGGGTGAGCGCGAAGAACGGCCCGGTGACGGGCGTCCACCAGCGGCCGGTCTCGAAGGCGGGCAGGCCGAACGCGACGTCGGGGAACCAGGCGCGGTCCTCGACCGGGGACCAGAGGCTCCCGGTGGCGACGCCGGTGACCAGGAGTGCGGCGAGGAAGGCGAGCGTGAAGGGGATGCGGCGGAGGTGTGTCATGTCCGGCCCTCCGTGGGGGCTCCGGCCAGCAGGTCCTTGACGCCGTCCCAGCGGTTGCGACGGAAGCGGGTCTCGGCTCGGGCGAGCCGTGCCGCGTCGTAGCGGGCGCGGGCCCACGGCGAGCCCGGCCGGGCGAGCCGCACGGCGGCGACGACCGCGACGAACGGCACCACGATCCCGATCAGCCCGGAGGCGATCTTGCCCTTGAAGATGGCGATGCCGGCGAGCACGAGGTGGGCGAGAACGGTGACGGCGAACGCCATGCGCCCTTCGTCGGCCGTGTCGTCGAAGGGCCGCGCCCCGAGGACGAGGAAGGCGCCGATGGCAGCCGCGACGAGCACCGCGTCGACGGATTTGCGTCCCTCGCGGGCCCAGTAGACGTCATCGAGGTGCAGCCAGAGAGCGAACTCGTCGAGCGTGAGGGCCGCGCCGGCGCCGAAGACCACGGCGAGCACCTCCACCCACGGCGACCCCGGCCGGTACACGAACTCGCCTGCGCCGCTGAGGAGCATGAGGAAGATGCCGTAGACGTGGTGGTGGACGTGCACGTCCCCGACGCTGGTGTCGCGGAACGGCCCCCGCCCCGCGCGGATCATCCGCACGACGACCCGGGTGACCACAAAGGTCACCACGAACGCGGCGACCACCCACAGCGCCAGGCCGGTGGAGGCGCCGGCGAACAACTCGACGGTCACGGGCGCCACCCCTTCCCCACGGCGCTCCGATGTCCCAGCCTGCGGCCGCGCGGTGAAGCCAACCAGGGCCGAAAGACCTACCGGGCTGCCGATCGGGGACGCCAGTTCCCAACGCACGTCGCGGTCTGCCAGGGACCGAACCGGCGCTCCACGCGCCCGCGGCTCATGCGGCGGAGCGGGCGGGCGCCGCCACCGCAATCAACCAGTCGCTCAACCCGCTCCTCCCCACCCCCTTTCAAGCCGGTCCATCCCGTTCCCGCGCAGCAGGCCCCGACTCCGCCGGCTTCGTCCCACTTCACAGCCCAACTCCGCCAGCAGGTCCCCCACCCCACTCGTCGGCCACCTCGACTCACCCCGCTCCGCGAACCGCTCCACCACCGCGCACGCTCCGGAGGCCCCGCAGCCCCACGTCACTCCGCTGGGCAAACCCGCGCCCGCTCCGCGGGATGCCGCCCCGCACCCTCGGCTCACCCCACTCCGCGCCCCGCACCCACCCCACGCGCCAGCACCGCCACCACGCCGGTCACCGCCACCGCCGACACCAGCCCCCACCGCAAACCGCCCCAGGTGGCGATCGCTCCAATCACCACCGGCTCCACCAGGAATCCCGCGTAGCCGCACGCCGCCACCGCCGCGACCGCCCGCCCCGGCGCCGCCGGCGCCGCCCGGCCCGCCGCGCTCCATGCCACCGGCACGATCCCCGCCACCCCCGCCCCGACCACCGCGAACCCGCCCACCGCCACCACCGAAGCCAGCCGCAGGAACACCACTGCCCCGATCCGCCCCACCACGCGGTCCGCCCCCAGCCGCACGACGATCATCGTCACCGAGAACGCGAAGTACCCCAGCGAAGCGACCGCGGGCCCGGCCGCCGTCACCTCGCTCAAGTACACCGCGCCCCAGCTGTTCACCGCCCCCTCGGCGACGAAACCGCAGAACGCGATCACCCCGAGCGGCACCAGCGCCCGCCCCGGCCAAGCGAAAGCCGGCCCGCCCTGGCCGCGGTCCGGCCCGCGGAGGAACCCGCCCAGCACCGCCACCAGCGCGACCGCCAGCAGAACTCCGCCCGCCACCGGGAAATGCACCGCCACCGGCACGTGCCAGGCCTCCGCCAGCGCGTCCGCGCCGGAACCGGCCAGCCCGCCGATGTTCCAGAACGCATGGAACCCGGCGAAGATCGGCCGCCCGTACCCGTCTTCCACGCGCGCCGCGTGTGCGTTCATCGCCACGTCGAGCGTGCTGTTGCCGACGCCCAGCACCACCAGCGCCGCGACGAAGGCCGGCGCCCCCGGCGCGACCGCGACGAGCGGCAGCCCGCCGCACAACACGACCGCCCCCACGACCGCTGCCGCCCGGCTGCCGATCCGCATGATCACCGCGCCCGCCAGCAGCAACGCGACGACCGATCCGGCCGCGAGCCCGAGCAACCCCGCGGCGAGCTGTCCCGTCGTGAGCCCCAGCCGGTCCTGCACCGCGGGCACCCGCGCGAGCCACGTCCCGAACGCCGCCCCGCACGCCGCGAACACCACGGACACCGCACGCCGGGCACGCACCAGGTCTCCCGTCATGATCACGACGCTACCGCTCCGGAGATCTATTCCTACCCTCTCCACCGAGAAGCAGAATTGTTTTCCTCGTTTACCGGGAATCGCGCCGGGTAGTCGCGCGGCACCGAGTGTGGAGGAGGAGGAATGACCCAGCAGACCAGCAGTTCGACCCCGCAGGCCGTGCGCGAGCAAGCCGCGAATTCGGGCCGCCAGGTGACCGGAACCGCCGCCGAACAGACGAGAGAGGTGGCATCCGAGGCGCAACGGCAGGCGCGGAACCTGAGGGACCAGGGCGTCGATCAATTGCGTGAACAGGCCCGCACCAGCCAGCAGAAAGCGGCCGTAAATCTGAATTCGATCGCCGATCAACTGGACCGGATGTCGGAGCAGTCGGATTCCGGAATGGCGCGGGACCTCGTCCGCGAGGTTTCCCAGCGGGCGAAGAAAGTGGCGTCGTGGCTCGATTCGCGGGAGCCTGGCGACCTCGCCGACGAGCTGCGAGACTTCGCGCGGCGCAAGCCCGGTCTGTTCCTCGCCGGCGCGGCCGCCGCGGGGCTCCTGGCGGGCCGGCTGACCAGGGGCGTTGCCGCGAGCATGAGTGAGCAGAGCAGCGGTGGCGCGCCGCAACCACGCACGTCGACGGAAACGACAGGCACGCCGACCGAGACGGCCGCGCACCCGCCGACCACCGCCTACCCCGGGGAAAGCGTTTACCCAACCGGAGCCCCGGTGCCGGGCGGCTACGGCGGGCAGCACCGGGCGGAGCCGTCATGACGTATTCGCCACCGCCAGGGCAGCGGCCGGACGTCGCCGATGCGTCGGTGGGCCAGCTGATGAGCAACATTTCGCAGGACCTGTCGACGTTGATGCGGCAGGAACTGGAGCTGGCGAAGGCCGAGGTGAAGGCCGAAGCCAAGCAGGCGGGCAAGGGCGCGGGCATGCTCGGCGGCGCCGGGTTCGGCGGCTACATGGTGGCGCTGTTCCTGTCGATCGCGTTGTGGTGGGCGCTGGCCAACGCGATGGACCAGGGCTGGGCGGCGCTCATCGTCGCCGGCGTGTGGGCCGTGATCGCGGCCGTGCTGTACGTCATGGGCCGCAGCCGGATGCGCCGCGTCGACCCGGTGCCCGAGCGGACCGTCGACAGCCTCAAGCAGATGCCCGACCAGATGAGGAGGACAACGTGAGCACGGACCCCGACCGCCTTCGCCAGGAGATCGATGGCACGCAACGGAATCTCGGCAGTGACGTGGACGCGCTCGCCGAAAAGGTCAATCCCGGCCGCATCGTGCACCGCCGGGCGCACCGCGCGCGGGGTCTCGCGCAGAACCTGAAGGAGCGGGTCATGGGAAGCGCTTCCAGCGGCGCGCAGTCGGTCACGGACCGGGCGCACCAGGCGGCGGACAGCTCGTCGTCGACGGCTTCGTCCGCGGCGTCGACCGTCGCCGAGCAGGTCCAGGAAGCGCCGCAGACCCTGCGGCGTCAGACCGAAGGCAACCCGCTGGCCGCGGGGCTGATCGCGTTCGGCGCCGGGTGGCTGGCGTCATCTCTGATCCCCGCGAGCAGGCCGGAGCGTGAGCTGGCCGGTCAGGTCAAGGAATCGGCGCAGGGCATGGCGGGCCAGGTCGGCTCGGTGGCGCAGGACATGAAGGAGAACCTGCGCGAGCCGGCTCAGGAAGCGGTCCAGTCGGTACGGTCGACCGCGACCGACGCCGCGTCGACCGTAGCGGACGAGACCAAATCCGCGGCGCAGGACGTCAAGCAGACGGCGCAGAACCGGTAGTACGGTGCGATCGGTGCCTGGTGGACGAGGGCCACCAGGCACCGTGCTGTCCAGGGCTGTCCGGGGCTGTCCGGGGTCTACCGCCGCTCCAGCTCTGCGAGGAACCTGTCCACCGTGCCCCGCCGCTGCGCCTCGTCCGCCAGCGGTTCGCCGACGATCCGCTCCGCCAGCTCCACCGCGAGCCGCCTCAGCTCGGGCCGCATCTCGGCCATCACGCGGCCGCGCGGCTCGGTGAGGTCCGCCTCGCCCTGGGCGATCAGCCGCCGGGCCTCGTCCTGCGCCTCCGCCCGGAGTTCCGCGCGCCGCCGCTCACCCTCCGCGCGGGCCTCCTCCCGGATCCGCGCCGCTTCGGCACGCGCGTCGGCGAGCTGGGCCCGGTAGCGGTCGAGCGCCTCCGCCGCCGCCTTCTGCGCCTGCTCGGCTTTCTCGATCCCGCCTTCGATCTTGTCCGCCCGCTCCGCGAACAACGCTTCGAAGCGCGGCACCGCGAACTTCGCGAGGAGGAACAGCAGCACGAGGAACGCGATCAGGCCGAGCGCCAGTTCGACGACGTCCGGCGCGACCGGCAGGTCCGCGCCGAGTACTCCCATCTCCACCCCCAGTGTCGACGACGGGTCTCCACGCTAACCCAGGACCGGGCCCGGCGGAATTCCCGCCGGGCCCGGTTCCCCGTCCTACTTGTTGGTGCCCGGGGTGAGCACGCTGTCGATGACGAACACGGTCGCGTTCTCGGTCGGGATGTTGCCGCACAGCACCTTGGCGCCGTTGACGGTCATGTTCTCGCCGGAACCCTCGATCTGCACCGGGCCGCCTGCGGTGTTCAGCGTCTGCACGCTGCCCGCGGCTTCCAGCCCGGTGGCGTCGTAGCGCTGCGGGACGACGTGGTACTGCAGGATCGGCGCCAGCTGGCTCGGATTCTGGGCCAGCTCGGTGAACTTGGCCTCGCCCACCGCTTCGAAGGCGGAGTCGGCCGGGGCGAAAACGGTGATGCCTTCCTGGCTGTTCAGCGTGTCCGCCAGATTGGTGGCCTTGACGGCGGCGACCAGCTTGGTGAGCAGCGGGTTCGTGCTCGCGGCGGTGGCGACGGGCTGCGGGCCCATCGAGTCCAGGCTGCCCGGCGCGCTGCCCTGTGGCAGCTGGCCGCACGCCGGGCCGAACACGTCGGCGTTGGTGGTGACGCCGTTGCCGCCGGACATCGGGGCGGGCATCGCGCTTGACGGAGACATGGACGTGCCTGCCGCGCTGGAAGCGCTTTCGCTGTCGGTGCCGCAGGCCGCGAGCGAGAACATTGCCGCGGCGGCGAAACCGGCTCCGGCGATGCGAACAGTCTTCACGAGAATCACTCCATTCGGGATTTCCTGGTGGTGCACGGGATTCGTGGCCGGTTCCGGACCGGATTGGCCTCAGCCGGCGGTGAAGGAAATTCCGTGCCAGCCGGTCGCGCCGTCGGGCACGGTGCCTGCGCGGTCCTGGGTCTGGGTGTAGCCGGAGCGGTCGGTGGCGCGGCAGGTGACCTGGTGGAAGCCCGGGGAGACCGGCAGGTCCGCGTACCACATGCGCCATGTGTCGGGATTGACCTCTGTGGACAGTCGCGCGTCCTGCCAGGGTCCGCTGTCCAGCCGCACCTGGACCCGGTCGACGCCGGCGTGCTGGGCCCACGCGATCCCGGCGACGCGCACCGTTCCGGCAGGCACGGTCGCGAAGCCCGTGGGGAAGTCGATACGGGACTGCGTCTTGATCGGCGCCTGTTCGGCCCAGCCGCGCCGCAGCCAGTACGCCCGGCGGGCTCGCCAGGTGGTGACCTCGAGGTCGACGACCCATTTGGTGGCGGAGACGTAGCCGTAGAGGCCGGGGATGACGAGGCGGGCCGGGAAGCCGTGTTCCAGCGGCAGGGGCTCGCCGTTCATCCCGAGGGCGAGCATGGCGCCACGGCCGTGGTCGGCTGCGGCGACGACGGGGATCCCGGAGGTCCAGCCGTCGACGCTGGTGGCGAAGAGCTGCTCGGCGCCCGGCTGGATGCCGGCCTCGTCGAGCAGGTCGGCGAGGTCGACGCCGATGAAGTTCGCGGTGGAGGTGTAGGGGCCGCCGACCTCGTTGGAGACGCAGGTCATGGTGATGCTGCGCTCGACGAGCGGGCGGTCGCGGATGTCGGCGTAGGTGTGGCGCTGTTCGGCGCGGACCAGGCCGTGGAGGCGCAACGACCAGTCCTCGGCACGCAGTTGCGGGACGGTGAGCGCGGTGTCGACCCGGTAGAAGTCGCGGTTGGGGGTGAGGAAGGGCGGTGTGCCGAAGCGCGTGAAGTCCGCGTCGAGCGGGATGGCAGGCGCGGTGCGCGCGGGCACGAGAGGCCCGACCGCGGCCCGGGAGCTCGCGGCGTCCCGTGTCCGCCCGAGCAGCTGTCCCCCGCCCCCCGCGAGGACCGCCCCGGCCGCGACGAGCAGGAACGACCGCCGCGACGCGTCGTGGCCCGCGCCGCGGCGCAGAAGCCGGAACACCCCGACGCCGACGACGAGGCTGACGAGGGGCGCGGCGAGCGCGAGCGTGTTCAGGTCAGGTCGTGCGGCCACCGCGGCGACGCCGAGGAGCCCGAACAGCACGATGACGACGGTCCCCGGCCAACCCGACCGCAGCGAGGCGACGCCGGCCCCCGCGGCGACCACCAGGAGGACGACAGCCATCCCCACGAGCAGGACGAGCTTGTCATACGTACCGAATGTACGTACCGCGAAGTCCTTGAGGGGCAATGGAGTCAGGTCGACGGCGGTATTCCCGACCGCGAGGTACGGCGAGGCGTTGACGTTGATCAGACCGGCGACGAGATGCCCAGCCGCGAGGGCAGCGACCAGCGCGAGCACCCCGCAGAACCCCGACCGGACGAGGGACAGCCGCTCGGGCCGGGTGGTCGTGGTCGCCATACCCCCGATTCGCAGCCACCGGGGGCGGGTATTGGTGGGTCTTGCGCACTCGACGCTGCGCCGCCGATCGGTGACGACACCAAGAGCGACTGGCGCGCGTCACACAGCTCGGCAGATGCCTTGCCGTCCCGTTCGTGCCGGGGCGCGGCGGGATATACGACAACACCCCCGCGTCCTGTTCTTGCAGGTCACGGGGGGGTGTTTGCCCTGTGTGGCGGGTAGAGGATTCGAACCTCTGAAGGCAGTGCCGTCTGATTTACAGAGGGACGAGCAAACCGCTGCTGACCTGGGGTTTTACCAGAACCTGGCCCCAAATCTGGGGCGCATTGGGGGCGCGCATCCGCCCAAGGCCTGAGGGACCTGCGGTGAGTGGGGCGGAACCGTCAGGGGTGGATGCCACACTCACACACGCAAGGGCAGCACGATAAGGGGGCGTTGTGGCAGCGGACCAACTGGAACCGGGGAAGATCTACACCCGAGAGCAGGTCAGGGCGGTCATGGGCGGCTCAACACAGGGCGGGATCATCCCCTCGAACGCATCCAAGAGCATCCTGATCTACAGCGATGAGAAGTCCGGGGCAAAGTACGGCTATCACGACGGCTGGCTCGCTGAAGAAGACGCCCTCGGCCCTGTCTTCGAGTACACGGCAGCTGGCAGCACCGGGGACCAGAAGCTTACGGGCAACAATAAGTCTGTGCTAGTCCACCGCGCCGCTGGACGCAGCTTGCACCTGTTCACGGCAGTAGGGACAGTTCCAGGAACCAATACGAAGACTCATCGCTATGTCGGCCCGATGACGCTGGATGAAGAGGAGCCGTTCACCGTCCGTGTAGCGACCGCGGCGGAGCACTTTGGGCGGAAACTCATCGTGTTTCGAATGCGCCCCGCAGGTGAAATCGTCCGCGAAGAGCAGGATGTCATCCCTCCAGCTGAAAGCACAACCGCGACGCTAGTGCCAGCCGACGCAACTAGCATTGCCATGATCCCAACCGAGCGCTCAAAGACCAAGTCAAGCAGGCGATCTGGAAGCCTCACCACCACTCTTCAACGTCGCGAAGCCGAACTGACTGAGCACTACGAGGACTTCCTGGCCCACCACGCTCACGAGTTCGGTCGCTTTCAGATAAGAGCGAAGGGTACGACGTCCACTCTGCTAACAGATATCTATGATAGGACGTCACACCTGCTACACGAAGCGAAGGGCAGCACCTCACGAGAGGCGATACGGGAAGCAATCGGTCAGTTGATGGATTACCGTCGACATATCGACCCCCCTAATCCAAGCCTGGCCATTTTACTTCCCAACAGACCGAACGATGATTTGGTGGACCTTATTGACAGTGTCGGTATCCACCTCATCTATCGCGATGGCGATGGCTATGTCGGTTTTCCCGTCAATTCTTGAAATTACACTGCTCCTTCGGAAGGAACCTGCATAAGTCATGCCTGACGAGAAGACTGCGGTTTCAGACAGCGGAAACCGGCGCGAGCGTAAGCCAATCTCTAATTCAGTAATAATTGGATTCGCCGTTGCCCTTATAGCACTGACGACTGCCATCACTCTCCTGCTCTTGCGATTCGCCGGAGCTGGCGACGAATCCTCCAAAGGAATTCTAGATGCGATCAGGACGTCTGGAACGCTAGCAGTAGGCATCGGCGGCTTCTTTGCATTGCTACTAGCGGCGCGCAGGCAACGAACTATCGAACTCGACCTCAAGAACAAGATTGATTCACTCATCCTTCAGGAGCGCATCGCCTCCGACAACATGTCACATCAAGAGCGACTGGCTGACAGCAGCGAGAACGACACACGGCTTCGTCGTGCTACCGACAACTACGTGAGCGGAATGGACCAACTTGGCAGCCCTTTACCGCACATTCGCCTTGGCGGCCTATACGCTCTTGAACGCACAGCGCAGGAAAATCCTGACCTGCGACAGATGGTGGTAAATGTGATTTGCGCATTCCTGCGGACTCCATTTATCCCTCATCCGAATAAGGTTCTAAAGCTTGGAGAGCGCCGCAACATTCGCGAGATTGATGATCACGAAAAGGAAGAGTCGGCAGAGAAGTTAGCACGGCTTGCCGCACAGGAGATCCTCCGCGACCACTCGAATCCTCGCGATGAAGTACGGTACTGGGGAAGCCTTACGCTGAACCTGCGTAGCGCGTACCTCGTCGACTTCGACTTGACCGGGTGCACCGTAAACAGTATGGATTGCAGCGGCGCAAGGTTCTACGGTCTTTCACACTTCCTAAATTGCACTTTCCACGGATTTTGCAGTTTCTACGAGGCGCATTTCGAAGACGCAGACTTCGAGGACGCCAAATTCGTTGACTTCACGTACTTCAATGATTCAATCTTCGACGATCGCGCAAATTTCAAGAAGGTACGATTCCCAAAGGGAGACGTAGCCCAGTTCGTGGATGTGAAGTTCTACGACGAATGCCTCTTTGAAGGATGCGTCAGCGTGCGTCCGATCGACTTTTCATTTTCCGAATTTCACGACAGCGTACAACTACCAGATAACGTCAACCTTGAGTATGCCCAAGCTAAAAACAAGTCGATTCAGCAGAGCCTTCCTAGAGATTGGCAACTTGGAGAGAAGATTAATGAGCAATCGAGCTTCTTCCCGATCGTGAAAAAGAAGCGCGCTTGACGGCAGTCACCACCTTCAACGGCCCGACGAAGGGCGAGCTGCCAAACTGAGGGAGTCGGAGCACGAACGGAGGCAGCAGGTGAAAGACGCCACAGACAATGGAGGCTGGTTACACGTGGCCCAGGCAGTCGCCGCTCCCCCAGATGGCTCCGACGCCGGCGAGGTCATCCGCTGGTACCGGCAGCACCACAACCTCACCCAGCAGGAAGCCGCTGACCTGCTCAACACCACGCAGTCCTGGGTGTCGAAGGTCGAGAAGGGCAAGCTGGTGCCCGGTCTCGCCGAGCTGCGCTCGATCGCGGCCAAGCTGCACATCCCGCCGGAACGGCTCGGCATCCTGCCGGACCACTCGGCGGACGCCATCCCCAAGCCCGGGCAGGTCAGCGAGGCCGGCGCGCCCCACGAGAGCCAGGAGCACTGGAAGCTCGTGCGGCGTGAGCTGAACGCCAACCGCGCCCGGCTCGGCGACCTCGCCTCCGAGCTGTACCCGCAGGCCCACTGCATCCCCGGCACGACTGTCCTGACCCAGCCGGGCTGGCTGCCCTCCGCGCCAGTCGAGCTGTCCGACATCGAGCTGTACTGGCTCGCCGAGGCCCTGCCCAAGCCCGCCATCACCGGTGGAATCAACCAGACCGAGAGCGTCCGGCCCCTCGCCGCGGACGGCGACCGCTTCCGGCTCTACTCCCGCGCCCTGCGCGACCTCGCCCGGCCGAAGCTGCTGGACAACCGCGTCAGCTACGGGCTCGCCGAGGTCGACTGGGCCGGCCACAAGGGCCGCCTCGGGTTCAGCTACACCACCTACTTCGACGTCCTGGACGTCTGCGAGGCCGCGGCGCACGAGTTCGCCGACGCCTGGCTCCGCGCCGGCCGGAAGCGGCCCAGCCTCGCCCACCTGCCGCTGCGGCGCCACATCGAGGACCCGTTCGACCTGCTCGCCCGCCCGATGCTGCCCAGCATCAACACCCTGACCATCCGGCGCGATCCGATCGACGGGCACCGGATGTTCCTGCACCGGCGCGACGCCAAGGCCACCGCGGTCGCCGGAGGCATGTTCCACGTCATCCCGGCCGGTGTGTTCCAGCCCGCGGCCCTCGCTCCCGCGCACCAGGCCAACGACTTCTCCCTGTGGCGCAACATCCAGCGCGAGTACTCCGAAGAGTTCCTCGGCAACCCCGAGCACGACGGCAACGCCCTTGACCCCATCGACTACGAGCACGACGAGCCGTTCCGCTCGTTCGCCACCGCTCGCGCGGCCGGCGACTTCCGCGTCTTCACTTGCGCCGTGGTGCTCGAACCGTTGACGCTGTGGGTGGAGCTGCTGACCGTCGCCGTGATCGAGGCGCCGGTGTTCGACCAGCTCTTCGCCGGCATGGTTGAGGTCAACGAGGAAGGCGCGGCCGTCAGCACCGAGGCAGGACGGCCGACTGTGGGCATCCCCTTCAACTCGGAGTCTCGCGAGCGGCTGAAGTCCGAACCGCTGTCGCCGATCTCGCGGGCCTGCATCGAGCTGGCCTGGCAGCACCGGAACACGCTCCTGGCAAGCTGAGCACGTGCGAGTACTGGTCACCGGCGCTGCTGGGTTCCTCGGACAAGCTGTCATCGCCGCCCTGCTGGACCGCGGTCATGAGCCCGTGGCTTTCATCCGCGAGGGAGGGCGGCTCCCGCGTCAGCAGGTCGAGAGCGCGATTGGCGACGTGCGCGATCTGGAGAGTCTTCGCGCAGTCGTTCAAAGCGTCGACGGCGTATGCCACCTCGCTGCACTCACGCGTGTCCGGGAGTCCTTTGCCGGTCCGCTGTGGTACTGGCGGACCAACGTCCTCGGCACTCTGAATCTGCTCGAAGTCCTAGGACGCAAGCGGCCCGAACCGGCGAGGCTCGTACTTGCGTCCACAGCCGCCGTCTACGGGACACCTGAAACTCAGCCCATCAGCGAAGACGCGCCGATCGCGCCGACGAACCCGTATGGAGCGACCAAAGCCGCGGCTGACCTCGCAGCCGCGAACGTCGCGGCGACTGGTCGGCTTGGAGCGATCAGCCTGCGCGCGTTCAACATTGCCGGCGCCGTCGACGGCCACCCGGACCGCGACTTCACCCGTCTGATCCCCAAGGTGCTCGCCGTCCAGGCCGGACTCGCCGAGGAGCTGGGCGTCAACGGCGACGGCACTGCCGTCCGCGACTTCGTGCACGTCGCCGACATGGCGCACGCCTTCGTCCTCGCCATCGAGGCGTGCACCCCCGGCGAGTGGCGCGCCTACAACGTCGGCAGTGGCCGCGAGACGTCCATCAACGACGTTCTCGCGGCCGCCGAGCAGATCACCGGTCGCCCGGTTCGGATCAAGCGGAACCCGCCCGCGAACGAGCCGCGCGTGCTGCTCGCGGACAGCCGGCGCATCCGCGAGGAGCTGGGCTGGCAAGCCCCGAACTCGGATTTGTCGCAGATTCTTTCGGACGGCTGGAAGGCTCTGACCAGCGCGTATGCCGCCCCGGAATAGTCCTTTCCGGAATAGCGCGGACGCGACTGCGGATCGCCTACCAGCGCGGCCATTCCTGCGGTGTTCTTAGGTCATGACAGCGAACACGAACACCGGGTCAGCGCGACTGGCGCTCCTTCTCCAGGGCCTCGACTCGCTCCCGGAGGTCCGCGACCTCGGCTCGGAGGGCTTCCAGGGCATCGGCGTTCGAGGCAACCTCGTCCGGCAGAGCACGGACGAAGGTGCCGCGGCCCGTGGAGGACTCCAGAACGCCCGCGTGCTGAAGCTCCCGGATCGCGCCGTGCACCGTCAGCTCGGCGACGCCGTAGTCCGCGGCGAGCGCCCGAAGCGACGGAATCTTCTCCCCCACGTTGAACTCCCCCGCGCGGATGCGTCGGGCGAGATCGTCCCTGATCTGAGTGCTTAGCGGCTGAGCGCCGTGCTGATCGATAGGCACTGACCGAGGGTACCTCGGAACCAACATCACCCTAAAGCACCACATGTGCGACCTTGACGAGCCCGCGCACCATGTAGTGCACTAAGGCACGTTAAGGCATTAACTCCGAAGGGAGACCCGATGAGGTCCGCACACATCAGCCGTCGGCAGGCCGAGGCCAGGTTCGACGGTCTGGACATCGACTACGACGAGGTGTTCGCGGTGCAGGCGCAGGCTGCGTGCGCGGCGGATGCCGACGAGTTGGCCGGCGCGCTGGACCTGCTCGACGAGATCGACGCCGAGTTAGAGGCCGCCGCGCTTGCGGCGCTGGCTCGGGTGCCGCGGTTCACCGACCCTCGGCGCGCGGGGCGGGAGCTGCGCCGCACTGAGGCGACTGTGCTGCGGTCGCTGCCGGCCCGGCTGGACGTGGCCGACCTGATCGAGGGGGAGGCCGCCTGATGGACGCCTTCGGGATGGACGCGCCGCCGGTGGTGCTGCGGGCGCACGAGCAGGTTCGGGACGAGTTGCGCCGGGCGGACACCAAGGCCACGACGTTGTTGTCGGTGGTCGGGGTGGCCCTGGCCGGGGTGGTGGCGCTGGCCAAGACCGGGATGCCGGTTCCGGCGCTCGCCGCGCTGTGGCTGTCGGCCCTGCCGATCTTCGGTGCGGTGCTGGTGCTGCTGGCCACGATCCGGCCGAAGCTCTCGCAGTTCCCCACACCGGGCTCGTGGCTGGACGCCACGTTGCACGGTCCCAGTGTGCTGCTGGAGGCCGGTAGCTACGCCGCCGAGGCCGCCGCGCAGGACGTCTGCCTGCTGGGTCAGCTCGCGGTGGACAAGCACACCCGCGTCAAGCACGCGGTGAACCTGCTCATCCTCGGCGCCGGCGCGCTCGCCGTCGCGCTGGTCCTGTCCGTCCTCGCCTGAGAACGGTGGCAAGAAACATGACCCGCTTTGTGATCACGGACCCCGGCACGGCGGCCCACTCCGCCAAGAACAAGCACGCCGCGCCGGGACTCCCCAACCAGTCGCAAGACCACTCGGGAAGGAACCCAATGGTAGGCACCAACGAGCGCGACCAAGCTGCGCAGGAGCGCGAGCGCGTGTTGGCCAAGCTGCGAGCCGGTCGCGAGCACCTGGAGACCTGGGCCAATCTGATCCGGCAGGGCGCCGAGCAGCGCGTGGGCAGCATGGAGGCCGAGGACGTGGTGCAGGACGCCACCTACGCGGCGGCCCTGGACCTCTACGGCGACGTGTGCGAAGCGGTGTGCCGCTTCGCCGCCCTCGCCCCGGAGATCGAGCGGGGTGAGCGCTGATGCTGCCCACGAGCCTGAACCTGCCGATGTGGGCCGAGCTGGAGGACTGCTCCGGCGAGGTGATCGAGCTGGTGCCGGTGAAGGTGAAGTTCCGCTACCGCACGGATGACCCGTTCGCGGTGGTGCTGGACTTCGCGGTCGGCGCCGAGCAGTGGGTGCGCTGGCACATCGCCCGGGACCTGCTCGCCGAAGGTCTGGCGATCCCGCCCGGCAGCGCCGACAACGCGGGAATGGGGGACGTGCTGGTCGCCCCGTGCCTGGACGTGCCGTGGCGGGTGTGGATCAGCCTGTCCTCGCCGACCGGGGTGGCCGATTTCGCGTTCAAGCGCGCCAGCCTGGTCGACGCGCTGGCCAAGACCGAGGCCCTGGTACCGATCGGCACCGAGTCCGACCGGATTGACTGGGACCGCGAGTTCGCGGCGCTGGGTGGTGAGGCCGCATGAGGACCGTCGCCACACCCGCCCAGCTCAAGACCCTCGCCATCCGCCGCTACGAGACCACGACCGGGCGCCGGTGGCGCGACCTGACCGCCGTCCAGCGCGCCGCTTGGCTGTCCAAGACCGAACCCGTCCTGCGTGCTGAGGAAGGCATCGCGCTCGATGCCGTGTGGCGCGACGGGGCGTGGCAGCCCGCCGACCAGATCGACCTGTTCGCCGAGCTCGACACCGCGAAGGAGGTGGCCTGATGAACCACACCGTGCTCTACGTCCTCGGCGGACTCGCGCTGATCGGGTTGTTCGCGACCTGGCGGTCCGGCCGGAAGTCCGCGCTCAAGGCCCGCAAGGGCGTCCGCGAGGTGACGCGGATGACCGGCAACGCCGTGCGGACGCTGCTCACGGCCGCGGTGATCGTCGGCATCCAGTGGGCCGTCATCACCTGGTGGCCCAACACGACCGCGCTGCTGATCGTGCTCATCGTGCCGTCACTGTTCGCCGGCGCGGCCGTGGCGCGGCTGCTCGCGGTGACCGAGATCGTGACTACCACGAGGGGGCAGCGATGACCGCGACGCAAGACGCCCAGCTCGTGCCTCTGTCCACTGCGGACAAGCTGCGCCAGGACGCGGAGACCGCGGCCGAGGTGCGGGCGCTGTCCAACCACCCGGACGTGATCGCGCTGCGGGTGGAGAAGGTCCGCGGCTTCGTGGACACGCTGGTGTGGGTCGGCATCTTCCTCGGACTGGCGTTCACGATGGTCAACGTCCAGACCTTCGCCGCCGCCGGCGCCGCCATGTGGTCGCTGCCGTGGCTGGCCGCGTGGCTGCTGGACCCGATGGTGTCGCTGGTGCTGGTGGCGGTGCTGCGCGCCGAGCAGATCACCGCCCGATACCAGGTCGAAACCGGGAAGTGGCCGCACCGCACGAAGTGGTTCGCGTTCCTGGCCACCTACGTGATGAACACGTGGCAGTCCTGGACCGAGTTGCACGTGGCCGGGGTCGTGCTGCACTCGGTGCCGCCGGTGCTGGTGTTTCTGGCCGCGGAGACCGCGCCGGTGCTGCGCGACCGGCTCACCGAGGCGGTCACCCGTGCCGCTGCCCCGGCGTTCACCGGGCAGCCGCAGGAGGCCGTTCAGGACGCCACCCCGGAGCCCGTTCAGCAGCCCGCTCCCGCGCCGGTCAAGCGGACGCCCCGGAAGGCGAAAGTCGCGGCCAAGCCAGCCCGCAAGCTGCGGGGCGACTATCTCGCCGAGGTCCGCGCGGCGTGGGCGCCGGGCATTGAGATCACCCCGGCGTGGGTCCGGACGGTCTGCCCGGACATCTCCCGGGGGACCAGCAAGAACGTCGCCGACGACCTGCGCGCCGAGGTGACCGCGACCGCCGAGCCCGCCCCGTTCCCGTCCGCTGCCCAGCGCCGCGAGGAGGCCGCCTGATGTTCATCCCCACCAACCCGCGCCCCGGCGACGACTCCAACCGTGAGGACCCCATGAACACCCCCGAGCAGGAGCCCGTGAACACCGACCAGCACGAGACCGTGAACGGCAAGGTGCTGCCGTTCACGCCCCGCCCGGACAGCGCCAGCAACGCCGACGAGATCCCCGTTCAGGAACGCCGCGACCTGTCCCGTTCGGACGTGATCGACGCCGAGATCGTGGACGAGGAGGACGCCGAGCAGGTCCGGCACCCGGTGCTCGTGGACCCGCCGACGCCGGCCAAGGCGTCGTGGTGGGAGACCACCCGGGACGCGAAGATCCGGCCGCTGCTGCCCGCGTGGGCGCGGTCCAAGGCCGAGCTGCGGGACCGGGTGAAGTGGGTCGCCTTCTACACCGGTCACACGGTCGCCTACCACGCGGTGCGGACCCCGGCCTATGCCGGAATCCTGCTGCTGCGCTCGCCCCGCGGGCTGTGGCGGGTGGTTGTGGCCACGCACCGGTGGGTCTACGACGCGGAGGGCAAGCCGCTGCGCGCGGCGGCGGTGACGGCGAACGAGTACGACAAGTACTTCAAGCTCGCCGAGGTCCGCGCCGAGCGTATCCGCAAGCGCGGCCTGCTGGCCTTCCTGACCCTGCTCGTGGCCGCCGCCGGGGTGTACGTGCTGGCCAGCTACAGCACCGGTTTGGCGTGGCTGCTGGCCGCCGCCGGGGTCGCGCTGCTGGGCAAGGTCGGCACACCGGCGGACAAGCCCGTCCTCGGGCGCGCCGTCGTGACGTCGAAGGCGCCGAAGCTGACCAGCGACGTGGTGGTCCGCGCCCTGGCCGCGCTGGGCATCTCCGGGATCAACCAGGCCGTAGCGAAGGGGCAGGGCATCACGTTCCCCGCGCCGATCACCCGAGACGGGCCGGGCTGGCGCGCCGAGGTCGACCTGCCGCACGGCGTCACCGTGACCGACGTGATGGAGCGCCGCGACAAGCTGGCGTCCGGGCTGCGCCGCCCGCTGGGCTGCGTGTGGCCCGAGCCGGTGTCCGAGGAGCACGCCGGGCGGCTGGTGATCTGGGTCGGGGACCAGGACATGTCCAAGGCCAAGCCCGCGACCTGGCCGCTGGCGAAGTCCGGTGAGGCGGACCTGTTCAAGTCCGTCCCGTTCGGCACCGACCAGCGCGGCCGTCCGGTCGGGGTGGACCTGATGTTCGCGAACATGGTCATCGGCGCGATGCCGCGCATGGGCAAGACGTTCTCCCTGCGGGTGCTGGTGCTGGCCGCGGCGCTGGACCCGTGGGTGGAGCTGGTGTTGTGGGAGCTCAAGGGCACCGGTGACCTGGGGATGTTCGAGAAGGTCGCGCACGAGTACGGCTCCGGCGCCGACGACGAGACGCTGGAAGGCGCCATGAACAGCCTGCGCCGGCTGTACAAGGAGCTGGAGCGCCGTTCGAAGACCATCACCCGCATCGCCAAGGAAAACCGGGCGCTGTGCCCGGAGAACAAGGTCACCCCGCAGCTCTCGCGCAACCGCAAGCTCGGGCTGCACCCGATCTTCGCCGCGATCGACGAGTGCCAGGAACTGTTCTCCCACGACGACTACAAGGAGGAGGCCCGCAAGCTGGCCGAGGGCATCATCAAGCGCGGCCCGGCAATGGGCATCATCCTCGTGCTGGCCACCCAGCGCCCCGACGCCCAGTCCCTGCCGCCGGGTGTCTCGGCGAACGCCGGGCTGCGGTTCTGCCTGCGGGTCATGGGCCAGTTGGAGAACGACATGGTGCTGGGCACCTCGTCGTACAAGAACGGCATCCGGGCCACCACGTTCGGGGCGAAGGACAAGGGCATCGGCTACCTGGTCGGCGCCAGCGACGACCCGCAGATCGTGCGCGGCTACTACATCGACGGCCCGGCCGCCGAGAAGATCGTGGACCGCGCCCGCGCCCTGCGCGAAGGGCACGGCACCATCACTGGACACGCCGCCGGCGAAGTCGTCGCCGACGAGGCCGCGCGTCCGTCCTATTCGGTCATCGCCGACACCGCGTCGGTGATCCGCGCCGGGGAGCAGAAGGTGTGGTCGGAAACCCTGGTCGACCGGCTCGCCGAGCTGCGCCCGGAGGTCTACGGGTCGTGGGCCGAGCTGGACGGGCGGGCGAAGGCCAACCAGCTCGCCTCCGCGCTCAAGCCCTTCGGCGTGGACACCCTCCAGGTCTACGGCCGCACCGAGGACGGCAAGACCGCCAACCGGCGCGGTGTCGAACGCGCCGCCGTGCTCGCCGCGGCCGACCGCCACCGCACCAAGAGCAACGGAGAGTAATCGGCGTGGGGTGCTAGCGGGTTCCGGCTCGCTAGCGTCACCCGATGCTAGATCTAGCATCCCCGCTAGCGCCCCACACCCTTCCTGAGCTGCGAGCTAGCTCCTAGCGTCCACCAGCGCAAACATCGCCGGAACCCCGGGAAACCCGCCTCGGCGACACCCCCGTCCGGCTGTCGCCCTGGCCTCTCACGCCCATCTGTCGACACGTTGAGTAGTCATCGAGAGGAAGTCATGAAGACCGCCGCCATCACCGCTGCCGCGCTCGCCACCCTCGCCCTGACCGCCGGTTGCCTGCCCGTCACCGACACCGCCGCCGCCCCTGCTGAGGTCGCCGCCGCGCTCGCCGCGCTGCCGATCGCCCCCGAGGACACCGGGTTCCACTACGACCGCGACGACTGGCCGCACTGGAAGACCGTGCACGGCACCTGCAACGCCCGCGAACAGGCCCTGCTCGATCAGGGCCAGGGCGTCCGCGCCGACGACCAGTGCCGCCCGATCGCCGGAACGTGGGTCAGCGCCTACGACGGGGTGACCGTGACGGATGCGTCCAAGCTGGACATTGACCACCTCGTGCCGCTGGCCGAGGTCGCCCGCTCCGGCCGCATCGAGAACGGCCACCGCGTCGGCCCGCGGCAGTGGTCCCGCGCCGAGCGGGAGCGCTACGCCAACGACCCCGACGTCCTGGTCGTGGCCACCGCCCGCGCGAACCGGTCCAAAGGGGACCAGGACCCCGCGCACTGGCTCCCCGAGCGGGACCGCTGCGGCTACGCCGCCCGCTGGATCGAGACCAAGACCCGCTACCGCCTCTCAATCGACCAACCCGAACACGACGCCCTGGCCGCCATCCTGACCCACTGCCCGAACGGAGGTGGCCGGTGATGGCCGGCGCCTACTGCCGCTACTGCGGCCGCCGCTGCTTCGTTGACCGCGTCCTGCCAGACGGCTCCTGGGCCGGGCACATGGCCACCTGCCCGGAAGGTGCGGCCCACGACCGCGAGGTCACCGGCCACGACCACACCACCGCGGTCAACCCCCACCCCACCAGTCAGTCCTGATCTGCTGTCGGGTCGCCCGTCGACTCCCTCCGGGCGACTCGACAGCCCACCATCTGCAGCTCACCCGAGAGGTTCCCCATGGCTACCGCCACCGATGCCCTGACCAACCCGGAGCGCCAGTTCCTCGGCTGCCTGATGCAGCTCCCCGCCCGCCGGGCCCGGCGGCTGCTGGCCGGGATGCGCGCCGCCGACTTCGCGGGCGGCATGGCCGCCCACGTCCTCCAGCTCGCCATCGAGGTCGTGGCCGCGGACCAGACCCCGGCCCCGGTCACCCTCTACACCCACGCCCTCGCCACCGGGCAGGCTCCGGGCGAGAAGCGCCGCGAGTGGCTGTCCGGCTGGCTGGTCGACACCTTCCGCGACGCGCCGATGCCCGAGCTGGCCGACCATCTCAAGGCCGTGCTGCTGGAGGCCGCGTGGCGCCGCGCACTGCTCGGGCACGCCCGCCGCATCGAGCAGGCCGTGGCGGGCTCGCCCACGGCGGTGCTGCGTGAGCTGGCGGACGACACCGCCGCGATCGACGAACTGTGGAACCGGTACCAGGCCGCCTTGACCGGCCGGCCGAGTCTGGAGGTGGCCGCCTGATGACCCAGGTCCACCTCAGTACCGACCGGCAAGCCGTACTACCTCAGAGGATGTTCGTCACCGCGCGGCGGACGGACATGCTCAAGCGCCTTCTCCTCGACAGCACCGAAGCTCTCGAAATTGCGTCGGGCTTGCGTCAGGCTCAGCCAACCGTTCGGCCCACCCCGCACCTCATCGGCGTCGTGCGCATCTTGCCCGTCGTCCTCCCAGAAGCACACCTCGCAGATCTCGAAGCCACCGCGCTCTCGCAGAGTCAGGTAGCCGCAGCACGGGCACGCGTAGGGGCCGAGGCCAGCCGGTCTGTGCACGTTGACGAACGGAGGCTTCTCCACGGGCACCATGTTCCCACCGAAGGGGCAGCATCGTGATTCGGCGCCATAACCCAAGTCTGCGGGGAACGCTCACCCCAGGCCGTCCCCGAACAACGCCGGCCACGTGGGCGGACTTCGGCCTCACGCCCGAGGACCTGGCCTGGCACGAGCACGCCGCCTGCCGCGGTACCGACCCGGACGCGTTCTTCCCCGAACCCGGCCCCGGTGCCGCCGAGCTGACCGCTGCGGCCAAGCGGGTCTGTGCCGTCTGCCCGGTCCGCGCGGCCTGCGCGGAGTGGGCCAGCACGCACGACGAGGAGTTCGGCATCTGGGGCGGTCAGACCGAGCAGGAACGCCCGCGCCGCCACCGCCGCCCGCAGACCCCGCGCGACCGGGAGGTCGCCCGGCTGACCCGCGCCGGCAAGACCGCCCGCGAGATCGCCTGCACCCTGCGCATCACCCCGCGCACCGTCGTCCGCGTCCGCGCCCGGCTGCGGGCCGACCAGGACGCCGCCTGACATCCCCTAGCTGAGCCGAGAAGGAAGCCCGGATGAGCCATCCCGCCCGCCCGCTGCGGGTCGTGCCCGCCGCCCGCGCACCCGGCCCCACACCCGCCGATGGTGCCGCCGTCCTCGATGAGATCGGAGCCTTCGTGTCCCGCTTCAACGCCTTCCCCGACGAGCACTGCGTGCCCACCCTCGCGCTCTGGTACGCCCACACCCACGCCGCCGAGCACTTCTACGTCACCCCGCGGCTGATCCTGTCCAGCGCCGAACCCGGGTCCGGCAAGACCCGCGTGCTGGAGGTCGCCCAGTACCTCGTGCACGCCCCGGAAATGACCATTTCCGCCAGCACCGCCGCCCTGTTCCGGATGGTCAACGCCGCCCCCATCACCATCCTGTTCGACGAGGTGGACGCGATCTTCAACCCGAAGAACGGCGGCAACTACGAAGACCTGCGCGCCATGCTCAACGCCGGCTACAAGCGCTCCGCCACCATCGCCCGGTGCGTCGGTGACGCCAAGGCCATGAACGTGCAGCGCTTCAAGGTCTACGCCCCCGTAGCGCTGGCCGGGATCGCCGGGCACATGCCCGACACCATCACCACCCGCGCCATCACCATCCACATGCGCCGCCGCGCCCCGAACGAGCGGGTAGAGCCCTTCAAGACCCGCCGCATCGAGACCGAGGCCGAACCGCTGCGGGAGAAGCTCGCCGCGTGGGTCGCCAGCGTCGCCGACAGGCTCGACGACGCCGAGCCCGACATGCCCGAAGGCGTCACCGACCGATCCGCCGAGATCTGGGAACCGCTGATCGCCCTCGCCGACGCCGCCGGCGGCCACTGGCCCGACACCGCCCGGGCCGCCTGCGCGCACTTCGTGGCCAACAACGACCCGCACAAGGGCAGCCTCGGCATCCGGCTCCTGGCCGATCTCCGCGAGGTCTTCACCCAGCGCCAGGCCGACCGGCTGTCCACCGCCGCGATCCTGGAAGCCCTCTACGCCAACGAAGAGGCACCGTGGGGCGACCTCTACGGCAAACCGCTGGACGCCCGCCGACTGGCCAAAGAGCTGGACCGCTACGGCGTCAAGCCCACCGTCTACAAGGCCGAGGGCAAGCCCACCCGCGGCTACCTCGCCACTGGCGAAACCGGCCTCGCCGACGCCTGGAAGCGGTACCTACCCGCCGACCCCGGCTCTACCGCGTAACCGACGTAACTCACGTAACCCCGCAGGTCAGCCGGTTACGGCACGAGCCCCGGTTACGGATGCATCCGTAACCGCCCAACCATCCGTAACCCGCTGACCAGGCCGGTTACGCCGGTTACGCCAGTTACGCGACATAGCCGCAACACCAGAAGGAATCCGCCATGCCTCATGCCAGCCGTCGCCGACCGTCACCTCTCCTCGGAGGACACCTCGTCATGGGCACCACGTCCCGATTCCTCACGCTGAAAGCGTTCTGCGAAGAGCTCCAGGTCGCCAAGTCGACCTTCTACGACTGGTGTGCAAAGGGCCGCGCACCACGGCATATCAAGCTGCCGAACGGCGAAATCCGCATTCGACGCTCGGACCTCGAAGCGTGGCTAGAATCCCGAGAGGTGGCCGCCTGATGCAGACCAGCCACGACGTCCGTATCTGGGCAGTAGAGAAGATCAAGGGCAAGCGGAAGACCACCTACCGCGTGCGGTGGCTCGTTGCGAAGCAGAGGTTCGGCGAGTCCTTTGCGACAGTCGGTCTCGCCGACAGCTTCCGCTCGGATCTCGTCACCGCGTCGCGTAAGGGCGAAGCATTCGACACCGACACTGGCTTACCGGTCTCGATGATGCGAAAGCTCGCGACGATGCCGTGGTTCGAGTTCGCGTGCGAGTACATCGACATGAAGTGGCCGAACTCCTCGCCTCGATATCGGAAGTCCACTGCGGAATCGCTCGCACGGATCACTCTGGCCATGACCGACAATCGCGGTTCGTTGCCCGCTGCAGGCAGCCCCGAGGGACGGGAGTTGCGGCAAGCCCTGATGGCTGCGTTCAATCCGACGAGGCGCGAGGCCGCCCTGTCCGGCCGGATGGCCGGCGAGCTGAGCACGATCGCCCGGCACAGTCGCAACGTGAACGACCTGGAGAAGCCCGACGTTCTTCGGTCGGTACTTGCCGAACTCGAAACCAACCTGGACGGAAATCGAGGATCAGCGAACACCGTTCGCATCCGCAAGGCCGCGCTCACCAACTCCATCGACTATGCCATTGAGAAGAAGCTGCTCGCGGGCAACCCACTCGCCGAGCTAAAGACCAAGAGGCGCAACTACGCGCTCAAGGAGGTCGACCCTGCGTCCGTCGTGAACCCGATGCAAGCGCGGATGTTGTTGGAAGCAGTCGGCAACGTGGGGAAACCTGGGCCACCACTCGTCGCCTTCTTCGCCACGATGTACTACGCCGGCTTGCGCCCCGAGGAGGCCGCGAACCTGAACAAGACCGACCTCGCGATTCCCGAAGAAGGCTGGGGCGATCTCAACCTGAGTGGCGCGCGTCCCGAGATCGGGAAGGAGTGGACCAACTCGGGCGAGGCGAGCGAAACGGGTCCCCTGAAGCACCGCGAGGAGAACACCGGCCGGACGGTTCCCTGCGCGCCGGCGTTGACGGAGATCCTGCACAACCACCTCACTCGCTTCGGCACCGCGCCGGACGGTCGCCTCTTCCGCGGTGCGCGGGACGGCGGCCGGGTGTCGAGCAGCGTCTACGGGCGCGTGTGGGCTGCCGCGCGCGAGCTGGTCTTCACCGAGGAGGTGCAGGCCGGCCCGCTCGCCAAGCGACCGTACGACCTGCGTCACGCTTGCGTCTCAACCTGGCTGAGCGGCGGCGTGGAGCCGACCCGGGTGGCGAAGTGGGCAGGCCACAGCCTCTCGGTCCTGCTGAAGGTCTACGCGAAGTGCCTGGACGGCGGCGAGAAAGCCGCTCGTGACCGCGCTGAGCGTGCCATGCGTGGCTGGTAGGGCTCTGGGGCGTATTTGGGGCGGGATGCCGGTCGGTGCCGGACCGAGCCGGACGCGGCCGGACATACGAAAACACCCCCGCGTCCTGTTCTTGCAGGTCACGGGGGTGTTTGCCCTGTGTGGCGGGTAGAGGATTCGAACCTCTGAAGGCAGTGCCGTCTGATTTACAGTCAGATCCCTTTGGCCGCTCGGGCAACCCGCCATGACCGGGCGTCCCGGTCGGGGACTAGCTTACCAACCCTCCGGCGGGCCTCCGACGGGGGTGGGGGCGGCGCTATGGTGTGGTCAGCCGACAAGCGAAACGACGAGGTAGGACACGTGGCGGATCCGTCATTCGACGTGGTGAGCAAGGTCGACCGGCAGGAGGTCGACAACGCCCTGAACCAGGCGGCCAAGGAGCTTTCCACCCGCTTCGACTTCCGCGGCGTCAACGCCAAGGTCTCCTGGGCCGGCGAGGAAGCCGTGACGATCGAGGCCGACACCGAGGAGCGCGTGAAGGCCGCGGTCGAGGTGTTCAAGGAGAAGCTGATCAAGCGGGGCATCTCGCTGAAGGCGTTCGAGGCCGACGAGCCCGCGGTGTCCGGCAAGACCTACAAGGTGAACGGCAAGATCCTCCAGGGCATCGCCTCCGACAAGGCCAAGCAGATCGCCAAGGTGATCCGCGACGAGGGCCCCAAGGGCGTCCAGGCCCAGATCCAGGGCGACCAGCTCCGCGTCTCCGGCAAGAAGAAGGACCACCTGCAGGACGTCATCGCCATGCTGAAGGACAAGGACTTCGGCATCGCGCTGCAGTTCACCAACTACCGCTGACCCCTCAGGCCAGCAACAGCGCGACATCCCACGGGGCCGGATTGCCCGCGTAGCTCGCCAGCGCCAGCGCCACCCCGGCGGTGCCCTGCAACAACCCGGGCGCGTCCGCCCACCTACCGGTGCGCAGGCGGTGCCGGAAACCGAACGGCGCCGACGGGTCGAACGCGGCCAGGACCCGGTCGGCGACCGTTCGGCCGGGACCCCCATCCGTGTGCTGACCTGCAGCAACCCGGCATCCCCGTGGCACACAGTCGGGCCGTCCGCCGGGCCCGGCCTGCGCATCGCGGCCACCGCCAGCCCCGCCGCCCCCGCGTCGCCCAGCTCGGTGGCCGCCAGGTGCAGCGCATGCGCCACCCCGGCCGCGCCGTAACACCACGCCGACCGCAACGCCGGCACCGCCGAGCCCCGCACCTGCGCGTCGAATCCCACGCGCGACGGCCAGCCCACCCCCGACTCGTCCGTCCACGACCACCGCAACGACCAGTCGACTACCACCCGCATCGCGTCGGCCATCCCGGCCACCCGGAGACCGTGCCGGTGGGCCAGCGACAACAGCGCGAGTGGACCACTGATGCCGTGCGCCAGAACGGCGTCGAAGTCGCCCCGCGGGTAGCGCTCGCGGTCCGCGTCCACCGCGTACCGCACCGGCGCGCACCACCACCCGGGCACCTCGTGATCGTCCACGAACACCGGCCGCGTCAATGCGACCAGGCGCTCCAGCACCCCCTCCAGCGCGGTCAGGCACCGGTCACCGCCCAGCGCGAGCAACAACCGCCCCTTGCCGGCGAGCCCGCTGATCACGTCGTAGTCCGCGGCCGCGAGCCGGTCGCGCTCCGGCCAGGACTCGCACACCTCCGCGAGCGCCGCGCCGGCCTTGCGCGACAGCCCGTCGTACCCACCGCCGTGCACGGCTCGGTGCACCAGGACCGCGGACACGACCGCCTCCGGCGCGGCCTCGCCCGACGCCGCCAGGTGAGCATGAGCGACCGCGGCCCGCACGGGGTCCCACGCGGACAGTGCCGCGTGCAGAACCGCGAGCCCCGGGTGGCCGTCGAACAGGCCAGGGCCGCGATCGCCCACTGAGCGCAGGCGATCGCCCACCTCCAGCGCGATCTCCTGGGCCCTCGCCCGCCTCGTGACGACTGCAGTGCTCACCGGTCCTCCTCGGAAGGTCGTCCCCTCGTCGCGGTGCTCATCGGCCGTGCCTCCCGCGGTCCATCCGCAGCGTCAACGCCCCGTGCACCAGCGCGTACACCTCCTGCTCCCGCGCCCGGTCGATCCCGAACACGCGATTGCAGTGCATGTGCGCCAGGCTCAGCGCCACCCGGCCGCGCCGTGTCCAGTGACGGACGACCGGTGGCGTCGATCGCCGCCGCGAGGGACTCCCGCCGGTCCCGGGGCACGCTTCGCCGCAGGTCGAGCGGAACCGTTGCGGCCAGCCAGTCCAGAATTTCCGGCGGCTGTCCGAAATGCCGGACCAGGTCGAGCACGCTCAACGCCACCGCCAGGTCGTCCGGCTCCCGCTCCAGCATCCCGAGCGCGACCAGCGAGTCGGCGTGGAAGACCCGCTCCGCCCGCGGCGATCGCGTCCGGGCCGCCGTACCGCTCGACCTCGGGGTCGTAGCTGTCCAGCACCAGCCGGGAAGCCAACCCGTCCGCACACAGCCCGGCCGCCCACGCGCACAGGCGCGGCAACAGCGTCGTCCACAGCGTGTCCGGCTTGCCCGCGAACCGGATCCGGAGGTGCGGATCGGGATCGGCGTACCGGACGAAGTGCCAGTCCTCCACACCGGCCACGAGATCGGCCAGGTGCGACTGCAGGATCTGACGCTGCGCGGCGTCCCCCCGCGTAGAGCTTGGCGTACAACCATTCACCATCGGGGAGGTCCGGCATTTCGAACCGGGTTCGCGTGGCCGGCACCGGCCGGGCGGCGGGACGCTCCCCGAACAACTGGAACACGACCTCGCACGCGTGGCCGTCCAGCCAGGCATCGCGCGCGACAAAACCTCCTGCACCACGAGCCGCGGCGTCTTCCGCAGCTCGGCGCGGAACACCGCGAGGTGCCGTCGTCCGTCAGGTCGATCGGGATCCGGTTGTCCGAACTGGTCAGCTGCACCCGCCTCGGCACGTCCCAGCGCTGTCGCCAACTCCGGACCGCGTCCGACCAGTCGGACGAGGGGTCCAGCATCTCCCAGCTGGGCAGCCACCGGGCCGGCGCGAGCACGGTCCGGCCGTACCGGACGCGCGGCAGCGCCGGAGCCGTCGACAAGTCGCCCCACCGCCACGGCAGACACGACGGGTTCTCCTGCTCCCCCACCTCGAGCAGGAACCGCGCCACCGGCGGGACGTGCCCGCTGCGCGGGTCCAGCATCGCCCCGGAGACCGGGACCACCCGCTGCCCGGACGCCAGGTCGACGACGTACAGCTCGTCCTGCGTCGCGCCCACGGCCAGCTCGTCCAGCCGCAGGTCGGGCACGTCCGCGGTCGCCGGGCCGCAGCTCACCGGGATGAGCGCCGGAAGCCGCTGCGGCACCGACGCGACGTTCGCCGACCGGATGGTCCGCGGACGGCAGGCCACCTGCCCGGCACCGGCCGGTGCACCATCGCGGACCAGCATCAGTGATGCTCGTCGTCGAGCTCGGGCATCAGGTGCGCGAACCGCGCGATCGACGACCCGGCCTGCGGCGAGCCCAGGTTCTCACCGACGACCAGCCGGAACTCGCCCGCGCACAAGGCGTCCCAGCTCGGCGCGAGTACCTCCGCGCACAACTCCATCGACACCGGCCACCGCGGGGGTGGGTCCTCGGCGAGCGAATCGACCAGCTCGTCGTCGAGTTCGATCTCGTCCCGCCCCTCGCGCACCGCGGCGAGCAGGTGCTCGATCAGACCACGAGGCCCGGGACGCGAAGGCCGCGTGGAAACTCCGGCAGTCCGAGGCCGCGGGTGTTGTCCAGCAGTTCCAGCACCGGCACCAGTCGGTCGCTGCCGTACCGCTCTAGAAAGCGCTCTCGATAGGAGTCCGACCAGGACGGCCCCGCCGTAGATCCCAGTCGCCACAACGCATCCGCTGCTCGGGCAGCTTCCGCTCCGAGCTCGGCGGGCAACGTGGCCGAGACGTCCAGGCGCAGGTCGGTCTGGATGACGTCGTCCGTGTCGTGCAGCGCCCGCATCCGGGCCACCACCGCAGGCCGACGGGCCCGCCGGCCCGGCACCGCCGCGTCCGCGGCCCGCGACTCGCGCCGGACCGCGCTCAACTCGGCGTGCACCGGGTGCCCGGCAGGCACCCGGCCGAGCACGTGAGCGAGCGGGTCGAGGCAATCCGGCGGCGGGTCCAGGTCCGTGAGCAGCACCCCGAGCTCGACGAGCTGCCGCAGCACGCCTTCGAAACCAGTGCGCCGGAAACGACGGCACAACCGCGCCACCAGCTCGGGCCACGGAACCGGCGTACGCGTCATCTCCCGCACCGCGCGCACCAGCGGCGTGAACCGGATCGAGGCTTCCCGGCGATGCGCGTCCTCGTACCGCTCGGGCAGCACGAGCCGATCACCGCGGATGACGCTGACGTTGTTGGCGACCAGGACCGTCCGCGGCAGGACGACCGGATCGGTCCGCAATCGCCGCAGCACCCCGTCCAGCCACTCGGCGTCCGTCCGGCTGGTCGGACGGTGCTGCCGCCCGATCCGCAACTCCGGCTCGTCGTCGAGGCGCACGGGCGCGACGCCGGCGAAGAGTCCGAACGGCGTCGGCCTCCCGGTCAGGCGGAGGTGGTACTTGGCGAGGGCGAGCGCGCTGCGCCGGCGGACCTTGTCCTTGACCGGCACGCCGCGCACCACGCGGAGGACGTCGCGGGCCCAGGCTCGGACTGGCCGCTTCGACCGCCTCCCTCAGGGTTTCGTCGGCCGCCAGCACCTCCAGCGGCGGGATCGGCCCCGTCGTGCGCGGTCGCACCGCCGCCCGCAGCAGGGCCGGGCCGGCACACGTGAACATCGCTTCGCCTCCCGGCTGGACGGGTGGCGGGTCCCCGCAGACCCGCCACCCGCGGATCAGGTCAGCAGGACGGCCACAGGGTGGCGCAGATGTCGCTGAAGCCCGACTTGTTCGTCAGCAGGTCCCGTCCTGCGCCGGGGTCGAGATGCGGAGGTCCAACTGCCTTCCGAACGCAGGGGATCGTTCAACGATCCAGCAAGAGGTTGATTCCACCTTCGCCAAAAAGTCAGTGATCACCCTGTGGTCTAATTCCGCTGCTGAGAGTGAAGGGGAGGCCGCAGATGCGTCGAATGGCCGCGCTGATGCTCACGCTGCTGGCCGCGCCGGGCGTGCTGACCGTTCCGGCGCACGCGGCGCAGCGCACCGAACTGGGCGTCGGCGCGTACCCCCGGGTCATCCGCCTGGAACACGCGCCGTTCCGGCGCGGCCGGATCGTCGCGTCCGTGAACAGCTGGGACGGACGCGGCGCGTTCGCGCGGATCTACGAGAGCACCGACGAAGGCGCGTCGTTCCACCAGATCGGCGAGGTCCGCGATCCGGCGGGAGCGCAGGGCGAATGCTGCGGGAGCATCTACGAACTGCCGCAACGAGTCGGCCGGCTGCGGGCGGGCACGCTGCTGTGGGCGGCCTCCTACGGGCAGAACGGCGGCGCGGGCCGCCGCATGTCGATCCGGATCTGGTCCAGTTCGGACGGTGGACGGAACTGGAGCTTCCTGTCCGAGGCCGCCCGCTCGCACAACCACGACGGCGTGTTCGAGCCGGAGTTCACAGTGGACTCCGGCGGGACACTGTGGATGCACTATGCCGACGAAACCGAGGCGCCGCGCCACGGCCAGGTGCTCAACCGCGTCGCGTCCACCGACGGCGTCACCTGGGGCACCAAGCAGAGCACGGTCGCGATCTCGCCCGACCGCGTCCGCCCCGGCATGCCGGTCGTGCGGAAACTGCCCGACGGCCGCTACTACTTCGGCTACGAGATCTGCAACTACGGCCAGCGCTACTGCGACCCGTACTTCAAGATCTCACCCGACGGCGCCAACTACGGCGCCCCCGCCGACCCGGGCACCCGCGTCGTGACGGCGAACGGCAACTACTTTCAGCACGCCCACAACGTCACGGTCTTCCCCGGCGGACCGAACGGAGTTCGACTCCTGATGGTCGGCCAGATCTACACCGACCGCGCCGGCAAACCGCTGCCGTCCAACGGCCAGGTGCTGCTCGCCAACGACGCCTTCGGCGCGGGCAACTGGTACGAGCTGCCCGCGCCGGTGCACGTTCCCCGCGCCTACAACAACTTCTGCCCGAACTACAGCTCGTCGCTGCTGCCCGTGGACGACGGGCGCAACGTCCTCGAACTGGCCGCCGACTACGACGGCGACGTCTGCAAGATCTACTTCGGCAAGGGCTCCGCGTCCTGATAGGCCTTGTCCAGCGCGGCCGCGAAGGTCTCGGTGGACTGGGCGCCGGACACCCCGTAACGGCGGTCGAAGACGAAGAACGGCACGCCGTTGGCGCCGAGCGCGCGGGCCTCGTCGATGTCCGCGCGGACCTCGTCGGCGTACGCGCCGTCGGCCAGCACCCGGCGGACCTCGTCGGCGTCCAACCCGGACTCCGCCGCCAGCTCGACGAGCGACTCCTCGCCGAAGACCGAACGCCGCTCGGTGAAGTAGGCGCGGAACAACCGCTCGGCGACCGCGTCCTGCAGGCCGCGCTCACGAGCGAGGTGCAGCACGCGATGGGCGTCGAAGGTGTTGCCGATGACGCCACCGTCCAGGTGGTACTCCAGCCCCTCCGCCGCGGCGAGCTGGGTCAAGCGCTCCTCGTTCGCGGCGAACTCCGCCTCGCTGATCCCGTACTTCGCGGCGATCAGCGCCGCCTTCGGCTGCGGCTCGCGCGGCGCGCCCGGGTCCAGCTCGAAGGACCGGAAGGTCACCTCGACCTGGTCACGGTGCTCGAACCCGGCAAGCGCGCGCTCGAAGCGCCGCTTGCCGAGGTAGCACCACGGGCACACGACATCGGACCAGATCTCCACCTGCACGATCCCGGCGAACGCCGGGCGGCCCGGCGTTATTCCGCGAGGAGGCCGATCAGCCAGGTGGCGAGCACCTGCTCGGCGTCCGACCTGGCCTGGGCCGGGTTGTCCGCGTGAGTGATCATCAGCGCCGCCTCGTTGACGGCGCTGAGCACGAGCTGGGCCAGCACGTCGACCGGCAGCGGCTTCACCAGGCCCTGCTCGACCGCCTGCCGCAGCACGCCGATGACCAAGCCGAGACCGTGTTCCGCCTCGATCTCGCGCCACGTGGTCCAGCCCAGCACCGCCGGGGCGTCGATCAGCGAGATCTGCCGGATGTCGGCGCGCTCGCACGCGTCGAGGAAGGCCTTGAGCGCGAAGAGCAGCCCGGTCGCGAGGTCCGGCGCGTCCTTCGTGGCCGCTTCGACCTCGGCGGTGACCTCCAGCTCGAGCTGCTCGAACACGGCGCGGAACAGGCCCTGCTTGTCGCCGTAGTGGTGGTAGAGCGCGCCCCGCGTCACCCCAGCGGCCCGCACGATCTCGTCCGCGGCCACGGCCTGGTAGCCGCGCTCGGCGAACAGCTCGCGGGCGGCCGCCACCAACGCGGCCCGGGTGCTCTGGGATCGCTCTTCCTGCGTACGGCGCACGCCCCTAATCTGCCATGACGCCCGCGAACGCCAGGACGTGCCGCACCAGCTCGGCCGGCTGGTCCTCCGGCACGAAGGCGTACGAGTCGGGAACCTCGACCAGTCGCGCGTTCGGCAGGGTCGCGGCGAGGCGCTTGCCGAGGCGCAGCGGGAAGGTCCGGTCCTCGTCCGCCCACACAAGCAGCACCGGCTTGTCGAACGCACGCAGCTTCTCCGCGGCTTCCACCGTGTACTCCGGGCGCACGCCGCGGAGGAACTTGCGCAGGTCACGGCGGATGGCGGCGTCCCGGTGCGCCGGCCGGACGTAGGACTCCACGGCCTCCGCCGGGATCGGGTACTTGGTGACCCATCCGAACACGAACGGCATCCGGTGCAGCGCCTTGACCTGCAGCAGCGCCGCGACCGGGCGCATCGAGCCGGGGATGTGGGCGAGCGGGACGAGTGGTTTGAACAGGGGCGGGAAGAAGTGGTCGAAGCAGTCGGACGGCGTCAGCACGACGCTGCCGACCCGCTCCGGCCGGCGGGACAGCATGATCTGGGTGAGGGCGCCGCCGGTGTCGTTCGCGACCAGGAGGACGTCACGCAGGTCGAGGGCGTCGAGGAAGTCCGCGATCAGGTCGGCGACCCCGGTTGGACTGAGGTCGGCGTCCGGGCGGAGCGGGACCTCGTGCGCACCGAGCGGCAGGTCGATGCTGAGGCACCGGAAGCCGGCTGCCGCCAGACCCGGGACGACGTGCCGCCAGAGATCGGCGTTGACCAGGGCGCCGTGGACGAACACGACCGGCCGCCCCTCGCCGCGTTCAAAGTAGCGAACGTCACCGTGGCGGAGGGTCACGCGCTTTTCTTGCCCGAGTGCTGGTGAGCGAGTCATGGTCTCGAAGATACATACAGACTGTATGTATGTGAACCTCCAGACACGCTAGGGTGGTTCCGGATCGATCCGGAAGGAGCTGGGGACATGAAGGGCATCGTGCTGGCGGGCGGCAGCGGGACGCGTCTGCACCCGATCACCCAGGCGGTGTCGAAGCAGCTGTTGCCGGTGTACGACAAGCCGATGATCTACTACCCGATCTCGGTGCTGATGCTTGCCGGGATCCGGGAGATCCTGATCATCTCGACCCCGGCCGACCTGCCCAACTTCCAGCGCCTGCTCGGCTCCGGCGACCAGTTCGGGCTGCGGCTCAGCTACGCGGAACAGCCGAGCCCGAACGGCCTCGCCGAGGCGTTCGTCATCGGCGCGGACTTCATCGGCGACGACGACGTGGCGCTGATCCTCGGCGACAACATCTTCTACGGGCAGGGGTTCTCCGGCCGGATGCAGCAGGAGGTCGCCAAGCTCGACGGGTGCGTCCTGTTCGGCTACCCGGTGAAGGACCCACAGCGCTACGGCGTCGGCGAGCTCGACGCGGACGGCAGGCTCGTGTCGATCGAGGAGAAGCCCGAGCGGCCGAAGTCCAACCAGGCGATCACCGGGCTGTACTTCTACGACAACCAGGTCGTCGAGATCGCGCGCGGCCTCACTCCGTCGAAGCGGGGCGAGCTGGAGATCACCGACGTGAACCTGACCTACCTGCGGCAGGGGCGCGCGAAGCTGGTCGAGCTGGGCCGCGGGTTCGCGTGGCTGGACACCGGCACGCACGACTCGCTGCTGGAGGCGGGGCAGTTCGTGCAGGTGCTCGAACACCGGACCGGCGTGCGGATCGCGTGCCTGGAGGAGGTCGCACTGCGGATGGGGTACATCGATCCGGAGGAGTGCCTCGCGCTCGGGCTGAAGCTGTCGAAGTCCGGGTACGGGGACTACGTCGTGGCGTGCGCCCGTGCCGCGGGGGCCGTGGGTTAGACCGGCTGGGCCTCGGTCCGCCGATGACGGAAGGCAGGCGGAGGCGCCGGTTCACGACGCGCCGCGGCGGGGCGTTGAACGACACCCTCGGTCCTAGGAGCCCCCAGACGGCGGCGGCTCAGAACGGGCCGCGGCGGGCCATTTCCTCCAGGCGGCGGATGCGGTCCGCGATCGGCGGGTGGGTGGAGAACATCCGGGAGAACGTCTCGCCGGGGCGGAACGGGTTCGCGATCATCAGGTGCGACTGCGAGACCAGCTGCGGCTCCGGCACCAGCGGCGCCCGCCGGGTGCCGTACTCCAGCTTGCGCAGCGCGGAGGCCAGGCCGAGCGGGTCACCGGTCAGCTCGGCGCCCGACGCGTCCGCCTGGTACTCGCGCGAGCGGCTGACCCCCATCCGGATGATGCCGGCCGCGATCGGGCCAACCAGGATGATCAGCAGCGACACCAGCGGGTTGTTGCCCTCGCGGTCGTTGCCGCCGAACACGCCGGCGAACATCGCCAGGTTCGCCAGCACGCTGACCATGCTCGCGAGCGCCCCGGCGACGCACGAGATCAGGATGTCCCGGTTGTAGACGTGCGACAGCTCGTGCCCGAGCACCGCCCGCAGCTCGCGCTCGTCCAGCAGCTCCAGGATGCCCGTGGTGCAGCACACGGCGGCGTGCCGCGGGTTGCGGCCGGTCGCGAAGGCGTTGGGCGCGACGGTCGGGCTCACGTAGAGCCGCGGCATCGGCTGGCGCGCCGACGTGGCCAGCTCCCGCACGATCCGGTACATCACGGGCTGCTCGGGCTCCGACACCGGCCGTGCCCGCATCGCGCGCAGCGCCAGCGTGTCCGACTTGAAGTAGGCGTAGGCGTTCATCCCCAGCGCGAGCGCGAGCCCGACGAACAACGCGCCACGCCCGAACAGTGAACTGATCGCGATGATGATGGCACTCAGCAACCCGAGCAACAGCGCGGTCTTCATCCCGTTCTGGTGCCTGTGCACGTGCCCTGCGCCTCCTTACCAACACTCGCTTTCCCAACGCACGAAACGGAAGTGAAGTTCCTTCGTGATCTCCGCGCGCGCCGGTGAGCACTCCGGGTTACCGTTCGACCCGCGTACCCCAAACATCACGGGGAGGTCGGTCATGGGCGCCGCCGAGGTCAGCCGCCGCACGGTGTTCGGCCTGGTCACGACCGCGGCGCTGCTCGGGCTGCCGTCCCCGGCCCACGCGGCGCCCCTGCTGACGTCCATCCCGGTCGGGAGGCGGCCGCAGGCGGTCGCGGTGAACCCGGTCACCGGCGTGTGCCACGTCGCGAACACGGCGGACCGGACGGTTTCGGTGATCGACCGGGGGCGCACCATGGCGGCCGTCCCGGCCGGAGGCGCCCCGGCCGACCTCGCCGTCGACGAGCGCACCGGCCTGGTCTACGTCGCCAACCGGACGCCGGGCACCACCGCGGTCCTCGACGGCGGGCGGGTCACCAACGTCGTCGCGTCCGGGCCCGGACCCGCGGCGCTCGCCCTCGATCCGGATACATACCGGCTGTATGTCGCATCCGGCGAGGCCGGCGCCGTGCGCGTGCTCGACCTCTTCGGAGGCGCGCTCGCGGCGACCATCGAAGCCCCCGGCCGCGGGTTCAGCAGCGCCGCCATCGACGGGCGGACCGGGTACTTCGCCAGCCTCCACACCGGCACCATCGAGGTCCTCGACCTGGACACGAGCCGCTTCACCGCGAGCATCCCGGTCGGGGACGGGCCGGCCGGGCTCGCTGTCCACCACGGCACCGGCACGGTGTACGTCGCGAATTCCGGCATCCACCACCTGTCGGTGGTCGACGGCGCACAGACCCGCACGATCCTGCTGCGCAGCGAGGCGTCCTCGGTCGCGGTGCACCAGGCCACCCACACCGTCTACGCCAACGGCGGACCGGACGGGCTCGTCCGCATCGACGGCACCCGCGGCGAGATCACCGGCGAACTCGCGCTCGGCATCAACCCCGGACAGGTCGCCGTCGACCAGCGCACCGGCGCCGTGCACGTCACCGATCCCCTGCACGACCGCCTGCACGTGATCACCGGATTCTGATTTCCCCGGCGCGGCACCGGGTACCAGAAATCCATGAAACTCGGACTGCAGATTCCCGACTTCACCTGGCCGAACGGACCCGCCGCGCTGGGCCGCGAACTCGCCGAGGTCGCCCGCGCCGCCGACGACGCCGGATTCGGCTACCTCGCCGTGATGGACCACTTCTACCAGATCCGCGGCGTCGGCCCCACCGAGAACGACATGCTCGAGGCCTACACGACCCTCGGCTACCTCGCCGCGCACACCCGGCGCGCCAAGCTGCTCACCGTCATCACCGGCGTCCTCTACCGCCAGCCCGGCGTGCTGGCCAAGGCCGTCACCACGCTCGACGTCCTCTCCGGCGGCCGCGCCATGCTCGGCATCGGCGCGGGCTGGAACGAGGAGGAGTCCCGCGGCCTCGGCTTCCCGTTCCCGCCCACCGCGGAACGCTTCCAGATGCTCGAAGAGACCCTGCAGTACGTGCTGCGGATGTGGTCGGACGACGACGGCCCGTTCTCCAGCGCGCACATCGAGGCCGAGCGGCTGCTCAACGTCCCGCAGGCACTGTCCACACCGCATCCGCCGATCATGGTCGGTGGCAGCGGCGAGAAGAAGACCCTGCGGTTCGTCGCGAAGTACGCCGACGCCTGCAACATCTTCGACGGGCCGGAACTCGAACACAAACTCGACGTCCTCCGCGCGCATTGCGAAGCCGAAGGACGCGATTACGACGAACTCACCAAAACCGTCTACCACCCGCTGAACATCGGCCCGGACGGCAAAAAGAGCGGGGAACTCAAGACCGAACTGAGCCGGCTGGCCGGCCTCGGGATCGACGGCGTGATTGGCTCCGTTCCGGGGATTCCGGATCTCCGCCTGATCGACGTCTTCGCCGAGGACGTCATCCCCTTCGCCGAAGCGCTGTAAACCGGCGCCGCAGCGGGCGGTTTCTTCCCCGCGGAAACCGCACCGGGTAAGCGGTTTTCCAGCTGAGCGCCGCCGTAACGATCTCCGCCCGCCCGCCGACCTCTGGGGCAAGCCGGTGGCGGCGGGAGGATTTCCATGAGGATCAGTGTCTTCGGGCTCGGCTACGTCGGATGCGTGTCGGCCGCGTGCCTCGCCGGCGAGGGGCACGAGGTGATCGGGGTCGACATCAACCCCGTGAAAATCGACCTCGTCCGCAGGGGAAAAGCGCCGGTGGTCGAGGAACGCATCGGCGAGCTCACCGCCGCCGTCGTGGCCAACGGCGCGTTGCGGGCCACGACGAACGTCGCGGAGGCGATCGCGGGCAGCGAAATCTCGCTGGTCTGCGTCGGCACCCCGTCGGCCCCCAACGGCAGCCTGTCCACCGCCTTCCTGGAACGCGTCACCGAGGAGATCGGCGGCGCGCTGGCGGGCAAAACCGGTCGGCATACGGTCGTATTCCGCAGCACGATGCTGCCCGGCACCTGCCTCGACCTGCTGGTGCCGATCCTGGAGAAGGCCTCCGGGCTGACCGCGGGCGTGCACTTCGGCGTCGCGGTGAACCCCGAGTTCCTACGGGAAGGCAGCAGCGTCAAGGACTTCTTCGACCCGCCGAAGACCGTGATCGGCGAGCTTGACCCCGCCAGCGGCGACGCCGTCGCCAAGCTGTACGAGGGCCTGCCCGGCGACGTGTTCCGCGTGCCCATCCCGGTCGCGGAGATGACCAAGTACGCCGACAACGCCTTCCACGGCCTCAAGATCGGGTTCGCCAACGAGCTCGGCGCGATCTGCCGCGCCCTCGGCCTGGACTCGCACCGCGTGATGGACGTGTTCCTCGCCGACCACAAGCTCAACGTCAGCCCCGCCTACCTGCGGCCCGGGTTCGCGTTCGGCGGCTCGTGCCTGCCCAAGGACCTGCGCGGCCTGGTCTACGCCGCGCACCGCGCCGACGTTTCGGTTCCGCTGCTGTCGCACGTGCTGCCCTCCAACGAGGAGCACCTGCGCCGCGCGTTCGACCTGGTCGCGCGCACCGGCAAACGGCGGATCGGCCTGTTCGGCCTGTCCTTCAAGCCGGGCACCGACGACCTGCGCGAGAGCCCGCTCGTCGAACTCGCCGAACGCCTGCTGGGCAAGGGCTACGACCTCAAGATCCACGACGCGAACGTCAGCCTGTCGCGGCTGATGGGCGCCAACCGCGAGTACATCGAGAGCCGCCTGCCGCACCTCGGCCAGCTGCTCGCCGGCAGCGTCGACGAGGTGCTCGACCACGCCGAGGTGTGCCTCGTCGGCAGCACCGACCCGGCCGTGCTCGCGGCGCTGCCCAAGGCGGGCGACCGCACGCTGATCGACCTCGTCCGCCTGCCCGACGCCGCCGTGCGCCGCACCGAAAAAGGATACGTCGGCCTTGCCTGGTAAAGCCCTGATCCTCGTCGAGAACCTGTCCGTGCCCTTCGACCGGCGGGTCTGGCAGGAAAGCACCACCCTGCGCGACGCCGGGTGGGAGGTGCACGTCATCTGTCCACAAGGGACGAAGCGGGACACCGAGCCGGAAGCCGTGATCGACGGCGTGCGCATCCACCGCTACCCGCTCACGGCGGCGAGCGGCGGGCCGGCCGGTTACCTGCAGGAGTATGGATCCGCGTTGTGGCACACGTTCCGATTGGCCCGCAAGATCGGCCCGGTGGATGTCGTGCACGCGTGCAACCCGCCCGACCTGCTCTTCCTCATCGCGCGGATGCTCAAGCGGCGGGGCGCGAAGTTCGTCTTCGACCAGCACGACCTGGTGCCGGAGCTGTACCTGTCGCGTTTCGACCGCGGGAAGGACCTGCTCTACCGCGGCGTGTGCGCGCTGGAGCGGGCCACCTACCGGGCCGCGGACGTCGTGATCGCGACGAACGAGAGCTACCGCGACGTGGCGCTCACCCGTGGCGGCAAGCGGCCCGAGGACGTGGTCGTGGTCCGCAGCGCCCCGGTCGTGGACCGGTTCCGGCAGGTGCCGCCGGAGCCGGAACTCAAGCGCGGCAAGCCGAACATGCTGTGCTACCTGGGCGTGATGGGCCCGCAGGACGGGGTCGACTACGCCCTCCGCGCGCTCGCGAAGCTGCGCGACGACCTCGGGCGCACGGACTGGCATGCGGTGTTCGTCGGCTCCGGGGACGCGTTCGACGCGATGGTCGCGTTGTCGATAGATCTCCACCTGGACGACCAGGTCGACTTCACCGGCCGCATCCCGGACGCGGACCTGGTCCGCTATCTGTCCACAGCGGACGTCTGCCTCGCGCCGGACCCGCTGAACCCGCTCAACGACGTGTCGACCATGAACAAGATCATGGAGTACATGGCGATGAGCCGTCCGATCGTGTCGTTCGACCTGCGTGAGGCACGGGTTTCCGCCGGTGGGGCGGCGGTTTACGCGCCTGCCAACGACGAGCTCGAGTTTGCCAAGCTGACCGCCAGGCTGATGGACGACCCGGCCGAGCGGAAACGGATGGGCGAACTGGGCGCGGCACGCGTGGCGGGACCGTTGTCGTGGGCCAATTCGGCGAAGGCGTTGCTCGCGGCGTACGCCGCGACCGGCCAGTGAATCCCTGACCGGCACCCGCCGCGGCTCGTCGGAAAAACGCCTGGTCGCGTTTTGAACAAGCCGGTAACCAATCCGGGAATCGCCGCGACGTGGTTTGTGAAAGCCCATCCGTTCGCGGACGGGCGGCATCCATGAGAGGGGGTCCGGGGCGTTGAACGACGACACCGTCCGTCTGTCCATGATCGGCAGGATCGTGCGCCGCCGCTGGCGGGTTCTCGCCGCCCTCGCCGTGCTCGGCGCGCTGGTGGGGGCCGGCGCCTCGCTGCTCTTCTCCCCCGGCTACAAAACGGCTTCGCACGTGCTGTTGCAGGGCGCGCCCGATTCCAGCGAGCTGATGACCGAAACGCAGATCGCGACCAGCTCGGTGGTGCTGGACCGCACCGCGCAGGCGCTCGCCTGGGGCGTGTCCGGACCCGAGCTGCGCGATTCGGTGAGCGCGGCCGCGGCTGACGGCAACATCGTGGAGATCACGGCCGAGGCGGAGACTCCGGAGAACGCGCAGCTGCTGGCCGACCAGGTCGCCAAGGAGTACGTCAACTACTCCGCCCAGCTGATCGGCAGCAGCGCGGACGCGGCCAGCCAGATCCGCCAGGAGCAGGAGGACGCGCTGCGCCGCCAGGTGCAGGAGACCAACGACCGCATCACCGACCTGTCCCGGCGCGTGCCGGGCGTGACGGTGGAGAGTGTCGAGGTCCGCACCCAGCTGGAGACTCTGCGGACGGCGCTGACCGAGGCGATGGCGAAGCTCGACCAGCTCGACGGCAACGGCCGCCAGGCGCAGACGGTCGTCATGGGGTCGGCCGAGCTGCCTGCCTCCCCGGCGCCGCCGACGATGATCCACTTCGTCGCGGGCGGCGCGCTCGTGTTCTTCCTGCTCGGCGTGCTCGGTCACCTGGTCGGCGCCCGGACCGACCGGCGGCTGCGCGACGAGGCCGAGATCGCGGCGGCGGTCGGCGGGCCGCTGCTGGGCAGCGTGGACGTGCCGGTGACGCCGGACCACGCGCCGGCCGGCCCCGGTGCGCGCTGGTGGGCCAGGCTGCTCAAGACCGACGAGCCGTGGAACCTGCCGGAGCTCAACGCCTCCGCGGACGCGGCCAGTCGTGAAATCCGGTACCGCCGCGTGCTGTCCCGCCTCGGGGATGGCTCCGGCGTGTTCTCGCGGGTGCTGGTGCTGGCCGCGCAGGACGACCCGGTGGCCAGGACGGCGGTCGCGCAGCTGGCCGCCGCCGGCCGCGGCGAACGCCCCGAACTGCGCGTGGCGCTGATCGATCCCGAGCGGCCGACGGTGCCGGACGACCGTGAGGCCGCCGGTGTGCTCGTGGTCGTGTCCAGCGGGACCAGGACGGGCTGGGATCTCGTCGCGATCACCGAGGCCGCCGCCGACGGCGGGCAGCGGGTGCTGGGCGCCGTCGTCGCCCAGCGCACGGCCGCGGTTCCCGAGCCGGGTGGCACGCACACCGCAGGCGACGAAGCATTGGCAGGTTCAGCGTGACGACACCGGACAGCAACCAGAACACCCAACCACTGCTCGACCTGCAGCGGGTGCTGATCGCGATCCGGCGACGGCGCCGCCTGTGGCTCTCCGCCGCGGTGCTGGGGCTGCTCGCGGGCGCGGCGCTGGCGGTCCTGTCGCCGACCCCGCCGACGGCGGTGACCCGGCTGCTCGTGCTGCACGCCGAAGACGCCCCGAACGACAGCGGCACGCTCATCAAGACCGACGTGGCCATCCTCGAAACCACGCGGATCGCCGGGGCCGCGCTGCAGCGGCTCGGCTCGAACGAGCCGCCGGAGAAGTTCGTCCAGTCCTACACCGCCACCGGGCTGACCAACAACGTGCTGGAACTCCAGGTCACGGCCCGCAGCCACGGCGAGGCGGTCGCCAAGGCACAAGCGCTCGCGGACGCGTTCATCGCCGACCACGGCCAGCGCATGCAGGCCGCGGCGGACGCGGAGGCGCAGGCCCTGCTGGGGCAACGCGACCAGATCCAGACCGAGCTGAACGAGGTCGACCGGCAGATCGCCGCGTCGGCGAACCGCAACAGCCAGATCGGCCCGGCCGAGCTGCAGTCGCTCTACGCCCGGCGCGCCGACCTGACCTCGCGGGTCTCCGACTTCACCAACCAGGCCAACGAGGCGAAGATCGGCACGCCGCAGCTGGCCGCGGGCACGCAGATCGTTGACGCGCCACGCCCGGTCGTCGAATCACCGCTGACCCCGCTGGTCACCAACGCCGGCATCGGGTTCGGGTTCGGGCTCGTCGCCGGGCTGGGCCTGGCCGCGGTGATGAGCGTGGTGCGGGACCGGCCGCTGCTGCGGCGGGACATCGCCACGCACCTCGGCGCGTCCGTCATCGCGCAGCTGCCGAAGCCCCGGCGGGGGCCGTGGGGAGGTGGCGCGGCGCAACGGGACCGCGTTGCGGCGACACTGGCCCGCGCGGTCGGCGAGACCGGCAGCGTGTCCGTTCTCGAACTCGGCTGCGCCCGGGTGGCCGCCATGCTCGCGCTGGACATGGCCCGGCACCTGGACGGTCCGGCCGTGGTCGTGGACGACCTGCCGCACCGCGAGGTCACCGCGCTGTCCGGCGAGGCGGGCGAGGGCGTGCGGGTCGTCGACGGCAGCACGGCCGAGAAGGCCCGCATCGGGGTCGGGTCGGTGTCGCCGGGGACGGCGTGGACCGACCTGCGCCGGCTGGGCTCGGAAACCGTGCTGGTGGTCCGTGCGGGCAAGGCGGACGCGGCGTGGCTGCACACCGTCGCCCGCCAGCTGGCCGACCTGGGCATCCCGATCATCGGCATCGTGCTCGTGGCGCCGGATCCGCGGGACCGCACGGACGGGACGCTGTGGGACGGGTTGCACACCGCGCTGCGCGGCCGGGCCGCGTTCGCCGCGGCGCGGCCCGCCAACGCCGGCGACCACCCGTTCGCGCCGATCCCCGGGTCCGCGGCCGGGAAGGGCGAGCAGACCGTGACGCTCAAACCGGTACACGCCGACCTGCCGACGAAGCAGTTCACCCCGGTCGACGCGCCGGAGGCACACATGAACGGCAAGCTGCCCCTCGATCGCGAAGGCTGACCATGTGCGGTGTCGCAGGAACCTACCGCTGGCCCGACGGTGGCCCGCTGACCGACCGGCTCACCAAGCGCCTGGCCCACCGCGGGCCGGACGGCGAGGGCCGCTACGACCACGGTGACGTGCACCTCGGCCACCGCCGGTTGTCGATCATCGACCTGTCCGAGACCGGCGCGCAGCCGATGGTTTCCGGCGGACTGGCGCTGACCTACAACGGCGAGCTGTACAACGCGCCCGAGCTGCGGGCCGAGCTGATGAGCAAGGGCGTGCGGTTCCGCGGCACCTCCGACACCGAGGTCCTGCTGGAGGCGTGGCGGCGCTGGGGCGTCGAGTGCCTGCCACGGCTGCGCGGCATGTTCGCGTTCGGGATCTTCGACGAGCGCACCGGCGAGCTGTTCCTCGCCCGCGACCAGCTCGGCATCAAGCCGCTGTTCTACGTGCGCCGCGGCGACGGGATCGCGTTCTCCTCGGAGCTGAAAGCGCTCGCCGGTGAGATCGGCGGGCTGCACGTCGATGAGGCCGCGCTGGTCGCGTCGCTGCTCTACTACTGGGTCCCGGACAGCCGGTGCGCGTTCCGCGAGGCGCGCAAGCTGCCGCCGGGCTCGTGGCTGCGCGTGCGCCCGAACGGCCGGGTGGACACCGGCCGGTACTGGATCCTGCGGGACGTCGCGACCGAGGCCCGGCACGGCCCGCCCGCCGACCTCGCCGCGGTCGTCGAGGACTCCACCCGCAAGCACCTGCTCTCCGACGTGCCGGTGGCGACGTTCCTGTCCGGCGGCCTGGACTCCAGCTACCTGACCGCGCTCGCGTCGAAGTACTCGCCGGGCATCTCCGCCTACACCATCGGTTTCCGCGCCGAGGACGCGAAGTTCGAGGCCATGCCGGACGACCTGCGGTACGCGCGGATCGTGGCCGACCGGTTCGGCGTTGACCTGCACGAGATCGAAATCGCGCCGAACGTGCAGGACCTGCTGCCGCACCTGACCTACCACCTGGACGAGCCGATCGGCGATCCGGCGGCGATCAACAGCTACCTGATCTGCCTGGCCGCTCGCGAGTCCGGGGTGAAGGTGATGCTGTCCGGGATGGGCGCGGACGAGCTGTTCGCGGGTTACCGCAAGCACCTGGCGAACCTGATCGCGTTGCGCTACCAGAAGATGCCCGGCGCGGTGCGCACGCCGCTGGAGTCCGTTGTGGACCGGCTGCCGGTGGCGACGTCGAAGCGCGGGTTCCGGTCCATCCGCTTCGCCAAGCGGTTCCTGTCCTTCGCGACTCTGCCGGAGGAGACCGCGTTCCGGCGCAGCTACACGATGTACGACCGGGACGAGCTGGCCGGGCTGGTCGCGCCCGACCTCGCCGGCGCGGTGGACGACGTGCTCACCGAGCACGCCGACACCTACCACGACAACCTGCTCGACGACTTCGTCAACCGCATGTGCCTCGCCGACGCGCGGATGTTCCTGCCGGGGCTGAACCTGACCTACACCGACCGCTCCACCATGGCCGCCTCCACCGAGGTGCGCGTGCCGTTCGTGGACGTCGAGGTCGTCAAGGCCGCGTTCAGCCTGCCCGGCAACCGCAAGATCGCCGGGCGGCAGGGCAAGGCCGCGCTCAAGGAAGCCGCGCTGTCGATCCTGCCGAAGGAGATCGTCTACCGGCCGAAGGGCCTGTTCAGCGCCCCGCTGCGGGCGTGGATGAGCCGCGATCTGGCGCCGCTGGTGCGGGAGGTCGTGCACGACGGTGTCCTCGTCCGGTCCGGGTTCCTGCGGCGCGAGGCGTTGCAGCGGCTGGTCGACGAGGACGCCGCGGGCCGCGAGGACCGGTCCAAGCACCTCTGGCATGTCTTGACCCTGGAGTACTGGTACCGCAGCGCGACCGAAGCCGGCGCGGCCGAGCGAGCAGCGTAAGGAGCCCTGGTGAAGCAGGTCGTGCAGAACTACAAGAGCGGCGAGCTGGCGCTGCTGGACGTCGAGGTGCCGGCGTGCAAGCCGGGCGGCGTGCTCGTGCGAACCGCGTTCTCGCTGATTTCGACGGGCACCGAGATGATGAAGGTGTCCGAGGCGAGCATGTCGATGCTGGGCAAGGCGCGGTCGCGGCCGGACCAGGTCGCGAAGGTCGTGCAGAGCGTCGCGGCCAACGGCGTCGGCGCCACCTACCGCAAGGTGATGAACCGGCTCGACTCCTACACGCCGCTGGGCTATTCGCTGTGCGGTGTGGTCGTGGAGGTCGGGCCCGGGTTGGAAGGCACCGTCGACGTGGGCGACCTGGTCGCCTGTGCGGGCAACGAGCACGCGTTGCACTCCGAGCTGAACTGGGTGCCGAAGAACCTCTACACGCGGGTGCCCGCCGGGGTCGCGCCGCGGCACGCGTCGTTCGCGACCGTCGGCGCGATCGCCATGCAGGGCGTCCGGCGAGGCGAACCGCAGCTCGGCGACGTCGCGCTGGTCATCGGGCTTGGCCTGATCGGGCAGCTGGTCGTGCAGCTGCTGGCCGCGTCCGGGGTGCGGGTGGTCGGCGTGGACCCGGACCAGGAGCGGTGCAAGCTGGCCGAACGACTGGGCGCGTCGGTGTGCGGGCACCCCGGCTCCGGCGACGTGGAGATCGCGGTCGGTGAGCTGACCGGCGGGCACGGCGTCGACCAGGTGTACCTCGCCGCCGGTGGCAGCACGAACGAGCCGGTCGAGCTGGCCGCGAAGCTCGCGCGCGACCGCGGCCGCGTGGTCGACATCGGCAAGTGCCGCCTCGACCTGCCGTGGAACGCCTACTACGAAAAGGAACTCGACGTCCGGTTCTCGCGCTCGTACGGCCCCGGCCGGTACGACCCGGAGTACGAACTGGACGGCCGCGACTACCCGATCGGTTACGTCCGCTGGACCGAGCGGCGCAACCTGGAGTGCTTCCTCGACCTGATCGCCCGCGGGCGGGTCGACGTCGAGCCGCTGGTCTCGCACGTCGCGGACTTCTCGACCGCGGTGGAGACTTACCGCAGGCTCAACGAGGGCGAGCTGAAGGCCGTCGCCGTCCTGTTCCGCTACCCGGACGTCGAGACCGGCCACGACGAGCCCGCCCTGGTCGCGGACGTCCCACGGCGCGAGCCGATCCACACGTCGCAGCGGATGGGCCGGGTCCGCACGGCGTTCGTCGGCGCGGGCAACTACGCGTCCTCGATGCTGCTGCCGCACCTGGCCGAACGGGAGGACGTCGAGCTGCGCCGCGTCGTCACCACGTCCGCGCTGTCCGGCGCGAACGCCACGCGGAAGTTCGGGTTCGCCGAGGCGACCACCGACGTGGACGCCACACTTGCCGACCCGGAGATCGACGCGGTGTTCGTGGTGACCCGGCACAGCTCACACGCCGAGCTGACCCGCCGCGCGCTGCTCGCGGGCAAGGCGGTGTTCGTGGAGAAGCCGCTGGCGCTCAGCGAAGCCGAGCTGGGCAAGGTGCTGGGCGCGATCGAGGAGTCCGGCAACGACCGGCTGCAGGTCGGGTTCAACCGCCGGTTCGCGCCGCTGCTGCACGAGGCCACCGGCCGGTTCGGCAGGCGCATCGGCGCGGCGTCGGTGCGGTACCTGGTGAACGCGGGCCGCCTGGAGCACGGCAGCTGGTACAACCAGGCCGGTTCGGAAGGCACCCGGTTCGCCGGCGAGGGCGGCCACTTCATCGACACGGTGAGCTGGCTGCTCGGCGCGGACCCGGTGTCGGTCTACGCCTGCGCCACGCCGGACCAGCAGGACCTGCAGGTCGTGCTGCGGTACCCGGACGGGTCGACCGCGACGGTCAGCTACGCCACCAGCGGTTCGACGAGCTTCCCCAAGGAGACGCTGGACGTCGTCGCCGACGGCAAGGTGCTGAAGTTCGACGACTTCGCCCGCGCCTCGGTGTACGGGCGCAAGCGGTGGACCAGCTCCCGCCTGCCGAAGGGCCGCGACAAGGGCCAGCACGCCGAGCTGGACGCGTTCGTCACCGCGGTCACCTCGGGCGGGCCGATGCCGGTGCCGTTGGAGTCGCTGGTCGCGACCACGCTCGCCACGCTCGCGGTGCAGACCAGCCTGGCCACCGGCGCGCCGGTCAAGATCGGGACCCCGTCATGACGGACCCCGCCTGGTACCTGCGGCGACTCTCGCGGATGGGCCCGCGCGAGGTCGCCGGGCGCGCGGCGGACGTGCTGAACCGGCGCAGGCTGCGGCGCGCGCTACCCAAGGCGTCGGCTCCGCTGCCCGGCCGCCGGTTCACCGCCGTGCTGCCCGAGGGCGTGCAGGTCCCGGCGGACGCGCGGGCACGCGTGCTGGAGACCGCGGACCGGCTGATCGACGGCCGCGCCGAGTACTTCGGCCTGCGGCGGCACGACATGGTGAGCCCGGACTGGTCGCTCGACCCGAAGACCGGGCGCCACGCGCCTGCCGACACCTTCGCCTTCGACATCCCGTACCGGCACGAGGACGTCGTCGGCGACATCAAGCAGATCTGGGAGCCGTCGCGGCACCAGCACCTCACCGTGCTGGCCACCGCGTACGCGCTGACCGGCGAGGACCGCTACGCCGAGCGGGTCGCCGACCACCTGAAGTCGTGGTGGGCGGCGAACGCGCCGATGACGAGCGTGCACTGGGTCAGCGGGATCGAGCTGGGCATCCGGCTGCTGTCCTGGGTGTGGGTGCGGCGGCTGCTCGACGGCTGGCCCGGCGCGCCCGGGTTGTTCGAGGACAACCCCGAGGCGCTGCACCAGATCTGGCACCACCAGCGGTGGCTCGCGACCTTCCCGAGCCGCGGGTCGTCGGCCAACAACCACGTCATCGCCGAGTCGGCCGGGCAGCTGGCCGCGTCCTGCGCGTTCCCGTGGTTCCCCGAGTCGGCGGGCTGGCGGTCCGCCGCGCTGCGCTCGCTCGACGAGCACCTCGCGGCCAACACTTTCGCCTCTGGCCTGAACCGGGAGCTGGCCACCGAGTACCACGGCCTGGTCCTCGAACTGGGCCTGGCCGCGGCGATCGAGGCAGGCCCGGCGGCGCCGGACTCGCTGTGGCGGACGCTGCTGCGGATGACCGACGCGCTCGCGGCCGTCGTCGACGTGCGGCTGCACCCGCCGCGGCAGGGCGACAGCGACGACGGGCACGGGCTCGTGCTCGACGGCGCCGGGGTCAACCGGTGGTCGTCGCTGCTGGCGACCGGGGACGTCCTGTTCGGACGGCTGGACTGGTGGCCGAGCCCGCGCGGCGGGGACGCCCGCACGCCGCTGCTCGCCGCGCTCGCCCGCCGGTTCGAAGCGGCGGACCGGCCGCGCGCGCGGCCGGACCACTTCGCCGACGCCGGGCTGACGCTGCTGCGCACCCGGCCCCAGGACGGCCACGGCGAGATCTGGTGCCGCTGTGACGGCGGCCCGCACGGTTTCCTGTCCATCGCCGCGCACGCGCACGCCGACGCGTTGTCGGTAGAGGTGCGGCACGACGGCGTCGACGTCCTCGCCGACCCGGGGACCTACTGCTACCACGGCGAGCCCGGGTGGCGGGCGTACTTCCGGTCCACGCTCGGCCACAACACGGTGCAGCTGGACGACGCCGACCAGTCCACGTCGGGCGGCCCGTTCCTGTGGACGCGGCACGCACGCACCCGGGTGCTGGCCCGCCCCGGCGGCGGCGTGCCGCGGTGGTCCGCCGAGCACGACGGCTACCGGCCCGCCGTGCACCGGCGCACCGTCGAACTCGACGCGGCCGAACGGGAACTGCGGATCACCGACGAGATCACCGACAACCGGCACCACCCGGCGCGGCTCGCGTTCCACCTCGGCCCGCGGGTGAGCGCCGAGCTGACCGGCAACGCGGCGGTGCTGACGTGGACCGCGGGTGGCCGCGACCGGGCGGCGATCCTCGACCTGCCCGCCGGGCTGACCTGGACCGCGCACCGCGGCCAGACCGATCCGCCGCTCGGCTGGTACTCGCCCGGCTACGGCCGCCGCGAACCGGCCACGACCCTGATCGGCAGTGGGCTCGCCGGGCGCGCCGGCCCGCTCACCACACTGCTGCGCTTCGCCGACTAGCCGGAGGTTGCCCGCCGTGCCCGCACCAACGACGACCCGAGCCCGCTGGGTGGCGGTGTTCCTCGGCGTCCTGGCGCCGCTGGCCGCGCTCGCGTGCACCCCCAGCCCGGAACCGGCGGACACCACCGCGACGCTGGCGGGCTCCGGGGCGTGCCGCAACCTGCCGCCCGGCCCCGCGGAGCCACCCGCGGGCGCGGTCGTGGTCGACGCGGCCGTGCCCGGCGACCTCCAGGCCAAGACGAAGGCCAGCCCGCCGGGCACCACGTTCTGGCTGCGGCCCGGCACGCACACCCTTGGCACCGACGAGTTCGACCAGGTCGCGCCGAAGGACGGCAACACCTACACCGGCGCCCCGGGAGCGGTGGTCGACGGGCGCGACACCAACCGGTACGCCTTCAGCGGCAAGGCGAGCGGGGTGACCATCGAGCACCTCACGGTGACCGGGTTCGACGCGCCGGACAACGAGGGCGTGGTCAACCACGACTCCGGCGCCGGCTGGGTCATCCGGTCGAACCTGCTCACCGACAACCGCGGCGCCGCGATGATGGCGGGCGCGCGCCAGGTGATGACAGGCAACTGCCTCAAGGACAACGGGCAGTACGGGCTCAACGCCTGCTGCGGCGACGTGACCGACGTCGTGCTGGAGGGCAACGAGTTCGTCGGCAACAACGCCGACGACGTGGAGAGCAAGTACGCCGACGGCTGCGGCTGCACCGGCGCGATGAAGTTCTGGGAGGTCGACGGCGCCGACATCCGCGGCAACTGGATCCACGACAACCGCGGGCCGGGCATCTGGGCCGACACCAACAACAACGACTTCCTGATCGAGAACAACCTCATCGAGAACAACGACGGCGCCGCGATCTTCTACGAGACCAGCTACAACGCGACCATCCGCGGTAACACGCTGAAGCGCAACAACCTGGTCAGCGGGCGCGAGTTCGTCGACCGCGACGACAACTTCCCGTCCGCGGCGGTCTACATCTCCGAGTCCGGCGGCGACGCGCGCGTGCCCGCCCGCACCGACCGGATCGACATCCACGACAACGAGTTCCAGGACAACTGGGGCGGGGTCACGCTGTGGGAGAACGCGGACCGCTTCTGCAACAGCCCCGCCAACACGTCCACCGGCACCTGCACGCTCGTCGTCAACGACGTCGCGAATTGCGCCCCGCCGGGCATCGACACCGACCCGCTGCACGGCGACTGCCGCTGGAAGACGCAGAACGTGCAGGTCCACGGCAACCGGTTCGAGGTGAACCCGCGGAACATCGGCTGCCAGGCGATGTGCGCCCGGATGGCGTTGCTGTCCAACTACGGCAGCTCGCCGGACTGGTCGCCGTACCAGGGCGACGTGATCCCGCAGGCCATCACCTTCGACCAGAACAACCGCTGGTACGGCAACACCTACGTCGGGCCGTGGACCTTCGTCGCGCACGACGCGAGCAGGCTGGTCGAGCAGATCGAGTGGCAGGGCCCGGTCTACCGCCAGGACGCGGGCAGCACGTTCGCGATGGGGGGCGGCAAGTGATGAGCCTCACCGGCATCCGGCCGCGGACACTCGACGAGGACGACGTCGCCCGAAGCCCGCGCACCTTCCGGATCCTGGGCGCGATCTGGGCCTTGATGATCTTCAACACCCTCGCCACCCAGGGCGTCTCGGCGCTCATCCCGATCCCGCGCCCGGTCACCCAGGTCCTCACGATGAGCGCGGTCGGCATCGCGTTCGCGCTCGCCCTGATCCTCAACCCGCGCCTGAAGATCCGGCCCAGCGCGTTCCTGGTGCTGCTCAGCCTGCTGCTGGTCGCGAGCTTCGCGAGCAGCGTGCGCATGGAGTCCGGCTTCGGCTCGCTGTTCCGGTGCGCCAGGCTCGGGTTGTTCGTCGGGACGTTGTGGTTGATCAGCCCGTGGATGAACGGCTCTATCTGGTTCGTCCGCCAGCACATCAGGGTGCTGACCGTGCTGCTGGTCTCCGTCGCCGTCGGCCTGGTGATCTCGCCCGGTCTGGCCATGCCGGAACTCAACGACGGCAGGCTCACCGGCGTGCTGTGGCCGCTGACCCCGACTCAGATCGGGCAGTACGCCGCGATCGTCGCCGGGCTGGCCATGCTGCTGTGGATCAACAGGCTCACCGACGCGCGCAGCGTGGTCATGGTCACCGGCCCGGCGATCGTCCTGCTCGTGCTGACCCACACCCGCACCGCGACCCTCGGCCTGGTCTCCGGGCTCGTCGTCGCGATGCTGTCGATGTGGCTCACCAGCGGCCGCGCCCGCAAGGCGTTCGCCTGGGGCATCGCGGTTGCCGGGATCGGCGCCGTCCTGCTCGGGCCCCTGCTGCAGACCTGGGTCCTGCGCGGCCAGGACGCGGAGAACTTCGGCAACCTCACCGGCCGCGCGAAGGTGTGGGAGCGGCTGCTGTCCGCCCCGCGCACCTGGTTCGAAGAGATCTTCGGCACCGGGCTGTCCAACAAGTCCTTCGACGGCCTGCCCATCGACAACAGCTGGCTGGCCGTCTACCACGAGCAGGGCTACCTGGGCGCCACGATCGTCGTGTTGTTCCTGGTGACGGTGGTCGTGGTGGCCATCGCCCGCCCGCCGTCGCCGGGGCGGGCGTGCGCGTTGTTCCTGATCACGTACTGCCTCGCGGCCTCCTACACCGAAGCCGGCCTCGGGGACGCCTCGCCGTACCTGCTGCACCTGGCGGTCGCGGCCGGCCTGCTCGCCGGTACTCCACAAAGGACGGTATCGCGGTGAGCGCCGCGCCCGTAACGGACCAGCGCCCGCACGCGACCTCAAGACATCGCAGAGAGGTGGTCGAACCGTGAGCCAGCCAGGGGTTCTGCTCGATCGCGACGGCACGATCATCGTCGACAGCGGGTATGTCGGCTCCGTCGACCGGGTCGAGTTCATCGACGGGGCCATCGCGGCGATCGCCGCGCTCAACCGGGCCGGCGTCCCGGTCGCCGTGGTGACCAACCAGGCCGGCGTCGCCCGCGGGTACTACGGCATCGCCGACGTGGAGCAGGTCCACAAGCACATGATCGCCGAGATGGCGCGGCACGGCGCGCACGTGGACCTGTGGCTGTTCTGCCCCTACCACCCGGACGGCATCGTCGAGGCGTTCGCCCGGCGCAGCGCCGACCGCAAGCCGGGGCCGGGCATGGCGCTGGCCGCCGGAGAAGCGCTCGACCTGGACCTTTCCGCGTCGTGGGTGGTCGGGGACAGCCCCGCCGACGTCGGGCTCGCGCGGGCCGTCGGCGCGAAACCGCTGCACGTCGGGCCGCCCGGCTCGGCCGTGATGGGCGTGGACGCGTTCCCCGATCTCGCCGCCGCCGTGCGGTTCATCCTCGGCGGCGACACCGCGCCGGCGCCGGAGCAGCAGAAGGCGCCCAAGTTCCCGGCCGCGAAGTTCCACCGGGCCGACTCCTACGGCGGCGCCTACGTCGCCGAGCTGGCGCGCGCCTTCGCCACCGTGGACCTGGAGCAGGTCAGCCGCGCGGCGAAGATCCTGAACGCCGCCTACGACCGCGATTCGGCCGTGTTCGCCTGCGGCAACGGCGGATCCGCGTCGATCGCCAACCACCTGCAGTGCGACCACGTGAAGGGCGTGCGCAACGGCACCGGGGTCACCACGCGCGTGCAGAGCCTGAGCACCAACGTGGAGCTGTTCAGCGCGATCGCCAACGACCTCGGCTACGAGCACGTCTTCGAGTACCAGCTGCAGTCCCAGGCGCGGCCGGGCGACGTGCTGATCGTCATCTCGTCCTCGGGCCGCTCGCCGAACATCGTGCGGGCACTGGACTGGGCGACGGCGCACGACATGCCGACCATCGCGCTCACCGGCTTCGCCGGCGGGCCGGCCCGGCGCCGCGCCGAGGTCTCCATCCACGTCGGCTCCGCCAACTACGGCGTCGTCGAAGACGCCCACCAGGCGTGCATGCACCTGCTGGCCCAGTACGTCCGACAGTCGAGGATGACCCCAGATGCCGTTGTCTCGCAGACATTCTGACCGCATGCGCGTCGCGATCAACCTGCTCACCGACGACCCGTTCAACCCGTCGGGCGCGCACTGGTTCTGGACCCGCGTCATCCCCGAGATGACCCGGCTGCTCCGCGACGGCGAGTCGTTCCACCTGATGGTGAGCCCGAAGTCACGGCCTGCGCACGACTACGGCCGCAGCGTCGGCTACATCACCTACCCGTGGTCCAACGAGAAGCGCAACCTGCGCACGCTGTCGGAGCACCTGTACTCGCCGCTGCGGCTGCCGCTGAGCGGGATCGACGTGCTGAACACGCTGATGGCGCCGATCGTGAAGTCCGCACCGAAGCTGGTGGTGCACATCAAGACGCTGCACGCGTACACGACGCCGCACGCGATCTCCCCGCCCGCGCGGCTGTACCGCCAGCTGAGCTACCCGCGCACCGCCCGCCTGGCCGACGCGATCATCCTCAACTCGCGCAGCCTGGTCGACGAGGTGCAGCAGTACCTGAACGTGGATCCGGCGAAGATCCGGCTCATCCCGGAGGCGGTGGACCACGAGCTGTTCAACCCCGGCGACCGGGACGAGGCGTTCGCACACGTCGCGAAGCGGTACGGGGTGCGCGAGAACTTCGTGTTGTTCGTGTCGTCGCTGTGGCCGTACAAGAACTGCGAGGGACTGATCCGCGCGTTCGCCGCGGCGAAGTCCGACCTCGGCGGCAGGCAGCTGGTCGTCGTCGGACCTGGCCGGGACGTCGAGTACGTCGGCGAGCTCAAGGCGCTCGCCGCGCGGCTCGGCGTGGCGGACGACATCGTGTGGGTGGGTGGCGTGCCGCTGGAGGAGACGGTGCACTTCTACCGCGCCGCGGAGGTGTTCGTGTACCCGTCGCACAACGAGACGTTCGGCCTGCCGATCCTGGAGGCCATGGCCTCGGCGTGCCCGGTGGTCACCTCCAACCTCACCGCGATGCCGGAGACCGCGGGCGGGGCGGCGCTGCTGGCCGACCCGAAGGACGCGGACTCGATCGCCGACCAGATCGTCAAGGCCTGCGGCCCGGAGAGCGAGCGGCTGCGCGCCCGCGGACCGGAACGCGCGAGCGAGTTCACCTGGGCGGCCACTGCCGCGCGCACGCTCGACGTGTACCGCGAAGTCCACGAGGGGCACACCCGATGAGGGTCCTGGTCACCGGCGGCGCCGGGTTCATCGGCTCGCACACCTGCGACCGGCTCGTCGAGCTGGGGCACGAGGTGGTCGTGCTGGACGTGCTGGCCGCGCCGGTGCACCGCGGCGGCAGGCCGAACCACCTCACGCCCGGCGTGGAGTTCTACGAGGGCGACGTGCGCAACCGCGACCTGATGCGCAACCTGCTGCGCCGCGTGGACGCGGTCTACCACTTCGCCGCCTACCAGGACTACCTGCCGGACTTCGCGAAGTTCACCGACGTCAACGTCACCTCGACCGCGATGATCTACGAGATCGTGGTCGCCGAGAAGCTGGACCTGCAGCGGATCGTCGTGGCGTCCTCGCAGGCGGCGATGGGCGAAGGGCTGTACCGGTGCGCGGTGCACGGCGAGCAGACGCCGGACATGCGCCCGGAGTCCGCGCTGCGGGCCGCGCGCTGGGACATCGGCTGCGCGGTGTGCGGCGAGCCGATCGAGGTGCTGCCGACGCCGGAACGCGTCGCCAACCCCCAGAACGCCTACGGCATGTCCAAGCACGGCGAGGAGGTCGTGGCGGTCAACCTCGGGCGCCGCTACGGCATCCCGACCGTCGCCCTGCGCTACAGCATCGTGCAGGGCCCGCGGCAGTCGGTCTACAACGCCTACTCCGGCGCGTGCCGCATCTTCAACCTGCACTACCTGCTCGGCGGCGCGCCGACGCTGTACGAGGACGGGCAGAACATCCGCGACTACGTCAACATCCACGACGTCGTCGACGCGAACGTGCTGGTGCTCGCTGACGACCGCGCGGCGGGGCGGGTGTTCAACGTGGGCGGCGGGGCCGGGTACACCACCCAGGAGTTCGCCGAGGTCGTGCGCCGGCAGTACGGATCGGACCGGCCGGGCCGGATCAGCGGCGAGTACCGGTTCGGCGACACCCGGCACATCCTCTCCGACGTCGACACGCTCAAGCAGCTGGGCTGGTCCCCGAAGCGGACCCCGGCGGACTCTGTCGCCGAGTACGCGGCGTGGTTGCGGGACGTGCGCGGCCTGGACGAGATCCTCGCCGAGGCCGACGCGAAGATGCGCTCGCTCGGCGTGGTGCGCAAGGCGGGCTCGTGAAGGCGTTCCTGCTCGCGGCCGGGCTGGGGACGCGGTTGCGGCCCCTGACCGACCACACGCCCAAGTGCCTCGTCGAGATCGGCGGGCGGCCGATGCTGGACATCTGGCTGGACGCGCTCGAGGCCGCCGGTGTGGACGAGGTGCTGGTCAACCTGCACCACCTCGCGCCGCTGGTGTGGGCGCACCTGGCCGAGCGGCGGGGCGGCCCGCTCGTGCGCACCGCCGAGGAGCCGGAACTGCTCGGCAGCGCGGGCACCGTGTCGGCGAACCGGGACTTCGTCGCGGGCGAGGAGATGTTCCTGGCGCTCAACGCGGACAACCTGACCGACTTCGACCTGCGGGTCCTGATCGAGGCGCACCGCGCGGGCGGCGCGATCGCGACGCTGTCGGTGTTCCGGGCGCCCGATCCGACCCAGTGCGGGATCCTCACGGTTGCCGACGGTCTGGTGACGGGGTTCACCGAAAAGCCAGCGAAGCCGACCGGTTCTTTGGCCAATGCGGGGATGTACGCGTTCTCCCCCGCCGTGCTCGACCTGATCGGCCCGCCGCCCCGGGACATCGGCTACCACCTGCTGCCCGAACTCGTCGGGCGCGCCCGCGCGGTCTCCCTCGGCGACTCCTGGTTCCTCGACATCGGCACCCCCGCGGCCCTGGCCAGGGCGCGCGAAGTCTGGCAAGGCAGGCGAGCATCGTGATCATCACCCAGACCCCGCTGCGCATCGGGCTCGTCGGTGGCGGGACCGATCTGCCCAGCTACTACCGGGAGCACGGCGGCCGGGTGCTCAACGCCGCCATCGACAAGTACGTCTACGTCGTGGTCAAGCAGCGCTTCGACGACGAGATCTACGTCAACTACTCGCGCAAGGAGATCGTCTCCCGGGTCGAGGACCTCGAGCACGAGCTGGTGCGCGAGGCCATGCACATGACCGGGGTGCGCAGCGGCGTGGAGATCACCACGCTCGCCGACATCCCGTCGGCCGGCTCCGGGCTCGGGTCGTCGTCCTCGGTGACGGTGGGCCTGCTGCACGCGTTGTTCGCCTACCAGGGCAGGCAGGTGGCGGCCGAGGAGCTGGCCGACCGGGCGTGCGCGATCGAGATCGACCGGTGCCGCAAGCCGATCGGGAAGCAGGACCAGTACGCGGCCGCCTTCGGCGGGTTGTGCGACCTGCAGTTCGGGCCGGGCGACGCGGTCGGGGTCGAGCAGATCGACCTGCCGCGGGCGGACTGGCGGAAGCTGCAGGACGAGCTGATGTTGTTCTTCACCGGCATCACCCGCAGCGCCGACAAGATCCTCGGCGAGCAGAACGCGAACGTCGGGAACAAGCTCGCCCAGCTGGGGCAGTTGCGCGACCTCGCCGGCGAGGCGGCGGACGGCCTGCGCGGCGGTGAGCTGTCCGCGCTGGGCACCGCGCTGCGCAAGAGCTGGGAGGCCAAGCGCTCGCTCGCGGCCGGGGTGTCCAACCAGCAGATCGACGAGGCCGTCGACGGGGCGCTGTCGGCGGGCGCGACCGGGGCGAAGGTGACCGGCGCGGGCGGCGGCGGGTTCCTGCTGGTCAGCTGCCCGCTGGAGCACCAGCAGGCGGTGCGCGCCCGGCTCGCCACGATGACGGAACTACCGATCAAACTGGAGCGGCTGGGGTCCCGGATCATCTTCAACGTGCACCGCGACATCTGGAGCTGACCAAGGCGGCGGCAAGACCGCGCCCACCGCGACGCAGTCCGCCGTGCGGGTCAGCTCACCGCGCACCGCCATGCCGATGCCCAGCGCAACCGGCACGAAGAGCACCAGCAGGTCATACGGCGCGTGGTAGAAGCCGCTGGAACCGCGAGCTGCAACCACGCGGGCGGCTCGGTCAGACCCCAGCGCGAGAGCTGCCTGAGCAGGTCGAAGCGCCGCTGGACGGGGTTGCTAAGCCCGGTCGGCGCCACATCGCAACTCAGCACCGCGAGGTCCCGTGCAACTGGGCAGCCTACTCGACGTGTTCGCCCTGGCCGCGGAACCACGAGATCGGCCAAGTGTGGCGTCGCCCATTTTGCCAAAATACGCAGCATCACAATAGCGACGCCGACCGACAGAACCTGGAAAAGGGCGACCGATAAAGGCTCGGCAGTGTCCACGGGTACGTCGCCAGGTAGGTGTCCGGATCGTCCGGATTCCCGCCGCTGAGCAGGTCACGGCCAGGAGCCCGTGTCCCGGAAGTCGCGGAAGGACTCCCCCGGCCGGATCAGCCCGCGTCACGACAATGGCGTGTGATGCATTCGGCTCACCATTTCCGCCTGCCGGGTGGAAACAATCCGCCGACTGGCGGCGACTTCCCCACGTGAAGCAGACGAACGTCCCGCGGCCCGCCGTCCCGCCCGTGCTGCGCGCCCCGCTGGCGGCTGCCGCCGTCGTCGCGGGGGTCGTGGCGGTCGTGCTCGGCGTGGTGTTCACCGGTGACGGCGCCGGCTCCGCGCTCGACCACGGCGCGTACGAGGCGTTGCGGGACAGCGTGCGTGAGCCGTCGTTGTCGTTCGACATCTCGTGGGCCGTCGGGACCGCGGGTGATCCGGGGTGGGCCGCGGGGCTGGTCGTGGTCCTCGCCGTGGTCTGCTTCGCCACGCGCCGCCGTCGCCTCGCGCTGCTCGCCGTCGCCGGGCCCGCCGCGACCGGCGTGCTCACCACCGTGGTGAAACCCGTGGTGGACCGGACCATCAACGGCGACCACCTGTCCTACCCCAGCGGGCACACCGCACTGGTCACATCGCTCGGGATGGTAGTCGGACTGCTGCTCGCCGACCGGTTCCGGCTCGGTCGCGCCGGGCTGCCGCTCGTGCTCGGCCTCGGGGTGCTGTGCGGCGCGGCGATGTCGTGGTCGCAGACCGCGTCCCGGGTCCACTACCTCACCGACACGATCGGCGGGTTCTGCACGTCCCTGGCCGTGGTGGTCGCAGCCGCACTGGCGATCGATCGAGTAGCCGATCGTGTGAACGCCGGCGGGTAACGGCGCTTTTCGCCCCGACGACTTCCGTAGACGAACACCTTGACGGACGGGGGCGGGGATGACCACGAGGAGCCGGGCGATCCCGCTCGCGCTCGGGGCCGCCGGCGTCCTCGCACTCGCCGGCGTCGTCGCGGCCGTCGCGCCCGATCCCGGCCCGCCGGCCGTGGTTCCGACCGTGCAGGGCGCCCCCGCCGCTCCCCCAGCGCCGCCCGCCGCCGTCTGCGGCAGCCCGGCGCTGACCGGCCCTGCTTCGCCACCGCCCGGCGCGGTGGTCGTCCCGGCCGGCAGCAACGCGGGCTTCGACTTCAGCACGCCGGGCGCGACGTACTGGTTCGCGCCCGGCGTCCACACGCTCGCGCCCGGCGAGTACTCACAGATCGCCCCCGGCGCGGGCGCGACGCTGCTCGGCGGGCCCGGCGCGGTGCTGGACGGCAACCGCGACAACCGGTACGCCATCACCGGCCGCGCCACCGGCGTCACGATCCGGCACCTGACGATCCGCAACTTCGCCGCGCCCCGCGACGAGGGCGTGGTGAACCACGACTCCGGCGACGGCTGGACCGTCGAGCACAACACCCTGACCCGCAACCGCGGCGCGGCGCTGATGGCGGGCGCGCGCAACCGCATCGCCGGGAACTGCCTGGCCGACAACGGCCAGTACGGCCTCAACGCCTACCAGTCCGGCAACCGCATCACCGGTCTCGTCGTCGAGGGCAACGAGTTCACCGGCAACAACACCGAGGACTGGGAGGCGCAGCTGCCCGGGTGCGGCTGCACCGGCGCGATGAAGTTCTGGGCGGTCAACGGCGCGGACGTGCGGAACAACTGGATCCACGGCAACCACGGCACCGCCGTGTGGGCCGACACCAACAACAACGACTTCCTCATCGAGGACAACCTCATCGAGGACAACGACGGCACCGGCATCTTCTACGAGATCTCCTACAACGCGGTGATCCGCGGCAACACGTTGCGGGACAACGCGTGGCGCACCGGCCGCGAATTCGCCGATGAGCGCGACCCGTTCCCGACCGGCGCGATCTACCTGTCCGAGGCCGACGGCGACGCGCGGATCCCGGCCCGCACCGCGAAGATCGAGGTCACCGGGAACCTGCTGGAGAACAACTGGGGCGGCGTCGTGGCGTGGGCCAACGCGGACCGGTTCTGCAACTCGTCCGCGTCGACCACCTCCGACTGCACGCTGATCGTCGGCCCGGAGAACACCTCGGCCTGCTCGCCGCCCGCGATCGCCCGCGAGCCGCTGTACACCGACTGCCGGTGGTGGACCTCGGACCTGGAGATCCACGGCAACACCTTCCGGTTCGACCCGGCCGCGGTCGACGGCGGCTGCCCGGTCGAGTTCTGCGGGCGGATGGCGCTGCTGTCCAACTACGGCAGCTCGCCGGACTGGTCGCCGTACCAGGGCGACGTGATCCAGCGGCACATCGTGTTCGCGGCGGGCAACCGCTGGCACGACAACACCTACACCGGGCCGTGGCGGTTCACGGTCCCGGACATGAGCACGACGGTGCCGGTCCCGCGGTGGACCGGGGCGCCGTACCACCAGGACGCGGGCAGCACGTTCGACGGCCGCCCGGGCAGATGAGCGGAGGGGCGGATGGGACGCAGGTTGTGCGCGGAGAGCGAGTACCCGGCGGCGCTGCTCGCCGCGGCAGCGTACCGGCTGCCGGGGAGCGACCGGGCGTTCCCCGCGGAACCGGAGACCGCTGAGGAGTGGCCGGGGCTGCTCGCGGCGGCGCGGAAGCACCGGATGACGGGGTTGCTGACCGCGGCGATCACCGCGGGCGCGTTCCCGGCGACGGCTGAGCAGGCGCGCGAGGTGAATTCCGCGCACGCCACCAACCAGATGCGCGTGCTGGTGCTGGAGCACGAGCTCCTGCGGATCCTGGACCTGCTGGGCGGGGCGGGCATCGAGGCGCGGGTGCTCAAGGGCACGGCGGTGGCACACCTGGACTACCCCGATCCGGCGCTGCGGTCCTTCAACGACCTGGACGTGATGGTGCGTGCGGCGGACATCGACCGGACCGTCGCGGTGCTGGCGACGGCCGGGTTCCAGCGCACGCTCGCCGAGCCGCGGCCGGGGTTCGACCGGCGCTTCGACAAGGGCATGACGTTGCGCCCGCCCGCCGGGTACGAGCTGGACCTGCACCGCACCTTCGTGCTCGGGCCGTGGGGGCGGCGGGTCGACCTGGACGCGGTGTGGGACGCCGGGCAGGAGTTCTTCATCGGCGGGCGCGCGGTGCGGGCGTTGTCGCCGCCGAACCGGTTCCTGCACGCCTGCTACCACGCGGCCCTCGGCGACTGGCCGCTGCGGCTCGGGTCGCTGCGGGACGTGGCGGAGATGCTGCGGGTGGTGGATCCGGGGCCGGTGCTGGCGCTGGCCGGGTCGTGGGGCGCGGAGGCCGTGGTCGCCGCCGCGGTGGCCGACACGGTGCGCCTGCTCGGGATCAAGGTCCCCGGCCCGCTGGCGCGCTGGGCGGTGGCCTACGTGCCGTCGCCGCGGGACGAGTCGTGGCTGGGGTTGCACACGACGCCGGACAAGACGTTCGCGGCGCAGGCCGTGGCCACCCTGCGGGTCCTGCCGTGGCGCGACAAGCCGGCATATCTGCGCGCACTGGTCTTCCCCGACGCGGACTACACGGCGGACCGGCACCGGAACCCGTTGAGCCGCTTCACCTACGCGCTGCGTGAGGTGCGGAAGGGCTCGCCGACCGGGACGCGCTGATGGTCAGCGCCGCAGCCGCGCGACCAGCAGGTTCGAGTCGTCGCCCACCAGGTTGGCGCCGTTGGCCACGTAGACCCGGCTCCCCCGGACCGCGACGGCGGTGGTGCCCTGCATGCCGTCCCCGGCGTCGAGCAGGGTTTCCCGGGAGCCGTCCGCGCCCACTCGCACGAGCTTGCTGTCCTGGTTGATCGCGGCGAGGATCTCGTCGCCCCGGCCGGTGAAGTCGAAGTCGTCGACGCCGGCCAGGCCCGTGGCCCGGACCTCGGCGGGGCCGCCGGTCAGCGGGATGCGGACGATGGTGCCCCGGTCGTAGTTGCTCGCCCACACGGCGCCGTCGTGGACCTTCAGGCCGTTCGCGCCGAAGAAGCCGTCCGGCGCCAGTGCCGGGCCCGCCGACCACACGGTTGCCGCGCCGCCACGCAGCGGGGCCTGCCAGATGCGCCCGCCCGCGGAGTCGGTCACCAGGAAGCGGTCGCCGTCGATGACCAGGGCGTTCGGCATGGCGTCGGCGGGGAGCGGCACGACGAGCCGGGGAGTCCCGGCGCGGACCTGCCAGGTCCCGGTCAGCCCGCCCTGTCCCGCGGAGTAGAGGAAGTACACGTCGCCGCGGTCCGAGCGGGCCACCCCGGTGACCACGGGGGTCCCGACGACCGGCGTCGTCCCGCCGCCGTCCGGCGGGAGCGGCATCGTGACGAGCACCCGGACGGCTCCGTCCGGCGCGACCCGCACCACCTGCCGGGCGGGGATCATGCCGACGACCGCACCGCCGCCGGGCTCCGGCGCGATGCTCTCGGCGGCCTGCCCACGGCCCGGTCGAAGTGGGCGAGCACGCGCACGTCGGCCAGGCGGGTGCCGCCGGTGTCCGCGCTCGCCGGGACGCCCACGGTGAGGAGGGCGGCGGTGAGCAGGGCGGCGATCCGGTGGGAGGTCATGCTTCTCCTCGGGTGGTGAACGTCTCCTGGCCGAGCACGGAAAGCAGCTCCAGCTGGGACACCGCGGCGCTGCCCGGCGCGGCTCGACCAGTTCGCGGGCCGCCGGATCGCTCGGGCGGGCCGCGAGGGTGGCGCGCAGGTCGTCGACCTGGGCGCGGCTTTCGTGGTCGTGGTCCTCGGCGGGGTGGCGCTCGCGCATCGCCGGGTCGGTGAACCACCGGTAGGTGCAGCTTCGGGCCAGGCCCCGGAAGCGGGACCGCTCACCCAGCAGCGCGTCGGCCATCGCGTTCTGGGCGAGCACGACGTTCAGGTCCGTGGCGATCAGCGCGGGCAGGCCCGTGAGCCCGTCCAGCAGCCGGAGGAGGCCGCGGCTGACGTGCTCGTCACCGCCGGTGCGGGGCGGGGCCTGGTGGCCGGCGAGCCGGAAGAGGTGGCCGCGTTCGTCGACGGTCAGCCGCAGCGCGCGGGTCAGCGCGGTGAGCGCGGCGGCCGACGGACGCGGGCCGCGGCCCTGCTCGAGGCGGGCGTAGTAGTCCGGCGACATGCCGGCGAGCTGGGCGACCTCGAAGCGGCGGAGCCCCGGAGTCCGGCACCGCCCGCCCGACGGCACCCCGACGTCCGCAGGCTGGAGCAGCGCCCGGCGACGCCGGAGGAAGTCCGCGAGTTCGTTCCGTTCCACGTCCCCAGCATGATCCGCGCGTGGTGCGGACAACCAGGACTTGTCGATACCACCCACGGGGCGGTGGCCAGCCAGACCCGCTGCGGCAACGCCAGAGCAGGACCCGTGGCCGGCAGCCGGTCCACTCCCGCGGGAACGCCGGCCCCCAGCACCAGCCGCGCCCTCACCGGCACCACCTGACGGACCGTCGCGAGCCAAGCCCGCTGCGGCAACGCCACAGCAGGACCCGCGGCCCGGCGCACCCGGACCACCTACCGGGCCGTCGCCAGCCAGGCCTGCTGCAGCAACGTCATCGACGGCGCGGGCGGCCCCGGCGACAGCCACCCATCCCGCAACGCCTGCGCGTCCACCAGCTCGTGGTCCACCCCACGGCCGGTCCACTCCCGCGCGAACGCCCGCGTCCGTTCGGTGAACACCGCGCCCGTGAAGGTCGCCTTCGTCCTGCGTTCCAGGACCTCCCGGGGCAGCAAGTCGCCGAACACGTCGCGCATCGTGGCCGTCCGTCCGCTCCAGCCCCAGAACCCGGCGGCCCGCGCGATCGCCGCCACGAAATCCGGCTCCGCGAACGTCTGCACGTACCGGCAGTCCAGTTCGGACCCCAGCGTGCGCACGCTCTGGTAACCCAGCCGCGCGCACCGCCGCGTCGTGAACTGCCACGCATGGCGGCCGGCGTGCAGCTCATACGCCGCCGCGTCCGCCGCGTCCCGTTCGGCGAGCAACTCCGCCGCGACAGGCCGCAGCCACGGCCGCTGGTGCCGGTTGCGCAGCGCCGCCCGCCGCCGCACCCGCGCCGGCGCCAGCGCACGCACCGCGTCCGGGAACACGCTCGCCCGCACCCGGCCCCGCGCCTTGAGCACCTTCGTCAACGGCGTGATCCGCTTCAGCCCGAACACCTCGTCGCCGCCCTCGCCGGTCAGCAACACCCCGCCGCGCGCCGCGTCCATCATCCGCCAGGTCGGCGCGAAGTTCGGCGGCCACACCAGCCCGTGCCGCCGCAACACCGCGGTCGCGACCGGCCCGACCGGGTCGTGCTCGTCGTCCACGGTCAGCGCGATCCGTTCGGTGACGCCGAGGTGCGTGAGCACGGCGTCCTGCCACGCGGTCTCGTCCGACTCGGGCGCGGCCGGATAACGCAGCGTTATCGGCACCGGCAGCGGCAGCCCTTCGCGTCGCGCCAGCGCCACCGCCGCGGCCAGCAACCCTGAGGAGTCCCGGCCACCGGAAAAGGCGACCAGGCATGGCGTGCGGTTCAGGTGGCCGAGCAGGATCCGGTCCAGCACCCGCCGCGGCTCGCCGGGATCGCCCAGCGGCAGCGGGATGAGGTCGTACCCGTTGATCCAGCCACCCGCGATCTCCAGTCGGTCCATTGTGTACAGCGCCACCGGGTGCTCACTTCCGGACAGTCGGCGGACGGGGACAGGTGGTCACGGGACCGGCGGCCGACCGCCGGCCCCGTGACCGGGAAACGCATCACGAGTAGGCGTCGTTGTCGCCCAGAATCGGGATCGCCCACGTGAGGTTGTCCGGCGAAGAACCAAACAGGTTCGCCTGTGTCAAGTCCGTCACCGAACCCAACAGGGTGATTTCCGGGGTGGTGTAGGGCTCGCGCATGTGTTCACCTCCCCCCGCCGCTGGCAGGAACGGGAAAACCGGGGTCATGAAAAGGTCAGGTCTCCGAAGATGGTGCCGGCGGCGAAATCGGCGTCGAGTCGGCTTCCCGACGACTGACCGAGCGTGAGCTCGGACAACGAGCCGATGTCCTCGATGTCCGGGGCGGCGTACTCTTTCTTCATGTCACTCCTTTCCGTTAATCGTCGACGAGCGAGAACCCAAGGACCTCGATCGGGATTCGCCGAAATGTGTCAAGCCGTTACAACCACTCGCCGAATGTGCTGGTGACGTTGTCCAACCGGTACCGCCACAATTCTTGGAATACGCTTTCCCGGCGGTACCATTCGACGGTGGGGATCACAAGCATCGCGCGGGCTTCGGCGGCCACGCCACGGCTGATCGCGGCCGCGACGCGCGAGGTCGCCGCGGCCGACCGGTTCGGCACCGTGACCGCGGCGATCTACCAGATCGTCGGCGCCGTCGGCGCGCTCGGCGTGGTCGCGGCGAGCAAGCTCACCTTCGACGCGTTGCTGCAACCGGAGAGCGCGCGCTTCGGCCTCACCGTTTCGTTGCTGGCGCTGGCGTTCATGACGGCGCTGACCGGCTCGGTCGGCGCCCTGCAGACCCAGCAGCACCGGCTGCTCGGCGAGCGCGTGTCGCAGCGGGTGTGGGACCGGGTGCTGGACACCACGGCGCGCGCGGACCTGGTCACCTACGAGTCCGCCGGCTTCGCCACGTCACTGGAACGCGTCCAGCAGAACGCGCTCACCCGGCCGTTCGCGGTGACCACCGCGCTGCTCGGCCTTACCGGCAGCCTGCTGGGCGTGGTCACGATGTCGGCGGTGCTGATCGGCGTCGAACCGCTGCTGGTGCCGATCCTGCTCGCCGCCGGGCTGCCCGCGGTGCTGCTCGCGAGGTGGGCCAGCCGCACCGAGTTCGCGTTCGCCCACCGGCTGACCCCGCTGTTCCGCCGCCGCAACTACCTGCGGCAGCTGCTCACCCAGCGCCCGTACGCGGCGGAGCTGCGTGCCTTCCACTCGACGAAGCCGCTGCGCGAGCGCCACCGCGAGCTGAACGCCGGCATCAACGTCCAGCTGCGGCAACAGGTCCGGCGGCGGCAGCTGATCGCCGGTCTCACCACGATCGGCGTCGCGCTGTCGCTGACGGCCGCGCTGCTGGCGATCATCGGCCTGGTGCGCAGCGGCCGCATCGACCTGCCTGCCGCGGGCGCGGCCGCGATCGCGGTGCGGTTGCTGAGCAGCCAGCTCGGCACCCTGTTCACCTCGATCGGCGGGCTGCTCGAGTCGGCGCCGTTCCTGGCCGACCTGGAGCGGTTCGTCGCCTCCGCCCCGCCGTCGCCCGCTACCGGGGAGAAGCGGCCGCTGCGGCAGGGAATCGTGTTGCGGGACATCAGTTTTCGCTACCCCGAGCAGGATCGGCCCGCGGTCGACGCGGTGGACATCGAGATCGGCGCCGGTGAGGTGGTCGCGCTGGTCGGCGAGAACGGGTCCGGCAAGACGACGCTGGCCAAGATCGTCGCCGGGCTGTACGACCCGGACCTCGGCACGCGCCGCTGGGACGGCGCGGACGCCCCGCCCGCCGACATCCGCGCCTCCGTGACGGTGATCTTCCAGGACTTCGTGCGATACCAGATGACGCTGCGCGACAACATCACGATCAGCGACGGCGACCGGCCGGGCGACGAGGAGTCGGTGCACGACGCGGCCCGGCGCGCGGGTGTCCTCGGGGTGACGCGCGAGTTGCCGCACGGCCTGGACACGATGCTCGGCCGGGACCTGGACGAGGGTTCCGACCTGTCCGGCGGGCAGTGGCAGCGGGTGGCGCTGGCGCGGGCGCTCTACCGGGATACGTCGCTGGTCGTGCTGGACGAGCCCGCCGCGGCGCTCGACCCGCGCGCGGAGCACGAGCTGTTCGCCGACGTCCGCGCGATGCTCGGCGGGCGCGCCGCGCTGCTGATCTCGCACCGCTTTTCCAGCACCCGCATGGCCGACCGGATCTACGTGCTCGACGCGGGCCGCGTGGTGGAGTGCGGCACGCACGACGAGCTGATGGTGGGCGCCGGCCAGTACGCCGAGCTGTACCGCCTCCAGTCAGCGGCCTACCGGTGACGCCCAAGCCCGCGGTCAGGTGAGGGCGGACAGCAGGTTCGCGAGTACCTGGTCGCGGAAGGGCGGGCCCCACGGCACGGTCGCCTCGAAGACCGGGACCTGCGCGACCAGGTCGGCCAGCCCCTGGAACGCGAAGTCCATCACGGCTGGATCGCGCCAGCCGAGCACGCGCGGGAACTGGCTCATCCGCAGGAACGCCCGCGCCCCGGTGAGCCGCACGACGGAAACGTCCACAGCGGACCGGCTCGGCCGCGGGATCACGCACGCCGCCAACGGCAACGCGTCCGCGTACACCGGCGACCGCAGGGCCAGCCGCCCGTCCGCGGTCGGCCGCACGTCCGCCGCATCGGCTCCCCCGGCGAGGCCCCGCGCCGCCATCCGCAGCCGGTTCTCCGTGCTTCCCGGGTGCACGAGCCCGCCGGGGTCCACCCGCAGCACGTCGTCGGCCACCAGGTCACACCCGTGCCCGCACAGCGCCGCGGCCAGAGTGGACTTCCCCATCCCGGACGCGCCGACGAACGCCAGCGCCCGCTTGCCTGCCCGCACCGCGCTCGCGTGCAGCACGAGGTGCGAGTTCAGCGTCAGGTGCACGGCCAGCAGCGTGCCCGTCGCGAGCACGGTCAGCAACCCGTGGTCGGCCGCCGGGTCCAGGTGGTAGGTCACCTCGCGCAGCAACGGATCGCCCGCGAACTCGCACAGTCCCGGATAGCGCAGCACGGTCCGGTCGCCGTCGGTGGCGATCGTGTAGAACACCCGCCCGTCCGGTTTCGCCAGCTCGGCGAGGCACCGCCCGGGCAGCTCCGCGCGCGGCACCTCCCGGTCGGCGCCCCGGCGCAGCACCAGGTCCGGCTCGCCGCCGTCCCCGGCCGGCAGCGCCAGCTCGACGTCGCTCCACACGGTCAGCCCGTGCGCCCGGTACGTGAAGTCCATTGTGGTCACCCTGCCGATCCGAGTACCGCGTACCGCCCCGCCGTGGGGTCGAGCGCCTTGCCGTCGATCTCCAGCCAGGAATGCGCGGAGAACCGGCCGTCCGCCTCGCGCCGCACACCGATCCGCAGCACCGGCTCCAGAGCCCGGAGCCGGTGGCCGATCAGTAGGCACTGCCGCAGGCAGGTGTCCCCGGCAGGCCACCGCGACACGACGAAGTACGAGGCCCGGATCGGCGCCCGCGACCACCGCGGCAGCACGGGCGGCTCGTCGGCGGGCGGCACGGCGCTGGTCAGGTCGCACCGCACACCGAGCCGTCGGCAGGTCTCCCGCAGGTCCGCGCGCCGCAGGCTGAGCTCGATCCGCACCATCGGCGGGAGCGCGCGCAGCACCTCCCACGCCAGCCGCCTCCTCATGTCGCCAGCCACGCCTGTTGCAGCAGCATCGCCGTGGACGCGGGCGGCTCGTCGGCGAGCCACGCGGCGCGCAGCGCGTCCGGGTCGACCAGTGCGCCGTCGACGCCGCGGCCGTTCCAGTTCCGCGCGAACTCCCGCGACCGCCGCCCGAACCGGGACGCGTTGAACCGCGCCTTGTCCCGCCGCTGGAGAACCGCTTCCGGCAGCAGCCCGTCCGCGACCAGCCGGGTGCCCGCCGCGCGGGTCACCGGCCGCCCGGCCGCGTAGGAGGCCGCAAAGGACGGATCGGCGAACGGCTCGACCAGCTCGCAGTCGTGCTCCGCCGCGGCATCGGCCCGCGTCCGGAAACCCACCGCGTACGCGCGCGTCGCCAACGCTGTCCGCACGCTGGTCTCCCACCGCAGCGGGCGGTCCGCGGCCTCGCGCCAGACCACCCGCCGCAGGTCCGGCCGTAGCCACGGCATCGGGACGGAGCGGCGGGCCACCTCGCGGCGGGCGAACCCGGGCGCCGCGCACACCGCGAACCGCGCCCAGTCCGCCGCGGTCATCCCGCGGCCGCGACGGCGCGCCACCGCACGTAGCGTCCCGAGCCGGTGCCCGCCGAGCACCTCGTCCCCGGCGTTGCCGGTCACCAGGCTGCCGCCCGGCGCGTGCGACGCGAGCAGCACCGTGTTGCCCAGCGCGGCCGGGTAGACCGGGCCGCGGGCACGCAGCACCGGCTGCACGAGCGGCCCGATCAGGTCCAGCTCGTCGCCGATCTCGCGGCGCACCCAGCTTTCGACGCCGACGTGCCGGATCACCGATTCCTGCCAGGCCGACTCGTCCGCGGCCTGGTCGCCGGGGTAGCGAAAAGTGAGCGCGATCGGCGGCGCGAGCCCTTCGCGCGCGGCGAGGTCCGCGGCGACCGCCAGCAGCACCGAGGAGTCCCGCCCACCGGAGAAGGCGATGACGCACGGATCGCGCAGCAACGCGGGCCGCAACGCGTTCCGCAGCGCGAGCACCGGATCCGCCGGCTCACCGAGCGGGAACGGCGCGGAACCGAGCGGGCGTCCGGCCGCGATGTCCAGTGTGGACAGGCGCGGCGGCGCCTCAGTGGAGGAGCTCGGCATCGCGGAGCCTGCCGAGGAACGCCTCGATGTCGCGGCGCGCGGTGTCCGCGTCGATCTCGTACTCGCTGGTGATCGCGCCGACCAGGTCGTCCAGCGAGCGGTCCTCGGCGAGCAGCTCGAACAGCCGCGTGCCGACACCGGTGATGGTGAAGTACTTCGAGGTCGACAGGCTGAGCACGATCGTCTCGTCACCGATGGTGCGAGCCGAGATGTCGGATGCCCGTACGCGCATGGCGGCCCTCCCGGAGCTGGCGGCTTCACCTGCCAGTCGCCGATGATCACTCCCCTGTTACTGCGAAACGAACCCCGCGGCGGGACCGACTCCCAACGGTGACCACCGCCGGGCTACCCACGCGAACCGCCCTGCCCGACGCCCTGCGGCGCCCGCTGCTGGCGCTCGCGATCCCGGCCGCGGTGACCGTCGCGGTGCTGGCCGTGCGCGTCGCGGGCGCCGGTTCGGCGAGCGCTCTCGACCGCTGGATCCTGGACTCGTCGGGCGGCGCGATCCCGTACCCGTCGGCGCAGCGGGTGACCGCCAAGGGTCTGGGCCTGGCGGGCGAACCGGCGGGCGCAGGCCTGCTCGTGGCCGCGCTGATCGTGCTGTGCCTGGTGCTCGGGCACCGGCGCACCGCGCTGCTCGCCGTGCTCGGGCCCGGTCTGTCGGTGGCCGTGACGACGCTGCTGAAACCCGTGGTGGGGCGGACGATCAACGGCCCGCACCTGTCGTTCCCCAGCGGGCACACCGCGGTGGTGACGGCGATGGTCCTGGTGTTCGCATTCGTCATGGCCGACCGGCTGCGGCTGCGCCCGCCCGCGGCCACGGCGGTGGTGCTCTACGCCGCGGTCACGGCGGGCGCCGCCGAGGCGTGGGCGCAGTTCGGCATGGTCGTGCACTACCCGACGGACACGCTCGGCGGCTTCTGCGTCGCGCTCGTCGTCGTGCCGGTGACGGCCTGGCTCCTCGACCGCGTCAGGCGTAGGGCCGGAACACCGGCTTGACCGACCGGCCGCCGATCCACGGCGTCGGGTCCTCGACGTCCAGCGCCTTCCGGTACACCGCGCAGGCCTGGGCCACCACGTCCACCGTCCGGTCGATGTCGGCCTCGGTCAGCGCGCTGCTCACCACGAACGACGGCCCGAGCACGCCACCGGCGACCAGCTGGCGCAGGAACAGCGTCCGGTACGGCTGGGACGGCCGCAGCTGCTCGTCGAGCGTGCCGAACACCAGGTTGCTCGCCCGGCCGCGCACCACGACGTGCTCGCCGACGCCCATCGCCGCCGCCACGTCCCGGACGCCGGAGGCCAGCCGCTCGCCGAGGGCGTGCAGCCGGGCCGAGATGCCCTCCTCGACGTAGGTGTCCATCACGGCCATGGCGGCGGCCAGCGAGTGCGTCTCCGCGCCGTGCGTGGTGGACAGCAGGAACACCCGCTCGCGGGAGTGCCGCAACCCGCCCAGCTCCATCAGCTCCCGCTTGCCCGCCAGCGCGGACACCGCGAACCCGTTGCCGAGGGCCTTGCCGAACGTCGACAGGTCCGGCGTCACCCCGTAGTAGCCCTGCGCGCCCGCCTCCGACCAGCGGAAACCGGTGATCATCTCGTCGAAGACCAGCACCACGCCGTACCGGTCGGCCAGCGCGCGCATCCCCTCCAGGTACCCCGGCGGCGGCTCGACGCCGGTCGCGGCCTCCATGATCAGGCACGCGATGTCGTGGTTTCGCAGGATCTCCTCGGTCGCGGCCAGGTCGCCGTACGGGAAGCGCACGGTGAGTCCGGTGATCTGCGGCGGGATCCCGGCAGGCATGCCGGTGATGCCGATGAACCAGTCGTCGGTGGAGAAGAACGGGTGGTCGGCGCAGATCGCGACCACCGGGCGCCCGGTCGCCGCACGCGCCAGCCGCACCGCGGCGGTGGTGACGTCCGAGCCGTTCTTGGCGAACTTGACCATCTCCGCGGTCGGCACGGTCGCCAGGAACTTCTCCGCCGCGGACAGCTCGACGATGGACGGCCGCACGAAGTTGCTGCCGCGCTCCAGCTCGCGCCGCGCGGCCTCGACCACCCGCGGGTGCGCGTGCCCGAGGCTCACCGCGCGCAGGCCGGAGCCGTATTCGATGTAGGAGTTGCCGTCGATGTCCCACACGTGCGCGCCGCGGCCGTGCGAGATGACCGGCGCCAGACCCTCGGGATACTGGTCCTCCCCCTTGGCGTAGGTGTGCGCGCCGCCGGGGACGATCCGGTGCAGACGCTCGTTGACCTCGGTGGACCGGGGCAGGCTCTGCGCGTCCATGACTGTCACCTCAGGGTTCTCAGGACTTCGGCGAGCGAGGGCGCGCTTCGGTCGCGGTCGGAGGTCAGGGTCACCGGAAGCGGCCACGGGATGGCCAGGTCGGGGTCGTCGAAGGCGATGGTGACGTCCTCGGACGGGTCGTGCGGCCGGTCGATGCGGTAGGAGACGTCGGCGGGCTCGGTCAGCGCCTGGAAGCCGTGCGCGCAGCCGGCAGGCACGTACACGGTGACCTGGGTGTCGCCGGAGAGCCGGAAGTACTCGGTGTTGCGGAAGGTCGGCGAGTCCGGCCGCAGGTCGACCACCACGTCGAACACCTCGCCGTAGGAGCAGCGGACCAGTTTGGACTCTCCCGCGCCGGAACGCAGGTGCATGCCGCGGATCACGCCCTTGACCGACCGGGACAGGCTGTCCTGCGCGAAACAGTCCGGGTCGATGCCGACGGACGCGACGACCTCGCGGTCGAACGTGCGTGAGAAGAACCCGCGCGCGTCCACGTGCGGTGTTGGTTCGAACAACCAGGCCCCGGCAATGCCGGCTACCGGAACGGCCTTCACGTCCGGCTCCCTTCGACGACGGATTCGGACATGATGGCGAACTGGCGCTCCAGCCGCTCGCTCATCACACGATTGCGTTCCTTGAGGACAGCGGTCAGCTCCTCGCGCCGGTCCTCCAGCTCGCGGAACTGCGCCACGAGCCGGTCGAAGTCGGGCTCCCGCGCGGACTGGCAGAACTCGCCGAGGCCCATCGCGGACATCAGCACGTCGTTCTTGCGCGCGTAGCCCAGCGAGATCGTCGGCTTCGCGGTCTTCAGTGCGCACAACACGTTGTGGTAGCGGGTGGCGACGACGACGTCGACCTCGGCCATCCGGCGCATGAGGTCCTGCAGCGAGGTCAGCGGTTCGGCGGTGATGTCCGCCCCCGGCACCGCGGCGATGATCTCCGCGGGCACGTCGTCGTCGGCGACGTCACCGGTGAACAGCCGGATCGGACGGCCCTCGTCGGCCAGCAGGCGCACGAACCGCTTCACCGTCGACAGGTACGCGCGGTTGATCTCGTCCGCGTGGGCCCGGTCGTCGTTGCCGCCGTGGAAGGCCATCACCCCGACCCCGACGGCCCCGGTCGAGGACCGCGGCTCCGGATCGGCCAGCCCGAACGCGAGGTCGGGGAAGACGGCGTCCGCGCTCACGTCGACACCCATGCGCGCCATGGCCTGGCGCGAGTGCTCATCCCGGTAGGAGCGGTAGTGCGCCAGCCGCGCGGCGCGCGTGATGACCCACCGGGTGGCGCGTTTGCGCACCACGTCGGCGCCGGCGCTGACAAGCGCGACCCTGGTGCCGGTGAGCCGCGCGGTGGCGCCGAGCCAGAACAGCGAGTACGGCAGTGCCCACGGCCGCAGCGGCAGCGTCGCCTCCAGCACGCCCATCCCGGGCACGATCACCACGTCGTAGTTCCGCACCCAGGCCAGGGTCCGGAACGGGTCCAGCAGCTTGCCCAGCACCTTCAGCCCCGCGGCCCGCAGCCCGGTCGCGTCACCCGCGTGCGGCTCGTACCACTGCAGGTGCGTCGCCGGCGCGCCGTACCGCGCGGTGAGCTGCTCGGGGCCCATCGCCAGGAAACCCAGCTCCGCGTCGGGATATCGCTCTCGCACGTGACTCAATACGGCGTCGAGCGACCCGTCGTTGCCCAGGTTGCCCGAACCGAGGATGCCGAAGAACCCGATACGCGTCACGAAAGCAGACCCACCTTCCGCAATGGCTTGCCACCAAGCCACTCGCCGAGCACGCCGTAGCAGCGCAGCCGCTCGCTCGACGACAGCGGCGCGCGCCGGATCGCGGTGACGTACCCGGCCAGGTATTCGGCGAACAACCGCGCCTTCGACTGCCCCGTGCGGCGCGGGTCCAGGTTCGCGCAGACCTTCTGCACCGAGCCCAGGTTGTCGCCGCGGCCGGGGTGCTCGCGACGGAAGAACATGACCTCCGGGACCTGCACGAACGTGCCGTGCAGGGCGAGTTCGCCGACCAGCTTCCGGCCGGCGTTGTGGTAACTCTCGTGCGGGGCGATCCGCCGCATCACCGAGGTGCGGATCACACCGTAGAAGTCGTCGCCGCCCTCGGTGAACATCAGGCTGCGGAACCGGACCGCCGCGTCCGGCGAATCGGTCGCCAGGCCGTAGTCGTAGTTCTCGATGACCTCACCCCGCTCGTCCACGATCGCCATGTACGAGTGCGCGAGCGCCGCTTCCGGGTGCCGGTCGAGCGCCTGGACGCACTTGGCCAGCAGCTCCGGCGCGAACAGGTCGTCGTGCGCCGCCCACTTGAAGAACTCGCCCCGCGCCGCCTGCACCACGAAGTTGTGGTTGGGCGCGGCGCCGATGTTGCGCGGCTGCCGCAGGTAGCGGATGCGCTCGTCCTTCGATGCGTACTTCTCGCAGATCTCCTGGGTGCCGTCCGTGGAGGCGTTGTCGGAGATGATCAGCTCGAAGTCGGCGAAGGTCTGGGCGAGCAGGTTGTCGACGGCTTCGGCGACGTAGTTCTCCCCGTTGTAGACGGGCAGGCCGATGCTCAGTCTCGGTGCGGTCGTCATGGGGTCCTCGCTTCCTCGGGAACGTGCTCGCGGACGGCGACGTGCAACTGGCTCCACCACACGAACGCACCGGCGAAGGTGGCGCACGCGACGCCCCAGCCGGACCCGACGGCGCCGCCGATCGCCGCGCCGGACAGGCCGCCGATCACGTAGAGCGTGGACGCCACGAGCTGGCACCGCATGCTGCGCTTGGCCGCGCCGAGCGCCCGCAGGCCGGTCGCGGCGCCGGTGATGAAGCTCGCGTTGAAGACGGACAGGGTGGCCGGGATGATCATCGCCTCGGCGGTGTGCCAGACGTCGCCGAGCAGGAGCTCGCCCAGCCGGTCGTTCAGCACGAGCAGCAGCGCACCGCCCCACAGCAATGCGGCGAGTGCCTGGCTCCCGCCCAGGACCAGGCAGAACGTCCTCAGCCGCCGCACGTTGCGGCGCACCACCCTGGCCGCCTCGGGCACCGCGACGAACGCCAGACCCATCAGCACCGCGAGGAACGGGCCGAGCAGCAGCTCGCCACCGCGCACGGTGCCGACCGCCGCCACCCCGGCGATCGCGCCGAGCCCGTACATCCGGATCTGCGAGCCACCGCTGTTGCTGACGTTCTCCACCAGGTAGCGCGGGCCGAGGTCACGCTGGTCGTGCAGCCACGACCGCACCCCGTCGAGGCTCGGCCGCAGACCCGTCTGCAGGTAGCCGTACCCGGCGGCGACCGCGGCCGCGCCGCCCCAGGCCAGCAGGAACGCGACGACGCTGCCGTGCAGGTCGGCCAGCACCATCGCGGGGATCAGCGCGACGCCCCACAGTGTGTCGTTGACGAACGCCTTCCGCCCCTCGCCGGAGGCGAAGAACGCGAACCGCCAGCTGTCCTGCAGCAGCAGCGCGGGCAGGATGACGCCGAGCGCGACGAACGCGGGCCCGAGGCTCCCGCGCACCACGATCCCGAACACCACGCTCAGCAGGCCCGCCAGCGCGCCCACGGCCAGCGCGGTCGCTGACGACCGGGCCACCGCCGCCCGCCACACGCCGGTGCCGACACCGCTGAAGCGCACCATCAGCGGATCGGTCGCCAAACCACGGGAGATGTTGATCAGCACGCCGTAGGTGACCCAGGCGAGGCTGAAGATGCCGAACGCCGTGACGCCCAGCTCGCGCGCGACGTAGATGCCGACCGCGAAGTTCGTCAGGCTCGACACGGCCTGGTCGCCAAGGCCCCAGGACAGCCGCCCGGCCATCGCGCGCAGCCCGGAAGGCTTCGCGCCGGATTTGCGGTGACGGCCGGTGGTCGTCATGCGATCACCCCGCCACCAGGCCGGCGTCCCGGAGGGCGTCGGCCGCCGCGGCGACGGCGTCGAACTCCAGGCCGGATCGGCGGGTGATGTCGAGCAGGTCGTGGTCGCCGTCGGAGAGGTTCAGCACCCACAGCATCGCCATCTGGGCCTGCTTGGCGTCGCTGCGGCCGCCGAGCGAGTCGTAGAGCCCGCGTTTGCCCAGCTGCGGCTCGCCGTACGGGCTCAGGTTCGTGTAACGGCGGTTGCGGTCCAGCACGGCGAACGCCTCGCGCAGCACGGCGAGCGTGTCCTCCATCGCCGCCGGTGACACGAAGTCCGGGTTGTCCGCCGACGTGTGGTACTCCGGGTAGCCGGCGTACGGGGTCCGGGTGAGCGAGCCGACGCCGAGGTTGAACCCGGGCGAGCAGAACTGGCGCTCGTCGTAGCCGTACGGCGAGAAGTCCAAGATCCGGTGTGGACGGTCCCGCAGCACGTGCTCCAGCACGCGGTCGATCTCCGCGTCGCCCCGGCGGCTGCGCTTGTACGTCAGGTCGCCCCGGTCGCCCGCGCAGGCGAGCACGACCCCGTGCTCGACCCGGTCGACGTCGTCGCGCGCCAGCCAGGTGATCGCGCCGATCGTGCCCGGCATGAACAGGAACCGGTAGGTGTACCAGGGGTTCACCAGCGCCTTGGCGACCGCGATCGCGACCGCGACGCCGGCCAGGTTGTCGTTGGCCAGCGACGGGTGGCAGATGTGGCAGGACACGATCACCTCGTCGGCGACCTGCCCCGGCACCACGTGCTCGCCGTAGCTGAGGTGCCCGTCGGCCAGCGTGGAGTCGATCCGGACCTCGTAGTCGCCCTCCGGCAGCGCGTCCAGCGTCTCCTGCGCGAGGCAGAAACCCCAGGCCGGCGAGTAGTAGCTGGTGCGGTACGGGACCCAGGACGGGCGATCCGGCAGGGTGTGCAGGTGCGGCCGCAGCTCCGCCAGGCTCATCGTCGCCGAGACCGGCACGCTGTAACCGACGACGTGCAGGTTCGACTCGGCGAAGTCGACCACGCGCTTGCCGTCGGCGTCGGCGATCCAGGCGTCCCGGATGTTCCACTCCTGCGGCACGGTCCAGTCGAAGACCTGCGTGCCGGTGGGCACCTCGTGCCGGTCCAGCGCGATGTGCTCGCCGATGATGTCCAGCGTGGCGCGGACGCCGTCGCCCGTGATGCTGCGGCAGAGCGGGTACAACCGCTCCACCAGCGCGTGCATCCAGGCTCCGTCGTGCATCACACGAACCGCAGGGTGTCGTCGACCGCGCCGGCCTCGCGGTGCTGCTTGAGCCGGGCGAGCCGGGTGAAGCTCTGCTCGAACGAGCGGTGGGTGAGCCCGTGCCGCTGGTAGGCCTCGACCAGCTCGACCGCGCCGGCCTTGACCGACCACTCGCAGGTGAAGCCGGGGACAGCCGCACGGAAGCGAGAGAAGTCGACCCGGTAGGAGCGCGGGTCGGCGCCGGCCTCGCCGGTGATCCGCGACCGCGAGCCGGGCACGGCCTCGACGACCTGCTCGGCGATCTCCGCGACGGTCACGTTGTTCAGCTCGGTGCCGATGTTGAAGGCCTTGTCGTGCACGGCTTCCCGGGGCGCGACGAGCGCGGCGGCGAAGGCCCGCGCGATGTCCTTCGCGTGCACCAGGGGCCGCCACGGCGTGCCGTCGGAGAGCACCAGCACCTCACCGGACAGGCACGCGTGCCCGACCAGGTTGTTCAGCACGATGTCCGCGCGCAACCGCGGGGAGAAGCCGAACGCGGTGGCGTTGCGCAGGTACACCGGGGAGAAGTCGTCGTCGGCCAGCTCGTGCAGGTCGTCCTCGACCAGCACCTTCGACTCCGCGTACGGCGTCACCGGCCGCAGCGGCGCGTCCTCGTTCACCAGGTCCGCGCCGCCGGAGGCGCCGTACACCGAGCAGGTCGACGCGTACAGGAAGCGGGACACCCCGGCGTCCTTCGCGAGCCGCGCCAGCCGGACGGCCGCCTTGTGGTTGATCTCGTAGGTCAGCTCGGGGGCGAGCGCGCCCAGCGGGTCGTTGGACAGCGCCGCCAGGTGGATCACAGCGTCCACACCGGACACCTGCGCGGGTGTGACGTCCCGCAGGTCCACCCGGTGCCCTGGCGGGTCCTGAGGCTTCGGGCCGAGCACGCACTCGTCGAACAGACCGGAGTCGAGCCCGGTCACCTCGTGACCCGCGGCGGTGAGCACCGGCGCCATCACCGTGCCCAGATACCCCTTGTGCCCGGTCAGCAGCACACGCATGACTCAACCCTCCACCCGGAGACACAGCTTCCTGACGTGGAAGGCCTCCGCGTACCGCGCCTGGCATTCGATCCCCCGAATGCGGGCCAGCCCGAGGAACGCCTCCCGGTCGTACCAAGGACGATGTCGCTGCGAGGCGTAGTGCTGTTGCAGCAATTCCACTTTTTTCTCGGCGAGTTCGTCACGCAGCGGGACGTAGGCCGACGGCGTGGTCAGGTCGCCGTCCCACTTGACGATCTCGTAGCCGAGGGTGAGGTGCCCGCGGAACGCGGTGGTCACGAGCTCGGCAAGGCCGCGGTGGTCCTGGTGGGCGTCGTCGGTGCGCGGCGCGAGGATCAGGTCCGGATCGGTGCGCGCCCGCAGCTCCTCCAGCGCGTTCTTGGCCTCGTCCCAGTGCGCGGGCAGCCGCCCGTCCGGCATCTTCAGCACGGTCACGTCGAGGTCCGCGCCGGGGCAGAACGCCGCGAGCGCTGCCCGTTCCTCGTCCTCGCGCTCGGTGCCGCCGCCGGAGAGCACCAGCGCGTCCACCCGCAGCCCGGGGCGGCTCAGCGTGAGCAGCGTGCCGCCCGCGCCGATCGCGATGTCGTCGCAGTGGGCGCCGAGCACCACGATCCGCTCGAGCCGTTCCGGAACCAGTCCGATCACGCCGGCACTCGGTCCTTCTCCCACAGCGCCCACGGGCGCACCCCGCGCGTGTAGGCCTCGTCCAGCGCGTAGCGCTCCTTGACGGTGTCCGTCGGCTTCCAGAAGCCGCGGTACGGGTAGGCCAGCAGGCGGCCGCGCTTGGCCAGTTCGGCGCACCCGTCGGCGACCAGGTCCCCGTTCTCCGGGATGTGGTCGAACACCTCCTGGCGCAGCACGAAGTAGCCGCCGTTCTCCCACAGCGGCATCTCGCTCACCGCGGTGATCGAACCGACCAGGCCGCCCTCGTCCATCTCCACGCAGTGGAACGACGACTGCGGCGGCACGACCATCATCGACGCGCCGGCCTCGGACTTCGCGAACCGCTCGATCATCGACGGCAGCGGCGCGTCGGTGAGCACGTCGGCGTAGTTGGCGAGGAACATCTCGTCACCGTCGAGGTGCTCGCGCACGCGGCGCAGCCGTTCCCCGATCGGGGACTCGATCCCGGTCTGCACGAACGAAATCGTCCAGTCGGCGATGTCGGTGGAGAGCAGTTCCGCCTTGCCGCCGCGCAGCACGAAGTCGTTGGACGTGGTCTCCTCGTAGTTGAGGAAGAAGTCCTTGATGTGGTGGGCGCCGTAGCCGAGGCACAGGATGAACTCGGTGTGCCCGAAGTGCGCGTAGTAGCGCATGACGTGCCAGATCAGGGGCCGGGGACCGACCATGGCCATGGGCTTGGGCACGTCGGAAGCGGTGCCGTTGCGCATCCGCATCCCGTACCCGCCGCAGAACAGGACGACCTTCACGTTGGGTTCACCTCGACGATTTCCAGGCGGGGGATGGGGAAGACGAGCTTGCCGCCCCACTCCCCGACGTAGGACAGCTGCTGGGTCAGTTCGTCCCGCAGGTTCCACGGCAGGACCAGTACGTAGTCGGGCCGGTCCGCGGCGATGCGCTCCGGCGGCAGGATCGCGATTCGCGTGCCCGGCGTGAACCGGCCGTGCTTGTACGGGTTGCGGTCGACCGTGTAGGCGAGCAGGTCCGGCCGGATGCCGCAGTGGTTGAGCAGCGTGTTGCCCTTGCCCGGCGCCCCGTAGCCGACCACGGTCAGGCCGTCGTCGGCGGCATCGACGAGGAAGCGCAGCAGGTCACGGCGCACCTTGGCGACCCGGGCGGCGAACTCGGTGTAGCCGGAGAGCTCGTGCAGCCCGGCGGCCTTCTCCCTGGCCAGCACATCGACCATGCGCTGGCTCGGCTCACCCGCGGCCTCCGCGGGCCGGGCCCACAGGCGGATCGACCCGCCGTGCGTCGGCAGTAGTTCGACGTCCACAAGGGACAGTCCGCCGGAGGCGAGCGCCCGCTGCGCCGAAGCCACCGTGTAGTACTGGAAGTGCTCATGGTAGATCGTGTCGTACTGGGTCTTCTCGATGAGCGTCAGCAGGTGCTGCACCTCGATCGACACCCAGCCGTCGTCGGCGACCAGCGCCCGCAGGCCCTTGGTGAAGCCGATGACGTCCGGGATGTGCGCGTAGACGTTGTTCGCCACCACCAGGTCCGCCGGCCCGTGCTCGGCCCGCACCGCCGCGCCGGTCTCCGGTCCGAGGAACGCGGTGAGGGTCGGCACGCCCGCGTCCCTCGCGGCCTGGCCGACGTTCACCGACGGCTCCACCCCCAGGCAGCGGACTCCCTGTGCCACAACGTGTTTGAGCAGATACCCGTCGTTGCTGGCGACCTCGACGACGAACGAGCCGCCGTCCAGGCCCAGCCGGTCCACCGCGCCCGCGACGAACCTGCCCGCGTGGTCCACCCAGGATTCCGAATACGACGAGAAATACGCGTATTCGGTGAATGTTTCCTCCGGCGTGATCAACGGCGGGATCTGCGCGAGCCAGCAATCCGTGCACACCCGCAGGTGCAACGGAAAGGTATTTTCCGACTCGTCGAGTTGCGCTTCGGTCAGGAACAACTCGCACGGCGGAGTCGCACCGAGATCGACGACACTCGCCAGCCGGGTCGAGCCACAGAGTCGGCAGGTGGTCATGCCCCCTGATTCGGGAGATGAGAAGGACCTGTTACAGACACTGCTGCCGGTTCCGCGCACCGATCTCGAAATGAGATACGGGAACTACTTGCGGATCTCCAGCGTGCAGCATTTCGGGCCGCCGCCCGCCTTGCGCAGTTCGGAGATGTCGACGAGCACCGGTTCGTAGCCGCGCACCACGAGCCGCTCGGCGAGGTCCGTGGCCTCCAGTGGCAGCACCACGTTGCGCCCGTCGGAGACCCCGTTGAGGCCGAAGCACTCCGCGTCCGCCGCGGTGGCGAGCACGGCGTCGGGGAACAGGCGCGCCAGGACGCGGCGCGAGCCGGCCGAGAACGCCTCCGGGTAGTAGGCGATGTGCGCCGGCGTCGTGTCGGTGGCCTCGCTGAGCACGAACAACGCGGTGTCCAGGTGGTAGTAGCGCGGGTCGGTCAGCCGCAGCGACAGCACCGGCACCCCGAGCACCTCCTGCGCTTCGGCGTGCGCGGCGGGGTCGGTGCGGAACCCGGTGCCGGCGAGCAGCATCCGCCCGGTCCACGCGAAGTCGCCCTCGGCCTCGTTGACGCAGGTCGGCATGACGACGTCGCGGTAACCGTGCTCGGTGAACCAGCGGCGGAAGTGCTCGGCCTCGGCGGCGCGCTGAGGGGCGCGGAAGCGGGCGCCGAGCACCCGGCCGTCGATCACGGTCCCGGAGTTGGCGGCGAAGACCATGTCCGGCAGCCCCGGCTGCGGCTCGATCTCCTCGACCGTGTGCCCCAGACGGCGGTAGGTGTCCCGCAGCTCGCGCCACTGCGTCATCGCCCGCTCGGCGCTGACCGGTTGCGTCGGGTCCATCCAGGGGTTGATCGCGTAGTCGACGGCGAAGAACCGGGGCGGGCACATGAGGTACCGCCGGGTGGTCGGAACCCGAGTCGTCATGACATCACGGTATGTCTCGATTCAGGGACAATCAATCGCTGTTTCTTGCTCATCCACCTGCTAAACATTGCGTGTGAACTCACTTGACCAGCAGATCGTTTCGTGTCTCGTGACGAACGCGCGCGCCAGCTACGCCGAGATCGGGAAGGTCGTCGGGCTGTCCGCGCCGGCGGTCAAGCGCCGTGTCGACCGGCTGCTCGAAACCGGGGTGCTGCGCGGCTTCACCGCGGTGGTCGACCCGGAGGCGCTGGGCCGGGGCACCGAGGCGTTCGTCGAGGTGCACTGCCGCGGCAACATCTCCCCGGCCCGGATCCGCGCGCGACTGGAACCGCTGCCCGAGGTCGTCGCCGCGTACACGGTCACCGGCGCGGCGGACGCCATCGTGCACCTGCGCGCCGCCGACATCCACCAGCTCGAAACGGCGCTGGAGCGGCTGCGCGGGCTGGAGATCGTCGACCGCACGGTGTCCACGGTCGTGCTGTCCCGGCTCCTTGAGCGCCCGCCCAACCCCGCGACATGATGGCGGGCATGACCGAACGCATCGTGACCGAGCGGCGCGGCAGGGTCGCGGTGATCACCGTCGACGCCCCGCAGCGGCGGAACTCGCTGACCCTGGCGCTTTCCACCGACCTCGCCGCGGCCGTGGCCGAGGCCGAGCAGGACGAGGGCGTGCACGCGCTGGTCGTCACCGGCACCCCGCCCGCGTTCTGCGCCGGGGCCGACCTGACGACGCTGGGCAGCGCGCAGGAGGAGGGTCTGCGCGCGGTGTACGAGGGCTTCCTCGCGGTAGCGCGGTCGCCGCTGCCGACGATCGCGGCGGTCGGCGGCGCGGCCGTTGGCGCCGGGCTGAACCTCGCGCTGGCCGCGGACGTCCGCCTCGCCGGCCCGCGCGCGAAGTTCATCCCGCGGTTCCTCGAACTCGGCCTGCACCCCGGCGGCGGTTTCACCTGGATGTTGCAGCGCGCGGTGGGTATCCAGCGGGCACGGGCGATGACCTTGTTCGGCCAGTCCCTCGACGCCGCGGCGGCGGAGGCGGCCGGGCTGGTGTTGCGCACCGTGGACGGCGACCACGACGATCTGCTGGAGGCGGCACTGGAACTGGCGGAACCGGCGGCGAACGCACCGCGCGAGGTCGTGCTGGCGACCAAGCTCTCGATGCGGCAAACCTCGACCATGGCCGAGCATTCCCGCGCAGTGGACACCGAGATCGAGCCGCAGCTGAAGTCCCTGAATTCCCCCGACTTCGCAGAACGGCTCGCGTCGATGCAGGCCACGATCACCACGCGGAAGTAGACGCTACCGTAAGTTACGGGTAACCGGTATCACACCGCCGATTCTCGTCACAGAACAACAAGTAAGGTGGAGGTATCGGCGGAAGTGTGCCCACCGGCCACGTGTCGACGAGGACGCAGCCTGTCGGGAGAGAGGGATTCTCTGACCCATGAGCACGAGCACGAACGGCAACGGTGTGCTGTCGGCGAGCCGGCCCACTGAAGTCGCCAAGCTGGACCGCGTGGTCATCCGGTTCGCGGGTGATTCCGGCGACGGTATGCAGCTCACCGGCGACCGCTTCACCTCGGAGGCCGCGGCCTTCGGCAACGACCTGGCCACGCTGCCGAACTTCCCCGCCGAGATCCGGGCGCCACAGGGCACGATCCCGGGCGTCTCGTCGTTCCAGGTGCACTTCGCCGACTACGACATCCTGACCCCCGGCGACCGCCCCGACGTCCTCGTCGTGATGAACCCGGCCGCGCTCAAGGCGAACCTGCGTGACGTGCCGGGCGGCGGCACGATCATCGTCAACACCGACGAGTTCACCAAGCGCAACCTGACCAAGGTCGGCTACGACGCGGATCCGCTGGAGGACGGCACGCTGTCGGCGTTCCAGGTGCACCGGGTCGCCATGTCGACCCTGACTCAGGGCGCGCTGGAGGGCACCGGGCTGGGCAAGAAGGACGCCGAGCGGTGCAAGAACATGTTCGCGCTCGGGCTGCTGTCGTGGATGTACCACCGGCCGACCGAGGGCACCGAGGCGTTCCTGCGCGAGAAGTTCGCCAAGAAGCCGGACATCGCCGAGGCCAACATCCTGGCCTTCCGCGCGGGCTGGAACTACGGCGAGACCACCGAGTCGTTCGCCACCACCTACGAGGTGGCGCCCGCGAAGCTGGACAAGGGCACCTACCGGCAGATCACCGGCAACACCGCGCTCGCCTACGGCATCGTCGCCGCCGGGCAGCGCGCCGGGCTGCCGGTCCTGCTGGGCACGTACCCGATCACGCCGGCGTCGGACATCCTGCACGAGCTGTCCCGGCACAAGAACTTCGGCGTGATCACCTTCCAGGCCGAGGACGAGATCGCCGGTATCGGCGCCGCGCTGGGCGCCTCCTACGGCGGTGCGCTCGGCGTGACCTCGACGTCCGGGCCCGGTGTGGCGCTGAAGTCGGAGACCATCGGCCTCGGCGTGATGCTGGAGCTGCCGCTGGTCGTGATCGACGTGCAGCGCGGTGGCCCCTCGACGGGTCTGCCGACCAAGACCGAGCAGGCCGACCTGCTGCAGGCGATGTTCGGCCGCAACAGCGAGTCGCCGCTGCCGGTCATCGCGCCGCAGTCCCCCGGCGACTGCTTCGCGGCGGCCATCGAGGCGGTGCGGATCGCGTTGAAGTACCGGACGCCGGTGATGATCCTGTCCGACGGCGCGAACGCCAACGGCTCGGAGCCGTGGCTGATCCCGAACGTCGAGGACCTGCCTGATCTGTCGGTGGAGTTCGCGTCGGAGCCGAACGCGGCCGACGGGTCCGGCGAGTTCTGGCCGTACGTGCGCGACCCGGAGACGCTGGCCCGCGCGTGGGCCGTGCCCGGCACGCCCGGTCTGGAGCACCGCATCGGTGGTCTGGAGAAGCAGGACGGCAAGGGCAACATCTCCTACGATCCGGACAACCACGACCACATGGTCCGGCTGCGGCAGGCCAAGATCGACGGCGTGGACGTGCCGGACCTGGAGGTCGACGACCCGTCCGGCGAGGCGCGGGTGCTGGCGCTGGGCTGGGGGTCGACGTTCGGCCCGATCGGCGCCGCGGCCCGCCGCGTGCGCAAGCAGGGCATGCCGATCGCGCAGGCGCACCTGCGGCACCTCAACCCGTTCCCGAAGAACCTGGGCGAGGTACTGGCCCGCTACGACAAGGTCGTGGTGCCCGAGATGAACCTCGGTCAGCTCGCCCTGCTGCTGCGCGCCAAGTACCTCGTGGACGTGCACTCCTACACGAAGGTCGCCGGCCTGCCGTTCAAGGCCGAGGAACTCCAGCACGTCTTCACCGACATCATCGAAGGAGCGCTGACCCGATGACCGCCACCGACTTGGGCCTGCCCACCCTGGGCGGTCTGGACCTGGTGCCGACCACGGACGAGACCCAGAAGGCGAAGGACTTCAAGTCCGACCAGGAAGTGCGCTGGTGCCCGGGCTGCGGGGACTACGTCGTGCTCAACACGGTGCAGTCGTTCCTGCCCACGCTCGGGTTGAAGCGCGAGAACATCGTGTTCGTCTCCGGCATCGGCTGCTCGTCGCGGTTCCCGTACTACCTCAACACCTACGGGATGCACTCGATCCACGGCCGCGCCCCGGCGATCGCGACCGGACTGGCGACCACGCGACCGGACCTGTCGGTGTGGGTGGTCACCGGTGACGGCGACGCGCTGTCCATCGGCGGCAACCACCTGATCCACGCGCTGCGCCGCAACGTCAACATCAAGATCCTGCTGTTCAACAACCGGATCTACGGCCTGACGAAGGGCCAGTACTCGCCGACGTCCGATCCGGGCACGATCACCAAGTCCACCCCGATGGGATCGGTGGACACGCCGTTCAACCCGATCTCGCTGGCGCTGGGCGCGGAGGCCACCTTCGTCGGCCGGGCGCTGGATTCCGACAAGAAGGGCCTGACCGAGGTGCTCACCGCGGCGGCCCAGCACCGCGGCTCGGCGCTGGTGGAGATCTACCAGAACTGCCCGATCTTCAACGACGGCGCGTTCGACGTCCTCAAGGACTCCGACGAAGCCGCGCACCGGATCATCCCGCTGCGCGCGGGCGAGCCGATCCGCTTCGGCCCGGAAGCCGAGTACGGCGTGGTGCCCAACCGCTGGGGCGGCTTCGAGATCGCCAAGGTGGCGGAGGTCGGCGAATCCGAGCTGATCGTCCACGACCCGGCGATCACCGACACCGCGTACGCCTTCGGGTTGTCCCGCATCGGCGACCAGCACCTCAACCACACGCCGACGGGCATCTTCCGCCAGGTGACCCGCCCCACCTACGACGACCAGGCCCGCGCCCAGGTCGAACAGGCCCGGTCCGCCAAGCCGGCCGACCTGCAGGCGCTGCTGACCGGCAGGGACACCTGGACGGTCGACTGATCGCACGAAGAAGCCCCGCACGAATCGTTCGTGCGGGGCTTCTTTCGTTGGTTCAGAGCGGCCGGAACCCGACCCGCTCGGCATCGTCGGCGGTGCGGAACCACACCTCGGCGATCATGCGGCCGTACTGCGGCGAGTCCTCGGTGCAGTAGCGCAGCGCGGTGACGCTGGCCTTGACCGTGAACTCCTCCGACGGCTTCCCGCCGCCGGGCCGCGGCATCGCCGAGCCGGGGCCGAACGGGCCCGGCGGCACCGAACCGTCCGCGCGCGTCCGCGGGGTCGGCTCGAACAGCGAACCGCTGCGGCCGCCCTCCTCGGGCCGGGGCTCGCGCCGCTCCACGGTCCGCATGGATGGCTGGACCGGCTTCGGCGGGTCGAAGGCGTGCGCGGACCGCCGCGGCTGCCGCTTGGGCAGGACCTGGGTGGTCTCGGTGGCCGTCTCCTCGGGCTGCGGCCGGTCCTCGAACGCGTAGGCCGGCGGCTCGGGCTCCGCCGCGGCGAACGGCGTGAAGGCCGACTCGTCCGCCCGCGCCGGTTCGGGCGCGTGGTCGGGGTCGAACAGCGACCCGCGCTCCGGCTCCAGAGCCCGGTCCCGCCCGAACAGCGAGCCACGCTCCTCCTGGCGAGTCTGGTCCGGCTCGAACGAGCCGCGCTCCTCACCCCGGAGCGCCGGATCCGGCTGGAACAACGTGGTCCGCTCAGCGGGCGACTCGTCGCGCTGGAACAACGACCCGGCAGGCTGCTCCTGCTCGAACGCGGCCTGCCCGGCCCGATCCTGCTCGAACAGCGAACCCGGCGCCTCGCCCTGCTCATGGCGCGGCTTCCGCTCGGCCCCGGCGTCATCCTGCTCAGCAACGTGGCCGTAGCCGGCTGCCTCGCCCTGCCCGTGGCGCGACTCCAGCTCGGACTCCTGCCGGTACCCGGCGTCATCCTGCTCAGCCACCTGGCCGTATCCGGCGGCCTCGCCCCGCTCGGACTCCTGCCCGTACCCGGCCTCATCCTGCTCAGCCGCCTGGCCGTGGCCGGCGGCCTCGCCCGGCTCGAACAGCGCGCCGCGCTCGGACTCCTCACGCCCGTACCCGGCGACCTGCTCCCGGCCGAGCCCGGTGTCGCCCACGTACAGCGCGCCACGCTCGGCGGCGTCGTCCCGCTCGCGGCCGAACGCGTTGAAGACCGTCGTTTCGTCGGCCTGCGGCTCCTCCGGCTCGAACAGCGAGTCGTCGTCGATCTCGGAGCCCGGCTGATACCCGGGCGACCGTCCGGCGAGGCTGTCGCGCTCCAGCCAGGACGGCGTGGCGTGGTGCTCCTCCGCCTCGGGCGTCTCGGCGCCGACCCGTTCCTTCCGCGCGACCGGCGCGGACACCGGGTCCCGCTCGATCGTGCGGGTCGGCTGCGCGGCGGGCGCGCTCTGCGCGGCCAGGAGCCTGCGCTCCAGGTGCCGGCTTCTCGCCTGGGCGGGCCGGGCCAGGAACAACCAGGTCAGCAGCACCCCGACCACGAATGCCGCCGCGCTCCACAGCCAGACCTGTCCGAAAATGGACATCCGTGCTGCCCTTCCTTTCCTACCGCGCGGTTACCACTCACAGTGACGCCGCAGCGGCTCACGCATGACGCGCGATCTACCTGGTCCGCGCGACGAGGTAGTCCGCGACGGACTCGCACGCGTCCCTCGCGGGCCCGGCCGGCAGGGGGGCCAGCTCCGTCCTCGCCCGCTGAGCGTAGTCCGACAGGGTGACCATGGCGCGGTCCAGCCCGGTGGACGCCCGCAGCAGGGTCAGGGCCTCCTCGACCAGGTCGTCGTCGGTGATCGGGCCCGCCAGCAGCTCGACCAGCCGCGGGTCGGTGTCCGGGTCGGCCAGCGCGTACAGCATCGGCAGCGTGCGCACGCCCTCCCGCAGGTCGGTGCCCGGCGTCTTGCCGGACTCGTGCGACGGCGAGGCGATGTCGATGATGTCGTCGGAGATCTGGAACGCGGTGCCGATGATCTCGCCGAACCGCTGCATCGCCCGGATCGCGTCCGGCTTGGCGCCGGAGACCATCGCGCCGAACCGGCCGGAGGTGGCGATCAGCGAGCCGGTCTTCTGCGCGATGACGGTGAGGTAGTGGTCGACCGGGTCCTCGCCCTCGCCCGGCCCGACGGTCTCCCGCATCTGGCCGGTGACCAGTTCGCTGAACGTCTCGGCGAGGATGCGGGCGGCGTCGGTGCCCAGGTCGGACACCAGCCGGGAGGCGTGCGCGAACAGGAAGTCGCCGGTGAGGATCGCGATGCTGTTGGTCCAGCGGGCGTTGACGCTGGGCGCCCCGCGCCGCATCGTGGCCTCGTCCATCACGTCGTCGTGGTACAGCGTGGCCAGGTGGACCAGCTCGACGGCCGCCGCGGCGATCACGACGTCGGCGTGGTTGCCGTCGCCGAACTCGCCCGCCAGCAGGGTCATCATCGGGCGAAAACGTTTGCCCCCCGCCTCGACCAGGTGCGACGCGGCGTCGTGGACGGCCTGCACTTCGCTGCGCGCGGTGTCGCGCAGCAGCTTTTCGACGTCGTCCAGTCCAGCGGCCAGCGTGCGCAGCAGCTGCTCGTCGGCGATCCGCAGGCCCACGCTCCCGCGCAGCTCCTCGATCGTGCTACCCCGGTGCCGCACTGACACGTTGTCCGCCCTCTCCGCACTTCACTGACCGGTCCTCACCAGCGTAATGGCTGCACCCGGGCTGTTCGTGCGCCCTCTGCGAACCACCCTGGTGATGCACGCGACAACGGGTCCGCACACCATCGGGTGAGCCGGCCCGCAAGCCCTTCTGACCAGCACTAACGTTCGCGAGGTGACCAGCAGGAGGACCCAGAACACCATCGTCGCGGCGATCATGCTCGGGATGCTGCTGGCGGCGCTGGACCAGACGATCGTGTCCACCGCCCTGCCGACCATCGTGGCGGACCTGGGCGGCGCGAACCACCTGTCGTGGGTGGTCACCTCGTACCTGCTCGCCGAAACGATCATGACGGTGCTGATCGGCAAGTTCGGCGACCTGTACGGGCGCAAGCGGGCGTGCCTGGCCAGCGTGGTCCTGTTCCTCGCCGGGTCGTTCCTGTGCGGGTGGGCCGACTCGATGGCCATGCTCGTCGCGTTCCGCGCGCTGCAGGGCCTCGGCGCGGGCGGGCTGATGGTGACCTCGGCCGCGGTCATCGCCGACGTCGTGCCGCTGCGCGAACGCGGCAAGTACCAGGGCGCGATCGGGGCGGTGTTCGGCGTCTCGACAGTGGCCGGCCCGCTGCTCGGCGGCCTGTTCGTAGACCACCTGAGCTGGCGGTGGGCGTTCTACGTGAACGTGCCGCTCGGCGTGCTGGTGGTCCTCGTTGCGGTGTTCGCGCTGCCCACGGTCAAGTCGGCGGTACAACCACGCATCGACTACCTGGGCATCGTCCTCGTCGCGCTCGCCTCGACCGGGCTGACGCTGGTGACCAGCTGGGGCGGCACCGAGTACGCCTGGACGTCGCCGGTGATCATCGCGATGGCGGTCGGTTCGGTCGTGCTGCTGGTGGCGTTCGTGCTGGTCGAGCTGCGGGCCGAGGAGCCGATGCTGCCGATGCGGCTGTTCCGCGGCCGGGTGTTCTCGGTGGCGGGCATCCTGAGTTTCGTCGTGGGGTTCGCGATGCTCGGCGGCATCACCTACCTGCCGACGTACCTGCAGCGCGTGCAGGGCGCGAGCGCGACCGAGTCCGGGCTGCGGATGCTGCCGCTGGTGGCCGGGATCATGATCACCTCGCTGGTCAGCGGCGTGGTGATCAGCCGCACCGGGCGGTATCGCGTCTTCCCGATCGCCGGATCGCTCGTGCTGGCGCTGGGCCTGTACCTGCTGTCGCACCTGGACGCCACCACGAGCTTCTGGGTCACCTCGGCGTACATGGTCGTGCTGGGCCTCGGGCTCGGCTGCACCATGCAGGTGCCCACGATCGTCGTGCAGAACACCGCGGACTACGCCGACCTCGGGGTGGCGACGTCCGGCGTGAGTTTCCTGCGCACGCTGGGGAGTTCCTTCGGGGTCGCGGTGTTCGGCTCCATCTACGCGAACAACCTGCCGCCGCAGCCGACCACAGAGTCCTATGTGGACGCGATCGGCACGATGTTCCTGATCGCCTCGCCGATCGGGTTGCTCGCGCTGGTGGTCGCGTTGTTCCTGAAGGAGGTTCCGCTGCGGGACACGTCGAAGACGCTGGCGTCGGGCAACAGCGGGGTCGGCGAGGGCTTCGCGGTGCCGGGCTCCGGGGATTCGCGGCAGGAGCTGGAAAAGGTCGTGGCGACGGTATGGTCGAAGCAGAAGACCGATCCGGGGCCGGAGATCCTGGCCCGGTCCGGCGTGCCGCTGAGCTACGCGCAGGCGTGGCTGATCGCGCGGATCTACCGCAACAGCGTCGACGACGGCGACGCCACGCTGCAGGAAATCGCCGCGCAGACCGGTGTTCCGGCCGGCATCTTCGAACCCACCGCGCGGCAGCTGGTGTCCGCCGGGCAGCTCGCCGAGGCCGACGGGCACTTCACGTTCACCGGGCACGGCAGCGACACCTTCGCCCGGCTGGTCGGCGCGTGGCGGTTGTGGGTGCTGGACAACGTGGCGGGTTCGGAGGCCGCGGCGGGCCGGGACTTCACAGCCTGCGTGGACGAGATCGCGACGCAGCTGATCAGCAACAGCCGCGCACTGACGCCGACGGGCCGGCACGCGACGCCGGTCGTCTAGCACACCCGGCCGACAAGAACGGCGCCACACCGGCGAAACGGCGCGACTTGTCCACATCGCCCTCAGCCATCCACAGAATCCCGTTCTGTTTCCTACTCCGCCGCCACACCGGGCATGCTCGAGACATCCCTCCCGAAAGGAGCCTCGAGAAATGACCGAGCAGACCGTCCCCGGCCGCCGCACCCGCAACCAGGCCCTCCGGCCCACCCTGGGCGAGGCGCGCGAGCGCGGGCTCGCTCAGCGGCACCTGCGCAAGCTGATGCGGCTGGCGCGCGAGCAGCCCTGCCGGTGCGGCGACGTGCACCGGCACGCGTGTTCCTATCCCGACGTCGTGCGCGCGCTCGATCCGACCTGACCCCGGACACGGAAGTGCCCCCCGGCCAGGGTGGACGGAGGGCACTTCCGGTGGCGCGGTCGTCAGAAGGCGAAGGCACCCGCTCCCGCCCAGTCCAGGGCGAAGGCGGGGGCGACGCCGAGCAGCAGGGTGATGATCACGCCGAGCGTGATCGCCGCCGTGGTGAACGCGCCCGGCACCGTCACGGTCGGCCCCTCCGGAGCCGGCTTGGAGAAGTACATGAGCACGACCACCCGCAGGTAGAAGAACGCCGCGACGGCGCTGAACACCAGCGCGATCACCACCAGGGGCGCCATGCCGTCCCGCAGCGCCGCCGAGAACACGACGAACTTGCCGACGAACCCGCTGGTCAACGGGATCCCGGCCAGAGCGAGCAGGAGGAAGGTGAACACCCCGGCCAGCACGGGCGACCGCTTGGCCAGGCCGGCCCACGCCGACAGGTGCGTGGCCTCGCCCTTGGCGTCACGCACGAGCGAGACCACGCCGAACGCGGCCAGGGTCGTGAAGCCGTAGGCCAGCAGGTAGAACAGGGTCCCGGACAGGCCCTGTTCGGTCATCGCGAGCGTGCCGACGAGCAGGAAGCCGGCGTGCGCGACGGAAGAGTACGCGATCATGCGCTTGACGTCGGTCTGGGTCAGGCCGAGCACGGCGCCGATCGCCATGGAGATGATCGCGACGGCCCACAGCACGCCGCGCCACTCCCAGCTGGTCGACTCGAACCCGACGGTCAGCACCCGCAGGATGCCGCCGAACGCGGCGACCTTGGTGCAGGCCGCCATGAACCCGGTCACCGGGGTCGGCGCGCCCTGGTAGACGTCCGGCGTCCAGGTGTGGAACGGGCCGACCGAACCCTTGAACAGCAACCCGACCACGAGGAGGCCCATGCCCGCGAACAACAGCATGTCCGACCGGTCCGAGCCGGCCGCGGCGTTGGCGATGTCGGCCAGCTTGACCGAACCCGCGTAGCCGTAGAGCAGCGCCAGGCCGTAGAGGAAGAACGCCGACGAGAAGGCCCCGAGGAGGAAGTACTTGACCGCCGCCTCTTGCGACAGCAGGCGCCGGCGCCGAGCCAGGCCGCACATCAGGTACAGCGGCAGGCTCAGCACCTCGAGCGCGATGAACATGGTGAGCAGGTCGTTGGCCGCGCAGAACGTCATCATCCCGCCCAGCGCGAACAGCGCCAGCGGGAAGACCTCGGTCTGCATGCCCGTCGACCCGACCTGGGCCCGGTCCTGCACGGTGCCCGGCCGGATCGCGGCCTGCGCGACGAAGGCGCCGCCCGGCTCGACCGAGCGGTCCGCGATCAGCAGGATCGCGGGCAGCGCGAGGGCGAGCAGCGTGCCCCACAGGAACAGGGCGGGCTTGTCGACCGACACGGCGCCGCTGAGGGTGGTCAGGCCCTTGACCGGCGAACCGCTGACGTACACGGCCAGCGCGACACCGGCGGCGGCCAGAGCGGTCAGGCTGAGCAGCACCTGCGACGGCCACCGCATGTGCCGGGGCAGGAACGCCTCGAACAGCACGCTCACGCATGCCGCGCCGAGCACGATCAGCACCGGCAGGATCGCGTCGTACGCGATCTCCGGTGCGGAGATTTGCCCTTGCTGGGCCAGAATCCCGAGCATTTCACTGGCCTCCGTTGAGTGCGGAAAGCGTCGCGTCGACCGACGGGGTCACCGTGTCCAGCACGGGTTGCGGATAGAAGCCAAGGCCGATGATCAGCACCACCATGGGCACCAGGATCGCGAGCTCCCGGCCGCCGAGGTCCCGGATCGACTTCCGGGCGCCCAGCTCGGGGGCGATCGCGGTGCCCGGGCCTCCCCCGGCGCCGACCAGCGCGGTCCCCCGCACCGGGCCGGTCATCAGGCGCTGGTACAGCCAGAGCACGTAGGCCGCGGCGAGCACCATGCCGACGGTGGCGAGGATCGCGTACACCGGCTGGGTCTCGAAAGCGCCCAGCAACACCAGGAACTCACTGACGAACGAGTTGGTACCCGGGAGGGACAAAGTGGACAGACCGGCGATGAGCAGCATCCCGCCGAGCAGCGGTGTCAGCTTGAACATGCCGCCGTAGTCGGAGATCCGCGTGGAGCCGCCGCGCGCGATCACCAGGCCCAGCACCACGATCAGCATGCCGGTCGCGAGGCTGTGGTTGAGCATGTAGGTCACCGCGCCGACGGTCGCCTGCTGGGTGAAGGCGAAGATGCCCAGCGCGATGAACCCGAAGTGGGCGATCGAGACGTAGGCGACGAAGCGTTTCATGTCCTGTTGCCCGGCGGCGAGGATCGAGCCGTAGAGCACGCCGATCACCGCCAGCACCAGCACCAGCGGCGCCAGGTCCTTGCTGGCTTCCGGGAACATCGGCAGGCAGTAGCGCAGGAACCCGAACGTGCCGACCTTGTCCAGTACACCGACCAGCAGCACGGCGACGCCGATGGGCGCCTCACCGGCGGCGTCGGGCAGCCAGGTGTGGAACGGCACCAGCGGCGCCTTGATGGCGAACGCCAGGAAGAACCCGAGGAACAGCCAGATCTGGGTGCTCGCCGGCGCGTCCCGGACCACCGTGACCAGCGTCGCCCAGTCGAACGTTCCGTTCCCCAGCTCGTCGGCGGCGAGCGAGTAGGCCCCGATCGCCGAGGCCAGCATGATCAGACCGCCGAGGAAGGAGTACAGGAAGAACTTGACCGCCGCGTACTGCCGGTTCGCGCCGCCGTAGCCGCCGATGAGGAAGTACATCGGGATCAGCATGATCTCGAACAGCACGTAGAACAGGAACACGTCGGTGGCGGCGAACACCGCGATGGTGATGGCCTCCTGCACCAGGATCAATGCGAGGAAACCACCCGCGCTGCGGTCCTGCGGCAGCTTGTCCGCCGTGCCCAGGGCGCCGATGACGATCGGCACCAGGAACGCGATCACGGCGATCATCACCAGCGCGATGCCGTCGATGCCGAAGGAGATGTGCACGCCGAAGGTCGGGATCCAGTCCATCGAGCTGGTGTGCTGCAGGCGGGCGCCGTTCGGCTCGTAGGTCGCCCACGTCGGGACGATCATCGCCAGCTCGACGATGGCGAACGCCACCGCGGTGAGGGTGGCGAGCCGGTCGTTGCGGCGCAGCCCGGTGACGACGCACGCGCCGATCAGCGGCCAGAGGATGAGGGCCAGTACCCAGGTCATGAGAACCTCACCATCAGCAGTGCGGCGACGAGGACGAACGAGCCGGCCAGCATCGACAGGGCGTACGAGCGGACGAAGCCGGTCTGCAGTCTGCGCAATCGCCCGGATCCGCCACCGAGAGCGGCGGCCAGTCCGTTGACGGCGCCGTCGACGCCCCGGCTGTCGAGGTAGACCGAGAACCGGGTGAGCCACATGCCCGGGGTCGCGACCAGTGCCTCGTTGACCGCGTTACCGTACAGGTCCTTGCGGGCCGCCTTGACGACGGCGGAGACGTTCTCCGGCCGCTCGACCGGGGTGTCCCGGCGCCCGACGACGAGCCAGGCGAGCAGCACGCCGAGCGCGGACAGGGCGACCGTGATCCACGGGATGAGCGAGTGCGGGATCGCGGTGTGCTCGGCCTCGCCGAGCTCACCCAGCGCCGGGGCGAGCCACTCGGAAAGGCGGTCGCCGAGGGCGAAGAACGCGCCGGCGCCGACCGAGCCGATGGCCAGCACGATCATCGGCGCGGTCATCACCGGCGGCGACTCGTGCGGGTGGAACTCCTTGCCCTCGGCGGTGCGCAGGTCCCGCCAGCGTTCCTTGCCGAAGAAGGTGAGCAGCATCAGGCGGGTCATGTAGAAGGCGGTCAGCGCGGCGCCGAGCATCGCGGCGAGGCCGAACACCCAGCCGCGCCAGCCCTCCTGGCCGAAGGCGGCCTCGATGATCGCGTCCTTGGAGAAGTAGCCCGACAGGAAGGGGAACCCGATGAGCGCCAGGTAGCCGAGCCCGAAGGTGACGAACGTGATCGGCATGTGCCGGTACAGGCCGCCGAACTTGCGCATGTCGACCTCGTCGTTCATGCCGTGCATGACCGAACCGGCGCCGAGGAACAGCCCGGCCTTGAAGAAGCCGTGGGTGAGGAGGTGCATGATGCCGAGCGCGTAGCCGAACGGCCCGAGCCCGACGGCGAGCATCATGTAGCCGATCTGGCTGACCGTCGAGTACGCGAGCACCTTCTTGATGTCGTCGTAGGCGCAGCCGATGATGCACCCGATCAGCAGGGTTATCGCGCCGACGAGGGTGACGATCAGCCTGCCCGTCTCGGTCTCGTTGTAGATCGGGTTGGCGCGCGCCACCAGGTACACGCCGGCGGTGACCATGGTTGCCGCGTGGATGAGGGCCGACACCGGGGTCGGGCCTTCCATCGCGTCCGGGAGCCACGCCTGGAGCGGGAACTGGCCGGACTTACCGCACGCGCCGAGCAGCAGCAGGATCGCGATCGCGGTGATCACGGCGGGCGGGGCGTCGCCGATGCGGTCGAACACGCCCGCGTAGGTGACGGTGCCGAGGTACTTGAACATCAGGAAGATCGCGAGGGCGAGGCCGACGTCGCCGACGCGGTTCATCAGGAACGCCTTCTTCGCGGCGGTCGCCGCGGACGGGCGGTCCGAGTACCAGCCGATGAGCAGGTACGACGCCAGGCCGACGCCCTCCCAGCCGAGGTAGAGCGTCACGAAGTTGTTGCCCAGCACCAGAACCAGCATGGAGGCCACGAACAGGTTCAGGTACCCGAAGAAGCGCCTGCGGTCGCGGTCCTCGGCCATGTAGCCGATCGAGTAGATGTGAATCAGCGCGCCCACACCGGTGATCAGCAGGACGAAGACGAGCGAGAGCGCGTCGATGCGGAGCCCGAAGTCGATCTGGAGGTCACCGACGCCGATCCAGGTGAACATCCTGGTGTCGGTCACGTGCCCGTCGCTGCGGAGGAACAGCACCAGGCCGTACACGAACGACGCGATGACCGTCGCGCACCCGAGGAGGTGACCCCAGCGGTCGGTGCGCCGTCCGCCGGCCAGCAGGACGAGCGCGCCGAGGGCCGGGAACGCGACCAGCAGCCACGATGATGCGATCACGCGGATCCTTTCTGCGGCGCGAAGCGCCTCCGTTGAGGGTGGTGGTGGGCCGGCGGGTGGGCCCTCTCAGTACTTGAGCAGGTTGGTGTCGTCGACCGAGGCCGAGCGGCGGGTGCGGAAGATGGCCATGATGATCGCCAGGCCGACGACGACCTCGGCGGCGGCGACGACCATCACGAAGAACGCCATGACCTGGCCGTCGAGCCCGCCGTTGATGCGGGAGAACGTGACCAGGGAGAGGTTCACGGCGTTGAGCATCAGCTCGATGCACATGAACACGACGATGGCGTTGCGCCGCACCAGCACCCCGACCGCGCCGATGGAGAACAAAAGGGCTGACAGCAGCAGGTAGTAGGTGGGGGTCATTCCTCGTCACCCTTCCCGACCAGCGCGTGGGCGTCGGGCTGCGGTTCGGTGCCCTCGACCTGCTTGCGCTCGGCTTCGAGCCGCGCCGTCGGCGTGGACTCGATGATGGTGGACAGCGACTCGGGCGCGACCGTGCCGTCGGGCAGGATCGCGGGGGTCGTCACCGAGTGGGACGTGGCGAACACGCCGGGCCCCGGCTTCGGCGAGATGCGTTCGTACTCGCCGCGGAACCGGGCCTCGACGAGTTCCTTCTGCGTGCGGCGGCCGCGTTTCTCGGTGAAGGCCAGCACCATCGCCCCGAGCGCGGCGGTGATCAGCAGCGCCGAGGTGAGCTCGAACGGGAACAGGTAGTCGGTGAAGATGAGGCGGCCGAGGCCGCCGGCGGTCCCGTCCGGCGCGGGCGCCGGGGTGACGTTGGCCAGCGCCCGGGTGAGCGCGGTGGCCATCAGCCCGGCGATGCCGATGCCGAGGATGCCGCCCCACAGGCGCTGCCCGCGCAGCACCTCGACGACCGAGTCGGAACTCTCCCGCCCGACGAGCATCAGCACGAACAGGAACAGCATCATGATCGCGCCGGTGTAGACGATGATCTGGGTGAACCCGAGGAACGGCGCCTGCTGGACCATGTAGAGGATGCCCAGCGAGAACATCGTGAGGGCCAGGAAGAGCGCCGAGTGGACGGCGTTGCGGGCGAAGATCAGCCCGAGGGCGCCCAGCAGGGCGATCGGGCCGAGGATCCAGAACGCGATGGCCTCCCCGGTGGAGACCGTCTCCGCGGCCTGTGCCAGCACCATCACCGCACCTCCTTATGGACGGCTCCCGCGGCGTCGCCGCGCGCGGGGCGGAGACCCCAGAAAAGGAATCGGTAGCGGCTCATCGGGCAGTCTCCTCACCGGAGTGACCCGAAACCGGGGCGCTGCCCCGGAACGAGGAGCGTCCCGCGGGCAGGTTCGTCCGGCTGTGGATCGACAGGACGCGCAGCGAGACCCGGGCCGTCATTGGATCGCCTCCTCGCGGGAGGTTTCCACCGTCTCGCCCGCTGGGATGCCGCGGCCGCGGGCCAGTTCGGGGCCGTGCACGTAGTAGTCCTGCTCGTCGTCGCCCAGGCGCATCGGGTGCGGGGGTTGCTCCATGCCCGGCAGCAGCGGCGCCAGCAGGTCCTCCTTGGTCCAGATCAGCTTCTGACGGTCGTCGTCCGCCATCTCGTAGAAGTTGATCATCGTCAGGGAGCGGGTGGGGCACGCTTCGACGCAGAGGCCGCAGCCGATGCACCTCAGGTAGTTGATCTGGTAGTCCTTGCCGTAGCGCTCGCCAGGCGAGTACCGGGCGTCCTCGGTGTTGTCGCCGCCCTCGACGAAGATCGCGTCCGCCGGGCAGGCCCACGCGCACAGCTCGCAGCCGACGCACTTCTCCAGCCCGTCCGGGTGCCGGTTGAGCTGGTGCCGCCCGTGGTACCGGGGCGCGGCGGGGGCGCCGATCTCCGGGTACTCCTCCGTCGCCACCTTCTTGAACATCGTGCCGAAGGTGACGCCGAAACCCTTGATGGGGTCAAACAGTCCCATCGGAACCCTCCTTCCCGGCGCCCACCTGGGCAGGCTCCGAAGTACGGCCGGCCGCCCGGCGCCTGCGCTTCCCGGCGCCCCGCTCGGGCACCTCGGGCACGCGCAGATCCAGTGGCGGCAACGGGAAACCGCCGCCGGTGACCGGCACCGAATCGCTGTCGGGCTGCTTCTTCTCCGGCACCAGCAGCGCGATCGCCACCGCGACCACCACCACGACCGCCCCGCCGATCAGGATCTGGCCCGTCGTCAGACCACCGTTGTTCCGGATCGCGCGGATCGACGAGATGATCACGATCCAGACCAGGTTGGCGGGCACCAGGACCTTCCAGCCCAGCTTCATGAACTGGTCGTACCGGAACCGCGGCAGTGTCCCGCGCAGCCAGATGAACCCGAACAGCAACGCGAACAGCTTCACCGCGAACCAGATCAGCGGCAGCCACCCCTGGTTCAGCGGCGAGTCCAGCCCGACGAACGGGAACATCCAGCCGCCGAGGAACAACGTCGTCGCGAACGCCGAGACGATCACCATGTTCACGTACTCGGCGAGGAAGAACATCGCGAACTTCATCGACGAGTACTCGGTGTGGAACCCGCCGACCAGCTCCGACTCGGCCTCCGGCAGGTCGAACGGCGCGCGGTTCGTCTCGCCGACCATCGAGATCAGGTAGATCACGAAACTCGGCAGCAGCAGGTAGAAGTACCAGCCGCGGGCCTGCGCGTCGACGATCGCGCCGGTCGCCATCGACTGCGAGTACAGCACCACCCCGACGATCGACAGGCCCATCGCGATCTCGTACGAGATCACCTGCGCCGCCGACCGCAGCCCGCCGAGCAGCGGGTACGGCGACCCGGACGACCACCCGGCCAGCACGATTCCGTACACACCGACCGACGAGCAGGCCAGGATCACCAGCACGCCGACCGGCAGGTCGACCAGCTGCAGCACGGTCTGCTCACCGAAGATCGACACCTGCGGCCCGAACGGGATCGCGGCCAGCGCGATCAACGCGGGCACCGCGGACAGCACCGGCGCCAGGAAGTACACCTTCCGGTCCGCGCCGTCCGGGATGATCTGCTCCTTGAACGGCAGCTTGATCGCGTCGGCCAGCGACTGGAAGTAGCCGCCGGGGCCGACGCGGTTCGGACCGGGCCGGTTCTGCATCCGGCCGATCGCCTTGCGCTCCCACACGATGAGGAAGATCGTCAGGAGCGGCCCGATCAGCAGCACCACGACGGTCTTCAGCAGGATCAGCCACCACGGGTCGTCCGCCAGCAGCTCGGCCCGGGTCATCTGGTCCGTGGCCTGCTGCGCGAAAAACGGTGTCATCGCCGCGCTCCCTCGATGTTGACGACCGCCCCGTGCCCGGCGGCGAGCGTTCTGCGCAGCCGCGAGCCGTCGGAGTTGCCGGGCAGCCACACGACGTCGTCGGGCAGGTCGGCCACTTCGACGGGCAGCGTGATCGCACCCCGCTCGGTCGACACGGTCACCACGTCACCGAGTTCCGCCGCGGTCTTCGCCGACACCCGGGCCACCACGCGCCGCGCGGTACCCGCCAGGTGCGGCTCGTCCACCTGCAGCGAGCCCTCGTCGAGCAGCTGCCGCCAGCTCGCCAGCCGCGCCTGCCCCGGCCCGACCTCGGCGGCGGCCCGCGCGGCGCCCGACTCCCAGAACCTGCCGTGCGACGCGCCCGACGAGCCCAGCCGGGCGAAGTCGCCGTACGCGGCGACCGGGGTCTGGGTGAACAGGTCCGCGTCCATCTCCACGGCCAGCGTGTCCAGCACCCGGCAGTCCGGCAGCGCGCCGGTGCCTTCGAGCGTCGCGTCGAACTCGCGGCGCCTGCCCTCCCAGTTGACGAAGCTGCCGGACTTCTCGACCACCGGCGCGATCGGCAGGACCACGTCCGCGTGCTCGGTGACCGTGCTGGCCCGCATCTCCAGGCTGACCACGAACTCCGCCCGCTCCAGCGCCTGCCGCGCCAGCGCCGGGTCGGGCAGGTCGTCCAGGTCGACGCCGCCGACCACCACGCCGGACAGGTACCCGCCCGCCAATGCGCCGATGATGTCGTTCGTGTCGCGGCCCGGCTCGGCGGGCACCGGCACACCCCACGCCGCCTCGACCTCAGCGCGGGCGGCCTCGTCGGTCACCGGCCGTCCGCCGGGCAGCAGCGTCGGCGCCGCACCAGCCTCCAGCGCGCCGCGCTCGCCTGCCCGGCGCGGGATCCAGGCGACCTTCGCTCCGGTGCGAGCGGCCAGCCGCCGCACCGCGGCGAACAGGCCCGGCACCTCGGCCGCCCGCTCGCCGACCAGCACGACCGCGCCGTCCGCTCCCAGCGCCGACTCGACATCCGGTGCGTACTCGGGAATCCCGTCCAGTGCGGCGGCCTCCGACCCGGGCACGCAGGCCAGCAGCTCGCCGAAGGTCTTGCGCACCGACGGCGTCGTCCACTGTCCCAAGTGGACCACGCGGGTTCGCTTCTTGCGGGCGGCCTTGCGCAGCCGGAGGAAGACGATCGGCGCCTCCTCCTCGGGCTCGAACGCGACGCACAGCACCGTCGGTGCGTTCTCGATCGCGCCGAAGGTGACGCCGTACTCCGGCGTCGTGCCGGCCACCTCGGCGGCGAGGAAGTCCAGCTCCTCCGGCGAATGCGCCCGCGCGCGGAAGTCGACGTCGTTGGTGCGCAACGCGACCCGCGCGAACTTCGCGTAGGCGTAAGCGTCCTCCAGGGTCAGCCGGCCACCGGCGAGCACCGCGGCGCCGCGGCTGTCGCGGGCCTTGGCCAGGCCCTCCGCGGCGACGCGCAGCGCCTCCGTCCACGGCGCTTCACGCAGCTCGCCGGAGGCGTCGCGGACCAGCGGCCGCCGGATCCGGTCGGCCGCCGTCGCGTACCGGAACGCGAAGCGGCCCTTGTCGCAGATCCACTCCTCGTTGACCTCCGGATCGTTGGCGGCCAGCTTGCGCATCACCTTGCCGCGCCGGTAGTCGGTGCGCTCGGCGCAGCCGGACGAGCAGTGCTCGCACACGCTCGGCGCGGACACCAGGTCGAACGGCCGCGACCGGAACCGGTACTGCGCGCTGGTCAGCGCGCCCACCGGGCAGATCTGGATGGTGTTGCCGGAGAAGTACGACTGGAACGGCGCACCCGACGACGTGCGGGACGCCAGGTCGAACACGTCCGCCGTCTCCGCCGTGCCGATCTGCTGGTGCGCGCCGCGCTCCAGCAGGTCGATGAACGGGTCACCGGCGATCTGCGCGGAGAACCGGGTGCAGCGCTGGCACAGCACGCACCGCTCGCGGTCGAGCAGCACCTGCGTGGAGATCGGCAGCGGCTTCGGGAACGTGCGCTTGGTGTCGCGGAACCGCGAGTCGGCGCGGCCGTGGGCCATCGCCTGGTTCTGCAGCGGGCACTCGCCGCCCTTGTCGCACACCGGGCAGTCCAGCGGGTGGTTGATGAGCAGCAGCTCCATCACGCCCTGCTGGGCCTTGTCCGCGACGGGCGAGGTCAGCTGCGTCTTCACCACCATCCCGTCCGCGACGGTCATCGTGCACGAGGCCTGCGGTTTCGGCATCGGCCGCCCGCCCATCTCGACCTCGACGAGGCACTGGCGGCAGGCCCCGGCCGGGTCGAGCAGCGGGTGGTCGCAGAACCGCGGGATCACCGTGCCGAGCCGCTCCGCCGTGCGGATCAGCAGCTCGCCCTTGGGCGCGATGACCTCTTCGCCATCGATGGTCAGTTTCACGTGACCTTCGGGGACCGGCGTCTCGGTCTTGGGTTCTTCCGGCGCGATCGTCATGCCTGTGCTCCCACCAACTCGCGCTTGTTGCTCTCGCACAGGGCGAGGAATTCGTCGCGGAAGTACTTGATCCCGCTGGTGATCGGGCTGACCGCGCCGTCACCCAGCGCGCAGAACGACCGGCCGAGGATGTTGTCGCAGACGTCCAGTAGCGTGTCGATGTCCTCGGCGGTGCCCCGCCCGTCGACCATCCGCTCCAGGATCTGCGCCAGCCAGTACGTGCCCTCCCGGCACGGCGTGCACTTGCCGCACGACTCGTGCTCGTAGAACTGGGTCCACTTCATCACGGCCCACGGCACCGACACGGTTTCGTTGAACACCTGGACCGCGGTGGTGCCGAGCATCGACCCGGCCTCCGCGGCGCCCTCGAAGTCGAGGGGGATGTCGAGGTGCTCGGCGGTGAACATCGGCGTGGACGACCCGCCCGGCGTCCAGAACTTGAGCGGGATGCCGTCCTTCATGCCGCCGCACAGCTCCAGCAGCTCCCGCAGGGTCGTGCCGAGTGGCGCCTCGTACTGGCCGGGCCTCTCGACGTGCCCGGAGATCGAGTAGATCTTCGGGCCGGGCGACTTCTCCCGGCCCATCTTGCGGAACCAGTCCGCGCCGCCGTTGACGATGAACGGGACGCTCGCGATGGTCTCGACGTTGTTCACCGTGGTCGGCGCCGCGTAGAGACCGGCGGCCGCGGGGAACGGCGGCTTGAGCCGCGGCTGACCGCGGCGGCCTTCGAGCGAATCGAGCAGCGCGGTTTCCTCACCGCAGATGTAGGCACCCGCCCCGGCGTGCACCGTGATGTCCAGGTCGAACCCGGAGCCCAGGATGTCCTTGCCGAGGTACCCGGCGCGGTAGGCCTCGCGCACCGCCGCGTTGAGCCGACGGTACGGGTGCAGCGCCTCGCCGCGCACGTAGATGAAGCAGTGGTGCGACCGCATCGCGTAGGCGGCGATGATGCAGCCCTCGATGAGCGAGTGCGGGTCGGCCATCATCAGCGGGATGTCCTTGCAGGTCCCCGGTTCGCCCTCGTCGGCGTTGATGACGAGATAATGAGGCTTGGCAGTGCGTCCATTCACGTTGGGCGGCATGAACGACCACTTCACGCCGGCCGGGAAGCCCGCGCCGCCGCGGCCGCGCAGACCGGAGTCCTTCACCAGCTGCACGAGCTGCTCGGGCGTGCCGCTCAGCGCCTTGCGCAGCGCGGTGTAGCCCTCCAGCTGCTCGTAGGTGGACAGCCGCCAGGAGTTGGGGGACAGCCAGCGTTTGGTGAGCACCGGGGTGATGGGATCAGCCATTACTTCTTCTCCACTTCCGGCAGCGGGGCGTCCGCCATGGCCGGGGCCGTCCAGCCCCGCTCCTGGGCGATCCGCACACCCATCAGGGTCTCCGGGGCCTGGGACGGTCCGTCCACTTGCGACCGGTAGGTCTGCTCGTCCTCCGGGAAGAACCCGGCCAGCTGCAGCTCGGCGCTCTTGAAGTCGCCCAGCGGCGCCCCGCGCGTCGGCTGCGGCTTCTCACCGCGCCGCAGGGCGTCAACCAGTTCGACCGCGCTGTCCGGCGTCTGCTTGTCGTAGTACTCGTAGTTGACCTGCAGCACCGGCGCGAGGTCGCAGGCGGCGAGGCACTCGGCGTGCTCCAGCGTGATCGACCCCGGCTCGCCCGGAGTACCCGCGGTTTCCTCGTGCCCCAGCGGTTTCCCGTCCTCGCCCAGGTGCTCCTGCAGCGTGCGGTAGATCGCGTCCCCGCCCAGCGCCGCGCACAGCGTGTTCGTGCACACGCTCACCAGGTGCTCACCGCACGGCTTGCGCTTGTACATGGTGTAGAACGTGACGACCGCGCTGACCTCGGCCTCGGACAGTCCCAGCTGCTGCGCGCAGAACGTCACGCCCTCCTGGCTGACGAACCCCTGCACCGACTGGACCAGGTGCAGCATCGGCAGCAGCGCCGACCGGGACTGCGGGTAGCGGGCCATCAGCTCCTGCGCCTTGGCCACCGTGTCCGCGTCGAACAGCTCTTTCGCTTGGGTCATCGATCCACTCCGCCCATGACCGGGTCCACGGACGCGACCGCCGCGATCACGTCCGCCACCAGGCCGCCCTCTGACATCGCCGGCAGGGACTGCAGGTTGACGAAACTCGGTTCCCGCACGTGCACGCGCACCGGGCGGGTGCCGCCGTCGGAGACGAGGTGGAAGCCCAGCTCGCCGCGCGGCGACTCGATCGGCGAGTACACCTGGCCCGCCGGCACCTTGAAGCCCTCGGTGACCAGCTTGAAGTGGTGGATCAGGGACTCCATCGACTGGCCCATGATCTTGCGGACGTGCTCGAGCGAGTTGCCCATGCCGTCGCTGGAGATCGACAGCTGCGCGGGCCACGCGATCTTGCGGTCCTCCACCATCACCGGGCCCGGCTCGATCTTCTTCAGGCACTGCCGGATGATCCGCAGCGACTGGTGCATCTCCTCCACCCGGCACAGGTACCGGCCCCAGCAGTCGGCCTCGGTCGAGGTCGGCACGTCGAACTCGAACTCGTCGTAGCACGAGTACGGCTCGATCTTGCGCAGGTCCCACGGCAGGCCGGCGGAGCGCAGCACCGGCCCGGTGACGCCGAGCGCGAGGCACGCGTCGACCGGCAGGTACCCGACGCCCTTGAGCCGGTTGCGCCAGATCGGCTGACCGGTGAACAGCTTGTCGTACAAGGGAAGGCGCTCGTCCATCGTCGTGACGAACTCGCTCACCTTCTCCTTCCAGTCGGTCGGCAGGTCCTGCGCGACGCCGCCGGGGCGGATGAACGCGTGGTTCATGCGCAGCCCGGTCAGGTACTCCAGCAGGTGCAGGACCTCTTCCCGCTCGCGGAACCCGAAGGTCATCGCGGTGGTTGCGCCCAGCTCCATGCCGCCGGTGGCGATGTAGACCAGGTGCGAGCCGATGCGGTTGATCTCGCACAGCATGACGCGGATCAGCTCGGCCCGGCGCGGGGCGCGGATGCCGAGCAGCTTCTCCACACCGAGGCAGTAGCCCAGCTCGTTGAACAGCGGGGACAGGTAGTCCATGCGCGTCACGAACGTGACGCCCTGGGTCCAGGTCCGGTACTCGCAGTTCTTCTCGATGCCGGTGTGCAGGTAGCCGATGACCGAGCGGAGCTGGGTGACGGTCTCGCCCTCCAGCTCCAGCACGAGCCGGAGCACGCCGTGCGTGGACGGGTGCTGCGGGCCCATGTTGATGACGATCCGCTCGTCGTGCTGAGCGTCCTCCAGCACGTCGTCCCAGTCGCCGCCACTGACGTGGTAGATGCGGCCTTCGGTGGTGTCGCGCGATTCGGCGTAGTCGACGCTGTCGCGGCCGGCGTCGCTCGTGTCGGTGCCGGTGCTGACGTCCGCGAGTCGATCGGTAGTCACGAGTACGACCTCCGCTGATCGGGGGGCGGGATCTCCGCGCCCTTGTACTCCACCGGGATCCCGCCGAGCGGGTAGTCCTTGCGCTGCGGGTGGCCGTCCCAGTCGTCCGGCATCAGGATCCGCGTCAGGGCCGGGTGGCCGTCGTAGACGATGCCGAACAGGTCCCACGCCTCGCGTTCCTGCCAGTCCGCCGTCGGGTAGACCGCCACGATGGACGGGATGTGCGCGTCCTGGACGTCGACGGCGACCTCCAGCCGGATGCGCCGCCGGTAGGTCATCGACGTCAGGTGGTACACCGAGTGCAGCCGCTGCGGCACATCCGGCCCGTAGTCCACACCGGACACCGAGCTGCACAGCTCGAACCGCAACCCGGCGTCGTCGCGCAAGATGCGGCACATCGCGACGAGGTGCGCGCGGTCGACGTAGAGGGTGATCTCGCCGCGGTCGACGGTCACCTGGTGCACCGCGTCGGCGGGCACGCCGTTCTCCGCCAGCGCGGCGAAGAACTGGTCGGCGAACTCGTCGAACCAACCGCCGTAGGGCCGTTCCGCCGGTGGCGGCAGGTACGCGGGCAGCCGCAGGCCGCCGTAACCGGATGTGTCCCCGCTGTCGGAGACACCGAACATCCCGCGGCGCTCACGGCCCGCGACGATCGGCTGCGCCGGGCGCGGCCCACGCGGCTCCAAGCCGGTGTCCGGGCGCTGGGCGCTGGACTGTTCCCCGCCGGGTTCGGGCTTTTCCTCGGTCATGAGCGCATCACTTCTTCGCGTACTTGATCGACGACGGGATCAGCTCGGTATGGTGCCCGGCCAGCGCGGCGGCCCGGCGCGGCCCGAGCGGCTCGTCCTGGATCTTGGCGTGCAGCTTGAGGATCGCGTCGAGGAGCATCTCCGGGCGCGGCGGGCAGCCCGGCAGGTACATGTCGACCGGCACGATGTGGTCCACGCCCTGCACCACGGCGTAGTTGTTGAACATGCCGCCGGAGGACGCGCAGACGCCCATGGCCAGCACCCACTTCGGCTCGGCCATCTGGTCGTAGATCTGGCGCAGGACCGGGGCCATCTTCTGCGTGACCCGCCCTGCGACGATCATCAGGTCGGCCTGGCGCGGGGTGGCGGAGAACCGCTCCATGCCGAAGCGCGCGATGTCGTAGCGCGAACCGCCGACGGTCATCATCTCGATCGCACAGCAGGCGAGCCCGAAGGTGGCCGGCCACAGCGAGTTCTTGCGCGCCCAGTTGACCAGCTTCTCCAGGCTGGCCAGCATGATGCCGTTGGGGAGCTGCTCTTCGAGTCCCATGACGTCCCTCCCCTAGTTCCAGTCGAGCCCGCCGCGACGCCAGACGTAGGCGTAGGCGAAGCCGACGGTCGCGATGAACAAGACGATCTCCACCAGGCCGAACAGGCCGAGCGCGTCCGCCGAGACGGCGAACGGGTAGAGGAAGACCATTTCGATGTCGAACAGGATGAACAGCATCGCGGTGATGTAGTAGGCGACCGGCATGCGGCCGCCGCCGACCAGCGGCTGCGGGGACGGTTCGATCCCGCACTCGTAGGCCATCTGCTTCGCCCGGTTGTACCGGCGCGGGCCCACCAGCGGGCCGAGCAGCACGGAGAACACCGCGAAGGCCGCGGCGAGGACGAACAGGAGGACCAGCGGCAGGTACATCTCGAGGCCGGGCCCCGAGGCGGCCTGCGCGAGGTGGAACTGCGACATCAGCACGGTGAATGCCGTCCTTTCCGCGCCGTTGCGAACGTGCCGCTTGTGAAACTGTTCACAATCTGCCTTGCGGGGTTGTGAAGCGGTTCACAAAGCATAGGGGCAGTGTAGGACGTGGCTCACATTGTTGTCGCGGGGTGTTTCGGGTAAGGCGAACCTAACCAAAGGATGCCCTGGTGGACGGCCATAAGCCCGAGACCAGCACGAAAAGGATCATCCCGATCACGCAACGCAGAACTGGTGTGACGTAACCCACGGTGAGCGGGGCCGACCTTCGCCGGTTGCGGGCAAGATCACGCCGCCGCAGGTGTGACCGAGGTCTCCAGCGGCACCGCAGAACTCGCGCCCGGGAAGGTGGGACTCGCGGCTGGCGCGAGTTCTGCGCTCGAGCGCGCGAGTTCTGCGGTTGGGGCGTGCGAGGCCTGCGGTCGGGAGCGTGGGGGCTAGTGGCGGAGTGGGGTGCTGGCCTCGTGGAGGTGCCGCAGCGCCTGCGCCCAGGAGTCGACCAGGCCGGTCTCGGAGTACGGCACCCCGATTTCGGCGCAGTACCGCCGCACGATCGGCTGCGCCAGCCGCAGGTGCGGGGTCGGCATGCTGGGGAACAGGTGGTGCTCGATCTGGTAGTTCAGGCCGCCCATCGCGACGTCGACGAACCGGCCGCCGCGGACGTTGCGGGAGGTCAGCACCTGCCGCCGCAGGAAGTCCGGCCGCTCCCCGCCGATCAGCGTCGGCATGCCCTTGTGGTTCGGTGCGAAGATCGAGCCCAGGTACACGCCCCACAGGCCCTGGTGCACGGCGATGAACACCAGCGCCTTGACCGGCGACAGCACCAGGAACACCGCGCCCAGGTAGACCGCGAAGTGGGTGAACAGCAGCGCGGCTTCCAGCCACCGCTGCTTCAGCCCCGGCCTGAGCACCGCGCGGATGCTCGACCAGTGCAGGTTCAGACCTTCCAGCGTGAGCAGCGGGAAGAACAGGACCGCCTGGTGGCGTCCGATGAACCGGGGCAGGCCGCGGCTGGCCCTGGCCTGGCCCTGCGACCACACGAGGATGTCCGGCGCGACGTCCGGATCGAGTTCCTCGTGGTTGGGGTTGGCGTGGTGGCGCGTGTGCTTGTCCATCCACCAGCCGTAGCTCAGGCCGATGCCGAGGTTGCCCGCGATCCGGCCGGCGACCTCGCTCGGGCGGCGCGTGCGGAACACCTGCCGGTGCGCGAGGTCGTGCGACAGCAGGGCGATCTGACCGAACAGGACGGCCAGCAGCACGGCGACGACCAGGGCCGCCCAGGAGTCGCCGATCCAGGCGAACAACGCCCAGGAGTAGGCGAACAGGGCGGTGACCAGTCCGGCGCGCAGGGCGTAGTAGCCGGGGCGCCGGTTCAGCAGGCCGGCCTGCTTGACGCGGCCGGCCAGGCGGGCGAAGTCGCTGCCGGTTTCGGCTTGTGTGGTGGGCACGTCCCGAGTCTGTTGCGCCGCGCGAAGATCCGGCAGCCGGTGCGCACCCGGGTCCGCGGTGGGGCAGGCCCCACCTCAGGCGCTGGGCATCAACCGCGCGGCGAGCGAGATCATCCGGTCCACCGCGTCGCCGCCCTTGGCGTCGTAGCAGCCGGACAGGCCCTTGTAGATCAGCGGGATCAGCGGGTTGATCCGCAGCCCGTACTTGGTCGCCGCGCGCATGACCTTCGGGTTGCCGATCGCCTTCGCGAAGACGTTGCCGAGGCGGTAGTAGCCGCCCATCAGCTCCTTCAGCGCCAGCGGGTAGCCACGCAGCGCGCGCTCCCGCGACGAGCCCTCGGGCCGGGCCAGCGCATGCACCACGAACTGCGCCGCGAGCTGCGCCGACTCCATCGCCGCCGAGATGCCCTCCCCGTTGAACGGGCTCACCATGCCGCCCGCATCGCCGAGCAACAGCAGGCCGTCGCGGTAGTGCGGGGTCCGGTTGAAGCCCATCGGGAGACCGGCGCCGCCGATCCGGCCGATCGCGTTCTCCTCGCGGTAGCCCCACTCCTCCGGCGTCGAGTCCAGCCACTGCCGCATCAGGGCGCGGTAGTCCATGTTCCGGAACGACTTCGACGTGGACAGCATCCCCAGCCCGACGTTCACCGTGCCGTCACCGAGCGGGAACGCCCAGCCGTACCCGGGCAGCAGCTGCGGGTTGCGCGGGTCCTTGCGGTCCCACAGCTCCAGGTGGCCCTCGATGAACGGGTCGTCGTGCCGCGGGCTCTTGTAGTACCGGCGCACGGCGACGCCCATCGGGCGCTTCTCGTCGGTCTCGATGCCGATCGACCGGGCCAGCCGCGCGGACACGCCGTCACACGCGAGGACCAGCGGCGCGTGGTAGCGGACCGGGGTCTTCTCGGGCCCCTGCTTCCCCTCGACACCGATCACGCGGCCGGTGCGCTCGTCGGTGATCGCGCCGGTCACCGTGGTCCGCTCCAGCAGCCGCGCGCCCGCCTTGACCGCGGTCTTGGCCAGCAGGTCGTCGAAGTCCTGGCGGGTGCGCGAGACGCCGTAAGGCGGGTAGCTGGTCAGCTCCGGCCAGTCCAGCTCCAGCGTCAGCTCCGCGGTGAGGATCCGCAGGCCGCGGCTGTGCACCCAGCCGGCCTCCTGGCTGGTGTCGATGCCCAGGTCGATGAGCTGCTTCACGCCGCGCGGGGTGAGGCCGTCGCCGCACACCTTCTCGCGGGGGAACTCGGTCTTCTCCAGCACCAGGACGTCGACCCCCGCGCGCGCCAGGTACGTCGCGACGGTGGATCCGGCCGGGCCCGCGCCGACGACGATTACCTGTGCGTCCTGGGTCATGCCCCGGAGTTTACGGGAGCACTGCGACGCGAAGCGTCTCCATCAGGGGTGGTGGTCGGGCTGGCGGGTGGGCTTCCACGCGCGGTGGATGGCGACGACGCCGAAGGTCAGGTTCAGCCACTCCACCTTCGACCAGCCCGCGCTGGCGATGATCTGCGCCAGGCTGCGCTGGTCGTGCCACGCGGCCATCGATTCGGCCAGGTAGGAGTAGGCTTCGGGGTTGGTCGAGGAGAACCGGCCGAGCAGCGTCATTGCCCGCAGGATGAACTTCTTGTAGACGAACCGGATCGGCGGGAATGTGGGGGTCGACACCTCGCAGATCACCAGCCGGCCGCCCGGCTTGACCACGCGCGCGATCTCTTCGAGCGCGGCCTTGGTGTTGACGAAGTTGCGGATGCCGAAGCTGATCGTCGCGGCGTCGAAGCTGTCGTCGGCGAAGGGCAGGTGCAGCGCGTCGGCGGCGACCATCGGGACGCGGCGGTGCTTGCCGCTGCGCAGCATGCCGAGGGAGAAGTCCGCGGCCAGGCACCACGCGCCGCCGCGGGCGTACTCGGCGGTGGACACCCCGGTGCCCGCGGCGAGGTCGAGCACCTTCTCGCCGCGGCGGGCGTCCAGGACGCGGGACGTCGTCGTACGCCATCGCCGGTCGAACCCGAACGTCATGACCGAGTTCGCCCGGTCGTAGCCCTCCGAGACGCCGTCGAACATGGCGGCGACCTCGTGTGGATCCTTGTCCAGACTGGCTCGCGACATGTCAGGAGCGTAAGGCAGTGAGCATCCCCCGCACGCTCGCGGGCCAGGCGAATTCCTCCGCCCGGGCGCGCGAAGCCGCACGTCGCAGGTCCTCCGGGCTCTCCAGCAGGCCGGTCACGGCGGACGCGAACTCCCGCGGCACGTCCGGAACCGCGGCCCCGCAGCCGGGCCGGACGATCTCCCGCAGTGCCGAGGACTGCGACACCACCACCGGCGTCCCGGACGCCAGCGCCTCCAGCGCCGCGAGCCCGAACGTCTCGTGCGGGCCGGGCGCCAGCGAGACGTCGGCGCTGGCCAGCAACCGGGCGACGGCGGTCCGGTCGGACACGAACCCGAGGAACGTCACCGGCAACCCGCGCGCCCGTCGTTCCAACGCCCGGCGGCGCGGCCCGTCCCCGGCGATCACCAGCCGCACCCGGTCCCCCGCCTCGGTCAGCTCGGCGACCGTGTCCACGCTGCGCTCCACGTGCTTCTCCGGCGACAGCCGTCCACAGTGGACCAGCAATGCGTCCGCGCCGGAGGCCAGCTCGTGCCGCAGGCCGGGATCGTGGTGCGCGGGACGGAAGGTCGCGAGGTCCACCCCGAGCGGGACCTGGCGGACGTTGGAGACATCGATCCGGTCGAACTCCTCACGGGCGAACGACGTGGTGCAGACGACCGTGTCGTAGTTGCCCGCCATGCGCCGGTTGGCGGCGTCGGCGACGCGGCGGGCCAGCGGACGGGGCACCAGGAACTGCTCCAGCAGCCGGTCCAGCCGCTCGTGCGAGATCACCACACTGGGCACGTCACGCCGGTGCGCCCACACCCCCATCCCGCGCAGCGTCAGCCGGTCCGACACCTCCAGCCGGTCCGGGCGCAGCGCCGACAGCAACGCGCGCACCCGGTACGGGTCGACCGCGCGGTAGCCGCCGGTGCCGGGGATCTTCGGTGCCGGCAGGCTGATCCGGCGCACCCCGGTCGGCAGCTGCTCCTCGGCGTGCCGGGGCCCCGGCACGACCAGCGTCACGCGGTGGCCGCTCGCCACGTAACCGGCGCCGAGGTGGTGCAGCGCCGTGCGCAGACCGCCGGATCGTGGCCCGTAGAAGTTCGCCAGCTGGACGATGTGCATGGCATCAGGCGGCTCGCGCGACGCGGCCGGTGACCACCTCGTAGTGGTTCACCAGCTCCGCGCACACCGCGGGCCACGTCCGGCCGAGGACGACCTTGCGGGCCTTGGTCCCCAGCCGGTCCCGCAGCGCCGGGTCACGCAGGTCGCGCACGCGCCGCACCAGCTCCTCGGCGAAGCCCGCCGGGTCGGGCGGCAGCAGGAAACCGGTGCGGCCGGGCAGGACGAGGTCCCGCGGGCCGCCCGCGTCCGGCGCGAGCACCGGCAGCCCGGACGCCATCGCCTCCTGCACCGCCTGGCAGAACGTCTCGTGCGGGCCGGTGTGGACGAACACGTCGAGGCTCGCGTAGGCCGCGGACAGCTCGTCGCCGTAACGGGCGCCGAGGAACGCGGCGCCAGGGAGACGTTCCCGCAGCTCCTCGCGATCCGGCCCGTCACCCACGATCACCAGCCGCAGGCCGTCCACCCCGGTCAGCGCGGCGAGCCTGCCGACCTCCTTCTCCGGCGCCAGCCGCCCGACGAACCCGACCAGCAGCTCCCCGTTCGGCGCGAGCCGGGCACGCAGGTCCGGGTCCACGTGCTCGGGCGAGAACCGCTCGACGTCCACCCCACGACCCCACCGGTGCACGCGGGGCACGCCGTGCGCGCGGAGGTCCTCCACGGACTGGGTGGACGGCGCGAGCGTCCGGTCGGCCTTGGTGTGCAGCCGCCGCACCCACCGCCACGCGGCCCGCGCGCCGAGGCCGAGCCCGTACGCGGTGGCGAACCCGGCGATGTCGGTCTGGAACACCGCGATCGACGGCACCCGAAGCCGCCGGGCCGCGGCCAGGCCGCGGGCGCCGACCACGAACGGCGACGCGAGGTGCACCACGTCCGGCCCGAACGCGGCCAACGCGGTCAGCACCGTGCGGGTGGGCAGGCCGATCGGCAGCGAGTTCACCACCGGCAAGTCCAGCGCCGGGATCCGCACCACGGGCGCGCCCCGGTAGTGCGTCGGCCCGGTGAGGCCGGGCGCGACCACCATCACGTCGTGGCCGGTGCCGGTGAGGTGCTCGATGATCCGCAGCACGGAATTGGCCACGCCGTTCACCTGCGGGAGGAAGCTTTCGGTGACGATGGCGACGCGCACGATCCCCACCGTGGCAGCCGGTCCGGTTCGCCGAGAAAAGCCCGCGTGACGACGGGACCAACGGTGCCCGAACTTCACGAAGCTTTCTCCGCTTCACCTGGGTGTCGCGTCCCGGACATCTGCTGCCGCCACACTCGGCTGGCGTGACCCTCCTCTCCGCCCGTCCACCCCACCCGGTCGAACCGGGCTTGCTGTCGCGAGCGCTCGAGGTCGCCGGGCGACTGGCCAACGACGCCACCGACGTGATCACGGCGACCGCGGGCCGGGGCGCCCACCCGGACGTGGCGGACTCGCCGTTCGACTGGGTCACCGACACCGACCGCATCCTGGAGCGGCACACCCGCCGCGTGCTGACCGCCGAGTTCCCCGGCATCCCCGTCGTCGGCGGCGAATTCGGCGCCGACACCGGCGCGGACTCGGCGGCCTACCGATGGGTGGTGGACCCGGTCGACGGGACGGCCAACTACGTCGCCGGGGTGCCGTGGTGCGCCTACAGCCTCGCGCTGGTCGACGCGTCCGGACCGGTCGTCGGCGTGGTCGCCGACCCCTACCGCGCGCAGATCTACGCCGCCGCCCGCGGCCGCGGCACGCGTGCCAACGGCAAGCCGGTGAAGCTGGTCGACCGGGACCGCATCACCGGGTCGATCGTGTGCACCGAACTGGCCCGCAAGGGTCCGTGGCCGGGCATGGGCTCGTTCATCGAACGCGCCGCGGAGGCGCGCGCCGGGGTCCGCGTGCTCGGCTCGGCCGCGCTGTCGATCGCGCAGGTCGCGCTCGGGCACGCCATCGCCGCGGTGCTGCACAGCTACCACGAGTGGGACGTCGCCGGGTCGGTCGCGCTGGCCATCGAGGCCGGCGCCGTCGTGCTCGACCGGCGCGGGTCGGACAGCCCGCTGCCCACCGACGGCCTGCTCGTCGCCGCGCCCAGCGCCGCCGAGGAAGTCCTGTCCTGGTGGCAGGAAACCGAACGGGGCATCCGCGCGTCCTAGGTCCGGACAAGATCACGGACCCGGGAGAACACCACATGCTGATCTACGGCTGGCGCAAGAGCGTCCAGGAGCTGGCCACCGCGACCTACCTGTGCGGGAACTGCCAGAACCCGAGCGCGCACGCGCTGCGCCGCGCCGTCACGAGGTTCACGCTGTTCTTCATCCCGCTGTTCCCGATCAGCTCGAAGTACTTCACGGTGTGCACGTTCTGCGGCATGACGAACAAGCTGACCAAGGACGAGGCGCAGCAGGTCCAGGCCATGCAGCAGCAGGCGCCGCAGCCCATGCCGCAGCAGCCGCCCGTGCCGCAGGCCGGATACCCGCAGCCGGGTCACGCGCCGCAGCAGTACCCGCAGCAGCAGATCCAGCCGCCGCGCCAGGGGTTCTAACGCGCCACGCGGTAGCGGAGAAAGGCGACCTTGTCGCTGAGGATGCGATTCTCGACGAGTTCGAGGTCCACCCGGCGCTCCTGGCGCGCGAAGAACGGGGTGCCACCGCCGACGAGCACCGGGTAGACCCGCACCCGGTACTCGTCGATCAGCCCGGCCGCGGCCACCTCGGCGGCGAGGGTCGCGCCGCCGATCGCGATGTCGCCGTCCCCCGGCTCGGCACGCAGCCGCTCGACCTCCTCGGCCGGGCTGCCGGAAGCCAGCCGCGCATTGCCCTCGACCGCGGTCAGCGTGGTGGAGAACACGACTTTGGGGGTCGCCTTCCAGATCGCGGTGAATTCGAGCTCCGCCTCGTCCAGGTTCTGGTCCTGATCGGCGGTCTCCCAGTACACCATCGTCTCGTACAGCCGCCGCCCCATCACGTGGACGTCGACGCCGCGAACCTCCTCGACGGCGAAGCGGAAGACCTCCTCGGTGGGCGCCGACCAACCGAACCGGCCATCCGGCCCGACGATGTAGCCGTCCAGCGAGACGGACATCGAGTAGATGACGCTGCGCATCGGATCCCCCTCGCTGCCGGAGTCAACCGGACTTCACCGGGGTGTCCGCCTCGACGACGGCGACCTCCGGCTCGGTCACCTCCGGCTCGCGGCGCAGCCGCTGGCGGATCAGCCAGGCCACCGCGCCCGCGACCACCCAGGTGATCAGAATCGTGGTGCCCAGCGGCAGCAGCGTCAAGGTGGCCGTGCGCCCCGCGACGCGGGCCAGGTCCGGGTCGGTCGCGTCGTACTCGATGCGCACCAGGTCGCCCGCGACGAGGCCGGCCGGATAGAGCACGCCGTTGGACGGGCTGTGCACGATGCCGTCCGGCGTCTCGAACCGGATGATCGTCCGGTCCCAGGCCACCGCGTCCACTTCGGCCGTCGCCGTGCCCAGGTTGCCGGTGATCGCCTGGTCGTTGCGGATCGCGGCGAGCAGCAGGCCGGCGCACAGCACGGTGATCACGACGGCGACGGCGAGCACGCATCGACGGCCGATCTTCAGCCACCACAGAGTTCTCGCCGTCACTCCTCCGAGCATAGAAGGTGCGGGTTAACGGCTGTCTCCGGCCGCCAGCAGCTGGTGGGTGCGCTGGATGGCGGGGTAGGACCGCGGCTGGGCGGCGGCACGCAGGGTGGCCGCGCCGTTCGGGCCGGTGGCCGGCTTGCCCGCGGTGAACAGCCAGGTCTGGAACAGCTGCTGCAGCGGCTTGCCGGAGACCTCCTCGGCCAGCGCGACGAAGTCGCCGATGCGGGCGTCGTCACCCCGGTGCCGGGCGACCCAGGTGCGCAGGATCGTGAAGAACGCGTCGTCGCCGACGGCTGTCCGCAGCGCCTGCACGGCCAGCGCGCCGCGGTCGTACACGGCGTCGTCGAACTGGTTGGCCGCGCCCGGGTCGCCGGGCAGGACCTGCCAGAACGGGTCGTCGGCCGGGTAGGAGTCGTAGACGTACTGGGCGAGCTCGGCCGCCGTGCCCTCGCGCTGGTGCTCCGACCACAGGTACTCGGCGTAACTGGCGAAGCCCTCGTTGAGCCAGATGTCGCTCCAGCGGCCCAGCGAGACGGAGTCGCCGAACCACTGGTGCGCGTTCTCGTGCGCGACGACCGAGGTGTTCGTCCCGGCGACGAAGAACTTGTTGCTGTACACCGGCCGCGTCTGGGCCTCCAGTGCGAAGGTCAGGCCGGTGCTGACGACCCCGCCCTGCGCCTCGAACGGGTACTCGCCGAACTGGCTCGCGAGGAACTCGATGATCTCCGGGGTGCGCTCGACGCTGGCCTTCGCCGCGCCGAGGGACTCGCCGGTGGCCGGGTCGTACGCGGTGACGAACGGCTGCCCGCCGGGGGTGGTGGCCTGGTTGACCTCGAACTTCCCGACTTCGAGGGTGGTGGCGTAGGTGTTCTGCGACTGGGTGCTGCGCCAGTTCCAGCGCGTCCAGCCTGCCCGCTGCTTGGTCTTGCGGACCAGCGTGCCGTTGGACAGGGCGGCGACGTCGTCCGGCACCTCGACGGAGACGTCGTAGGTGGCCTTGTCGGTCGGGTGGTCGCTGGCCGGGTACCACCACTGCGAGTTCTGCGGCTCGTCGACGGCGAGCGCGCCGTCCGGGGTCTTCTTCCACGCGGTGTAGCCGTCGATGACGACCTTGGACGGGGTGTCCGCGTAGGTGACGACGACGGTGACCGGCTGGTTCTTCGCGAGCGGCTTGGCCGGGGTGACCTCCAGCTCGCCCTCGCGGACGGTCCGGAAGGCAGCGGGCACGTTGTCGACCCGGATCGCGCTCACGTGGAGCCCGAAGTCGAGGTCGAAGCTGGACAGCTCCTGCGTGGTCCTGGCGAGGATCGTCGTGGTGCCGGCGAGCTGGTCGGTGGCCGGCTGGTAGGTGAGGCGGATGTCGTAGTGGGCGACGTCGTAGCCGCCGTTGCCGGCGTACGGGTAGTAGGGGTCGCCGGCTCCGGGAGCGCCCGGGGCGGGCGCGGCGGAGGCGGTCGAAGCGAGGAGCACGATCGCGATTCCGGTGGTCACGGCCCCCAGGCCGGCGCGAGTTCGTAGACGCATGGCGCGGACGCTAGCGGGAAAACTTCCCACCGGACACGTCCGAAAGGTGGTTCCCGCTAACTGGACTGGCCATTCCCGACAAGTCGCCCACCAGCGCTTTCACGACTGGGCCAACTCACCGCCCGGAACAGCAAACACAGCGCGCCAACAAGCAAACACGCCGCCTCCCGGCGTGTTTGCCGCTCCCAGCGGCGTGTTTGCCGCTGCGGACGGTGAGTTTGCTGCTGCGGGGCGGGTGCGGGCGTCAGGAGAGAGCGGTGGACACCGCCGAGCGGATGCGGGCGTGCAGGTCGCGGTGGCGCGACCGGTCCACCTGCACCTCGACCACCCGCAGACCGGGCGCCGGGCGCAGCGACTCGCGGAACTCCTCGATCGTTCCGGCGCGCACGTGCGGGATGCCGAACCCGGCGCACAGCGCCGAAAGATCCGCGCCGTGCGGGGTGCCGAACACGTGCTCGAACGCGTCCCGGTGCTCGGGCGCCCCCTGCTCCAGCAGCGAGAAGATCCCGCCGCCGTCGTCGTTGAGCACCACGATCGTCAGGTCCGGGCGCGTCTCCGGCGGGCCGGCCAGCAGACCGTTCACGTCGTGCAGGAACGTCAGGTCGCCGAGCAGCGCGTACGACTGCCCGCGGTGCACCGCCGCCGCGCCGATCGCCGTCGACACCGTGCCGTCGATGCCCGCCACGCCGCGGTTGCGGTGCACCAGCACGTCCGGTCGCATCCGCCCGGCCAGCGCCACGTCCCGCGCCGGGTTGGACGAGCCGACCACCAGCAGCGCGTCCGGCGGCAGGGCGTCGACCAGCTCCGACGCCAGCCGCAGCCCGCTCGGCCACTGCTCGCGCCGCAACGCCGTGCCGACCGCCTCGTTGGCCAGCGCGTCCGCCCGCTGCCACGCGGCCAGCCACTCCGGATCGGCCGGCTTGGTCGGCGAGTCGAACCACTGCCCGACCTGCCGCACGTTGTGGGCGGGCGCCGGCCAGTCCGAGTCCGGGCGCACCAGCAGCACCTCGACGTCGGAGTCCGACAGCAGCTGCTGGATCTGCCGGAACACCGTCGGCCTGCCGAGGCACAGCACCTGCTCCGGCTTGTGCCGCCGGATGAACTCCTCGGCGCCGAGCAGCCACACGCCGGACGAGATCGCCGACGACCCGAGCAGGCCGAGCCCGCCGGTCTCCGAGATCACCGGCCAGCCGTGCTGCTCACCCCACTCACCGGCGGCCCGCACCCCGCTGTCGCACGCGATGACCAGACCGCAGCGCGCCGACGGGACCACGAACGACGGCAGCGCGCCGAAGTCCGGCAGCTCGGTCCAGCGCTCCCCGCCGGGGCGGCCCTCCAGCGACTCGTACCACTCGTCGTCGCCGTCGGGCACCAGCGGCTCGCGGAACGGGACGTTCAGGTGGACCGGACCACACCGCCACTCGCCGTACGCCGCGTTCCACGCCCGGCAGATCTGGCTGCGCCAGTACGCGTTCTGACCGCCGCGGCGCTCGGCGACGGCCAGCTCGTCGAAGTACCGCACCGCGCCGCCGTAGAGCCGCTGCTGCTCGATGACCTGGTTCGCGCCCGCGGCCCGCAGCTCCGGCGGGCGGTCGGCGGTGAGCACGATCAGCGGGACACCGGCGCGGTCGGCCTCCAGGACGGCCGGGTGGAAGTTGGCCGCCGCGGTGCCGCTGGTGCAAACCACGGCGACCGGGCGCCCGGTGCGCGCCGCGATGCCCAGCGCGAGGAAGCCCGCGCCCCGCTCGTCGATGCGGACGTGCAGCTGGAGGCGCCCGGCGGCGGCCGCGTCGTATAGCGCCAGCGACAACGGCGCGTTGCGGGAACCGGGGCAGAGCACCACGTGCGAGACGGTGTTGCGGACGAGTTCGTCCACGATCACCTTGGCCTGGGCGGTCGACGGATTCACCGGGGACCCCCCGGCGTGTCACCCGTCACCACAGTCACACGGCCTATTCTCCCAAACGTGCATGACGCCCAGGTTTCCGAGCTGTTCGACCCGTCCGCCTGGACCGAAATCGAGGGTTTCGGTTTCACCGACATCACCTATCACCGTTCCGTCGAGGCCCGCTCCGGCAAACGCGTCGTGCGCGTCGCGTTCGACCGCCCCGAGGTGCGCAACGCCTTCCGCCCGCACACCGTCGACGAGCTGTACCGCGCTCTCGACCACGCGCGGATGAGCTCAGATGTCGGCTGCGTCCTCCTGACGGGGAACGGTCCCTCGCCGAAGGACGGTGGGTGGGCGTTCTGTTCCGGTGGTGACCAGCGTATTCGCGGTCGGTCCGGGTATCAGTACGCCAGCGGCGAGACCTCGGACACGGTGGACCCCGCGCGGGCGGGCCGTCTGCACATCCTCGAGGTCCAGCGGCTGATCAGGTTCATGCCGAAGGTCGTGATCGCGGTGGTCCCGGGCTGGGCCGCGGGCGGCGGGCACTCGCTGCACGTGGTGTGCGATCTCACCCTCGCCTCGGCGGAGCACGCGCGGTTCAAGCAGACGGACGCCGACGTCGGCTCGTTCGACGGCGGGTTCGGGTCGGCCTACCTCGCGCGCGAGGTCGGGCAGAAGTTCGCGCGGGAGATCTTCTTCCTCGGCCGCGAGTACACCGCCGAGCAGATGCACCGGATGGGCGCGGTCAACGCGGTCGTCCCGCACGCCGAGCTGGAGGCCGAGGCGCTGCGGTGGGGCTGGGAGATCCTCGGCAAGTCGCCGACGGCCCAGCGGATGTTGAAGTACTCGTTCAACCTGATCGACGACGGGCTCGTCGGGCAGCAGGTGTTCGCGGGCGAGACCACCCGGTTGGCCTACATGCAGGACGAGGCCGTCGAGGGGCGAGACGCGTTCCTGCAGAAGCGGGACCCCGACTGGTCGGCCTTCCCCTACTACTACTGAGGTGAGCGTGCGCGAGGTCTGGCTGCGGGGTCCGGAGTCGGTCGACGAGCTGGCCGGTGCCGTGGCGGCGGCGCTCGACGGGGGCGAGGCGGTGCTGCCACTGGACGGCGGCGACCCCAAGGCCGCCGGGCTGCTGGCGGGCATGCGGCCGGAGGAGCCGGTGGAACCGGGCACCGCGGTGATCATCGCGACCTCCGGGTCCACCGGTGAGCCCAAGGGCGTCCTGCTGTCCGCCGCGGCGCTGCAGGCCTCGGCGGCGGCCACCCACGCCCGGCTCGGCGGGCCCGGCCGCTGGCTGCTCGCCACGCCCGCGAACTACATCGGCGGCCTGCAGGTGCTGGTCCGGTCCATGCTGGCCGGACAGCCGTTCGCGGTGCTGCCGCCAGGGCCGTTCCGTGCGGAGCGCTTCGCCGAGGCCGCGCGGCCGGTGCTCGCCGGGGACGGGCCGCGCTACACCGCGATGGTCCCGACCCAGCTGACCCGGCTGCTCGACGCGGGCGGCCCCGGCCTGGACGCGGCGAAGGCGTTCGACGCGATCATCCTCGGCGCCGCCGCGACCACCCCGGCCCTGCGCGCCCGCGCCGCCGAGGCCGGGGTGCGGATCGTCCCGTCCTATGGGATGAGCGAGACCGCGAGCGGCTGCGTCTACGACGGCGTGCCGCTGGACGGGGTCGACGTGCGGATCGCCGAGGACGGCCGGATCCTCATCGCCGGGCCGGTACTCACCCACGGCTACCGGCTGCGGCCCGACCTCACTGCGGCGGCGTTCGACGGCGGCTGGTTCCGCACCGGGGACCGCGGGCAGCTGCGCGACGGGCGCCTGGAAGTCCTCGGCCGCCTCGACGACGTGATCAACACCGGCGGGGTGAAGGTGTCCGCGGCGGCGGTGGAACGCCTGATCACGGCCCTGCCCGGGGTGCGGGAGACGTGCGTCGTCGGGCTGCCGGACGCCGAGTGGGGCCAGGTCGTGGCGGCCGCGGTCGTGCCAGAGGGCGAGGCGCCGGACGTGGACGAGCTGCGGGCCGCGGTGCGTTCGGCGGCCGGCGCCGCGGCTGTGCCGAAGCGGGTCGAGTTCGTTACCACACTCCCGCTGCGCGGGCCCGGCAAAATCGACCGAACAGCGGTCGCGGAGCAGATTTTTCCCCCGGTTGGTTGACATCCGGCGCGGACCGTTTTTCAGTTAGCCAATGATCTCGCTGAAACGTCTCCTGGTCGCGGCCGTCGGTGCCGCGTTCGCCGTCCTCGCGGTGGCCGGCACGGCGGCGGCCGATCCGCCCCTCCCGGACTCCGGCACGCTCACCTGGTCCGTCCCGGTCGCCGGGGAGTAGGCGCGCTCGACGAGAATGCAGTCATGGCGACTGTGACGGAGTGGATCGAGGGTGCCCGGCCGCGGACGCTGCCCAACGCGGTGGCACCGGTCGTGGCAGGCGTGGGGGCGACGATCCAGCTGGGGGCGTTCACCTGGTGGCAGTCGCTGCTGGCGCTCCTCGTGGCACTCGCGCTGATCATCGGCGTCAACTTCGCCAACGACTACTCCGACGGCGTCCGCGGCACCGACGCCGACCGGGTGGGGCCGTTGCGCCTGGTCGGCTCCGGTGCCGCGGCGCCGAAGCTCGTGCTCACCGCCGCGCTGACCTGCTTCGGCGTGGCCGGGGTGCTCGGGCTGGTGCTGGTGGCGGCCACCGGGCGGTGGTGGCTGCTCGCGATGGGCGCCGCGTGCATCCTCGGCGCCTGGTTCTACACCGGCGGCCGGAAGCCCTACGGGTACGCGGGGCTCGGCGAGGTCGCGGTGTTCATCTTCTTCGGCCTGGCCGCGGTGCTGGGCACCGTGTACGTGCAGGCAGGCCGGATCAGCTGGGAGGCGCTGGGGGTCGCGGTGGCTGTCGGGTGCTTCTCGATGGCCGTGCTGGTGGCCAACAACCTGCGCGACATCCCGACGGACCGGGTGGCCGGGAAGGTGACCCTCGCCGTTCGCCTGGGTGATGCCGGCACGCGGCGGTTCTACCTGGCGCTGATCGCGGTGCCGTACGTGGTGACGGTGCTGCTCGCCGTGTGGCACCCCTGGCTGTTGATCGCGCTGGTGACGGCGCCGCTGCTGCGGACCCCAGTGCGGGTGATCACCGGCGGGGGGAACGGGCCGGGGCTGATTCCGGTGCTGAAGGACACGGGGTTGGCGATGCTGGCCTGGTCGGTTCTTGCTTGTGTGGGGCTTTCGCTGAGCTAGCCGCTACGCGGGTGGTTAGGGCACCGGCTTCGCTTCGCTACGCCCGGGTTTGCCCCTCCCGAACCCGATCTTTCAGTGTTCGGTTGCGTTTCGTTGCCGGGTGGCGGTTAGGTGGTCCACTTGCCTGTCGCCAGGAAGTGCTCCATGCGTTGGGTGTGGGGAGTCAGGTCGAAGCCTTGTTCGGCGATCCACTCGTCGTTGTAGTACGTGTGCGCGTACCGCTCGCCGCCGTCGCAGATGAGGGTTACCACACTGCCCACCTGGCCCGCTTCGAGCATTCCCGCGATGATCTCGAAGGCGGCGTACAGCGCGGTGCCCGTCGAGCCGCCGGCCCAGTGGCCGGTGCGCTCCCGCAGCAACCTGATCGCCGCCATCGACGCGGCGTCCGGGACCTGGATCATGTGGTCGATGACCGTCGGCACGAAGGACGGCTCCACCCGCGGCCGTCCGATGCCTTCGATCCGCGACGGCATGCCCGTGGTGTAGTCCATCGCGCCGGTCTGCCACGCCCCGTAGAACGACGAGTTCTCCGGGTCGGCCACCGCGATCTTCGTGGTGTGCCGCCGGTAACGCACGTACCGGCCGAACGTCGCGCTCGTCCCGCCGGTGCCCGCACCCACCACGATCCACGACGGCACCGGATGCCGTTCGGCGCGCATCTGGGCGAACACCGACTCCGCGATGTTGTTGTTGCCGCGCCAGTCCGTCGCCCGCTCGGCGTAGGTGAACTGATCGAGATAATGCCCGCCGCACTCCGCGGCCAGCCGCTCGGCCTCGCTGTACATCGCGGACGGCACGTCCACGAAGTGGCACCGGCCGCCGTAGAACTCGATCAGCTCGATCTTCTCCTGGCTGGTCTTGCGCGGCACCACCGTCACGAAGTCCAGCCCGAGCATCCGCGCGAAGTACGCCTCCGACACGGCAGTCGAGCCGCTGGACGCCTCGATCAACGTCGTTTCCGGGCCGATCTGCCCATTGACCAGCGCATACAGCAGCAGGGACCGGGCCAGCCGGTGCTTGAGCGAGCCGGTCGGGTGCACCGACTCGTCTTTCAGGTACAGGTCCACGCCCCACTCGGGCGGCAGCGGGAAGCAGTGCAGATGAGTATCGGCGCTACGGTTGGCGTCGGCCTCGATGAGGCGGATCGCCTCGCGCACCCACGCCCTATTCGTCGGCGGCATCCTCGCCCCGCAGCTGGGCCCGCAGCTTCGCCCGCTCCCGCGCCCGGTGCTCGTTCCGCTCCGCGAGACCGGCGGTGACCCGCGCGTTCAGCTTGCGGAACACGAGTAACCCGACCGGCAGGCCGACCACCACACCGACGGCGACGGCCACCAGCAGCGGCACCTTCACCAGGACGAGCACGGCCGCCACGACGACGATCAGCCCGAACCGCGCGAGCAGGTAAAGCGTCAGGTCACGGCCCAGATGAGTACGGGTCTCGCTCACGTTTGACGAGCCTACGCGCCGGTCGGCGGCGGGTCTTCCAGCACCGTGTTGTTCGGCCTGCCCTCGAACCGCGTGGACAGCACCACCGTGGTCCGCGTGCGCGCCACCCCCGCGATCCGGCGCAACCTGCCCAGCGTGTGCTCCAGGTCGTCGACCGTCGGCACCCGCACCTTCACCACGAATGCCTCGTCCCCGGCGACCGCGTAACAGCTCTCGACCTCGGGCAGCGCGCCCAGCTCCTCGGCCACGTCGTTGTCCTCGGCCGTGTCGGTCGGCTGGATGCCGACCAGCGCCGTCACGCCGAGACCGACCGTGCTCGGGTTGACGGTCGCGTGGTACCCGGTGATCACCCCGGCCGCCTCCAGCTTGCCGACCCGCTCGTGCACGGACGACGCGGACAGCCCCACGGTTCTGCCCAGCTCCGCGTACGTGGCACGACCGTTCAGGCGCAGCGCGGCGATGATCTTGCGGTCCAGGGCATCCACGCGGACCAGCCTAGGCGGCCTTTACCCCCGGCCCGCGACCGCTGCCTGCACAGTTGCTTAGCGTCCACAAGCTGGGCGTTTTGTCCATTACTTACCCTTTACTGTTCGACAACCGTTCGAGTACCTGGCGGGTGAGATGCCACGATTGCCGTGTTGATCGAACCGGGGCTTCGAGCTCCGGTTTAGCAGTTTGGTCGTGAAGGAGGCGGAAAATGACCGCTAGCACGGGAGGGCGCCTGCTGACGCCCGGCGAAGTCGCCGCGTTGTTCCGGGTGGACCCGAAGACCGTGACCCGGTGGGCGACCGCGGGCCGCATCGGCTCGATCCGCACCCCCGGTGGGCACCGGCGCTTCCGGGAGTCCGAGGTCAACGCCCTGCTGGCCGAGCTCACCACGGACGCGAGCGAGCCCGCCCGCGTCTGAGCAGGTGGCGAGAACCCCGCGGACCGGCCAGGCCGGCCCCGCGGGGCCCGAGCGCGTCAACCGGAACTCACGCCGGAGGGGTTACCCTCGGTGGAGCAGTTCCGCGCCAACGCACTCGGAAGGGAGCGGGGATGATCTACCTGCTCGCAGCGATCGGAGCGCTCACCATCGCTGTCCTGTTGTGGCGAGCCTTCGGCCCCGAGCACGTCGGGGTGTCGTCGCGAGCGACCGTCCCACCGGACGACGACCCCGAATTCCTGCGCAAGCTCGGCGAGCAGAAGCCGCCGAAGTCCGAGGAGGACTGACCTACCGCTTACCGGGGAAGGCGTCGGCCATCGTGGCCGCCAGTTCGAGGAGCGCCATGCGGGTCTCCGGCGTCAGGCGCTCCAACTCGATCTCCGCGCCCTCTTCGAGGTGCGGGTCGAACGGGATCCGGCACACCGCGCGGGTCCGCGCCGCGAAGTGCGCGGCTAGCTTGTCCAGGTCCACCGAACCGGCCTTCGGGCGGACCGAGTTGATCACGGTCACCGAGCGCTTCACCAGGTCGCCGTAACCGTGGGCGTCCAGCCAGTCCAGCGTCGCCGAGGCGCTGCGCGAACCGTCGACCGAGCCCGACGACACCACCACCAGCGCGTCGGCCGCGTCCAGCACGCCCTTCATCGCCGAGTGCATCAGGCCGGTGCCGCAGTCGGTGAGCACGATGTTGTAGAAGTGCTCCAGTAGGTTGACCGTGCGCAGGTAGTCGCTCTCGGAGAACGCCTCCGACACCGCCGGGTCCTGCTCGCTGGCGAGGATCTCCAGCCGGCTCGAGCCCTGTGACGTGTAGGCCCGGACGTCGCTGTAGCGCGTGATCTTGTCCGCGTCCCGCAGCAGGTGCCGCACCGTCGCCGTGGTCTCGATCGGGATCTTCTGCGACAGCGTGCCGCGGTCCGGGTTCGCGTCGACCGCGATCACCCGGTCACCGCGCAGCGCCGCGAACGTCGAGCCCAGCGTGGTGGTGATCGTGGTCTTGCCGACCCCACCCTTGAGGCTCAGCATCGCGATCCGGAAGCACCCGCGCAGCGGCTGGTTCACCCGCGCGACCAGCTCGCGCTGCCGCTGCTCCTGCGGGCTCTCCCCCGGGTTGATCAGCTTGCCGGAGGCGACGTAGACCACCTTGCGCCAGCCCGACTGGGGCACGCGCTTCGGCGGCCGCACCGGCCGGTCGGGCGACGCGTGACGCGGCCGCGACGGCTGCGGCAACGGCGGGTACGGGTACTGCGGCTGCCCGTACTGCTGCTGTTGCAGCGGAGGCAGGTTCGGGTCGTAACCGGGCTGCTGGTGCCGCGGCGGCGGAGGAGCCGGGTGCGAGGTGGAGTCGGTTCGTTCGTCGGAGAAGTAGGACTCGGGTTCGCGCGGCTCGGTCATCAGCCGACCCCGGCGTAGGAATGCAGGCCCGTGGTGACGAGGTTGACGAAGAACAGGTTGAACACCGTCACCGCGAAGCCGACGGTGTTGATGACCGCCGCGCGGGTGCCGCGCCAGCCCGCCGTGGCCCGCGAGTGCAGGTAGGCGGCGTAGACGATCCACGCGATGAACGCGGTGGTCTCCTTCGGGTCCCAGCCCCAGAACCGGCCCCACGCGGCCTCGGCCCACACCGCGCCGCACAGCACGCCGAACGTGAACAGCGGGAACGCGAACACCGTGGTGCGGTAGGCGATTCGGTCGAGCACGTCGGCCGAGGGCAGCCGCGACCCGAACCGGGCGAACCGCTTCGGGTCGCGCTCGTGCGCCGAGCGGATCAGGTACAGGATGCTGGCGACACCGGGCACCAGGAAGATGCCGGACGACGCGGCCGCCGCGGAGACGTGGATGACCAGCCAGTACGACTGCAGCGCGGGCTGGACCGGCGCGGCGACGGTGTAGAGCATCGTGCCGCCGACGAACATCAGGATGACGACCGGCAGCAGCAGGAAACCGGACAGGTGGCGGGCCGGGAACTTGCGGATCACCACGAGCCAGGTCACCACGGCGATGAACGTCACCGCCATGATGTATTCATACATGTTTCCCCACGGCACGCGGTGGGTCGCCAGACCACGCAACACCAGCGCGGTCAGGTGCAGCAGCACGCCCAGGACGGTCAGCGCAGCGCCCATGCGGCCGATCCGCTCGGCGCGGCCGCGGGCGGCGCGGGCCGCGGGAGTTTCAGCCGGAGGGGTGACCGTCTCGGTGCTGTCCGGGCCGCCGGCGCCGACGAGTTCACGCGCCCGCTCCCGGGTGCGCTCGGCCGCGCGGCGCCCCTTGGCGCCGAAGGACTGTTCGATGAGGAAGAAGACCAGCGCCAGTACGTAGATCGCGGTCGCCGTCGTGTAGGACCAGTCGCTGTACTGGGACAACGTCTCGTTGACCGGCATTACCTACCTCTTCTTCTTGCCTGTGAGCAGCTCTTCCGCGATCCGGGTGAACTCCTCGCCGTAGCCCGCCTGGTCGGTGCGGGCGAGCCCGCCCACCTCGACCACGGTACCGGTCCCGCCCTCGCCGGCCGGGACGACCCGCACCCACAGCCTGCGACGTTTGATCAGCAACGACAACCCGAGGCCGAGGAACATCGCGACGGCGAACCCGAGCACGTAGGTCTGGGTCGGGTCGTGCGAGATCTGCAGCGACACGAAGCGCTGCACCCCGTCGAACCGCACCACGGTGCCGTCGTCGAGGGTGACCGACTGGCCCACGTTCAGGTTCGAGCGGGCCACGCGCGCCAGCCGCCCGTCGTCCACCATGGACTGGTCGATGGAGAAGATCGACTGGCTCTGCCCGGAGTCGAGTCCGAGGTCGCCGCGCATCACGTCGACCGCGACCATCGGGTTGGTCATCTCCGGGCCGCCGCCGGTCAGCACCCCGCCGTGCAACAGGCCGTCCGGCGCGAACAGACCGGTGATCGCGAGCTGCTTGGTACGCCGCTCGAACGGGTCGGTGATGTTCGGCGGGTCGAACTTGGTCGCGCCCTCGTTGAGCGTCCCGGTGCCGTCGGTCGGGCGCCACTGCGTGGCCTGCGTGCGGGTGGTGCCGTCCGGCCAGGTGATCGTGAAGATCGGCGAGTAGCCGTTGCCGAGCAGGTAGACGCGGTCGCCAGCCAGGCGCAGCGGCGAGTTGACCTCGAGCAGGTAGTCCCGCCAGGTGCCGGTCTCCAGGTCCGCGCCGGCCTGGTACTGGACGTTCGACTTGTACTGGATGGGCTGGCCCGCCTCGGTGAACTCGGCGGTGAAGTCGTTCACCTTGACGCAGAACGGGTTCAGGTCGGTGCCGTCGACGCGCAGGCCCGGGGTGAACGAGTCGTAGGCGTAGATCCCGGAGTTGCAGAACTGGGACCCGTTGGCCTGGACGATCACCTGGCCCTCGTAGGTGTACATCTTGCCGAGCGCGAACGCGATGATCAGCCCGAGCATCCCGAAGTGGAAGACCAGGTTGCCGGCCTCGCGCAGGTACCCGCGCTCGGCGCTGATCGTGCGGGCGCCGTCCTCCTCCTCGCGCTCGACGCTGCGCCAGCCCTTGAGCCGGGCGCGGGCGGCGGCGACGACCTCGTCCGGGTCGCGCGGGGTGGTGGCCTTCGCGAAGTGCGGCAGCCGGGACAGGTTGCGCGGGGTCAGCACCGGCTTGGCCCGCATCGACTTCAGGTACTCGACGCTGCGCGGCAGCAGGCAGCCGATGAGCGAGATCATCAGCAGCAGGTAGATCGCCGAGAACCAGACGCTGGAGTAGACGTTGAAGAACTGCAGGCGGTCCAGCAGTGTGCCCCACCAGCCGTGGTCGGCGATGTACTGCTCGGTCTTCGGGGCGTTGAGCGTGCGCTGCGGCAGCAGGGCGCCGGGCAGCGCGGCGAGCGCGAGCAGGAAGAGCAGGATCAGCGCCGTGCGCATCGCCGTGAGCCCGCGCCAGGTGTTGCGCAGGAACGCCAGGACGCGCTTGGCGGGCGAGTCGCGGTACGGCTTGGGGGCCGGGGGCGCTTCGGTCGTGGTCACAGCGGCAGCACCGTGTCCGTGACGAAGGCGTCGCGCAACCAGCTGACCAGCTCGCCCCACAGGCCGGTGACCAGCAGGACCCCGACGACGAGGAGCAGCCCGCCGCCGAAGATCTGCACCCGGCGGCCGTTGCGGCGCAGCCAGTCGGTGGCGCGCACGGCCCAGCGCGCGCCGAACGCGATGAGCAGGAACGGCAGGCCGAGGCCTAGGCAGTAGACCAGGACCAGGAGGAACCCGCGGGCACCGCTGGAGCCGGTGCCCGCGGCCAGCGCGAGCACGCCGGACAGCGTCGGGCCGATGCACGGCGTCCAGCCGAGCCCGAACACCGCGCCCAGCAGCGGCGCGCCGAGCAGGCCGCCGCGCGGCACGCGGTGCGACCGGACGTCGCGCTGCAGCGCCGGGATGAGACCGAGGAACACCAGGGCCATCGCGATCGTCACCACGCCGCCGACGCGCTGCAGCAGGTCCTGGTTGACCAGCAGGGCGTCGGCGAGCCACACCAGGCTGCCGACCCCCGCGGCGAACACGACGGTGAAGCCGAGCACGAACAGACCGGCCGCGCCGACGACGGCGTAGCGGCCCTTCTTGCGGTCCTCGTCCGCGGTCACGGCGGGTGCGTCGGCGCCGACCAGCGCGGCGAGGTAGGCGAGGTAACCCGGCACGAGCGGGACGACGCACGGCGAGGCGAACGAGATGGCGCCGGCGAGCAGGGCGACCCCGGCTGCGAGCAGCAGCGGCCCGGAGGTCGCCAGCTCGGTCACGGAGTTCACGGTTCGAGGGTAAGCAGTGAGTTCGGTGTGAGTTCACCGGGATGGTCTCGGCCGATCGGCCGAGGACGGCGAGCTCTTCGACCGAAGCCGGTGCCGTGGGCCACACCATACCTTTTCGCCCATGACGATTCCGCTGCGTGTCCACGCGTCGCTGTCCGTGCTGGTCGGAGCCCCGCTGGTGTGGGAAATCACGCGCGCCGAACTCGCCTGGCGCTCGGTCCCGTTCCTGCTGTGCTGCGCGTTGACGGCCGCCGCGCCGTGGGCCGCGCTGCACCTGCGGTGGTGGGCCGGGGCGCTGATGGCCTCCGCGGGCGTGCTCGGCTCGACCGGCGCGCAGCTCGCGATGGACCACCTCGTCGTGCGGCCGGAGGTGGTGAACCTGCCCGCCGTGCAGGTCGCCGGCGTGCTCGCGGTGCTGGTGATCGTCCTGCGCGGCGCCGGGAAGTGGGGCGCCGCCCTCGGCGCCGCCGGACTGACGGCCTCCGCCGCCGCGGCCGCCGTCGCGATCCAGCAGTGGGCGCGGGTCTCGCCCCAGCTCGCGACGCCGCACCCGCCGACGGTCGCCGGGACCGCGTTCCTGCTGTTCGGCGGCGCGCTGGCGCTCGGGGTCTTCCTGCGGTCGGGTTACTCGGCGGCGAGCCGCTGGACCACCGGCTCGATGTCGCTGGCCAGGATCGACCGCAGGTAGACCGCGGCCACCCGCTGCTGCTTGTCCAGGATGATCGTGGACGGCACGACGTTGCGCGGGTAGCCGGACAGCTGCAGCAGGCTGCGGCCCGGCGGGTCGTAGATCGACGGATAGGTCAGCTGCCGGTTGCGCACGAAGTCCTGCGGCGCCGAGCGGTCGTCGTCGCGGACGTCGAGGCCGAGCACCTGCACGCCGTTGGCCTGGTGCGCCAGGTAGAGCTTCTCCAGCTCCGGCGCCTCGGTGCGGCACGGCGCGCACCACTGGCCCCAGATGTTGATCACGACGACCTTGCCCGCGTAGTCCGCGACCGAGATGGTCTTGCCCTCGGTCATCAGGTCGTCGCCGGACAGGTTCGGGATCGGCTGCCGGTCGGCGCCCTCGTAGAGGATGTCGGTCTTGCCGCCCGGCGCGACGAACTCGAAGTTGCTGCCCTGCGACACCGCGTCGTTCCCGGTGCTGCACCCGGCGAGCACGCACACGCTCGCCAGGACCGCCGCGAGGATGCGCTTCATGCTCCGGTCACCTTCGGGTCGGTGGCGCCGGCCGGCTCGCTGTAGACGATCTTCACCAGCTCCTCGCCGTCGAACACGAGGCTGGTCAGCGAGGCGAGCGAGCACTGGCGGCGGCGCGGGTCGTGCCACAGCGGCTTGGCCTCCAGGAACCGGCGCAGCGTCCAGATCGGCAGCTGGTGCGACACGCACAACGCCTCGTGGCCCTCGGCCTTCGAGCGGGCCCGCAGGACCGCGCCGAGCATCCGGTGCGCGATCTCCACGTACGGCTCGCCCCACGAGGGCAGGAACGGGTTGCGCAGCTTCGTCCAGTGCCGCGGCTGGCGCAGTGCGCCGTCGCCGACCGCGACCTTCTGGCCCTCGAACACGTTGCCCGCCTCGATCAGCCGCTCGTCGGTCTGCACGTCGAGCCGGTGCGCCGCGGCGATCGGGGCCGCGGTCTCCTGCGCGCGCTGCAGCGGGGAGGCGACCACGTGGGTGATGTCGTGGGCGGCGACGGCCTCGGCGACCGTCAGTGCCTGGCGGCGCCCGCGCTCGGACAGGTGGAAGCCGGGCAGGCGGCCGTAGAGGATCCCCTCCGGGTTGTGCACTTCGCCGTGCCGGAGGAGGTGCACGATGGTCGTCACTGACGGGCCTCCGCAGCGGCCTTCGCGGCCGCGGGCAGCGCGGCCTCGATGACCTCGAACGCCGCGTCGTCCATCGCGGAGTTGACGAACCAGGCCTCGAACGCGCTCGGCGGCCCGTACACGCCGCGCTCCAGCAGCGTGTGGAAGAACGGCGGGAAACGCCAGGTGTCCGCGCTGGTGGCGTCGTGGTAGTTACGCACCGGCTCCTCGCGGAAGAACACACTGAGCAGGTTCCCGGCGTAGGCCACGTGGTGCGGCACCCCGGCCTTGGTCAGCGCCTCGGTGAACAGCGCGCCCAAGCGCTGCGAGTTGGCGTCGAGGCGGCGGTACACCTCGTCGTCGGCCGTGCGCAGGGTTGCCAGGCCCGTGGCGACCGCGACCGGGTTCCCGGACAGCGTGCCGGCCTGGTAGACCGGGCCGGTCGGGGCGAGCCGGGCCATCACGTCGGAGCGGCCGCCGAACGCCGCGGCGGGCAGCCCGCCGGACATGACCTTGCCGAACGTGTAGAGATCGCCGGGCACGCCCTCGATGCCGAACCAGCCGGACCGGGACACCCGGAAGCCGGTCATGACCTCGTCCATGATCAGCAGCGCGCCGTGCTCGTGCGCGATGTCCCGCAGCTGGGCGTTGAAGTCCACGTCCGGCGCGACGGCGCCCATGTTGCCCGCGGCGGCCTCGGTGATGATCGCCGCGATCGAGTCCGGGTTCTCCGCGAACGACTGCCGCACGGCCTCGATGTCGTTGTAGGGCAGCACGATCGTGTCCGCGGCCTGCGCCCCGGTCACCCCGGGCGAGGTCGGCAGGCCGAGCGTGGCGACGCCGGAGCCGGCCTGGGCGAGCAGCGCGTCGACGTGCCCGTGGTAGCAGCCGGCGAACTTGATGATCTTGCCGCGGCCGGTGAACCCGCGGGCCAGCCGGATCGCGCTCATCGTCGCCTCGGTGCCGGAGTTGACCAGCCGCACCTGGTGCACCGGGTCGACCCGGTCAATGATCTCCTCGGCCAGCTCGACCTCGCCGATCGTCGGCGTGCCGAAGGACAGGCCCGAACTCGCGGCCGCGCGGGCCGCGTCGACGACCGCCGGGTGCGCGTGCCCGAGGATCATCGGACCCCACGAGGACACCAGGTCCACGTAGCGGTTGCCGTCCGCGTCCCACAGGTACGGACCCTCGCCGCGCACCATGAACCGCGGCGTGCCGCCCACCGAGTTGAACGCCCGCACCGGGGAGTTCACCCCACCCGGTGTCACAGCGGCGGCCCGGTCGAACCATGCCCTGGACTTGTCGACTGCTTGCGTCACAGACCCCAGTCTTGCAAAGGTCCCGTCAGGCCTGGTTCAGGTGTCCGGTGAAGTAGCCGAAGTCGTCCTCGTCATGATCGGCTTCGCGGCTTTTCCGGCGGCGCTTGACGCGCACCGCGAGCAGGACCTCGCGGACGGCGTCGACCAGCAGGATCCCGGCGACCACGCCGAGGCCGATCGCGCCGGACATCCAGCTCCCGACCCAGCGCGTGCTGGTCAGAACGGTGCCGTCGGTGAGGGTCACCACGACCGTGTGCACGCCCTGCTGCCACAACTGGAAGGCGCCCCACACGGCCACCGCCGCCAGCAGCACCTCGGCCAGCGCGACCACCGCGCGCACGGGCTGGTTGAGGCGAGCCTGTTCAGTCACGTGAGCAGCCTCTCATGCCGTCCGCGCCTCCTGCAGCACGGTCCGCAGCGCCTCGACGTCCTTGGCCCAGGCGAGCACGACGGTGCCGTCGGTGAGCCGGATGGGCAGCGAGTCGTACTTGTTCGGGGTGGTCCAGCCGCCGCCGAGCACCCGCGCCCCGGTCGGCGCGCCGACGTCGGCGACCTCGGCGATGTCGGTCAGCGGCAGCCGTTCGCGGCCCTGCCACAACGCTTCGCCGGTGACGCGGACGGTCAGGAACCGCCGCCGCGCGTACACCCAGGGAGCGGTGATCGCGGCCAGCCCGAGACCGACGATCACCCACGCGACGGTGTGCGTGGCGCCGGTGAGCAGCTCGGCCAGGAACCCGAGCAGGGCGAAGCCGGGCCCGTACGCGAGGGCCGTCCAGCTCGCTCCGCGCTCGACGTACCGGTCCACGGCTTACCGGCGGCTGACCTTCGGGAAGTACGGCTGCACCGACGGGATGTACATCAGCGCCAGCGCGACCAGACCGAGCAGCGTCGCGACCAGCGAGATGCCGGTGTAGGCCTGCATCACGAACTGGAAGACCAGCGTGATCGCCACCAGGACCGTCAGGACGGTGCGGGCGGAGCGGGTGCCCTGGCGCGCCTTCCAGGCGAACAGCACGAAGAAAGCCGCGAACGACACCGAGCCGACCAGCAGCATCGCGAACAGCACCGTGGTGCCGGACGCGATCTTGTCCGGGGTGATCTGCGTGTTCGTGTTGGCCTTGACCAGGGTGTCGATGACCTGCTGGCGGGCCAGGAACACCACCAGGTAGGCGATGACGAGGACCACCGCGGAGGCGACCCACAGCCAGAACGACACTTGCACCGGCTTCGGCGGGTCCGGCCGTTCGACCAGGTCGTCCGATTCACTCACCCGTCAGAGACTACTGTGCCGCCGTCGCCGCCGACCCGGCCGGGCGGCCGCTGGCTCAGTCGAGCCAGGCCGCCGCTTCCGTCGCCCAGTAGGTCAGGATCATGTCCGCACCCGCGCGGCGGATCGAGGTCAGCACCTCAAGGATCGTGCGCTCGCGGTCCAGCCAGCCGTTCGCCGCGGCCGCCTCGACCATCGCGTATTCGCCGGAGATGTTGTACGCCGCCACCGGGACCGGGGACGCGTCGGCCGCCAGGCGGATCACGTCCAGGTACGACAGTGCCGGCTTGACCATGATCGCGTCGGCGCCCTCTTCGACGTCCAGCTCGATCTCGCGCAGCGCCTCGCGCGCGTTGCCCGGGTCCTGCTGGTACGTCTTGCGGTCGCCCTTGAGCTGGGAGTCCACCGCCTCGCGGAACGGGCCGTAGAAAGCGCTCGCGTATTTGGCGGAGTAGGCCAGGATGCCGGTCTCGGTGTGGCCTGCCTCGTCGAGCGCCCGGCGGATCACGCCGACCTGGCCGTCCATCATGCCGCTCGGCCCGAGCAGGTGCGCCCCGGCGTCGGCCTGGGCCACGGCCATGTCCGCGTATACCGACAGCGTCGCGTCGTTGTCCACGCCTCCGCGGTCGTCCAGCACGCCGCAGTGGCCGTGGTCGGTGAACTCGTCCAGGCACGTGTCGGCCATCAGGACGGTCGAGTCGCCGAGCTCCGAGCTCAGGTCGCGCAGGGCGACGTTGAGGATGCCGTTCTCGTCGACCGCGCCGGAGCCGGTCGCGTCCCGGTTCGCGGGCACACCGAAGAGCATCAGCCCGCCCACGCCGGCCTGCACCGCCTCGACGGCCGCCTTGCGCAGCGTGTCCCGGGTGTGCTGGACGACGCCAGGCATGCTCGAGATGGGCCGCGGCGCCGTGGCGCCCTCGGCGACGAACATGGGCAGGATCAGCTGGCGCGGCCGGAGGGTGGTCTCACTGACGAGGCGCCGCAGCGCCGCCGTGCTCCGCAACCGGCGGGGACGATGCTCGGGAAACACTCCATCGACGGTACTCCGGCCACGGAACACGCTCGGGGCCGCCCGTGACATCTCACGGACGGCCCCGAGGGACGGACGATCAGGAAGAACGCCGGGTGCGCTTCGCCTTCCGCGGCGGCGGCAGGGCGCCCTCCGCGCGCAGCTTGGCGGCGTGCGCGGCGAGCGCGTCGACCAGGTGCGGCACGTCGGCCACCTCCGGCTGCACGTCCACCCGCAGGCCGAACTCGACCGCGGTCTCCGCGGTCTTCGGCCCGATGCACGCGACCAGCGTGCGTGTGTGCGGCTTGCCCGCGATGCCGACCAGGTTCCGCACGGTCGACGACGAGGTGAAGCACACCGCGTCGAACCCGCCGGTCTTGATCATCTCGCGGGTCTCGGCAGGCGGCGGCGCGGCGCGGACGGTCCGGTAGGCCGTCACGTCGTCGACCTCCCAGCCGCGGTCGACCAGGCCGGCGGACAGGGTCTCGGTGGCGATGTCGGCCCGCGGCAGCAGCACGCGGTTCACCGGGTCCAGCACGTCGTCGTACGGCGGGAACTCGGCCAGCAGACCCTCGCTGGACTGCTCGCCCTGCGGGATCATCTCCGGGTTGATGCCGAACGCGCGCACGCGGGCCGCGGTGGCCTCGCCGACGCAGGCGATCTTCACACCGGAGAAGGCGCGGGCGTCGAGGCCGAACTCCTCGAACTTCTCCCACACCGCCTTCACCGCGTTGGCCGAGGTGAACACGATCCACTGGTAGCGGCCGTCGACCAGGCCCTTGACCGCGCGCTCCATCTGGGCGGGGCTGCGCGGCGGCTCGACCGAGATGGTCGGGACCTCGTGCGACGTGGCGCCGTGGATGCGCAGCCGCTCGGCCATCTCGCCGGCCTGCTCCTTGGTGCGGGGCACCAGGACCTTCCAGCCGTAGAGGGCGCGCGACTCCCACCAGGACAGCTTCGACCGCTGCCCGGCCTGCTCGCCGACGGTCACCACGAGCGGGCCGACCAGTTCACCGGCGTCCTGCGACAGGCTCGCCAGCGTGGTGTCGACCGTGCGCTGGGTGTTGATCGTGCCGTTGGCGGTGACGGCGACCGGGGTGGTGCCTGCCAGGCCGTGTTCGGTCAGCGCGCCGGCGGCCTCGGCCAGCTGGCCGGAAGTCGCGTGCAGCACGATCGGGCCGGGGGCGGCGGCCACCTTCGCCCAGTCGACGTCGCCGCGGACGTCGACGTCGGTGTAGCTGCCGCCGAGCGCGATGCCGGCGTAGGCGGGCACGGCCGAACCCGGCGTGATGCCCGGCACGACCTCGAAGACCGCGCTGGTCTTCGCGACGGCCTGCACCTCGGCGACGGCGGCGGCGCTGGTCAGCGGGTCGCCGCTGGACAGGCGCAGCACGAGCCGTCCGCCCTTGGCCTCGTTGGCGAGGTCCTTCGCGACCTCGGCGGGCTCGCCGACGGCGGGCCTGACCTCGGCGTCCGCGCTGGCGCCCGCGAGCACGCCGGCGGGCACGTCCGGGTCGGTCACCACGACCTCGGCCTTCGCCAGGAGCTCCTGGGCACGTACGGTCAGCAGTCCGGCGTCGCCGGGGCCGGAGCCCACGAAGGCGACGCGCCCAGCGGTTGTCCGCGCGGGGGTCATCGTGTCTTTCTCCTATGAGTCGGCGCGAGCGCGCCGAACCGTTCGAGGAACTGTTTCACCGTGATTCGCGGCCCGGGCCGGACAGCGCGCCGGCTCCGAGGTCGAGCAGCTCCGCGGCCAGGTCGCGGCCGAGTTGCTCCGCTTCGCTCTTGCCGGCGACCGCCGAGGCGCGCAGCAGCTGCACACCCTCGTCGTCGAGGCCGGCGGCGGCGACCCCGCGCAGCGACACGTTCTCGATGACCGAGCCGTCCGCGTCAAGATCCTCCACCACCTCGGCGAGTGCGCCGACGGGCGCGCTGCAGCCGGCTTCGAGCGCGGCCAGCATGGCCCGCTCCGCCGTCACCGCGGCCCGTGTCGCTTCGTCGTCCACAATGGACCGAAGAAGGTGTTCGATGTCCACGTCGTCGACGCGGCACTCCACCGCCAGCGCGCCCTGTGCGGGCGCGGGCAGCATCTGGATCGGGTCCAGGGTCTCGGTGATCACGTCGGCCCGGCCGAGACGGGCCAGGCCGGCGCGCGCGAGCACGACGGCGTCCAGCTCGCCGTCGAAGACCTTGTTCAGCCGGGTGTCGATGTTGCCCCGGATGGGCACGACCTCGAAGCCGAGGCCGAGCGCGCGCAGCTGCGCCGTGCGGCGCGGCGAACCGGTGCCGATGCGCGCGCCCGGGGGCAGCTCGCCCAGCGTCAGCCCGTCGCGGGCGATCAGCGCGTCACGCGGGTCCTCCCGCGGCGGCACGGCGGCCAGCACGATGCCGCGCTCGGGCGCCGTCGGCAGGTCCTTGTACGAGTGCACCGCGACGTCGACCTGCTTGTTCAGCAGGGCCTCGCGCAGCGCGGAGGTGAACACGCCGACGCCGATCTCCGCGATCGGCGCGCTGGAGCGGTCACCCGGCGTCGAGACCTTCACGATCTCGACCTCCTGGCCCGCCTTGCGCAGCGCGTCGGCGACCGTGCCGGTCTGGGTCAGGGCGAGGGCGCTGCCCCGCGTCCCGATCCGAATGGTCCTCGTCACTTGCTTTCACCGTCTGTCCTGGGCAGGCGCTCGGTGGTCGGGCTCGACACGACGGCAGGCGATGCCGGGTCGAGCTCGAACAGCTCCCGCAGCGCGTTGGCGTAGTCCGTGCCCTGGGTTTCCGCGGCGAGCTGCTTCACACGCACCGTCGGCGCGTGCAGCAGCTTGTCCACGACCCGGCGCACGGTCCGGTTGAACTCGTCGCGGACCTCGGCGTCGAGGCCGGGCAGCCGGTTGTCCAGCCGCAGCATCTCGGCGTCGACGACCTCGGCGGCCCGCTTGCGCAGCGCGGTGACGGTCGGGGTGACCGCGGCGCTGCGCTGGGCGGCGAGGTACTCGCGCACCTCGTCCAGCACGATGCCGTTGGCCTTGGCGATCTGCTTGGCGCTGCCCGCCGAGCCCAGCGAGTCCATCCGCTTGCGGACGGTCTCCAGGTCGACGAGGCGGACGCCGGGCAGGCTGTCCACGTCGGGGTGGACGTCCCGCGGCAGGCCGAGGTCGCACACCACGACCGGGCGCTCGCCGCGGCCGGCAAGGTGCGCGGGCGTGATGACGACGTCCTGCGCGCCGGTGCAGGCGACCACGACGTCGGCGTCGGCGAGGCGGGCGGTCAGCTCGTCCATGCCGGCGGCCACCGCGGGCACGCCCTGCTCGGTGACGTTGGCCGCGAGCCGCTCGGCGTTGGCCAGGGTGCGGTTGACGACCGTGATGCGGCCTATGCCGCTCTTGCGCAGCTGGCTCGCGGACAGCGCGCCCATCGAACCGGCGCCGACGATCACCGCGTGCTGGCCTGCCAGGTCGGGCGCCTCGCCGAGGGCTTCGGACACCACGGACGCGCCGAGGTGGTCCAGCCCGGTCTCGGTGTGCACGCGCTTGCCGACGCGCAGCGTGGTCTGGATCAACTCGTGCAGGGTGCGGCCGACGGTGCCGGCCTCGCGCGCGGCGGCGTAGTAGTTGCGCACCTGGCCGAGGATCTGCGTCTCACCGACGACCATCGAGTCCAGGCCGGAGGCCACGGAGAAGATGTGCTCGACGGCGGCGCCCGCGTAGTGCACGTAGAAGTTGTCGTAGAGGTCGGCGGCGTCGCAGCCGGCCTGGCGCGCGAGCACCTCGGAGATGTCGGCCAGACCGCCGTGGAACGCCTCGACCACCGAGTAGACCTCGATGCGGTTGCACGTCGAGACGAGCATGACCTCGTTCACGTGCGGCGACTGCTGGAGCTCGTGCAGCACCTTCTCCAGCTCCGTCGCAGGCACCGCGACCTTCTCCAGCGTCCGGAGATCGGCAGTGCGGTACGACAGCCCGACGGCCAGGACACTCACTTAGCGCACCACCATTCCGTTACCACCCACGTTCTCCGCTCGCCGGGCGACGTGGAACGACAGGATCTGCAGCTCCACGGCCAGGTCGACCTTGCGCACCTCGACGTGGTCGGGCACCTGGAGGACCACCGGCGCGAAGTTCAGGATGCACTGCACCCCGCCCTGCACCAGCCGGTCGGCGACCGTCTGGGCCGCGGGCGGCGGCGTCGCGATGACGCCGATCGAGACCCCCCGCTCCGAGCACACCTCGGGGATGTCGTTGAGGTGCGACACTGGGATCCCGCCGACCGGAACGCCGATCAGGTCGGGGTCGATGTCGAACAGCGCCTCGACCGGGAACCCACGGCCGGGGAAGCCTCCGTAATTGGCCAACGCATGACCGAGGTTACCGATTCCGACGACGGCGACCTTGTGCTGTCGCGTGAGTCCCAGAATGCGCTCGAGCTGGGCCACCAGCACGGCGACCTCGTAGCCGACACCGCGGGTGCCGTACGAGCCGAGGTAGGACAGGTCCTTGCGCAGCTTGGCGGAGTTCACGCCGGCGGCGGTGGCGAGCTCCTCGCTGGCCACGGTGGTCGCGCCCTGCTCGGACATGGCGGACAGGACGCGCAGGTACACGGCGAGACGGGCGACGGCGGCCTCCGGGATCGCGCGGACCCTGGCCTCCTCGGCGCCGTTCTCGGTGACCGCGGGCATCTCCGCGGTGGGGGCGTTGTCGGCGTCCGGGGTGGACAGCTTCCGGGCGACGGCCGAACCGTTTCGCCGGCCACGCTGTGACACCACGCCGGCCTCCTCGTTCCACGCCCTCGATGAGCTTCGAAATCCCTCTTGACCCGGGCCGCGAAGTCGGGTTTGATGCACGGCCGCCGCGAGGGGTACCGGCAATACGGTAGCCACTTGTGAACGCAGGCACAAAGTGGCTGGTCAACGGCATGACCGAAAGCACATCTAGCGCGCCGTGAAGGTGATCGTGTGCCAGCCGGTGGCGCCGTCCGGGACGACATCGGCGAGCTGATCGGTCTGCGTGTAACCGCTGCGGTCGGTCGCCCGCACCCGCACCGCGTGGCTGCCGCGCGCGACCGGCACGTCCACCCACCACATGCGCCAGGCGTCCACCGTCACCTCGGTGGACAGCTCCGCCGTCGCCCACGGGCCGTCGTCCACGCTCACCTCGACCCGGTCGATCCCGGTGTGCTGCGCCCACGCGATCCCGGCGATGCGCACCTGCCCGGCGGCGACCGGACCGCGCGGAGCGTCGATGCGCGACTCCGTCTTCACCGGCGCCTGCCGCGCCCAGCCGCGCTGCAGCCAGTACGGCTTGCGCGCGGCCCAGGTGGTGACCTCCAGGTCGGTCACCCACTTCGTCGCCGAGACGTAGCCGTAGAGCCCGGGCACGACCAGCCGCGCCGGGAAACCGTGCTCGATCGGCAGCGGCTCGCCGTTCATGCCGATCGCGAGCATCGCGCCGACGGACGGATCGATCATCGCGGCCACCGGCGTGCCCGCGGTCCAGCCGTCCGCGCTGGTGGAGAACACCTGCTCGGCGCCGGGCCGGAGACCGGCTTCGGCCAGCAGCTCGGCGAGGTCGACGCCGATGAACCGCGCGGTGGAGATGTAGGGCCCGCCGACCGGGTTGGACACGCAGCACAGGGTCACGATCCGCTCGACCAGTGGCCGGTCGCGGATGTCGGACCAGGAGTAGGTGATCTCGCGGTCCACCATGCCGTGGATCCGCAGCGACCAGTCCTCAGTGCGGACCTGCGGCACCACGAGCGCGGTGTCGATGCGGTAGAAGTCCGCGTTGGGCGTGAGGAACGACGGCGTGCCGAACTTCGCGAAGTCCGCGCCGGCGGGCACCGGTGGCGCGGTCCGCGTGGCGACCAGCGGGCCTACGGCCGCCCGGGAGCCCTCGGCGTCCCTGCTCGTGCCGACCAGCTGTCCGACGACCCCGGCCACGCCGGCGCCAGCCACGGCGATCAGGAAGTTCCGCCGCGCGGCCGACGAGTACTGCCCGTCCAGCGCGGTCCGGTGCAGCCACGCGAACACCGCGAGCCCGGCGACCAGGCTGGCCACCGGCGCGAGCAACGCGATCTGCCCCAGGTCGGGGCGGGTGAACACGGCGGCCCCGCCGAGCACGCCGACCGCGGACACGAACACCAGCCCGGGCGCGGCCCGGCGGCGGGAGGCGAGCCCGGCGGCCACTGCGAGCGCCAGCGCGGCAACGGCCATACCGGTCAGCAGCACGGCCTTGTCCGCGGTGCCGAACGCCCGCACCGCGAAGTCCTTGAGCCAGGCCGGGGTCAGGTCGATCGCCGCGTTGCCGACCGCCACGAACGGCGAAGCGCCCGCCCCGACGAACCCGGCGACCAGGTGCCCGGCCCCGAGCGCGGCGATCAGGGCGATCACACCGATCAGCCCGGCGACGGGCGCGGACAGCCGCGGCGACTCGAGGTTCGTGCTCACGCCACCAGTCTGGCCCCGGCGGGGCGCCCAGCGGGGTTACCGAACGCTTACGCCAGCGCGGCGCGGAGCCGGTCCTCCTCGACCTTCCAGTAGCCGTGCTCGGCGCCGTCGACCAGGATCACCGGCACCCGGTCGCCGTACTCGGCCTGCCACTCCCGGTCGCTGTCGACGTCCTCGGCGCGCCACGGCACGCCCAGCTCGGCGCAGATCCGCTCGACGTCCCGCTCCGCCTGGACGCACGACGAGCAGCCCTGGCGGGTCATCACGGTCACTTCGTGGGCCATGGGCAAATCATCCCCGCAACTGCACCCGGCGCAGCTTCCCGGTCGGCGAATGCGGCAGCCGCTCGGCGAACTCGACCGTGTGCGGCACCTTGTACCCGGCCAGCCGCTCCGCGCAGGCCTCGACGACCTGCTGCTCGGACAGCGACGCACCGGGCGCGGGAACCACGACCGCCTTGACCGCCTCGCCGCTGCGCTCGTCGAGCACCCCGACCACGGCCACCTCGGCCACCTCCGGCAGCCCGGCGATGACCTCCTCGACCTCGTGCGGGTACACGTTGAAGCCGTTCACGATGATCAGGTCGTTGGCACGGTCCACCAGGTGCAGGTCGCCGTCGCTGTCCAGGAACCCGATGTCGCCGGTGCGGAACCAGCCGTCGGCGTCCGGCCCGTGCGCGCCGTCCGGCCAGTAGCCGGAGAACAGGTTCGCGCCGCGGATCGCGACCAGGCCGGTGCCGTCGCCGTCCTCCTCGAACACGTCCTCCGGGTCGTCCGGGTCGAGCGGCACCGGCTCGCCCGAGCCGTCCGGCCCCACCAGCCGGATCTCCACGCCGGGCAGCGGGCGGCCCGTCGAGCCGGGCTTCGGGTAGCCGGTGACCAGCGTCGACGTCACCACCGGCGCGGTCTCGGTCAGCCCGTAGCCCTCGAACACGCCCAGCCCGGTCTTCTCCCGGATCGCGGCGAGGACCTTCGGGTGCAGCGGCGCCGCGCCCGACGTGAGCAGGCGGACCGTGCCCAGGCCGGCCGCGAGTTCGTCCCGCTCAAACATGGCCAGTTCGGCGTACATCGCCGGGACCCCGCCGATCACGGTCACCCGGTGGTCCGCGCACGCCCGCAGCGCCCGCCGCGCGTGGAACCGCTCGGCCAGCACGGCCGTCGCGCCCACCGCCGTGCTGAGCAGCAGGCCGGGGCCGAGCCCGTAGACGTGGAACAGCGGGATCGCGATCAGCACCCGGTCCGGGTGCCCGACCGGCGGCGGGTCGATCCGGCCCAGCTGTTCGAGGTTGGCCAACAGCGCGCGGTGCGACAGCATCACCCCGCGCGGCGGTCCGGTGGTGCCCGAGGTGTAGGAGAGCACGGCGATGTCCTCACCGCCGCCGTGGACGGGGAAATTCGCACCTGGACCGATTTCCGGCCGCAGCACCGGCACGTCGTCCGTCCCGTCGCCGGGGTTCCGGCTGATCACCAGGCGCGCGCCGCTGTGCGCGAGCACGGTGTCCAGTTCCGGGCGCGGGGACAGCGGCGAGACGGGCACCGCGATCGCACCGCAGCGGGTGACGCCGAACAGCGTGACGGCGAAGTCCGCCGAGGTGGGGAGCCGCAGCGCGACGCTGTCACCGGCCCCGACGCCCCGGTCCGCCAGGCGTTGCGCGAGCCCGCCCGCGGCCGCGTCCAGCTGCGACCAGGTCAGGCTGACGCCGGCGGCGGTGTCGATCACCGCGACGGCGTCCGGCCACTGCTCCGCGGCGCTGGTGAGCAGGTCGGCGATGTTGCCGGTTTTCATGGGGTCAGTGTGGCACCAGCTCCCCCGTCATGGGGAAGCTCGGCGATCGTCGCTCTTCCGAGACCCCCGCCACTACCTACTTCCGGGTAACTACCCGTATGCTGCTTCTCGCGTCGTAGTGGTGATGATCACTCGGGTCGGACGAAGGAGTCGCCGTGACGAACTGGCTTGCCGCCCGCCCTGCGGGTCTGCACGTCGGCACGGTCACCCGCGTGCACGAGGTGCCGGACGAGCAGGCGGGGCCGTGGGCCCTGGTCCGCGCTGCCCAGCAGGGTGACACCGCCGCCTTCGGCGCGCTCTACGACCAGTACGTCGACGTCGTGTACCGCTACGTGTACTTCCGCCTCAGCGACCGCGAACTCGCCGAGGACATCACGAGCGAGACGTTCCTGCGGGCGCTGCGGCGCATCTCGTCGGTCAGCTACCAGGGCCGCGACGTGGGCGCCTGGTTCGTCACCATCGCCCGCAACATCGTGCTCGACCACCTCAAGTCCAGCCGGTACAAGCTCGAGGTGGTCACCGACGAGGTGACCGGCTCGGGCACCGCGCCGTTCGCCGCGCCCTCGGGCGCCGATCCGGGACCGGAGCAGCAGGCGGTCACCAGCGCGACGCGCGACGCGCTGCTGTCCGCGATCGCCGGACTGGGCGACGACCAGCGGGAATGCATCGTCCTGCGCTTCATCCAGGGGCTGTCGCTGGCCGAAACGGCGCAGATCATGAAGCGCAACGAGGGCGCCATCAAGGCGTTGCAGCACCGCGCGGTGCGCAAGCTCGCCCAGCTCCTCCCGAACGCGTGGCGCTGAACGCGTAACAACCGGACGGTTTGCGTCGTTGCAGCAGGTGTGGACGAGCACCGGTGGACGGCGCGCGAGCTGGAAGTCATCTCCGGGCTCCGCGGGCTCGGTCGCGCCGCCGAACCGGACGACGACACGAAGGCGCGGATCCGCGCCGAGATCTCGCGGAAGCTGGAGCCGGAACCCAGCAGGCGGCGCCGCGCGCTGGCGACCGTCCTCGCCGCCGCGGCCGCGCTGATCGTCTTCGTCGGCGGGGTCGGCCTGCTGCTCTCCCGCGGCTCGCTGCCCGGCGACCCGCTCTACGGCATGAAGCTGGCGAGCGAGGACGCCGAGCTGCAACTCACCTTCGACGAGGCCGCGCGCGGGGCCAAGCACCTGCAGTTCGCGTCGAACCGGCTGGACGAACTCGCCGCGATGCCGTCGGCGAACACCAGCGGCTTTCTGACATTGTTGTCGGCATTCGCCGCGGAGGCGACGGCCGGGACGGCGCAGCTCACGGTGCTCGGCGTACAGGGCGACACGGCCCGGCTGGACCAGCTGCGGACGTGGGCGAGCGAGCAGGCGGACAAGCTCGCCGCCCTCGACGTGCCGGACGGCGCCCGCAACGGGTTCACGCAGGCCGGGACGCTGCTCAACCGCATCGACGCACGGGCGGCGGCACTGACCGCGCGGCTGTCCTGCTACCGCATCACCACCGGCGAGGCGGACGACCTGGGCGCGGTCCCGGCCACCGGCGAGTGCGTCGTGCCGCCGGACGCGCTGCTCGGGGTCCCGTCGGGCGCGCCGCTGCCGCCGGTGAGCACGGTGTCCCCGCCGCCGGTGGAGATCGCCACGACGCCGACCGCTCCCGGCAGCAGCGCACCGGTCGTGCCCAGCGCGACCGGCCCGCTGCCCCCGTCGAGCACCGGATCTACGCCGACGGTCCTGCCGCCGCCGATCAGCGCGCCGACCAGCACCCGGCTCCCCACGCCGTCGACCACGACGCCACCGCCGCCGATCTCGATCCCGCCGCTGATCCCCGGCCTGCCGGGGCTCGGCATCGGCTAGTGCAGGACCTTCAGGCCGACCACGCCGGCGACGATCAGCCCGAGGCACACCAGGCGGGCCGCGGTGGCCGGTTCGCCGAGCGCGACCATGCCGTACACGGCGGTGCCGACCGCGCCGATGCCCACCCACACGGCGTACCCGGTGCCGATCGGGATCGACCGCATCGCGTAGGAGAGCCCGGCCATGCTGGCGACCAGCGCGACGACGAACAACACGCTCGGTCCGACCCTGGTGAAGCCGCGCGCCGCGTTCAACGCCGCGGCCCAGACGGTTTCCAGGATTCCGGACACGATGAGCACGATCCACGCCACGACAGAAACCTCCGAACGAAAACCGACGTCCTCCCACGTCGTCTTGTCCTGCCGGGTACGACGGCTCGTCCGGGGTGGCGCGCCACCGCCACCGAGGTTACCCCGGCCCGCCCCGCTGGGCGCGGAACACCACGAACGGCAGCCGCAACCCCCGCGGCGCGCTGACCACCAGCAGGTTGTGGCCGAACAGCTGGTTCAACGTCGGCTCGCGGGCCCCGCGGCCCGCAGGTCCCCGTGAGCAGCAGCACCTCGTGCAGCATGCCGAAGACCACCGCGCGGTCACACCCGGCACCCGGCACCCGGCGCGAAGCGACCACGCGCGGCCACCGCATCAGGACATGCACGGGCACGCTGAGCAGCCCGAGTAGTGCTGCTGGCAAGGTGGTTTCCCCCGGTGCGCGGTCAGTGCCCCGATCGAAGCCCACCGGTGTCCGTTCCGGAGGGATCGCCTGATCCCGATCCCCGACGTCCTCGCTACGCTGACCCCAGGGACGAGCGCAGGAGGCGGTGTGCGTGTGGCGCAGCAGGGGTGACGGCCCGGAACGCGAGCGGCTCGCCGAGATGGCCGGCGAGGCGTCGGCCGACGCCGCCGTGGCCATGGAGTCCCAGCTCGACGTGCCGCCGGCCCCGCCGGACCTGACCGCGGCCGCGTTCTTCGACGTCGACAACACGATGATGATGGGCGCGTCGATCTTCCACTTCGCCCGCGGTCTCGCCGCGCGCAAGTACTTCACGACCTCCGATCTCGCCGGGTTCGCCTGGCAGCAGATCAAGTTCCGGGTCGGCGGGCGCGAGTCGCACAGCGGCGTGCAGTCCAGCCGGGAGCAGGCGCTGTCGTTCGTCGCCGGCAAGACGGTCGCCGAGATGAACCAGGTCGGCGAAGAGATCTACGACGAGCTGATGGCCGACAAGATCTGGTCGGGCACGCGCGCGCTCGCCGAGATGCACCTCAATGCGGGCCAGCGGGTGTGGCTGGTGACGGCGACGCCGGTCGAACTCGCGGCGATCATCTCCCGGCGGCTCGGGCTGACCGGCGCGCTGGGCACGGTGGCCGAGCACGTGGACGGCGTCTACACCGGTCGCCTGGTGGGCGACCTGCTGCACGGCCGGGCGAAGGCGCACGCGGTGCGGGCGCTGGCCGCGCGGGAGGGCCTGAACCTGCGGCGCTGCACGGCGTACTCGGACTCGTCGAACGACATCCCGATGCTGTCGGTGTGCGGCACGGCCGTGGCGGTCAACCCGGACGCCGGCCTGCGCGAGGTGGCGCGCGCCCGTGGCTGGGAGATCCGCGACTTCCGGACCGGCCGCAAGGCCGCGAAAATCGGGGTGCCGTCGGTGCTGGGCGCGGGCGCACTGGCCGGCGCCGTGGCAGCCGGAATGGCCTACCGCCGCCGCTGAGCCCAGCAGGGACCGACGCCCGAAGCTGGCGTGTTGACCGCTCCGGTGAAAATCGGCTCGCCGAAGCGGGTGTGGCGAACCTACGGCCGTCGCTGGGCGCGCCGGTTCTGCGTCGACCCACCGGCTGGGATGCCGGTGACCAGGTTCGCCAGCTTCAGCACCTCGCCGACGGCGCGGCCCACCACGTACCCGATCCGCTTGATCAACCCCATGCCACCAGGATGGCACGGATCCGCTCAGTCCTTGAACGCGCTCCGCCGGTGCGCCAGCCTCCGGTACAGCGTCGTCTGGATGGACTCGCGCACCTGGTCGGTCAGCGAGAACACCAGCATCGGGTCGTCGAGGTCCTCATCGGCGAAACCGTCGGTCCGGATGGGCTCCCCGAACTCGATGTGCCACTTCGTCGGCAGCGGGATCGCGCCCAGCGGCCCGAGCAGCGGGAAGAACGGCGTCACCGGGAAGTACGGCAGCCCGAGCAGGCGGGCCAGCGGCTTCAGGTCGCCGATCTTCGGGTAGATCTCCTCAGCCCCGACGATCGAGCACGGGATGATCGGCACCCGCGTCCGCAGCGCCGCCGACACGAACCCGCCACGCCCGAACCGCTGCAGCCGGTACCGCGCCGAGAACGGCTTGCCGATGCCCTTGTAGCCCTCCGGCCACACACCGACCAGCTCACCCGAGCACAGCAGCCGCTCCGCGTCGGCCGTGCACGCCAGCGTCTGGCCGGTCTTGCGCGCCAGCGCCCCGAGCAGCGGCGTCTGGAACACCAGGTCCGCGCCGAGCATGCGCAGGTGCCGGTGCCCCGGCGTCTCGTCGTGCACGGCGACCGCCGTCATCACCGCGTCCAGCGGCACCGTGCCGGAGTGGTTGCACACGATGAGCGCGCCACCGTCGGCGGGGAGGTTCTCCGCGCCGTGCGTGGTCACCCGGAAGTACTTCTCGTACAGCAGCCGCAACGGCGGCAGCAGCAGGTTGTCGGTCAGTTCCGGGTCGAACCCGAACTCGTCGACGTCGTAATCACCGGTCAGCCGGTGCCGCAGGAACCCGAGGAACCTGCTCAGCGCGTCCCGTTCCGGCGCAGGCGGCTCCTCGGCCGGCGCGCTCCTCGTCGGGAACGCCACGACGGGCGCGTCGGCGGGGGCTTCCCCGGCGTGCGCCTCGACGTCGGCCGGCTTCTCGCGTCCGGGTGCGTGCAGGGGGATGACCTGGGCTTGCGCGCTGGTCGTCACTTGTCTTGCCCCGCTTTCCTCTCTTCGTTCATCGGACTGCCGCCAGCACCTTCCCGGCCGCTTCGGCCAGCTGCCCACCGTCCAGCACGGGCCGCAGACCGCGCCCGGTGACGTAGTCGTCGAAGGCCGCCTCCGTGGACCACCGCGGCCGGTAACCGAACACCTCGGCCAGCCGCGTCGTGTCGACGACCCGCCCGTAGTTGAGCAGGCGCACCTGGTCCGGCGAGAAGTCCACCCTCGCGCCACGCAGCATCTTGGCCACCGTGCCCACCATGGCCCGCGGCACCGGCAGCTCGACCCGGCCCGCGCGCCGGATCGCTTGAGACAATGTGAGTACCCCGTCGCCGCCGGCGTTGAACACGCCCGGCTTGTCTTCCAGGGTCGCCTTCTCCAGGATCGCCAGCGCGTCCGACGAATGGAGCAGCTGCAGGCGCGCGTCGTAGCCGAGCACGGTCGGCACGGCCGGGAGCGCGAAGTAGCGGGCCAGCACGGTGTCGACGTCCGGCCCGATGACGTTGGTGAAGCGGGTGGTGGTGATGGTGAGGTCGGGCCTGCGGCGGGCCAGGCCCCGCACGTAGCCCTCCATCTCGACGGCGTCCTTGGCGTAGCCGCTCGACGAGGTCGGGATCAGGTCGGAGTCCTCGGTGAAGACGGCCGGGGAGCGGGGCCCGGCGCCGTACACGGCGGCGGTGGACTTCACGACGAGCTTGCGCACCCGGGGCGCGCGCTGGCAGGCGGCGAGCAGGCGCATCGTGCCGATGACGTTGACTTCCTTGATCGCCGTGCGGCGGGCCGGGCCCGCCGGGTGCACGGTGGTCGAGCACTGCACGACCGTGTCGACGCCTGCGGTGTCGATGACCTTGGCGATCAGCGGGTTGCGGATGTCGGCCCGGACGAACTCGGCGTGACCGAGGCGCTGCAGGACCTTGCGGGGCGGTGGCGCCGTGTCGACGCCGATGACCCGCTCCAGGTCCGGGTTGTTGCCAAGCCGTACCAGTAGCCTGCCTCCGAGTTCGCCGCCGACCCCGGTGACCAGCACGACATTGGACGCCATGAAACCCCCTGACAAGGGTGTGGGATGTGGAGTTCGCGGCAGTGGCCGATGCTACCCCGGACCCGGGCCGGAGTCAGGAGGCCTAACACGCTATTAACCCAGGTCAGGGACTTTGGTCACTGATCGCCGGAAAAAGCGCACGGCCCGCCCAGGATCTGGACGGGCCGCGTGAAGAGGCGTTCGCGCAGGATTTACTTGCCCTGCTTGCGGCGCTGCATCCGCGTCCGGCGCAGCAGCTTGCGGTGCTTCTTCTTGGACATGCGCTTGCGGCGCTTCTTGATCACCGAGCCCACAGGTGCTCCTTCACGTTTCGTCTGCTTCACACGCTGCCCAGCGCAACGTCCAAAGAGTTGAAGCGCTACAGGCACGAGCGGCCTTTAAGGTTACCGGGCGGGCCCGCGCACCAGCGCGGGCCCCCGGCCTAATGGACGGATCGAGGCAGCTTGCTCAACGGTGCGGGAGCGGAACCTGAGGCGGCCCCTCGCTGTGGGATCGCCTCCTCATGAACGCCAGTTCACCACGTCGGCGCTGTCCTTGCGAGGAACCACCTCAGAACCCGCGGCGGTGCCGGTTGCCCGCGTGCAAGAGCAACGGCTCCGCCGCTTCCCGCCTAGCCCACATCGAAGTAGGCGCTCTCCAGGTATTCGTGGACTGCCTTCTCGGGCACCCGGAACGACTTGCCGACGCGAACGGCCGGTAGCTCGCCCGAGTGCACGAGCCGGTAGACGGTCATCTTGGAGACCCGCATCAGCGAGGCCACCTCGGCGACCGTCAGGAACTGGACCTGCCCGACGGCGGGCACGTCCTTGTTGTTCGACGGCATACGTCACCGTGCCCTTCGACACGTGCCGTGCCGCTCGGCTTCCCCACCGGGCGGTACCGACACGCACGTGCTTCACCCTTGAGGGTAGCGGGACACCTGGGGCCAATGCGACGCCCGGCCGGTACTTTCCCGCGAAAGAGCCCACTCGGCGGAGCCCGTTCGGCCTAGTCAGACGCGGTGCGAGCGGTCTTATTCGTGGGCTTTGCCGAGTTCGACGGACCGGTCCCGGGCCGCCTCGATGGCCGCCAGCAGCGCGGCCCGCACGCCGTGCTTCTCCAGTTCGCGGATCGCGTTGATCGTGGTGCCCGCGGGGGACGTGACGGCCTCGCGCAGGATCACCGGGTGCTCGTCGGTCTCGGCGAGCATCTTCGCGGCGCCCACGGCGGACTGGATGATCAGCTTCTCCGCCACCGCGCGGGGCAGTCCGAGCAGGATGCCGGCGTCGATCATGGCCTCGACCAGGAAGAAGAAGTACGCGGGCCCGGACCCGGACAGCGCGGTGACGGCGTCCTGCTGCGCCTCGGGCACCTCGACGACCTGACCGACGGTGGCGAGCATCTCCTTCACCAGGGCGACGTGCTCGGGGGTGGCGTGCTTGCCGGGCGACACGGCGCTCATCGCCTCGCCGACGACCATCGGCGTGTTGGGCATGACCCGCACGACCGGCACGCCGTCCGGCAGCCGCCGTTCGTAGAGGCTGGTGGGCAGGCCCGCGCACAGCGACACGACCAGCGAGCCCGGCCCGACCAGCGGCGCCAGCTCGGCCAGTACGGGCTCGATGTCCTGCGGCTTGACGGCGACGACGAGCACGTCGGCGCGCTTGGCCGCCTCGGCGACCTCCACCCCGGCGATGCCGTAGCGCTCGGTCAGCTCGGCGGCGCGTTCCGGGTGGCGTTCGGTGAACAGCAGCTCCTCGGCACTGCGACCGCCCTGCAGCAGGCCCGCCAGCAGCGCCTCACCGATCTTCCCCGCCCCGAGAACCGCGATAACCGTCATGGCACCAGCGTGCCAAAGCCCGCTCAGGGGGCCGGTGCCAGGGCCAGTTGCCGCGCCTGGCAGACCAGCCGCCCGGCCGAGTCGATCACCGTGGCGTCCGAGTCGAACCACGCCTCCTGCACCGTGCGGCAGTCGACCTGCACGCGGAGCCACCCCGGCGCGGGCCGGGCGCGCACGAGCGCCGTCAGCTGGGCCGTCGGCGCCCACCCCATCCGCCCGAGGTTGAACACGACCGGCGGGTTGATGTCGCCCGCGAGCAGCGCGAAGTACGTGTCCGGGACCGAGTAGCGCGGCTTCACCCACAGCCGCAGCCGCGGGTCACCGCTGCGGCCTGCCAGGTACCCGGCGGTCGCCGGGTCGATCCGCACGTCGCAGCCCTTCGCCAGGTTGAACACGCCCTCCGACGTCTCCCCGGCCAGGTGGATCGCCCGCGGCGGCGGTTCGACCGGCATCTGCGGCAGGTCCGCCCAGTCCGCCCGCCGCACCGGCAGCCGCCCGGTGGTGACCGTCGCTTCGACGCAGCTGCGTCCCCGCTGCTCCAGCCGCACCGCGACGACTGTCGCCCGGCGGCCGACCTTGCGGATGTCGGTCCGCAGCAGCGCCGGGCCGATCGCGGGCGGCCGGAGGAACTCGGCGCTCACGGCCAGCGGATCGGTCGAGGGCTCGCCCCGTTCGGACAGCACGGCCAGCGCCGCGCGGGCCATCAACGCGATCAGGAACCCCCCGTGCGGGTGGGTGCCGATGGACCATTCGTGTCGCAGGTCGGCTGTCAGCGTGCCGTCGCCCAGCGACCGGACCGCGCACGCGGCCTCGAAGGACGCGGGGTCCGGAACCTCTGCCGCGCTCACGAACGGCTTACCAGCGCGCGCAGGAAGAACATCAGGTTCGCGGGGCGCTCGGCGAGCCGCCGCATCAGGTAGGGGTACCAGTGCTCCCCGAACGGGACGTAGACGCGCACCGTTTCCCCCTCGCCCGCGAGGCGCCGCTGCTCGTCGGGGCGGACCCCGTACAGCATCTGGTACTCGTAGCTGCCCTGCTTGCGGCCGTACCAGCGGGCACGCTCGGCCAGGATGGCGATCAACCGTGGGTCGTGCGTGGCGAACATGGGGTAACCGTCACCGGCCAGCAGCGAGTTCGCACAGCGGACATAACCGAGGTCGACCTCGTGCGCCCGCGTGAACGCCACCTCCTCCGGCTCGGCGTAGGCCCCCTTGCACAACCGGATCCGCGAGTCCGCCACCGCCAGCGCGCGCACGTCGTCCTCGGTGCGGCGCAGGTACGCCTGCAGCACGCCGCCCACCCACGGCCAGGTGCGGCGCAGCTCGGCCAGCACGCGCAGCGTCGCGTCCGTCGTGGTGTGGTCCTCCATGTCGAGCGTGACGGTGGTGCCGCACTGCTCGGCCGCCGCGCACACCCGGTACGCGTTGTCCAGCGCGAGCCGCTCGTCCAGCCGAAGGCCCAGCGCGGACAGCTTGACGCCCACCTCGACCCGCGCGGCCAGCCCCTCGGCGTAGAGCCGGTCCAGCAGCGCGAGGTAGGTCTGGACCGTCCGCTCCGCCTGCCCGGTTTCGGTGACGTCCTCGCCGAGGTGGTCCAGCGTCACCCACAGGCCGTCGTCCACCAGCCGGGCCACGCGCGTCACGGCGTCCGCGATGGTGTTCCCGGCGACGAACCGCTCGACCACTCCCGAGGTTCCCGGGGTTGTCGCCACGAGGTGGCGGACCACCTCGCTTCCGGCAGCGGCGAGGATCAGCGAGCGCAGCGGGTTCACAGCGGAAACTTTACGTGTTCATCTATCGGAAGCCCATGATCTGCGCCGCCCCCCAACCCGAGAAGTTGATCTTGTAATATGCCTCACTGGCCCAGGTGGAAGCGCGCGAACAGCAGGGCCTCGGCAAGATCGCGGGCGCGGTCCGCGGCGCTCACCGCGCGCCGCGTGTTGACCTCCAGAACCACCTGACCGGTGAACGACGCCGCGACCAGCTTCTCCAGCAGCTCCGCGCACGGCTGGTTCCCACGGCCCGGGACGAGGTGCTCGTCCTTCGGGACACCCGTCCCGTCCGCGAGGTGCACGTGCGTCAGGCCACGGCCCATCCGCTCGGCGAGCTCCATCGCGTCCATGCCCGCCGCGGCGCTGTGCGACAGGTCGAGCGTGTAGTGGCGGTACCCGACTTCCGTGGGGTCGATCGACGGCCGGAACGCGGACACCCTGGCGTCCCGGCGGCCACCCGGCGGCCGGACCTTGAACATGTTCTCGATCGCGATCTCGACCCCGGTCTCGTCCTCCAGCTCGGCCACCAGGTCGGCGAACATGTCGCCGTAGCGGCGCTGCCACCGGAACGGCGGGTGCACGACGACGGTGCGCGCGTCCAGCTCGATGGCCGCCTCGACGCTGCGCCGCAGCCGGACCGCCGGGTCCGGCGACCAGACTCGCTGCGTGATGAGCAGCGACGGCGAGTGCACGGACAGCACCGGCACCCCGGTCTGCCGCGACAACCGCCGCAACGCCCCGACGTCCTGGCTGAGCGGGTCGACCCAGACCATCACCTCGACCCCGTCGTAACCCAGCCGCTGGGCCAGCTCGAAACCGGCGCCGGCCCGCAACGGCCAGACCGACGCGGTGGACATCCCGACCGGTACCGGCACGTTCGCGCTACCTCGACAAGAGCAACAACGCCGCGGGCGAGACGGTCACCACGAGACCGACCAGCACCGCGAGCACCGTGGTCTGGATGTCGTCCGCGCGGCGGATGCGCCGCACGATCCACACCAGTCCGACGATCACGACCAGCGCGGCGATCAGCGCGGCGGCCGGGATCTGGCCCCACAGCCAGTTGAAGCCCAGCCACACGGCCGCGCCACCGACCACGCCACCGGCCAGCTGGCCGGCCATCGACAGCCACTGCTTGGCAGGCGACGGCTCCGCCTCCCGCTTCTTCGCGCGGGCCGGCTCGTCGGCGTCCGCCGCGGGCTCGTCGTCGTAGTCGTAGGGCTGCTCGGCGGCCTCCTCGGCGGGGCCGAAGTCGCCGAACTCGTTGACGTCGTCGTCATCGTCGGCGAACGGGTCGTGGAATCCGGTGGCCTCGAGCGCCTCGCCGGGGTCGTCCTGGGGCGGACGGCCGGGCAGATGCGGCGGCGCGTGGAACCCGGTGGGCTCGTCGGCGTCCGGCGCGTCCCGCACCGGCGGCATCAGACCGACCTCGGTCTCCTCCTCCGCCGGGGTCTCTTCGCGGCCACGGCGCCAGCGCTGCAACCCCGCCGGCGGCGCGGACAGCCCGGCGGGCGGCGCGTCCGGAGCGGGTTCCTCGGCCGGCTTGACCTCGCCGACCGGCTCGAACTGCTCGGTGCTCGGGTCCGGCGGCGGGGTGGCGCGAGCCGGCGCGCGACGCGGACGACGCGGCGGCGGGAACGTGCCGGTGGCCCGGCCCCCGGCAGGCGGCGCGTCCGGGTCGACCGGGGCGTCGAGACCGTCCAGGCGGGCGGCCAGCCCGGTGCTGGTCTCCTCGCCCGGCGGGCGGCGGCGCAGCGGCGGCACGGCCTCCGCCGGCGGCACGGGCAGCGCGCCGGACTCCTGCGGGGGCAGCGGCAGCGCCCCCGACTCCTGGGGCGGACGGCGCACGAAACCGGAGTCCTGCGGGTGCGGGCGCCGCAGCGGCATCGAGTCCTGCGGCGGTGGCGGCAGCGCGCCGGTTTTCGGGCGCGCGAACCCGCCCGAGTCCTGCTGACCGCGGCGCGGCGGGGCGCCCGGGCCGGGCGGCTCCGGGGTGACCGGCCGCGGCAGGGCAGCCGAGCTCTGCTGACCGGGAGGAACTGGCTGACCGGGGGCAACGGGCGGCTCGGGCGTCACCGGCCGCGGCAGGGCCGCGGAGCTCTGTTGTCCGGGCGGCACGGGCTGCCCGGGGTTGTCCGGCAGGACCGGTCGCGGCATCGCCGCCGAACTCTGCTGTCCAGGCGGCCCGGGAGGGCCGGCGTGACCCGGCGGAACCTGCTGTCCGGGCGGAGCGGGCGGTCCCGGCGGCGGGCCCTGTTCGGGGCGGCGGAACCCACCCGAGTCCTGGCGGCCGGGCGAGTCGGGCATGGCACGACGGCCGCCGTTGCGCCCGGGCGGCGCGCCGTTGGGTCCCGCACCGTCGGCGCGGACCCGGTCGATGATCGCCTGCGGGCCGGTCTCCGTCGGGTCCTGGGCGCGGCGCGGGCCCTCGTTCTCCTCCGGCGCGTCGTCGTCGGCCGCGCGCCGGCGGCGCCGCCTGCCCTCGATGTTGCCGCCGTGCAGGGCGAGCAACTCGGCGACGGTCTTCTGCGAGCGGTCTTCTCGGCTCTCTCGGCTCATCGTGTCATCCCAAACAGCGCGTAGGGCCACAAGACGCGGGCTCGTGTACTGCACACGCCCACCACCGCCTTACGCATCCTTCCGCCTTTCACCGTGCCTGATCGAGCTCACCGAGGTCCAGCCGGTTGCTGTCACCGGTGGTTCTGCCGCGGCGAACAGTCGCCTCGTCACCGTTGGAGTGATCAAGTCGCCGCAGGATGACGCCCTCTCGCAGCGCCCAGGGACAGATCTCCAGTTCTTCCAGCGACAGCGCCCGCATCGCGGCCTGCGCCACCAGAGCCCCACCGGCGAGCTGGTGCGCGCGGCTCGCGCTGACCCCTTCCAGCTCGGCGATGTCAGCCGCCTCCATCCGGGAGATGAACGCGATGAGCTGCCGCAGTGCGGTCTGGGACAGGGTACGGCGTACCCGCGGACCGGCTGCCGAGGGAGCCGCCCCGGTCAGCCTGGCCAGGGACCGGAAGGTCTTCGAGGTGGCCACCACGCGGTCCGGCACACCGAGTTTGGCGACCCGTTTCGCCAGCGGCGCCAGCTGGTCCTCCAGCCACGCCGACGTCGAGACCAGCTCGGACCGGGTCGGCGGGTCGTGGGCGAACCGGGTGCGGGTGATGCGGCCCGCGCCGAGCGGCAGCGACTCCGCGAGCGCCGGCTCCTCGTCGATCCCCATCGCGACTTCCAGCGAACCGCCCCCGATGTCGAGCACCAGCAACTGACCGGCCGACCAGCCGAACCACCGGCGCACCGCGAGGAAAGTCAACCGCGCTTCGTCAACACCGGACAGGACGGTCAGCTCGACACCGGTCTCGTCCGCGACCTTCCGCAGCACGTCGGAGCTGTTGTCCGCCTCGCGCACCGCCGACGTGGCGAACGCCATCAGCTCCTCGCACCCGAGCCTCGCCGCGGCGGCCTTCGCGTTCTCGATGGCCTCGACCAGCGCCTGCGCGCCCTGCTTGGACAGGTGGTTGTTCTTGGTGATCTGCTCGGCCAGCCGCAGCACGGTCTTCTCGGAGTGCATCGGCGTCGGGTGCGCGCCACGGTGCGCGTCCACCACGAGCAGGTGGACGGTGTTGGAACCGACGTCGAGGACCCCTAGGCGCACAAAGCCCTACGGTACCGGTCCCCACCGTGTGCGGCCGCAAAGTGCCGGATAGGCCACCTCTGCTTGCTCAGGACTCGAACTTGTACCCGAGCCCGCGGACGGTGACCAGATGCCGCGGCGAGCCCGGGTCCGGTTCGATCTTCGACCGCAGGCGCTTGACGTGGACGTCCAGCGTCTTGGTGTCGCCGACGTAGTCCGCGCCCCACACCCGGTCGATCAGCTGACCGCGCGTGAGCACCCGGCCGACGTTGCGCAGCAGGTATTCGAGCAGGTCGAACTCCTTGAGCGGCAGCGACACCTCGCCGCCGTCGACGGTGACCACGTGCCGTTCCACGTCCATCCGCACCGGGCCGGCCGCGAGCACCAGCGGCGCCAGCTCGCCGTCCCCGCCGGTCTCGCCGCCGCGGCGGAGCACCGCGCGGATGCGGGCGATGAGCTCGCGCGCCGAGTACGGCTTGGTCACGTAGTCGTCGGCGCCCAGCTCCAGGCCCACGACCTTGTCGATCTCGCTGTCCCGGGCGGTCACCATGATCACCGGGACCGCCGAGCGCTGCCGCAGCTGCTTGCACACGTCGGTGCCGCTCATGCCGGGCAGCATCAGGTCGAGCAGGACGATGTCGGCGCCGTTGCGGTCGAACTCGTCCAGGGCCTGCTGGCCGTTGGTGGCGACCGCGGCCGTGAACCCCTCCTTGCGCAGCAGGAAGGCCAACGGGTCGGCGAAGGACTCCTCGTCCTCGACGATGAGCACTCTCGTCACTACTTTCCTCCCTGGTTCCGGCCGTCCTTGGCCGCGGTCACGACGAGCCGCGACAGCTGCGCGGGGGTCTGTCCGTCCGGGGCCGCGGGGGTTCCGTCCCCGTTGCGCCCGGACTGGTGCATCGGGATCCGCAGCGTGAACGTCGATCCCGTGCCCGGCATGCTCCATAGCTTGACCTCGCCGCCGTGGTTGGCGGCGACGTGCTTGACGATGGCCAGCCCGAGGCCGGTGCCACCGGTGGCGCGCGAGCGCGCCTTGTCCGCGCGGTAGAAGCGTTCGAAGACGCGCTGCTGGTCCTCCTCGGCGATGCCGATGCCGCGGTCGGTGACCGCGATCTCGACCATGCCGCCGGACAGGCGCCTGCTGATCGACACCGGGCTGCCCTGCGGCGAGTAGTTCACCGCGTTGTCGAGCAGATTCGACAACGCCGTGACCAGCAGCGTCCGGTCGCCCTCGACGAGCAGGCCGCTCGGCTCGTCGGTGGTGATCTCGATTTCGCGGGACTCCGCGGACAGGCGGGTGCGGCCGAGCGCCTCCCGCACGACGGCGTCCACCTCGACCACGTTCAGGTCGGGCAGCCGCTCGGCGCCCTGCAGCCGGGACAGCGCGATGAGCTCGCTGACGAGCGTGCCCAGCCGGGTCGACTCGTGCAGGATCTTGCCGCCGAAGCGGCGCACCTCCTCGACGTCGTCCGCCGCGTCCAGCACCGCCTCGGCGAGCAGCGCGATCGCGCCGACCGGGGTCTTCAGCTCGTGGCTGACGTTCGCGACGAAGTCCCGCCGGACGGCCTCCAGCCGGGCGGCCTCGGAGTGGTCCACCGCCTCGACGACGGTGAACCCCTCACCGAGCGGGCGGATCTCGGCGACCACGGCCTCCGGCTGGCGGCCGCGGGCCTCCAGCGGCGACAGGTCGATCTCCATCGGGTCGCCGGTCTCCTCGACCTGCTCGGCCGCGACCCGCGCACGCGGGTCGGCGCGATTGGCCTGGACCAGTCCGAGCGCCTCGGCGCGGCGGTTGAACAGCACCAGGTCGCCGAAGCGGTTCAGCACCAGGATCCCGTTGTTCGACGAGCGCACCAGCCTGAGCAGCAGTTCCGCCACGGTGGGGCCCACCGGCCGCCGCTGGGCCCGCCTGCGGTTGAGCCGCGGAACGAGGAAACCGGCGATCAGGCCGACCAGCAGACAGCCGACGGCCAGCAGGACCGCACCGGGTGCACTCACGGGTGAATCGTAAGCATGGAGGTGGCCGTTTGGCCTAGTCCTGGCTGCCTTCTCGTGATGGCTGTGACACCTTCACAACGCGTGTTCGCAACTGGTTCAACCTGCGTTTACTCACCTCGTCCCGGCTCGTGACCATTCACCCCGTCGAGCCGCGCGAGTTCCGCTTCGGACAGCCGCAGCGACGCCGCCGCGATGTTCTCCTCGAGGTGCTCGACACTGCCCGTGCCCGGGATGGCGAGCACGTTGAGCCCCTGGTGGAGCGTCCAGGCGAGCCGGACCTGCGCCGGGCTGACACCGTGGTCCCGCGCGATCGCGGTGACGGTCTCGTCTTCCGCGCCGCTGGCGATGGCGAAGAACGGGACGAACGCCACCTTCTGGTCGGCGCACAGGCGGACGAAGTCGTCGTCCTCGCGCCGGACGGTGAGGCCGTACTGGTTCTGCACGCACACCACCGGCGCGATGGCCTGCGCCTCGGCCAGGTGCTCCGGGCCGACGTTGGAGATGCCCAGGTGCCGGATCAGACCCTCCTGCCGCAGTTCGGCGAGCGCGCCGAACCGGTCGGCGAGCGAGCCGGCGCCGCGGTCCAGGGTGCTGCCGATGCGCAGGTTGACGACGTCGAGGTGGTCCCGGCCGAGCTGCCCGATGTTCTCCTCCACCTGCAGCCGCAGCTGCTCCGGGGTCGCCTCCGGCAGGAACGAGCCGTCGAGCGCGCGGCCCGGCCCGACCTTGGTGGTGATCACCAGGTCGTCCGGGTAGGGGTTGAGCGCGGTGCTGATCAGCTCGTTGGCCGAACGCAGCGGGGAGAAGTAGAAGGCGGCGGTGTCGATGTGGTTGACGCCCAGTTCGACGGCCCGGCGCAGGACGGCGATGGCCTGGTCGCGGTCGAGCCGGCCGTCGCCGGAGATGGCCAGGCGCATGGCGCCGTAGCCCATGCGGTTCACGGTGAGGTCGCCGAGCTGCCAGGTGCCTGCCGTACCGGCGTTGATCGTTTCGGTCATGGCTCCAGGTTGGTCCGGCGCTCGCGGACGCGCCGCAGCTTGGCAACTTGCTGCCACACTGGTCGTCATGGACGTGCTGGTGCGCGGTGAGGCCGAGTTGTTCGCGCGGACGGCCCACCTGTTCTCCTCGGCGCGGGAGATCTTCTGCGCCGCGAACGACCTGCACACGTGGGCGACGGCGCACCAGGTGCCGCACAGCCGGCAGCAGGACATGGCCGGCCGGACCGTGCGGAAGCTGTACCGGCCCGCGTCGCTGCTGCAGCCGGGCGGGGTGGCGCACCTGCGCGAGCGGGAGCGGCTGGGCGCGCGGATCCGGATCACGCTCGACGAGATCAACGAGACGATCGTGCTGGACCGGAAGGTGGCGATCCTGGCGGGCGACGCGGCGAGCGGCGAGCGCGGCTACACGGTCGTCACCAGCCCCGAGGTGATCGGCAGCGTGACGAGCCTCTTCAACGCCGCCTGGCGGGCAGGCACCGAGCTGGCGATCTACGAGACGGAGTTCGCCGAGGTCAGGGCGCTGGCGCCACGGATACTCGACGAGCTGGCCGCGGGCAGCAAGGACGAGACGGCCGCGCGGGCGCTGGGGCTGAGCGTGCGCACCTACCGGCGGCGGGTGGCGGAGCTGATGGACGCGCTGGGCGCGACGTCCCGCTTCCAGGCCGGGGTGCGGGCCCGGCAGCTAGGACTGGTCTAGCGCGTCGAGGTGGGTCCGGAGCGCCGACAGCGCCGCCGCGGGTGACCACAGGTCCGGGTGCAGGACCCCGTTCAGGCTCAGGCCGTCGATCAGCGCCGTGAGCCGCCGCACCTCGGTGTCGAGATCGTCGAGGTCCAGCGCGGCGAGGACGCGGCGAACCAGTGCCCGCGTCCCGGACGCCGCCTCGCGCGCCAGGTCCGCCAGCCGCTCGTCGGTGCGTGAAGCCACCGCGAACTCGAGGAACACCGTCACCTCGGCCCGCCGGGCGTCGTCGAGCGGCAGCAGTTCGGCCAGCAGTTCGGTCCGCGCCGCGCGACGCTCGGCCGGGGACAGCCGGCCGACGTCACCGAGGGCTTCGACCTTCTCGGTCAGCCGGGCGGACACGCGGTCGATGACCGTCCGCATCGCGAAACGCATCAGCTCAGCCTGGCCGTCGAAGTAGTGCCGGACGGAGCCGACGTTCAGGCCGGCCTCGGCCGCCACCGTCCGCAGCGACACCCGGTGCAGCCCCTCACGCACGGCCAGCCGGAACAGCGCGTCGGCCACCTCCGCCCGCCTGCTCTCCGGATCCACGATCTTCGGCACCTGGCCTTTGTATCACAGCTGTGCTAACTTCTTTTTATCACAGTTGGGATATAAAGGAGGGTTGCTGTGGAAACCGTGCTCACCGTGCTGCTGGTCCGGTTCGCGCTGATCGCGGCGGTGGTCGTGGCGCTCGCGCTCGTCGTCCTCGCGGTCGTGCTCGTGCTGCACCGGCGGGGCAAGGGCGATCAGGCACGCCGGGTGGCGCACACCGCGGCCGAGTTGGCCCAGCGCCGGATCGGACGCTGAACGCAAAACGCCGGCTCCCGAGGGGGGAGCCGGCGTTTCGGCGGACTGGCGTCAGCGGCCCTGGTTGGCGACCGCGGCGGCGGCCGCGGCCGCGGCCTCCGGGTCGAGGTAGGTGCCGCCCGGGTTGGCCGGCTTCAGGTTCTCGTCCAGGTCGTAGCGCAGCGGGATGCCGGTCGGGATGTTCAGGCCGGCGATGGCGTCGTCGGAAATCCCGTCCAGGTGCTTCACCAGGGCGCGCAGCGAGTTGCCGTGCGCGGCGACCAGCACCGTCTTGCCCGCGCGCAGGTCCGGCACGATGGCCGAATCCCAGTACGGCAGCAGCCGCGCGACGACGTCCTTCAAGCACTCCGTCAGCGGCGCGTCGGGGCCGTAGCGGACGTCGGTGTCCTGACTGAACTCGCTGCCACGCTCGATCGGCGGCGGCGGCACGTCGTAGGAGCGGCGCCAGAGCATGAACTGCTCCTCGCCGAACTCGTCCCGGACCTGCTTCTTGTTCTTGCCCTGGAGCGCGCCGTAGTGCCGCTCGTTGAGCCGCCAGTCGCGGCGCACCGGGATCCAGTGCCGGTCGGCGATGTCCAGCGCGATGTTGGCGGTCGAGATCGCCCGGCGCAGCAGCGACGTGTGGACGACGTCGGGCAGCAGACCGCTCTCCGCGAGCAGCTCACCGCCCTTGCGGGCCTCCTGCTGCCCGAGCTCGGACAGGGGCACGTCGACCCAGCCGGTGAACAGGTTCTCGGCGTTCCAGGTGCTCTGCCCGTGGCGGAGCAGCACCAGCGTCCCAAGTTCGGCCATACCCGCTAGCCTGCCAGAACACGGCGAGCGACCGGATGACGCCCAGAGCTTTCTACAGACAGTGTGTTACCACTCGGTAGAGGTTCGCCCGACTGCTCTTTGGTCGATTGGACACCGGTCATGAAAGTGACACTTGCTGCATACCGTTAACACAGACAGTGAGAATCACTCGAACGGAGTAACCAGTAGTCTTGTGATTACTGGTGGACATCTGACAAGTTGGCTTACGTCCCGCTCGGCTGGAATTCCACGCACTCCCCAGCCGGACGCGGGGTACGACCGCAGCCTGTCTCCCCCCTGCCGGGCTGCGGCCCCGCCGGCCCCGTTGGCACTCCCCCTCGCCACCGGGTCCAGAAGCGGCGGGAGCGTTCGCGGGGCGGCTTGAGTTCGCGACTCCCCCTCCCTCAAGCCGCTCCGCCCGCTCTTCCGCGTGCTCGCTTCGCTCGCCGCGGGGCGGGCGTTCGCACATTGCCGCTGGGGGCGCCCCCAGACCCCCACGGTGCGAGATTCTTGCGTTGGCGGGCGGCGGGCGCGTTGGGCTTGGACCAGCGTTGGTTTACTCCGTGAGGGTGCCGGGTTCGTGGGCTTGGTCGGGCTCTACCAGGTGTTTGAAGGCTTGTAGGTTGGCCAGGCTTTCGCCTCGGCTCACACGCCAGTCCCACTCGCGTTTGATGGACGTGGCGAAGCCCAGTTCGAGGATCGTGTTGAAGTCGCCGTCCGCGGCTTCCAGCACCTGGCCCAGGATCTTGTCCAGCTCCTGCTCGGTCACCGCGTCCTTGCCGAAGCGGCCCACCAGGTAGATGTCGCCGAGAGCGTCCACGGTGTAGTGGACGCCGTAGAGCTTTGCGTTGCGGCGCAGCAGGAAGCGGTAGACCTGCTCGTGGTTCTCGTCGGGGCGGCGGCAGACGAAGGCCTCTACGGCGAAGGCGTGTTCGCGCTCGATCAGCCAAACGTTGGTCTGGAGCTTCTTGGTGCCGGGGAGGGTGACGAAGTACTTGCCCTCGGCCTTGCGGTCGTACTTCAGGTCTGCCTGGTCCAGCGTTGTCCGGACGACCTTGTCGAGCGTCATACCGCGATCTCCTCATGCAGCGCGGCCAGCGTCCGCGAAGCCGCCGCGTAGGTCTCCAGCAGGGCGTCCGTGGTGCGCGCCCACGAGAACCGCCGCGCGTGCACCAGCGCGTTCTCCGCAAGCTCCGCCCGCCGGTCCGGCCGCAACGCCACACTGGCCAGCGCCCCGGCCCAGTCCCGCGCCGCGTGCGACGGCACCAGCAGCCCGGACACGCCGTGCGCGACCGCCACCGGCAGCCCGCCGACCTCGGCCGCCACCACGGGCGTCCCGCAGGCCTGCGCCTCCAGCGCGACCAGGCCGAACGACTCGTTGTAGCTCGGTACCGCCACCACGTCCGCGGCGCGGTACACCTCCGCCAGCCGCTCACCCGGCTGCGGCGGCAGGAACCGCACCACCTCCTGGATACCCAGCGATACCGCGAGCTCACGCAGGGCCTGCGGCTGCTCCAGCCCGGTGCCCGAGGGACCACCCACGACCAGCACGACCAGCCGCTCCCGCAGCTCCGGCTGCCGCTGGAGCAGGTGCGCGGCCGCGTGCAGCAGCACGTCCGGCGCCTTCAACGGCTGGATCCGGCCGGCGAACGCCAGCACCACGGCATCGCGCGGCAACCCCAGCCGCCGCCGGGCACCCGCCTGCGAACCGGGGACGAACCGGTTCAGGTCCACCCCGGGCGCGACCGTGTGCACCCGCTCCGGGGCCGCGCCGTAGAGGTCCACCAGCTGCCGCGCCTCCACCGGCGTGTTCGCCACCAGCCGGTCGGACTCGGCGACCACCTGCTCCTCCCCGATGACCCGGGTGCGCGGCTCGGGCTTGTCACCCTCGGCGAGCGCGGCGTTCTTGACCTTCGCCAGCGTGTGCGCGGTGTGCACCAGCGGCACGCCCCACCGGTCCCGCGCGAGCCACCCGACCTGGCCGGACAGCCAGTAGTGCGAGTGGATCAGGTCGTAGTAGCCGGGCTCGTGGAAGGCCTCCGCACGCAGCACGCCCGACGTGAACGCGCACAGCTGGGCAGGCAGCTCGTCGCGGCCGAGCGGTTCGAACGGGCCTGCCGGGATGTGCCGCACCAGCACGCCGGGCGCCAGCTCGGCAACCGGGGGCTGCTCGGACGAGGTCGCGCGCGTGAACACCTCGACGGCGACCCCGCGCCGCGCCATCTCGACCGCGGTGTGCGTGATGTAGACGTTCATCCCGCCGGCGTCACCGGTGCCGGGCTGCTCCAGGGGTGACGTGTGCACCGACAGCACCGCGACCCTGCGCGGCCAAATCGTCTGCGTCCGTCGTGATCCGCGCAGCGAGATCGTCACCTGGTTCAACTCCCGTGTCAGTCTCTTTCCGCATCAGGGCGGAGCCCGTGAACGACAACGCCCACGGGCACCCGTCATCTTCCCAGCGGTGCGAAACCGTCACAGGGCGGACTTGGCCTGCCAGGCGCTCCAGCTGACCAGCCAGTCCATGACGTCCGAGGTGACGACCGGCCCGAGCTTCGAGCCGGTGATCTCAACGGGGTCGCCGATCAGGGCCGAGTCGAAGTAGTCCTTCGCGTCGGCTTCCAGCAGGTTGACGCAGCCGTGCGAGGTGTTGGCCCGCCCGATGTTGGCCGCGTTGTCCTGGTTTTCGTGGATGAACTCGCCGTGGTTGGAGAACCGGCACGCCCACTTCTTGTTGACGTTGGTGTAGCCGTAGCGCGCGTTGTCGAAGATCGCGCTCGGCTCCTTCGTCATGATGATGTAGGTGCCGTTCGGTGTGTTCAGGTTCACGTCCGAGTCCTTGCCGTTGCTGCACGGGTAGCTCTTGTGCAGGGACCCGCCCCGGTACACGTTCATCTTGTGGTCCGGGGTGTGGATCTTCACGACCTGGTTGCGGCCGATCTTGAACTCGGTGGTGACGTCGGCTCGCGGGTAGGCCCCGCCGCCGAGGTCAATGCCGTAGAGCTTCGCCTCGACCTTGACCGTGGTGTTGGCGGGCCAGTACTCCTTCGGCCGCCAGTCCACCTGCTGGTCGGACAGCCAGCCCCAGGAGCCCTCGACGTCGGTGGACGTCTCGATCTTCAGCGCCCGCTCCACGGCGGCCTTGTTCTTCACGGCGCTGGTGAACTTCACGCTCACCGGCATCGCGACGCCGACGGTCACGTCGTCGGCCGGGTTCAGCGTGACGCGCACGGTGGAGGCCGGCTTGAGCGTCGAGAAGCTGCCGGTCAGCGTCACCGGCTTGCCGTCTGTGCCGGTGGCGGTCGCGTTGTAGGTGTAGGTCTTGTCGTAACCGAGGGACTCGCTGCTGGTCCAGGTGGTCTTGTCGTCGCTGAGCTTGCCCTCGACGGCCTTGCCGTCGGCGTTGGTCAGCTTGACCTCGGTGAGCGTGCCCTTGGCGACCTTCACAGTGACGGGCTGCAGCACGGGGACGTTCTTCGCGTCCGCGGCGGGCTCGGCGGTGATGACCGCGGCAGGCGGCGCCTCGGTCGTCGCCCCGCCCCCGGTCTGCGCGCCGCCGTCGTCCCCGCCGCTGGTGCACGCCGCGGCCATGGTCGCCGCACCCGCGGCGAGCGCGGCCTTGAACACCGTGCGCCTCTCGATCACCTGTTACCTCCGCACTCCGTACTTCTCCCGGACGTCAAGCGACGCCCGGCCCTGCCGCGTTACCGGCATGTCCCCCGCTGGGAGTATGTGCGGTATGACGACCAAGCGAACCGCAGTGATCACCGGCGCCAGCGCGGGTATCGGCGAGGCGACCGCCCGCGCCCTCGCCGAGGCCGGATTCCACGTCGTGCTCGGGGCTCGGCGCCTCGACCGCCTGGAGAAGCTGGCCGCCGAGTTGTCCGGAACCGCACACGTACTGGACGTCACCGACCCCGGTTCGGTTGCCGCATTCGTCCAGCAGGTTCCAGATTGCCACGTTCTCGTCAACAACGCGGGCGGCGCACGGGGCCTGGAGCGCGTGGAAGACGCCGACGAGGACCACTGGCGCTGGATGTGGGAGGTCAACGTCCTCGGCACCCTGCGCATGACGAAGGCGTTGCTGCCGAAGCTGATCGCCTCCGGTGACGGCCACGTGGTGACCGTCACGTCGATCGCCGGGCACGAGGTGTACGACGGCGGTTCCGGCTACACGTCGGCGAAGCACGCCCAGTCGGCCCTGCACCGCACGCTGCGCTCGGAGCACCTCGGCGACCCGGTGCGGATCACCGAGATCGTGCCCGGCATGGTCGAGACCGACTTCTCCGCCAACCGGTTCGACGGCGACACCGAGCGCGCCGCGAAGGTCTACCAGGGCCTCACCCCGCTGACCGCGGAGGACGTGGCCGACGTGATCGCGTTCGCCGTGACCCGGCCGGCGCACGTGAACCTGGACACCATCGTCATGAAGCCGCGCGCACAGCTCAACGGCAGCCGCGCCCACCGCGAGTGACTACAGGGCGCAGTTGATCAGCAGTGGTTCGGGACGCAGCGTGACGCCGAAGCGGGCGTGCACGCCGTCCCGGACCTCGCGCGCCAGCGCCAGCAGGTCCGCGGTGCTGGCCGAACCCCGGTTGGTCAGGGCCAGGGTGTGCTTGGTGGACAAGGACACCCGCCCACCCGGCCCCGGGTGGCCCTTGCCGAACCCGGCCCGCTCGATCAGCCAGGCCGCGGACAGCTTCACCCCGCCGTCGGCCGGGTAACGCGGCATCTCCACACCCTCCAGCGCCGGCGGGATCTCCGCGACGATCGGATTGGTGAAGAACGAGCCCGCGCTCCACGTGTCGTGGTCGGAGGCGTCCAGCACCATGCCCTTGCCCTGCCGCAGCTTCAGCACGGCCTCGCGCGCCTGCGCCGCCGGCACCCGCGCGCCCTGCTCGACGCCCAGCGTGCGGGCCAGTTCGGCGTAGCGGATCGGCGCGGACAGCCCGTCGGCGCGCAGCGCGAACCGGACACTGAGGACGATCCCCCAGCTCTCCCCCTTGAGCACGCTGGTGCGGTAGCCGAAGCCGAGCTCGTCCGCGGTCATCGTGCGCACCTCGCCGGTGCGCCGGTCGTAGCACTCGATCGAGGTGAGCAGGTCGGCCACCTCGCAGCCGTACGCGCCGACGTTCTGGATCGGCGTCGCGCCCACCGAGCCGGGGATGCCCGACAGGCACTCAAGGCCGCCGAACCCGGCCTCGACGGTCGCCGCGACGAACTCGTCCCAGTTCTGGCCGGCCGCGACCTCGACCTCGTCACCGTCGATCCGCCAGCCGCCGGTCGCGATCTTGACCACGGTGCCGGGGAAGCCGTCGTCGCCGACGACGAGGTTCGACCCGCCGCCGAGCAGCAGCACCGGTCCCTCGATCGACCGCACCGCGGCGAGCAGTTCGTCGGTGGTCCCGGCCACCACGAACGCGCGGGCCGGCCCGCCGAGGCGCAGCGTGGTGTGTTCGGCCAGGGTCGTCTGGGTCGGTGTGTCAAGACGGCTCACGAGGACAAACGGTACTGTCTGGCCTCATGGCATCCCGTATCGAGCACCGCGCGGAGTACCCCAACGGCGTCTCCGAGGTGTTCCGGGCCGAGACGAGCGAGGAGGCACTGACGGCCCGCCTCGCCGAGATCGGCGGCAAGAACAGCGCCCTGCTCAGCCATTCCGCGGACGACGACGGCGCCCGGTACACGCTGCGCCAGGGCATCGAGGCGGACAAGCTCCCGCAGATCGTCCGCAAGCTGCAGCCCGGCGACCTCTACGTCGACCGCGAGCACACCTTCACTCGCGACGGGGACGGCTACACGGGCACGGCGCGGGCCACGGTGAGCGGGATGCCCGGCGAGATCACCGCCCGCACCGAGCTGCGTCCCCGTGGCGACGGCTCGGTGGTCGAGACCCGCGGTGAGGTCAAGGTCAGGATCCCGCTGGTCGGCGGCAAGCTGGAGAGCTTCGTCGCGGGCGAGCTGACCAAGCTGCTGGCCCGCGAGGCCCAGTTCAGCCGCGAATGGCTGGGGCGCGCGGCCCGGTAGGCGCGCCGACCCGAGGAACCACGAACCCCAACCGCCTGCGCCGCGTCGACCGCTGGCTGGCCGGCGCCCCCGAGGTGTCGGCCGCGCTGCGCCGCGCGCCGGACCCGCTCGTCGTGGACCTCGGGTACGGCGCGTCCCCGGTGACCACGGTCGAGATGGCCGCGCGGCTGCGGCGGGTCCACCCGCGGGTCCGGGTGCTCGGGCTGGAGATCGACCCGGAGCGCGTCGCGGTCGCGAAACCCGCCGCGCGGCCCCCGTGGCTGGACTTCCGCCAGGGCGGTTTCGAACTCGCCGGGGCCCGGCCGAACCTGGTGCGCGCGTTCAACGTGCTGCGGCAGTACCCGGAGGACGAGGTCGAGGGCGCGTGGAAGCTGGTCCTCGACCGCCTCGCCCCGGGTGGGCTGCTCGTCGAGGGCACCTGCGACGAGATCGGCCGACTGTCCACCTGGGTCACGCTGGACGCGGACGGCCCGCGTACGCTCACCTTGTCCTGCCACCTGGATTCGCTCGACGAGCCGTCCACTTTGGCCGAACGACTGCCGAAGGCGCTGATCCACCGCAACGTGCCTGGCGAGCGGATCCACGACCTCGTGTCCACATTGGACATCTGCTGGGCGACCGCCGCGCCGCACCAGGCATTCGGCGCCCGCGCCCGCTGGCTGGAGAGCGTGCGGCTGCTCGCCGCGCGCGGCTGGCCGGTGCTGACCCGGCCACGGCGGATCCGGCTCGGCGAGCTGACCGTGCCGTGGGCGACGGTGGCACCCGGAGGCAGGTAAGGACAACCCCACCAAAGCAGCGGGGGCGGCACGCACGGGGGTTCCCCGGGATGTCCCTGATCTTGCCGGAAGTCCCTGGCTCAGGCGGTGTGCGCGGCGACACGATCGCCCCATGACCGCAACCCTCAGCAGGCAGTACGAGGCCGTCATCGCGACGGACTCCGAGATCGTCCAGGCGTGCCAGCGACTGCGGCACCGCGTGTTCACCACCGAGTTCGGCGCGGCGGCGCACCCCAGCGGGCTGGACGCCGACGAGTTCGACGACGTGTGCGAGCACCTCGCCGTGATGCACGGGGGCGAGGTCGTCGGCACCTACCGGCTGCTGCCGCCCGGCCGGTCGGCGCGGCTGTACTCGCAGTCGGAGTTCGACCTGGACGCGCTGGCGCCGCTGCGGCCGCACCTGGTCGAGACCGGCCGGTCGTGCGCGCACCCGGACCACCGTTCCGGCGGCGTGATCAACCTGATGTGGTCGGCGATGGCGCGTTACGTCGTCGGCCACGGCTACCGCTACCTCGCCGGGTGCGCGTCGGTGTCGCTTGCCGACGGCGGCGCCTCGGCGGCCGCCACGTGGGCGCTCGCGCAAGCCAAGCACCGCCCGCCGGGCGAGCTGCGGGTCGAGCCGCACCGGCCGTGGATCCCGCTGCCCCGCACCGAGCGCCCGCCCAGCTACGCCCAGATTCCGCCGTTGCTGCGCGGCTACCTGCGCCTTGGCGCGTGGGTCGGCGGGCCGCCCGCGCACGACCCGTACTTCGCGGTCGCCGACTTCTTCACCGTGCTGGCGGTCGACGAGATCGGCGAGCGCTACCGCAGATTCTTCCTCGGCGAGAATTCATGAACCCGTGGGACGTGACTTCACCTTGTACCCCTCGCTGCGTCACCCACCGGCTGCCTGAGATCAGCACACTGCTGACCGTGCGACGGTGGCTGGCGCTGGGCTCGGTCCTCGCCGGGGTGCGGCGGGGGGACCTGCGGCCGCACGCCCGCGGGGTGCTCGACGCCCTCGGCATCACGCTGGGCGGGAACACCGACCTGCTGCGGGTGCCGGCGGGCACCGGCACGCTGATCGTGTCCAACCACGTGTCGTGGCTGGACATCGTCGCGCTGCTGGCCGTCGACCCGGTGGGGTTCCTGGCCAAGCGCGAGGTGCGCTCGTGGCCGGTCATCGGATCGCTCGCGCGGTCCTGCGGCACCCGGTTCATCGCCCGGCGCGAGCTGCGGGAACTGCCCGCCGTGGTGGCCGGGCTGGCGGACGCGCTCCGCGCCGGCGAGTCGGTCGTCGTGTTCCCCGAGGGCACGACGTGGTGCGGCAGCCGGGGCGGGACGTTCCGGCGCGCCGCGTTCCAGGCGGCGATCGACGCCGGCGCGCCGGTGCGGCCGGTGACCTTCGCGTACTCGCAGGGCGGGCAGCCGAGCACGGTCGCGGCCTTCGTCGGCGACGACGCGCTCCTGCCGTCGCTGGGCCGGGTCGCGCGCGCCCGCGACCTGCGGATCGAGCTGACCGCGCACCCGCAGCTGGAGCCCCTCGGCGACCGGCGAGAGCTCGCCGCACGCGCCCAGGACATCGTCCGGTCCACCCGGGTCCCGGCGCATGCTTGACTTCCTGAACCACCTCGGTGAGCTGGTCCAGGGCACCCTGTCCTCGCCCTGGCTGTGGCTGATCGTGTTCGCGGTGGCGGCGCTGGACGCGCTGCTGCCGTTCATGCCGAGCGAGACGACGGTGATCACGGTCGCCGTGCTGCTCGGCACGGACGTCCCGAAGCTGGCGCTGCTGGCGCTGCTCGCGGCCGCCGGAGCGCTCGCCGGCGACTGCCTGTCGCACGCGGTCGGCCGGGGCGCCGCGCCCGCGCTGACCCGGTGGCTGCGCGCCGGGAAGCAGGACCGCTACGAATGGGCGCGCGGCCAGGTCGAACGCCACGCCGGGCTGCTGATCGTGGCGGGCCGGTACCTCCCCGGCGGCCGGGTCGCGAGCGGACTGGCCACGGGCAGCATGGGCGTGCCGTGGGCGCGGTTCGTCGCGCTCGACGCTGTGGGGACCGGGATCTGGGCCGTCTACAGCGTGGTCATCGGCGCGATCGGCGGCGCGAGCTTCGACGGGCAGCCAGCCAAGGGGCTGCTGTTGTCGTTCGGCATCGGGTTGATCATGGTCGGTGTCATCGACGTGGTGCGGCGGTTACGCTCACGGCATGCAGCACGCCGAGTACCTCGCGATGATCGAGGCGCAGTGCCGGGCCCTGCGCGCGGCCGCGGTGCGGACGGGGCCGGAGGCGCCGGTGCCGACCTGTCCGAAGTGGACTGTCCAGCGCCTCGTCGACCACCTGGCGAAGGTCCACTCGTGGGTCCGGGCCGCGATCGCCGATCCGAGCGGCGAGAACGTGACGCGCGGACAGCCACCCGCCGACTGGACTGAACTGCTGTCCTGGTGGGACGAGCAGCTGCAGGGGATGCTGGGCGAACTCGCCGATCCCGCGGCGCCGGCGTGGCTGCCGTGGACCCGCTACGAGCAGACCACGCGGTCCTGGGCGCGGCGGCAGGCGCACGAGACAGCGATCCACCGGCTGGACGCCGAGCACGCGCTGGCAGGCAGCGCGGATGCGTCCGCGGTCCCGTCGCTCGTGTTCGACCCGGAGTTCGCCGCGGACGGCGTCGACGAGCTGCTCGCCTGGATGCTGCCGACGCGCGCGAAGTGGGACCAGTTCGCCCTGTCCGGTTCGGTGCTGGTGCACGCGGCGGACGCCGGTCGCATGTGGCGGGTCGTGCTGCACCCGGGGCAGCCCGGGACGATCGAGCCGGTGACGGCCGCGTTCGAGGCCGACGTGACGGTCGCGGGCACCGCCGACGCGGTGTACCGGCGGGTGTGGGGGCGGCCCAGTCCCGCCTCGGTGACCGGTGACGTGCGTCTCCTGGAGCCCCTGGCCGCGCCGTGACCGGGTGCGGCGGGGAAGATGGGGCCGTGTCCGAACGACGTTATGTGATCACCTTCGGCTGTCCCGACCGCACCGGCATCGTCGCGCGCGTGTCGTCCTTCCTCGCCGACGCGGGCGGCTGGATCGTCGAGGCCGCCTACCACACCGACCCGGACACCGGCTGGTTCTTCACCCGCCAGGAGGTCCGGGCGGACTCGCTGCCGTTCGGAGTGGACGAACTGCGGTCGCGCTTCGCCGAGGTGGCGACGTCGCTGTCGGCCGAGTCGAACTGGCGCGTCGAGGACACGTCCGAGCGGCGGCGCGTGGTGATCCTGGTGTCGAAGGAGGGGCACTGCCTCTACGACATCCTGGGCCGGGTCGCGGCCGGCGAGCTGGACGTCGACGTGCGGGCGGTGATCGGCAACCACGACAACCTCGCGGACATCACGCGGGCGCACGGGATCCCGTTCCACCACGTGCCCTTTCCGGCGGGTGACAAGGCGGAGGCGTTCGCCGAGGTGCGCAAGCTGGTCGACGAGCACGACCCGCACGCCGTGGTGCTCGCGCGGTTCATGCAGATCCTGCCGCCGGAGCTGTGCCAGGCGTGGTCCGGCCGGGCGATCAACATCCACCACAGCTTCCTGCCGTCGTTCATCGGCGCGCGGCCCTACCACCAGGCGCACCGCCGCGGGGTGAAGCTGGTCGGCGCGACGTGCCACTACGTGACCGCCGACCTGGACGCCGGGCCGATCATCGAGCAGGACGTGATCCGCGTCGACCACGGCGACACCGTGCCCGACCTGGTGCGCAAGGGCCGCGACATCGAGAAGATCACGCTCGCCCGCGGCCTGCGGTGGCACCTGGAGAGCCGGGTGCTGGTGCACGGCAACCGCACGGTGGTGTTCTAGCTCGCGAGCACCGCTCCCACGATCAGCAGCGTGTAGACACCGACGGCGACGTGAACCGCCTTGGTGCGGCGTGCGTTCCGGCGCGTGCCGCAGCAGCCAGGCCAGCCCAGGGACCACGAGGACCGCGTGCATCGTGACCGCGTGCACGAGCTTCAGCGAACCCGCGGTCGTGTAGGCCAGCTGCGGTTGTCCGCTGCGGGCGAGGGTGACGCCGTCGGCGACCATGATGGCGCCGACGACCATGGCCGCGGACAGCACCACGAGCCCGAACCGCAGGGCCAGCGACATGCTCGGGCTGAGGTTCGTGGTCCGCCAGGCCGCCACGGTGCAACGTCACCAGGGCGACCTCGACGATGCTCACCGCGGTGAGCGCGCCGAGCAGGAGGTTCCGCCGCCGGACCGCAATGAAGCCGGTGGCCCAGGTGACGCTGGCCAGGGTAAGGCCGAAGGACAGGCCGAACGTCATGGCCTTGCTGTAGGACAGCGGACCCTCCCACGTGGTGCCGCTCGCCACGAAGACCACCAGGTGCACGAGGCCGCTGGCGAACAGGACGGCGGCCACCACGTAGGCGACGCGTTCGACGGGCCGGGCGCGGGTCCAGAGGCTGTCGCGGGGTGCGAGGGTCATGCCGACGATGGTCGGCGTTCGTGCCGGTCGCGGCGTCTGCCCGGCGACGTCTCTTCGCCGTACGTCGGCGGGCGTATCAGACGCGGACGAGCATCTTGCCGGTGTTCGCGCCCGCGAGGAGGTCCAGGAAGGCCTGCGGGGCGTTGCGCAGCCCCTCGACGATGGTCTCCTCGTACTTGATCTCGCCGGAGCGCACCAGCGGCGCGACCTCCTCGAGGAACTTCGCCTGTAGGTCGTAGTGGTCGCTGACCAGGAACCCGCGGATGTCCAGCCGCTTGCCGATGATCTGCGCCAGGTTCCGCGGCGCGGCGGGCGGCTCGGTGGCGTTGTAGATCGAGATCATCCCGCACACGGCGATCCGGGCGTGCACGTTCGCCGAGTCGATCGCGGCCTCCAGGTGCTCGCCGCCGACGTTGTCGAAGTAGACGTCGATGCCCTCCGGCGCGGCATTTGCCAGCTGCTTCGCGACCGGCGCGTCCTTGTAGTTGAACGCGGCGTCGAAGCCCAGGTCCTCGACGAGGTGCCGGACCTTCCCGGCCGAGCCGGCGCTGCCGATGACCCGCTTGGCGCCCTTCAGCTTCGCGAGCTGGCCGACGACGGACCCGACCGCGCCGGCCGCGCCCGAGACGAACACGGTGTCGCCCGGCTGGAACCGCGCGATCTCGGTCAGCCCGGCGTACGCGGTGAGGCCGGTCATGCCGAGCACGCCGAGGTACGCCTCGCGCGGCGCCGCGCCCGCGTCGATCTTGGCCGCCTGCTTGGGGGTGACCACGGCGTGCGACCGCCAGCCGAATCCGTGCAGCACCAGGTCGCCCGGCCGCAGGGCGTCGGTGTTCGACTCGACGACCTCGCCGACCGCGCCGCCCAGCATCACCTTGCCGACCTCGTACGGCGGCGCGTACGACTTGGCGGAGCTCATCCGGCCGCGCATGTACGGGTCGACGCTGATCTCCAGGTTGCGGACCAGGGCCTCGCCCTCGCCGGGCCGCGGCACCTCGACGTCGACCACGTCGAAGTTGGCCAGCGTCGGCGCGCCGTGCGGACGGGAGGCGAGCCGGATCTCGATCGCGGTGGTGCTCATCATGCGCTCCAGGGGTGTCGGAAGTGTGTCCACGGCTGCCAACACGCTAACCGGGGCGCTGATTCCGCTTTGTGGCTGAGGCTACAGCCACCCCGCCGAGCGGCTAGACCAGTTCGGCCAGCTTGCCGAGCACACCGTCGTAGATCCGGCGGAGCCCGCCCGGCGCGAAGGTCTTCTCGAAGAAGCCCCCGATGCCGCCCGCGCCCTGCCAGGTGGTCTCGATCCGGACGACGCTGCGCTCGCCCGCGGGCCGCACCGTCCAGGTCGTGACCATGCTGGAGTTGGCGTCCGTCTCGACGAGGGTGCCCGCTTCCGGCTCGGACACACTCGCCGCGACGTCGCGCACCCGCTTGGAGGTGGCCTGCAGCTTCCACTTCGCCTTCGTGCCGGCGCCGGTGCCGCCCTCGACCACCTCGTAGTCGCGGTAGTGCTCGGTCAGGATCTTGGGCCGGGTCTCGGCGTAGTCCGCGACCAGCGCGCGCACCTTGTCGGCCGGTGCGTCGATCGTCCGTTCCGCGCTTGCGGTGACCTTCGCCATAACCCCTCCTGATCTGCTCGAACGCTGTCGCCCGCGACTCTATCGATCAGAGGAGACCCTGCTGCGACAGCCAGTCCTTGGCGACGTCCGCCACCTGGTCGCCGTCCTCGTCGACCTGCTTGTTCAGATCGCGCAGCTGGTCAGTGGTCAGCTTCGCGCTCACCGCGTTGACCGCCGCGGCGAAGCCGGGGCCGCGCTCATCGAGCACCTTCTGGTTCACCGCGGGCACGACGTTCTCGGTCGCGACGATCTTCTGGTCGTCCTCCAGCGCGGTGAAGTCCGGGTTGCCCACCAGCGGGTTCACCGAGTCCAGCGGGATCACCGTGACCGCGCCCGAGCGCAGCTGCTCGACCCGCGGGCCGGACTCCTGGATGCTCGAGAACGTGACGTTCAGCTTGTAGACGTCACGGAAACCGATGAAGCAGTTGGCCCGGGTGCCGCACTCCGGCGGGCCGCCCAGCACGACCTTGTCCAGCTTCTTCAGGTCGCTGATCGTCCGCAGGCCCTGCTGCTGCGCGAGGTCGGACTTCACCACGTAGGTGTTCTTGTTCTCCGCCGGCGCGTAGTCCAGCAGCCCGACGCCGGACTGCTTGAACAGCTCGGCGAGCTTCGCGTGCTCGGACGCCGCGTCGTTCGGCGCCTGCTCGTTGAACCCGGAGCTGATCGCCGCGCCCTGATACTCGGGGATGAACTGCAGCTCGCCCGACTTGAGCGACGGGTACACCAGCTCCCGCGAACCGATGTTGAACTTCCGCTGGACCGGGTAGCCCTTCGCCTCCAGCGCCTGCGCGTACACCTCCGCCAGGATCTGGCTGTCCGTGAAGTTGAACGACGCCACCACGATCGGCGCGCCGCCCTTCCCCGGCGCCGCAGTGCCGCCGTCGTCCCCGCCGCCGCAGGCCGTGAGCCCGAGGACCGCCACCGCGAGCACCCCGGCCGCCCGCAGGCTCCGTGTCCACCGCATACCTGTTCACCCTCCCAGTGCAGTCAGTCGCCAGCGACCCTATCCGCGGGCACCGACAGAAACCACATAGTGAGATCGTCCGCCCGTCAGTGTCGGTCACCGCCCGTATGCTCGCCCGGTGAGCGAGTACGTCCTGGCCGCCACCGACCGGCCGCTGTTCGAGTGGCGGTGGGTGGAGCGCAACGCGGACGAAATCGTCCGGCGCCTCGGCGAGCATCTGGCGCTGACGGCGGCCGCACTCGCGATCGGGCTCGTCCTGGCGGTCGCGCTGGCCGTGCTGTCGCTGCGCTGGCGCTGGTTCTACGCGGTCGCGCTGGGCGCGGCCGGCGCGCTGTACGTGATCCCGAGCCTCGGGGCGTTCGCGCTGCTGGTGCCGTTCTTCGGGCTGTCGTTCACCGCGGCCGTGATCCCGCTCGCCACGTACACGCTGCTGATCCTGCTGCGCAACATCGTGACCGGCATCCAGCAGGTGCCCGCGGAGGTCCGGGAGGCCGCGATCGGCATGGGCTTCACGCGGCTGCGCCTGTTGCTGCAGGTCGAGCTCCCGCTGGCGCTGCCGGTGGTGATCGCCGGGCTGCGGGTCGCGGCCGTGACGACGATCGGGCTGGTCACGGTCACCGCGATGCTCGGCATGGGCGGGCTGGGCTTCTTCATCCGGCAGGGCATCCAGACGACCACGCCGAACCCGACGGCGATCATCGTCGGGATCGGGTTGTCGATCGTGCTCGCGGTGCTGGTGGACGCGCTGTTGTGGCTGAGCGAGCGGGCACTGGCCCCGTGGGCGCGGAAGGCGGGGCGGGCGTGAACGCGTTCGAGCAGGCGCTGGACTGGCTGGGGCAGCCGGGCCGGTGGAGCTGGACCGCCCCGGCCGGCATCCCGTACCGCACGCTGGAGCACCTGGGCTTTTCGGCGTTGTCACTGGTGATCGCCGCCGCGCTGGCCGTGCCGCCCGCTCTCGTGCTGGCCCACTACCGCCGGGGCGCGTTCCTGGCCAGCAGCGCGGTGAACATCGGCCGGGCCATCCCGAGCTTCGGGTTGATCATCCTGTTCTGGTACCTGGCGAGCCGGTGGGAGGTGGACACGTCGTTCTGGCCGCTGCTGCTCGCGCTGGTGGCGCTGGCCCTGCCGCCGTTGTTCACCAACACCTACGCCGGGGTGGTGTCGCTGGCGCCGGAGGCCGTGGACGCGGCGCGCGGCATCGGGCACACCGAGGGGCAGATCATGCTGCGCATCGAGCTGCCGCTGGCGTTGCCGGTGATCCTGGCGGGCGCGCGAGTGGCGTTCCTGCAGCTGGTGGCGACGGTCGCGATCGGCGCGATCGTCAACGATGGCGGCGGGCTGGGCCGGTTCATCGTGGACGGGTTCGCGCAGGGCGCAGGCGGTTACGGCGAGATCCTGGCGGGCGGGCTCGCGGTCATCGTGCTGGCCCTGGTGTGCGAGGGCGTGTTCGCGCTGCTGGAGCGGTTCGCCGTGCCGCGGGGCCTGACGTTGTCGCGCCGGGCGACGTTGTCTACGCGACCGGTTTAGCCAGGCCGTCGATGACCTCGGCGCCGGGCAGCGACGCGAGCAGTTCGCCGGTGACCAGGAGTTTCCCGCCGCGGATGCCGCTGCCAATGACGAGTTCCGGCGAGTCGGCGACGGCCTTGTCGACGAGGATCGGCCAGTCCGCGGGCAGCCCGACGGGCGTGATGCCGCCGTAGGCCATGCCGGTGAGGGCGACGGCCTCGTCCATCGGGGCGAAGGAGGCTTTGCGCACGTCCAGGCGGCGCTTGATGACGCCGTTGACGTCGGCGCGGGTGGTCGCGAGCACCAGCGCGGCGGCGAACCGGACCTCGCCTGCCCGCTTCCCGGCGACGACGACGCAGTTCGCGGAGGCGTTCAGCGGTGAGCCGTAGGCCTCGCAGAACGCGGCGGTGTCGGCGAGTTCGGGATCGATCTCGACGGCGCCCACGCCGTCGGCGTCGAGGGCGGCCAGCGCCTTGGCGACGGGCTCGGCGAGCAGGTCGGTGCGTTCGGCGGCCGGGTGGACGGTCAGCGTCCCGGCGATGCTCCAGGTCCTCACGCCATTAGGATAGGGAATCGCCGGCTCACCAGTTCTTGCCGCCGCGCTGAACCTCGATCAGCCGCGGCCGCACGTCGACGAGGTAGACGAGGACGGCGACGATGCCGGCTAGCCAGAAGAGGCTGCCCGCGCCCCCGAAGCCGAACAGCCCCATAGCGGCCGTGCCGGCGCCGGTGATGGCGAGCCAGATGGGCTTGGTCTTGCGGTCCGCGGCGTGGTAGGCGTCCGCGCGCTGGAGAAGGGCGTGCACGAACGCGCCGAGGCCCACCAGCGTGCCTGCCCAGCTGATGACCTGCATGATCCAGTACGCGATGAACGGCACGTCCCTAGCCTACGTCCCTTCGCCCCCGCCGTCGGATCCCGTGCGTCCAGAATGCCACGAACGCCCGGGACCGTCACCGCCGTCCAGGGCTGCAGGCCCGGCCCGCGCCACCGATGCCGTGCAGGGCTGGGGGTCCGGTCCGCGCACCGATGCCGTCCAGGGCTGGAGGCCTGGCCCAGGAACCGATGCCGTCCCGCTTCCCGACAGCGGTGGTCGGCCCGAACACCTCCGTGCCGCTCACCCCGCGCAGCCTCGCGGCACCGGCCCACCCGCCCGGCCCCCGACAAGCCGACCGACGGACCCCACCCGTCATGCCGAGCCTCCGGCAAGCCCCCTTGGCGCGGCAGCCCGACACGACAAAGCCCACCGGCCGCGCCGAGCGTTGCTCGACACGGCCGGTGGGCATGTGCATTGCCTACGGTGCACGTGCGCCTTGGCTACCTTCAGCGCGACCTGCACTACGGGGGCCGCCTACCGTCGGCGTGCGCCTTGCCTCCACTGGCTGCCTAGGCATGCACCTCGCGCACGGCGACCGCCCAACGTCGGCACCCACCACGCCGCCACCGGCCGCCCAGGCATGCGCCTCGCACATGGTGGCCGCCGCTGTCGGCGTCCGCCTTGGCCTACTTGCTGGCCTACTTGGTCGTCTTCGGCGTGGTCGCGTTCGCCGGGCGCTCGGCCGGCGTCGTGCTCCGGCGGGCGGCCGGGGCCTTCGTCGTGGTGGTCTTGGGGGCGGTCTTGGCCTGCTCCTCCTTGACCTCGTCCTCGATCTTGTCCGCGACGTCGTCCGCCGCCTCGGCGACCTTCTCGCCACCGGCGCGCGTCCGCTTCGCGACCAGGCCGAGCACATCCTCGACCTTCTCGCGCGCCTCTGTGCTCACCTCGCCGACCCGCTCCTGCGCGGTGGTCAGCGCCTCCTCGACCTGCTCGACCACGCTCTTCACGCGCGGCTCGGCCAGGAACTTGTCCCACGCCTGCTCACCGGTCTCGGCCAGCTTGTTGTACAGCTTCAGCGCGGCCTCGGTGTACTCGTCGATCAGCTTGCGCAGCTCGGCCGGGTCGAGCTTCTCCCGCAGGGTGGTCACCTCGGTCGGCAGCTCCTCGATGTTCTTCCGCGCCACCTCGCTGCCCTCGACGACCCGCTCGCGGGCCTTGCCCACGGCGTCGACCACGGCCTGGCCGGCCAGGTTGCCGGCGCCCAGGGCGGCCAGCAGCGGTGTGCGGAGCTGTTCGATGGCGGTCTTGGTGCTGGGCATTGTGCTCACTCCTTGGCGATGACGGTTGTTTGTCCTCGATCGCCGCCCGCCGCCGCGTTCTCCCGGCGGAACGACTCGTACACGTCGAGCAGGACCTGCTTCTGCCGCTCGGTGAGCTCGGCGTCCGCGCGGATCGCGTCGGTCACCGGTCCACCGTTGGGCAGGTCGAGGATTCCGGCCTGCACGTAGAGCGCTTCCGCGGAAATCCGCAGCCCCTTGGCGATCTGCTGCAGGATCTCCGCGCTGGGCTTGCGCACCCCGCGCTCGATCTGGCTCAGGTACGGATTGGACACTCCGGCGAGCTTTGCCAGCTGTCGCAAGGAGATCTTCGCGTTGTTGCGCTGCTGGCGGATGTACTCACCGATCCCGGAGGCGATGTCGGCGACCTTCTCCACCGGTCCGCCCGCCGAGTTCTCGTAGCCGTTGTCCTCCGACATGTCAGTCCATCTCCTCGCGACGATTCCAACGGTACGCGCGGGTGCTAGCTATTGCAAGCACCCTGCTTGCAACCATCGGGTGTTACTTGAGTCACCCATTACGGTGGGGGTGTGCACAGCACGGCACGTCGCCGGCGCCAGCTGGCCGAGTCGCTGCGCCGGGACGGCATGATCACCGATCCGGCCTGGCTGGACGCGTTCCGGCGGGTGCCGCGGCATGCCTTCGTGCCCCGGTACTTCCTATCCCAGCCCGGTGGGTGGCGCGCCGTCGACCGGACGGATGAGGACTGGCTCGACCACGTCTACGCCGACCAGGTCCTGGTGACGCAACTCGACGGCGACCCGCTCGCATGGGAGCGCGCACGCAGGCACGGTGTGGTGCGCGGCAACCCGACGTGTTCGTCGAGCATGCCGGGGATCATGGCGGTGATGCTCGAGGAGCTGTCGGTGCACAGCGGGCACCGGGTGCTGGAGATCGGCACCGGCACCGGTTACAACGCCGCCCTGCTCTCCGAACGGCTCGGCTCGTCATTGGTGTCCACTGTGGATGTGGACGAGCAGCTGGTGCGGCTCGCTTCGGAACGCCTGTCGCTGTGCGGGTACCACCCGGCGGTCGAGGTCCAGGACGGCGCGGACGGTTTCCCGGCGGGCGCGCCGTACGGCCGCGTGCTATGCACGTGCGCGGTGTCGGAGGTACCGATCGCGTGGCTGGAGCAGGCGACGCACGGGGCGATCGTGGTGACCACCCTGAACCGTCCGATCGGCGCCGGCCTGGTGCGGCTGATCGTGATGCCCGGACCGATCGCCCGGGGCCGCGTGCTGAGCCGCGACGGCCGGTTCATGCCGTTGCGGGCGCACCGTCTCCCGGATCCGGCGTCGCTGCCGGAGATCTCTGGACCCGTGCGTGCCACGGACCTGTCCGCCGAGGTGGTCCTGCACCCGTCGAGCCGGTTCGAGTTCTTCGCCGGGCTGGCGCTGCCGGGGGTGGTGCCGGTGTTCCGCGGCGAGGACGCGTTCCTCCTGCACAGCGACGGTTCCTGGGCGCGGGTGACAACGCACGCCGACCGGACGACAGTGACGCAGGGCGGCCCGCGGCGGCTGTGGGACCTGACGGAGGCCGCCCACCGGCAGTGGATCACGCTCGGAAAGCCCGCCCGGCAGCGGTTCGGGATGACCGTGACGCCCCAGCACCAGGAATTCTGGCTGGACGACCCCGACGGCGACCACCGCTGGCCACTGCACTAGACCCCGCGGCGCCCAGCACCCCAACCGGCGACCCCGCTGGCCACCAGCCCAGCCGGCATCCGACGCCCTTGATGGCGAGTACGGCCGGCCGACACTCCGTGCACCCGACCAGCGACCGACCGCCCGGCGCCCGCCAACGACTGCCGCTGGGCGGCAGGAGGCCCCCGCGCCAGCGGCCACCCTGATTGCTCCCGACGCACTCCCCGACGGCAACCACGGATGCCCAGCACCCCGCGCACAACGCCAGCAACCCACCGACGGCCAGCACCCCGCGCACCGAGCCAGCAACCACCGGATTGCCAGCGCTCGGCACACCGCGCGCCGCCCACCAGCCCCCTGCCCAGCGGTGTGCGCGCCGTCGCCAGCGCCTACATCCGAGCGCCGCAACACAGCGCCCCCGGTCACCCGCACACAGCCCGCCCGCCGCGAGCCACCGTCGGTCGTCGCGCTAAGGCAGCCGGCTTTCGACCCAGCTCGCGACGTGCTCGACGCTCGCGTCGAGTGGCGCGGTCGTCGTGTCGAAGAGGGTGACCGGCGGGTCTAGCGTGTCGGCGTTCTTGTGCAGCCACGTGTTGAACTCGAGCATCTCGGCGATGCGGGGTTCGTCCCAGCCGCGCCAGGCTGGGCGGGCCCGAAGCCGCCGGGCGAGCACCTCCGGCTCGGCGACGAGCGCGAGGTAGTGGATCTCGCTGAACAGCGCACGTTCGGGCAACGTCTCGAACTCCGGGGGCACCACGGTGCCGCACAGCACGACCGGCCGGCCGTTCTGGTGCACCATCGCGGCCATTCGCAGCCAGGTGCCCCGGAACGTCGGGTGCCCGTTCACGTCGTCGCGGAGGCCGGCCACCCACAGCACGTCCTGCTCCAGCACCGTGACCCGCCCGCCGAGCCGCTCGACCAGCGCCGGACCGACCGTCGACTTCCCCGCCCCGCTCGGCCCGGTCAGCGCGAACAGCGGCAACCGGCGGAAGGGCCAGCGGTGACCACACCGGTGGCACAACCGGATGTCGCCCTCCACGGCCGGGGCCTCAGCCAGGTCCCCGCATCGAGGGCAGATGCGGGGATCCAGCATCGCTTCGGGCATGTGTCAGTCGAAGAGCTGCTCGAGGAAGCTCCGCTTGCGGTGACCACGGTGCCCGTACGGGCGCGGCGAATCCGAGTAGTAGCCACCGCCCTGGTACGGCCGGGGCGAATCGGAGTAGCCGTGCCCACCCCGGTACGGCCGGGGCGAGTCGGTGTGCCCGTGGCCGCCGTACGGGCGGGGCGAATCCCGGTACGGCGCGGTGTGCCCCGCCCCCTGGTACGGCGGCGGAGCAGCGGCGGGTCCGCCGTAGTAAGCGCTCTCCGCGCCCACGATCTGCTCCAGCTCGCCACGGTCCAGGAAGATGCCGCGGCAGCCTTCACACTGCTCGATGTGGATGCCGTTCTTGTTGACGGTCCGCATCACGTTTTGACACTTCGGACAAATCACGTATGCCACCCTACGCATGATCCGGCCGGTCGGGGGTGACGTACACCGGTTTGCCGCCCGGAGCTCGTCATTCCGATCGCAGCGCCTCCACTCTGGTGACCGCCCGGAGCGCGGGCAACGCCGCGCCGGTCACCGCGCACACCAGGACCACCGCCGTCGCGGCGGTGACACCGATGAAGCCCGCGTCCACGTGCAGGCTGATGTCCGCGCCCAGCAGCCGCACGAGGAGGGCGCCGGTGCCGATCGCCACCGCCACAGCGACCACGACCCCGAACGCCAGCGGAATCGCGTTCTGCCAGAGCAGTGACCGTCCCAGAACCGGCAGTGGCACACCGGACGCGTGCATCGCGGCGAAGGCCCTCCGTCGTTCGCTCAGCTGCCCGGCCAGCAGCACCAGCAGACTGACCGCCGCGATGACGAGTCCCAGCAGTCCGCCTGTGTAGAGCAGGCCGTTGACCGCGGTGAGGAAATCGTTTCCCCTGCCGTAGTACTCGTCCTCGCTGTAAGCCGTCGCCTGCCACCCGAGCGGCCCGAGCGCGGCCCTGATCCGGTCCAGTGCACCCGGCTCTGCTGGAGCGAGCAGGAGCTCGATCATCCGCCCGCCGTCCGGCAGGTGCTGCGCGCTCGCGGCCGACGGTGTGACCGCCACACCGACACCGTGGGCGACGCCCGCGGTACCGGGAGAGGCGGTCGCCGCATCCGCGGGGACCGTGAACCGCACCTCGTCCACCCTCATGGTCGAACCCGGCTGGACGCCCGCCCCGGCCACGACGTACACGGCACCGTCGACACACCCTGATGTTCCGAAGAGGTGCTCCAGCACCGGACACGGCGCGACGAGCAACTCCACCGGCCTGCCGGTCCCGGGACTCGCCGCCAGCCGTTGGATCGGGTACGCGCCGACCAGCCCGGGCGTCCCGTCGAGCAGGAGCATCGCCTCCGCTTCGGCGTTGTCGGTGACGCTGAGGTTCCCGGTCCCGGTCGTGACCCGAGGGCGATCCGCGTCCGAGGCGGCCGAACCGATCATCGTCTGCAGCGTGATGACCCCGGCCAGCACGACCACCACTCCTGCAACGACACGGTTCGGCGTACCGCTGTCGAGCTGCAGCCGTCGGACGGCCAGTTGCCACGCCGGGCTCCCACCCCGGATCCGCCGCACCACGAAGTCGGTGATCCAGGGCATGACCGCAGGCACGCCGATCAGCAGGAACGTCGATCCGGCGAGCAGAAACGGCAGGGTGCTACCCGTACGGGACGACACCCCCAGGAGCTTGTCCGGCAGCAGCAGCACGACGCCGAGCGCGATCAGGACCAACCGCCACCACAGCCTTCTGCGCTCCGGCTTCGCGTTGCGCAGAACCGCGAGCGGTTCGACGACCAGCCGCCGCAACCCGAACCAGGCCGGTCCGATCGCGAGCACGGGGACGAGCAGGGCCACCACCACCCCCAGTGGCCAGCCCGGCACGAAGTCCGGGCGGAAGACGGTGATCCCCTCGAACTCCAGCCCCGCGGCCGACCCGCGCACCGCGAGGTAGATGGCCACACCCAGCGCACCGCCGGCCAAGGCGCCGGCCAGTGACTCACCGGCGGCGATCCGGTGCACCTGCCCGCGTCGCGCGCCCGCGAGGCGGAGCGTGGACAGCCGGCGCTCGCGCTCCGCACCGCCGATCCGACCCGCGGCGCTGAGCAGGACGAGCATCGGGATCAGCAGCACGACGACGCCGACGATCAGCAGGAAGATCAGCTGCGGGGACGAGGCGTCCGGTGCCGGGTCCGCCCCGAAACCGGTGACCGCGACTCCCCCGTTCGCGGCTCGGATGCCGGTGGCGCCGACGTAGGCGAACAACTCGTCCGGCCCGGCGAGCCCGTCCGGCGCGATGGCGCCGACCACCCGCCCTGGGAACCGCTGCTGCAGCAACGGGTCCACCGCGATCCGCTCCGCGAGCGCCGGCGACAGAACTGTTTCACCGGCTTGCGGGATCGTGGCCAGACCGGGTGGAACCGGCGCATCCGGGCCGACAGGCTCCAGCCAGGCGATCGTCAACGTCCGGTCTCCCACCGGGGTGACGTCGGAGGACAGGTACAGCGACGCGGGCCCGTCCACCGTCGCCGGTTCGCGCCCGGCGATGCGATCGCTCCGCTCGCCCAAGGCTTTGGTGGTGCTCGCGAGCAGCAGGAGCATCGCCACCGACAGACCGATGCCGATCGTGGTCAGCACCAGGCGGGGCAAGTTGGCACGGAACGTCCGGCCGCCCCCGACGGCCAGCCGGAAGCCCAGTGCGAAGTCGTTGAGCCAGCTCACGGAACGGCCACCCGCTCCGGTGTCCGGCCGTCCCGGACGATGACCTCGCGGTCGGAGTACGCCGCGACCCGCACGTCGTGCGTGACCAGCACTACCGCGGTGCTCAGCTCCTTCGCCGCCGCCACGAGCAGGCGCATCACGCGTTCGCCGTTGAGGGAGTCCAGCGCTCCCGTGGGCTCGTCGGCGAAAACGACCTTCGGCGTGGTGATCAAGGCCCGCGCGATCGCCACCCGCTGCCCCTGGCCGCCGGACACCTCACCGGGCCGCTTTCCGGCGAGGTCACCAAGCTCGAACCGGTCGAGAGCCGTTCGCGCCGACGCCTCGGCCGGCTTGCGCTTCGTCCCGCCCAGGCGCAGCGGTAGCGCGACGTTCTCCAAGCACGACAGCTCGGGAACGAGCTGCCCGAACTGGAAGAGAAACCCGAACTCGCTGCGGCGCAACGAAGACCGGTCTGCGTCGGACAGGCTCGCGAGGTCGCGCTCGCGGTAAACGACCCGGCCGTCGTCCGGCGGCATGATCCCGGCCAGACAGTGCAGGAGCGTGGACTTGCCGGACCCGGACGGCCCCATCACCGCGACGATCTCCCCCGCGTCGATCTCGAAGTCGGCGCCCCGCAGCGCCTCGGTAGGCCCGAAGGACTTGCGCAGCCCGGCAGCGCTGAGCAGGCTCATGCCCGCACCTGCCGGGCGAGCTCGTCGAGACGGGCCGCGGTCAGTTCGAGCCAACGCAAATCTGCTTCCAGGTGGAACAGCGCGTGGTCGCAGATCAGCGCGTCCGCGAGGTCGCCCTCGGTCTTGCGGCGGGTCAGCTCGCGCATGACCTTCAGGTGCGCGGCGCGCTGGGTGTCGAGCACCGTCGCCGCGTCCCGGCCGGACATCAACGCGAGCACGACCTTGGTGTACAGGGTGTTCTGCAGATACGCCTCCGGCTTCTCCGGAGTGCTCAGCCACTGCTCGACGTCGGTGATCCCGGCATCGGTGATCGCGTAGCTCTTGCGCTCCGGACCACCGCCCGGCTCGACCCCGCTCTCGGTCACCAGGCCGTTGCGGAGCAGACGCGCCAGCGTGGCGTACACCTGCCCGTAGTGCAGCGGCCGGTCGTGCCCGAAACGCTCGTCGTAGGCGCGTTTGAGCTCGTAGCCGTGGCACGGGCCCGACTCAAGCAGGCCGAGAAGTGTTTGTCCGATCGCCATGGACAGGACTATACACACGGTGTACAGTCACTGTCTATACACTCCGTGTGTAGCAAGAACCCCTAGCGTGAGGGGGAAGACGCGACACGGCTCCAGCCGGACTGGTGTTCCGTGACGGCGATGAGGTGAGGCTCGGGGGACACGGACCGGATCGGCCACCCGGTCCAACAGAACCCCTCGACTAGATATTCCAGGAGGTCAGCAAGCACAGAGACAGAACGGGTGACCGGCCGGATCGGCGTAGACCCGGAACGTCGACGCCTGGTCGAGCATTTTTGCACCCAGCGACAAGGCGCGACTGTGAGCCGCTTCGAGATCTGCGACGTCCAGGTCGAGGTGAAGCTGCTGCGGAACATCCTGCCCCGGCCACTCGGGCGCACGGTAGGACTCGACGCGCTGGAAGGAGACTCGGACTCCGTCCAAACCGTCGAGATCCACCCAGCTGTCGTCGTCCGCTTCCGGCTGCGGCAGGTCCAGCAACCGCGCGTAGAACCCGGCCAGTTCCACCGGATCCGGGCAGTCGAGAACGATCGCGCCCAGTTTCGGAACGGCACCCATGCGATTCCTCCCAGCACTCGAAGACCAGCAGGCGAATAACCGGTGAAAGGAGTATGCAAGTTACGCGACACTTCCGCAACCACCGTCCGGCTTACACTGGTGACGTGAGTTCGACGGACGTGTCCCTCGTGGTGGATTTCCTCAACACCCTCGACGTGGAGGACGACACTGATGTGCTCACGAACGCAGTCAACTGGCGCGCCTGGAGTCATGAGCGCGGGCTGGAAGCAGGCCCGGTGTCCGCGGCGCGGTCCGCCCGCACAACCCTGCGTGCTGCGGTCGGCGACACCGTGGACCCGTCGCCACTGGCGGTGCCGGTCACGATCGAACTGGCACCCGGTGGGCCGGCTCTGGTCACGCGCGACGCGGTCGGTGCCGTGATGGCCGCGGCGGCCAGGTTGGCGGTGCTCGGGCAGTGGGCGCGGGTGAAGATCTGCCCGGCGGACGACTGCCGCTGGGCGTTCTACGACGAGTCCCGCAACCGCTCACGCACCTGGTGCTCGATGCAGGTGTGTGGCAACCGGGAGAAGGCGCGCAGCTGGCGCCAGCGCCGGGCCTGAACACCCGATGGAGTTACCCACAGCACACCTGTGGACAACTGGTCCACCTGTGGACAACCCGGAAAGGCGCAGTTCAGGGCATCGGCGGACTTCACCTGGTGATCGGGGCGCTGCTGATCAACGCCGCGTGGCGCTCAAGGCGCCTTCCGCTCGACGACCACCGTCAGGGTGCCTGTTGCCCGGCGGGCTCACCGCCAGGGCGCCTGCCCGCTCGGTTCCGCCTGCACGTCAGGCGGCCGCGTTGGTCAGCGTCACGCGTGAGCGTGCGGCGGAGCCGCAGGCCCGCGGTGGGTCAGAACAGCAGCTGGGCCACGGTGTAGATCACCAGGCCGGCGAGCGCGCCGACCACGGTGCCGTTGATGCGGATGAACTGGAGGTCCCGGCCGACCTGCAGCTCGACCTTTCGCGAGGTCTCCTCCGCGTCCCAGCGCTCGACGGTGTCGGTGATGATCGTGGTGATCTCGGTGGAGTAGTTGCGCACCACGTAGGCGGCGGCGCCCTGGACCCAACCGTCCACCTTGCCGCCTAGGCCCTCGTCGGACACCAGTCGCTCACCCAGGTTCCGCAGGCCCTCGCGGACCCGGCGGCGCAACTCGCTCGACGGGTCCTCGGCCGCGTTAAGCAGCATGCCCTTCGCGGTGCTCCACGCCGATCCGATCAGCTTCTGCACGTCGGGGTGGTCGAGGATCTGCTGCTTGACCTGCTCGGCGCGGGCCATGGTCTCCGCGTCGTTCTGCAGGTCCTGGGCGAACTCGCCGAGGAACTTGTCCAGGGCCAAGCGCATCGGGTGGTTGACGTCGGTCTTCACGGCCCAGGCGAACGACAGGACCTCGCCGTAGACCTTGTCGGCCAGCATCGCGTCGACGAACTTGGGCGACCAGCTCGGGGCGCGGTCGGAAACCACGCGCAGCACGGTCGCGTGGTTGTCGCGCACCCACTCGTACGCGCGGTCGCACATCAGGTCCACGAGCTTGTAGTGCGCGCCGTCGGCGAAGACCTGTTCCAGCAGCTTGCCCAGCGGCGGGCCCCACGGCTGCTCGACGACCCGCCGCACCACCGCCTGCTCCATGACGGCCTGCACGTCCTCGTCCTTGAGCACCGTCACGACACCCCGCACGACGGTGGCGAGTTCGGACGTGACCCGCTCGGCGTTCTCCGGCTTGGCCAGCCACTCGCCGAACCGCCGGGAGACCTGGACGCGCTGCAGCTTGTCGCGGACCACCTGCTCGGACAGGAAGTTCGTGCCCACGAACTCGCCGAGGCTGCTGCCGATCATGTTCTTCTTGCTGGGGATGATCGCCGTGTGCGGGATCGGCAGGCCGAGCGGTCGCCGGAACAGCGCGGTGACGGCGAACCAGTCGGCCAGCGCGCCGACCATGCCGGCCTCGGCGGCGGCCCGCACGTAGCCGACCCAGCCCGGCCAGCCTGCCGACTGCGCCCACGTCGTCAACAGGAAGATCACGGTCGCGCCGAGCAGGAAGGCGAGCGCCACCAGCTTCATCCGGCGCAGCGCCCGCCGCTTGCCCTCCTGGTCCGGGACCGGGGGAAGGCCGATGTCAGCGGGGGTCAGTTGCTCCACGACCCCATTGTCCGTGAGGATCGGCCATTATGCGCGAACCAGCTCTCGTCCCCCGGCTCCGGCCGTTCACGTCGACCATCTTCGCGGAGATGACCGCACTCGCCGTGCGCACCGAAGCGGTCAACCTCGGCCAGGGCTTCCCGGACACCGACGGACCATCCGGAATGCTCGACGCCGCGAAGAACGCGCTGTTCGGCGGCGCCAACCAGTACCCGCCGGGACCAGGGCGCCCGGAGCTGCGGGCGGCGATCGCGCGTCACCGGGCCCGCTACGGGCTGTCCTACGACCCGGACAACGAGATCCTCGTCACCGCCGGTGCCACCGAAGCCATCTCCGCAGCGCTGCTTGCGCTGACCGAACCCGGCGACGAGGTCATCGTGATCGAGCCGTACTACGACTCGTATGCGGCGGCGGTCGCGATGGCGGGAGCGACCCGGCGGGTGGTCTCGCTGGTCGAGGGGGCGGACGGGCGGTTCGCGCTCGATCTGGACGCGCTGCGGGCCGCGGTGACCCCGGCGACGCGGGCGATCCTGGTGAATTCGCCGCACAACCCCACGGGAACCGTGTTCACGCGCGAGGAACTGTCGGCGATCGCCGACCTGTGCCACGAACGCGACCTGATCGCGGTCACCGACGAGGTGTACGAGCACCTGGTCTTCGACGACGCCGAGCACGTGCCGCTGGCTGCGTTCCCGGGGATGCGCGACCGGACGGTGTCGGTCTCCAGCGCGGGCAAGACGTTCAACTGCACCGGTTGGAAGATCGGCTGGGTGTGCAGCAGCCCGGAACTGGTGGGGGCGGTGCGGGCGGCGAAGCAGTTCATGACGTTCGTGTCCGGCGGGCCGCTGCAGCCGGCCGTCGCGCACGCGCTCGACCACGAACTGCCGTGGGTGGAGTCGCTGCGGACCTCGCTGGCGGCCAAGCGCGACCGGTTGTCGACGGGCCTCGCGGCGGCGGGCTTCGTGGTGCGGCCGAGCCTGGGTACGTACTTCGTGTGCGCGGACGTGCGGCCGCTGGGCTTCACGGACGCCGCCGAACTGGCGTGGCAACTGCCAGAGCGGGTCGGGGTGGCGGCCGTGCCGGTGAGCGTGTTCACCGACAACCCGGCGGAGTGGCGGCACGTGCTGAGGTTCGCGTTCTGCAAGCGGGACGAGGTGCTCGACGAGGCGATCGAGCGACTGCACAAACTGGCCTGACCACGGTCCGGTGGAACGGAGGCGGCGCATCGGCGCGAAAGCCGAGCCCGGGCGCGATCGCGGGTAGGTGCATCGCGAGGTCGCGGCCGGCTCGTGGATACGCCTCCCGACCTCGCACCCGGGGCCGGGAGGCCATAGCGCCGGAGCGCCGGGAGGCCGCACAGCGCCGCAATGCCGGCAGGTCGCGGCCGGAGGGCCACAACGCCGAGACCGGACTGCCGGGAACCGGAACGTTGCTGTGCCGGGAGGCCAGAGCGCGAAGAGCCGAGAGGCCGCCGAGAGCCGGAACGCCGACAGGCCACAGTGGCCAGGGCCGGAACGCCAACACGCCGAGACGCCGAGACCCGGACTGCCGGGAACCGGAAGGCTGCCGTGCCGGGAGGCCAGAGCGCGAAGAGCCGAGAGGCCGCCGAGAGCCGGAACGCCGACAGGCCACAGTGGCCAGGGCCGGAACGCCGACAACCCGCAGCACCCAGAACCCGCACACCGACACGCCTCAGCCCCAGAACCGAACGCCGACAGGCCGCAGCGGCCAGGGCCGGAGAGCCAACACGCCGCAACGGCGCAGCGTCGGGTCGGAGCGCCGCACCTGAAGTGCTGGAATTGCCAGTCGAGCCAGAGCACCGGCGAGCCGGCCGACCCGGAGAACGGAACGCTGGACTCCGGGCCGACCGGCCGGAGTCCGTGCGCCGCCGGGCCCACCGGGCAGGCTCAGGCGTGGTCGTAGCCGTGGGATTCCAGGTAGCGGCGGAGGCGGTCGAGGGCCCGGCGGCGGGTCGGGCCGACGCTGCCGATCGCGATGCCCAACTCGGCGGCTATTTCGGCGTGCGTGGCGGGTGGGTCTTGCATCAGGAGTTCCACCAGGCGCCTCTGGAGGGCCGGTAGCTGGGCCACCGCCTGGTGCAGCAGCGCGTCCCGCTCGGTGGTCAGCACTTGGCGCTCCGGGGTGAGCTCCTCGGCGCTGTCGCACTCCGCCGGGATCTCCCGCCGCCTCGACTCCAGCACCCTCAGCGCCTGCCGCCGGGCCGTCGTCGCCAGCCAGCCGGGTAGGCGGGCCGGCTCCCGCAGCTCCTTCAGCTGCGCCAGCGACACCCACGTGTTCTGACAGACGTCGAACGCGTCGGCGTCACCGAGCCGGTGCGCCCGCGCCACGCGCAGAACCACCACCGACAATCCGCGCACCAGCGCGGACCAGGCACTCTGGTCGCCGCGCCACGCCCGGGCCAGCAACTCGATCAGTTCGATTTCGGTCAATGCATCCCTCGCGATCACCGGTCGCGATTCAGATGGCCCAGCCCGCGCGAAAGCTCCCGAAAACCGCTGGTAGGCGAGAAGTTGAGTAAAACTACGCACACGTTGCGTGATCACCCAACCAACAGACACTCGGAAGGCGGAATCAGGGTTCCGCCGTACGGGGCTGGATCGATCGCTTTCGAGGTGAAACACTCGCCACCGGCAGGAGAAATCAGGCTGGGATCAGCACACCTGATGACCAGGCCGGAACAAACTTTCCGTAGTCGTTCGTGGACGGTGGTGGTGGCGATGCGCGACGCGATCAGCGCGCGCCACTCCGCGCGACCACTTCCGGTCGAACTCAAGCTGCTGCTCGCGGGCGGATTCGTGCTCGCGGGCTGGCTGCTCACCGCGGTACTCGGCGCGCCGTCGGCCGCGGCCGACGAGGCGCCGTTCGAACCGGACACCGTCGCCACGCAACAGCAGCCGAACCTCCTCGGCACGGTGACCGGGCTCGTCGACGTCGTCACCGACACGGTGAACACCACACTGTCGACCGTCACCGATACGGCGGAATCGGCACTGACGACCGTCACCGAAACGGCTGACCAAGCGACGCAGCCGATCACCGGAATCGTCGACGAGACCGTTCAGACGATCACCCCCAAGACACCCGAGCGGTCCGAACCGGCCGACACCGGAACAGTGGACAGCGAGCCGGTCGTCACCGAACCGGCGCCCGCGCCCCCTGCTCCCGCCGAACCTCCCGCGCAGCCGCCCGCCGAACCGGCCCCCGCGCCGGTGCACGCCGTCACGCCCCACGCCCCCGCCGTCAAGCCCGCAGAGGCGCCGGCTCAGGACCAGGACGTCCCGGGCCCGGTGCGCGCGGACAACGCCCCGCCGGCTCCGGCGCCCACCGACCCGGGTGATCCCGGTGTCGTCATCACCGTTTCCCACGACAACGGCAACAGCGGCCGCGACCTGCTGGCCGTCCTCGGCCCGCGTGCCTCCGCCGACCCGGTTCAGCCGATCGTGGGAGCGCTGACCAGCGATTTCGTGGGTATGGGCACGGTAGCGGGCCTGCCGCCCACCTCGCCCGACTGACGCGAAACCCGTTCACACAGGCGACCCGCGTCCACAACAAGATCAACTACCGGGTCCACCCGGGGGCACACCTCTGCCGCCCGAGGGCCGAATCCCAGACTTCCCGACCGGCCAACCGCGCCTGGCCGGATCGGGTGCTGGTCCCGGCGTCGCGATGCCCCCGCGACGCCGGGGCCCACCGGGCACGTGTCGAGAGCTTCCGCTCACCGCGCCGAGCAGAAGCCCGATGCGCGCCTAGCCGCGATGACCCGCCGGCACGTCGAGGGGCGGTGCCGGCGGGTCACCGTGGAGCCCGGCCCGGAGCGATCCGGGCCGGGCGTCCCGCAGCCGGTGCGCTGGACGTCTTCGCCGAACTTCCTCCCTGGAGCGGCGGACCGACGACCAGCGCACCGGCTGTTCTTCCGGAGCCCGTCACGCCACCGGCAGATCGTCGGCGGGCTGGGCGCGCACCGAGGCGGCCGCCAGCGCCAGCCGCGTGACGGCGTCGGCGAGGCGGTCCGCCGGCTGCGCGAACGGGATCCGCAGCCAGTGCTCCAGCCCGCCCTGGGCGCTGAACCTCGAACCGGGCGTGATCTGCACACCGTGGTTGGCCGCGGCGATCGCGAGACGCGTGCTCATCGGTTCCGGCAGGCGGCACCACAGCGACAACCCGCCGGACGGCACGCGGAACCGCCAGTCCGGCAGTTCCCGCCGCAGGGCCTCGGTCAGCGCGTCCCGCTGGGAGCGCAGGACGGCCCTGCGCGCGGCCGGGTCCGGGTCACCCGCGTCGAACAGCTCCGCCAGCACCAGCTGCTCGAACACCGGCGACCCCAGGTCCGACGCGAACCGCGCCGAGGTCAGGCGTGTCGCCAGGTCCTCCGGCGCCCGGATCCAGCCGATCCGCAGCCCGCCCCAGTGCGACTTGGACACCGTGCCGACCGTGATCGCCCAGTCCCCGGCGAACGCGGCCAGCGGCGGCGGCCCGTCGTCACCCTCCAGGTCCAGCTCGACGAACGTCTCGTCCACCACCGCATGCGTTTGCGTCCGGGCCAGCAGCGCCCCCAGTTCCGCCCGCCCGGACGCGTCGAGCCGGTAGCCGGTCGGGTTGTGGAAGTCGACGATCAGGTACGCGAGCCGGGGCGCGGTCTGGCGCACCGCGGCCTCCACCCCCGCCAGGTCCCACCCGTGCTCGCCGAGCGCCACCGGCACCGGCGTCGTGTGCGCGGCGCGGATCGCGTCCAGGGCGTTCGGGTACGTCGGCTGCTCCACCAGCACCCGGTCGCCGGGGTGGGTCAGCATGCGCAGCACCAGGACGAACGCGTGGTGCGCGCCGTTGGTGATCAGGATCTGCCCCGGCGAGGTGAGCAGGCCGCGCGCGGTGTACCGGGCGGCGATGCGCTCGCGCAGGGCCGGGAGGCCGGTGCCGGTGTAGCCGTGCCGCCCCAGCTCGTCGACCAGCAGCAGCCGGGCGCGGTCGACCGCGGCCAGCACCCCCGGGGCCGCCGGCGTCGCCGCCCGGACGAGGTCGATCGCCTGCGGCACGTCCGGCGACACGGGCTCCGGCGTCCTCCCCCGCGGCTTGGTGATCCACGAGCCCGCACCCCTCCTGCTGGCCACGAGTCCCGCATCGCGCAGGCGGTCCAGCGCGGCCGCCACGAGGGTGCGGCTGACGTCCAGCGCCTCGGCGAGCTCCCGCTCCGAAGGCAGCCGGGTGCCGACGGGCAGCTGGCCGTCGAGCACGCCCAGCTCGATCGCCGCCGCGAGATCCGCCGCCCCGTGACGCGAACCACTGCGACGCCACATCCCGAGCACAAGGGCCAATCTGCGGGCCGAAATCCGGCCGATGGGGTCCATGGCAGCCAATTATCGCGGATTGGCTCTGGTTATCCAGTCCAACTGACCGCAAAGTGGTCGCCGTGACTGCAATCGATCTTCGGCCGGTGCGCGTGTCGGTCAGCCCCGCGCGCCGGCTCACCCAGCTGATGGGCGGTCTCGCCCTCTACGGCACGAGCATGGCGATGATGACGCGCGCCGGGCTCGGCTTGTCCCCGTGGGACGTCCTGCACGAGGGACTGGCCGCACGCACCGGGCTCAGCTTCGGCACCGTCGTCGCGATCGCGTCGGTCGGCGTGCTCGCACTGTGGATCCCGCTCCGGCAGCGCCCCGGCCTTGGCACCGTGATGAACGTGCTGGTCATCTCGGTGACCGTGGACCTGGTGCGGGCCGTCCTGCCCGACCAGCACGCGCTGGGCTGGCAGATCGCACTGCTGCTCGGCGGGGTCGTGCTCAACGCCATGGCGACCGCGGTGTACGTCGGCGCCCGGCTCGGCCCCGGTCCGCGCGACGGGCTGATGACCGGGCTGGCCGCCCGCAACACCTGGTCCGTCCGGACGGTGCGCACCTGCATCGAGCTCGCCGTGCTGGCGGCGGGGTGGTTCCTCGGCGGCACGGTGGGCGCCGGCACCGTGCTCTACGCGCTCGCGATCGGACCCCTCACGCAGGCGCTCCTCCCCCACGTCACCTGGCGCGAGTCATGCTAGCGCCTGCCGGACCCGCCGCGCGTCCACGTCGAACCGGGCGAGCACGTCGGCGGCGGGTCCGCGCAGCGCGGTGAGCGCGAGCAGGATGTGCTCGCTCCCGAGTTCCTTACCCCCCAATGAAATCACCTCCTTCAAGCACACCTGGAGCACCTTCTTCGATTCGTCGGCGAACGGGATGTGCCGCCGCTTCCGCCCACCCGCGCCACCGGCGAGTGCGTTCGGGCCGTGCGCCTGCTCGACGCGGTCGAGGATCGCGTCGACGTCGATGCCGAACTCGCCGAGCGCTTCGGCGTCGGCCTCGGTGATCCCGCCCCGGCGGCGGACGCGCGCGGTTTCGGCGGCGACGTCGTCGAGCGCCACGCCAAACCCGGTCAGCAGGCGGGCGGCCTTGCTCTCCGGGAAGTGCAGCAGCGCGACGAGCAGGTGCAGCGGGTCGATCCGCTCCGAATCCAGGCGGATCGCGTCCTGCTGCGCCTCGACGACCACCTCGCGGGCGTCCGCGGTGAACTTCTCGAACATCACTGCCTCCCGTACTTCTTGTGCACGGCCTGCTTGCTCACGCCCAGCTCGGCCGCGATGTCCTGCCACGACCAGCCCTGTGCCCGCGCGCTGCGCACCTGCACGGCTTCGAGCTGTTCGAGCAGCCGCCGCAGCGCGGCCACGGCACGCAGGCCGACCTGGGGATCGCGGTCGCCCGCGCGGGCGGCCAGATCGGTTGCCTTCGTCATGACGTCAACCTACGTTGACACCACCACCTTGTCAACCAAGGTTGACGGCTAGGGTCGGACGGGTGATCCACGTGGCCGAACGGCCCGGCGTCGGCCTCGACGGCCGCCCGCGCCCCACCGAGGACCGCGTCGTGGTGCTCGACCGGGCGGTCGCGGTGCTCGACGGCGCCACCTCGGCCGACCCGGACCAGCCCTCCGGCGGCTGGTATGCCGAACGCCTCGCGGCGCAGCTCGAACGGGAACTGCCCGGCGATCTCCGTCCCGCCCTGGCGCGAGCGATCGCCGCTGTGGCAAGGGAACACGGCCTGCGTCCCGGATCGTCCCCGTCCAGCACCGTCGCGATGCTGCGCTGGGACGACGACCGGGTGGACGCACTGGTGCTGGCGGACAGCCCGATCGTCGCCTTTGGACAGTCGGCCGACGTGCTCGCCGACGACCGGCTGGCGACCCTGCGCCGTGCAGGGCGGTTGCGGACGCAGCAGGCCGTGCGGGCGCTGCGCAACCGGCCCGGCGGGTTCTGGGTCGCCGAAGCCGATCCGTCGGCCGCGGACCACGCGCTGACCCGCAGCTGGCCACGTACCGCGCTGGACGCCGTCCTGCTCGCCACCGACGGGGTGTCCTGCGGTGTCGACGAATACGGCTTGTTCACCTGGCCCGAAGCCCTGCGGCTGGCCCGCACGCGCGGGGTGGACGCGGTGCTCGACAGCGTCCGCACGGCCGAGGACGGCGATCCGGACGGGACGCGGTGGCCGCGAGCCAAGCGCCACGACGACCAGGCGCTGGTGCTCGTCGAGTTCGGGCGACCCTAGGGGAAAGATCGGGGACTTCTCCGGATCTTTCGCGGGCCGCACGGCGGAAAGCTGCTCACATGGGGATTTCCGAAAGAGCCCGGCCCTGGGTGCTCGCGGCGAACGTGGCGATCGGCTGGGGATTCTTCACCGCCTTCGTCCTGCACGTGGTCAGCGGCCGCAACCCGGTGTCGGACACGCTGTCCAGTTACGCGCTCGCCGAGGGCGGGGTCGGCCTGCTCGGCGCGAGCATGATCGCGATCGCCGGCGGGTCCGTCGCGCTGCTGGCGGCACTCAGGGCCGCGGGCCACCGGCTGAGCCGGACCACCCAGGTGCTGTTCTGGGCCTGGTCCACCGGGCTCGTCGCGGCCGCGTTCTTCCCCGCCAGCTACCCGGAACGGTTCGACCCGGTGAGCGGGCAGATCCACGAATACGCCTGCGCCACCGCGTTCCTCAGCCTCGCCGCGCTCGGCTGGACCCTGCCCGCCGGCCTGCGAAACCACCCCGCGGTCGTGCGGCTGACGCTGCTGACGCTCGGCGGTGTGCTGCTGTTCGGGGTGAGCTACCTGGTTCCGGGCGTGCTGCCCGTCGGGCTGAGCCAGCGGCTCGCACTCGGCGCGGACGTCGGCCTGCTGATCACGCTCGCCCGCGTGGTCGCGGTTCCGGCAGCGGTTCCGGCGAAACCGCGGGAGCGTGTATCCAGCTGACCCCCGAAGCCCTCGGTTCCAGCCGGCATGGTCCGCCCGCTGCACAGCCGGCTGCCGGAAACCGAAGTGTGGACCTACGAGGGCCAGTTCCCCGGCCCGACCGTGGAAGTGCCCAGCGGCAAGAAGTTGCGGGTCAACTGGAGCAACGACATCGACGGCGCCACCCGGTGGTCGCCGTCCAGCAGTACGCCGAACTCGCCGACATCACCGCGCCGGTGCGCACACCTGGCTGGCGAAACCCGGACGGCACACCGCAGCCCGGCGCCGAGATCATCGACGGCGTGTCCGCTGCCCGCGTGGACCGTGGTGCACCTGCACGGCGCGCGGACCGGTCATCACCGACCGCCACCTGGACACCGATCCGGCCACCGGCGCGCTGACCGGGCAGCTGCTGTTCAAGATCCCGTTCATCACGCCCGCCGGCCCCGACGGGGCCCACGGTGCCGATCCCGTTCACCGGGCCGTTCACGCTGGTCAACGGGGTCATCTGGCCGCACCTCGCCGTCGACGCGCGCTGGTACCGCTTCCGGCTGCTGAACCGCTGGCCGACCGGACCGAGCCGGACGTCATGCAGTTCCGGGTCGAGAACCGGGAACGGCACGACCAGTTCAAGCTGCCCGAGGCCGTTCCCCGGTCGTATGTGCGGCTACACCACGGGACGACCGTGCCGGAGGACCACGACCACGTCTTCGTCGCGCTGGTCCCGCCCGGCACCGCGGGCGAGGCGCACCTGGAGATGAGGGAGCTGCAGGAGGTCACCGACCCGGCGGAGCTGCCCGCGCAGTTCCCGGCCGTTGGGCAAGCTGGAACTTCGTCAACCTGGGCGGCCCGACCCACCCGATGCACATCCACCTGGCCGAGTTCCAGATCCTGACCCGCCGCGCCTACCCGCTGGACGCGGCCGCGAAGGCCGCTGGAGAAGTACGAAGCGGGCTGGAAGGACACGTTCCAGGTCCAGGCAGGCGCGGTTCCGCGTCCACCCCGGGACACCTCATGGGGGCGGTCACTGAGGTGACCGGCCGGCGGCGTCCCTGGGTGCGGGGCGCCGCCGGTTGCCGCGTCAGTACGCGGTGCGGCCGCCGTCGACGACGATCGTCGTGCCGGTGACGTACGCCGCCGAGCCCGGCCATGCCGGCCACGTACGCCGGCACGTCGCGCTGGGCCTGGAACTCCGCGATCGAGCTGATGTTGACGATCACGCCCCGGTTCAGGACGAGCTGGGCGAACGCCTCGCGGGCCAGGCGCAGCGGCGCCTTGAGGTTGGTGTCGACGATCCGGTCGATCAGGTCGTCGCTCGCGCTACCCGCGTTGTTCACGAGGACGTCGAGCCGTCCGAAGTGGCGCACCCATCCGCCACCACCTCTCTGAAACATGCGTTTCAAACTACAAGGCGGGGTGGAAGAACGTCAACGGCCGCGGGTGCGGGTGCGGGCGTAGTGGGCACGCGCCTTCGCCCGGTTGCCACAGCGCGACATGGAGCACCACTGGCGGTTGCGCTTCGGCGAGGTGTCCGCGAACCGCAGCCCGCAGTCGTCATAGGCGCAGATCCGGACGTCGGCCTCACTGGTCGCCAGGTCGATCGCGTCGACCGCCAGCGTGCCGAACGCGCCTTCGACGGGGTCCGGCGCGTCCAGCCGCCGGTGCGCCACGCCGTCGCCGTCGATCCGCAACTGCGGCACCGGCGCGTTGCGCGCGTGCCGGTTCAGCAGGCGCACGTCGACAGGCCGCCCCGCCCCCCGCGCGACCCGGTCGACGGCTTCCCGCAGCGCGATCGCCACCGCGAGCGAGTCCGCCGGCGCGGTCACCGGCCGGGGCAGCAGACCGGCGAGCACCAGCCACTCGACCAGCGCGGACGGCGAGGTCAGCAGCTCACGACCGCCGCGGTGCCGGTCCCGGAGCGTGTTCACCAGGTCCAGGCACGGGCGACCGCCGTCGAAAACCCACTGCGCCTTCACCACGTCCAGCGTACTCTAACCGTCATAACCGGTTAGGAAGGTGAGACATGGACTCGCACATGGCGGCCGTCAACGGCATCCGCATGCACTACCGGCGAGCCGGCGAGGGCCCGCCGGTCGTCCTGCTGCACGGCTGGCCCCAGACCTCCTACTGCTGGCACCGGATCTTCGACGCGCTCGCGCGCGACCACACCGTCATCGCGCCGGACCTGCGCGGCTACGGGCTCACCGACAAGCCGCGGACGGGCTTCGACAAACGCACCATGGCCGCCGACGTCTCCGCCCTGCTGCACGAGCTCGGCTTCGCGTCGGCGAGCGTGGTCGGGCACGACCGCGGCGGCCGCGTCGCGCACCGCTGGGCGCTGGACCGGCCGGACGAGGTGGAGCACCTGGCCGTGCTCGACATCATCCCGACCCGCGAGATGTGGCCGCGGCTCGACGCCGGTGTCGGCCGCGGCTACTGGCACTGGCTGTTCCACCTGCAACCCGACCTGCCGGAACTGCTGGCGGGCAAGGACATCGCGGCCTACCTGGGGTACTTCTTCGAGCGCTGGACCTACCAGCGGCAGGGCCTCGACCCGGACGCGATCGCCGAGTACGTCCGCGCGTTCTCCGCTCCGGGCGCCCTGCGTGCCGGTTTCGACGACTACCGCGCGTCCTTCCCGGACGACGCCGAACACGACGACGCCGACGCCGGGCGCAAGCTCACGATGCCGGTGCTCGCGTTGTGGGGACAGGCCGGACTGCTCGGCTCACTGCCCGCTTTGGACATCTGGCGGGAGTACGCCGAGGACGTCACCGGCGAGGGCCTGCCCGAGTGCGGCCACTTCCTCGCCGAGGAACAACCGGAGGCGCTGCTCGCGCACCTCAAGCGCTTTCTGTGATCCGGAAGACCGGGAAGCCGGGCGCGATACCGCGCAGCACCTCGTCGGGCGACCGGTGGTCGACGCCCTCGAAGAACCGGCCGACCTCCCACGCCCACCGCTTGAGGTAGGCGCGCAGGATCACCGGCTTCTCGTCGTCGGCCAGTTCGGCGAACCGGAAAGTCTCGACCCGCCGCCCGACCCGCAGCTGCCCTTCGCCCGCCGCGCGCAGGTTGCGCACCCACTGCGTCTGCCCGCGCGGCGCGACGAGGTAGCGCTGCCCGCCGACCTTCAGCAGGTTCACCGGCGTCGACCGGATCTCCCCCGACTTGCGGCCGCGGACCAGCAGCACGCGGCTGCCTGCCAGGCTCACGCCCAGCTTGGTCAGGAACTGCACGGCCACGTTGAAGACGCCGTCGCCCTTGCCCGGCTTGAGGTAGCGGTCCATCTGGGTCTCCCTTCGGCGAGAGCGGTGCTCTCTGTTGAGATCAGTGAACACCTCAGGGGGACCACTGTCAAGAGCGGTGCTCTCTAATTTGTCCGCCGCTCTCTGTCGTGGCACACTCGACGGCATGCCAGCCAGCAAGACCGCGCGCGAACGGGCCCGCGCCGAACTGACCCGCGAGATCAAGGACGAGGCGCGCCGCCAACTCGGCGAGGTCGGGCCGCACGGGCTGTCCCTGCGAGCCGTCGCCCGCGAGCTGGGCATGGTCTCCTCCGCGCTCTACCGCTACTTCCCGAGCCGCGACCACCTGCTGACCGAGCTGATCATCGACGCCTACAACGAGATCGGCGAAGCAGCCGAGCGCGCCGACGACCCGTCCGCCGCGCCCCGCGACCGCTGGCTGCGCATCTGGGCCGCCACCCGCGACTGGGCGAAGCGGAACCCGCACGAGTACTCGCTGATCTACGGCTCGCCGGTGCCCGGCTACCGGGCGCCGCAGGACACGATCACGCCCGCCGGCCGCGTGGCGCAGGCGCTGGTCCGCGTCATGGAGTCCGCCGACCTCACGCCCGCGATGCCCGGTCCGCCGCTGCCTGCCGAGCTGGCCGAGCAGGCAGGCAAGGTCCAGACCGCGCTCGGGACGTCGCTCCCCGAGGCGGACCTGGTCCGGCTGATGACCGCGTGGACCCACCTCTTCGGCGCGATCAGCTTCGAGCTGTTCGGCCAGTACGCCAACACGGCCGATCCCGCGGACGCCTATTTCGCCTACACGGCAGAGCAATCGGCCGCTTTCGTCGGCCTGCCGTGAACGTTTCACGCGTTGTGGCAGACTCGTCGCATGGCGGCGGATGACGAGGTGCTGCGGGCCGTCGAGGGAAGCCTCGACCGGCCGTCCGCGGCGCGGGTGTACGACTACTTCATCGGTGGGAACCACAACTACGCGATCGACCGCGCGTTCGGCGACAAGGTCCGCGCGAGACTCCCCCTGATCCCCGATTCCGCGGTGGCGTGCCGGCAGTTCCTCGGCCGCGCCGTGCGGTACGCGTCGAAGTCGGGGATCCACCAGTTCGTCGACATCGGCTCCGGCCTGCCGACGGCGGGCAACGTGCACGAGGTCGCCGACGAGGCCCGCCCGGAGCACGACACCACAGTCGTCTACATCGACAACGAGCCGATCGCGCTGGCGCACTCGCAGCTGCTGCTCGCCGACACGGCGGACACGGACCGCCACCGCGCGATCGCGGGTGACCTGCTGGAGCCGATCGACCTGTGGGAGCGGGTCGGCGAGACCGGCGTGATCGACTTCGAACAGCCGGTCGCGCTGGTGATCAACGCGGTGCTGCACTTCATCAAGGACGAGCAGCAGCCGCACCAGGCGCTGGACTTCTACCGCGGCCAGCTCGCGCCGGGGTCGTTCCTGATCATGTGCCAGCTCACCGACGAGAACCCGGCCGACGAGGAGGAGCGCCGGGCGCTGGACGACCTCAAGGCCTACTACGAGACCACCACGAACCCCGGGCAGTACCGCTCGCGGGAGGAGTTCCTGAAGTTCTACGGCGACTTCGAACTGGTCGAGCCGGGGCTGGTCTACGCACCCGAATGGCACCCCGACGAGAACGCCCTGTTCGCCGACGCGCCGTCGAAGTCACGCATCCTCGCGGCGGTGGCGCGCAAGCCCTAACCGAGGTACTCGCTGAACCAGGCGGCGGCCAGCTGGGCGACCCGCTCCAGCGCGCCGGGTTCCTCGAACAGGTGCGTCGCCTTCGGGACGATCTCGATGTCGTGCCGTCCGCCCAGCCCGGCGGCCGCCGACTGGTTCAGCCGCAGCACCTCCTCGTCCCGCGCGCCGACGATCACCAGCGTCGGGCTCCGCACCTGGCCCAGCGCGTCGCCGGCCAGGTCGGGGCGGCCGCCGCGGGACACGACCGCCCGCACGCGCTCCGGTTCGGCCGCCGCGGCCCGCATTGCGGCGGCCGCGCCGGTGCTGGCCCCGAACAGGCCCAGCGGCAAGCCGGCCGTCTCCGCGCGCCGGGACAGCTCGGCCATCGCGGCGCGCAGGCGCTCGGTCAGCAACTCGATGTCGAACCGCCGGTCGCCGTGGTCCTCGTCCGGGCTGAGCAGGTCGAACAGCAGCGTGGCGAACCGGTTGTCCTGCAGCTCGCGCGCCACCGCGATGTTGCGGGCGCTGTGCCGGGAACTGCCCGAACCGTGGGCGAACACGACGACCCCGATCGCGTCGGACGGGACCGTCAGATCGCCCTGGAGGCCGGGGGCGACGATGAGCGGGACGGTCATGACGTCTCCAGCAGTTCGATGACCTCGTCGTCGCCGGTCTGGCGGAAGTCGGCGTACCACTGCCCGACCGAGCGGAAACCGTGCGGCGCCAGCAGGCACAGCACCTCGTCCGCGTCGCTCTTCAGGGCCGCCGCGGCGTCCGGCGCGCACACCGGCGCGGCGAAGACGAGGCTGTGCGGCCGGTCCGCGCGCAACGCCCGCAACGCGGCCCGCGCGGTCACTCCGGTCGCCAGCCCGTCGTCGACCACCAGCAAGTCCCGTCCGGCCCGCGGCTGCGGCGGACGTCCGCGCTGGTAGACCACGGCGCGGCGGCGGGCCTCCGCGCGTTCGGCCCGGCAAGCATCCGACAGCTGCGCGGGCCGCAGCCCGAGCATCGACAGCGACCGCTCGTCGTAGCAGGGCGGGCCGTCCGGGGTGACCGCGCCGACGCCGAACTCCGGCTGGCCGGGCGCGCCGATCTTGCGCGCGACCGCCACGTCCAGCGGCGCGCCGAGCACGCCGGCAACCGCGTGACCGACGACCACCCCACCACGCGCCAGCCCCAGCACCAGCGGGTCGCGCCACTCGCGTTCGGCGAGCAGCTCGCCCAGCCGCAGACCCGCCTCGTGGCGGTCGCGGTACTCGTGTCGCCGCCTCATGCCACAGGTCTACCCCTGCCGGAGATCGTCAACCAGGCTCGCCGCGGCGCTTGCGGTGCACGACCCAGGCCAGGTCGATCACCAGCCCCACCACCACCAGGCCCATCAGCACCGTCACCCACCACATCTCGATCGTGGCGAACAGGAAACCGGCCCCGGCGGCGAGGAGGATGCCGATGGCGGCGAGCCAGATCCGCAGCGTCAGCGCGCTGTACGCCGGCGCGGCGCCACCGAAACCGGCGGTCGGATCGTGGTAGTCCGGCAGGCCCCGCTGGTACTCCTCGCGGCTGCGAGGCCGCTCACGCGGGATTCGCATGCTCATTGGCTACCCGCTGGGCCCGCCCCGGACACGTGGCCGCACTCACCCGGTCCGGCGACGAGCCGTTTGACCCGCCGGGCGCTGGGTTACCGTGGCCGCGAACCCCATTCCGCCAGGAAGGAACACCAGAAGCCGATGAGGCCGGCCAAGCACCTGACCCGGCGACTGCTGCTCGTACTGGCCGCCGGAGCCCTGCTCGCCGCGGTGGTCGTCTACGCCGGCGGCGACGAGGCCGAGCAGCAGCCCCCGGCCGCCGCTCCGACCACCGCGCCGCCGCCGCAGCCACGCATCGCCGCCGCCGAGGGGCCGGACGCGTGCGCCACCGTGATCGGCGAGCTCACGCCCCGCCAGCGGCTCGCGCAGCTGGTGGTCGTCGGGGTCGACGCGTCCGACCCGCAGGGCGCGGCCGACGTCGTGGGCACCGAGCAGGTCGGCGGGATCTTCCTCGGCGGCAACGCCACCGCGCTGCTCGAGAACAAGGCGCTCGACCAGGTCCAGCAGGCCGGGCGGCTGCCGGTGTCGGTCGCGGTCGACGACGAGGGTGGCCGCGTCCAGCGGCTCGACGACCTGGACGGGTCGATCCCCAGCGCCCGCGAGATGGCCGCCACGATGACCACCGGCGAGGTCCGCGAACTCGCGCGGGAGCGCGGCCGGGCGATGGCCGCGCGCGGGGTGACCGTCGACTACGCGCCGGTGCTCGACCTCACCGACGCCGCCGCCGGCGACGTCATCGGCGACCGCTCCTTCAGCGCCGACCCGGACACCGCCCACCGCTACGCGCAGGCCTTCGCCGCCGGCCTGGAGGACGCCGGGATCCAGCCGGTGCTCAAGCACTTCCCCGGCCACGGGCACGCGACCGGCGACTCGCACAAGGGCTCGGTGACCACGCCGCCGCTGGCCGAACTGCGCGAGAACGACCTGGTGCCCTACCGCAACCTCGCGGACTTCGGGTCCGCCGCCGTCATGGTCGGCCACCTCGACGTGCCGGGCCTGACCGGCGGGGAGCCCGCGTCGCTGTCGCCGGCCGCCTACCAGCTGCTGCGTGGCGAGTTCGGGTTCGACGGGCCGGTCCTGACCGACGACCTCGGCGCGATGAAGGCGGTTACCCAGCGCTACCCGTTGCCACAGGCCGTGGTGAAGGCCGTGCAGTCCGGCGCGGACCAGGCGTTGTGGTCCTCGGGCGGCCGGGTGTCGACCGTGCTGGACGCGATGGAGCAGGCGACCGCCGACGGGACGCTGCCCGCCGAGCGGGTGACCGACGCGCTCACCACGGTCCTGCGCGCCAAGCACGCGTGCTGAGAAGTGGGGCGGCTGCGCCGGCCGGCTCCTCGACGCTGAGGAAACCGGCCGACGCAGCGGGATCTGGGGCGTGTCGCCGCGGGAAAGTCTACGTAACGTTCGCGGCAGCTCAAGGTCTCGTGTTCGGATCGAAATAGTCCCTGGTCAGACGCTCTGCATGATCTCGTGCCGCTGCGGCCAGTGCGACCAGAATGCCCCGGTGTAACCGAGCTCGATCAGCCTGAGCAGGAACGGGTTGTCCGCGTAGTTGTTGTCGTCCTCGGTGATGCCGGGCAGGGTCGGCAGCATCACGCGGTGGTACTCCGACGCCGGCACCGGGTCCCACAGCATCTGCACGAGGTTCACCCACCGGCCGTTCGGCGACGCGATCGTCGCCGGGTCCTCCGGCAGGTCCGGCGACAGGAAGTAGACCGGCCGGAACCGCCCGTCGTCGTCGAAGGCGAACTGGCGCTCGTACTCGACGACCGAATCGCACATCGGCCGCGGCCTGAGCACGATCGGCTCCACCGCCGAGTCCGACTGCAGACCGGGCAGCGTGCGGCGGCCGGCGCACTGATCCGCCATCCGGATCCCGAGCGGCGAGTAGGGAAACGCGCGGATGCCGAGGCTGTAGCCGGCCACCGCGACGTCCAGGTCGAGCGTGCGGCGGACCGCCTCGGTCATCGTCGCGGCCGTCTCGCCGGGCATGCCGAGCAGGACCTCGACCATCACCGGCAGCCCATACACCTCCGCCGTGAACTGTCGAAGGGCATCCCCCTGCTCGACGATGCGGTAGCCGGTCAGCTGGTCCGCCTTCGACCAGACGCCCTCGGCCACGTCGACGACGTGTTCGAGGTGGCTCATGGTGTAGACCCGGCGCGGCAGCGTGAACCGCACCAGCTCGCGCGGCGCGGGCACGTCCGGCCCGCCGTCGGGGTCGCGCCTGCCGAAGACGAGCGTCCCCAGCTCGGTCACCCGCACCCCGCCCGCCAGGCAGAGCGCGTTGGCGAAGGCGGTGGCGGGCAGCTGCTGCGGCGGGATGTGCAGCAGCATCGCCCCGCGTCCACGTACACCGCGTGGCAGCCGGTCGGCTGCAGCACCGGCGGGCCGGCCAGGCTCAGCTGCTCGCCGAACCAGCGCGCGCACTCGGCGCGGTACCGCAGGTAGTCCGGTTCGACGACCTCCAGCAGCCCCTCCGCGAGCACCTCCAGATCGCGCCCGACGAGCCCGCCGTAGGTCGGGAACCCCTCGAACGCGATGAGCCCGCCGATGTTGGCCATGCCGTCCTTCTTGAGGCTGGCCCAGCAGCCGTCCGCGAGCTCGAACACGACGCGGGCCACCTCACGCGGCGACAGGTGGCCGTAGCCGTCCTCGCGTTCGGTCACCAGGTACGCGTTCTCGGCGAAGCGCGACGCGTCCAGGTACAGCGGAACGCCGTGGGCGTCGCAGAACTGGCGCACCTCTTTGACGTTGCGCACCGAGACCGGCTGCCCGCCGCCCGCGTTGTTGGTGATGGTGAGGACGACGCACTTCACGCGGTCGGCCGAGGCGCGCAGCAGATCCCGCAGCCTGCCGGTGTCCAGGTCGCCGCCGAAGGGGTTCAGCTCCCCCGGCGCGACCGGCACCGGCAGGTCGACCGCCTACGCGCCGGCCGCTTCCACGCTGGCGCGCGTGCTGTCGAAGTGCGTGTTGCTGACCGAGATGTCGCCGGGCCGCAGCAGCAGGCCGAGCAGGATCCGCTCGGCCGCGCGTCCCTGGTGGACCGGCAGGACCTCGCCGTAGCCGGTCAGGTCCCGCACGACGGCCTCGAACCGCTCGGACGAACGCGCACCGGCGTAGGACTCGTCGCCGCGCATGAGCGCGGACCACTGCGCGGCCGACATCGCCGCCGTGCCGGAATCGGTCAGCAGGTCGATGGTGATCGCACGGGCGGGCACACGGAAGAGGTTCCAGCCGGCCGCCACGAGTGCGTCGCGGCGCTCCTCCGCCGTGGGGAACGGGATCGGTTCGACCGCCTTGATCCGGAACGGCTCCATGAAGGGCGGCACGTACGGCTCCTCGCTGGTCAGTTCGGACAACCAGACCAGCCTGGAGTGACCGCCGGGCGCGGCGGTAGGGGCCAGTTCGCGTCCCGTGGTGAGCTGGGACATAATCGGCGCGCGAACGGGCCGCCCGGCCCGGCGACGGCGGAGGATTCACGTGTGGAAGCAGCGGCCGACGACGTAGGCTTCGCCTTTCAACCGCTCTACAGCCTGAACACCGGCGGCGTCGTCGGTGTCGAAGCCCTCGCCCGGCCGGCCACCGGACGGATCCACGACCTCCTGCGCGCCGCCCAGCGCCGCGGACGGCTGGTCCACGTCGACGCCGGCCTCGCCGCGCAGGCGGTCCTCTCCGAGGCCACCCACGAGACCCTGCTCCCCCTGCACCTGAACCTGACCGCGCTGTCGGCCGCGGCGCCACAGCTGGTGCTGGACCCGCTGCTCGAATCGCTCGGGCGCACCGGGCGCCGTCCACGTGAGATCGTGCTGGAGATCGGCGCGCCGTTCCACGGCGTCTCGCCGAAGGCGCTGCTCGCCGGCCTGGAGCGGTTCGCCGAGCTGGGCTTCCGTCTCGCCTTCGACGGGCTCGGGTCGGGCGATTTGCCACTGAACCTGCTCGCCGAGGCCGGTGTCGGCCTGGTCAAACTCGACCGCACGACGCTGCGGCGGCTGCCCGGCGAGACCGCGGCGGTCGCGCTGGTCGAGTCGCTCGTGCACTTCACCTCCCGGACCGGCATCCGGCTGGTGGCGACCGGGATCGAGGCCGAGGAGCAGCTGTCGGCCGTGCGGCGGCTGGGGGTGCGGATCGTGCAGGGCAACCTGTTCGCCCCGGCCCGCGCCAACGCGATGCCCGCCGGCCTGGTCACGGCGCCGCCGGAGCCCGTGGCGCCGGTGCCGCTGACCAGGGCGGCGGCGCCGCGCGTGGACGACTTCCGGCATCCCGCGACAACGCTGCCCGACGACGCGACGTGCGACGAGGTCCGGCGGGTGCTGCTGGACCACGACGCGCCGAGCGGGATCGTGGGGATCGACCGGGCCGGACGGCCGCGGTGGTCGATCGACCGGGCCCGGTTCCTGCTGGACCTGACCGGCCCGTACGGGCACGCGCTGCACGCGAACAAGGCGGCCGCGCGGCTGGCCGACCCGCCGCGCACCATCCGCACCGGCGCGGGCGCGCTGGAGCTGCTCGACCTGGTCGCCGACGCCGACCTGACCCGCACCGGGGACGACATCATCGTGGTCGGCGCGGACGGCGAGTGCCTCGGCGTGGTGTTCGTGACCGAGATCGTGCGCGCGATGGCCGAGGCGAAGATCGAGGAGGCGGCCGCGCTGAACCCGCTGACCCGGCTGCCGGGCAGTGACACCGTCGCGCGCGAGGTGGACCGCCGGATCGCCGCGGGGACGCCGCTCGTCGTGGCTTGGCTGGACGTGGACTCGTTCAAGCGCATCAACGACACGGTGGGCTTCGCGGCTGGCGACGACCTGATCCGGGCGCTGGGGCGGACGCTGACGGACCTGGCGGCGAAGCTGCGCAGCGTCACGGTTAGCCACGTCGGCGGCGACGACTTCCTGATCGCCTGCGGCATCGACGAGATTCCGGCCGTCGCGGACACCCTGCTGGGCACCCCGTGGACGGCCGAGCACCTGTCGGTCACGGTCTCGCTGGCCACGGTCGTGTGCGCCGGCACGGCGGCGAAGTCCTATCGCGAGGTTTCCCGGCTGCTGGCGCCGCTGAAGAAGCGCGCGAAGGACGTGCCGGGGTCGAGCTGGGTGAACAGCTGGCCCGGCACGGACCGTTTCGAGATACTGCGTGGACAGGGCCACGACTCATTGCGCGTCCCGAATCAAGTCCGCTGAGAATTGTGCGCCCGTTCTGACTAACCCGCTCGGGTGACGACAGTGAACAACCGACGAATTCGGCAACCATTTCGCATTTCGCCACCCGGTAGGGTGACAGTGCAGGCGTCTTCGTGATCAACCCCGTCATAGCGCGCACAGGCGCATCTTGGAGCAACCGTGAAATCCGCCCCTTTTAACGCCGTTCTACCTTCCTCCCGTGACCGTCCCAGAGTTCGATCCCACCGCGAAGCCGGGTTACATCTACGAGATGATGGCGGACCACCTGGAGGCCCGCATCGAGGCCGGTGAACTGCGCCCGAACACGCCACTGCCGGCGGAACGACGGCTGGCCACCGAGTACGGCGTGTCACTCGGCACGGCGCGCCACGCAACCCAGATCCTCCGCGAGCGCGGCCTGGTGTTCACCATCCGCTCAAAGGGCACCTTCATCGCCGACGAGGCCCGCAGAAGCGCTAACCGGGGGGATTCGTGAACGCCTTTCAACCGTTGTCCGTGCGGAAATCGCGCACCATACCGGAAAAGGACGGCTTCCGCTCATCCCACCCCGGCAGCATTTCCCGCCGCCGTCATCTAGAGTGCGTTGCGCGTGCATCAGCATTCGCATGACGCCGAAGAGGGGTCGCGGTTCCTGATCTGCCGGCGAACCCTCTGTCGATCGAACTCGAGCTGAAACACCGGCGATTTTCTGGTGGCAGATCGACGACGAGGACGAGCAGCCGGAACAATGGGACGCCAGAGCGGAGGTGTCGGAACTCGACGTCTGCCCGGACGAGCTCCGGCACGTCGGCGACATCGCGCTCGTCATCGCCGATCTGACCAAGGAACGGAATCTGCTGGATTCGGTCGTGCTCGGCGAATGGGCGCTGGAGTTCATCGCGGAAACGGTGACCGACCCGGACCAGGGCAAGCTGCACCCCGAGCTGGACGCGCGCATCAGCCAGGGCCCGCCGCGCATGGTGATCCTGAGGCGCATCGAACTGACCGAGCCGTGGCGCGGGCATGGCCCCGGCGCCGCGTTGATCGCGAGCGCGCTGCGGATCCTGTCGCCGAACGCGCGCCTGGCCGCCTGCCGGGCCTCCCCGCTGGACTTCGCCCTCCCCGGCGCCGACCGCATCACCGCGGAGCCAGGACGAGGATTAGGCGTCAGAACAGGGTTTGCGCGACCCCGGTGAGCGCGTACCCATCGTCGACGATCGGCACCACCCGCCATTTGTCCCACGTCGCGCACGGGTGCGAGTTGCCGAACCCGATGCGGTCGCCGACCGCGAGATCGTTCTCGCCGCGGAAGTAGGCGTGCTGGTCGTTCATCGCCACCACCTCGCCGGGAGGCGGCGCCTCCAGGGACGTCCCGCCACGACGGATCCGGTGCAGCGGAACCGGAAATCCGGAGTTCATCCCGGCGTCCCGCTTGCCGGAGTCCACAATGGCCAGATCCGGTTCCGGTGTGGACAGCACCCGCGACCACAGTTCCAGGCTGGACCGCAACGGCATCACGGAGTACTCCGTCGCCAGCAGCCGCCGGTACTGCTCGTAGCCCAGCGCGTCGTGCGTGACGTAGCACCCACTCCGCAGGACGACGCGGATCGGACGGCCGGTCCGCCAGCTCCGGTCCAGCTCGGCGGCGACCAGTTCGGGGTACTGCGCGCCCCCGGCGGTCACGACGAACTCACCGGCCACGGCATGCCGCGCCAGCACCCGGTCCGCCAGCCCCGCCCGAGTGGTTCACCTCCCCGGTGCCGAGCCGGCTCATCAGGCTTTCGCGCCCAGCCAGTGCGCGGACGACCTTGGTCCGTCCCGTCGCGCCGCGAGCGAGCCGGAGTGCACCCTGCACGGATTCCGTCCCGGACACGCCGAAGCGGACCATGTCGGCCCAGCCGAGCGCACGGCACACCAATTCGGACGCGCGCACCTCGAGCTCGTGCTGTCCGCCGTAGATCACCCCACCCGGGCACGCTTCCGCGACGGCGTCGACGACCTGTTCCGGGGCGTGGCCCAGGAAGTTGGGGCCTTGGCCGAGCAGAGTCACTGGACATCGACGAATCCCTCCTGCGGCCGGGCCCGGTCGAGAATCAGCTCCGGCACCGTTTTATTGAGTGAAACTTACAGTTTATCTTTCACCCACGGTAGGACTGACCGCGCCCAGCGTCAAGGGGCGTTCTCCACCGTCCCGCCACCACGCGTGGCCCCCCGACAAGCGAATTCGAACCCGACTAAGATCTGAAACCTCGACATCGCCCGCCGAAACGAGGAGGAGCCGTGGCTCGCGGCCGGAAACAAGACCCTGAAGACAGCCCGTCGGGAGAGGAGCGCGATTACTCCGTCCGCGCGGTGGAACGGGTTTGCCTGATCCTCAACCTGCTGCAGGAGTCCGTCGACGGGATCACCCTCAACGAGGTCGCCCAGACGACGGGCCTGCCGAAGTCCTCGGCGTTCCGGTACCTCTGGACGCTCGAGAACCACAGGTACGTCGAGCGGGACGAGGAACACGGTCTGTTCCGGCTGGGCCTCGGGTTCGTCGGTATGCAGTCACGGCACCTGGAGATCCTGCGCGAGCGGGCACGGCCGACGCTCGAGAGCCTGCGCGACGAGTTCGGTGAGACGGCGAACCTCGGCCTCCTCGACGGCGACCGCATCATCTACATCGAGATCGTCGAAAGCCGCCGGGGCGTCCGGCTGGCGGCGGCCCGCGGCGATCACGACTACCTGCACAGCACCGCCCTCGGCAAGGCGATCGCGGCCCACCTGCCCGAGGACCGGCTCCGGCAGCTGCTGGAGAACACCGGCCTGCCCGCACGGACCGCCAACACGATCACCTCGATCGACGACTACCTGGACGAACTGGCGAAGGTCCGGCGCGTCGGATACGCCGTCGACAACGGCGAGAACGAGATCGACGGCCGGTGCGTCGCCGCGCCACTCCTGGCCACCCACCTCCCCGCGGCGATCAGCGTCAGCGGGCCGGCTTCCCGCTTCACCATGCAGGACGTGAAGAAGGTCGCCAAGACCCTGATCGACATGGCGGCGGAAATCGCGACCAACCCCGTCTCCGCAGACTTGGAAGCGCGGAAGTCCTGACCACGCGATCACCGGCCGCGAAGCAGGAACCGGCCAGCACGGGCACCGGTTGTCCGCCCGTCAGCCACACCCTGCCGGCCGTTGATCCAGACGTGCCGCACGCCCTTCGCGTAGCGGCACGGATCGGCCCAGGTCGCCCTCTCCCTGACCGCGGCCAGGTCCAGCACCGCGATGTCCGCCTTCGCGCCTGCCGCGATGCGGCCGCGGTCGATCAGGCCGAGCCGCTCCGCCGCGGCCAGGGTGCTCTTGTGCACGGCAGTGGGGAGGTCCACCACGGACCGCGCGCGGACGTAGCGTTCGATGAGACGTGCGTGCGCACCGAAGTTGCGCGGGTGCGGTTTTCCCGGCGCGTCCCCGGTCATCGCACGCCGTCGCTACCCACGATCGACAGCGGATCCGCGAGAAAGAACTCGACGTCGGCTTCGTCGCGTTAAAAGAGGCGACCTGAACCCGGTTGCCGTACCGGGCACAGGGGTCGAGACACAGTTCCTCAGGGCCCGTATCGAGGGCCTCTGCCGCCTGCGCCACGCTCCGGCCCGCCAGTTCCGGCCGCCCGGAATCCACGAACGAGAACACCACACGGTTTAGTCCCAGGGGATAGCGCCGAAGAGGCCCCGCGACAGCTCGCGAGGTGCCCGGTCGTACAGGCGCCCCGATGACAGCTGTTCACGAATGCCCGTCTCCCCCGACTCCCGCAACCACCCTGGCAAATACTGCGTGAGGGCCGATGCCGAAGCGTGGTAGGGATACACGTCGTAGCGGACGTCGAGCCCGCGGTCCGCCGCCGCGTGAAACCGCGCGACCACCTCCGGTGCCCGTTTCCACATCTTGGGGTCGTTCAGAGCCACGTGCGAGAATTGCAGCTTCACGCCGGTAGCCCGGCAAACGGCTATCGCCTCCCCGAACGGCTCCGTCCCGGGAGTCGCCCTGGCATGGGTCGTGTACATGGCACCGTGCTCGGCCAGCACCCGGCCCAGACGCACGAGTTCCTCGGGTCTTGCGAACTTCGAGGGGACGTAAGTGAGGCCGGACGACATACCGAATGCGCCTAGCTCGAGCGATTTGCCCAAGCTCGCCGCCAGCCGTTCCAGGTCCGCCCGGTCGAGATGGACATCAGCCAATCCCGTGCGCGCTAATCGCAACGCACCGTGCCCGACGAGCGGCACGATGTTCATCAGCGGCCCGCTCGCGGTGACAGCCTCAGCAAATCCCGACGGGTCATCCCACCAAACGCGCTGCCGGGGGAAACCGATCCCGGTGATGAACTCCTCGAATGCATCTCGCCGAGACCTCGCGACGGCCTCAACGGGCACGACGTCGTCATCCAGCTGATGCGGGCCGGGGCACCTCGACCTCGTCGGCGGGCCCGCCGCCAACGGCCAGCCGTTCCTGGACCTCGCGGCCAGGCACATCTCCTCGGCCGAGCGGCTCGCGGAGGTGTCGCCGGACTCGGCGTTCCTGCTGCCGGCCAAGGCCGCGCAGCTGATCGGCTCCGGCCTGCTCGCCCGGCAGGGCCTGCGTCCCGCGCTGTCCGCGCCGGAGCAGGTGGTCGGCACAGCCGTGGCGGCCCAGTTCGGGCACCAGTTCTCGCAGGTCGAGCTGCTCCGCCAGCGGGCGGGGGAACTGGACATGCCCACCAGCCGGGACAGTCACATCCTGCCCTCGGAAGCCAAGACCTACCTGGGCACCGTGCGCACCCTGCTCGCGGCCGCCCGCGAGGTCGCCGGGAAGCTCGCGCTGTTCCACTGATCGGTTCGAAACGAAACCGATACCGGGGCGGCGAAACGAAAAAGTCGGTACCCACGGCTAACCTCGCAGCAAGGGAACGACCACCTCGGCGTGGAGGTGTGCGATGACGGTTCTGCGTACGATCGCGGGTGAGATCGCGAGTGTGGTGACGCACGCGGTCCGGTACCCGGCGGGCATCGGCCGGCGCTGGGCGATCCACCCCGTCCGCCGGAATGCGCCGGCGCCGGTGCCGGGCCGCCCGCTGGTGGTGCTGCCCGGCCTGGCCGACAACACCGCGATCTTCACCGACCTGAAGCTCGCGCTCGACCGCTGCGGCGCCGGGCCGGTCGTCTCGTTCAGCTACAGCCTGCTCCTGCGGGACGTCCGGTCCGCCGCCGCGCGGCTGGCCGAGCAGATCGAACAGCTGTGCGAGGTCACCGGCGCCGCGAAGCTCGACCTGGTCGGGCACAGCCTTGGCGGCCTCATCGCCCGGTACTACGTGCAGCGGCTCGGCGGGCACGAGCGGGTCGACACCGTGGTCACCGTCGGCACGCCGCACGGCGGCACCGTCGCGGCCTGGTTGTTCTCGCCGATCCCGTTGGCGCGCCAGCTGCGCCCGGGCAGCGACCTGCTGGCCGAGCTGGACCGGCCGGCGCCGGACTGCGCGACGAAGTTCGTCACGTTCTCCAGCGACGGCGACGAGCTGGTGCTGCCCAGCCGCCACGGCCGGATCGAACACCCCGACCTCGACGTCCGCAACGTGGTGCTGCCCGGGGTCGGTCACCTGGCGCTCGCCGCGCACCGCCAGGTCGTGGAGGAGATCTGCGCGCTGTCCGCGCCCGTCGCCGCTCCGGACGACGACGGGGAGACATTCACCCGGTCGGCCTGACGGGGGCGACGATGGAACAACGACGAAACCCTCTCCCGCCGCGCGATGGCGATGCTGCGTGCGGTGAGCGCCTGCCGCGCGGAGATGACGTGCAGCTCGGAGCCGGACCTGTTCATCGACGGCGTCCCCTGCTGCGACCAGGTCACGGCCCACCTGCTCGCGCACGCCGGGTTCGTGTGCCCGTCGCGGCCCGGCCTGCCGGGCCAGCGGGTGGGCGTGCGGCTGACCGAGGCAGGCCGCGAGATCCTCGCCGCCCCGCCCGAAGCGGCCTGAAAAACCGCTGGCCACGGCCGACACAATCGGAGCATGACCGGACCGTGCATGCTCGACGAGCTCGCCCATGCCGGGCCCGAACACCTCGACCCCGGCTTCGTCGCCGGTTTCGACCGCAAGCAGGGCCGGCCGGACCCGTCGGAGGACCTCGCCCTGCTGGACGGCCGCACCGTCGTCGACCTGGGGGCGGGCACCGGCCGCTTCGCCATCGCCGCCGCGAAGCGGTTCGACCGGGTGAAGGCGGTCGACGTGTCACCGGCGATGCTCGCCGTGATCCGGTCCGCCGGGCTGCCGAACGTCGAGTGCGTCCAGGCCGGGTTCCTCAGCTACGAGCACCGGGGCGAGCCGGCGGACGCGGTGTTCACGCGGCACGCGCTGCACCAGCTGCCGGACTTCTGGAAGGCGATCGCGCTGCACCGCATCGCCGGGATGCTCCGGCCGGGCGGGCTGCTCCGGCTGCGGGACCTGATCTACGACTTCCAGCCGGGTGAGACGGAAACGGTCCTGCGGGACTGGTTCGGCCACGCGGCCACCGATCCCGCGACCGGCTACACCCGACGGCCTGGCCGAACACGTGCGGACCGAGCACAGCACCTTCCGGTGGCTGCTCGAGCCGATGCTGGAGGCCGCCGGGTTCGAGGTCCTGGACGCGCACTTCACCGGCCGGGTCTACGGGGCCGACACCTGCCAGAAGCGGGTCTAGGCGGAGCGCGTCAAGGCCTGCTGTACCCTTCTCAGCGGAGGATTGGCCGAGCGGCCTAAGGCGCACGATTGGAAATCGTGTTGGGTGTAACAGCCCTCACGGGTTCGAATCCCGTATCCTCCGCTCTTCGCACGACGCCGGGCACCCCACAGGGGCCCGGCGTTTTGCGTTCGAGGGCGCACACGGCCGTGTGAACCGGCTCCGCGCTTCACCCGGATGCACCAGTGACCAGGCTCATGCTCCGGTCCGCTCTACCGATAGTTTGTTGACAGGCCGCGCACGCGGCCGTACTAACCGCTAGCTCGAGGAGAACCCGCGTCACTATGGCCGGAGTGGAAGAGATCCGCGCTGGGATCGCGATGGCGAACGAGAAGTGCAACGCCAGCGTCGCAGCCCTCCAGCAGGCCGCTCAGGCACTCGAGGAGGCCCAGCAGATCCTGGGCCAGGTCACCTCGGGAAGCACGCAGCCGGAGGTGACCCAGGCGAACAGCATGCTCGCCGAGGCGTTGCAGGGCATCAGCGGTCAGCAGAACACGATCCAGGCCGCGGTGTCGTCGGCCGAGTCGTACGCCGCCCGCCTCTAGATGTTCTCGCTCCCCGAACTGCAGGCGCAGCTGACCGCGTTCCGTGCGAAACTGGCCGAGGCAAGCGAACACACCAACCGTGCGGTGGAGCTGTTGGACGAAGCGCGCGAAGTGATCGTGAACGCCCATGAACAGGCCGACGCGTGGGTGCCGCCGGAGCTGGCGGCGGCGGTCGACCGGCTCGGTAAGGACGCCGACCGGCTGCGCGCCGCCGACGATCTGGTGAACACCTACCTGGCCCGGCTGTAGGCGCGCGATGGCGAAGGCCAACGAGCAGAAACGTCGGGTCGTGACGGCCCTGGGCACCATGCGCGAGAAGCTCGGCATGGTGCTCGGCGCCGCGCAGGCGGGCCGCCAGATCGCCGAGACCGAGCTGGCCCGGCTCCAGCTGGAACAGCAGATCGTGCGCGTCGGCATCGACAACGCGGCCGGGGACGAGGAGCTCACCGCCGCGCTCCGCAGCCCGGTGATGGCGGGGGTGCGGGACAAGCTCAACGCGCAGCACGCCGCGTTCTACACCGACGCGGCGACGGTGCCCGCGCGGCTGCGGGACCTGGTCGCGCGCGTCGCGCCGGGGCCGGCGAGCCTGCCGCCCAGCGCGTGGCTCGGCCGTCCGGGCCGGGAGCCGCTGAAACCGCCGCCGCTGTGGCGCATCGGCTCGTCCACAATGGATGACTCCGGCCCGTTCCCGGTGATGGTGCCGCTGCTGGACGACTCGCACCTGGCGATCACCACGGCCGTCCGCGGCCGGGCGGCCGTCGAATCGCTCATCGAGGGTCTGCTGCTGCGCGTGCTCAGCACGATGGAGCTGGGCTCGGTGCGGATCCACCTGTGGGACGTCGCGCAGCTGACCGCCGTGCTGCCGAGCCTGTACCCGCTGTCCCGCACGTCCGCCGTGACGCTGTACGACCCGGACCAGCTCGGCGTGCTGCTCGACGAGGTGACCGGGCACATCCGCCGCATCCACGCGCACACCATGCAGGCCGGCCACACGTCGCTGCGCGGCCTGCGCGACCAGCTCGGGCAGCGCGTCGAGCCGTGGCGGATCGTCGTGTTGTTCGGCAACGGCGAGACGTGGGCGCCGGAACCGCTGCGGGAGCTCAAGCGCATCGCCGGCGCCGCGCTGGCCGCCGGGATCTCGCTGATCACCGTCGACATCCCGACGATCCTCGGCGGCGCGTTCGAGAACATCCGGATGCTCGACGAGCACCACGCGGCAACCAGCATGACCGGGCCCAACCTCGTCGTCGACCTGGACCCGCCGGTCCCGTCGGCCGAGGTCAGCGCCGCGGCGAGCAGGCTGGCCGACGCGATCGTGGAGAAGCAGGGCGGGCCGCGGTCGTTCCGCGACCTGCTGCCCGCCGAGCTGGGCCAGGAGAACTCCGCGCGTGAACTGCGGGCGCCGGTCGGGTTCTTCGAGGGCGATCCGGTCGAGGTCGTCATCGGCGACGCCAGCCCGCACGCGCTGATCGGCGGCCCGAGCGGCTCGGGCAAGACGAACTTCCTCTACGCCCTGCTCGGCAGCCTCGCCGCGCGCTACCCGCCGGACGAGCTCGCGCTGTACCTGCTGGACTTCAAGGAGGGCGTGTCCTTCGCCGGGCTCGCGCCGGGCCGCCGGGACGCGAGCTGGCTGCCGCACGCGCGCCTGATCGGGGTCAACGTCAACACCGACCGCGAGTTCGGCCTGGCGTTGCTGCGGTTCCTCGCCGACGAGCTGCGCCGCCGGTCGGCGGCCGCCAAGGAGCACGAGGTCACCGACCTGGCGGGGCTGCGCCAGCAGGACCCGGATGGGCACTGGCCGCGGATCGTCGCGGTGATCGACGAGTTCCAGTACCTGTTCGCGGGCCGCGACGGCGTCACCAACCAGGCGACCGCGCTGCTGGAGGACATCGCCCGCCGTGGCCGCGCCCAGGGCATCCACCTGATCCTGGCGAGCCAGGACATCGCGGGCATCGACGCGTTCTGGGGCAAGCCCGCGGTGTTCGAGCAGTGCACGCTGCGCATCGCCATGCCCAAGGCGCGGCGCGTGCTGGCCGAGACCAACAACGCGGCCGTCGCCGCCCCGAAGTGGCACGCGGTGGTCAACCACGACTCCGGGGTCGCGCACGGCAACCAGCTCGCGCACGTGCCGGACGCCAGCAGCAAGGACATCTTCTCGTCGCTGCAACGGGAACTGTGGGAGCGCTACGCCCAGGAGCACCAGCGGCCGCGGCTGTTCGACGGCGCGCACTCGCCGGTGCTGGAGCACTCGGCCGCGTTCGCCGGGCTCACCCCGGGCGGGCCGCCGCGGGCGCTGCTGGGCCAGTCGATCGACGTCGACGACACGGCGTGCGCGGTGGAGCTGACCGGGGCGCCCGGCCGCAACCTGGCGATCATGGGCACCGCGATCGCCGAGGCACTGTCCATCATGGACGCGGCCGCCCGGTCGCTGGCGAAGCAGTACCCGCCGCACGAGGTGGAGTTCCTGGTGGCGTGCCTCGTCGACCGGTGCGCGTCCGCGGTCGGCGAGCTGGCCGACGGGCTGGAGTCGGACGGGCACCGCGTGGTGCGGTTGAGCGACGTCGAGCTGGGCGAGCACATGGCCAAGCTCGCCGAGGAGCCGCCCGAGCACGCTCGGATCCTGCTGCTGTACGGCGTCGACGCGGCGCTGCCGATCCTGGAGCAGAAGCAACCCGGTCAGCTCAAGAGCGGGCTGGACCACTTCCGGGTGGTTCTCAAGCAGGGCCCCGGAAAGGGCACTCACACCATCGGGTGGTGGCGCAGCACGGCGCGGCTGAAGGACACGCTCGGGTTCGCAGGCACCGACGACATCGGCGCGTGGGCGGCGCTGGACGTGCAGGGCGCGGAGCTGAGCCAGTTCGCGGCCGGGCAGGTCGTGCACTGGTCGCCGCGGCCGGGCCGGGCGCTGTTCTTCGACCGAAGCACGCACGTCTCGCCCGAGGTGATGATCCCCTTCGACCGGCCGGAGCACCAGGCATGAACGCGGCGATGGAGTACAAGCAGATCGTCGGGCTGGCCGGCAAGGCGGCCGAGGAGCTGCGGGCGTGGGAGCGGCGCCGGGCCGAGGAGCTGGACGCCGAGATCGCGGCCGCGGAGGCCGCCGTGGCGGAGGCGAAGGAGCGCGAGGCCCGCACGGTGCAGGGCGCGCAACACTGGTGGCGGATGGCGCAGGACAACGTCAGCAGGCTTTCGTGGCTGGAGGTCGGGGCCGACCCGGCGCCCGCGCCGCACGCCTACGCCGGGCGGCTGGACCTGTACCTGCGTGAGGTCAAGGAGACCTACCAGGAACTGGTGGACGCGGTGCTGTCGCTCGGTTGGCGCGCGCGGCGCTGATTCGGCCGGCGGCCGCGACTAGTTCGCGGGGCGGAGCCAGCTCTCCGGCTCCAGGGTGTCCAGCTTCGGCATTTCGCGGCGGACGTACGCCCTCGCCCAGCTCAGGTCGCTGCGCAGGGTCGCGGGCACCGCGGGTGAGACCTCGCGGCGGGAGAGGTGGTCAACGGTCGCGCGTACCCAGTTCATGATCTTGGGACGTTGCGCGCCTGTGGTTGGTTCCCCACGGAACCGGTGGGGAGTCGGTCACGTCGTAGCAGCCAGGTGAGAGGAAGAGGATCCGGTGAACCGCGAGCTGACCACCCAGTCCGAGGGCGTGGAGGAGCGTCCGGCCGCCCGGCGACGGCAGGCCGCCCAGCAGGTCGTCACCGCGCAGGACGACTGGGGGCTGGTCGAGGTGGGGGTCGCCGGCAACGGGGAGGTCCTCGAAGTCGCGATCAACTCCGCCCTCTTCGAACACGTGAAGCCGTCGGACCTGGCCGAGGCGATGCTGCAGGCCGCCCGCGCCGCTCAACGCCGCGCCCGCCAGCTGCACCGCTGACCGCCGCCGCCCGGGAAATCCGAAGAACGGGCGGGCGACGGCGGCCCAGGCGTCAGAGGGTCGGGCGGTACCGGATGATCTGCGGGTCGTGGTCGCTCGCCTGCTCGGCGAACTCGGCGTTGATGTGCACCACGTCGTAGTCGACCCACCGCAGCGCCCGCGAGGTCAGGATGTGGTCCAGCACCTGCGAGTTGCCCTCGTATACGTAGCTGTACCGCTCGTCGGACGGCAGCCGGTCGATCTGGTCGGTCAGCGCGCCGCCCGCGGTAAGCGTCTTCAGCGCGGGCGAGAACTGGTAGTCGTTCAGGTCACCGGCCACGATGACGTCCGCCAAGGGATCCGCCTTCAGCAGCTGGTCGACGAACCCGCGCAGCACCTGCGCCTGCTGCCCGCGCTGCACCTCCGAACTCCGCGCCGGCGGCTGGTAGCGGCCGTGCGTCGGCTGGTCGCCCCCCTTCGAGTTGAAGTGGTTGGCGATCACGAACACCGTGTGGCCGTGGAAGACGAACTCCCCGGCCAGCGGCTTGCGGCTGCTCGCCCACGCCGGGTTGCCCGGGTCCACGCGCCCCGGCGACACCGACAGGTGCGGCTTGCCGCGCTCCTGCACCACGGACACCGCCGTGGTCGCGTCACCGCCCGGACGGTCCACGAAGGACAACCGGCGCGGGTTGAACAGGAACCCGACGCGGATGTTGCCGCCCGGCTCGCCGCCGTCGGTGAGGTCCTGCGGGTCGATCTGCCGCCACTCGTAGCGCGGCCCGCCCGCGGCGGCGATCGAGTCGGTGAACCGCTTCAGCGTCTGGTCGGCGGCCACCACGCCGTCGCCTTCGCCCTCGGGGCCGTTGTTGTCCTGGATCTCCTCCAGGGTCACGATGTCCGGCGACGCCAGGTTGTCCACGATGCCACGCGCCAGCTGGTCGAACTTGGCCTGGTCGTCCACGGCGGACAGGTTCTCGACGTTGTAGGTGGCCACGGCCAGCTCGCTCGGCGACTGCTTGCGCGTCACCTCGCGCTGGATGCCGCCGTCCTTCACCTCGCCCAGAGTGGTGGCCTGGAGCGTGTACCCGCCGAAGCTGTCGTACTCGACCGGGCCGGAGGTGAGGCCGGTCAGGGTGTCGCCGGTGTCCGCCTGCGGGAACGGGCGCTGCGCGAACGGGATCAGCGACTCGATCTTGAGGATGCCGGTGTTCGGGCTGTCGTAGCCGGTGTAGATCGTGCCGCCGCGGTCGGTCCGGTTCTCCCCCGGCTTGGTGGTGACGTACAGCTCGTAGTACTCGGTGGACGGCCCGACCGCCCGGACGTCCTGCACGCTGACGACCTCGCCCTCGTGCGACTCCCAGAAGTCCAGCGAGTACTTCGCCGGGTCCAGCGGCAGGGCTTCGGTGTTGCCGCCTGCCTCGGGGGCGAGGGTGCCGGGCACGGTGGCCGGCGTGATCGCGGTCGCGGCGGGCAGCGGGTTGCCGCTCGACTGGACCGTCCACTTCGGACCGGTGATCTCGGTGGTGGACTGGTAGATCGAGCTGGTGGGGCTGTCCGGGTAGTACTCGGTGACGGTGCCGGACACGGTGACCGCGTCGCCGACGGCCACCGCGGGCGTGGTCGAGCCGGTGAACACCAGCACGCCCTCGCTGGTTCGCGGGTCGGCGTCGGGCTGCGGGTCGGTCATCCAGAACCCGCGCGCGGAGCCGAAGGTGCGCAGCGCGGTGACGACCCCGGTCACGTCGGTGACCTTCTTGCCCGCCAGGGGCGACAGCCGGGTCGTGCCCTGGATGTCGTGGGCCTTGGCCGGGGTGCCGCCCACGTCGCCGCCGGTGGTCTCACCCTTGGTGTTGACCGGCGTCGGGGCGCCTGCCGCGAAGTCGGCGGAGTTGCTGTCGGTGTCGGTCAGCGTGGCGCGGGCGACCGACGTGGTGTTGCTCGCCGCGGGCGCCGGGCTGCCTTCGCGGACGGTCGCCGAGCCGTAGCCGACGAGGTCGCGGACCCGCGGGTCGGCGGCGCAATCGGCGGCGGTGACGCAGGTGAGCGGGGTGGTGCCGTGGACGAGGGCGACCGTGCCGGACCCCGCGGCCATCGAGATCGATCCGGCGGCGTCGGCGGTGGGCAGCGACACCGTGCCACCCGATCCGGTGGCCTCGGCGACCAGGTACCGCCCGCCCGCCGCGACGGAGCCGGACAGGGCGGTCACCTGCCACTTGCTCGACGCGCTGGGCGATCCGGGCAGGTACTGCACGCTCCAGCCGTCCATGGCGACACTGCCGCCTACCGTGGCGATCTCGATGAAGTCGCTGGTCAGCGTGGCGCCGCTGTTGCCACCGCCGCCGTAGACCTCGGCGATCACGACGTCCGGGCTCGCCGCCGACGCCGGCGCGGCGGCGACGGTCACACCCGCCAGAGCAGCAGCGGCGAGCACGCCGATTCTTCGACTGGTCGTCACCCTGAGTCCCCTCGTCTGATCAACAGTCGAGGCATCTTCCCTCTATGAGGTGAGACGAGGGAAGACTCAGCGGCAACAACCGGTAACGGTTCGTCCGGCCGGCCTACGACCTAAGGCGGGCCGGTGCGCCGCCGGGAGAGGCGAGCGCAGCACTCCAGCGGGCGAACCATGCCACCCGTCCGCGTGAGCGGGCCGCCGCCGGGGGCCGGGCGCACCGAGACTGGGCTCCCCGACGATGCGGAAAGGCAAGCAGATGAGGCGGATGCTCGGCGTCCTCGCGGGCGCGCTCGCCGTCGCGGCGCTCGCCGCGCCGGCGCAGGCGGACAACGGCCACTTCGTCACCGGCGCCGCGGCCTGCCGCGACACCGGCGCCGGGTTCGAGTGCACCGGTGAGGTGGCCGGTCTCGGCGGCACGACCTTCGAGGTCACCGCCGAGGCGACCGGCACCGCGCGGGTCGAGTGCGTCAACCCGGCCGGGCACATGGTCACCGGGCAGGACACCGAGGTCGACGTGACGGCGACCAGCGGACGGCAGCAGACCCCGCACCACGGGCGGTCCGCCTTCCGGCTCACGAGCACCCCGGTGGGCGTCGGGCCCGTGCCGGCCTGCCCGAACCCGATCTGGACGGCGAAGGTCCTCGACGTCACCTTCGGCACCGCCACCCTGACCCTGTCCGCCAACGGCGCCAACGCGGCCGAGATCACGGTGGACGTGCGGTAGCGGAAACGACGAACGCCGGGCCTCCCTGGGGAGACCCGGCGTTCGATCCGGCGGTAGCGGTGGGATTTGAACCCACGGACGGGGTCAACCGTCACACGATTTCGAGTCGTGCTCCTTCGGCCGCTCGGACACGCTACCGCCGACTAGGCTACTAGACGCCCAAGAGCGACTTGCAGGCACTCCTCACCTGGAGCGGAAGCGGCGCTGCGCGTCCCGCGCGGCGGTGGCCGCCCAGTCCGCCACCTCGGTCGTCGTCTCGCGCACGGCACCGCGGATCCGCTCGGCGCGGCCGGCACTCTGGTGGCGGCGCTTACCGGTGAGGCGGCCGAACAGCTCCCGCGCCCCGCCCTTGGCCTGGCGGGACCGGCTCGTCATCCGGTTCTTCACGACGTTCATCGACCCTCCTTCGACGCGGTCCCCGACGGGCTACCCCGCCTCGCGCGGCGTCACACGTCCCGGTGACCGGTGAAGAACTCGGCGAGCAGCGCGGCGCACTCGGCCTCCAGGACCCCGCCGCGCACCTCGGGCCGGTGGTTGAGCCGCCGGTCGCGCACCACGTCCCACAGCGACCCGACCGCTCCGGTGCGCGGCTCCCACGCCCCGAACACGACCCGGGCCACGCGCGCGAGCACCAGCGCCCCGGCGCACATCGTGCACGGCTCGACCGTCACCGCGAGCGTGCAGCCGTCCAGGCGCCAGCCGTCGCCGAACTCGCGGGCCGCCTCCCGCAGCGCGATGACCTCGGCGTGCGCCGTCGGGTCGCCCAGCTCCTCGCGGGCGTTGTGGGCGCGGGCGAGCAGGCGGCCGTCGGGTGCGAACACGGCGGCGCCGATCGGCACGTCCGGCCCCGACTCCCGCGCCGCGGCCAGCGCCACGGACACCAGGTCGGCGTCCGACACGTCAGATCTCGTCGAGCAGCGCGGTGAACTCGCCGCCGAACCCGCAGCGCTGCGCGATCATCTGCAGCTGCTCGTCCGGGTAGAGGTCGACCTCGCCCGCGATCACCTCGAGCTCAGGCCCGGGCAGGCCGACGTCGGCGAGGATGTCGAGGTCGCCCTCCGGCCAGATCGAGTCGTCCTCCTCGTCCGGCAGATCGACCCGCAGCACGTCGAGCACGTCGGCGGCGATGTCGTAGTCCAGCGCCGCCGCCGCATCCGAGAGCAGCAGGGACGGTCCGCGTGGGCTCGGCCGCACGATCACGAAGAACTCGTCGTCCACCGCGAGCAGGCCGAACACGGCCCCCGTGGACCGCAACTTGGCCAGCTCGGTGATGGCGGCGTCCAACCCCGTGAGTGCGCCGGCGTCGAGCGCGCTGCAGCGCCACTTGCCGTCCTCCCGGACCACGGCCACCGCGAATCCCGCAACCGGCTCCTTCACCGACATAGCGCACACCGTATACCTGGACCGATCATCGGTGCAGTCGCTCTGCGAGGATCGGAAGATGACGGGACCCACGGAGTTGCCCCCATTGCCGGACACCCGGCTCGCCGCGTTGCTCTCCGAGGCCGAGGCTCTGCAACCGGCCACCGTCGCGCTGCGCCGCGAGATCCACCGGAGGCCGGAGCAGGGCCTCCACCTGCCGCACACGCAGGCCGCCGTCCGTCGGGCGCTGGAGGGCCTCCCGCTGGAGATCGTCGAGGGGAAGTCGACCTCCGCGCTGATCGCGGTGCTGCGCGGCGCGCAGGACGGGCCCGCGGTGCTGCTGCGCGGGGACATGGACGCGCTGCCGCTGCAGGAGGACACCGGGCTGGAGTTCGCCTCCGAAGTGGACGGGACCATGCACGCGTGCGGCCACGACGGCCACACCGCGATGCTCGCCTCCGCCGCGCGGCTGCTCGCGGCTCGCCGGCACGAGCTGGCCGGGTCGGTCGTGTTCATGTTCCAGCCCGGCGAGGAGGGCTACCACGGCGCGCGGCACATGATCCACGAAGGCGTGCTGGACGCTGCCGGGTCGCGGGCCGAGAAGGCCTTCGGCATCCACCTGCTGTCCCACATCGAGTCCGGGCTGATCACCACGCGGCCCGGTCCGCTGATGGCGTCGAACGACACGTTCACGGTCCAGGTCACCGGCAAGGGCGGGCACGGGTCCAGCCCGCACAACGCGATCGACCCGGTGCCGGCGGCCGCGGCGATGGTCGGCGCACTGCAGACGATGGTGACGCGGCGGGTCAGCGTGTTCGACCCGGCTGTGGTGTCGGTGACCCGCATCCAAGCAGGCACGACGACCAACATCATCCCGGAGACCGCGGAGGTCGCCGGCACGATCCGCACACTGTCCGAGTCCACGCGCGCCCTGGTGAAGGCCGAGCTGCCGAAGGTGTGCGAAGCGGTCGGCGAGGCGCACGGGTGCCGCGTGCTGGTCGACATCGAGCCCGGCTACCCGGTCACGGTGAACGACCCGGACCAGGCGCTGCGGGTGCTGGACCTCGCCCAGCGCGTGCTCGGCCGGGCGGAGCTGATGCCCGACCCGATCATGGGCGCCGAGGACTTCTCCTACGTGCTGCAACGGGTGCTGGGCGCGTTCGCGTTCCTCGGCGCGTGCCCGCCGGACGTCGACCCGGCGGAGGCGCCGACCAACCACTCCAACCGCGTGCGCCACGACGAAGGCGCTTTCCCGGCGGGGGTCGCGATGTACGCGGCCTTCGCCCTCGACGCCCTGGCAGGATGACGCCCCGTGCGAGACGTATGCGTGATCGGGCTCGGGTTGATCGGCGGCTCGGTGCTGCGCGCGGCCGCGGCGGTGGGGCGCGGGGTGTGGGGCGCCACGGCCTCGGCGGCTGACGCCGAAGCGGCGGCCGCCGACGGGTTCGACGCCTCGACGGACGTGGAAGCCGCCCTGCGGCGCGCCGCCGAGCGGGACGCGCTGGTGGTGCTGGCCGTGCCGCTGACCGCCGTCGAAGAGGTGCTGCGGGCGGTCGCCGTGTGCGCGCCGTCGTGCCTGCTGACGGACGTGACCAGCGTGAAGACGGGTGTGCTGACGGCCGCGCGGGCGTTCGCACCGAACGCCCGGTACGTCGGCGGGCACCCGATGGCGGGCACCGCCGAGTCCGGCTGGCGCGCCGGCGACGCCGCGCTGTTCGGCGGCGCGGCGTGGGTGGTGTGCGTCGAGGACGACACCGACCTCGGCGCGTGGGCCGAGGTGGCCCGGCTGGCGATCGACCTCGGCTCGCACGTGGTCCCGCTGACCGCGGCCACCCACGACGAGGCGGTCGCCCGGATCTCCCACCTGCCGCACCTGCTGGCCGCGGTGCTCGCGGCCGTGGGGGCGGACGGCGGGCCGGTCGCGATGGCGCTGGCCGCCGGCTCCTACACCGACGGCACCCGGGTGGCCGCCACCCGGCCGGCGCTGGTGCGCGCGATGACCGAGGGCAACCGCGAAGCGCTGCTGCCCGTGATCGACGAGGCCCTCGGCCGGCTGGGCGCCCTGCGCGGGTCACTGGCCTCGACCGGCGGCCTCGCCGTCAGCATCGAATCGGGCTACGAGGGCGCGCAAGCGCTTGCGGCCGCCAGGCAGGCCACGCTGTCGGGCGTCCGCGTCGCGCTGGGCGCGCCGGACGCCCGGGACGGCCTGCGTGCGCTCGGCGAGCGCGGCGGCCGCATCACTTCCCTCACCGAGGACACCGCCGTCGGCGAGGTGCCGTAACGGTTACGGCTGGCTGGTCGGCCCGGTCGGGCCACTCTGGGGTCCGGTCTGGGGTCCGGCCGGTCCGGGGCCGCCCTGCGGGCCGGGTTCGCCGTGCCCGCCGCCGGTCTGCTTGTGCAGGAAGTCCTTCGCCTTCGACGTGACGTTGTCGATCTTGCTGGAGTGCTGGCCGAACTTCGACTTGGCGAACCCGCTCGCCTTGTCCAGGCCGTGTTCGATCTTGCCGGCGTTGTGGCCGAGCGCCTCTTGCGCCTTTTTCTTGATCTCGTTGAAGTCGATGCCCATGAACCCATGAAACCCCAAGGTCAGGCCCCCCGCATCCGGTAAGCCCGTGGTTTACTGCTCGGTAACCCCTACCCGAGCGGAAAGGTCACCGATGCCCGCCAGGACGTTCTCCTTCGAGGTCACCCGCACCAGCAGCGCCCCGCCCGCGACCCTGTTCCGGCTGGAGACCGACGGCGCCCGCTGGTCCGACTGGGCGAAACCGCTCATCGTCGTGTCCCGCTGGGACCGGTGGGCCGATCCGGCAGGCGGGGTGGGCGCGATCCGGGCCGTCGGTGCGTGGCCGCTGCTCATGCGCGAGGAGACGCTCGAGTACGAGCAGGACCGCCGCCACGTCTACACCTTCGCCGAGCCCGCGCCGGTGCGCGGTTACCGCGGCGAGGTGACCTTCGAACCGGACGGCACCGGCACGCGGCTGACCTGGCGCGGCTCGTTCCAGGAGAAGATCCCCGGCACCGGGCCGGTCGTGCGCGCCGCGCTCGCGGGGGCGATCAAGTTCCTGTCCGCGAAGCTGGTCAAGGCCGCCGAGCGCTAACCGGCGCCGAGGCAGAGGAACGGGCGGCGCAGCGGATCGGCGGCGGTCGCGTGCGCCAGGGCCAGCGCCGGGGAGATCCCCGACGCGAGCCGCTGGTGCAGGTCGGTCATCGCCTCCGCCGCCGCGCGGTCGCCGACCCGCGCGATCGCCCCGACGATCGTGCGGGACCCGCTCGCCAGCAGCGCGCCGGCGAACCCCAGCGCCTCCTCACCAGGCCTGATGTGGCTCATCGCCAGCTCGCACGCGGCCAGCACCACCCGGTCCGGCGGGCGCCGCAGCCGCGCGGTCTCGTGTGCGAACAGCGGCCCGTCGACCAGTTCCAGCCGCGAGAACAAGGCGTTCGCCGGTTCGTGCGCGCCATGTGCGACCAGGTGCGCCAGGCCGGACCCGTCGAGCGCTTCCAGCACCGCGGAACTGGTCGCCGCCGGGCCGTCGACCAGCGTCGCCGACGGGTAGACCGCGCGCAGCTGCCGCACCTCGCCGATCGCGCCGGGCACGTCCGGCCCGCCGACCAGCACGACCGGGTCGATCAGCTCGCGGCGCATCGCGGTCACCCACGCGGTCGCCGACGGCGCGATCGACAGCGGACGGCCGCGCAACGACGGCAGGGCGGGCCACGGCAGCGCGTACAGCGGCCCGGTCGGCACGATCACCAGCTCGCGGTCGCCGATCGCGTCCGCGAGCGGCCGCACGACCCGCTCGTCGAGCAGGCGGGCGCGCTTCTCCGCGGACGCCGTGACGGCCGAGACCAGGGGCGGCGGCAGGTGGTCCGGAGCCAGCGCGTTCAAGTCGGCGTGCAGCTGCTTGGTGATCTCCACGACCTCGTCCAGCCCGCCCAGCCGCACCAGCCGGAACCGGCCGTCCCGCACGACCACCGCGGACAGCTCGCCGTCCTGGCCGATCAGGCTGACCAGCACGCGCTCGCCCAGCTCGGCGGCCACCTCCTCGGGTGAGCTGACCGGGCGCGGCCTGCCCCACGGGCTGGTGTACCAGCCGAGGCGGCCCGCCTCCCGCTGCAGCCGGGCGTAGCGCTGCTCCAGCGCCGCCACCGGCCTGCCGTCGAGCCGGTTCTGCTGCGCGAGCCGCTGCACCTGCCGCATCTCGGTGATGAGCCGGGCCAGCACCGGATCGTCGATGGCGGGCAGCGGCTCGTAGCGGTAGACCTGCGCACGCGTCCGCTCCTGCCACGCGAACAGCCTGCGCGCGCCGGCGTGACCGCGGGTCGTGCCGAGCACCAACCCGACCGCGAGACGGCCCAGCTCCTGGCCGTGCACCGCGGTCCCGCACACCAGGTCCAGCCCGCCCATCCGGTCGCGCACCCGGCTCAGCTCGGCGAAGCCGGTGCGCGCCTGCGCCAGCGCCGCACGCGGACGGCCGGTCGCCACAGCGAGTTCGGCCCGGCACAGCCGCAGCAGCATGACGTGGTCGATCGGCGTGGTGTGACGTGGCCGCGGCACCCGTGCGAGCAGCTCCTCGGCGGCACCGACGTCCCCACGGCGCAGCAGCAGCCGCACCGCGAGCAGCCGGGCGACCGCCGCTTCGTCGCGCAGCCCCAGTTCGGCGAGGCGGTCGGCGTGCCCGGTGAGACCCGTGACGAGCCGCGCCGGCGGCCGTCGCGTGCCGCCGAGGACCTCGGTGGCGTCGGCGCGCAGCCGGGTCAGCGCAGCGACCGCGGCCCAGCGTTCGTTGCCGCGCCGGAGGAACCGGCGCCGGGCCAGCTCGGCCAGCTCGCGGGCCCGGCCGTGGTCGTTGTCGAGGATCGCGGCCGCGGCGCGGGCGACTTCGGCCTCGGCGATGTCCTGCACGTTGCGGCTCGAATACAGCTCGGGCAGGACCTCGTCGAGGTGCCGCGCCGCATCCTCGGCGAGACCGGCGACGAGCAGCGCCCTGGCCTGGTCGACGCGTAGCCGGGCGAGCCAGCCGGGAGCCGCGTCCTCGTAGATCCGTGCGGCCTGCTCGTAGTGCCGCAACGCGCCGGGGATGTCGCCGAGGAGCTGCCCCTGCTCGCCCAGCAGGTGCCGGACCTTGCCCTCCAGCCGGGTCAGCCCGTGCTCGGTGGCCAGTTCCAGGCAGCGCCGCAGGTCCGCCAGCGCCGCCGCGGGCCGCTGCAGCTCGACGTTGATGTTGGCGCGGTTCATCAGGTTGCGGGTCAGCGACAGCGCGTTGTCGTCGGCCTCGTTTTCCAGCACCGGCAGGATCTCGTCGAACAGCGCCAGCGCTTCGGTCAGCCGGCCGATCCGGCCGAGCACCAGCGCGCGCTGGGCGCCGACCAGCGCCCGCAGGACCCGCTGGGGCGGCCCGGGCGGCAGCCGCCCGGTCAGCCGCAGGGCGTCGTCGAGGTGGCGCAGGCCCGCTGCCGCCGACCCGGTCTCGGCCTCCGACATCGCGAGGCCGAGCAGGACCCGTGCCCGCAGGGTGATCCACTCGACGTCGTCCGGCCCGTCCGCGAGCACCCGCAACGCGCGGTTGAACAACCGCACCGCCTCCACGTTGCGGAAGTTGCCCGCTGCGTCCGCGGCCCGCCCACGCAGCTCCGATGCCCGGCCCAGCGCACGCCGGGACTCACGCTGAGCTGACACGTGATCTATCTGAGCACATGCGGGGGCGGGGGTGAGCAACCGGTCAGAGGACGACCGCGGGCGTGACGACGGTGCGGCGGCTGCTGGCCCCGCCGACCGAGATCACGATCTGCGTGGTCCCGCGCGGCACGTCGTCGAGCACGAACCGGCCGCCCTCGTCGGCCACCGTCGACGACGAGCCGTGTTCGGCCACCCGCACCTCGACCCCGTGCGCGGCGGCGGGCACCAGCCAGCCGTCGATGCGGTGGCAGTGCCCGACCCTGGTCAGGTTGATCATCACGGTGAGATCGCTGACCGTGAACGTGATCGTGCCCTCGTCGGTGATGCTACGGACGCCGGCCAGCGCCGGGTCGGCCCGCTCCCACTGGGCGATCTCGAAGTCGAGGTTCTCCAGCTCGAGGGCGAACTGCACGCGCTCGACCAGGCCGTCCGGGGGCGGGTCGACGGCGGCCAGCACCCGGCCCAGATCGGCCAGCAGGGCTTCGTCGCCGGGGTACGCCCCACCCCCTGGCAGATTGTCGTTCATGCGCTGCCCCCTTCGATGTCCAGCAGTTCGCGCATCGTCTTCAGGCAGCGGCCGCGGTTCGGTCCGATGCTGCCGCGCGGCATCTGCAGCGCTTCGGCGACGAGCCGGTACTCGGCGCGACCGGCAAGCACGGTGAGCCGCAGCAGTTCCTGGCACCGCTGCGGAAGCCTGCGGAAGGCGCGCCAGAGCCGCTGGTCGCGCTCGGTGCGCAGCACCTCGGCCTCGGGCGCGGGCTCGGTGCTCGCCACGGTCTCGGCCAGTTCGTCGGTCAACGGCACCGGCGGCGGTTTCCGCCCGCGCACGCGCTGCGATTCGTGCCGGGCGGTGACGACCAGCCAGCCGGCCAGCGCCTTCGGCTCGCGCAGCCGGTCGAGGTGGCTGACCAGCGCCAGCCACACGGTCTGCACCACGTCCTCGGCCGAGTGGCTGTCCAGCCCCTGGCCGCGCGCCACGTTCCACACCAGCGGGGTCAGCTCGGCGACCAGCCGGTTCAGCGCGCGTTTGTCCCCCGCCCGCGCCGCAGCCAGGCACGCCTCGAACAGCTCCGGTCCGCGGAGTCCCTCCCAGGACGGATCCGCCTCGGCGGTCCTCGCTTCCGTCACCGCGTTCGCCCCCACTTCGCGTGGTTCTCCTCGGGTAGCGCTAGGCAGTATCTCCGGCTCCGTCACCGTGCAGAGCACGAAGGCGAACGCCAGATACACAACATCACTCGTTCGGAGCAGTCACGTCGGTGACGGAGAGCACGAACGTGACGGAGCGACGCGGCTCCGCCTCCCACGGCCGCGCCAGCTCCGCCCGGAGCAGGTGCCGGCCGGGCTCGACGACGTCGAGCGCCAGCCGGCGCACACCCCCCTCGCCCGGTGGCCCCTCCCCGTGGGCCACCCCCCTGGACCGGGCGTGCTCGTCCGCCACCACACGGACCGCCTCCGGCAACCGCCAGCGCCACCGGTAACCCGACGCGCGGACCTCCGGAAGGCGCAGCTCCACCGTGTCCCCCACGTGGAGCCGCGCCGTCTCCCCCGAATCCGCCTGCGCGAGCCGGATCTGTGCCACTGGACGCTCCCAGGGTGGCGGTGGCCGGCGGCCCCCTCGGCTGCCGGCCACCGCCGGTCTGCGTGCCGCCGTCAGACCAGGATCTGGTCGATCTGCCCGGCGGCGTTCTCGTGGAAGGACACCGGCAGCCCGTGGTTGCGGGCCAGCAGTGCCAGCGTCGTCAGGGAGCTGCGCCCGTCCGCGGTGGCGGCGAGCCGCTTCCAGCCCAGACCCGCGATGTCCACCCAGACGCCCGGATTGGCGCTCGTCGACCACAGCCGCGCGACCTGCCTGCCGTGCACCCAGACGCCCTGCGCCCGCGGCGCCGGCTGGACCGGCGTGCCGTTGCCGTTCGGCGGGGTGTTCGGGTCGTACACACCGCTCGGGGGCGGCGTGTTCGGGTCGTAGACACCCGTCGGCGGCGGCGTGTTCGGGTCGTACACGCCAGTGGGCGGCGTATTGGGGTCGTAAACCCCCGTCGGCGGTGGGGTGTTCGGGTCGTAGACGCCGGCCGGGATGTCGGAGCCGGGCGTCTCCCTGGTCAGTTCGGCGAGTTCGGCGTTCGGGTCGTCCTGCCCGCCGGTGTCCGGCGTCTCGCTCTTGCTCGTGGTCATGCTCCGCTCCCCATCAGTAGGTGGTGGCAACCTTGGTCAGCACGCCCTGGTCGAGGAACGGGCTGACGGGATGCCCGCCTGCCCGGGCCTCGGCGAGCAGCGCGAGCTGACGGCTCACGCCCGCGGCGTCCCCAGCGAGCCGGACCCAGCCCAGCTGCTCCAGGCACACCCATTCACCGGCACCGGCCGAGAACAGGCGCAGCGCGCGCTGCGGCGGTAGCCACGCGCGCAGGGTGACCCCGGTGCAGCCGAGGGTCGTCGGCCGCGGTTCCGGGTAGTCCTCGATGAAGGCCTCGCCGTAGGCGATCCGGAAGAACCCGTCCTCGCCCCAGTCGGTGCCCCAGGAGTTCTTGGCGATCCAGCAGTTCTGCTCGTCGTCCCAGCCGATGAGCGCGACGCAGTGCCCGCCGTTGCTCTCCGTCGTGGTGGCGCGGTAGATGCCGCCGGTGTAGTGGAAGAAGTCGTCGTAGATCACCATGCACGCGGTGACCGGGCCGTAGCCGTAGATGTGGTGCTTGATCGCGGCCGGGTCCTGGGTGAGGTCGACGACGCCTTCCGCGCGCGCGACGCGGTTCACCCAGTTCGGGTGCAACGCGCCGGTGCCCTCGTCCGAGTAGGGCCAGTAGTCCTCGAAGGTGACGCCCTTGGCCGCGCAGTCCCCCATCAGGTCGTCCGGCCAGGACCCGGTGTCACCGGGCTTGCGGTGTGCCGGCGCGAACCCGAAGAACAGGTGCGCCTCTGACAGGTCGAGGCGCATGCCGGTGTTGCGGCGCGTGTACGCGGCGGTCCCCTCGAGCGCCGCGATGGTGCCGAACGCGCTGCAGGACCCCGACTCGCCCTGGTCCTTCACCGGCGTGACGTAGCTGCTTCCGCACACGTCACGGAGGTCGAACTTGGCGGGCAGCGTGCTGCCCGGCGCGTGCAGCGCGGTGCAGGGCTGGCCGGCAGCCCCGAGCGCGACCTCGAGCATCCGCCCCGGCAACTCGGCCCGGGCTTCCACTTCGGCCGCGCTCGGGGCCGGCACCCCCAGTCGCACCCTGCGCGACTCGCCCGCCAGCCGGCTGAGCACCGTCTCCCCCGCCTGCCACGGATCCCCCATCGTGGCAAGGGAATCCCGCACGGCGCGAATTTCCTCGGCGAAGGGCCGGGGAGAGCTCATGCGTTCCTCCAGTCGGTGTGCAACCAGCCAACGCCCCTATGACGCGGGGAGGCCCTCGCCAGATACACAGCGACAGAAGTTTTTCCAAAGCGCCTGGTCGGCGGCGGCCGGTTTCACCCGTTCAGCCCAATGCGGCGGCCTCCGCGAGCTTGTCCGCCCACAGCCGGTAGCCGGCCGGTCCGGGGTGGAACCCGTCCGCCGCGAACAGCTCCGGGTCGACCACCTCGCGCGGCACCGGGCAGTGGGTGACCCCCGGCAGTTCCGCGAGCGTCGCCGCCGCCGCGTCCAGCGCCTCGCCCCGCAGGCCGAGCACGAGGCGCAACGGCTGCGGCAACGACGGGAACGCGGCGAGCGGCGGGACGCCGGCCAGCAGCACCGGGACCGGCCCGAGCGCCCGCCACGCCGTCACCACCAGTTCCAGCAGGTCGCGCCGGTAGCGGGTGGGTGAGCGCATCTCGATCGTGTCGTTGACGCCGAGCGCCACCGCGACCAGGTCCGCCCGCTCCCGGCACGCCTCGTCGAGCAGCTCCGTCCGGACGGTGCGCGCGTTGGCGCCCGTCCGCCCGGCCACGCGCCAGTCGATCCCGCGCCCCAGCCGCCGGGCGAGCGCCGCGGCCAGCTGCCCGGTCAGCGCCTCCTCGTGCGTCCCCGCGCCGACGCCATCCACAGTGGACTCGCCGATCACCAGCAACCGCAGCGGGTCCGCCCCGGGCTCCGAGCCCCGCTGCGGCCCGGACGCGCCCAGCAGCCGCGGTGTCGTCCGGTGCACGTGCAGGCCCTGGGCGACCAGCACCGGGGCGAGTCCGACCGTGGCCGCGAGGGTCAGGGCGGTCCGTGAAGTTGACACCCGCTCACATTAGCCCTTGGCGATCGACACGGCCATCCTCGTCAGCTCCGGATCCGCGGCCGCGCGCGGCACGTAGTCGGCCAGGTCGGCGCGGGAGATGGTGAAGCTGCCGCGCACGTTCCCCTTGGTCTCGCTCGCGATGCGGCCGGTGTGACGGCCGTCGTTGAGCTTCGGCGGGCGCACGATGGTCCAGTCGAGCCCGGACTCGATCACCCGGCGCTCCATCTCGCCCATGTCGGCGTACCCCTCGCGCAGCATGCGGATCAGCAGCGGCTTGACCACCAGCCGCGTGAACCACCCGTCCCCCTCGCGGTGCATGCCGCTGTTGCTCACCACGACCAGCCGCCGCACACCGGCCGCGGCCATCGCGGTCATGATGGCGCTCGTCCCGTCCCGGCAGATCACGCTCGGCCCCCGGCCGCGGGGCCCCAGCGCGGACAGCACGGCCTCGCGGCCGGTGATGGCAGGCACCAGCGCATCCGCGTCGAACACCTCCGCGGTCACGACCTCCAGCCGCGCCTGCGATGGCACGTCCAGCCGCGCCGGATCCCGCACCACGGCCGTCACCTGGTGACCCGAGCCAGCGCCTGCCGCACGATCTCCAGGCCCGTCCCACCGGTCGCGCCGAACACCGTCAGCTTCATGGTTTCCTCCCTGGTTAGTGTTCACTCACCTGCTATAGTGAGTGAGTACTCACTAACCGTCAAGCGAGCACTGAGAGAACGCTGAGGACGCATGGGAACTCGGGAGAAGATCCTGGCCGCGGCCGCGGAGGTGATGCGCGAGCAGGGCTACGCGCGCGCCACCACCAAGGAGATCGCCCGCGCCGCCGGTTTCTCGGAAGCGGCGCTGTACAAGCACTTCGCGGACAAGACCGAGATCTTCCTCGGCGTGATGACCTCACAGCTGCCCGGACTGGAGGCAGTCCTCGGCGACATCGCTCCCGGGCGGCACACGGTGCGCGGCAACCTGGTCCGCATCACCAGCACAGCGATCGACTTCTACACCGAGAGCTTCCCGATCGGCGCCTCCCTGTTCTCCTCACGGGACCTGCTGGCGGCTCACCGCGCCGCGATCCGCGAGCACGGCGCCGGACCGCGCACACCCGTGACCAGGCTGGCGAACTACCTGCGCGCCGAACGGGACCTGGGCCGCCTGCCGTCCACATCGGACCCGGACGCGATCGCGACGCTGTTGCTGGGCGCCGCCTTCCAGCAGGGTTTCCTGCGACACTGGGACATCGAGGCCGGGGACCCGACGGCGCTGGCGCGCAAGCTCGTCAAGGCCGTCCTGCCCTAGCGACTCGCCCGCTCCTTCTCCCAGCGCTCGAGCAGCAGCGGCAGCTCCCTGATGATGAACGACAGGAAATCGCGCATGTCGGCGAGCCGCCTGCCGGCCGGGGTGTCCGCCCCCACCGCGTCGACACCCTCCTCAGCGGCGTCCCGCCACATCTCCATGAGCCGGTCGCGCTTGCGCAGGCTGGCGAACCACATGTCGTCGAGCACCCGGAAGTGGTCGCGCCGCGAGCCGGGCTCCCGCTCCCGCTCGACCAGCCCCACCTGCTCCAGGTAGCGCACCGCCCCGGATACCGCGGCCGGGCTGACCTGCAGGTTCTCCGCCAGCTCCGCCGCGGTCAGGCGGCTGTCGTCGGTGACCACGAGCGCGGCGAACACGCGTGCGGCCATGCGCTGGATGCCGAGCTGGTTGAGCACGAGAGCCAGCCGCTCGACGTACCGCCGAACCGCCTCTTCGTCCCGCATGGAGATCATCCTTCCTCACCCATCCAGCGCTTCAGCCAATCTATACGTTTTCCTAACTTCACAACTTTGTGAAATGACTGTAGCTTCGGCCGCATGGACAACGCCATCTCCATCGAGGGCCTGCACAAGTCGTTCGGCGCGACCAAGGCCCTCGACGACCTGAACCTGCAGGTCAAGACCGGAGAAGTGCACGGCTTCCTCGGCCCGAACGGGGCCGGGAAGTCGACCACCATCCGTATCCTGCTTGGTCTGCTGCGCGCGGACCGGGGCACCGTCCGCCTGCTCGGCGGCGACCCCTGGCGCGACGCCGCGAGCCTGCACCACCGGCTCGCCTACGTCCCCGGGGACGTCAACCTCTGGCCCAACCTGTCCGGCGGCGAGGTCATCGACCTGCTCGGGCGGCTGCGCGGCGGGCTCGACAAGCGCCGCCGCGACGAGCTGATCGAGCGGTTCGACCTCGATCCGAAGAAGAAGGGCCGCACCTACTCCAAGGGCAACCGGCAGAAGGTCGCGATCGTCGCGGCCCTGTCCTCCGACGTCGAGCTGCTGATCCTCGACGAACCGACCTCGGGCCTCGACCCGCTGATGGAGGCCACCTTCCAGTACGCGATCCAGGAGGAACGCGACAAGGGCCGCACGGTGCTGCTGTCCAGCCACATCCTCGCCGAGGTCGAGGCGCTGTGCGACCGGGTCAGCATCATCCGCAACGGGCACGCGGTCGAGACCGGCACGCTGAGCGAACTGCGGCACCTCACCCGCACGTCGATCGTGGCCGAGCTCGCCGGCCACCCCAACGGGCTCGGTTCGCTGGCCGAGGTGCACGACCTCAAGGTCGACGGCAACCGGGTCCGGTTCGACGTGGAGACCCGGTCGCTGGACCAAGTGCTGCGCAAGCTGACCGAGGTCGGCGTGCGCAGCCTGACCAGCCAGCCGCCGACGCTGGAGGAGCTGTTCCTGCGCCACTACACGACCGAAGCGAGCACACGATGACCGCGCTGGTGGGCACCCGGCACCTGGTGCGTCTGGCGTTGCGGCGGGACCGGGTCGTGCTGCCGCTCTGGGCGCTGGTGATCGGCGTCCTGCCGGCGAGCAGCGCCGGCGCCTACGACCAGCTGTACCCGGACGCCGCCAGCCGGGCGTCCCTGACGACGGGGATGAGCGCGAACCCGTCGATCACCCTGCTCTACGGACCGCCGTTCGACCTGTCCACCGCGGGCGGGTTCACGGCATGGCGCTTCGGCGTGTTCCTGCCCCTGTTCGCGGCGCTGGCCTGCATCTTCACGGTCACGCGGCACACCCGCCAGGAGGAGGACACCGGGCGGCAGGAGCTGCTGTCCTCGACCGTCACCGGGCGCTACGCCGCGTTGACGGCCGCGCTGATCACCGCCGCCATCGGCGCGGTGGGGACCGGGCTGCTGGTGGTGCTCGGCCTGATCGGCGGGGGGCTGCCCGCGGGCGGGTCGGTGGCGTTCGGGCTCGGGACCACGCTGACCGGGCTGCTGTTCGCCGCGGTCGCCGCCATCGCCGCCCAGCTCGCCGAGTACTCGCGCACCGCCAACGGCATCGCCTCGGCGGTGCTCGGGGTCGCGTTCCTGCTGCGCGCGGTCGGCGACTCGGCCACCGACATCTCGTGGCTGTCGTGGCTGTCGCCGCTCGGGTGGTCGACGCAGATCCGGCCGTTCGCCGGGGACCGGTGGGCCGTCGCGCTGCTGCTGGTCGCGGTGACCGTCGTGCTGGGGACGGTGGCCTACCGGCTGCTGCCGCTGCGGGACGTCGGGATGGGCATCTTCCCGGCCCGCCCCGGCCCGCCGGTGGCGGCGCCCGGGCTGCGGTCGCCGTTCGCGCTGGCCTGGCGGTTGCACCGGGGCGTGCTGATCGGCTGGACCGTCGGCTTCGCGGTGCTGGGGGCCATGTTCGGCTCGCTGGCCGCGGGCATCGGCGACATCGTCGGGGACAGCGCGCAGGCCCAGCAGATGTTCGAGCGGCTGGGCGGCGCGCAGAACCTGGTCGACACGTTCCTCGCCGCGATCGCCGGCATCTTCGGGATGGTCGCCTCGATGTACGCGGTGCAGGCCACGTTGCGGATGCGCTCGGAGGAGACCGCGTTGCGGCTGGAGCCGGTGCTCGCGACCCGCGTGCGCCGGTTGCAGTGGGCGGGCAGCCATCTGGTGTTCTCGCTGCTGGGGACGGCGCTGCTACTGGTCGTGTCCGGGCTGTCCGCGGGGCTGCTGCACGGGTTGCGCGTCGGTGACGTGGGCGGCCAGGTGCCCGCGGTGCTCGGCGCGACGGTAGCGCAGGTGCCCGCGGTGTGGGTGGTCGTCGGGATCGCCGTGGTGGTGTTCGGGTTCGCGCCGAAGTTCGCGACGGCGGCGTGGGGGGTGGCGGCGGCGTTCCTCCTGTTGTCGCTGTTCGGGCCGGTTGTGCAGGCGCCGCAGCTGTTGCTCGACGTCTCGCCGTTCACGCACGTTCCGAAGCTGCCGAGCGCGGACTTCGTGGTCGCGCCGTTCGCGTGGCTGCTCGGGATCGCGGTGGTCACGCTTGCCACGGGTCTGGCACGTTTTCAGCGGCGTGACATCGGGTAGTACCTGGTCAGCCGAGTGGCAGCGCCCGGGCTCGTCGGGGGGTCCGGGCTCTGCCGCACGACGGCCGGGTGGAGGCATACGAGGCCCCGCGCACGGGTAGTCACGCCACATGACCCTCGATGGAGTACCGCGTCAGATCTTCCTCGCCGGTGAGTGGCGTGACGCCGCGGACGGCAGCCGCTTCGGCGTACAGGACCCGGGGACCGGGCAGCAGCTCTGCGAGGTCGCCGACGCAAAGGACGCAGATGTCGGCGAAGCCATCGAGGCGGCCGTCGCGAAGCAGGAGGAGTGGGCCGCGACGCCACCGCGGGAGCGGGGCGAGATCCTGCGCCGAGCGTGGCAGCTGATGACCGACCGCGCCGACGAGCTGGCGCGGCTGATGACGCTGGAGATGGGCAAGAGCCTGGCGGAGTCGAAGGCCGAGGTCACCTACGCCGCGGAGTTCTTCCGGTGGTTCTCGGAGGAGGCCGTGCGCATCGACGGGCGGTACGCGCGCAGCCCAGCCGGTGGCGGTCGGGTGCTGGTGTCGAAGCACCCGGTGGGGCCGTGCATCCTGGTCACGCCGTGGAACTTCCCGCTGGCGATGGGCACCCGCAAGATCGGGCCCGCCGTCGCCGCCGGCTGCACCATGATCGTCAAGCCTGCGCAGCTGACGCCGTTGTCGATGCTGAACCTCGCCGGGTTGCTGAAGGATGCCGGGCTGCCGGACGGTGTGCTGAGCGTGCTGCCGAGCACGTCGGCGAGCCGAGTGGTGAACCCGGCGCTGGCCGACCCGCGGATCCGGAAGCTGTCCTTCACCGGGTCCACCGAGGTCGGGCGCAAGCTGGTCGAGCAGTGCGCGCCGAACCTCCAGCGGATGTCGATGGAACTGGGCGGCAACGCGCCGTTCCTGATGTTCGAGGACGCGGACCTCGACGCGGCGGTCAAGGGCGCGGTCACCGCGAAGATGCGCAACAACGGCGAGTCGTGTGTGGCGGCGAACCGGTTCCACGTGCACTCGTCGGTGGCCGGGGAGTTCGGGCGGCAGCTGACCGAGGCGATGTCGTCGCTGAAGGTCGGGCACGGCACCGAGGACGGCGTGAAGGTGGGGCCGCTGATCAGCGCCGAGCAGCGGGACAAGGTCGTCGAGCTGGTCGAGGACGCGTTGTCCCGCGGCGCGCACGCGACCACCGGCGGCAAGGCCTTGGACGGCGACGGCTTCTTCTACGCGCCGACCGTGCTCACCGACGTCCCGCCGGACGCGCGCATCCTGCGTGAGGAGGTGTTCGGGCCGGTCGCGCCGGTGACCACCTTCGAGGACGAGGACGAGGCCGTCCGGCTCGCCAACGACACCGAGTTCGGGCTGGTGGCCTACGTTTTCACGCGGGACCTCGACCGGGCGATCCGCGTCGGCGAGCGGATGGCGACCGGGATGGTCGGCCTCAACACCGGGCTGGTGTCGAACGCGTCGGCGCCCTTCGGCGGTGTGAAGGCGTCCGGGTTCGGCCGCGAGGGCGGCGCCGAAGGCATCGAGGAGTACCTCGACGTGAAGTACATGGCACTGTCGCTCAACGGAAGCTGACCACCCACAGTCCAATCCGGACTGTCCTAGTGCGTGCCGTCCCCCTGGAGGTGTGCGCTGATCGGCACCACCAGCGGCGTCCCGGAGACCGGGTCGGGCAGGACCTTCGCCGACAGGCCGAAGATCTCGTCCAGCAGCGGCTCCGTCAGCACCGCCGACGGCGGGCCCTGCGCGATGATCCGCCCGTCGCGCATCGCGACCAGCGTGTCGGCGTAGCGGGCCGCCAGGTTCAGATCATGCAGCACCATCACGACCGTCGTGCCGCGGTCGCGGTGCAGGCGGTGCACCAGGTCCAGCACGTCGATCTGGTGGGCCAGGTCCAGGTACGTGATCGGCTCGTCCAGCAGCAGCAACCCGGTCTCCTGCGCCAGCGTCATCGAGATCCACGCCCGCTGCCGCTGGCCGCCGGACAGCTCGTCCACCACCCGGTCCGCTAGCACGTCCATCCCGGTCAGCCGCAGCGCGGTGGAGATCGCGTCCTCGTCCGACGACGACCACTGGCGGTACCAGCGCTGGTGCGGGTGCCGCCCGCGCGCCACCAGGTCACCGACCGTCAGACCCTCCGGCGCGACCGGCGACTGCGGCAGCAGCCCGACCACCTTCGCGACCTCGCGCGTCGGCAGCTTGTCGATCCGCTCGCCGTCAAGCAGGACCGCGCCCTCCCGCGGCGCCAGCAACCGCGCCAGCGCCCGCAGCAGCGTCGACTTGCCGCAACCGTTCGGGCCGATGATCGCGGTGATCGTGCCGTCCAGGACGTCCAGGTCCAGGCCGTCGACCACCAGCCGTTCGCCGTACCCCAGCTTCAGGCCCTCGGCCCGCAGTCGTGACGTCATGCTCGTGCCTCCCGGCGGCTCCGGACGAACAGGAAGATCAGGTAGGGCGCGCCGAGGATCGCGGTCAGCACCCCGACCGGCAGGTCCGGCAGCAGCAACCGGGTCAGCAGGTCCGCCCCCACGGTCAGCAGCGCGCCCAGCACCATCGACCCGACCAGCGGCGGTTGCGCCGTCTTCGCCAGCCGCACCGCGATCTGCGGCGTCGCCAGCGCCACGAACGTGATCGGCCCCGCCGCGGCGGTCGCGATCGCGGCCAGCGCGGCCGCCAGCAACAACAGCGCGCCGCGGGCGCCGTCGACCCGGATGCCCAGCCCGCGGGCGGTGTCGTCGCCGAACTGCAAGCCCCCGACGGTGCGCCCGCAGATCAGGGTGATCGGCACCAGCACGGCCAGCGCGATCGCGACCGGGCCGACCGAGTCCCACCCGACGTCGGCGAGGTTGCCGACCAGCCACGTCGTCGCGCGCGCCGCGTCGTTGACGTCCCCGGCGGCCAGCAGCCAGTTCACGATGTTGTAGCTGATCGCCCACAACCCGATCCCGATCAGCACCATGCGGTAGCCGTCGATGCCGCGCCGCCACGACAACGCGTACAGCAGCACGCCCGCCAGCAGCCCGCCGATCAACCCGGCGACCGGCACGCCGAGCGCGCTCACCATGCCGCTGACCTGCCCGCGGTACCCGCCGGCGACGATCGCGGTCACCGCACCCACACCCGCGCCCCACGTGATGCCCAGGATGTCCGGGCTGGCCAGCGGGTTCCGCGCGACCGACTGGAACAACGCGCCGGACAGCCCGAGCGCGGCGCCGACCAGCACGCCGGCGAGGGTGCGCGGCAGGCGCAGGTCGAAGATGATCCCGCGTTCCCGCCGGGTGCCGCCGCCGAGCAGGGTCTCCAGCACGTTCCAGATCCCGATGCGGGAACTGCCCATCCCGATGTTGATCGCGGCGACGAGCACCAGCAGCACCGCCGCGATCACGACGACCGCGACCAGCCGCGGCTTGACCGTCCACGCCACCGGCCCGACGGCCAGCACCTTGCGACTCATACCTTGCTCAGCCCCCGCCGCCGCACCAGCACGATGAACACCGGCGCCCCGATGATCGCGAGCAGGATGCCGACCTCGAAGTTGTCGCCGGTCAGCACCCGCCCGAGCACGTCGGCCGTCAGGAGCAGCACCGCGCCCAGCAGCCCGGCCACCGGCACGAGCCAGCGGTAGTCCGGGCCGGTGATCGCGCGGGCCAGGTGCGGCACGACGAGCCCGAGGAACGCGATCGGCCCGCATGCGGCGACCGCCGAACCGGTCAGCAGCGTGATCGCGGCGACGCCGAGGACCCGGGTGCGCAGCACGCGCTGGCCGAGCGCGGTGGCGACGTCCTCGCCCAGCGCCAGCGTGTTCAGGCCGGGCGTGTTGATCAGCGCGAGCAGCAGGCCGGCCACCAGGAACGGCGCGATCTGGCCGGTGATCGCGAAGTCGCGCCCGGCGATCGACCCGATCCGCCAGAAGCGGTAGATCTCCATGCCGCGCTCGTCGCCGAGGATGATCGCCGACACCAGCCCGTGCAGCAGCGCGCTCACCGCGGCGCCGGCGAGCGCGAGCGTCACCGGGGTCGCGCCCTTGCCGCCGACCGCGCCGAGCAGGAACACCGCGACGCTGGCCAGCAGGGCGCCGGCGAACCCGAACCAGATGAAGCCGTACAGGCCGTTGATCCCGAGCACCACGACCGCGAACACGACAGCCAGCGCCGCGCCGTGCGTGACACCGAGCAGACCGGGGTCGGCGAGCGGGTTGCGCGTGTGGCCCTGCATGAGCGCGCCCGCGACGCCGATCGCGAGCCCGACGAGCAGGCCGAGCACGGTGCGCGGCAACCGCAGCGACCGGACGATGATGTCCGATTCGGACCCTGACGGCTGGGTGAGCGCCGTCCACACCTCACCGAGCGGGATCGACTTCGTACCGAGCGCGACGCTCGCCGCGCAGATGAGGACCAGCAGGACGGCGAGTCCGCCGATCCCGGCGAGACGACGCTGCCTCCGCGTCCGTGGCCGGGCTGTCGCCACCACCGTCACTGATGTCGCCTATCCAACTCGAGCTTCCAAACGGGACAAACCGCATCCTATGCTCCGCGTTAGGCAAGGCTAACCGAAAGAGAGATCACGATGACGAGACCGTGGCGAGCAGCACTGGCGCTGGCCGTGACCGCGAGCCTGACCCTCACCGCGTGCGGGGGCGGCAGCGACGAGGCCACGCAGACGAGCGGGGCCGGCCAGGCGGGCTTCCCCCGCACGATCCAGCACGCGATGGGCTCGACCGTGCTCGAGACGCAGCCGAAGACGGTCGCCGCGCTCGACACAAGCTACGTGGACGCCGCGCTCGCACTGGAAGCCCAGGTCGTGGCGTACACGAAGTACCGCAACTTCGACCAGCTGCCTGAGTACCTGGGTGAGGACCGCCGGTTCGGCGAGGGCGCCAAGGTGATCGGCCCGCTGGAGACCCCGGACGTCGAACAGCTCTACGACATCAAGCCGGACGTGATCGTTTCGGCGAAGGTGCGGCACGAGAAGTACTACGAGCAGTTCACCGGGGTCGCGCCGACGGTCTTCTCGACGACGACCGGCGGGATCTGGAAGGACAACATCCGGCTGCTCGCGCAGGTCCTCGGCAAGGAGCCGCTGGCCGAGCAGAAGATCGGCGCGTACGAGCAGCGCGCGCAGCGGATCGGCCAGGAGATCGCCGCGAAGCTCGGCCGCACGCCGACGGTGTCGATCGTGCGGTTCGTCGAGGGTGAGCCGACCGTGCGGCTCTACAGCAGCGCGTCCTACCCCGGCGTCGTGATGGCCGACGCCAAGCTGTCCCGGCCGGCCGGGCAGCCGGACTCGACCGACAAGATCTCGGTGAACCTCAGCCAGGAGGACATCGCGAAGCTGGACGCGGACGTCATCTTCGTGTCGTCGTACTCCGACGAGACGAAGACGGCGGAGGACCCGAAGGCGAAGTTCCAGGCCAACCCGCTGTGGGCGACGCTGAAGGGCAAGATCGTCGACGTCTCCGACACCACGTGGTTCAGCGCCGTGAGCCTGCAAGGCGCCTCGGCGATGCTGACGGACCTGGCGAACCAGTTCGGCGTCACGCCGTGACCCGCGCGGGGCCGCGTCCGGTGTGGTCGCGGCCCCGCGGCTCTACGGTGGACCCATGATTTTCATCACCGCGAAGTTCCGGATCCTGCCCCAGCACGCCGACGACTGGCCCGACATCGCGCGGGACTTCACCCTCGCCACCCGCGCTGAGCCGGGCTGCCTGTGGTTCGACTGGTCGCGCAGCGTCGAGGACCCCAACGAGTACGTGCTGGTGGAAGCCTTCCGCGACGGCGACGCGGGCGCGGCGCACGTCCAGTCCGAGCACTTCCGCGAAGCCCAGCGAACGCTGCCGCCGCATCTGGCGGAGACCCCGCGCATCGTCAACTTCGAGGTGCCGCAGGAGGACTGGTCCGAGCTGGGCGAGATGGCGGTGGACCGCTAGGCCCGGAGGCCGTCGGCGATGATCTTCGCCAGTGGGCGGCCCGCCGGGGCCTGGCGCTGGATCGCGAGGTAGCCCGCGAGCAGCGCGGTCAGGTCGCCGGGTTCGACGTCCGCGCGGACGGCGCCCGCGGCCTGCGCCCGGCGCAGCAGGTCGGCGAACGCGCCGCGGAACTCGGCGCGTTCGTCCGACGCGGCCTTGAACGGCAGCCCGGTGCTCGCCTCCAGCGCGTCGCACAGGGCCTTGTTCAGCAGCGCCTGCTCGGCCACCACGTCGAAGAACTCGAAGAACGCCGCGCCGGGGTCGGCCACCTCGAGCCGCTCCCGCGCCTGCCCGGCCAGCCACGCGATCCGGTCCAGCACGACGGCCTCGAACAGCATTTCCTTGCTGGGGAAGTGCCGGTACACCGTGCCGGCGCCGACCCCCGCCCGCCGGGCGATCTCGTCCAGCGGCACCGACGGGCCCTCGTCCGCGAACGCCTCGTGCGCCGCCGCCAGGACACGGGCGCGGTTGCGGCGCGCGTCGGCGCGTAGTCCGGTGCGGCTCGCGGGGGTCGTCATCGTGTCCGATTCTAGCCGCCCGCGGCCACCGCCGGATCCGCGAACAACCCGACCAGGCCGGGCCACGCGCCGGGCACCAGCAGCACCGCCAGCACCGTGAAAACCGGCACGACCAGGAACTTCTCCACGCCCTTCCCGGTGCGGAACCGCAGGAACGACGGCGGCCGCAGCTCGTACCAGGTCTCCCCGGCGATCGGCACCGGGAACAGGAACGGGCAGCCCGACTCGGTCAGCGCGTCGCCGAGGCAGTGCACGAAACAGCCGGCCGCGACCGCGATCCCCAGCCAGCCGGTGAGCTGCGACAACTCCGCCGCGGCGCTGGCCGTCAGCGCCCACCACACGACCCCGCCGCCGGGGACCAGCAACAGCCAGTCCCCCAGCGCGTCCGCGGCGAGCAGCAGCGCGAACAACACCACCCCGGCCACGACGTACCAGCCGCCGGCCCGGGTGCCGTACGTCGTCGCCGCGCCGAGTCCGATCGCGAACAGCAGCGTGTGCGACAGGTGCCGGTGGCTGCCCCGGCCGCGCTCGTCGCGCGGGCCCTTCGTGACCTTGTACAGCGCCGCCGAGGTGTGCCGGAGCAGCCAGCACACCAGGCCAGTGATCGGCCCGAGCAGCTTCGATGCCCGGGCGTGGGGGTGGTCGAGGTCCGGCAGCAGCGCGAAACCCGCGGTCGTCGCGGCAAAGGCCAGCGCCTGGTGCACGGAGCCGGCGCCGATGGCCGGGGCGAGCGCGAGACCGGCGCACCAGCCGGTGAGCGCGTGGGTGGAGCCCATCATGGAGAAGATCTTGGCAAGATGGACACCGACCGACGCGAAGGGACGCGCATGACCAGGACCACCGAGGCGCCCAGCGACGAGCTGCGGGCGTTCTGGGCCGAGCGGCACCTGTGCATGCTCACGACGCTGCGTCCGGACGGGAGGCCGCACGTCGTGCCGGTCGGGGTCACCGTGGACGAGGACTTCACCACGGCGCGGGTGATCTGCCGCCGCGGCAGCGTCAAGGCGCGCAACGTCCGGCTCGGCGAACCCGCGCGTGTCGTGGTGAGCCAGGTGGACGGTCGCCGCTGGTCGAGTTTGGAGGGATCGGCGGTGGTCCGCGAGGATCCGGAGTCGGTGGCGGACGCGGAAAACCGTTACGCCGTGCGGTACCACCGGCAGCCGACGCCCCACCCGGAGCGGGTCGTGATCGAGATAAGCCTCGACCGCAGGCTCGGCATGAGGTAAAGCACATCGTTGGCGGGTTGCGGACAATCGGGAAGATAAGGCAGTAATTCAGAGTGCGGACCGCGAAGACCCTCAAGATCGACAGTCCGTTCGCGGGCGGCACGACGTGGGACGTCGTCGACCGGACCGTGATCGGCGCGCTGGCGCCGACGATGATCAGCACCCTGCGCCGGGGGTCGGAGGACTTCCTGTGGTTCGCCGAGCGCCGCATCGCCGGTCACCAGCTGGGCCGCCCCGGCCGCTGGGACCACCCGGTGGAGCGGGAGCTGCTCGGGTGGCGCTCACGGCTGGCGTTCGAGCTGGACCCGCCGGTCGTGATCCCGGAGATCGACCTCAAGCTGTCGCACTGGGTCCGCAACACGCACGAGGAGTTCCTGCGGCGGCTGCCGGACACCGGCGGGATGGTGCAGCTGGAGAGCGTCCGGGACGTGGACGCGTGGCTGCACACCCTCATCGACCACTACAAGGCCGTGAAGGCCGCCGGCGAGGAGCAGCTGGACCCGGATGTGCGCGCCACGTTGATGGCGTGGTTCCGGAACACGTTCTTCAAGATCCGGCGGGCGGCGGATCGGGTGGGGTTGACGAGGGTGCGGCCGACGTCCTGATCGGGGGCCACCAGCTCGGGCTTCACTGATCAAAGGCACCGTGCCGCGAGCCGCGGCTCAGCCGATCGGTTGCCACCAGGGGTCGACGGGCTTCGGGGCGTCCACGTCGATCCGCTCGCCCGGGCGCGGGACCGCCAGCGCCACCTCGTGGGCCTTCGCTTCGCGCCAGACCCGCTCCGCCGGCTCGGCCCAGCCGTGCATCGCCAGGCGGAACGTGCCCCAGTGCACCGGGATCAGCAGCCCGCCGCGGACGTCGAGGTGTGCGGCGACGCCCTCCTCGGGCGTCATGTGGATGTCCGGCCACGCCGGGTGGTACGCGCCGATCTGCACGATCGCGGCGTCGAACGGCCCGTACTTCTCCCCGATCGTGCGGTAGCCGTCGAAGTAGCCGGAGTCCGCCGTGTAGAACACCTTCCGCCCGGAGCGCGCCACGATCCACGACGCCCACAGCGTGTTGTTCCGCGTGAAGGCCCGCCCGGAGAAGTGCTGGGCCGCCGCCGCGGTCACCTCCACCCCGCCGACCGAGACCGTCTCGTCCCAGTCCAGTTCGATGATCCGCTCCGCCGGGATCCGCCACCGCCGCAGGTGCGCGCCCACCCCGAGCGGCACCACGAACGGCGCGCTCTGCGTCTTGGCCAGCCGCACCACCGTCGGCCGGTCCAGGTGGTCGTAGTGGTCGTGCGACACGATGATCACGTCCAGCTCCGGCAGCTCGGACAGCTGGTGCGGCGGCCGGTGCATGCGCTTCGGGCCGACGAACCGGGACGGCGACACCCGCTCGCCCCACACCGGGTCCACCAGCACCTTCCGGCCGTCGATCTCGATCAGCGACGACGCGTGGCCGTACCAGGTGATGTGCAGCCCCTCATCGGCGGGCGCGGCAGGCGGCACCAGCGGCACCGGGCCGGTCGGCTTGCGCTGCTGCTTGCCGAACACCATCTCGCCGACCAGGTCGCGTGCCCTGGCCGGCTGCACGAGCGGCGGCGCGAGGTTGCGGAACCGGCCGTCGTGGAACTGCGGGGAGCGCCGCATGCGCTCGGGGTCGGGCCGCCCGCCGAACGCGACCGGGATCTCCCACAGGGCCGCCACCGCCGTGCCGAGCAGCGCGGGCAGGGCCCACCGCAACGTCTTCGCCATGTCCGGACAACTACGGGCGGCTCCCGGATGTTCCCAGCGGCGCGAGCGGCCCGGACGGGTCGGCAGGCGACAGGCAACTGCTCAGCGGCGCGGTCAGCGAGCACAGCGCGGGCCCCTGGACCAGGCGGTACGAGGGCCCGACGCCGCCGCGCGCGATCACGTCCCGGTACGCCGCGACGCCGTCGGTCGGCCTGCGGGCCAGCTCGGGGTCGCCGAGAGCGTCCACTTCGTACAGTCCGAAGCGCGGCCGGTAGCTGCCCCACTCGTAGTTGTCGGTGATGCTCCAGTGGTTGTAGCCGATGACGTCCATGCCGTCGGCCTTCGCGCGCTGCACCCAGAACAGCGTGTCCTGGATCGACGCCGCGCGGGTGTAGTCGTCCTCGCGCGGGTTCCCGTTGTCGGTGGGCAGGCCGTTCTCCACGATGTAGAGCGGCAGGTCCGGGTAGCGCTCGTGGTAGTAGCGCAGCGCGTAGTAGATGCCCTCCGGCTGCGGCTTGACCTTCCAGAACTGCTCGAACGCCGCGTAGATCGCCGTCAGGTTGGTCAGGCTGATGCCGTAGTAGTAGTCCAGCCCGACGAAGTCCACCTTGTCCTTGATCCGGTCCATCACGACCAGGTCGGTCAGCGGGTTGAAGCCGGCGTAGAAGGCCTGGTTGCTGGTCACCTTCGCGCCCGGGTCGAGCCGGTGGATCTCGTCGTAGGCGCGGCGGTGGGCCTGCACCACGTTGGCCTGCCAGGCGGGCACCTGGAACGGGTTGACGGCGCCGATCCGCAACTCCTGGGTGAGGAACGCGACCGGCTCGTTGAACGTCACCCACAGCACGTCGTCGTAGCGCTCCGCGATGCGCGTGGTGAAGGCGAGGAAGTCGTCGACGGTCTTGGCGCTGGTGAACCCGCCCTGGTCGGCCACCCACCCCGGGTACACCCAGTGGCTCAGCGTGATCATCGGGGTCATGCCGACGGCGCGGACGTGCCGGACCACGTCGTCGTAGTAGGCCAGCTCGGCCTCGTCCCACACGCCGGGCCCGGGCTGCACGCGAGCCCATTCGACGCTGAACCGGAACGTGTTCACCCCGAGGTCCTGCGCCAGCCGGATGTCCTCGGCGTAGCGGTGGCGGAAGTCGGTGGCGTTGGCGTACGGGTCGACGCCGCCCTTGGCCACGTACCGCGACCAGTTGCTGTCCGGCGCGCTGCCCTCGGATTGGAAGCCCGCGGTGGCGACTCCCCAGTAGAACCGGTTCTCGGCGGCGGCCGGTGTCACGGGGACCATCGCAACACAGAACAGGACGACGAGCGCTATCCGGGCCAGACGCGACATGTGAAAGAAATTTACGTTTCCGCCACCGGGCCGTCAACGATCAACCGCCCCTGGTCTCCTCGACCAGCCACTCGAGGTACTCCGCGCTGCCGCCCTCGATGGGCGTCGCGATGATCTCCGGAACCTCGTAGTTGTGCTGCTCCTTGATCAGCTCGACCAGCGGCGCCACCCGGTCCGCCGCGGTCTTGATCTCCACCCGCCATTCGGGTTCGGCGTGCACCTCGCCGTCCCACCGGTAGACGCTCAGGATGGGGCCGACGATCTGGGCGCACGCGCCCAGGCGCGCCTCGACGGCCTGCGCCGCCAGCTCCCGGGCCGTGGTCTCGCTGTCGGTGGTGGACGACACGATCACGTGTTCGCGCATGTGCCCGATTAGAGCACTGCGCCCGGCTCAGACCCAGCCCGCCTGCTGGTCCTCGCGCTGCTCGTCGGCGTCGGCGCTCGCCTTGTGGGTCAGCGCGGCGACGGCCTGCTCCAACTCCGAGCGCACCTGCGCGGAATCGGTGCGCCGGGTGTGCACGGTCATGGCGATCTCGCACTGCGCGGGACCGCGCTCGATCACCCGCAGCTCCCCGCAGTCGTCGCCGCCGCTCTCCGTGCCCCACGCCAGTTGTCTGCTCGCCGCGTCCGCGCGCAACCAGCCTTCGGCCAGGTCCTGCGGCAGGAACCGGGGCAGGTTGGGTGCGTCGGAGATGAACGCGAACGCCTCGTCGGCGGGCAGGTCGGCGGTCGCGGTGTAATTGAACGTCTCCATGAGATCGGAGGTATCCGTGTGGCGCAGCGCTAAACGGGGTACCTAGGCCCTTATGCGACTTGGCGTGCTGGACATCGGATCGAACTCCGCGCAGCTCCAGATCGTGGATGCCCACCCGGGCGCCCCGCCGTTGCCGGCACTGGCTGTGAAAGAGCCCACACGCCTCGCCGAGCAGATCGACGAGAGCGGCGCGATCGCGGAGGAGGGCGTCTGCCGGGCGGTGGACGCGGTCGAGTCCGCCCTCACCGCGGCCCGCCTGCACCGCGTCGAGCAGTTGTTCCTGTTCGCGACCTCGGCGATCCGGGACGCGAGCAACCGGGACGAGATCATCAACCGGATCGAGGAGCGGACCGGCGTGCGGCCGCAGTTCCTCACCGGCGAGGACGAGGCCCGGCTGACCTACGCCGCCGCGCACCGCTGGTACGGCTGGTCCGCAGGCCGCCTGCTGCTGCTCGACATCGGGGGTGGCTCGCTGGAGATCGCGCTCGGTCGCGACGCCGAACCGCAGCTCACGCTGTCCCTGCCTCTCGGCGCGGGCAGGCTGACGCGGATGTTCCTGCCGGACGACCCGCCGTCGGTCAAGCAGGTCAAGGCGATGCGGCGGCACGTGCGGGACATGCTGCGCGAGGTCGCCGACCGGCTGAGGTGGGAGGGCGTGCCCGCCCACGCCGTCGCCACGTCGAAGACGTTCAAGCAGCTGGCCCGGCTGGCCGAGGGCCACCGCAGCGGCGCGGACCGTTCGTGCGGCGCACCCTCACCGTCGACGCGCTCAACGCGTGGATCCCGCGGCTGGCCGAGATGAAGACGGCCGAACGGGCCCGCTTGCGCGGTGTGTCCGCGCCGCGCGCGCGGCAGATCCTGGCCGGCGCGATCGTCGCCAAGGCGACCATGGACACGCTCGACATCCGCAAGGTCGACGTGTGCCCGTGGGCGTTGCGCGAGGGGATCATGCTGCACCACCTGCAAACCCTGCAGGTATACGACGGTCTGCCGCTGCAGGCGATCAGCACCGCCGTGCCCGAGGTGTCGGGGCGCGGCGGCCCGGGTAAGTCCCTAGTGGGACTGAGCCGAGGAGCGTGAGGAGTTTTCCATGTCGGAAACGGTCGGTGACCACCTGCTGAAGCGTCTGCGGGAGTGGGGCGTCGAGCAGGTCTTCGCCTACCCCGGCGACGGGATCAACGGCATCGTCGCCGCGTTCGGCAAGGCGGACAACGAACCTCGGTTCGTCCAGGCCCGTCACGAGGAGATGGCCGCGTTCGAGGCGGTGGGGTACGCCAAGTTCAGCGGGCACGTCGGGGTGTGCATGGCGACCTCGGGGCCGGGAGCCATCCACCTCCTCAACGGGTTGTACGACGCCAAGCTCGACCACGTGCCGGTGGTCGCGATCGTCGGGCAGACCGCGCGCAGCGCGATGGGCGGGTCCTACCAGCAGGAAGTGGACCTGCAGCCGTTGTTCAAGGACGTGGCCAGCGAGTACCTGGTCGAAGTCAACGTCGCCGAGCAGCTGCCGAACGCGCTCGACCGGGCCATCCGGACCGCGCTGGCCAAGCGCGCGCCGACGGCCGTGATCATCCCGAACGACCTGCAGGAAGAGCCGTATTCGCCGCCGAAGCATGCGTTCAAGCACGTGCCGTCCAGCCCGCCCGGCTTCCCGCACCCGGTGGTCATCCCGCCCGAGGACGAGCTGGGCCGCGCGGCGGACATCCTCAACGAAGGCGAGAAGGTCGCGATCCTGATCGGGCAGGGCGCGCGCAACGCCGCCGCCGAGGTCCGCGAGATCGCCGAGCTGACCGGCGCCGGGGTCGCGAAGGCGTTGCTGGGCAAGGACATCCTGCCCGACGACCTGCCGTACGTGACCGGCTCGATCGGGCTGCTCGGCACGCGGCCGAGCTACGAGATGATGCAGGACTGCGACACCCTGCTGATCGTCGGCTCCAACTTCCCGTACAGCCAGTTCCTGCCCGAGTACGGCAAGGCGCGCGCGATCCAGATCGACATCGACGGCAGCATGATCGGCATGCGTTACCCGACCGAGGTGAACCTGGTCGGCGAGGCGAAGGGCACGCTGCGGGCGCTGCTGCCGATGCTGCGCCGCAAGGCGGACCGCGCCTGGCGGGAGAAGATCGAGAAGAACGTCGCGTCCTGGTGGGGGACCGTCGAGCAGCAGGCGATGGTCGAGGCGGACCCGGTCAACCCGATGCGGGTCGTGCACGAGCTGTCGCAGCGGATCCCGGAGGACGCGATCGTCACCGCCGACTCCGGCTCGTCGACCAACTGGTACGCGCGGAACCTGCGCATGCGCGGCAGGATGCGCGGCACGTTGTCCGGCACGCTGGCGACGATGGGGCCGGGCGTGCCGTACGCGATCGGCGCGAAGTTCGCCTGCCCGGACCGGCCGGTGATCGCGCTCGAAGGCGACGGCGCGATGCAGATGAACGGCATGGCCGAGCTGCTCACGATCCAGCGCTACCACCACCTGTGGGCCGACCGGCGGCTGGTGGTGTGCGTGTTCCACAACAACGACCTGAACCAGGTCACGTGGGAGCTGCGCGCGATGGGCGGCGCGCCGAAGTTCGAGGAGTCGCAGTCGCTACCGGAGTTCTCCTACGCCGACTTCGCGCGGTCGCTGGGTTTCGAGGCGGTCGCGGTGGATTCGCCGGAGCAGCTGGGCCCGGCGTGGGACCGGGTGCTGTCCGCGGACCGGCCCGCGCTGCTGGACGTGCGCTGCGACCCGGAGGTGCCGCCGATCCCGCCGCACGCGACGTTCGAGCAGATCAAGAGCACGACCGAGGCGATGCTCAAGGGCGACCGCGACGCGTGGCACATCCTGGTCGAGGGCCTGAAGACCAAGGCGCAGGAGTTGCTGCCGAACCGCTAGTCGGTGTCCTTGAGCCAGGTGCGGATCTCGTCGCTGTGCTCGCCGAGCTTCGGCGGCGGCTGGCGGTAGGCCGGCGGCGTCTTCGTCAGGCCGATCGGGTTGCGCACCACGTCCAGCCCGCCCAGCGGCACGCGCGGCGCGAGGCCGAGCCGATCGGCGAGCTGGAACGCCTCGGCAAGGTCGTTGACCGGTCCGCACGGCACGCCAAGGGGCGTGAGCAGCTCGAACCACTCGTCGGCGGGCCGGGTCCGCAGACGTTCGCCAAGAAGCTCAGCCAACTCGGCGACGTGCGCGACCCGCTGCGCGTTGGAGGTGAAGCGCTCGTCCACGGCCAGTTCCGGCAGGCCGAGCGCCTCGGTGAGGGCGGCGAACTGGCGGTCGTTGCCGACGGCGATCACGAGCGGCCGGTCGGCGGCCTGGAACACCTCGTACGGCGCGACGGACGGGTGCCGGTTGCCGAGAATGCCCGGCACGACGTCGGCCATCACGTGGTTCGCGCTCTGGTTGACCATGCTCGACAGCAGCGAGCCGAGCAGGCTGACCTCGATCAGCTGCCCCTCGCCGGTCGCGTCCCGGTGGCGCAGCGCGGACAGGATGCCGACAGCCGCGTGCAGCCCGGTCAGGACGTCCACGAGCGCGACGCCCACCTTCGTGGGCTCGCCCGGCGCCGGACCGGTGACGCTCATCAGCCCGCCGACGGCCTGCAACAGCAGGTCGTAGCCGGGCAGCGCCGCGCCCGCGCCGCTGCCGAAACCGGAGATCGAGCAGTACACCAGGCCGGGGTTGTCCGCCGCGAGGTCCTCGTAGCCCAGGCCGTAGCGGGCCATCGTGCCCGGGCGGAAGTTCTCGACCACCACGTCGGCGCGGTCCGCCAGCGCCTTCGCCGCCGCCAGGTCATCCGGATCGGCCAGGTCGAGGGTGATCGAGCGCTTGTTGCGGTTGACCGACCGGAAGTAGACGGCCTCCCCGTCGGCGTGCGGCGGGCCCCACGCGCGGGTGTCGTCCCCGGCTCCGGGGCGCTCGACCTTGATCACCTCGGCGCCGAGGTCGGCGAGCAGCATGGTCGCGTACGGCGCGGCGAGCACCCGGCTGAAATCGGCGATGACGACGCCGGACAGCGCCCCGGTTCGATCGGTCACACCGTCCCTTCTACCTCATCGGGGCCAGCTTCCGGACCATGTACCGCGCGTCGCGGCCGACGCCGCGCAGGCTCGCGGACACCAGCGTGCTCTGCCATTCCAGCCCGACGTACCCGAGGCCGGGCACCGACGTGGAGACGCCGCGCCGGTGCTTCGGCATGCCGCGCTCGTCCAGCGCGCCGAGACCGGCGAGGTAGGGCGTGTCCGGCCGGTACCCGGTGGCGAGCAGGAGCGTGTCGACGGGTTCGCGGCGGCCGTCGGACCACACGACGTGGTTGCCGTCGAGGCGGGTGAACATCGGGCGGCGGTCCGGCCGCCCGGCGTGGATCAGCCCGCGGTAGTGGCCGGTGTCGATCACCGGCACGGTCGGCGGCTCGCCCTTGATGCGGCGCGGCAGGTACGCGACACCGGTGACCGAGAACCAGAACTGCAGGTCCTTGCCCAGCGGCCGTTGCGGCGCGTACCGCACGGGCCCGCGCGTCGCGAGTGTCACCGACGACACCTCGGCCAGCTCCGCGGCGATCTGCACCCCGGAGTTGCCCGCGCCGACCACGACGATCCGCTGCCCGGCGAACGCGCTCGGCTCGCGGTAGTCCGCCGCGTGGATCACCTTGCCCGCGAAGGAATCCAGCCCGGGCAACGCCGGTGTGTGCGGCTTGCCGAACCACCCGCTGGCGGCCACGACGATCGGCGCCTCGAACTCCTCCCCGGCGCGCACGACGAAACTTCCGTTGCGGCGCACCGATTCCACGCGGTGCCCGGTGCGGATGTCCACGTCCAGCCCGGCGGCGTAGTCGCGCAGGTAGGCGACCACCTCGTCGCGCACCGGGTAGTGCCGCGGATCGCCGGGAAAACGCCTGCCCGGCAGGGAACTGTAGCCCGCGGGCGAGAACAAGGTGAGGCTGTCGTAGTAGCGCGGCCAGGACCCGACGGGCTCCGCACCGGCCTCCAGCACCACCGGCTTCAGCCCGGCCTCCCGCAGCGCGTTGGCCGCGGCGAGGCCGGACTGGCCGCCACCGATCACGATCGCGTCGGGCATCACGCCTCCCCAGGTCCGAAACCGCCACGGTAGTCGGTTCCAGTGGAGGCGCGAAGTCGTTACTTCCCTACGAGAACGCGCGCAGCCGCAGCGAGTTGCTCACCACGAACACCGAGCTCAGCGCCATCGCGGCGCCGGCGATCATCGGGTTGAGCAGGCCGAGCGCGGCCAGCGGGAGGGCCGCCACGTTGTAGGCGAAGGCCCAGAACAGGTTGCTCTTGATGGTGCCGAGCGTGCGGCGCGCGAGCCGGATCGCGTCGACCGCCGCGCGCAGGTCGCCACGCACCAGGGTCAGGTCGCTCGCCTCGATCGCGACATCGGTGCCGGTGCCCATCGCCAGGCCCAGGTCGGCCTGTGCGAGCGCGGCCGCGTCGTTGACGCCGTCGCCGACCATCGCGACCCGGTTCCCCTTGTCCTGTAGGCGTTTCACCGCGTCGACCTTGTCGGCGGGCAGCACCTCGGCGATCACCTCGGTGATGCCGACCTCGCGGGCCACCGCCTTGGCGACGGTCTCGTTGTCCCCGGTGAGCAGGACCGGCCGCAGCCCCAGCGCGGTGAGCCTGCGCACCGCTTCGGCGGACGTCGGCTTGACGGTGTCTGCCACCACCAGCAGGCCGCGCACCCGGCCGTCCCAGCCCACCGCGACGACTGTGCGGCCCAGCTCCTCCGCCTCGGTCTTCGCCCGCGCGAGCGCGTCCGGCAGGTGCAGGCCCCAGTCGGCGAGCAGCGCGGTGCGGCCGACCACGACCGCGCGGCCGTCGACGACGCCCTGCACACCGAGGCCCTCGACGTTGCGGAACTCCGACACCGGCGCGTGCTCGTCCACGGCCGCGGCGATGGCCTTGGCGACCGGGTGCTCGGACGCGTGCTCCAGGGAGCCGGCCATCCGCAGCAGCTCGTCGCGGTCTTCGCCGTCGGCGAGCCGCACGTCGACCAGCGACATGCGGCCGGTGGTGACCGTGCCAGTCTTGTCCAGCACGACGGTGTCGATCCGGCGGGTCGACTCCAGCGCCTCTGGGCCCTTGATGAGGATCCCGAGCTGCGCGCCCCGGCCGGTGCCGACCAGTAGCGCGGTCGGCGTCGCGAGCCCGAGCGCGCAGGGGCAGGCGATGATCAGCACCGCGACCGCCGCGGTGAACGCCGAGGTGGTGGGCACGCCGAGCGCGAGCCAGGTGACCAGGGTGCCCAGCGCGAGCACCAGCACGATCGGCACGAAGATCCCGGACACGCGGTCGGCCAGGCGCTGGACCTGCGCCTTCCCGGTCTGCGCCTCCTCGACGAGCTTCGCCATCTGCGCGAGCTGGGTGTCCGAGCCGACGCGGGTGGCGCGCACGACGAGCCGCCCGCCCGCGTTGACGGTGGCGCCGACGACCGCGTCGCCCCGGCCGACCTCGACCGGCACCGACTCGCCGGTCAGCATGCTCACGTCGACCGCCGACGAGCCCTCCTCGACCTCGCCGTCGGTGGCGATCTTCTCGCCCGGCCGGACCACGAACCGGTCCCCCACGACCAGCTGCGACGCGGGGATCCGCACCTCGGCGCCGTCCCGCAGCACCGCGACGTCCTTGGCCCCCAGCTCGAGCAGCGCACGCAGGGCGGCGCCGGCGCGACGCTTGGCGCGGGCCTCGAAGTAGCGCCCGGCCAGGATGAACGTAGTCACCGCCGTGGCGACCTCGAGGTAGATGCGGCTTTCGCTGCTGCGCTCGATGGTGAGCTCGAACGGGTGCCGCAGCCCGATCTCGCCGGCGTCGGTGAACACCAGCGCGTACACCGACCACAGGTAGGCCGCGAGGGTGCCGACCGAGATGAGCGTGTCCATCGTCGCGGCGCGGTGCTTGAGGTTCGTCCACGCCGCCACGTGGAACGGCAGGCCGGCGCCGAACACGACCGGCGTGGCCAGCGCGAGGGAGATCCACTGCCAGTAGTCGACCTGCCAGGCCGGGACCATCGCCAGCACGACCACCGGCAGCGACAGGACCGCCGCCGCGAGCACGCGGTCCCGCAGGCCGGTGACGTGGTCTTCCTCGTCCTCGGCCGGTTGCGGCAGCGTGGCCGAGTACCCGGCGGCCACGACCGTGTCGACCAGCTTCTGCGGGTCGACGCCCGACGGGAAGCTCACCTTCGCCTTCTCGGTGGCGTAGTTGACCGTGGCGGTGACCCCGTCGAGCTTGTTCAGCTTGCGCTCGATCCGGTTCGCGCACGAGGCGCAGGTCATGCCGCCGATGGCCAGTTCGACCTCGGCGCGCTCGGGGGCGGCGGTCATCGTGTCACCGGGACGCGAGCTCGTACCCGGCCTCGTCGATGGCGGCGCGGATCGCGTCATCGCTCAGCTCGGCGGCGCTCACGACGGTGACCGAACCGGTCGGCAGATCGACCTTGACGTCCTGGACGCCCTCGATCTTCGTGACCTCCTCGGTGACGGAGGCGACGCAGTGCTGGCAGGTCATCCCGGTGACGGTGTAGACGGTCTCAGTCATGGTTCCGGACTATACCCCCTACCCGTACCGGGCGTCACCCAGCGTTCCTCGATGCGGCCGAAGCGCCACACCGACCAGGCGATTACCCAGGTCAGAACGAACAAACCCACGATCACGAACCCGGCGTGGTCGAGGTTTGTTCCGGCGATCCAGGCCAGCGGGCCGTGCGTGATCCCGGCCTGGTCGACGAGCACGGAGATCAGCTCGATCACGCCGATGACCAGGGCAACCACGACAGAGAGGGCGGTCACGGCGATGTTGTAGAAGATCTTGCGCACCGGCCGCGCGAAGGCCCAGCCGTAGGCGTAGTTCATGAAGAAGCCGTCCGCGGCGTCGAACAGCGTCATGCCGGCCGCGAACAGGACCGGCAGCACGAGCACGGCGTACCAGGGCAGCGCGAACGCGGCCGCGCCACCGGCGAGGACCAGCAGGCCGACCTCGGTCGCGGTGTCGAAGCCGAGGCCGAACAGTACCCCTACCGGGTAGATGTGCCACGGTTTACGCACGGCGGCGGTGGCCTTGCCGAGGATGCGGTTGAGCAGGCCGCGGCTGGCGAGCTTCGCTTCGAGTTCGGCCTCGTCGAACTGCCCGCGGCGCATGTCGCGGGCGACGCGGAGGATGCCGACCAGCACGACCAGGTTGATCACGCCGAGCAGGCACAGGAACGTGCCGGACACCGACAGGCCGATCACACCCGTGACGTCGTGCAGCGTGGACGAGTCGTCCTCGACCTCCCCGGCAAGCGCGCGCACGCCGAGTGACAACAGCAGACACAACCCGAACACGATCGTGGAATGCCCGAGGGAGAACCAGAAACCGACGGTGAGCGGCCGCTGCCCGTCGGCGATGAGCTTGCGCGTGGTGTTGTCGATCGCCGCGATGTGGTCGGCGTCGAACGCGTGCCGCATACCGAGCGTGAAGGCCGTGACCCCCAGGCCGACGCCGAACACCCCGGACGCGCCGATCTCGAAGTGCTGCGGCACGACCAGCAGGAGCAGGACCCCCCAGCCGACGACGTTGAGCGCGAGGATGACGCCGACCATCCCCGCCACGGACATCCGTTCCCGCCTGCCGAGCGGGGTCCGATCACCCACGGGATAACCTCCCTCACCTGTTCAGGTAATCAGATGAACAGGCGGCCCGATCGGACGCAAGGGTGCGGATACGGGGAGCGGGTATGATGGCGGGAGTTTTTCGAGAGCGGAGGCGGACATGGCGAGCTACAGCGGAGACAAGGACGCCTACCTCAAGCGACTGCGCCGGATCGAGGGCCAGATCCGCGGCCTGCAGCGGATGGTCGAAGAGGATAAGTACTGCATCGACATCCTGACGCAGGTCTCCGCCGCGACCAAGGCGCTGCAGTCGTTCTCGCTCGAACTGCTCGACGAGCACCTGTCGAGCTGCGTAGTCGACGCGGCGCGCGCCGGAGGCCGCGAAGCGGAAGTCAAGGTCCGCGAAGCAAGCGACGCGATCGCGCGCCTCGTGAAGTCCTGACCCAGCCCGGCCGCCTCGCGACTCGAAGCCCGGGCAACCTCACACTTACCACCCCCCACAGCGCTGCCGCAGCGAGGTCGCCCCACGAAATTCCGGCCGCGGCCATCGCCGCCTGTCCCCACCCCAGCCGCCCCATCCCGCGCGTGACAGCACCGGCGCAAGCGGGCACCCACCCCGGCCGCCGCACCCCTGCACCCCTCAGCCGCGGCGCCGACCAGCGCCCGTCAGCGCAACAACGCCGCCGCGATCGCCTTCGCCCGGAGCGCTGGCTCCGCGCTGCGCTCGCGTAGCACGGTCACCAGCGCGCCGTCCACCAGCAGCATCAGCTGCGCGGCGAGCACCGCGGCCGGGCGGTGCCCCGCCTTCTCCAGCAACCCGGCCAGGTACTCCGTCACCGCCCCCTTGTGGGCGCGCGCCAGCCGGTACACGGCCGCGTCCGCGTCGCCCACCTCGGCCATCGCGTTGATGAACGCGCAGCCCCGGTAGTCCGCCCGCGCGAACCGCTCGGCGAGGAAGTCGAACACCGCCAGCGGGTGGTCGCCGCGCGCCGCGACGCCCTCCGCCAGCGCCTGCCGCCACTGCTGGTCGCGCTCGGTCAGGACCGTCTCGACCAGGTCGTCCTTGCTCGCGAAGTGCCGGTAGAACGACGCGCGGCCGACGCCGGACACCTCCAGCAGCCGCTCGACCCCCACCGCGCGGATGCCCTCCGCGTAGAACAGGTCCTCGGCCGTCTGCACGAGACGTTCACGAGCTCGGGTCGGCATGGCTCCACGGTATCGGATCTTGACCAGAAACGGAACCGATCAGTACCGTTCAGACGGAACCGATCAGTACCGTTTAAGAAGCCATGGTCACCACCACCCACCGCCTGCCCGCGCGGATCGGCGCCCTGACGATCGCGACGTTCGCGGTTGGCACGGACGCCTTCGTCGTCAACGGCGTCCTACCCGAACTCGCCCGCTCGCTGGACGTCAGCGTCGACGAGGCCGGCCAGCTCGTGTCCGTCTTCGCGATCGCCTACGCCGTGCTGTCCCCGGTGCTCGCCGCGGCGACCGGGAACTGGCCGCGGCGCACCGTCCTGCTGGCCGCGCTCGGCGTCTTCGTGCTGGGCAACTCCATCACCGCCCTCGCGCCGGACTACGGCCTCGCCCTGGCCTCGCGGGTGATCGCCGCGGCAGGCGCCGCCGCCGTCACGCCGACCGCCTCCACAGCCGCGGCCGCACTGGCGCCACCGGAACGGCGTGGCCGCGCGAATCCTGTGCGCGGAGGTGGAAACCGCACTGTCCACAGGGGACACCGAGCGGAGGGCCTCGTGAGGCGCCACGACGAAGCGCCCCGAATTGTCAGACCCCACCCCTATCGTCCACCCCATGCCCACCCACCCCACCCCCGGCGGCAGGCCGCGGGAGAAGTCAACCCGGAGCAGACAGCGGATCGTTGCCGTAGAGCCGTCTGCTCTCGATCGACCCGTCGCGCCGCTGGATCCTGAGCACGCTCGGGCGGTCGGCGCGCGCCCGCTTCGCGGCCGCGCGCACCGCGTCCCGCTTGCGCTCGTGGTGCGACAGCACGGCCTCGCCCCGCTTCACGTCCCAGCTGCCCAGCATCGGCGAGACCCAGTACACCGTCCGCGACATGATCCCTCTCCCTCCTCGGGTGTTGCACTGGAGCAATACTGTTCCTATAGTACATCACCGTTGCACCTCCGCAACGGTTCGGCAAAACTGCGACGGAACGGAGCGCGGAGGTGTGCCATATGGGCGGACGGCTGGACACGGGGAGGCTCTATGCGGCCCTCGACGCGGAGCGAGAGTCACGCGGCTTGTCGTGGCGGCAGCTCGCGGCCGAGGCCGGGGTGAGCGCGTCCCTGGTCAGCCGGATGGGCAACGGCCACCGGCCGGACCTGGACGGGTTCATCGCGCTCGTCCAGTGGCTCGGGATGCCCGCCGAGACGTTCATGGTGTGGCCGGAGGGCCAGCCCGACGGGCGCCGCCGGCCCTCGCTCGAAGCGCAGCTCGCGCCCCTGCTCCGGGCCGAGGAAGAACTCAGCGAGTCCGACCAGCAGCACCTGCTGGACGTGGTCGGCCTGACGATGCGACACATCCGCGCCAAGAACAAGGAGTCGAAATGACCCTCCGCCGGGGTTTCAAGAAGGAGGCCAGGGAACTCGCCCTCGAGGTGCGGGCCGAGCTGGGCACCGAGGTCTTCGCACCGCTGGACCCGTGGGCACTGGCCGAGCTGTACGGGATCGAGGTGTTCGACCTGCGCAGCCCGTTCCTGCCCGCGGAGTCGGTGCGGCACCTGACGGAAGAACGCCCGCACGTGTTCTCCGCCGCACTGGTCCCGCTCGACCCGAGCGGTGCCGTGATCATCGAGAACCACGTGCACCCCATGCGCCGCAGGCGCTCCACGATCGCGCACGAGATGGCGCACGTGCTCCTGGAACACCCGTTCGGTCCAACGCTGACCGACGAGAACGGCTGCCGCTCCGCTGTCGCGGGCATCGAGGAGGAGGCCGCCGAACTGTCCGGCGAGCTCCTCATCCCCACCGACGCCGCGCGGATCGCCGCGTTCAAGGGCTGGTCGGATCACTCGGTGGCCAACCACTTCCGGGTCAGCGTCGCGATGGCCACGTGGCGCATGAACATGAGCGGCGCGCGCCGGATCGCCGCGCGAACGCGGTTCAAGGCCGAAGCGCGGTACGCCAAACCCGCCTGAGTGGTTGTCCACAAAGCGATCCACAGGTGGACCAATCTGTGGACAACTCGACTGTCCATTGCGGACTGATTGGAGGCGGCTAACACACGACGCGACGAAACGGGTTAACCACAGGGGAAGAACTCGTGGATCCTGGCGCGCGGACCGGTGTCGTCAAGCGGCCTGGTCGGTTTCCTCGCCGAACAGCTCGGCCACCGCACGTGCGCGCAGGCGTTCGAGCCGCGTCGCCTGACTGCGCCCGTTCGCGATCAGCTCGTCGAGCCGGTCGGCGTCCAGGCGCGGGTCGACGGCGGCGCGGGCACGCAGGGTGCGCCAGGCCGCGACCTTGCCCTCGACGCCGAGCCGGAGCCCCTCCAGCTCGACGACCCGGCTGAGCGGCGAACGGTTCAGCAGGCGGCCGTTGAACTTGAGCCTGCCCGCCTTCTCCAGGAGCCACCCTGCCCAGTGGCCGGTGGGGCGGGAGGGTCGCCGAGGGCGCGCATCATGTCGACGAGGGCGTCGCGGTCCTCGGCCAGTTCCTCGGCGAGCCGGTCGAGCTTGCCGTTGCCTGCCCAGTCGGCCTCGGTGTGGGCGAAGCGCCTGGCCAGCTCGACCCCGGCGGTCACCACGGCCACGTGGTCGTTCAGGTAAATCCCGAGCAACGTGCGACGCATACCGGCGAGTACCCCACGAACGAGGGGCTCAATCCAGGTCACCCCCACCTCCGACGCGCTGTGGCTTCAGCTTCCGCGGGCCCAGGGTCAGACCACGCCTTCCACGTGCAGCCGCTCAGCAGCAGCATCGCCGCCCAGCTGCAGGCCCAGCCAGCGAACAGAACAGCCTCCGGGGCTCAGGCAGCAACCCCGCGGGTCAGACCACGCCCTCCGCACGCAGCTGCTCCACAGCCGCCGCCTCGTGGCCGAGTTCCTGGAGGATCGCGTCGGTGTGCGCGCCCACCTCGGGCACCGGCCCCATCCGCGGCTCGAACCCGCCCATGATCACCGGCGGGAGCAGCGCCTCCACCGTCCCGCCGGGAATCGGCACCGTGCGCCACCGGTCCCGCTCGGCGAGCACCGGGTGCGCCAGGAACTCGTGCACCGAGTTCACCCCGGCGTTCGCCACGCCGATGTCATCCAGCAGGGCCATGATCTTGTCGCTGTCCAGCTCGCGGAACCGCGCCGCCACGATCTCGTTCAGCTCGTCCCGGTGGGCCACCCGCGCGGAGCCGGTCGCGAACCGCGGGTCGTCGACCAGCTCGGGCCGCTGCAGGAACCGCGAGCACAACGCGACCCACTCCGGCTCGTTCTGGATCGAGAACAGCACGTCCTTTCCGTCGGCCGCGGTGTAGGCGCCGTAGGGCGCGATCGTCGCGTGCTGGGTGCCCACCCGCGGCGGCTGCGTGCCGCCGTAGCGCGTGTAGTAGGCCGGCTGTCCCATCCACTCGGACAGCGCGTCGAACAACGACACCTCCACCGGCCGCGCCCGGCCGGTCGTGGCCCGCGTGAACAGGGCCGTCAGGATGCCCGAGTAGGCGTACATGCCGCCCGCGATGTCCGCGACCGACACCCCCGCCCGCGCCGCGCCCTCCGGTGTGCCGGTCAGCGACACCAGGCCGGTCTGGCACTGGACGAGCAGGTCGTAGGCCTTCCGCTCCGCCCACGGCCCGTCCGTGCCGTACCCGCTGATCGTGCACGGGATCAGCGACGGGTACCGCTGCGCGAGCGTCGCCGGATCCAGCTCCAGACGGGCCGCCGCACCAGGCGCGAGGTTCTGCACGAACACGTCCGCGCCGGCGAGCAGCTTCGCCAGGACCTCCCGGCCGCGGGGGTCCTTGAGGTTGAGGGTCAGCGACTCCTTGGAGCGGTTGAGCCAGACGAAGTAGCTGGACTGGCCGTGCACGGTCGTGTCGTAGCGCCGCGCGAAGTCGCCGCCACCGGGGCGTTCCACCTTGAGCACCCGGGCGCCGAGATCAGCGAGCTGGCGCGTCGCGAACGGCGCCGCGACGGCCTGCTCCAGGCTGACGACGGTGATCCCGGCGAGCGGCAGGTTCACAGCGCGCCCAGCTTGCCGTCCCCGTCCGGCAGCGGGGTCAGCAGCTGCACGTCCAACGGCTTCGCGAGCAGCCCGTCGAGCGCTGCGTTCAGTTCGGCGAGCGCCGGGCCCTTGCCGTGGGCGCCGAGCGCGGGGCCGGAGGCCCACTTCTCCACCATCACGAACGTCGTCGGCGACTTCGCGTCGCGGTGCAGTGCGTAGCGTTCACAGCCCGGCTCGGGGTGCACCGCCCGCACCGCGGTCCGCAGCGCCTCCTCGACCTGGGCCTCCTTGCCTTCCGCGGCCTCGATGGTCGCGATCACGACGACAGCGTCCGTCTGGTTCATGCCGCCATACCACCGGATGCGGGCCGCGACCGCAAGGTCACGGACACCATTCGGGCTCGATCACGAGCTCGGTCGGATGCGTGTTCCGCGGCGCGTCCAGCACGGATCGCACCGCGTCCGCCACCGACGACGGATCGAGGTACCCCTCGGGCTCGTACCGCCCGCCCTCCATCCGGCGGACGGTCTGCTGCATCGGCGTCGCGACCCGCCCCGGGTAGATGTTCGTGACGCGCACCCCGTTCCGGAGTTCCTCACGGCGCAGCGCCTCGGCGAACACCCGCAGCGCCGTCTTGCCGGCGGCGTAGGCGGACCGGTTGGCGGGCGAGCCGAGGACGGCCGTGGAGTTCACCAGGATCACCCGGCCCCGCGCGGCTCGCAGCGCGGGCAGCAACAGCCGGGTCAATCCGATGACGCCGAACAGGTTCACGGCGAACAGCTCACGCCACACGGCGGGATCGGTTTCCGCGACGGAACCCAGTTGGAAAACACCCGCACAATGCACTATCACGTCGACCGACGACAATTCCGGGCAATTATCGTAAATGTCCGGATCGGCCGCCAGATCTACCGTCCAGCAATGCGCGTCCGGCAACGTCCCGGCCAATTCCTTCAATGCGGTCTCGTCCCGTCCGGCGAGCCAGACCGTGTACCGGTCGGCCAGCGCGGCAGCAACTTCCGCACCGATCCCGCCGGTAGCGCCGACCATGACAGCAGCTCCACGAGTGTTCATCGATCGCCACGATAAGCGGCACATCGCACAAAAGAACAGGGTCCGTCGACCCTGGACGGACCCTGTTTCCGGACAATTCAGCCCGGCCGGGCGTTCACCCGGGGGTTGTTCTTGTTGATCACGAACGAGCGCCCCGGCGCCGGACCACGATCGAACCCGGCTGGCAATTGAGCGACCTGAGCGAATTCCTGCTCTTCATACCCGCTCCTTCCTCGCACACCCGTCAACGACCCGAGGGCTCGCGGCATTCCACGGGGTGCAGCGGGGTGCCGGCCACCGCGCAGTGGACCTTCACCGGGCTGGCCGGTGTCGGCTTCGGGCGGCCGGGCACGAGCGCGAACGCGATCACCGCGCCCGCGACGAGCAGCCCGGCGCACACCAGCATGGCCGTCCGGTAGGCGGGCGCAAGCGCCGCGGGATCGGTCAGGCTGCCCGCGCCGATGCCCGCGACCAGCGGCAGCACCGCGACCGCGAGCAGCCCGGCGGTGCGGGCGATCGCGTTGTTCGCGCCGCTGGCGACGCCCGCGTACCGGTCGTCGAGCGCGCCGAGCGCGGTCGCGGTCAGCGGCGCGACCGTCAGCGACAGACCGAGCCCGAGCACCACGACCGCGGGCAGTACCTCGGTCAGGTACGAGGGACTCGCCGAGATCCGGGACAGCAGCACGAGCGCCACCGCGCAGACGATCGGCCCGACGGTCATCGGCAGCCGCGGCCCGGTCCGCTGCCCCAACGCCCCGGCGCGCGCCGACAGCACGAGCATCAGCGCGGTCACCGGCAGCATCGCCGACCCCGCCGCGACCGGCGAGTACCCGCCGACCACCTGCAGGTTCAGCACGACCAGGAAGAACACGCCGCCCAGCGCGGCGTACACCGCGAAGGTCACCAGATTCGCCGCGGTGAACGCCCGCGACGCGAACACACCGAGCGGCAGCATCGGGTGCCGCGACCGCCGCTCGGTCAGCACGAACGCCGCGATCCCGGCGACCCCCACGCCCAGCGCCGCCAGCACGGTCGGCGAGCCGGCGCCGAGCGACGGCCACGCCGTGAAGCCGTAGCTCAGCCCGGCCAGCCCGAGCGCGCCAATCGCCGCGCCGGTGAAGTCCAGCTGCCGCGCGGCCTCCGGGTTGCGGGTCTCCGGGACGTGCCGGAGCGCGACCAGCACGACGACCGCCGCGAGCGGCACGTTGATCAGGAACACCAGGCGCCAGCTCGCCACCTCGACCAGCCAGCCGCCGAGGAACGGTCCGAGCGCGCCGGCGATCCCGCCGAGCCCGGACCACGCCCCGATCGCTTTAGCCCGGTCGTCGGGGTGGAACGACGCCTCCAGGATCGCCAGCGACCCCGGCGTGAGCAGCGCGCCGCCGATCCCCTGCAGCACGCGGGCGGCGACCAGCGTCCAGATGTCCGGCGCGAGCCCGCAGAGCAGCGACGCGATCGCGAACCACGAGATGCCGAGCACGAAGATCCGCCGCCGCCCGAAGCGGTCGCCGAGGGAGCCGCCGAGCAGGATCAGGGCGGCGAGGCTGAGCGTGTAGCCGTTGATCGTCCACTGCAGACCAGCCGTGCTCGCCTCCAGGTCGGTGCCGATCTTGGGCAGCGCGATGTTCACGACCGTGGCGTCGAGGAACGTGACACCGGACCCGAGGACGGTGGCGAACAGGACCCAGCGCCCGGCGGCCTGGCCGTACCGGAGCGAGGTTTCCGCCGTAGTCACGAGGACCGATCGTGGTTGGCCGCGGCGGCGGGCGCAAGTTTCCCTGCTGACACCGCATGGCAGGCGCCGAACCCGTCGGCACGCGCGACGATCCGGCCGCCGGCCACGCGCACCGCCACCTCGGTCGCATCGCTGACCGCCGCCACGCCGGCCGCCGCGGCCAGCTCCCCTCGTTCGTCGCACACAACGCGCAGGTCCGGCCACGCGGCCTCGGGGAACGCCTGCCGGAGGCACGCGGCGACCTCGGTGATCACCAGGCGCGCGAGCGGCCCCAGTTCAGCCGGTTCGCCGGTGACCGCCACGAGCGTGACGTCCGCCCCCGCCCGGACCGCTTCCTCCACGACGGCGAGCCGGTGCAGACCGAGGACCGCGACGACGCCGTCGGACGGGAGCCGGACCGGCCCACCGCGCACCAGGTCGACGGCCTCGCCGGGCGCCCACGGTTCGTCGGCGGGACGCGGCTGCGGCGACACCTGCGGCGGCGCCCACCAGTCGTTGAACGGCAGTTCGGCGAGCTGTTCGCAGGTGCTGATCACGTCGAACGGCTCGACGAACCCGGGCGCCGCGACGGTGAGCTGCCGCGCGCCGTGCAGCGACGTCAGCACCGCTCGCGCCCGGCGCACGTACCGCGCGGGCGGCGCGCCCGGCGGGGACTCCGGCGGGTCGAGCCGTTCGACCGCCAGGGCGAGCAGCAGCGCGCCGAGCTCCATGAGCTGCGCGTACGGCAGCCGCACCCGCTCATCCGCCATCACCTCGGACGGCAGATCGCGGGCCAGGCCGGCGTCCCGCACGATCCAGTCGCGGGCGAACGAGCCGACCGCGGACCGGGCGTCGGTGCCGGGACGGCTGTGCGGGGACGGCTCCGCGCGGGTCGCGAGGTCGGCCAGGACCGCGAAGTACAGGGCCCGCTTGCCGGGGAAGTTCGAGTAGACCGCACCGCGCGTGAGCTCCGCCCGCTCGGCGATGACGTCCACCTTGGCGTCCCGGAAGCCCCGCTCCGCGAACTCCTCCCGCGCTGCGGCCAGCACCTTCGCGCGGTTGCGCTCCTGCGTCTCCGCCCTGGTCAGCCGCGCCACGAAGCCTCCTCGTTGCCATCCGGACGGAGACCAAGATATCGTGCGCATTCAAATGATGTGAACATCTGTACTTAACATCTGGAGTGCGAGTGGTCCCCGAGATCTCCCTGACCGACCCCGAAGTGCTGACCGACCCGTTCACCGCATACGGCCGGGCGCGGGAGCAGTCGCCGCTCGCCCGCGTCGGCGCGCCCGGTTTCGGCCCGGTGTGGGCCGCGACCCGCCACGAGACCGCGCGAGCGGTCCTGTCCGACCCGCGCTTCGAGCTGACCGCGAACAGCTACCAACGGCCGGACGTGCCCGAGCACTGCCGCGCGTACATGCGCACGATGTCCGAAGTGGAGGGTGCGGAGCACGCCCGGCTGCGGCGCCTGGTCTCCCCCGCGTTCTCCGCACGCCGCGCGCTGGACTTCCGGCCACGCGTCGAACCGCTCGTCGGACGACTGCTCGACGACCTGCCCGCGGAGGCCGACCTGCTGCGGGACTTCGCCCGTCCGCTGCCGATGGACGTGATCTGCGAACTGGTCGACATCCCCGGCGAGGACCGCCCGCGCTGGCGCGAGTACGGCATCGCGGTCGCCAGCGGCCACGGCCCGGCGTTCGCCGCCGCCATCCCTGGCATCATGGCCGGCGCGCAGGCCGCCATCGCCCGCCGCCGGGACGAGCCGGGTGACGACGTGCTCGCCGACCTGATCCGGGCCGAGGACCGGCTCAGTGACACCGAGATGGTCACGCTCGTGTGGCACCTGGTGCTGGCTGGGCAGACGCCGGCGAACCTCATCGCGAACGCCGTGGCCACCCTGCTGGAGCACCCGGACCAGCTCGCCGCGCTGCGCGCCGACCCGGGGCTCATGCCGCGCGCGGTGGACGAGCTGATCCGCTGGTGCGGGCCGACGCTGATGACGATTCCGCGTTACGCGCGCGAGGACGTCGAGCTGGAGGGCGTGCTGATCCGCGAGGGCGAGGCGATCGTCGCGGCGGTCGCGGCGGCCAACCGGGATCCACGTGCCTTCGAGTTTCCGGACCGCTTCGACGTGACCCGGCCCGGCGGCGGGCACCTCGGATTCGGGCACGGCCCGCACTTCTGCCTCGGCGCCGCGCTGGCCCGGGTGCAGACCGAGGTCGCACTGACCGCGTTGCTGGCCCGGGAGTTCGAACCGGTCAAGGTCGAGCGCATGCCGGATCCGGGGACCTGGCGGCTGTCGAGCCTCGTCGTCCGATTTGGTTGACGTGTCATCATCCGCTGGTTAGCTTGGGAGGCATGGAACTCGGCATCTACAGCTTCGGTGACCGCCCGGCCGACCCGGTCACCGGCGAACAGCTGTCCGTCTCCGCGGCGCTGGCCAACACGCTGGAGCGGATGAAACTGGCCGACGAGCTCGGCTTGGGGTTCTACGGCCTCGGCGAGCACCACCTCGACTCGTACGCGATCTCCAACCCGGCCACGGTGCTGGCGGCCGCGGCGAGCGTGACCTCGAAGATCACGTTGTCGACCGCCGTTTCCGTGCTGAGCACCGAGGATCCGGTGCGGCTGTACCAGCAGTTCACGACGCTCGACCAGCTCAGCGGCGGCCGGGCCGAGCTGCTGGTGGGGCGCGGGTCGTTCATCGAGTCGTTCCCGCTGTACGGCGCGGATCTGGAGGACTACGACGCGCTGTTCGAGGAGAAGCTCGACCTGTTGCTGGCGCTGGACCGCGAGGACCCGGTGACGTGGTCGGGCAAGTTCCGGGCGCCGCTGCGGGGTGCGCGGGTGCTGCCGCGGCCGTACGGCGAGCACCTGCGCATCTCGGTCGGCACGGGAGGCAACCAGGACTCCTCGATCCGCGCCGGCGCGCTCGGGCTGCCCGTCGTGTACGCGATCATCGGCGGCCGCCCGGAGCGGTTCGCGCCGCTGGTGCAGCTGTACCGACGGGCGAGCGAGGTGTCCGGCAACGATCCCGCGGCGCAGCACGTGACGATGAGCGCGATCGGGCTGGTGGCGCGCAGGTCGCAGGACGCGAAGGACACGTTCTACCCATACTGGCTGGAAACCATGAAGTACGGCGCGCGGGCCCGCGGCTGGGCAGTCCCGACCCGCGCCGAGTACGACGCGTACACCGCCGGGGCGTCGTCGCTGTTCACCGGCAGCCCGAACGAGGTCGCGGAGCGCCTGATCACGGTCGGGAAGCTCGTGGGCGCCGACCGGTACGCCATGCAGATGGACTGGTCGGGGGTGCCGCAGAAGCACGTGATGGCGGCGATCGAACTGCTCGGCACCAAGGTGCTGCCCCAGGTCCAGGCGGAGTTCGACGCTACCGCGTGAATTGAAACTGGGGCATCGTCTGCCGGAACGCGGTCACCGACGCCCCGCGAGGACGAGACTCGTGACTTCGGCCAGCTCCCGCTCGCCACTGGTGGACGCCGTCCGGACGGATCTGCCGAGCCTGCTGCGCAAGCACGTCGCCGCGCATCCGGAACAGGTGTTCGTGGAGTCCTTCGACGGCACGACCTGAACCTACCGGGACGTGTGGGACAGGGCGGCCGCGGTCGCCGGCTGGCTCTCCGCGGCCGGCTGCGGCAAGGGCGATCGCGTCGTGTGCGTCACCGGGAACCGGCCCGAGATCCTCGCGGTGCTGTTCGGCGCCAACCTGATCGGCGCCATCTTCGTGCCGCCCAACCCGGAGCTGACGGGGCAGTTCCTCGGCCACCAGCTGGCCAACTCCGAGCCCGCCGTGGTGTTCGTCCAGGCCGACCTCCTGGAGACGGTGCGGCGACGCACCTGCGGATGACCGCGGCGGACAAGGAGTACGCCGCCCTGCCGCTCTTCCACGCGAACGGCCTGTTCATGCAGGTCGGCGCGGTGCTGTTCGCGGGCGCCCACTTCTACCTGGCGAGGCGGTTCAGCGCGTCGGGGATGGCTCCCGGAGGTGCGCCGTACCGGCGCGACGATCACCCACCTGCTCGGCGTGATGGCCGATTTCGTGCTGCACCAGCCGCCTTCGGACGGCAATCTGGACCACGGGCTGCGCGGCGGTGCTGTCGATCCCGGTCTCCGACGAGGGCGCCCCGGAGTTCGAACGGCGCTTCGGCGTCGAGGTGCTGCGCGGGTTCGGCATGACCGAGTGCAACATGGTCGCGTACCCGACGTCAGGCCGGAACTCCGGGACGGCGCTGGACGCGTTCGAGCTGGCGATCGCCGATGCGGAGACGGGGCAGCTGCGTCCCGCCAGCGCGGTCGGCGAGATCGTCGTGCGGCGGCGGATTCCGGGCGCGTTCATGGCCGGGTACTTCAAGATGCCGGAGAAGACCGTCGAGGCCTGGCGGGACCTGTGGTTCCACACCGGGGACGCCGGGTTCCTCGACGAGCAGGAGCGGCTGCACTTCGTCGACCGGATCAAGGACTGCATCCGCCGTCGCGGCGAGAACATCTCGTCGTACGAGGTCGAGCAGGCCGTGTCGCACTACCCGGGGGTCGCGGAGTGCGCCGCGGTCGGCGTGAAGACCGACGACGCCGGCGGCGAGGACGAGGTGATGATCTGCGTCATTCCGGACCCCGGGGGGAGATCGACGCGTCCGCCCTGACCGAGTTCTGCCGCGAGCGCATGCCGAACCACATGGTGCCCGGCTTCGTCAAGCTGATGACGGAACTACCGAAGACCGCGACGGGCAAGCTGCAGAAGGCCCCCTGCGCGCGTCGACGGACGGCGCGGTGGACGTGCGGCAGCGGCATGCGTCTCAGCCCAGCTGACCGCTCACGTCGGCCGCAGGGGCCGGGAGGGTAAGCCCACGACGGTGGTCTGCGGCGGGACGTCCTTGGTGACGACCGCGCCGGCTCCGATCACGACGTCTTCATCGACCGTCACGTCGGGCAGGACGATCCCCCCGATGCCGGGACGTGCCGCCCGACCGAGGCGCACTCCTGAAGGTTGACACCGGGCATGAAAACACCACCCGGCCCGATCGCGACGCGCTTCTCCACCCGTGTGCTCGGGTGGAGGACGATACCGGGTTCCTTGCCGAGTTCGGTCGCGAACTCGTCGAGCTTGCGCCGTACCAGGACGTTGCTGACACCGAGGACGTAGTCGGTGTCCAAGCCCTTGAGCACGCCGTCACCGCCCAAGGTCTTCACCGACGACGGCAACGGCGGGCCCGGCGCGCTGGTCGCGTTCGTCGAGCAGAAGCGGATGACCTTCCGCGAGCAGGTCACCCTCTACGCGGACGAGAGCAAGCAGCACGTGCTCGCCGCGTTCCGCGCTCGCAAGGTGATCGACCTGGCCAGCGCCTACGACGTGACGACCGGCGAGGGGCAGCCGATCGGCGTGTTCGGCAAGCAGTTCGGCAAGTCGCTGCTGCGGTCGACGTGGCGGCTGGAGCAGCCGGGCCTGCCGCCGGTGGAGATCAGCGAGCGCAGCATGGCCCTGGCGCTGTTCCGCCGCATCTGGGTTTCCTCCCGTGGCTTGGCGACGTCCCGTTCCCGTGGAAGTACCACTTCGACTTCGCCCGCGACGGCCAACTGGTGGGCAGCTTCGAGAAGAAGACCCGGTTCCGGGACCACTACCTGGTGCGCGTCACCGACCCGGCGCTGGACCGCCGGCTGGTGCTCGCGCAGGCCGTGGCGCTGGACGCCCTCCAGTCCCGATGACGCCCCCGCCGGTTTCCGGCGAGTACACAGAGGACTGTGACGCGAACGGCCGCCGCAAGGCGGTCCTATTCCAGTACCCCGAACAACACGAAGCCCCTCTGTTTCCAGAGGGGCTTCGTGGTCTTGCTGTCTCAACCAGACGCGCGCCCGAAGGGATTCGAACCCCTAACCTTCTGATCCGTAGTCAGATGCTCTATCCGTTGAGCTACGGGCGCTTGTTCAGTTTTCACTCTAGCACTCGGGGGTCCGAGTGCCTTGCGGAGGCTCCGGGATTTGAACCCGGGAGGGGGGGTTACCCCCAACCGCATTAGCAGTGCGGCGCCATAGACCAGACTAGGCGAAGCCTCCCGGATCACGACCACTGCTGAGATAGCGTACACAGCCCCTCAGAGCGCCGGCAAAGGACCCCCTCATCTGCGCAACAACCGCCGCAACCTGGGGGAACGTCCGGCCAAACCCTCGGCCTCGAAGACGGCCACCCCGACGCGTGGCAGTTCGCGCACGCCCGGGTACACCAGGTACCTGGGCACCCACGCCGGCTGGAACTTGGCGTTGAACCGGTACAGCGTCTCGATCTGCACCCAGTGTGACATCCATCCCAGGACCTTCGCCGAGGCGCGCGCCACCGGGCCCGCCCCGATCCGCCTGCCCTGCTCCATCAGCTTCCGGAACGCGGCGAAGTTCAGCGAGACGTACCTCACACCATGATCCTTCGCGGCCAGCAGCAGCTCCGAGATCATCAGCTCGTTGATGCCATTGTCCGCACTGCGATCACGGCGCATCACGTCCAGCGACAGCCCGTCACTGCCCCACGGCACGAACTGCAGCAGCCCCCGCACCACGCCGTCCCGCTCGGCGGTCACCAGCACCGACCCGGGATCGCCCATCCGGCCCAGCGCCATCGAGAACCCGCGCTCGGTGTCGCTCCCGCGCCACTTCGCCGCCAGCGCCTCCAGCTCGGCCAACTCGCCCTCGGCCAGCTCCTCCGACCGCCGCACGCGCACCGCGTACCCGGCCCGCTTCGTCTTCGCCACCGCCTGGCGCACCCCGCGCATCACGCGGCCCTCGAGCGTGAACGTGTCCGCATCGACGACCGCCTCGTCGCCGATCTCCAGCACGTCCAGGTCGTACCGGGCCCACGCGGTCGCGCCCAGTTCCGAGCACCCCATCGCCGCCGGGACCCAGCCGTGCCGGCGGCAGACCGCCAGGAACTCCTCGATCGCGCCCGGCCAGGCCTCGTTGTCGCCCAGCGGATCGGCCGACGCGACCGCCGCGCCGGCGATCACCCGGTACGTCACGGCCGCCTTGCCGGTCTTGGAGAACACCACGAACTTGTCGTCGCGCAGCGCGAAGTACCCGAGCGAGTCGCGGGCGCCGTGCTTGTCCAGCAGCGCCTTCAGCCGGGCCTTCTCGTCCTCGCTCAGCTGCGGTGCCGGCTCGGCCGAGCGCAGCAGGAAGTACGCGGCGAGCAGCACCGCGCCCAGCCCGAACAGCAACCCGACCGTCGCGGTCAGGTCGTCCATCCACTCGACGTGGAACTCGGCCGGGCCGCTGACGCCGAACAGCGCCAGCGCCGCCTCGGCCATCCGGTCCGGGAACGACAGGGGCGCCATGAACCGCGACGGCGCCACCGACAGCAGCGCGACGTTGATTACGAACCCGGCCACCAGCAGCTGCAGGAACACCCGCACCGCGACCCACTTCCCGGTCACCGGGTCGGGCAGCGCCACGAAGTGCCGCCGGTTCAGCACCAGCGTCACGGCGAGCGCGACCGCCACCACCCCGGCGCCGAACACGTGCTGCATCCCGAGGTGCGACACCGCCAGCACGACGCTGGCGGCGAGCGCGAGCTGCCAGGCCCGGCGCTTGCGGCGCTTCAGCCCGGACGCGAGCATGATCAGCAGCACCCCCACGGCCAGCACGACGGCGGCCGCGGCCGTCGTCGCCTCCTGGGGCAGCCCGAGCCACACCGCGACGTGCCCGCGCATGCCGCGCCGCCCGGCAGGCAGGACGACCGAGATCACCGCCAGCAGTCCGACCAGCCTGGTCACCCAGGTGATCGCCGCGACCGACGCCGCGCCCGTGACGCGCCAGACGGCCGGCCGCTCCCCGGCCAACGTCCTCCCGGACACCCTGCCCCCTAACTCCCCCTGGCCATGTCGACGAACGGTTCGAGCGCCCCCGGGTTGGCGAGCGCGTCCCGGCTGACCGCCCGTTCCGGCGCCACCCCGGTCAGGATCTTCTTGACCGGCACCTCGCACTTCTTACCGTTCAGCGTCCGGGGCACCTCCGCCACCTCGATGAACCGATCGGGTACGTGCCGCGGCGAGAGGCCGCGCCGCAGCTGTGCGCGCAGCTCCGGCTCGACCGCGGCAAGATCCGCCCCGGGCGCCATCACGACGAAACACAGCAGCTCACCGTCGGTATTCCCGGCCCGCGTGGTGTCGATGACGAGCGAGTCGGCGATCTCGTCGAAGCCCTCGACGATGCGGTAGAACTCGGCGGTGCCCATCCGCACGCCACCGCGGTTGAGCGTGGAGTCGCTGCGGCCGTAGATCACCGCCGACCCGCGGGGCGTGATCCGGATCCAGTCGCCGTGCCGCCACACGCCCGGGTACATGTCGAAGTAGGCCTCGCGCAGTCGCGACCCGTCCTCGTCGTTCCAGAAGAACACCGGCATCGACGGCATCGGCTTGGTCACCACCAGCTCGCCGACCTCGTCGACCACCTCACGGCCGTCCTCGTCGAACGCCGTCACCGCGGCTCCGAGCGCCCGGCAGGACAGCTCGCCCAGCCACACCGGTACGTCCGGCGCGGCCGCGACGAACGCAGCGCACAGATCGGTGCCGCCGGACACCGAGCAGATCTGCACCGACCGGCCGACCTCGTCGGCGATCCAGCGGAAGCCGTCGTCGGACAGCGGCGCGCCGGTCGACCCCAAAGCCCGCAACGCCGACAGGTCGAACGAAGCGGCCGGGCGGATCCGGGCCTTGAGGCAGCTCTGGACGAACGGCGCGGACGTGCCGAAGTACGTGATCCGCTCCTCGGCCGCCAGCCGCCACAACGTGTTCAGGTCCGGGTGCCCCGGGCTGCCGTCGAACATCACGATCGTCGAGCGCGCCAGCAGCCCGCCGATCAGGAAGTTCCACATCATCCAGCCGGTGGTGGTGAACCAGAAGAATTTCTCACCCGGCCCGAGGTCCATCTGCAGCATGGTCGCCTTGAGGTGCTCCAGCACGATCCCGCCGTGCCCCTGCACGATGCCCTTCGGCAGGCCGGTGGTGCCGGACGAGTAGAGCACCCACAGCGGGTGGTCGAACGGCACCGGCTCGTACGCCATCTCCGCGCCGGTGTGCCGGTCGAGCAGCGCGTCCCAGGCAAGCGCGCTGTTGACCGTGCCGCCGCCTGCGTAGTCCACCAGGACGGTCGCCGTCAGCGACGGGATCCGCTCGCGCAGCTCCTCGACCGTCGGCCGGACGTCGAAGGACCGTCCGTTGTAGACGTATCCGTTGATCGCGACCAGGACCTTCGGCTCGATCTGGGCGAACCGGTCGCTGATCGCGCGGACGCCGAAGTCCGGCGAGCAGGACGACCAGATCGCGCCGAGGCTCGCGGTGGCCAGGAACGCGACGAGCGTCTGCGGGCAGTTCGGCGCGAGCGCGACGACGCGGTCACCGCGGCCGACACCGAGCTCGACCAGCGCCGCCCGCGCCGCGGCCACCTGCTCGCGCAGCTCGCGGTAGGTGAGGCGGGCGGACAGCCCGTCCTCGCGGCGGAAGATCACCGCGAGGTCGTCGTCGGCGCCGGTCAGGGCGTGCTCGGTGTAGTTGAGGGTGCCGCCGGGGAACCACTGCGCACCGGGCATGCGCGCGTCGCCGAGGACCGCGCTCGGCTGGGCGTGCCAGCGGATGCCGAGGAACTCCGCCGCCGCGCCCCAGAAGTCCGCGGGCCGGTCGACCGAGAACCGCCACAACTCGTCGTAGTCGTCGAGGGACACGTCGCGCTCCGCGCGCAGCCAGTCGCGGAACGCCTGGATCCTGCTCGCGGCGACCCGCTCCGGGTCCGGCCGCCACAACACTTCCGGGGTGTCAGCAACATCGGTGGTCACCCCGGGAGCGTATTAGCGCAAGTGGGCGTCGAACCAGCTCAACGTCCGCTGCCAGGCCTCGACCGCGGCCTGCGGGTCGGCGTCGAACCGGTGGTTGGCGCCCGGGTAGCGGACCACGTTCGTCGCCACCCGGGCTTCGGCGGCGGCCTCGCGCAGCTTCTCGACCTCAGCGGCGCCCAGCTCGTCACCGGCGTCGCCGTACAGGCCGAGCCACGGGCTGACCAGCTCACGCGCGATGTCGACCAGCCCCGGCTTCTCGGCGACGCGGTGCCCGCCGACGCTGACCGCCGCGCCCAGCTTCCGGTTGGCGGCGACCAGCAGCGCGGCCGTGCCGCCCAGGTCGAAGCCGACGACACCGAGCAGGTCGGCCTGCACGCCGCGCTCGACCAGCCAGGCCAGCGCGATGTCGGTGGCGGCCAGGACGCTGTCCGGCGTAGGCGTGTCGTCGATGTGCGGTGCGGCGGCCAGCCAGCCCTCCGCGGCCAGGCTCGAGATCAGCAACCGCACCCCGTCGGTGATCCCGCCGACCTCGTGCAGCACCACGAGCCCACCGCGGACGACGTTCTCGGGTTCGGCGAACGTCAGCTCGATCGCCCGGCCGTCGGTCCGCTCGTAGTGCGAGGTGTGCGTCTGCGTCATCGCACTACTCAACCATCCCCGGGTGAACGGGAGTCAACACCGATCGCGATCAAGTGTTCGGGATAACGTGGCAGCAGCGCGTTCGACCGAAGGAGTGCCCGCCATGTCCGTGCGTACCCGTCCCGATCTCGGCTCGCTGCCCGCCTATGTCGCCGGGCGGACGGTGCCGGGTGCGATCAAGCTCGCCAGCAACGAGGTCCCGGGCGGCCCACTGCCGAGTGTGCGCGCCGCGATCGCCGACGCCGCCGCGGACGTCCACCGCTACCCGGACATGGGGGTGACGGCGCTGGCGAACCGGCTGGCGCGCAAGTACGACTTCCCGGTGGAGCGCATCGCGGTCGGCTGCGGCTCGGTCGCGCTGTGCCAGCAGCTCACGCAGGCCCTGTGCGCGCCCGGTGACGAGGTCCTGTTCGCGTGGCGCTCGTTCGAGGCGTACCCGATCGTCACCCAGATCGCCGGTGCGACGTCGGTGAAGGTGCCGCTGGACGCCACGCACACGCACGACCTGGACGCGATGCTCGCCGCCATCACGCCGCGGACGAAGCTGATCTTCGTCTGCAACCCGAACAACCCGACGGGCACCGCGAACCGCCACGAGGAGCTGGTGCGCTTCCTCGACCAGGTCCCGCCGCACGTGGTCGTCGCGCTGGACGAGGCCTACCGCGAGTTCGTCACCGACCCGGACGTGCCGGACGGCATGGAGTTCGCGCGCACCCGCGACAACGTGGTGGCGCTGCGGACCTTCTCGAAGGCCTACGGCCTGGCCGGGCTGCGCGTCGGCTACCTGGTCGGCCCGGCCGAGCTGGCCGAGGTGGTGCGCAAGGTCTACATCCCGTTCAGCGTCAACTCGCTGGCGCAGATCGCCGCGCTGGCCTCGCTCGACGCCGAGGACGAGATGCGCGAGCGGTGCGCGGCGATCGTCACCGAGCGGCAGCGCGTCGCCGACGAACTGCTCGCCCTCGGCTACGAGGTGCCCGAGACGCACGCCAATTTCGTGTGGCTGCCGCTGGGCGACCGCGCGCTCGAGTTCGCCGAGCACGCGCTGGCGAACAAGGTGGTCGTGCGGGCCTTCGCCGGCGACGGCGTGCGCGTCACGATCAGCACCCGCGAGGAGAACGAGGCCTTCCTGCAGGCGGCGCGCGGCTTCAGCCGTTGACCACCAGCTGCACGATCGCGGCGATGCCGACCACGACGATCACGCCGCGCAGCACCGGCGCGGGCAGCCGGCGCCCGATCTTGGCGCCGATCTGCCCGCCGAGCGTGGACCCGACGGCGAGCAGCGCCACCACCGGCCAGCTGACCGGGGCGATGAACGCGTAGACGATCCCGGCGACCACGTTGACCACGGCGGAGAGGACGTTCTTGATCCCGTTGAGCCGCTGCAGCGGGTCGGTGAGCAGCATCCCCATGAACGCCATCAGCATGACGCCCTGTGCCGCGGTGAAGTAACCGCCGTAGATCCCGACCAGGAAGATCAGGAACAGCACCAGGCCGCCGTGCGAGCCGCCGTCCCCGCCCGGCTCGCGACGGCGCGCCACCCACGCGGACACCCTCGGCTGGACGATCACCAGCACCACGGCGAGCCCGACCAGCACCGGCACGACCGTCTCGAACGCGTTGGGTGGCAGCGAAAGCAGCAGCACCGTGCCGCACACCGCGCCGAGCGCCGACGGCACCGCGTACCGCGCGACCCGCCTGCCCTGGCCGGTCAGCTCGTGCCGGTAGCCGATCGCGCCGCTGATCGTGCCCGGCGCGAGCCCGATCGCGTTCGACGTCGTCGCGGTCACCGGCGAGTAACCCAGCGCGACCAGCACCGGGAACGTGACGAGCGTGCCGGACCCGACGACCGTGTTGATCGTGCCCGCCCACATCCCGGCCAGGAACACGACCAACGCCTCCCACCACTCCATGACCCCATCAAACCGTGGCGTTTCACGGCGCGAACCGACGGGTAAGAAGCGGGCATGGACACGACGACCTTGCGCCCGCTGGTTACCGAGACCGGTCCGTTCACGTCCGTCTACTTCGAGGACTCGCACGACACGGAGGACGCCGAGAAACAACTCGAGCTCAAGTGGCGCGAGCTGAAGGACGCGCTGACCGCGCAGCACGCCCCGGACGGCGCGGTGAGCGCGCTGGAGAGCGCGATCCTGGACGGCCCGCGAGCCACCGGCCGCAGCGGCCGCGCGCTGCTGGCCGCGGGCGAACGGGTCCTGGTCGACGAGCACCTGCCGAGCCCGCCCGCGAGCACCATCGCCCGGGTCTCCGACCTGCCCTACCTGCTGCCGCTGGCGCGGTACGGCGAGCTGGCGCTGCCGCACGTGGTCGCCGAGGTCGACCAGGTGAGCGCGACCGTCAAGGCCTTCGACGAGCACGGCGACGAGATGGCCGCGGAGGAGGTCAGCGGCCAGGAGCACCCGGTGCACCACACCCGCGGCGGCGGTGAGGCGCACCACCGCATGCAGCACCGCACTGAGGAGGTGAAGCGCCACAACGTCGCCGACATCGCGGGCGTGGTCGCCCGCCTGGCCGAGCAGGCGCACGCGCAGCTGATCGTGGTGGCCGGCGAGGTGCAGGGCCGCAAGGCCGTGATCGACGAACTGCCCGAGGCCGCGAAGTCGATCGCGCGCGAGGCCACGCACTCCGACGTCGCCGACGAGCTGGCCGAAGCGGTCCGGCAAAGCGGCCTGAACGATGTCGTCCAGCAGTTCCGCGGCGCGCTGAACCAGCCGGACGGCCTTGCGGTGCAAGGGCTCGAGGCGGTGACGGCCGCGCTGCGCGAGGCCAATGTGGAGACTCTGCTCGTCGGCGATCCGGGTGAGGACATGGTGTGCACGGGGCCGACCCCGGCGCAGATCGCGCTGGATGAGGAGGAGCTGAAAGCCTACGGCGTCACGGAGATCCACCGGTGCCGGGCCGACGAGGCGGTCCCCGCCGCGGCGATCGCCGTGGACGCGGACCTGGTGCACGTCGACGAGGAGCTCGTCGAGGGGTTCGGCGCGATCTTGCGCCATCGGTGAGGAGTACAGCCATAACACCAGCTACGGAATGCTTCCGGACGGTAACCGTACCGAGCGAACTTCCCTCGTTCGAGGCATGATGGTTCCGAAGCAACACTCGAACGACGGTGAGGTGAACGTGACGGACTGGGAGCCACCGTCCCTGCGCGCGCAGAACGAGATCGAACTCTGGCTCGGTGCCGACCTGGCACACCTGCCGATCGTCCGGTCGGTGGTGGCGACGCTCGCCACCCGCGCCGACTTCGACCTGGACTCGATCGCCGACCTGCGGCTGGCAGTGGACGAAGCGTGCTCGACGCTGATCACCCGGGCACTGCCGGGCTCCACCATGCGCTGCCGGTTCGTCGTCGAGGACGACGAACTGCGGTTCCAGGGCACGGTGCTGTCGGACAACGACAGCGCGCCGAGCACCAAGTCGTTCGGCTGGCGGGTCCTGAGCACGCTCACGGACTCCGTCGACGCGCACGTGAAGTCGAACGGCCAGGGCCACCAGGTGGACATCGAACTCGCCAAGCGACGTGTCGTCGTGGACGTCCCAGGGGCAGGCGCGTGACCGGTTCCCGGACCGAGCCGACACAACCCACATCGTCGAACGAATACGGCCACCTGGCCCCGCTGTTCGACGAGCTGGCGAGCCTGCCGGCCGATGCCCCCCGCCGCGCCGCCCTGCGCGACGAGCTCGTGACGGGGCACCTGCCCTTGGCCGAGCACATCGCGCAGCGGTTCTCCGGGCGCGGGGTGGCGAAGGAGGACCTGGTCCAGGTCGCCACCGTGGGGTTGATCAACGCGGTGGACCGGTTCGACGCCAGCCGCGGCTCGGACTTCCTGTCCTTCGCCGTGCCCACGGTGATGGGTGAGGTGCGCCGCCACTTCCGGGACACCGGCTGGCTGGTGCGGGTGCCGCGCCGGCTCAAGGAGCTGCACCTGTCGATTTCCAGCGCGAGCACCGAGCTCGCGCAGCGGCTGGGCCGCGCGCCGACGCCAAGCGAGATCGCGAGCCACCTCGGCGTGAGCCAGGACGAGGTCTACGAGGGCCTGGAAGCGGGTAACGCCTACCACTCGATGTCGCTGGACGAGGTGCTGTCCGGCGACACCGAGAACCTCGCGCTCGGCGACACGCTGGGTGAGGAGGACGCCGGCCTGGAGGGCGTCGAGAACCACGAGGCGCTGCTGCCGCTGATCCAGGAGCTGCCCGAGCGCGAGCGGAAGATCCTCGGCCTGCGGTTCGTGCACAACATGACGCAGACCCAGATCGCGGAGCGGATCGGCGTTTCGCAGATGCACGTGTCGCGGCTGCTCGCCCGCACCCTGCAGCGGCTGCGCGACGGGCTCACCGAGCAGGACGGGGAGCTGTGACCAGCGGTTTTGCGGAGCGCTTCGCAGGGTAACCGGTGATCATGGCTGATCCCGGGTGGCGCGCGCCGATGGTGGCGACGCTGACCCAGCAGCCGTTTTCCAGGGAGAACTGGCTGTTCGAGCGCAAGCTGGACGGGGTTCGCACCATCTGCTCGCGCGACGGCGGCCGGCCCGTGCTGTGGTCGCGCAACCACAACGACATCAGCGCCGGATACCCGGAACTCGGGGAGGCGCTCGCCGGATCGGGCGCCTCCTCCTTCGTCGCCGACGGCGAGATCGTCGCCTTCGACGGCAACCAGACCAGCTTCGCCCGGCTGCAGCAACGCATCCACCTGGCCGACCGGCGGCGCATCGAGGCCACCGGGGTCGCGGTGCACCTGTACCTGTTCGACCTGCTGGCCTTCGACGGCCACGACACGACCGGGTTGCCGCTGCGGCAACGGAAACAGTTGCTGCGCAAGGCTTTCGACTGGGGCGGGGTGTTACGGTACGCCACGCACCGCAACACCACCGGCGAGGAGTACTCCGCCCACGCGTGCGCGCGCGGCTGGGAGGGCGTGATCGCGAAGCGGGCGGACGCGCCGTACCGGTCCGGGCGGACGACCGACTGGCTGAAGTTCAAGTGCGTCAAGGAACAGGAGTTCGTCGTCGGCGGGTTCAGCGCGCCGGGTGGGGCGCGGACCGGGTTCGGCGCGTTGCTGGTCGGCTACTACGACCGCGGCCGGTTGCGGTACGCGGGCAAGGTCGGCGCCGCTACAGCGAGTCCACGCTGCGTGAGCTGACCGGCACGCTGACCGGGCTGGAGCGCCGCCGGTCGCCGTTCGACGAGCCGGTCCCCGAGCGCGGGCCGCGCTGGGTCGAGCCGGAAGTGGTGGTGCAGGTGCGGTTTTCGGAGTGGACCGGCGACGGGAAGCTGCGGCATCCTCTGTTCACGGGCGTGCGTGTCGACAAGTCGGCTACCGAAGTGGTCCGGGAGGCGTGATGGCGCGAGCGATCTGGAGCGGTGCGATCAACTTCGGCCTGGTGACGGTGCCGGTCGAGCTGTACTCCGCGACCGAGGACCACACCGTGCACTTCCGGCAGTTCGAGCGCGGCACGTCGGACCGGATCCGGTACAAGCGCGTGAACGAGCGGACCGGCGAGGAGGTGGCCTACGAGGACATCGTGAAGGGCTACGACCTCGGCGACGGCGACTACGTGCTGGTCGAGCAGGAGGAGCTGGACCAGATCGCGCCCGGCCGGTCCCGGTCCATCGACATCGAGTCGTTCGTCGACCTCGACGAGATCGACCCGCTGTACTTCCAGAAGAGCTACTGGCTGGCGCCGACGAAGGAGGAGTTCGGGCGCGCGTACGGGCTGCTCAGGCGGGCCATGGCGGACACCAACAAGGCCGGCATCGCCCGCTTCGTGATGCGCGGCAAGGAACATATCGCCGCGGTCCGAGCCGGCGACGGTGTGCTGGTGCTGGACACGCTGCTGTTCGCCGAGGACGTGCGTAACCCGGCGAAGGAGCTGAAGAAGCTGCCGGAGAAGGCGGAGCCGCGGGGCCGCGAACTGGAGATGGCGGTCGCGCTGGTGGACTCCATGGCGGACGACTGGCGCCCGGACGACTACCACGACCAGTACAACGAGCGCGTCCTGAAGCTGATCGACGACAAGAAGGCCGGCCGCACGGTGACGGTCGAGGACGAGCCCGCCGAGCCGACGAAGGTGGTCGACCTGTTCGAGGCGCTGTCCCGCAGCGTCGAGCGGCGCAAGGGCTCTGGGGAGAAGGGCGGTTCGGCTGCCCCGAAGAAGTCCCGGAAGGCCGCGGAGCCGGACCTGTCCGAGCTGAGCAAGGCGGAGCTGGACCAGATGGCACGGGAGCTCGACATCAAGGGCCGCTCGAAGCTCAACCGCGCCGAACTGGAAAAAGCCATTCGCGACGCGCGGCCGGCCCGTTCACGCAAGCGCGCCTCCTGACCCGGGAGCTCCTCCGTCCGCAGGCGTCCACCGCCGAGCGCATCGGCAGCGCCGCCACCGTCCCGAACAGACTCGATCCCCCGCTCCCGTCGCGAACGCCCCGGCGCCGCCGAATCGCGTCCGACCGCCACTGCCCGCCAACCCGCCAGCGGTCCGAGCCTCACCGCAGGCCCTTGTCCACCGATCCCCCAGCGCGGGCAGGCCCGCCGCGGATCCACCACCGCAACAACGCGCCCTTCCCCGCTGCTGGCAATACGATCACTCCGTGCCGAAGTTCGCCCAGCTCGCGAAGTTCCGCGTGGTGCTGCGCACCGGGCTGGGCTTCGTCGTCCTCGGCGTCGGGTCGAGCGTGTGCGGCGCGGCGGCCGTCTGGCTGCTGCTGTTCCTGCAGGGCATCCCCGCCGACATGGGCGACCGCAACTGGATCCTGCTCACCTGCGCCGGTGCGTACGTCCTGCTCTCGGTGCTCGTCGGCTCGGTGTGGACGGCGATCCTGCACCGCCGCACCGCCGTCTGGTTCGCCCAGGGCCGCCGCCCGACGCCGCCGGAGGCCCGCCGCGCGCTCCGCCTGCCCCGTGACCTCGCGCTGGTCAGCGGCACCCTCTGGCTCGGCGGCACGATCATCCTCGGCACCCTCACCAGCATCCTCGGCTCCGCGCTCGACACCCTCGGCGTCACCCTCGCCGTCGGGCTCGGCGGGCTGCTCACCGTCGGCCTGATGTACCTGGCCGCGGAGTGGGTCGCGCGACCGATCCTGATCCTCGCGCTCGAGGTGAGCCCGCCGCGCAACGCGGTGTCGGTCAGCGTCCTGTCCCGGCTCGCGATCACCTGGGCCGTAGCGAGCGGGGTCCCGCTGCTCGGCGTGCTGATCGTCGCCGCGCCACCGAACATCGGCAGGGCCGACGAGACCTCCAGCCTGATCATGCTGTCGATCGTCGGGCTCGTCAGCGGCGCGATCGGCACGGCGCTCCTCGCGCGGGCGGTCGCCGCGCCGCTGCGCCGGTTGCGGATGGCGGTCGGCCTCGTCACCCGCGGCCGCAAGGACGTGTCGGTGCGCGTGGACGACGCCAGCGAGATCGGCTCGCTGCAGGTGTCGGTCAACAGCATGGTCGCCGGACTGCGGGAACAGGACCGGCTGCGGGACCTGTTCGGCAGGCACGTGGGCATCGACGTCGCCCGGCACGCCCTGGAGCACGGCGTGTCGCTGAGCGGCGACGTGCGGGAGGTCGCCGCGTTGTTCGTCGACGTCGTGGACTCGACTGCCCTGGCTTACCGGCTGCCGCCCGAGGAGATCGTGCGCAAGCTCAACCGGTTGTTCGACAGCGTGGTGTCGGCCGTCGATGCCCGCGGCGGGCTGGTGAACAAGTTCCAGGGCGACGCCGCGTTGTGCGTCTTCGGCGCGCCCACGCGGCTGGCCGACCCGGCGACCGCGGCCATGTCCGCGGCGCGCGCCATCCGGGACGCCGTTCGCGAGGAGGGCGAGCTGGACCTGGGCATCGGCGTCGCGTGGGGGCCGGTGTTCGCGGGGCAGCTGGGCAGCCGCAGCCGGCTCGAGTACACGGTCATCGGCGACGCGGTGAACGAAGCGGCGCGGCTGACCGAGCACGCGAAGCACGTGCCCGGCCGCATCCTCGCCAGCGACACCCTCTGGTCCCAGGCGGCATCCGGCGAGCAGGCCCGGTGGACCCGGCACGAGACGGTCCAGCTGCGCGGACGGGACAAGCCAACGAAGACCTGGACGAACTAGGCCTCGCCGCCCGGCTTGACGTCGGGCCAGGTCAGCAGGGTCGAACCCCAGGTCAGCCCGGCGCCGAACGCGGTCAGCAGCACCCGGTGGCCGGGCTGGAGCTCACCGTCGTCGCAGGCGTCGGCCAGCGCGAGCGGGATCGAGGCGGCGCTGGTGTTGCCGACGCGCTCGATGTTGGCCACCACCCGGTCGTTCGGCATGCCCAGCTGTTTGGCGGTGGCCTGGAGGATCCGGATGTTCGCCTGGTGACCCACGAAACGGTCCACGTCGCCGACCCCGAGCCCGGACCGCTCCAGCACGGCACGGGCCGATTCGGCCATGCGCGCGCAGGCATGACGGAACACGGCCGTGCCCTGCATGGTCAGGTAGTGGTCGTGCGGGTCGGCCGACTGGCGCTGCTTCGCGCCACCGGCCGGGACGATCAGCAGGCCGGCGTTCTCACCCTCGCTGTGCAGGTCGAACGGTCCGAGCGCGCCTGGCTCGTCGGCGGTCCCGGCACGCAGCACGACCGCGCCCGCGCCGTCACCGAAGATCGGGACGGTGGTGCGGTCGGCGGGGTCGCAGTAGCGGCTGAACGCGTCCGCGCCGACGACGAGCACCCGGCCGGCGACACCGCCGGCGATCAGGCCCGCGGCCGTGGCCAGCGCGTAGATGAAGCCACTGCAGACGGCGTTGACGTCGAAGGCGGCGACCCCGCTGAGCCCGAGCCCCGAGGCGACCTGCGGCGCGCTGGCCGGGCAGAGGTAGTCGGGTGTCGCCGTCGCGAGCACCACCGCGTCGATCGCGTCCGACCCGGCGCTGCGCAAGGCGTTGCGGCCCGCGGCGACCGCCATGTCCACAGTGGACACGTCAGGGTCGGCGATGCGGCGCTCGCCGATGCCGGTGCGCGCGCGGATCCATTCGTCGGAGGTGTTCAGGTGCTGGGCGAGGTCGTCGTTGTCCACCACCCGCGGCGGCAGCCAGGCTCCCAGCCCGGCAAGGACCGCGTGGTGTCCGTCATGCATGGAATCACTTGTAGGGGCTACCCCTGGGTAGACCGGTGAGTTGTGTTCCAGGTCACAAAACGTGGCCACGAAAGGACTACGCGGACCGGAACTGTCACCGGTAGGTTCTAGGGTTCGGCCATGCCGGACACGCTGGGGCAGCGCGCGCTGAACCGGGCTCTGCTCGCCCGTCAGCTGCTGTTGCGCAGGACGAAGCTCACACCGCTGGAAGCCGTCCGGCACCTCTGCGGACTTCAGGCACAGGCGCCGTTCCCGCCGTACTACGGGTTGTGGTCGCGACTGCACGGTTTCCGGCCGGAGCAGCTCGGGCAGCTCCTGCTGGACCGGCAGGTGGTGCGGATCGCGTTGATGCGGGGCACCGTGCACCTGGTGACGGCGGACGACTGCCGGTGGCTGCGCCCGCTCCTGCAGCCGCTGTTCGACGGCGACCTGCGTACCAACGCCACATACAAGAAATCGCTTGCCCCGGTTGACCTGAGTGCGGTCGCGGAGCGGGCGCGCGCGTTGCTGGCGGAGGAGCCGCGCACCCCGGCCGCGCTGGGCAAAGAGCTTGCACGGGTGTGGCCGGACACGCCGGCGGCGGCGCTCGCGCACGCCGCCCGCGGCCTGCTCCCGCTCGTGCAGGTCCCGCCGCGTGCGGTGTGGGGCCGCAGCGGGCGGACGACTCTCGCGACGGCGGAGGACTGGCTCGGGCGTCCGCTGGAGCGGAACGCCTCGCTGGACGATCTCGTGCTCCGCTACCTGGCGGCATTCGGGCCGGCGAGCGTCGCGGACGTGCAGGCGTGGAGCGGCTTGACGCGGCTCGGCGAGGTGGTGGACCGGCTGCGCCCGCAGCTGCGGGTGTTCCGCACCGAGCAGGGACGCGAGGTATTCGACCTGCCCGAAGCGCCGCGTCCGGACCCGGCCACGCCCGCGCCGCCGCGGTTCATCGCCGAGTTCGACAACCTGCTGTTGTCGCACGCCGACCGGACTCGCGTGCTGCCGGAGGACGCGCGCAAGCGGGTGTTCGGGGTGCCGAACGGGGTGTTCCCCGGGACGGTCCTGGTCGACGGGCTGGTGCGCGGCGGCTGGCGGATCGCGCGTTCCCGGGCCGGGGCGACGCTGGAGGTCGAGCCGTACGCGCGTTTCTCCACAAAGGACCGGGATGCGCTGGAGAGCGCAGGGGCGCGGCTGGTGCGTTTCGCTGTCGGCGAAGATGCCTGGGACATCCGCTTCGCAGCCGTTGCGTGAGCCGCGTCGCCGACCCGGTTTTAGTTACGATGCGGTTGTGCCCGCCGCTGACCTGGACAAACTCGACTACGAGATTTTGCGACGCCTGCAGGACGACTCGCGGACGATCGCCGAGACGATCGGCGCCGAGGTGGGTCTCTCGGCCGCTGCGGTGCAGCGCCGCATCAAGCGGTTGCGGCACGCCGGCGTGATCTCGCGCGAGGTCGCGGTCATCGATCCGCCGTCGGTCGGGGTCCACATGACGTTCATCGTGATGGTGGAGATGGAGCGCGAGCGGCTGGAGGTGCTGGACGCGTTCCGGAAGCAGGTGCTGGCTGATTCCGCTGTGCAACAGTGCTACTACGTTACGGGGTCGGCGGACTTCATCCTGGTCGTGCAGTGCCGGGACATGGGGGAGTTCGAGGCGTTCACGCGCCGGATGTTCTTCGACAACGGCGAGGTGCGGCACTTCACGACGAGTGTCGTGATGGACCGCGTCAAGGTGGGCCTGACCGTTCCCCTGAACGGCGGCTGATCGCGACGGTCCCGCGTGTTACAGGTTCGAAGATTTTGCAACCGATCGCGTGAAACTCGTCCGCGACGCATCATTTTCGGCGCCCGCTTACATCTCATCGCTGTCCGACCCGTTCGCGCCGGGAGCGCGAACAAGACCGCGAGAGGTGGCACGTGAACACCGATACCGTCACCCAGAGCCAGTTCGTGTCACTCAACGGCTCCAGTGCTCCAGTCCTGTCTCGACTGTCGTACGTCGCGAGCGAGCCGTTCGCCGTGAACATCGCGTTCCGGACGGAGCGTGGCCGTTGGGTGGAGTGGACCTTCGCCCGGGAGCTGCTCGTCACGGGCCTGCGGGAGCCCTCCGGCATCGGCGACGTGCGCGTCCGGCCTGACCTGTCGACCGACGAAGGCATCCTCATCCTGGAGATCGAGTCCCCCGACGGCTACGCACTGGTCGAGATCGAGCGCGAGGACGTCGAACGCTTCCTGGACGCCGCTACGGAACTCGTCCCCCTGGGCACGGAGAGCGACTGCTTCGACGTGGACGCCTTCATCGACGAGATCACGAACGTCTGACCCTGGCACCGCCTCGCGGCGCCGGGGTCACCCGGCTGCCTCCAGGAGCCAGGCTGACTCGCCCCACCCCGGCGCACGGCTGGTCTCGCGATCAGTTGCCCCGGTTTGCACCGAGGAGTCGCCAGTTCAGCAAGTCGGCACCCGGCACGCCCCGCGCATCGGCAACTCGACGTCTCGACGTCTCGACATCCCGGTCAGTCGGCGGGTCGGCGGGGCGGCACGTCGAAGCTCAGCACGTCGGCGAGTTGCGCCGCAGCGTGTCGGCACCGAAGCGCCGCGGCACCCCGACGCCCCCGCGCCCGCTGCACGTCGACGCTCGACACCCGAAGCACATCGACGCCTTAGCACCCGCAGCACGTCGACGCCTCGGCAACTCACCATCTCCGGCACGCCGCCACCACGGCTTCGCACCATCACGGCATCGCCGCGTCTCCTCATTCCGCCACGTCGCCACGTCGCCACATCGACATCGCGGCACCCGCGCCACCGCGTCATGTCGCGGCCACGCCGCCGCGCCGCTGGACGTCATCAACCGCCGCGTCAGCGCCGCCCCGCCTCGTCGCCGCGCGCCATCGCCGCCCCGCCACGTCGCCCCGTTGACGTCGCGGCACGGCCGCCACCCCGCCACGTCACAGCCTCACCATGCCGCCACGTCGCCCACTGCGCCGCCTCGCCCGTCGCCACTCCCCACGGCGACATGCGCCATCGCGCCTGCCCGCCTGGCCCAGTCCCAGCCGCGCTCTGCCCACCCGTCATTGTTCCGGCCGCCCCGACTCTTCCACCAGCCCAACCGCGGCGAACACCCGGCATCGGATGCTGTGCAGCCGATCCAAGCACCGGCACACCCGCCCGTCCCGTCGGCACCCAGGACCAACCCGACACCCCGCAGGCGGCGTGCGCGGACGGTTCCTCGGCCGACACCGACCGAGAGGGCTCAGCGACCGAGCGGCCCGTAGGACCGCGGAGACCGGTCCTGCTTCTCCTCGAAGTCACCGCGCGGGTCGATCTGGTTCCACGTCCAGACCTCGAACAGCTGCTTGATCTGCTCGTCGATCGCCTGGCCGAGCGGCTTGTCCTGCGCCTTGGTGTCCTCGACCGGACCTGTACGCGCCTCACCGTGGTTGACGGCCGTCTTCTTTGTTGCGGTCGGCTTCTTCTGCACCGGCGCGGAAGTCTTGACCGTCGGCGGAACCGTTGTCGGCGGGGTGGTCACCGGCGCCTGAGGAGCGGAACTCGTGCTCGGAGCCGGTTGCACCGGCTGGGCAAGACCGGCGTTCGGCACCACCCCGGCAGCCACCGCAGGCGCCCTCCCCGCATCCTCGCCAGAACCGAAGGTGCCGCCCGCAATCCAGCCCACCCCCAAAAGGACGACAGCCGCAGCCGCGACCAGCAGGTTACGACGCACCCGACGGAGCAGCCGCCGCTTCTCCACGGCACCGGGCAAATCAACCACCGGGGTGAGCGCGAGCTCGCCGGACACGGGCGGGAAATCGGTAACCGTCGGCGCGTCGTCTCCGCAGGTGTCGACGGGCTTGGGCGCGCTCGCGGCGACGATTCCCGTACGGTCCGCCAGTTGCACGCTCCACACGAGGTCATCCGACCTGTCACGCAGGATCGTGCGCGCCATCAACACCCTCCATCGGCACGGCCTGGACTGTCCCCGGTACTTCGCCGCTTGCCGGGCGTCACTCGACCACCTACAGAACCAGCTGCGGCTCGGGAAAAGCTACCAGCGCGATGAGTTGATCGATGCCGAGAGACTCTCACTTTCCCTGATCACGGGTTAAGATAACTCCATCGGGTGATGATCAAGTGCACAATCCTGCGGTCCGTAGTCACCCCCGCGTGCTCGCTCAACCTCTCGTTACCTTCTGACTTCTCACCTCCGCTCAACGCGGGTTTCCCACGCCCAGGCGGCGATCGCGACCCGATTACGCAGGCCCAGCTTCCGCTGGACGCTCCTCAGGTGCGTTTTCACCGTCCCCACCGTGATTCCCAGAACCTGGCCGATCTCCAGGTTCGTCTTCGCCTCCGCGACGAGACGCGCTATCTCCCATTCCCGTTCGGTCAACGCCGCCGGCCGACGATCACGGACTGCGGGCAGGCACATCTGCTGGAAGAGGCGCATGGTCATCTGCGGACTGATCAGCATGTCGCCCGACACGGCAGCGCGAACACCTTCGACCAGCAAACCAGGCCCGGACCTCTTCAACAGGAACCCACAAGCCCCGTGCTGGAGCGCGACTCGCGCGTACTCGTCGAGTTCGAACGTCGTGATCACGATGACCCGCAGTGGATCCGCCACCTCCGGTCCAGCAAGCTCCCGGGTCACCGACAACCCATCGCGTCCCGGCATCCGGACGTCGACCAGCACGACGTCCGGCCGCAACTCACGAGCCAGTTGCACGACCGAATCACCATCGGCCACCTCGCCGATCACCTCGAGATCATCCTCAGCCTCGAAGATCTGCCGCAGAGTCCGGCGAACCACCTCCTGATCGTCCGCGACGAGAATCCGGATCGCCGTCACGACGGCAGCACCACGTGAACCGCCCAGCCCGCCTGACCCACCGGACCCGCCCACGCGGTCCCGCCCAGCGTGGCAACTCGTTCTGCCAAGCCGCGCAAACCCGACCCGCCGTCCCGAGCCCGCTTGAGCAGTCCCTGCCTTCGCACGCCGTCGTTGACGACCCGGACGATCAGGTGTGCACCGTCGCGGCGCACCGCCACCGACACTTGACGCGCCTCCGGGGCATGCCGTCGGACGTTCGTGAGAGCTTCCAGCACCAAGCGGTGGATGGTTCGCGCGATCTCGGGACGCACGTCCTCTGCTCGGTCATCCAACTCCAGCCGCACTCGCATCGGCCCGAGCGCCTCGAACCGTTGCACGAGGGCTGGCAGGTCCGAACCCCACGGAGACCGTTCGACGTCAACCATTCCGGGCGCACCATCGCCTTGCCGGAGCCAGCACAACGCCTTGTCGATCGAGTCGAGCACCCGGACGCCGGCCTCTTCGATGCGCTCCAGCGCACGGTGCGCATCGCCCGGGGCACGGCCGTGCAGCCGCGCGACCTGCGCCTCCAGCACCAGCCCGGTCACCTCGTGCCCCAGCCAGTCGTGCAAGTCACTCGCCAGTTGCACGCGTTGCTCACGGCGAGCCGCGTGAACGGACTCCTCGCGCTTCTCGTCGAGAGAACGCAGGTACAGACCAACCGCTACGGCGCACGCTGCCAACAACGCCCAGCCGAAACACCATTCGCTTGCCGAACCGGTCGACGGAGACGCACGCGAACCCGCCGTGAGCCGCAGTGGCGCCAGAACCACCGCACTCATGAGCAATCCGGCGGAGAACGGCGCACGTCGCCCTCTCGCCTGTCGGACTGCCTGCACGAGAACGCACAGCAGGAAACCGGTCTCCACCAGTAGCCACGAGGCAAGGCTCCGATCCGCCACTTCGCCCTCGCAGAACGTCGCCATCAGAGAGCTGACGGCTGCAACCCCGGACGCAGCGGCAGTGACCGCGGGCCTGCGGGTGCGTTGCATCGCGATGCCCAGCGCAGCGAGAAGAACCACCAACGAAGACGTGGTGGTGAGCACGGTGCCGACGGGCATCGCCACGAGCACCACGCACACCGCACCGAGAACCGGGACAGGCCAACCCAGTTCTGCCTTGATCCTTCTGCCGACGGTCGTGGCGCTCATGTCTGCTTCTCCTCGCTCGGAAGTGGCGGTGATAGGAGAATGCACGAACTGGTTCGCGAGCACCATCTACCAAAAGACAGATATTGCGAAGGTCGCCGGAGAGATTCGATCGATTGGGTTAGAGTTTGAATTCAATTTTGGTGTACCGTCGAAGGCACCGCAGCCCGCGAGAACCACCGGATCTGCTGCGGTGCAAGCAAAACCGCTGACGAGGAGCTCCCATGCGATACACCCTGCGCGCCATCTCCACCTACATCTCGCGTCCGCGCGAGATGACCGGTGGCCGGTTCACGACAACGCCAGGTGGTTCACCCGCGAAACGCTCGATTTCGACCAGCACGTGCTGCCCCGTGCACCCTTGGGACAGTTGTGACGACGGGACGTCCGCGGTGAGCACGTTGGGGTTGCCGTGCACGCACAGGGATCCCGCCGGATCGAACCACGCGCCGGTCGGCAGCTGTGCCACGCCAGGGCGAAGATCCATGCAGAGCACGGCTCCAGCCAGACAAGCGCCCCGGTCGTTGAATATCCGGACGACGTCTCCGTCGTTGATCCCGCGCGGGCCCGCGTCGTCGGGATGCAGGCGCACGGCCTCGCGGCCGGCGACCTTCGCCGCCTGGCTGACCGCACCGCCGTCGAGCTGACCGTGCAGCCGGGTGTGGGGCTGATTCGCGATGAGAACCAACGGGAAGCGAGCCGCCCGCTCGCCGCCGGACCATTCCACCGGTTCCAGCCAGGCCGGATGACCAGGGCAGTCGTCGTAGCCGAACGAAGCCACTGTCTCGGAGACGATCTCGATCCGGCCGCTCGGGGTTGCGAGCCGGTTGGCTACGGGGTCGGCCCGGAATTCGGCCCAGAGCGTCCGGTCGGTCTCCGTGTTCGGCAACCGGAAGCCGCCCTCCTCCCAGAAATCCTCGAAGGACGGTACGAAGATTCCCTTGCCAGCCAGGCGCTGTCGCCAGGTGCCGTAGAGGTGCTCGAGCCACTCGCGTGCCGTGCGGCCCTCGGTGAACCGCTCCTCGATCCCCAACCGGGCAGCCAGTCCGGCGAGGATCGCGTAGTCGTCCCGGGCCTGTCCCCGGGGTTCGGCGATCCGGTGCATCGCGACGAGGTGGGTGTCACGGCGGCCGGATCCGAAGTCTTCACGCTCCAGTGCTGTGGTGGTGGGCAGAACGATGTCGGCGTGCCGCGCGGTGGCGGTCCAGAAGGGTTCGTGCACGACGACGGTGTCGGGCCGGGCGAACGCTTCTCGCAGGCGGTTCAGGTCCTGGTGGTGGTGGAAGGGGTTGCCACCGGCCCAGTACACGAGGCGGATGTCCGGATAGGTGCGTTCCGCACCGTCGTACTGGTAGCGGGTGCCGGGATTGAGGAGCATGTCCGCGATCCGGGCCACCGGGATGAACTGCTTGACCGGGTTGATCCCCTGGGGCAGGTAGGGCACCTGGAAGTTCGGACCGATGTCGCCGCTGTCTCCCATGGAGCCATACCCATGGCCGAAGCCGCCCCCGGGTAGCCCTATCTGACCGAGCATGGCGGCGAGGGCGATGGCTGCCCACACGGGTTGCTCACCGTGCTCGATGCGCTGGAGGCTCCAGGTGACAGTGATGAAGGTGCGGTGGGCGGCCATGCGTCGGGCGAGGTCGACGATATCCGCGGCCGATATGCCGGTCAGGGCACTGGCCCAGTCGGCGTCCTTGACGGTTCCGTCGTCGGCGCCGAAGAGGTAGCGCTCGAACGCGTCGTAACCGGTGCAATAACGGTCGAGGAAGTGGCGGTCGTGCAAACCTTCTGCGGCGAGGGTATGCGCGAGCGCGAGCATGAGTGCGGTGTCCGTCGCGGGGCGGACGGGGTACCACTGCGCGGCCAGCCGTTGCGGGAGATCAGCGCGGAGTGGGCTGATCAGGGCGACCTCGACGTCCCGGTCGGCGAGCTGGGCGAGGAACCCGGGGGTGTGGTGCCGGGTGACTCCGCCGGGAGTGACGAAGACGTTCTTCTCGGGGACTCCGCCGAACGCCACGAGGAGTTCGGTGTTCGCCACGATCGTCGGCCAGCTCGAACCATTGCGCAGGACATCGTTGGCGGTGCCGACGATGTGTGGCAGCACCACCGAGCTGGTGCCGTTGCTGTAGGTGTTGCGAGAGGAGGTGAAACCACCGAAGACGTTGAGGAACCGGTGCAACTGGCTCTGGGCGTGGTGAAAGCGGCCGGCGCTCGCCCAGCCGTAGGAGCCGCCGTAGATCGCCTCGTTCCCGTGGTCGGCCCGGACCCGTCGGAGCTCGGCCGAGAGCAGATCGAGGGCCTCGTCCCAGCTGACCTCGACGAAGTCCTCGTGACCGCGTTTCGGATCCGGACCCGGCCCGCGCTCCAACCACCCCCGCCGGATCGCGGGCGCAGCGACCCGGTTGGGGTCCGTCAAAGCGCTCGGCAGGTTGCCGAGTAAGGGTGACGGCGCCGGGTCTTCGGGGTGCGCGGCGACCTGGAGGCGCCCGTTCTCGTCGAGTCCGGCTGAGAAGGCTCCCCAGTGCGAGGTGCTCGGCCGCAAGCGCATATGTCTACAACTACCAGGAACGAAGGTGCGCGAAAGTGTGATGGCAAGTGGACATGGCACGCCACGCGCTGCCCGGGCTGGACTTCGTGCGTGAGGCGGCCAACCCGGGCTGCACGTGATCGCTTCGCTACGGGTTCGGGCCGGTCACCGCGGGGCGGTCGGGCTGGTTCGACCACTGCGACCACGAACCGGGGTACAGGGCGGCGTCGATGCCGGCGATGGCGAGAGCCGCGATTTCGTGAGCTGCAGTCACACCGGAGCCGCAATACACCCCGACCGGGCCTTCGGCTGCGCCCAGCTCGCGGAAGCGGGCGGCGAGCTGCTCGGGCGAGTGGAACCGGCCCTCGGCAGTGAGGTTTTCGCCCGTCGGCGCACTGACGGCACCGGGAACGTGGCCGGCGCGCGGGTCGATCGGCTCCTGCTCGCCCCGGTAGCGCTCACCGGCCCGAGCGTCGAACAGCGTGCCCTTGCCGGGCAGCGCGGCTGCCTCGTCAATGGTGAGGACAGGCAAGTGACCCGGCTTGAGGACGATGTCGCCCGGCTCGGGGTTCCGGCCGAAACCGGTTTCCAGAGGCCTGTCGCCCCAAGCGGCAAGTCCGCCGTCGAGGAGCCGGACGTCCGCGACCCCCGCCCAGCGGAGCAGCCACCAGGCGCGAGCGGCGGCCAGATTTCCGCTGTTGTCGTAGGCGACGACGGACGAGCCCTCGCGGATACCCCAGCGGCGGGCGGCGGACTGGAGAGCGTCGAGGTCCGGCAGGGGGTGACGTCCCTCGGCGGGGGACGGCGGTGCGGCCAGTTCGGTGTCGAGGTCCACGTACACCGCGCCCGGCAGATGACCGTCGAGGTAGTGGCGGTGCCCGTTCGGGTCGCCCAGTGCCCAGCGCACGTCCAGCAGGACGGGTGGGGCGGACGAGTCGAGCTGCCGCTGGAGTTCGTCGGCGCTGATCAGGACCGGCGGCCGGGGCAGGTCGAGTTCCAACGGGTCGGCCGAGCCTGGCGCTTCGCCACGGGAGGCGGCCAGCGCGAGGCGGCGCTGCACCGCGGTGTTGAACGGCGTCGGAACGCCGTGCAACCGTCCGAGCAGGACGATCTCACCGTTGAGGTAATCGCCTTCGACGGATCCGGCGCCTCGGGCAAGACTCTGCCGGGTCGAGCTTCCGGCTCGCGGACGTCCAGGGATCTCGGCCGGGTTCGCGGCGGAGGTGTCTATTTCGGACGCTTCGCGTAGATCGACCGGTTCGATCCCCGCCGCGGCCAGCACTCGACGTCCCTCGGCTCGCAGGTCCCGGTTCAACGACGCCGTGCGTTCGTCGTGTCCGAAGAGCGCGTCGACGGCGTTGCCCAGGTTGGCGAGGAGCTTGCCCGTCTTCCAGCGCAGCAGGTCGGGCACGATCTGGACACCGAAGCCGGCCGTGCGCAGGTCAGACGCGATCGTGCTGAGGCGCGGGTCGTCACCGGACGGGAACTGTCCCAGCCACAGGACGCCCGGGAGCTCGGCGCCCTGTGCGCTGACCTCGCCCGGGTCGATGTAGGACGCCGGCATCCACAGCGACGCGCCGAACACGGTGGCGAAACGGCGCAGCGCCGCGCGCTCGTTCTCGAGGCCGTTCTGCAGCATCACAACCGGCAGCTCGGCGGCGAGGCCGGAGCCGGCCGGGCGCCACGACCACTCCTGGAGGACCGCCTCGGTGTCCTGGGTCTTGGTGGCCACGACGAGGACGTCCGACGAGGCGAGTTCGACCTCCTCGGCGTTCCCGGCGACGGGCAGCCGCACGAGCTGCTCGCCGCTGGGCCGGAAGTATCGGAGCCCCTGCTCGCGGATCTTGGCGCCGTGCTCGCCGCGCGCGATGAGCACGACCGGCAGCCCGGCGAGTTGCAGCTGAGCGGCGACGGTCGAGCCGACCGCGCCCGCTCCGATGATGACGTAGCGCATGGGGCCATCGTGCCTGAGCGGAAGGCTAGTGGTCTCGGTGCTTCCGAGGGTTGGGACTCGCGCCGATCGCGTACCGACAGGCGTGGGCGCGAGACGTGAGCCGCGGGGCGCGGGGACGGGGCGCCAGGCGTGATGTGGCGGGTGCGAGGCGCTGGACGCGGGTACCGGGCGCCAGGCGCGAGGCGTGAGGGCCGAGGCGCCGCACGCCACGCATGAGGCACGAGGCGACAGGCACCAGGGCGCGAGACCCGAGGCGCTGGGCGCCAGGGCGTGAGGACCCCGCGCGCCAGGTGGGAGGTACCGGCACTAGATGCGAGGCACGAGGAACCGGTGCGAGGCGTGAGGACCAAGGCGCCGCGCACGGGTGCAAGCCCCTAGGAGCCGGGAGCCAGGGGGCGAGGACCGAGAAGCTAGGCACCAGGGCGCGAGACCCGAGGCCCCGGGCACCCGGCACGAGGCACGCGCCGGGCGCGAGACCCGCGAGCTGGGCACCAAGCATGAGGAACGCGGCGCCGGACACGAGACGTCGAACGGGGCGGAGCGGAGCGGGACGCGGCGGGACGCGGCGGGACGCGGCGGGGCGAGACGGAGCGAGGCGAGGCGAGGCGGAACGGAACAAGGCGGAACGAAGCGAGGCGGGGAGTGCTGGGCACGAGGCCTGAGGGCGACGCGCAAACGCTGGCCCCCTGCCGGGGAGGCGCAGGCCCAGCCGCGGACTCACTCACCCAGAGAAGCGCGGGCCCCACTCATCCGTGTGAACTTCGTCCTTCAAACCTGGTGCAACAAGATCGTGACCTGCGGCGCTCAACCACCACACCGCCGATCACGTCTATCCCCTCGTAGACACCAAAGCGAAAAGCTGGGGGATCGAGTGACCGTCAAGAAGATGGTGCTGGCCGCGGCGGCTGTTGCCGCCGCACTGGTGCTCACGGCCTGTGGGAACGCCGCCGAGCAGGCTGCGGACGTGCAGCAGGTCGCCGCGACCACCCCTGCCCCCACCACGAGCGCGCTGCCCGCGACCACCACTCCGGCCGCACCCGCGCCGGCCACCAGCAGCTCCACCCCTGCGCCGTCGACCAGCTCGAAGACCTCCACCTCGAAGAAGACCACCAGCACGACGACCAAGGCGAAGGCCGCCCCCGCCGGGGTGCCCTGCTCTGCCACCGTCGACGCGTGCGTGGACCTCTCGGCGAAGAAGGCGTGGCTCCTCCGCGATGGCCAGGTCGTCTACGGCCCGGTCCAGATCATGCCCGGCTCGGCCGGCAACCCGACCCCCGTCGGCACCTTCCGCGTCTCCGGGAAGGTCAAGGACTACCACAGCCGCGAGTTCGACGCCCCCATGCCGAACTCGGTCTTCTTCAAGCCCGGCATCGCCTTCCACCAGGGCAGCCTCAGCAAGTACTCGCACGGCTGCATCCACCTGTCACCCAGCGCGTCGCAGAAGTTCTTCGGCACCCTGGCGTCCGGGGACACCGTGCAGGTCGTCCGCTAGGACGCCACCTGCACGATCTCCCGCAGCTCGGCCAGCAGCTCGCCGCGGCTTCCGGCGCCCAGGCGCTGGCGCATCCGCGCCATGTGGTGCTCGACCGTCTTCGCCGAGATGAACAGGCGATCACCGATCTGCTTGTACGTGAGCCCGGCGACCACGAGCTCCGCGACCTGCCGCTCCCGCTCGCTCAGGCGCACCCCGCCCGTGTGCTCCACCGCCTCCCGGCCCGGCCGGCCCTGGAGCACACGGGCACAATCCAGCAGGGTCACCATCGCCTTCCGGTCGGACGTCCGGATCGCCGCCTGCCCGGCCAGCCGCGCGCCATCCCAGCACAGGCCCACCCCGTGCAGGTCACGCGCCGCCGTCTCGACTGCCACGGCGTCGACCTCGCCGCCCAGCACCTCCAGCCAGCACTGCGCCGCGCGGGCGATCGTCGCGAAGTACGGGCCCGCCGACGCGGCCTCCGACAACGCCGCGGCGTGCGCGGCGGCCTCCTCCGGCTGCTCCGCGATCACCGCCGCGTGCAGGCCGCTCCAGTGCAACGCGCTCGCCCACAACGGCGGATTCCCCAGCCCGGCCAGCAACTCCCGCGCCTGCCTCAGGTGGGGCGCCAGCCGGTCCCGCTCCCCCAGCCGCGCAGCCGCCACCTCGAACTCCCCAAACGGCAGGAACGTGAACAGGTCGACCGGGTGCCGGACCACCGCCTCGCGCGCCTGGATCCAGATCCGCCGCAACCCGGCCAGATCGCTCGACCGGCGCGCCAGCCCGACCCGCAACCCCACCGCGAACAACCAATCCCGCGGCGACAACTGCTCCCCCGCCGACCGCAACTGCGCGGTCGCGCCCTCCTCGTCGCCACGCAGCATCGCGATCCACGCCAGCAGCAACCGGTGCCGCGGCACCAGCACCCCCGACGACACCGCCCGCTCCAGCAACGGCTCCGCGATCGCCGCCTCACCCGAGTGCAACGCCACCAGTGCGCCCAGCGCCGCCGGGCTGTCCGGCAGCAGCACCCGGTCCGACACCGGCTCCAGCATCTCAGCCGAACGGATCAAAGTGGACAGTGCCACCGTCGGCTGGTCCGTCACCGACTCCAGGACACCACGAGCCGCCGACGACACCGCGCCCGCGAGCAGCGTCGGCGGACCGTCCACAGCGGACTTGCCGAGCAGCTTCTCCGCCTCCGCCAGCCGCCCGGAGCCGGTCAGGCCGATCACCGCGAAGCAGCGCGCCACGGCCGTGTCGGACCACTGGAACAGCTCCGCGCTGCGCGCCAGCTGGCCCCGGTGCGCCAGCGCCGCGCCCGCGACCTGCGCCCCCTCGGCCCGGTCCACCGCGTCGTCCGCGGCGATCACCTGGTCGGCCAGCTGCAGGGCCGTGTCGAAGTCCCCGGTCCGCGCGACCGCCTCCGCCCATCGGGTGCCCACCGCCGCCGTCGGCCGCCCGGCCCGCACCGCCGCCTCGTACAACCGCGCGGCCAGCGCCGGATCGCCGGCCGCCTCGCCGGCGGCCACCTCGAACGCCGTCGCGACGTCCGCCCCGGTGACGCCCGTCCCGATCAGCGGCCGGACCAGGCTCAGCACCGGCCCGCTGCGGTCGAGCTGCCGCCGGATCAGCCGCAGCCGCAACGCGATCCGCCGGTCCGCGGGCACCAGCTCACGCAGGGCGCGCGCGGCGACCGGCAGCAACCGGCCGTCCGGCCCGAGGTACCCGGTCGCGCGCACCGCTTCGACCGTCGAGGCGGGCAGCTTCAACGCGGCGAGCAGGTCCGGATCGGCCCCGGCCTCGACCGCGAGCAGGTAGCACAGCGAATCCTCACCGGCCTGGTCCAGCTCGTGCCGGAACGCCGCGACCAGCTCACCGTCGCCACCGGCCAGCAGGCGCACGAAGCCCGGCACGCCGCCGGTCTGCGCCAGCACCGTGTCGACCGCCAGCGGCCGCCCGGCCCTCGCCAGGAACGTCTCCGTGCGCAGCCGGTCGAACGGCCGCAGCACGAGCTGCCCGGTCAGACGGCCGAGCACCTGGTTCAGCGCGGACGGCCGCGGGTGCGGGCGGGCCGCGATGACCAGACCGGCCGACTCGTCGTCGAGCTGACGGGCCACTTCGGACAGTTCGGCGTCGGTGAGCAGGTGGGCGTCGTCGACCAGCCGCACGCCGGGGGCGCCGGCGAGGTGGTCGAGCACGGCGGTTTTGCCGTAACCGCCAGGGGCCATGATCGCGAGGCGGACCGGCGCGAGCTGACCGGATTTGATCGCCGCGCAGACCCGCTCGGTGGGTTCGTCCAGCAGGATCACTCGTCGTCCTCGCTTCGGGAGCCGCCGCGGCGGGAGGGCGCGAACCGGCGTCGGGGCGGTTCGAGCGGGGTCAGTACGACGGGCGGCCGCGGCGGAACGGGTTCGTCGTCGTACACGTCTTCGGGTTCCAGGTCGGGGAAGCCGGTCACCTTGGGCACGAGCGCGGTCGACTCGACCGCCGCGCCTTCCACGAGCCGCGCGACCAGCGCCGCCCCGCGTGCGACCGCGGACGCCGGCTCGGGCTCGGCGACCACCCGGCCGCCGGTCAGCCCGGTGACCAGCTCGGTGAGCAGCGGGACCGCCGCCGTGCCGCCGACCAGCAGCACGACGCTCAGCCGCTCGTACCGGCGCAGCGGTTCCAGCGTCGCGAGCAGGCTCGGCCGCGCCAGCCGGTCGAACTCCGCGCGCGTCACCCGTACGGGCCCGATCTCGGTCTCGGGCAGCGCCGACAGCCGCTCCTTCGCCTCCGCGCACACCAGCCGCAACGCCGACGGCGCCACGTCGCCGCAGCGCTCGCGGACGTGCTCGAACAGCAGGTCGTCGAGCGTCTTCCCGGCCGTCGGCTCGGCCGGTTCGGCGTGCGTGACCAGCTCGAACGTCGTGGATCCGCGGCGCAGCACGGCGAAATCGGCGTGCTCGCCGCCGATCCGGCACACCCCGACGAGCGTCTGCGGGTCGATCCGCTCACGCGCGAGGTGCCCCTCCGCTGCGGCGACCGGCGTCGGCAACAGCATCGCGGGCGGCAATCCGGCCGCGGCCAGCGCGTCCAGCAGCAGCTTGCGCCGGTAGGTGCCCCAGGACGGCGGGTGGGTGATCGCGATGCGCTCGGCAGCCTCGCCCTCGTCGGCGGCGACCTGGTCGACGACCCACCCCGCGACCGCGGCCGTGAGCGCCTCGGCCGTGTACAGCTCGTCACCGAGGAGGAACGGAACGTCGTCACCGACCCGGCGCAGGAAACCACGCGCCACCCGATCGGGTTCCACGACCGACCGCCGCACCGCCTCCCCGCCCACCGACACCGTCGCGTCCGGGGCGACGTGCACGACCGACTCGACGGCGGGCACGACCACCGGCTCCGACCAGTGTTCGCCCACGTCCCGGCACACGGCAGCGGCGATGCCGGTGCTGCCGATGTCGATGCCGAGAACGTGACGCATAGGGGTTGAATCCTCACTCACGGGGTCGCCCCTTCGTACCAAAGTCGCCCGTTGGGGTCACATCCCCTAATCCCCTAACCGCTTGCCCCGGCGACCCCGTCGAAGGTTGCGGACCGATCCCCGATGCCGTGGTAACGGAACGGTCACTAACTTCAGCCGAGGCGTCCTGCGGTGCACCCTGGACGCCTTGTCCGTTTTCACCCCCCCGAGATCCGCGGAGATATTCCTTGTCTCTCCCCGCCCAGAACCTGCACGAATTCGTGCTCACCCTGCTGAACGACGAGGCTGCCCGGTCGGCGTTCGCCGCCGACCCGACCAGCGCGCTCGCCGCCGCCGGCTTGAGCGACGTCACGCCGCAGGACATCCAGGAAGTCGCCCCGCTGGTCGCCGACTACGCGCCCGCGCCGCTGGCCGACGCCCTGTCCGCGCTGCCGCTGGACGCCGACGTGACCGACCTGCAGGGCGCCATCGCCCAGCTGCAGGCCGTCGCGGACGCGGCCGACGCGCTGCCGGTCGCGGCCCCCGAGCTGCCCCTGGACGTCCCGGCCCGCGCCGACCTGCCCGTCGACGCCCCGGCCCTGCCGGTCGACACCTCCGCGCTGCCGCTCGGCGAGGAGCTGCTGGGCGGCCCGACCGCCCAGGTGCTGCCCGAGCTGGGCGACCTGCCGGTTGAGCTGCCCGGGCTGGGCGACCTGCCGCTGGACGTCCCCGCCGTCGACAGCCTCCCGCTCGACGTCCCGGCCCGCCAGGACCTGCCGGTCAACGCGCTGCCGGTGGACCAGCTGCCGCTGGACGCGCTGCCCACGGACAGCCTGCCCACCGGCGCGCTGCCGGTGGAGCTGCCCGAGCTGGGTGACATCCCGGTCGAGCTCCCCGCGCTGAGCGACCTGCCGCTCCAGCCGCCCGCGGTCGACGGCCTCCCGCTGGACGCCCGCAACGACCTGCCGACCGAGGCGCTCACCGGCGCGGCCCCCGAGCTGGGCGAGCTGCCGGTGGGGCTGCCCGAGGTCGAGGGCCTGCAGGGCTCGCTGCCCGGGCTCCCGGTCCAGCTGCCCGCCCTGGGTGAGCTGCCCTCCCTGCCGACCGTGGGCGCCGAGCGCGCCGACGTGCCGAGCGAGCTGACCGCCCTGCCGGTCGACGGGAGCGGCCTGCCCCTCGACACGAACGCGCTGCCCCTCGACGCCGGCTCCCTGCCGGTGGGTGCCGAGGACGTCGCCGCCCTCGGCGAGGCCGTCGGCCTGACCGAGCTGCCGGAGACCGGCGACCTGCCCGTCGACCTCGACACGCTGGGCTCGCTGCCGGTGGCCGCGCCGTCGCTGGGCGACGAGCCGTTCACCGCTCCCGACCTCGACATCCCGGCGGTCGGCCGCGTCGACACCGCCAGCGCGGGTTCCGAGGACGGCTACGCCACCACCGTGTCCTACGAGGGCGAGCTGGCCGAGGGCGCCGCCGCGGCCGCCGCCGCCCAGGAGGGCGCCGGTGTCGCCGGCACCGCGGGCACCCCGGCGGGCGCCTTCATCGGCAGCGCCGCGGGCAGCACCGAGGGCTTCACCGGCGGCTTCGCCGTCGAGAACAACGAGGGTGAACTGCAGGGCGGCCTGACCGCCGGTGAGGACGCCGTCCTCGCGGGCGGCCGCACCGACTCGGCCCTCGGCACCTACACCCTCGGTGTGGACGGCACCCCCGCCGACCTGCCCGCCGACGTCCCGAGCTTCGACCAGGCGGGCGACCTCGCCGGCTCGCTCGACTCGGACGTCCTCGGCCGCGCCGAGCCGGCCGCCGGCACGATCGCCGACTACATCTCGATCGGTGGTGACCTGGTCGGTGGCGGCGTCGCGCAGAACTCGGCCACCCTCGGCGAGTACCTGACGCTGGGTGGCGCGCAGACCGGTGACCTGGTCGCCAACGCCGGTGCCCAGGCAGGCACCGCGATCTCCGACGGTGGCCACCAGGCCGCGGACCTCGCCTCCGACCTGCCCGCCGCCCCCGGCGTGCCGACCGTGCTGCCCGCCGCCGTCCCGGCCGAGATCCCGGCCGAGGCGCCCGGCGACCTGCCGGTCCACTTCGGCGCCGAGCTGCCGCAGGGCCTGCCGCACCTGCCGGTCGCGAACCCGCTGCCGGAGGTCACCGGCAACGTCGAGCACGCGCTGACCACGGACCCGGTCAAGGAGGTCGTCTCCGTGACCGACAGCCCGCTGGTCGACACGCTCGGCCCGGTCAACCACGCGCCGCTGCCCGAGGCCGCCGACCTCGACAACCTGCACGGCGACCTGCCCCTGGGGCACTGACCGGTAGCCGCAACGGCGCGGCTACCACTCACCGATGAAGCGGCGGGGTTCGTCTCAGAACGGACCCCGCCGCTTCACGTTTTGGTCACGACACGGCACACTCCTCCGCGTGCTCGCACCACCCTGGCTCGACGTACTGGACGACACCGCCCACGTCTGCGCCACCCAACGGCGCCCGGACCTGGCCGATCGCATCCGCAGACGCAGAGCCCAGCTGCTCGACGAGAAGTTGCGGGTGGTCGTGATCGGCGAGACCGGCCAGGGCAAGAGCCAGCTGGTGAACGCGCTGGTCAACGCGCCGGTGTGCGCGGTCGGCGAGGACGCCACGACCACGGTCCCGGCCGTCGTGACGCACGCCGAGAAGCCGACAGCGGCCGTCGTCACGGCCGGTCCGCGGGCCATCGAAGGCCCGGCGCGGCAGCCGGTGCCGGTGGAGGCGGTGACCGGCCAGGCGAATCGGGAAGCGGTCGCTGTGAGCGGTCCACCGGTCGTCCGGGCCGAGGTGGGCCTGCCCCGCGCGCTGCTGGCCGGCGGGCTGGCGCTGGTCGACACGCCGCCGCGAGCGGCGATCGAGACGGTCGACTCGGCGGACGCCGTGCTGATGGCCACCGACGCGACGAGCGAGCTGTCGGCGTCGGAGATCCAGCTGCTCGAGCAGGTCGTCCGGCTGTGCCCGACGGTGCTCGTGGTGCTCACCAAGATCGACCTGGTGCCCGGTTGGCGGACGGTCGCGCAGCGCAACCGCAACCGGCTGGACCAGCGCGGGCTGATGGCGTCGCTGATCCCGGTTTCCGCCGCGCTGCGGCTGGCCGCGGCCCGCACCGGCGACCAGGCCCTGAACGCCGAGTCCGGGTTCGGCGAGCTGGTCAAGTGCCTGCACCAGGACCTGCCCGGCCAGGCGGACCTGCTGGCCCGGCGCTCGGTCGCCGCCCTGAGCACGACCACCGTCGAGGCGCTGCAGAACGAACTGACCGACGAGTTCGCCGCGACGCAGCAGCCGGACAACGGCGACGCGGTCGCGCGGTGGCACGCCGCCGGGCGGCGGCTGGAGAAGCTGCAACGGGACGCGAACCGCTGGCAGACGCTGCTGTCCGACGAGGTGTCCGACCTGATCTCGGACGTCGAGTTCGACCTGCGTGACCGGACGCGCAAGATCCTGGTCGAGGTCGACGAGTACTTCGAAACCGCCGACCCGGCGAAGACGTGGCCCGAGTTCGAGGAGTGGCTGCGGGAGAACCTGACCACGGTCGCGGAGACGAACTCGGAGTGGCTGCTCGACCGGTTCGAGTGGATCGCCCGCAAGATCGCGCGGCAGGTCGCGCCGCACCGCGAGGACGCGCTGCCCGACTCGCTGCCGCGCGAGGTGCCCGGTGACGCGGTCGGCGACCTGCGGATGCCGCGGGTCGAGCGGTTCAGCGTGGGGCAGAAGCTGTTCGTCGGGATGCGCGGGTCCTACAGCGGTCTGCTGATGTTCGGCCTCGCGACCACGATCGCGGGCCTGCCGCTGATCAACCCGATTTCGCTCGGCGCGGGTGCGGCCTTCGGCGCGAAGAGCGTCTTCGAGGAGCGCGGCAACCGGCTCAAGCGGCGCCAGCACGCCGCGAAGACCGCCGCGCACCGGTACGTCGACGACTTCTTCCTGCGCTACGGCAAGCACAGCAAGGACACCGCGCGGCAGATCCACCGCGCGCTGCGCGACCGGCTGAACGGCGTCGCCGACGAGCTGCGCGGCGAGATCACCGCGACCGCGAAGACGTTCAAGCAGGCCATCGACGACGACACGACCCGCCGCACGGTCCGGGCGAACGAGATCCGCCGGATGATGGAGGAGCTGAACGTGCTGCGCCGCCGCGCCCAGGCCCTGGCCACCCCGGCGCAGCTGCCCGCCCAGCGGGGGATCACCGCGTGAGCCTGGCCGCGAGGACGCACGCGGTCCTGCAGGAGGCCCTCGACGTCTACCAGGACAGCCCGCGGGCGACGAGCTGGCTGCAGCGCCAGCTCACCCGGTTCGACGACCCGCTGCGGCTGGCGGTGGTCGGGCCGCGTGGATCGGGCCGGTCGACGCTGCTCGCCGCGCTGGCCGGGGAGCAGCCGCAGGGCGAGATGACCTGGTTCCGCACCTCGCCGGGGCGGTCGCAGGACGAGCTGATGCTGATGGACACGCCGGCGATCGACGGCGGCGCGGCGCCCAGCACGATCGAGGGAATCTGCATGGACGCCGACGCGGTCCTCTACCTCGTGCGGCGCCCGTCCGGAGCCGATCTGTCCTTTCTGCACACGCTGCAGGACCACCCGGTCGCACGAGCGGCGGCCGTCAACGCGCTGATCGTGTTGTCGCGGGCGGACGAACTCGGCGGCGGCCGGGTGGACGCCGTGATCTCGGCCCGGCAGGTCGCGCGCCGGTACCGGGTCGCGCCGGAGGTCGCCGGGCTGTGCCAGGACGTCGTGCCGGTGGCCGGCTTGCCCGCGCTGGCGGCGCGCACGTTGACCGAGCCGGAGTTCGCGGTACTGCGCACGCTCGCCACCGTGCCGCGGGAGGAGCTGGAGCCGCGGCTGCTGTCGGCGGACCGGTTCGCGGCCGCGGAGTTCCCGGCGCCGGTGGCCGCGTCCGACCGCGCCGCGCTGCTCGCGCGGTTCGGGATCTTCGGCGTGCGGCTGGCGATGACGTTGATCCGCCGTGGCGCGGACACGTTGCCTGCGCTGGCCGGTCAGCTCGTGCCGCGCAGCGGCCTGGCCGACCTGCGTGAGGCGATCGACGGGTACTTCGTGGCGCGGCGGGACGTGCTCAAGGCGCGGTCGGCGTTGATCGGGCTGGAAGTGGTGCTGCGCATAGAACCGCGCCCCGCCACGGCCGGGCTGGCCGCCGAACTGGAGCGGTTGCTGGCGGGCGCCCACGATTTCCGGGAGCTGCGGCTGGTGGCCGCGCTGCAAACCGGACGGACGTCTTTTTCGGCGGAGCTGAAAGCGGAAGCCCTGCGATTGCTCGGCGCCGGCGGAACTTCACGAGCCGCGCGGCTCGGGCCGGACCAGGTGTTGCCCGCGGTGCGCCGGTGGCGGGACCAGGCGGAGAACCCGGAGCTGAGCGCCGGGGAGCGTCGCGCCGCGGCAGTCGTGTTGCGCAGCTGCGAAGCGATGGCGAACGGGACGATCTGAGGCCGTTCGTCACGAGGCTGTGGGCTCGCCTGGTTGACGAGCCCGGCCGGTTCAGTCGTCGTTGGAGTCGGCGGGCTTGAGGTAGGCGGTTCCGCCGGTGGGCATGCGGCGGAAGAAATCCACTCGCGTGATCGGCTGACCGTAAGGCTGACGGCCGAGGCCCGGATTCGGGGAAACAACCCCACTTTCCGGTCGAGGGGCCATTGTTTCGCCGGGCCGGTTTTCGTGTCTCCGGCGAGGGTCCCACTGGACTGACATCAGTTTCCTTCCGACGCAAATGTTCCGTCCGAAGAGGACAGTACTCCTCCGCGCGGAGCGGCACGAACCAAGGTCGCTTCCACCAGCGCGCCGAGCACGGTCGCACGTTCGGCACCGATTTCCGACAGGGACTTCCCCGCCGGGGCCTGGCTAAGCTCGACGGCAAGATCAGCCGCTTCCCCGTCGAGCCAATGCAATTCCGGTGGGTCGCCGGGACGGCCGGCGAGCACCCGGCCGGTGGCCTCCATCCGGGCGAGCCGCAGCAGCGGATCCAGCGCGTAGTGGCCGGACAGCACCGGACGGGTGACCGGAGACAGTTGTCCGGGTCCAGTCTCATCACACATCAAGGTGCGCAGGAGCCACCTGGCGTCGAATTCCAGCGCGTCGTCCTCGCCGAGCAGCCAGCGGCCGATTTCGGTGGCGCGCTCACGAGCGCGGGACAGCAGGGAATCCGGGCCGAGCCGGGACATTTCCCCTTGCCGCTCCACGTCCTGGGCGAACTGGGCGAGGCAGGTGTAGGCGTGGAACGCGGCGAGGACCTGCTCCACCGGCCACGCGGCCGACGACCAGGAGGGCCGGAAGACCCGGCCCTCCGCCGCATCGGCGCCGAGGAAGTTCCGCGTGATGGCGAAGTCGAACAGCTTGACGTGCGCGCCCTCGTGGATGATCGCCTCGGCGACCTCGTAGGGCGACGACGGCCGGTCGATCAGGACCAGCCCGGGGAAGAGCCGCGACGACGCGGAGATCAGGCCGCCGGAGGTCGCCGGATCGAGGACCACCAGCAGGCCGACGTGCGCGAGCAGGTCGTCGGCCAGCGCCGGGCTGACCTCGCGGACCTTGCGCAGACCGGCCGCGACCGTGGCCAGTGCCTCGTCGTCGCCGGTCAGCAGCCGCGGCGGGCGGCGACCGGGCAGGCTTTGCGTCTGGATCACCCGCATCGCCTCGGCGAGGCGGTCGTTCGCATCAGCGCCGGTGGCCACCCGGATCGAGACCGGGCCGGCGGGCAGTTCGGTCGTGATCGGACCGAGGTCGTCGTCGGCGTCCACGTAGGGCAGACGACCGGCCAGAGCCTCCCCGATCCGGAAGCGGAACAGGGGGTTGTCGAGTTGGGCGTCCGGAACCGGCTCGTGGCCGGGAGCCAGCAGATCGAGCCCCAGCCGGTACAGCGCGCGGCGCTCCTCGATCACCGCGTGGGCGGGCGCCAGCGCCGCGTGCACGGTGGTGGCATCCGGCCAGGCAGGTCTGGAGTACATCCGAGCGCCGGCTTCTTCCGCTAGGAGGGAACAGCCATGGACCGCGCGAGAGTACAACCAGGCGGTCTGGCCCCCACACACCGGGGGCGGCTGTCAGACAACAGACGGAGCCACCCCCTTGTCGTCCGCGCTTACGCGCCTGTTCCGAGGAACGACACGAGCTGCGCGAACCCCAGCACAGCCAGAACGAAACCCGCCGTCAGGGTCATCACGATGACAGTCCGCCATCCGATGATGGTCACCCCGAGAGCTACCAAGAAAATCACAGCGAACAGAGATTCCGAGTTCACAGCGAACACCTCCTCACTGGCCAGGTGGCGGCGCGGCTGGTGGCCTGCCCGCTCACCTTCGACGGCAGTTGTATGATCGCCGCGCTGTCGGTTGTCTGTCAAGTGACGACGCTTGACAGACAACTTGCGTCTGGCATCAGTTTGGCCTTATGGTCTTCGGAAGCTCGGGAACCCAAGAGCTCGCGAGAGGTTGACGATGGATGACGAGAGCTGGGCTCTCTCACCGAACACGCGCAAGCCGCTGCCCGAACTGATCGAGGACAAGATCAGGTCGCTGATCCGCAGCGGCAAGTTCAAGGCGGGCGACCGGCTGCCCACCGAACCGGAACTGGCGCAGCGGATGGCGGTGGCCCGCAGCTCGCTGCGCACCGCGCTGCAGCGGCTCCAGCTCCAGGGCGTGGTCGAGGTCATGCGGGGCCGTGGCTGGTACGTCCGGTCAACCGACGTATCCGAGCACGACGAGCCGCTGGTGTTCGACCGGCGCGTCAGCGACGCGGACCTGATGGAGGTCCGGATCGCGCTGGAGGCGACCGCGGCGAGCCTGGCCGCGACCCGCGCGACGCAGGGCGAGCTGGACGACATCGCGAAGCTGGCGAAGCTGCACCAGTCCGCGTCCATCGACGACAAGGACGAACTGCTGCAGACCGACGAGGACTTCCACTCGGCGGTGGTGCGGGCCAGCCACAACGAACTGCTGGACCAGCTGTACCGGTCGCTGGTACCGCAGCTCCGGGGTTACCGCCGCAACAGCTACGGCAGCTCCGAGGTGCACGTCCGCTCGGCGAACGACCACAACCAGGTCACGTGGTTCCTCAAGCGCCGCGACGAGGGCGGCGCCCGCGCGGCGATGGCCACGCACCTGCTCGGCCTGTACAGCGATCTGGTCGCGCAGACCGGCACCCCGCCCGGCGAGCGGGCCACGCTCACGACGTACGCGCTGGAGGACGAGCCACGCTGGCACCGGGAGTGAATTAAGCCTATCGGCCGCTTTCGCCGTCACGGCCTCTCCGTCGATCATGGTTACTTCGAACCGGGCGGAGAGGCTGTGACAGCTGGGGAGAAACAGCGGCCTGGTGCTGATACGCGCCCGAAACCACGCCCGCCCGTCCTTCGTCTCGCGTTCGTCCTGGTCCTCGCCGGCGTCGCCGCGCTGCTCACGGTCGTGTCCTGGCATGCGGCGCCCGGGTGGCCGACGGCCCTGCACGACGTCTTGGAGGCGGTGTTCCCGCTGATCGTCGTGGCGGGCGCGGCGATCGGCGGGTACGAGCTGTTCGTGCACCCGTGGCTGGTGACCGAGATGGCGCGGATCTCCGGCCCGCGGATCGTCGAGGCGCTGCTCCCCCAGCAGGTCATGGAGACCTTCCTGCACTCGATCTACGGCGACAACGAGGCCAACCGCGACGTCGTCACGGGCGTGCTGGGCGGCGAGGGGCTGCGCCCGCTCGGCGGGGACCTGACGATCAGCACCCACACCGGCGTGACGTTCGAGCTGAGCGCGGTGGACCATGAGATCTACCACCTGACGACCGCGGTGACCTACAGCTTCAAGAAGAACGTGCACGTCGACCGGTTCATCATCTTCGCGACGTGCAACGCGCTGCTGCGGGACTCCATCAGCGCCGGCTGCCAGCTGCCGCTGTTCGAGCTGTGGTTCGTGCCGGACAGCTCGCTGTTCGAAAGTTCGGTGGACGACATGCTGCCGTCCGTACGACTGCGGATCGAGTACCTCGACGGCGAGGGCAGGCACCACGTGGCGTCGTCGAGCAAGCTGGAACTGCGCGAGGTGAAGTACCAGCAGTGGGCCGACTACCTGACGTTCTTCCGCACCAACATGGGCCCGCTCCCCCGCCAGAACACCCTCGACCACCTCGCCGACCTGCGCATCTTCGAGTGCGACCTGTCCGACATCGCCGGCGACGACCACACGGTGGCCGCGATCGAGCGCCTGTCGATGCGGGCGACCGCACTGCAACGCATCGACGACGGCTACTGCTACTGGCAGGCGCCGTACCCGTGCTACGTCGAGCGGATCTCCATGTCCGCCAAGGAGCTGGACATCGAGGGCGGGGACGCGTTCGAATTCCGGGTGGTGCCGTTCACGTTCCGCTCGAACACGGCGTCGGCGCGGTGGCTGAAGCCGGAGGAGCTGAGCGATCTGGACGTGCGGTCCTGGCTGCTGCCCGGGCACGGAGTGGCGCTGCTCTGGCGACCGGCGAAATGAGACCAGGGCGCATGCCGCGGCACCGGTCGAACATGCCCGCCGCGGCAAACGCCCTGGTCACAGACGCGGAAGCGGAGGGATTTGAACCCCCGGTCGGTTGCCCGACGCTCGCTTTCAAGGCGAGTGCATTCGGCCGCTCTGCCACGCTTCCCTTGGGCTCAGGGTAGCGGCTCAGCTGCCCAGGCCTTCGAGGTGTTCGTCGACCCGGGAGAAGACCCTGGCGAGCACCGACTGCTCCTCCGGGGTCATCAAATCGATCAGGTGGGCCCGCACGCCCTCCACGTGCGTTGGCGCCGCCTCCTTCAGCAGCGCCTCGCCGCCGGGGGTCAGTTCCGCCACCACGCCCCGCTTGTCTTCCGGGTCCGGGGCGCGGCGCGCCAGGCCAGCGACCTCCATGCGGGCTATCTGGTGCGACAGCCGGCTCTTCGTGGACCCCATCGTGGTCGCCAGCTCGGACATCCGCATCCGCCGATCCGGCGCCATCTCCAGGCACACCAGCACCTCGTAGTCGGTCAGGGACACGTCGTGCGCGGCGGCCAGCTCCCGGTGCAACCGCTGGCGGAGCCGCAGCGTGGCGACGATGTACGCGCGCCACGCCGACATCTCCGGCTCGCTCAGCCAGCGGACTTCACCCATGCCCGGAACATTAGCGCCGGACCGCGATTACCAACCAACGAGGGACGGCGCGCCGGTTGAGGATTCGCGCGCACAGGCGCATGCTTGGGGACAACGGTGGATCGGTCACCGGACCGGGGACGCACTACCCGGGTGTGGCCCGTCGGGCCGTCCACCGGGAGAGGGTCAGGTGGTTCAATGACGAGAAGTTCCTCGCGGTTGACTACCGGATGCAGCTGTGGACCCACAGCCGGGATGCGGTGAACCCAGTCCGGCTGTGACTGTGAGCAGCACGGGTTTCCATCTCGATGCGCCTCGACCATCGCTTGCGCACAACGGCGAACTCGAGCCTGCTTCAGTGCGGTCTCCGTGTCCGCACAGCAGAGTTCCTCGCCGGCCCGCGACGTGGTCAGCCGCTGATTACAATTGACAACCTCGGTAATCCTGGGTGCGGACTCGCGAGTCCGCACCCAGGCTTTTGTGAGGGAGTACGCGGTGAGGTTTGACGAAGGCGCCGGGCTGGACACGTCCGAGGTCGACGACCTCCGCGGCGGCGGTGGGGGCATCGGGAGCCGGGTGGCGCTCGGCGGCGGCGGGCTCGGCATCGTCGGCGTGATCATCTACTTCGTGCTCTCCCAGATCGGCGGGGTCAGCCCGAGCGGCGCGGGCAGCCTCGGCGAACTCGGCGCCGGTCAGCAGGTCAGCAACGGCTCGCTGGCGCAGGAGTGCCGCACCGGCGCGGACGCCAACGCCAACCACGACTGCGCGATCGTCGCCATCGTCAACTCCATCCAGGACTACTGGAGCGACCAGTTCGCCCGCTCCGGCCGCACCTACCGCACCGCGCAGACGAACTTCTTCAGCGGCGGCGTGCGCACCGGCTGCGGCAGCGCCACCTCCGACGTCGGGCCGTTCTACTGCCCCGCCGACTCCGAGGTCTACATCGACCTGTCCTTCTACCAGGAGCTGCGCACCCGCTTCGGCGCGGAGGGCGGCACGTTCGCCGAGGCATACGTGCTCGCGCACGAGTACGGCCACCACGTGCAGAACCTGCTCGGCACGTCCCGGCGCGTCGGCAACGAGACGGGGCCGACCTCGGGTTCCGTGCGGCTCGAACTGCAGGCCGACTGCTACGCCGGCGTGTGGGCCAACCACGCGACGACCACGCCGTCGTCGACCGGGCGGCCGCTGATCACCGAGGTCACCCAGGACGACATCGACCGCGCACTGGACACCGCGTCCCGCATCGGCGACGACTACATCCAGTCCAACCTCGGCGGCGGCCACGTCGACGAGTCCCAGTACACGCACGGCACGTCCGCCCAGCGGGAACGGTGGTTCACCACCGGCTTCCAGACCGGGAACCCCGCCCGGTGCGACACCTTCGGGACCAACAACCTGGGCTAACGCGCCACGGCCGCTGCGCTCCGCCCAGCGAACGGCCGGGCGGAGCGCACTCGTCAGGCCGCGGCCAGCGCCCTCGCCTGAGCGGCGGGAGCGCGATGCGGCTTCACCGCCGCCTTGCCGGGCGCGACCCCGTTGACCGACTCCGTGCTCAGCGCGAACGTGCCCAGCGTCCAGGCGATCGCGTCCGCGTTGCGGTCCAGCGCCACCCGGTCGACGTTGCCGAGGTTGTCGCACGCCTGGTGGTAGCACGGGTCGAACGCGACGCCGGCCTGGCCGCCCCACTTCGCGGCCTGCTCCGGGGTTTTCGCGTCCTCCGCGCCCGTGAACAGCCCGCCCGCGGGGATGCCCACCGCGATGAACTCGCCGTAGTCCGAGCGGCCGTCGAAGTCCGTGCCCTCCGTCGGCACACCGCGCGCGTTCAGGTACCCGGTCAGCTCGGCCTCGATCTGCGCCGAGCCGTACGGGCCGGGGCCCGCGCCCTCCCCGTCGGAATCGTCGCCGTCGTAAGCGAAGTACGCCGCGTTCGGCGAGCCGATCATGTCGAAGTTCAGGTACAGCGCGATGTCCAGCTGCTGCTCGAAACTCAGCGAATCCACGTAGTGCGTCGAGCCGACCAGGCCGAACTCCTCGGCGCTCCACCACGCGAACCGCACCGCGTTCTCCACCTTCGGCTTTCCGCCCAGCTGCAACGCGATCTCCAGCAGCGCCGCCGAACCCGTGCCGTTGTCGTTGATGCCCGGGCCCTCCGGCACGCTGTCCAGGTGCGCGCCTGCCATCACGACGTTGTCCTTGCGGCCGGTCTTCGTTTCGGCGATCACGTTGAAGGACGTGCGCGGCTCCTGGAACTCACGCAGGTCCAGCGTGACCGTGGCGCCGTTCTGGCCGGACAGCGCCTGCCCGTCGGCCTGCGAGATGCCGCCCGTCGGGATCCGCGCGGCCGCCGGGTCGCCCAGGGTGCCGTTGAGCGGGCCGGCCTCGTTGTTGTAGATGATCGCCGCGACCGCGCCCGCATCCGCGGCGGCCGCCTGCTTCTGCGCGAACGTGCACCCGCCGCGCGAGACCAGGACGATGCGGCCGGCCACTCCGGTGTAGTCCGTGACCTCGCAACCGGGCGTGGCGTCGACCAGCACCACGGCCAGCGGGGCGGTGATCCCGCCCGCCGGCGTGGACGCCGTGTACGTCATGACGGTGATCGGCACGTCGGCGCCGCCGACCGTCAGCTTCTCCTCGATCGTCTCGGTGAAGATGAACGGGAACTCCTGCCGCGTCACCGAATACCCGGCGGCTTCGAGCTTGCCCGCTATGTACTCGGCGGAGGCGGCGTGCCCGTCGGTGCCTGCGGCACGGTTGCCGTCGTTGCGGTCGGCGATGCGCTGCAACGCGATCAGGTGCCGGTTGATGGAGCCCACATCGGTCTTCTTGACGAGCTGGCCGGGTAACTGGGTGGGGGCTGCGATCGCGGCCGGGGTGACGGCCGTCGCGAGCGCGGCGGTCAGCACCAGGGCGGCAAAGGATCTCTTTGGCCGAAGTGACATGGGCAGTCACTTTTGTCCCGATTCGCGTGGAGGTCAATCGTGCATTCGGCGTACCCCGGCAATAGGGTCGGGCACATGCATGCGATCAAGCTCCGTGAACCCGGCGGCCCGGACAACCTGGAGTGGGTCGAGGTTCCCGACCCGCGGCCGGGCCCCGGCGAGGTCCTGCTCGACGTCGCGGCGAGCGCGGTGAACCGGGCCGATCTGCTGCAGCGCCAGGGCAACTACCCGCCGCCGCCCGGGGCGAGCGACATCCTCGGGCTCGAGTGCTCGGGCACGGTCGCCGAGCTCGGCGAGGGCGTCGAGGGCTGGCAGGTCGGCGACGAGGTGTGCGCGCTGCTGGCCGGCGGCGGTTACGCCGAACGCGTCGTCGTGCCCGCCGGGCAGCTGCTGCCCGTGCCCGGCGAGGTCGACCTCATCACCAGCGCCGGCCTGCCCGAGGTCGCCTGCACCGTGTGGTCGAACGTGGTGATGCACGCGAACCTGGCCGAGGGCCAGGTGCTGCTCGTGCACGGCGGCGCCGGCGGCATCGGCACGCACGCGATCCAGGTCGGCAAGGCCCTCGGCGCGACGGTCGCGGTCACCGCCGGCTCGGCCGACCGGCTGGACCGCTGCCGCCAGCTCGGCGCCGACATCGCGATCAACTACAAGGAGCAGGACTTCGTCGAGGTCCTCCGCGACGAGACCGGCGGCGCCGACGTCATCCTCGACAACATGGGCGCGAAGTACCTGGACCGCAACGTCAGCGCGCTGAAGACGAACGGCCGCCTGGTGATCATCGGGATGCAGGGCGGCGTCAAGGGCGAGCTGAACATCGGCAAGCTGATGGCCAAGCGCGCCAGCGTCGCCGGGACCACCCTGCGGGCGCGGCCGGTCGACGACAAGGCCCGGATTGTCGCGGACGTGCGGGAACGGCTGTGGCCGCTGGTCGCGGAGGGCGCGGTTCGGCCGGTGATCGGTCAGGTCGTGCCGATGTCCGAGGCGGGCAAGGCGCACCAGGCCCTGGAGGAGGGCGGCGTGTTCGGCAAGGTGCTGCTCTCGGTCCGCGGTTAACGCAGTTCTTCCAGCACCCGCACCAGCTGGTTGACCTCGAAGACGTTGGAGTAGTGGGCGAGCGCTATCCGCACCGCGCCGCCCACCTCTCCGACGCCGAGCGCGGCGAACACGCCGCTGGTGCCGAGGTCGGCGAACGCGCACAGGCCCTGCGAGGCCAGGTACTCCGCGATCTCCGGCGCCTTCTTGCCGGTGACGGTGAACGCCAGCGCCGGGATGCGGCGCATCGCATCGCCGATGACCATGACGTGCCGCAGCGCACGCAGCTCGGTGCTGAGCTGGGCGAGCAGCCCGGCGTGGTACGACTTCGCCGAGCCGAGCGAGGTCACCAGCCGCTCGCGGCGGGAGCCGGTGGCCGCGTCGTCCAGGCCGGCGAGGTAGTCGATCGACGCGACGAGCCCGGCGAGCAGCGGGTACGCGTGCGGGCCCAGCTCCAGCCGGGCGGGGCCGCGGGCGCCGGGGTCGAGCGACGCGGACGGGAGCCGTTCCAGCAGGTCGGGGTCGCGGAAGACGAGGGCGCCGACAGCCGGGCCGCCCCAGGCCTGCGCGGACACCACGAGCACGTCCGCGCCCAGCGCGTTCATGTCGAGCGGCAGGAACGGCGCCGCCGCCGTGGCGTCGACGACCACCAGCGCGCCGACGCGCTTGGCGAACTCGGCGATCGTGGGCACGTCGGGCCGCGTGCCGACGGCGCCCGACGCGGCGGTGACGGCCACCGCCTTCGTGCGGGCGTTGACCAGGTTCTCGTACTGCCAGGCGGGCAGCTCGCAGTTCTCGATGTCGATCTCGGCCCAGCGCACGACCGCGCCGACGCGTTTCGCGCCGTGCGTCCACGGCGCGATGTTGGTCTGCTCGTCGAGGCGCGAGACCACCACCTCGTCGCCCAGCGTCCAGCGCTCGGACAGGGCGTCGACGAGCCGGCGCAACAGCACCGCCGCGCTCGAACCGAGCACGACACCAGCCGGATCGGCACCGACGAGATCGGCCACCGCCCGCCTGGCCGCGGTCACGATGCTCTCCGCACGCTGGGACGCCGGGAACGCGCCGCCCGGGCCGGAGACCGGGGCACGCATCGCCGTCGACACGGCCGAGGCCACCTGTTCGGGTACCAGCATTCCGGCAGGGCCGTCGAAGTGGATCCAGCCGTCACCCAGCGCGGGGAACAACCCACGAATTCGAGCGACGTCGAACGCCATGGACAACACCGTACGGACGAGTAGTTTCGCAGTGCGTCCGGGGTTGGGCTGTCGGCGACCGCGGACCTCCGCGAACGCTAGGCTCGAACCCAGCGCGTCGACGAACCAGCCAGGATGGAGCAATGACAGAGCCAAAGTTTTCCGAGTCGCCCTCGCCCGACGAGCAGCCCCACCGCGTGGTCGTGGTGGGCCCGGACGGTTCGCCGGTGGGCACGGCCCGGATCCCGCGGGAGGACGACGAGCACCAGGAGTCGGTCGGTGACCTAGTCGAAGAGCCGGCGAAGGTCATGCGGATCGGCACCATGATCAAGCAGCTGCTGGAGGAGGTGCGGGCCGCGCCGCTGGACGACGCGAGCCGTGACCGGCTGCGTGAGATCCACCAGACCTCGATCAAAGAGCTGGAGCAGGCGCTCGCGCCGGAGCTGCAGAGCGAGCTGGAGCGGCTGGTGAAGCCGTTCACCGACGACACCACGCCGTCCGACGCCGAGCTGCGGATCGCGCAGGCCCAGCTGGTCGGCTGGCTGGAGGGCCTGTTCCACGGCATCCAGACGGCGCTGTTCGCGCAGCAGATGGCGGCGCGGGTGCAGCTGGAGCAGATGCGCCGCGGGCTGCCAGCCGGGCGCGGCGGCCAGGAGGGCCAGGCGCCGGGGATCAGCGGGACCGGTCAGTACCTGTGAGGTCCGGCGCGCGAATGCAGAACTCGCGCGCCGGAACGCAGAACTCGCGGCGCTGAACGTGGAACTCGCCGTTAGTTGTCGGCGCGTGGGCAGACCACGACGTCGTCGTTGACGATCGCTTGTGTGCAGTCGAACCGGCCCTCGACCAGGCCGGCGGCGTCGATCCAGAGCGGCTGGACGACGACGTACCGGACGGACGGGTCGGACAGGCAGGCGAGGTTCTCCGCGTAGCTCGCCGTGTCCCGCACCGACGGTAGGTCCATGCCCCGCCGCAGGTGGGCCGGCGACGGGTAGCGGCACGGCGTCGGGTTGCGCGTGAAGTAGGCGATGTCGCCGAACGCGAGGTAGGTCACCGGGGTGTCCGCGCCGATGCGGTCGCGGACGGCCAGCATCTCCTCGGTGAACTTGTGCTCGATGTCGACGCGGCCGGCGTTGGTGTAGTCGGCGTGCACGCCGTCGAACGAGTACGGCGTGGTCGGCAGGATGGGCACCGTCAGGGCGAGCACCCCGACCAGCACCGGCACCGACAGCACCTGCCGTCCGCCGCGGCCGGGTTCGAACGCGCAGGCCAGCGTGGCCGCGACGACCAGGCCGGCGAGCAGCCCGTACGCGAGCGCGCCGTGGCCGGAGCGCCACGCGTAGGACGCGCCCAGGCACACACGTGCGGCGAACAGCACCACGACCGTCGCCCCGACCAGCGCCCACGGCGGGCGCCCGTGCACGAGCGTCCAGCGCGCGACGGCGAGCGCCCACAGCCCCGCGGCCAGCGGGACCCAGGCGGCCAGGTGGTACTGGAACCACTGGCCCTGCACCACCGCCGCACCCAGCACGAGCGCCAGCGCGAGCACCGTCAGCACCGGCCAGGCCCAGCGTCGCCGGGACACGCGCACCAGCACCACCAGGCTCGCCGGCAGCACCGCGACCAGCGGCACGAGCATGGCCTCGTTGGCCATGAACCGCGCGATCGAGCCGAGGTCGCGGGCCATCCCGTCGTTGAGCAGCCACGCCTCCCGCAGCCACCGCCACTCCCGCGGCGCGAGCAGGCTCAACCCGAACAGCGCGAGCCCGGACACCACGGCGGTGATCCCGGCGAGCGCCGTACGCCGCCGGTCCAGCACGGCGATCACGCCGAGCGCGATCAACGCCACCGGCAGGGTGGCGTACCCGACCAGCACCGCCAGCGCCAGCAGCAGCCCGGCGAGCAGGCTCGACGTCCGCAGCGCGGCCCCGATCGCGGCGGTACCCGACACGGCCGCGACCCACTCGGGCTGCAGGAAGTCCCAGTTCGGGGCCAGCGCCAGAGCCAGCCCGACGGCCGCGGCCACCGCCGACGCCTCCCCGGACGGCAGCCGCTGACGCAGCCCGGCGCGCAACCACCACGCCGCGCCCGCCGTGAGGGCCAGGGCGACCAGCCGGACCAGGCCCTCGCCGACGCCGACCGAACCGACGTCGAAGACGCTCAGCCCCTCGGCCAGCCAGCGGTAGGCCAGCGGCCGGTGCACGAACGTGCCGGTGGCGCCGAACGGGCTGACGTCCAGACCGCCCAGCACGTACCGGACGTCGTGGCCGAGCCCGATCCACGCGGCCGTCAACGCGACCGGCAACGCCGCGACCGCCGCCCACACCCAGCCGCGGATCGGAGTGCGGCGCCGCGGCGCCTCGACAGTGGTCATTCAGCCGCCCTTCCCCACGCCGGCCGTTCCGGTGCGCACCCCCGCCTGGTCAACGCGGTCCGCGGCGGCGAGCGACCGGATCACGGGCGTGAGCGTACGCGCCGATCCGCGCACGCTCCCGTCATGCACGGTGGCACAGCGTGATTTCGCCCGACGATCAGCCAAATCGGGCGTCTCCGCCCTGCCCGGAGTGCGCGTGTCCCGCTCGCTACGCTAGGTCCCGTGCAAGCCACCAGCACGGTCGATCAGACCAGCGAAGATCTCGCCCGCGCGGCTGAGCTTCCGCCCTTGTCGGACAGTCGCACCTTCGGGCGCGCGTTCGGCGACATCAAGGAAGGACTCCGCCAGCGCGAACTGTGGAGCCACCTCGGCTGGCAGGACATCAAGCAGCGCTACCGCCGGTCGGTGATCGGCCCGTTCTGGATCACCATCAGCCAGGGCGTGATCGCGCTCGGCCTGGGGCTGCTGTACTCGCAGCTGTTCAACATGCACATCCAGACGTTCCTGCCCTACATCAGCGCGGGGTTCATCGTCTGGGCCTTCATCAGCGGCTGCCTCACCGAGGGCATGGAGACGTTCATCGCGAACGAGGGTCTGATCAAGCAGATCCGCGCGCCGTTGACCGTTTACGCGCTGCGCACGGTGTGGCGGCAGACGCTGATGTTCGCGCACAACCTGATCGTCATCGTGGTCGTGGTCGGCGTCTTCTTCGGCAGCCTGAACGACGACTACGCGCTGTCGCAGAGCGGGATGTGCACGCCGGACAACATCTGCCACCCCGGGCTGGGCTGGTACACGCTCTCCGCGATCCCGGCGTTTCTGCTGCTCGCGTTCAACGGCGTCTGGGTGACGCTGCTGCTGGGCATCATCTCGACGCGGTACCGGGACATCCCGCAGGTGATCAACTCGCTGATCCAGCTGCTGTTCTACCTGACCCCGATCGTCTGGCCGATCGACCAGCTCAAGTCCGGTCAGCGCGGTGGCGCTGCCAGCTGGGCGGAGCCGATCATCCACCTGAACCCCATCTACCACTTCGTCCAGATCCTGCGCGCGCCGCTGATCGGCCAGGCCGTCAGCATCTGGAGCTGGGTCGCCGTGGGTGGCATCACGGTCGTGGGCTGGCTGCTCGCGCTCGTCGCCATGCGCAACTACCGGGCCCGCGTCTCCTACTGGGTGTGAGAACAGACCATGGTCAGCATTGATGTGCAGAACGCGTACGTCGACTTCCCGATCTTCGACGCCAAGACGCGGTCGCTGAAGAAGAAGGTCCTCGGCAAAGTCGGCGGCAAGATCGGCACCGAGTCGAAGGTGCCGATCATCGAGGCGCTGCAGGACATCACCCTGTCGCTGCGCGAAGGTGACCGGGTCGGGCTGGTCGGCCACAACGGGGCGGGCAAGTCGACCCTGCTGCGGCTGCTGTCCGGCATCTACGAGCCCACCCGCGGCCTGGCCCGCGTGCAGGGCAAGGTCGCGCCGGTGTTCGACCTCGGCGTCGGCATGGACCCGGAGATCTCCGGCTACGAGAACATCATGATCCGCGGCCTGTTCCTCGGCATGACGCGCAAGCAGATGGAGAAGCGGGTCGACGACATCGCGGAGTTCACCGAGCTCGGCGACTACCTGCAGATGCCGCTGCGCACCTACTCGACCGGTATGCGGGTGCGGCTCGCACTGGGCGTGGTCACGACGATCGACCCGGAGATCCTGATCCTCGACGAGGGCATCGGCGCGGTCGACGCGGCGTTCCTCAACAAGGCGCGGGACCGGCTCGTGGATCTGGTGAACCGCTCCGGCATGTTGGTCTTCGCCTCGCACGCCGACGACCTACTCTTGGAGCTGTGCACGACGGCCATCTGGATGGACGAGGGCCGGATGAAGATGCGGGGCGGCCTGCGCGAGGTGCTCACCGCGTACAAGGGCCGGGACCCGTTCGAGAACATCAGCGCGGAAGCCGCGCAGCGGATCGACGCCGCGCCGGCGGTACAGGGCGGGGAGTGACATGAGCGGTCCGGAGCAGGCTCCGATGCGACCGGGCGGTGTGGCGGCGGTGGTCGTCACGCGGCACCGCCGTGAGCTGCTCGCGGACTCGCTGAAGATCATCGCCGCACAGACCCGGCCGGTGGACCACCTGGTGGTCGTGGACAACGGTCCAGACCAGCCCGCGCGGGACGTCGTCGAGTCGTTCCCCGGGCGGTACACGTACCTGCCGTCACACCACAACCTGGGCGGCGCGGGCGGGTTCGCGCTCGGGATCCTGCACGCGCTCGCGCTGGGCGCGGAGTGGGTGTGGCTGGCCGACGACGACGGCCGCCCGGCCGACGAGACGGTGCTGGCGGTGCTGCTGGAGGAGGCCGAGAAGCGCGGTCTGGCCGAGATCTCGCCGATGGTCACCAACATCAACGCGCCGGACAAGCTGGCGTTCCCGCTGCGCCGGGGCCTGACCTGGAAGCGGTCCTCGGCGGAGCTGGGCACCGACTTCCTGCCCGGCATCGCGTCGCTGTTCAACGGCGCGTTGTTCCGGTCGTCCACCCTGGACGTGGTCGGCGTGCCGGACCTGCGGCTGTTCGTGCGCGGCGACGAGGTCGAGGTGCACCGGCGGCTGGTCCGTTCCGGACTGCCGTTCGGCACGTCGCTGCGGGTGTCCTACCTGCACCCGGACGGCTCGGACGAGTTCAAGCCGATGCTCGGCGGGCGGTTCCACGCGCAGGACCCGGAGAACGAGGTCAAGCGCTACTACACCTACCGCAACCGCGGCTACCTGCTGTCCCAGCCCGGGATGCGCAAGATCGGTGCGCTGGAGATCCTGCGGTTCGGCCTGTACTTCGTGGGCGTGAAACGGGACCCGGGCGCGTTCGTGCAGTGGCTCAAGCTGGTGCGGCAGGGGCAGCGGGAACGCTTCTTCCGCTACTGACGAGAACGCGGCCGGCGGGAATAGCACGGCGGCTCACCGCCTTGTGCTGGACATGAGTGATCCCTCCGGGGGGAGAGCCCGGCGGAGGCCCGATCATCGTGATCACGACCGCCGGCACCAAGACCGGCAAAATCCGCAAGTCGCCGATCATGCGGATCGAGAAGGACGGGAAGTACCTCGCGGTCGCGTCCAACGGCGGCGGCCGCGCGAATCCGGGCTGGGTCAGCAACATCCGCGCGCATCCGGTGGTGGAGCTGCAGGACGGCCCGGTCAAGAAACCCTGTGTCGCCCGCGAGCTAGACGGCGAGGAGCGGCGCGAGTGGTGGGAGTACGGCGTCGCGGTCTGGCCGACGTATCTGGAGTGGCAGCGGAAGACCGACCGCCGGATCCCGCTCTTGTTGCTGGAGCCGCTGGACTGAAGCGGCTTCCGACCTGCCAGACGTGAAAAAGGCCCCGGGCACCTCGAGTGCCCGGGGCCTTTCGCGTGGAACGATCAGATCGGCAGTTTGCGGAAGATCGGCCGCGGCACGTGCCGCAGCACCGACATGACCGCGCGGAACGCGCCGGGCGCCCACACCAGGTCCTTGCCCTTGCGCGCCGCGTCGACGGCGATTTCGGCGACCTGCTCGGCCGTCTGCTCCAGCGGCGCCTTGCCGAGGCCCTCGGTCATCTTCGTCTTGACCTGGCCCGGCCGCACGACCGTGACCTTGACGCCGAACGGCGCCAGCGCCTCGCCGAGGCCGAGGTAGAACCCGTCGAAGCCGGCCTTGGTCGAGCCGTACACGAAGTTCGACCGCCGCACGCGCTCACCGGCCACAGAGGACAGCGCGATCACCGAACCGTGGCCCTGCTTCTTGAGCTTGTCCGCCAGCGCCACGCCGACCGACACCGCCGCGGTGTAGTTCACCGTGGCCAGCTCGACCGCGGTGGCGTGGTTCTGCCACGCCTCCTCGTTGTCGCCGAGCAGGCCGAACGCCACCACGGCCACGTCGATGTCACCCTGCGCGAACGCCTGGTCCAGCACCGCGGGGTGGGACGCGGTGTCCTTCGCGTCGAAGTCCACTTCGGACACCGAGGCGCCTGCCGCGCGCAGCTTCTCCGCGGCCAGCTTGCGGCGCTCGGACGCCCGTGCCGCCAGCACGACGCGCAGCTCGGGCGCGTCCGCGAGGTACTTCTGCGCGATGGCCAGCGCGATGTCCGACGTGCCGCCGAGCAGCAGCAGCGACTGGGGGTTGCCAACAGCGTCGATCACAGTTCAAGCCTCCGGCTCATGTCGGACGCGAACACGCCCTCGGGGTCGACCGACTGGCGGATCTTGCGCCACTCCTCCAGCCGGGGGTACATCTTCGCGAAGGTCTCCGGCGTGGTGCGCGAGTCCTTCGCGGTGTACAGCCGCCCACCGGCGGCCAGGACGTCTTCGTCGAGTTCGGTGCAGAAGCGGCCGAGGCCGTCCTTGATCGGGAAGTCCACCGACAGCATCCAACCCGGCGACGGCCAGGACAGCGGCGCGCGGTTGCCTTCGCCCATCCGCTTGAACACGTTCAGGAACGAGTAGTGGCCCGACGTCGCGATCTTGCGGCACAGGTCCTTCAACGCGTCCTCGCGACCGAACGGCACGGAGAACTGGTACTGCAGGAAACCCTTGGAACCGTATGCGCGGTTCCACTCGCTGAGCATGTCCAGCGGGTGGTAGAACTGCGTCAGGTTCTGGATCTTGCCGCGTGCGCCCTTCTTCGGCACCGTGCGCTGCCAGATGTTGTTCAGCATCCCGAACGTCAGCTTGTTGCCGAGGCCGTTGGGGAACACGTCGGGCAGCGTCATCAGCTGCGGCGCGTCGAACTTCAGCGGATCGGCCTGCAGCTTCGGCGGCAGCTGGTCCAGCTTGGCCAGCGAGCCGCGGGAGAACGTGGCCCGGCCGAGGCGGCTGTCGGAGTTGATGAGGTCCGGCACCGACATCGAGTAGTCGTAGTTCAGGTCGGACCCGTTGCTGAACAGCTCCAGGGTCTCGTCCAGGCTCGACGTGCGGTCCGCGTCCACGATGAAGTAGGCGCTCTCGGTCTTCTTCATGCGGATCTTCGCGCGCACGATGATGCCGGTCAGGCCGATGCCCGCGACCGTCGCCCAGAACAGCTCCGACTCGGGGCCCTCCGGGGTCAGCGTGCGGATCTGGCCGTCCGCCGTCACCAGGTCCATCGACAGCACGTGGTTGCCGAAGCTGCCCGCGCTGTGGTGGTTCTTGCCGTGGATGTCGTTGGCGATCGCGCCACCGATGGTCACCTGGCGCGTTCCGGGCAGCACCGGGACCCACAGACCGTAGGGCAGCGCGGCCTTCATCAGCTGGTCGAGGCTCACCCCGGCGTCCAGGTCGACCTCTCCGGTGTCCGGGTTGATCGAGTGGATCGTGTTCAGGGCGGTCATGTCGATGACGAGACCACCGGCGTTCTGCGCCGGGTCCCCGTAGGAGCGGCCGAGCCCACGGGCGATCACGCCGCGCTCGCCGGCCTGCGCCACCGCGCGGGCGATCGTCTCCACGTCCGGCGTGGTCAGCACGTCTGCGACGGTCGGGGCGGTGCGACCCCACCCGGTGAGTGTCCGCCGCTCGGTATGCGGTGTCGTGTTCACCCGGACCAGGGTAACCATCCCCGGGGGGCGGCTTTGACCGAGGCGCTTCTACACTTTTCCAGTCCTGGAAATCGCACGCTGGCGAGGTAGTGCAGTGGTGTCTACGGAACCGCAGGAGCAGGCAGTGACGGCGAAGGCGAGCCCGGGCCTGCTCGGCCAGTTGGTGCGATTCGCGCTGATCGGCGGATTTTGCGCGTTGCTCGATCTCGGTACCTACACGGTGTTACGAGCGATCGGACTTGATTACGCTCCGTGGGACACGGTGGCGCGTGCGATCAGTTTCATCGTCGGCACCACGACCGCCTTTTTCCTTAACCGGAAGTTCACGTTCTCCGGTGGCCGCAAAGACGGCAAGGGTCAGATCGGCGGCTTCGTCCTGCTGTACGGCGTCACTTTCTTCGTGGCCGTCGGCGTGAACGCGCTGATGTTGCACGTGCTCGGCGAGTTCGCGTTCAAGCCGACCGTCGCGTGGGTGATCTCGCAGGGCACGGCGACCGCCATCAACTTCGTGATGCTCAAGTGGGTTGTCTTCCGCGAACAAGGTGTGACCGATGTTTCGCCGGAGTCCGGCTCGTGATTCGTTCACAGGTGACCCGTGTAACTTGGCTGGCGCTAATCGGATTCCCCTGGAGGACTGAGAACTGATGGCCGGCAAGACTGCCGCGGGAAAGCCTGCCCCCGCGAAGGCGAAGACCAACGGAGCCCAGGCGAAAGAGGACCAGACCACGTTCGCCGAACACGTTCCCCACGGCCGCCTGACCGCGCAGCGCGGGCTGTACGCCGGGCCGTCGCCCATCGTTTCCAAGGACCTCTACTCCGAGGTGCTCGAGGGTGTCGTGAACCGCGGCCGTGACGGCGCGACGCTGGAGCCGTCGGCGCGCGTGTCCGGCAACACCTACTTCGGCCGGTTCCCGGCCAGCTACTGGCAGCGCTGGACGAAGGTGCGCCAGGTCCGGGTCGAGGCCGTCGTGAGCGGGGCCGGCCAGCTCGCGGTGCGCGCGTCCGACTTCGAAGGCGAGCCGCGCACGATCGAAGCGCGCGAGGTCGAGGGCGCCGACGGCGTGGTGGTGGCGTTCGACATCAAGATCGACAAGTTCTACGACGGCGGCGCGCTGTGGCTGGACCTGGAGACCCAGGCCGGGCAGCGGCTGACCGTGGAGCGGGTGCGGTGGACCGTCGAGCCGCCGGAGAAGATCCGGCCGACCGCGGTGACCATCTGCACGATGAACCGCGCCGACGACTGCCTGAAGAACCTGCAGGCGCTGGCCGGTGACCTCCAGTCGCTGGACACCCTGGACGCCATCTACGTCGCCGACCAGGGCACCGACCGGGTCGACTCGCGCGACGGGTTCGCGCAGGTCGCGGCAGACCTCGGCGACAAGCTGAAGTACATCACCCAGCCGAACCTGGGTGGTGCGGGCGGTTTCACCCGCGGCCTGTACGAGGTGGCCGGGCACACCGAGACCGAGCACGCGAACGTCCTGTTCATGGACGACGACGTGCTGCTCGAGCCGGACCTGGTCGTGCGGATGACGGCGTTTTCGAACATGGCCGCGAACCCGGTCATCGTCGGTGGGCAGATGCTGAACCTGCTGCACCCGCACCAGCTGCACGTGGGTGCCGAGTACGCGCGGCTGGAGACGCTGGAGCCGGGGGTGCCGGTCGAGCACAGCCTGCACACGGCCGACCTGCTGGGTGTCGACGAGGAGACCGGCGAGCCGAACCGCCAGGAGAAGCGGCTCGACGCCGGCTACAACGGCTGGTGGTCGTGCCTGATCCCGTACGAGGTGGTCAAGGCCATCGGATACCCGATGCCGTTCTTCTTCCAGTGGGACGACGCCGAGTACAGCTACCGGGCGCGGGCGCACGGCTTCCCGACGGTCACGCTGCCCGGCGCGGGTGTCTGGCACGCCGACTTCCACTGGAAGGACTGGGACGAGTGGCACCGGTACTTCAACCTGCGCAACTCGATCATCACCGCGGCGCTGCACAGTGACTTCAACCTGAACGTGGTATGCCGGACGCTGATGGCCCAGGTGGTCCGGTACCTGCTCGGGATGCAGTACGGGTTGACGCACACGCTGATCAAGGCGGTCGAGGACTTCCTGGAGGGCCCGTCGATCCTGGAGGACGGCGGTGTCGCCGCGATGCAGGAAATTCGAGCCATCCGGGCCCAGTACCCGGAGACGAAGCGCCACGACGCGACCGAGGTGCCCGGGATCGCGTCCAACGACATCGGGATCATCAACGCCGCGCCGCGTCCCGCGCTGCAGCGGCTGATCCTGGTGAAGCGGGTGTTCGACCGGCTGCGCGGCCGGTCCCGCTTCGCGCTGGGCGCCGTGCCGAATGACGAGGCCCACTGGTGGCACGTGGCGCTCTTCGACACGGCCGTGGTGACCGACGCGTCCCAGGAGGGCGTGCGGGTGCGCAAGTACGACCGGGAACGCATGTTCGAACTGGGCAAGCGCGCGCTGAAGACCCTGAACCGGCTGCGCAAGGAGGGGCACGCGGTGCAGGCGCAGTACAAGCGGGCCCTGCCGCAGCTCACGAGCCGCGAGAACTGGAAGCGGTTGTACCGGCTCTGAGGTTGTTGTGGGTTTTGGCCGGCCCTGCTGCTGTGCGGCAGGGCCGGTTTTGTTTGGCGGGGTGTTTGTGGGTGGGGTTGGTGGTGGGGCGGGGTTGGCTCGTGGCGGCACGGTTGGGCTTCTCGCGGCGCGGCTGGTCCTCAGGTGCGTGGCTGGCCCTCAGGTGCGTGGCTGGCCTCTCTCAGGTGCGTGGCTGGACTTCTCGGGGGACGGGCACGGTTGTGCCCCTCGCGGACGCGGTGGGCCCCTCGCGGACGCGGTTGGGCCTCTCGCGGGCACATCGCTGGCCCGCTCACGCGGGCACGACCGGCTCCCCGGGCGCCCACGTCAGCCTCACTCATGCCGGCGAACGGCCTCTGAAGCACCGCCAGTGGGCCACTCGTGCCGACGACTGAACCCTCTCGCGCGACCACCGCTGCGCCTCTCGGGGGTGCACGAGCGGTCCCTTCGTGGTACCGCCGCTGGGCCACCCGTGCTGGCACGAACGGCCACCTCGTGCGGTCCTGACTGGCCCACTCGTGCCTCTACCGCTGGGCCGCTCGTGCGGACAGCGCCAACGGCCCACTCCTGGGGCCACCGTTGGTCCGTTCGTGCAGGCACCGCTGGTCCCTGGTCCACTCGTGCCGGCACCGCTGGTCCACTCGTGCGGCCACGACCGGTCCTTTCGTGGCGCCAAACGCCCCTCTGGGCCCCCTCGTGCAGGCACCGCCGGTCCACTCGTGCAGGCCACCACTGGTCCACCCGTGCGGCCACGACCGGTCCTCCCGTGGCGCCAAACGCCCCTCTGGGCCCCCCTCGTGCAGGCACCGCCGGGCCAGCCGTGCGGGGTCGCTCGTGCAGGCGGCGGGCCGCCATTGGGCCACTCGTGCCGTCACCGCTGGCCGCTCGTGCAGGGGCGGCCGGCGCCCACGTGGCACCGCCGCTGGGCCACCCATGCAGGCGTGGCTTAGCGCCCCTGCTGCGCCACGTGGGCGGGTCAACGCAGGCCGAAGACCCTGTTCTTCCGCTGCAGGTCGTCGATGTACGCGACGGCCACGCGGCTGAAGTTCACGCTCACCTTCGCTCCCTCTTTGGTCTTCACGGTCTGCACCGAGCCGTGCTCGAGCAGCAGGTGCAGCTCCTTCTCCAGCTCTTCGACGTCCTCCGGCGGCAGCGCGAACAGCAGCGGCTCGCCGCCGGTGGCCAGGTGCAGGACCAGTGCGGGCCTCTCGTCAGTCATACGTCCAGCACACCAGCCGCCGATCTTGTCCGGCAACCAAGTTCGCGCACAGCAGAGGCCGGGGGCGCAGCAGAGGCCGATCACACGGCGCAGGAGGCGCCAGGCGCTCCGGGCAGCCAGCCAGCCGGGCGGCCGGACAGCGTGGCCTACTGGCTCAGCCAGTAGCCGTACGAGGTGTAGTCCGGGTACGGGTTCAACAGCGGGCGCGGCTGCCGGATCTCGACCTCCACCGAAGGTGCCGTCACGAGTTCGGCCGACACCGTGAAGCTGTACGTGGACCACGTGCCCTGCTGGGAATCGCGCGTCCACACGCCCGCCTCCACGCCGTTGACCAGCACCCGCATGTCGAAGACCGTGCCGTGCATCGCCGTACGGGATGTCAGCGTCAGGGGGCGGCCGGGCACCAGGTTGTGCGCCATGAACTTCTCCCCGCCGACGATGGGCCGCGCGCTGTCGATCACGTCGCCCACCCGGCCCAGCGACGTCCACGGCTGCGTGCCGACCTGGGCCAGCACCGGCTCGTACCCGTGCTCCCCCTCGCTGCGCAGGTCACCCACGTTCACGTAGTCCCGCAGCTCACCGGGCACCGCCTGCTCGTCACCACTCCCCGCCAGTGACCAGTCGGCCTCGTACACGTTCAGCCGCCGGAACGGGACGATCAACCGGCCACCCAGATCCGGCTGCGCCTGCACCTCGAAACTCATCTCCGACGGCGTCCGCAACACCCCGACGTCCTTCAGCGGCTCCATCGACGGCCCCGGCCACGGGTCGTACACCGCGAAGTACCCCGGCCGCTCCGCCGCGGGCAGGTGCTTCAGCGCCTCGTACAACGAACCCGTGCCGTTGTTCGCCGGCGCCGCGAAACCGTTGGTGCCCAAGCCGATCAGGTCCAGCACCCGGTGCCCGCCGAAGTACGCGACCGCGCCGACGTCCTTCACCGCCACCACCGAACCCGGCGGCAGGTTCCCCCGCACCCACTGCGCCACCGACACGTCCGTGTCCCGAATGGCCGCCGTCGCCCGGCCGAACCGCACCGACCAGCTCGGCAGCGTCGCCAGCGACAACACCAGCACCACCACCAGCGCGCCGTGCAGCGAGATCCGCCGCGCCCGCTCCCGCGTCGCGATCCGGCTCAGCCCGTACACGCCGATCACCACGAACAGGATGAACACCGGCATGAACGGCTGCACGTACCGCAGCTCGTGCACCAGCGCGGTGTTCAAAGTGGACACCGAAACCAGGATCAGCAACAACCCGGCCGCCAGCGCGTACAGCATCGGCCGCCATGTCGGCCGCGTCAGGAACACGTAGACCATCCCCGCCGCGAACACCAGCAACGCGCCCGGGAACGCGTAGTCCTGCCCGTCGAAACCCAGGAAGATGCTCACGAACGCCCGCGCGTTCGCCATCGTGCGGTCCGCGAACTCGCTCAGCCAGAACACCGGCCGGTCGTGCAGGAACGACTTCGACTGGATGCCGTTCGCCGACACCGTTCCCGTCGCGATCTTGTAGAACAGCAGCTGGGCCACACCGACCGCGATCGGAAGCAGTGTCCACAGTGCTCGCAGCACCGTCCGCCGCGCACGGGTCATGCGCCGGTGCGCCCACACCGTCCACAACGCCGCGAACGCGAGCGTCACCGCCAGGATCAGGCCCTCGGTCCGCACCAGCGCCAGCACACCGCCCAGGACCGGCGTCCACCGGAACCGCGCCCACGGCTGCTCGGTCACGAACGCCAGCAGCATCGCGACCACCAGCAGCATGACCAGGCCGACCTCCATGCCACTGGCCGAACCCCACGCCAGCGGCCCGCTCAACGCGACCAGGACACCCGACCACACACCGACCGAACGCGACACCAGCTTCGTGCCCAGCACCGTGACCAGCCCGCTCGCCAGCGCGAAGCACAGGATGCCGAACCCCATCGCGAAGACCAGGAAGAACGTGCCGTGGAACCCCACCAGGTACGCCGCACCCAGCACCAGCGCGTACAACAGGCTGCTCGCCCCGGCGCTGATCTCGTCGCCGGTGTTGAACTGAAAGAAGCGCCCCAGTCCCAGCTGCCGCCCGTACTGCAGGTGGATGTAGACGTCGTCGAGCGGCGCGATCAGCTTGCCCTGGTTCCACGCCATGCCGCTGGCCACGAACACCACGCCGACGAGCGCGGCCAGCGCCCCGGTGAGCCAGAACGCCGGATTTCCCGGCAGCGCGCGGCGCGGCCGGCGAGCGGTGCGGTCGACCTCGTCTGATGCGTCCAGAACCTGTGTCACTTCACGCACACGCCCGAGCCTGGTTCCGTGGTTGCCTCATCGGGCCAGGCTATCCCTCGACTCACGCCACTGGTCGAACAGCAGGTCCCGGTGGACCTCGTGGTAGCGCGCGAGATCGAAGATGTGCACTGTCTTGGACCAGCGGCCGTCCGCATCCTGGCGGAACCCGTCGGCCTCGGCGCGCTCGAAATCGCTGCCCAGGTAGCGCACCCCGACCGAACCGTCCAAAGTGATCCCCGCTACCTCGCACGACGAACCGAGGTACTCCGCGCGCGTGCTCACCTCGGCGACCCGGCCGCCTTCGGTCTCCAGCACACCGGACCGCGGGCGGCCGCTGACCACCGCGGCCTGACCGTTGGGCCAGCCGCCGTGCGGCGTGATGCCCTCGACCGGCCGCGCGAACCGCGCCGCGCGCCACCGCGTGAACAACAGGTCGTTCTGCCGTTCCGCGTAGTCACGCAGATCCCGCATGTCGACGGTCTTGTAGTACTCGTAGGAGTTCTCCTGGACGAAACCGTTGATGGTGGCCCACTCGTGGTCCCATTCGGCTTCCAGCACGCGTGCGGTGCCGTTGTCGTACGCCGCGTCGACCATCACGCGGTGGTCCCGGTAGGCGGCGTAGACCTGCACCGAGAAAACGCGTTCACACATCTCCACCGGAACCGGGCCAGCGAGTTCCTGGCGCGGGAACGGCGCGGGTCGCGCGTCCCGCACCTGCGGGAAGTGCACGTAGTTGTCGCCCACCGCATACGAAACCCGGTGCGCGACGCCGTCCACGACGGCGATCGTGCCGGTGCGGTACAGGGGGTAGGTCACGCCGGTGCCCCCTCTGCGTTTCCGATCAACGAGTGTTGTGCGAAGCAGTTTACGAGAAACTCACACATTCAGCTAATCGGTGGTGCCGACGAGTCCACGATCACCGTGAACGGACCGACGTCGCGCCGCTCGAACTCCGGTGCCGAGAACAGTTCCGGCGCGAATTCGACCTCGTCGACCCGGATCGGCACGGCACGCGGGAAGGTGTCGGACACGACCGGCGCCAGCAGTTTCCCGTCGTCGGCGCGCCGCAGCACGAAGACGTTGGGCGCCTCGTGCGGGTTCGACCGCAGCCGCGCGAGGAGGTCGGCCGAGTCCCGGGCGGTCGCCCAGGACCGGATCTCGTCGTTGCGCTGCGTGTAGCCGGCCAGCGGGTTCGCGTAGTGCGGCGTGGTCTGCTGGAAACCCCAGTACGGCTCGAACGACAGCAGCCGGTCGTGCGCCGAGAACACGATGTTGCCGGTCGGCGGCCGCCCGGTCAGCTCGGCGATCGTGCTGATCAGCTCCGGTGTCCAGTACCCGTCCTGCTCCGGGTCGTGCCCGAAGCTCGCGGTCCAGCCGTCCGGGTAGTAGTCGGACTCGGCGGTGTCCACCGAGTCCTTCATGGTCGTGCCCACGATCGTCTGGGACACCGACACCGCGCCGAGCACGGCCAGCGCGAACGCGACCGTCCGCACCGGGCGGACCCGGCCGATCAGCCGCGGCAGCACCCGCACCAGCTCGACGAGCGCGAACACGCCGGCCACCGCGAGCACCACATCGACGGTCACGATGAACCGGAACGACAGCAGCGTGGTACGGACCAACAGCGCGAGGTTCGACAACGCGAACCAGGCGTAGGACAGTGCGGTCAGCACCAGCATCACCAGCGCGACCGGGTCGCGGCGGGCGCGCAGCACCAGCCACACCAGCCCGGCCAGGCACAGCACGCCGAACGCGTTCGCCGAGGTGAACGGCATCGGGAAGTAGGCGCTGATCTCGGGCAGGAAGTGCGCGGCGACGTTCGGCTTGCCCAGCCCGCCCGCCAGGATGAACGGGCCCCACGTGATCAGGGCCAGTGCCGCGGTGACCACGCCGATGACCACCAAGCGCAACAGCAACCGCCGCACCACGGGCCACGGCTGCTGCCCGGCGCGGACGTCCAGCGCGAGCGCGACCAGCGCCAGCACCACCACGGCAGCCACGCCGTACGCGACGTGCAGCGTGTAGGTGACCGCGGAGAAGCCCAGGTAGATGCCGATCAGCAGCAGCGTCCAGGCCGGCACCCGCTCACGCGAGCGCAGCGCGTGCCAGGCCAGCAGCATGACCGGCGGCAGCCAAGCGGTGGTCGGCCACGCGTACGGCTCCTCGGGCGCGAGAGCGACGAACCCAGCCAGCACCGTGGCGACCGAGGCCAGCAGCGCCATCCGGCGCCGCACGACCAGGCTCCACAACACGAACGCGACCACCCCGGACACCGCGGCCCAGGTGATCGAGTACGGCTTGTAGGCGGCCCAGCCCTCCAGGCCGAGCAGGTTCGCGAACCGGCCGCCCAGCCAGAACCAGCCACCCGGGTAGTAGGCGGCCAGCCCGTGGTAGTTCACGTCGCCCAGCCCGGCCGTCTCGGTCAGGCGTTCCAGGTACTGCAGGCGGAACGTGTTGTCCACGCTGGAGCCGCCGAGGAAGAACCGGGTGCCCTGCAGCGGGATCGCCAGCAGCAGGGTGGACAGCGCGGTCAGCGCCGCCCAGCTGCCGCCGAGGCGCACCCACAACGGCCAGCGCGCCGCGCCGCTGTAGGCCAGCGACCCGAACAACACGACGACGATCACCGCGACGGCCAGGTTGACCAGCGCGTCCGGCACGTACGTGCCCGGGTCCACGCCCAGCTTGTTCGAGCCGAACTGCAGGACCAGGCTGAACACGACCGCCGCGACCGTGCCCAGCACGAGCTCGGCCAGCGTGCGGCCGGGTCCGAGGCGGGTCAGCGCGGGGCGCGGAGCGGGTTCGGTCGACGTGCCGCCGCCGGGCCGGGCCAAGGTGGTCGTCACAGGTAGAAGGTGATCCCGAGGGTGGCGACCCACAGCACGCCGAGGACCTGCAGGATCCGGTCCTTGAGCACGATCTCGTCGGGCGCGCCCGCGGTGCCGCCGTCCACGTCGACCGCGTAGCGCAGCACGGCGATCACGAAGGGCACCATCGAGATGACCGGCCACACCGACTGGTCGGCGCCCTCACGCAGCTCGAACGCCCACAGCGAGTACGACATGATCAGGATCGCCGCCGCGGTCGCCCACACGAAGCGCAGGTAGCTGGCCGAGTACTTCTTCAGCGACGAGCGGATCTTCGCCCCGGTGCGCTCGAAGAGCATGATCTCGGCGTAGCGCTTGCCCGCCACCATGAACAGCGAACCGAACGCCGTGACCAGCAGGAACCACTGCGACAGCGCGATGCCGGCGGCGACACCACCCGCGATCGAGCGCATCAGGAAGCCGGACCCGACGATCGCCAGGTCGATCACCGGCTGGTGCTTGAGGCCGAAGCAGTAGCCCAGCTGGACCGCCTCGTAGACGCCCAGCACGATGGCCAGTTCCGGGCTCGCAAGGAACGACAGCCCCAGGCCGACGCCGAAGAACAGCACCGCGGCCGCGTACGCGACCGGCACCGGCACGATCCCGGCCGCGATCGGCCGGTTCCGCTTGGTCGGGTGCGCCTTGTCGGCCTCCACGTCGACCGCGTCGTTGATCAGGTACACCGACGACGCGACCAGGCTGAACGCCACGAACGCGATGACCGCGTCGAGCAGCACCGAACCGTTGGTGATCTGGGCCGCGGTGAACGGCGCGACGAAGACCAGGACGTTCTTCGCCCACTGCTTCGGCCGTGCGGTCTTGGCGACGCCGAGGACCATGCCCACCGGGCCGCGCTTGGCCGCCGGAGCCGGTTCGGTCGCCGTCTCGGCAGGCTCCGCCGACTGCGCGGTCTTCGCCTCGGCCGTTTCGCTGGTTTCGTCCACGATCTCGGCTTCCGCGGCGTTGTTCACTGATTTGGTCACGGGTGGTTCCCTACCCCTTTTTGCGGATTTTCCTGCGCAGCAGACCTCCGACCACACCGCCGAGCGCGGCGCCGGCGAGCACATCGGTCGGGTAGTGCACCCCCAACACGAGCCGGGACGCCAACATCGGCGGGACGAGCGCGGGAACCAGGTTACGCCCGGTCAATCCCGAGTACAGCACCGCCGCCGCCGTAGTGGACGTGGCGTGCGAGGACGGGAAGCTCAGCCGGCTCGGCGTGCCGACCAGGACCTCGACGCTCGGGTCCTGCGGGCGGGGCCGCCGGACCACCCGTTTCACGGCGATCGACGCGCCGTGCGCGCCGACCACGCCCGCGGCCGCGACCAGCCAGTCCTTGCGGCGCTTGCGGTCGACCGCGGCGCCGACGAGACCGGCGGCGAACCACCCGATCGCGTGCTCACCGAAGTGGGACAGGCCGCGGGCGGCCTTCACGGTGGCCGGGCGCTTCAGTGCGCCCTGGACCTTGGAGAGCACCTCGATCTCAGCGGCGCGCTCCGGCTTCTTCTCAAGCATCGATGCTCCCGTCCAGGGGGGCGCCCTCGGTCAGGTGCGGGGCGATCTTGTTGTCGAAGACCGACAGCGCCGAACCGATGGCCATGTGCATGTCCAGGTACTTGTAGGTGCCGAGGCGGCCGCCGAAGAGCACGTTGCGCTCGCGCGCCTCGGCCTTCGCCAGCTCTCGGTACCGCTCAAGCTTCGCCCGGTCGTCCGGGGTGTTGATCGGGTAGTACGGCTCGTCGTCGTCGTTCGCGAAGCGCGAGTACTCGCGGACGATGACCGTCTTGTCCTTCGGGTAGTCCCGCTCCGGGTGGAAGTGGCGGAACTCGTGGATCCGGGTGAACGGGACGTCCTCGTCGTTGTAGTTCATGACGGAGGTGCCCTGGTAGTCGCCGGTCGGGACGACTTCCTGCTCGAAGTCGAGCGTGCGCCAGCCCAAGCGGCCCTCGGAGTAGCCGAAGTAGAGGTCCAGCGGGCCGGTGTAAACGGTCGGCGTGCCTGCCGGGATGCGGTCGCGGACGTCGAAGTAGTCGGTGTTCAGGCGGACCTCGATGAGCTCGTGGTCGGCCATCCGCTCCAGCCAGGCCGTGTAGCCGTCGACCGGCAGGCCCTCGTAGGTGTCGTTGAAGTACCGGTTGTCGAAGGTGTAGCGCACCGGCAGGCGGGTGATGTTGCCCGCGGGCAGCTCCTTGGGATCGGTCTGCCACTGCTTCGCGGTGTAGCCGCGGAAGAACGCCTCGTACAGCGGGCGGCCGATGAGCGAAATGGCCTTCTCTTCGAAGTTCTGCGCGTCCGCGGTGTTGATCTCGCTGGCCTGCTCGGCGATCAGCGCGCGGGCCTCGTCCGGCGTGTGCGACTTGCCGAAGAACTGGTTGATCAGCGCCAGGTTCATCGGCAGCGGGTAGACCTGCCCCTTGTACTTGCCGAACACGCGGTGCTGGTAGTTCGTGAACTCGGTGAACTGGTTGACGTAGTCCCAGACCCGCTTGTTCGACGTGTGGAACAGGTGCGCGCCGTAGCGGTGCACCTCGATGCCGGTCTCCGGCTCGGCCTCGGAGTAGGCGTTGCCCCCCAGGTGGGAACGCCGTTCCAGCACGAGCACGCGCTTGCCGAGCTGGCTGGCCGCGCGCTCGGCGACCGTCAGCCCGAAGAAGCCGGAGCCGACGACGATCAGGTCGTACCCGGCGAATTCGGCGTCGGTGACGTCAGTGTTGCTCGTGTGCTCGCTCACGGGAAGCGAGGGTACCGACGCTACCGAGGGCAATCGCACCCACATTCACTATTGCGCTTCACGCAGGCCCGGCAGCACGTCTGCCACCACTTCTTCGAGCACGGCCTCACGGCCGGCGTACGGGCCGGACGAACGCGGCCAGTGCACGACCACGTCGGTGAAGCCGAGCTCCGCGGCGCGACCGGCCGCGTCAGTGAACGCCTGGGCGCTGACCAGGGAAAACACCGGAGAGGAGTCGAGGCTGAGGTACCGGTGGACCTCTTCGCCCGGACGGCCGTTCTCGGCCAGCACCTGGTCGAAGCGCCGGGACAGCTCGGCGACGCCCTGCCACCACTCGTCGAGCGTTTCCGCCTGCGGTCCGGTGGTCACCCAGCCGCCACCATATGTTGCGGCAACTTTCATCGCGCGCGGCCCGTTGGCGGCGATCAGGAACGGAATTCGCGGCCGCTGCACGCAACCGGGCAGATTGCGGGCGCCGCGGGCCGTGTAATACGTGCCCTCGTAGTCGAAACCGTCGGTGATAAGCAGGCCGTCCAGCGCCTCGACGAACTCGGCGAACCGGTCCGACCGCCGGCGCGGGGTGAGCTCCTCGCCGCCCAGCACGCCCGCGTCGTAACCGAGGCCGCCCGCGCCGACGCCCAGGATGAGGCGGCCGTCGGCCACGTCGTCGAGGGTGATCAGCTCGCGCGTGAACGGCACCGGGTGGCGGAAGTTGGGCGAGGCGACGAACGTGCCGAGCCGGATGGTGGAGGTCACCATTGCCGCGGCGGTCAGCGTGGGCACCGCGGCGAACCACGGGCCGTCGACCAGCGTTCTCCAGCCGAGGTGGTCGTAGGTCCAGGCGTGGTCGAAGCCGTACTCCTCGGCGGCCCGCCACTTCGGCTCGGCCGCCCACCACCTGTCCTCGGGGAGAATCACGATGCCAACGCGCACCGGCCCACGCTATCGGTCAGCACCGACAATCTGTCGGCCCGCACCCCAAGGGACAATGGGGGTGTGGAGAAACCCCTGCTGATCGCGTCGGATGTGGACGGCACCCTGCTCGACCCCATGGAACGGATGTCCCCCCGCACCGCCGCCGTGCTGCGGCGCGCCACCGACGCGGGGATCCCGGTCGTGCTCGCCACGGGCCGCCCGCCGCGCTGGATCCCGTCCGTCGCGCAGGCCGGGGGCCTGACCGGTTACGCGGTGTGCGCGAACGGCGCCGTGCTGTACGACATCGGCGCGGACGAGGTGGTCGGGGTGCACGGCGCGCTGGAGCCGATGATGCTCAACGACGCCGTGCACGAGCTGACGAAGGCGCTGCCCGGCGCCGGGTTCGCCGCTGAACGGGTCGGCCGCCGCGCGCTCGACCCCGACGTCGAGCACCTGGTGGTCGAGCACGGCTACCACAACCCGTGGGGCGACGGCGAGGGCGTGCCGGTGTCCCGGGCCGAGATCGTCGGACGGCCTGCGGTGAAACTGCTGGTCAGCCACCCGGACATGACGTCGGACGAGATGGCGCGGGCGGCGCGCGCGGTGCTCGACGAGTCCGTGGACATCACGTTCTCCGCGAGCGGCGGGCTGATCGAGATCGCGGCGCACGGCATCACGAAGGCCACCGGGCTGGCCGAGGTGGCCGAGCGGTTCGGCGTGCCGGTCGAACGGATCATCGCGTTCGGCGACATGCCCAACGATCTGGAGATGCTCAAGTGGGCCGGGCACGGTGTGGCGATGGCCAACGCCCACCCCGACGTGCTGGCGATCGCGGACGAGGTGACGAGCCCGAACAGCGAGGACGGCGTCGCGCAGGTGCTCGAACGCTGGTTCTAGGGGCAGGGCACGTACGTCAGCCGCTGGTCGGCGGCGAGCTGGGACAACAGGCGGGACTCGCTGTCGGCGCGCAGGTACAGCGTCAGCCAGCCCAGTCCGGTGCGCTGGAAGGTGGCGACCTCGTAGCGCTGCGCGTACTTGTCCGCGATCCCGCAGTCCTGCGCCGGTGAGTACCAGGCCAGCGGCGCGGCGAGCACCGGCAGGCCGAAGAGCGCGACCGGCGCGTACTCGTCTTCGGGGGCGGGCCCGGTGACGCCGGTGATCATCATCCGAGGGCCTGCGCGGTAGGCCAGCGCGGCGTTGCCGAACGTGTCGATGTTCGAGCCGGACGGCAGGCGGTCACGCAGCCAGTGACCGATCTCCGTGGTCTGCGCCATCCGCTGGCGGTCGACGTGCACGACATGCTGGGCGGCGAACGCGGCCGGCACGCTGACCGCGCACAGCACGAGCGCGACCACGGCCACGACACGCCGCTCGGCCAGCCGCCGCCGGGGCCGCGGCGACGGGCGGCCGCCGTGGGCGCTCGTCCTGCCGCACACGACGGCCGCGCCCACCGCGGCCAGTGCGCACAGCAGGAAACCGTACGGCAGGTGGGACGACGCAGGCCAGCCGCTCCGGGCGTGCCCGTAGTAGGTCGCCTCCCAGGCCCACCACGGCACGAGGAACACCAGCGCGCCCAGCAGGTAGCCGGCGGGACCCCACCAGCTCGACCGGCGCCGCACCGCCGCCGTCAGCAGCCACACCTCGCCGAGCAGCGCGAACACCACGCCGTCGGAGCGGGTCATCACGGCCAGCGCGGCGAGCACGCCGGCGACCAGCGGGTGGCCGGTGACCAGGGCCAGGCACCCGGCCAGCACCAGCAGGACGAACAGCGGTGTCTCGGTGCCGGCCAGCCCGTGCGCGGCGAGCAGGCTCGCGCCCGCGGTGAGCAGCGCCGCGACGATCCCGGCGTTGTTCGTGACCCGCTTAGCCAGCAGGTACGCCACGACGACGCAGCCGAGCGCGCACGCGATGCCCAGCATGACCGCACCGGCAACGACGTCCGCGCCGAACAACGCCCGCGGCAGCGTGACCAGCACCAGCCACAGGAAGTTCGGCAGGCCCTGGGTGCGCTCGCCGATCGTGTAGACGGCGCCGTACCCCTCGGCCATGTTGCGGGCGTAGCGGAACGTGACGAACGCGTCGTCCGGCACTGTGGCCACGACGAGCTGCAGGACCAGGGCGAACACCAGAGCGAGGAACAGGATCCAGCCCCGGCGAGCACGCTCCGTCGCGACGCGCGGCCATGCCGCGGTCACCACCCCCGCCAGCGCCAGCCACACGGCGACCAGGGCACCAGGCACCTCTCACCCTCCGTGACGCCGCTCCACCCTTGCCGTAGGTATCGCTCCCGGGGCCGGATTGTTTCGTCGCTGAGACATTTCGGGGGAATGGGCGCGGCCCGGGCGGGGTGAGGTGGGCGGCGGGGGGTGCCTGCTCGGGCTGGGGTCACGTGGGTGGGGGCGGGCCGCCGCTGTGGTGACGACGGGTGGCCCGCTCGCGAGGCGAGCGCCTGCCCGGCCGATGCCGCGCCGGTCGGGGGACCCTCGGCGGGCGAGCCGCAGCGGCGGGGCCAGGCGCCGGGAGCCGGCGGGCGCGCCGATGCAGGGTGCGGCCCGCCCACGCGGATCAGGCCAGGCCGGCCGAAGCGGCACCGGCGCGCGGGGCCGGGGTAGGACCCGAGGCGGGCGAGCCGCAGCGGCGGGGCCAGGCGCCGGGAGCCGGTGGGCGCCCCGGTGCCTGGCCTGGCCCGCCCACGCGGATGGGGCCAGGCACCAGGAGGCGGGGCGAGCGGGCGCCCCTGTACAGGGCACGGCCCACCCACGCGGACCGGGCCAGGCCGGCCGAAGCCGCACCGGCGCGCGGGCCGGGGTAGGACCCGAGGCGGGCGAGCCGCAGCCACGATGGTGGGGCCAAGTGCCGCGGCCGGGCTGGCCGCGCGCCGGTGCAGGTCAGCCCCCGCTCGCGCCGATCGGCCCTGCTCGGCGGGCAAATCCCGCCGCAGCGGTGGGGCCGCGTGGCGCGCCCGATCCTCGCGCCCCGCGCGGCTCAGACCTGGTCTTCCAGCGCCTGGTAGTCGATCTTGCCGCTGGCCAGCAGCGGGATCGTGTCGATCGGGCGGACGTCGAAGCCCGATGCGTGCAGGTGCAGCCGGTCGGAGAGCGCGTGTGACGCCGACTTGCAGGTGTCGGCCTCGGCGCCCTCCGCGAAGAGCACCACCTTGTCGTCGGCCGCGACGGCGGCCACGATGTCGATCCCCAGGCCCGTCGCGCGCGTCGCGGCCTCCAGGTCGTCCAGGCTGATCCGGTTGCCGAAGACCTTGCCGATCCGCTTGAGCCGCCCGGTGACGAACAGGAAACCCTCCTCGTCGAGGTACCCGAGGTCGCCGGTGGGCAGCACGCCGCCGCATTCGTCGCCCAGCGCCAGCTCCTCCGCCGTCGAGGCGTAGCCCATCATCACGTTCGGCCCGCGGTAGACGATCTCACCGGTGATCTTGGGGTGCGTGGTGTCGCCGCCGTCCGGGCGGCGGATCGCGAACTGCCCGCCGGGCAGCGCGGGCCCCACCGAGCCGATCTTCTCCGCCAGCCGCTCCGACGGCATGATCGCCATGCGCGGAGCCGCCTCGGTCTGGCCGTACATCACGAACATCCGCCCGCCCGCCGACCGCATCAACTTGTCGAACTCGGCGATCAGCTCCGGCCGCATCCGGCCGCCGGCCTGGGTGAGCGTGTGCACACCGGGGTTCGCGGCCGGGTCGAACCGCAACCGCCGCAACATCTCGTAGTGGTAGGGCACCCCGGCGACCGACGTGCAGTCGTGCGCGGCGACCGTGTCCCAGAACCCGCGCCCGAGGATGCCCTCCCGCTCGACCACCACCGTCGCGCCGCTGACCAGGTGCGAGTTGAGCACCGACAGGCCGTACGCGTAGTGCAGCGGCAGTGTGGTCGGCGCGACCTCGCGCTCGTCGATGCCCAGCACGTCGGCGATCGCGTGCGCGTTGGTGAGGATCGCCTTGCGGGACAACCGCACCAGCTTCGGGTTGCCGGTCGAGCCGCTGGTCGGCAGCAACACGGCGAGGTCGCCGTGCGGGCGCACCCCGTCCGGGTCGAGGCGCAGCCACTTCCCCCCGGCGGCCCGGTACCCGGGCGGCGGCTCGGCAGCGGGCGCGTCGAGCACGGCCGACGGGCGGAACCGCTCGATCAGGCGGGCCAGCACCGGGACGTCGAGCGCCGGGTCGAACAGCGCCACCGCGCGCCCGGCCTGCACCGCCGCGACGTAGGTGAGCACCCCGCTCAGGTCGACGCCGGTGCGGGCGAACAACACGCCGTCCGGCAGGGCCGCGAGTTCGTCGGCCCGCCGTTCGACCTCGATGATCAGCGCCGGACCGTCGAGGACGGCGCCGGTTTCGGCGTCGACGAGCCGGGCGCCGGGAGCCAGCAGGGTCACCGGACCACGCCTTCCGGTCGGGCCGGACCTGCACCGGTCGGGTGGATGCGGTTTACCACGCGGGATCCATTCGTACAGTCTTACGGACGCCTGAGCCGAACACAGTAAAGGAAGCGCCGAGCCGATGATCCCCGTCACCGCGGTCGACGTCCGCGATGCCGAATCCCCGTGGTGGAGGTGCTGCGGTCGGGAACGCTCACGCAGGGCCCGGTGGTCGCCCGCTTCGAGGACGCCTTCGCCCGCGCCGCCGGCACCGCGCACGCGGTCGCCGTGAGCAGCGGGACCGCCGCCGTCACCACCGCACTGGAGGCGCTCGGGCTGGGCCCCGGTGACGAAGTGATCACGTCGCCGTTCACCTCCGCCGCGACGCTCGCCGCGATCCTCCGGACCGGCGCGACCGTCCGGTTCGCCGACATCACCCGCGACGACTTCGCGGTCGACCCGGACGCGGTCGCGTCCGAGATCACGCCGGAGACCCGCGTGGTCCTCCCGGTCCACCCCCACGGCCAGACCGCCGACATGGGCAAGCTCGCCCCGCTCGCCGAGGAACACGGGCTGCACCTGGTGGAGGACGCGGCCCAGGCGCTCGGTGCGACCTTCGCCGGGCGGGCGGCCGGGTCGTTCGGCGTCGGCTGCTTCTCGTTGTCCGCCAACAAGATCGTGACCACCGGCGAGGGCGGCGTGGTCACCACGGACGACGCCGCGCTGGCCGATCGCCTGCGCCTGCTGCACGACCACCGCATGTCCGAACTGCACGCCGCCGTCGGCATCCCGAAGCTGGACCGGCTGGACGAGCTGCTCGCGGCGCGGCGGCGCAACGCGCGGCAGCTGTCCGTCGGCCTGGCCGGCACGCCCGGGCTCACGGTGCCCGCCGAGCTGCCCGGCCGCGAGCACGCGTGGCACCGGTACAGCGTGCTGATCGGCCCGCACGCGATGCTCGCCCGCGACGAACTGGTCGCCGAACTGGCCGAGCGCGGGGTCGAAACCGAGGTGCACCACCCGAAGCTGGTGTTCGACCACGACCGCTTCCGCGAGCACCCGCAGATCCCGGCGGTGTCCCGGCGGGACTTCCCGGTCGCGTTGAAGGTCACCGAGGAGGTCCTGTCGCTGCCGGTGCATCCCGCGCTCTCCGAGGCGGACGTGGACACCGTCGTGCGCGAGGTGCGCGAGGCGCTCGGCGCGTGACGCCCGCTGTCCGATGTGGACGGCCACGGCGTGGCGCGGGGTTTTCTCAGGCAGTTCTTGGGTACCACCGATTAGCATGGGGGTTGCTCTGTAATGCGGACAGGGCCCCTGGGATCCAGCGGGCGGGCGGAACGCCCGCTGGATCCCCTTCGCCTCCCGCACCGGGAGGAGTCTATTCGTCCGTTCGGCGCAAAATCCAGGTCCGGCCGAGCTGGATTCCGACGAGTGCGATGAGCAGCGCGGCGAGGATCGCCGGGCTCTCCCACGGCAGCGGATCGTCCGCGGGCAGCGCCTCGACCGTCGCTGCCGCGCGGGATCGTCCCAGCGCCACCGTGTCGAACTGCGCCTGCGGGACCGTGCTCTGCACGTCGTAGTGCGACCCGGGCGCGGGGGCCGCGGCGGGCGTGCCGGCCGGGCCGTCGCCCTGGTACGGCGACGGCTCGGGCGGTGCCCCTCCCCCGGCCGGGCCGCCCGCGGGCAGCGAGAACTCCGGCGGGGCGAGCGTGGGCGGTGGTGGCGTTGTTGGCGGTGGAGGCAACGGCGGCGGGTCCGCGCGCGGCGCTTCGGCCGGCACCGCGGTGATGCGGCAGGTGCCGGCCAGCAGGCCGTGCACCGGGCCGACGAGCACGTCGAGCACCGGGCCGACCACCGAGATGCCGGTGAGCCGCGCGAGCACCGCGTCCGCGATGACGTCCCCGGCGATCCCGGCCGGACCGGCCGCGGGCAGCACGATCGGCGTGGTCGCGCGCCACGCCGTCTCGAACGCGGGCACCAGGACGTTCAGCGGGTCCAGCGGCGCCAGCACAGACACCACCGGGTCGAGCACGGCGAGCGGGCTCAGCGCGAGCTCGTCGCCTTCGGTGGCGGTGGCGACGCAGCTGTCCAGGACCCGCGTCTCGGCCCACGCGGCGGGTGCGGCCAGCAGGCCGACCGCCAGCGCGCCGGCCACGATCGCGGCGCGGGCCCTCACGGCCGGATCACCGAGGAACAGGAGACGGAGGTCCAGCCGTCCGCGGCCTCCGCCGTGTGCACGACGACGCCGTCCACGGACACGGTGCAGCCGACCGGGCTGGCCGCCGTCACCTGGGCCACGCCGAGCGCGGGGCCGACTTCGAGGTCGAGTTCCAGACGCCACGGCAGGGGCACGTCGCGCAGCGTCTCGGTGCGGTTGACGCCGTCGGTGACGTACCGGATCTCCGGCGCGGAACCGGAACCGGTGACCTCGTAGACGACCCGGTGCGCGCTGCGCGGCAGCTCGAAGGACGTGCGGCTGAGCGGCTGGCCGGTGCTCAGCGCCTGCAGCGCCGTGGCCGCGCCGACTGGCACGACGGCGGCGCCGATCAGCCACGGCAGCCACCACGTCCGCCGGGCGATCCGCGTGGCCGTGTCCCTCATCGTGCTCGCCTTCTTGGACGCTTCTCAGGTTCGATCCGGACTGATGTGGAAACCTGGGGAGCGTCATCCTGGCACGCGCGTCGGCAGGCTGACCAGGCTCGCCGATCGGCCCGGGAAGCATTTCCGGAAATACGCGTTCACGTCCGGGAAACATTTCCGCCGGGCACATTCGCGCAGGCTGCGGGCACGTTCCCCGCGGCGGGGACCGAACGGGCACGCGGACCCGAACCGGACCGGCCCGCCGCCACTCCGGCCCTGGTGAGACAAATACCTACCAGTCCACTCGCGACCGCCGCTGGGCGCGGGACGACCGGGTGGCACCCATATGCCTCACCCGCGCAGGGCCATCACTTTCCCGGAAAAATTTCCGGCACCTCTTGTGATCGGCACTTAACGATGAGGCCATCCGGCCGACACACCCGGCGTCGTAATGTCCGTTGTGCCCGTGATCCTTCCGCCATCACGGGCATCGAATTGCAGAAAGGGAGACGATGCGCGCACCGCATTTGCCGCGCACGTGGTGCCCGTGGCCACCCGCAGGGGCACGACCATGACGACACGTGACGCCCGCAGCCTGTCCCCCGACGCACTGGAGGCCCTGCGCCGCCGTGCGGTGGCCGCCGTCGAGGCCGGGGTGTCCCGGTCGGAGGTGGCGCGCCTGTTCGGCGTGTCCCGCAAGACCGTCGGCGCCTGGGTGCTCGCCTACCGGCGCGAGGGCGAGGACGCCTTCCGCCCCAAGACCCGCGGCCGCCGCCCCGGTGAGCAGCTCGCGCTCTCGCCGGCGCAACAGGCGTGGACCATCAAGACGATCATCAGCGGGACGCCCGACCAGTACGGTCTCCGGCCCCGGCTGTGGAGCCGCCCTGCCGTGGTGGAACTCGTCAACCGCGAGTTCCGGATCCTGCTGAGCCCGGCGACCGTCGGGCACTACCTGGTGCGGTGGGGCCTGATCGACGAGCCGTACCTGCAGGAGATGATGCGCAGCCGCGTCACCGCGACGGTGCCAAGGCCGCGCGGCGCCCCGGCGACCGCCGAGGAGTGGATCCCGGAGGCGGAGGTGCTGTGGGTGGCGTGGACGCGGCCGCACGCGCCCGCCGACCGCCGCGCGGTGTCGCGGCAGAACCTGATGTCTGGGTTCCGCAACTACTTCGGCGACGTCAACGTGCTGATCGCGATGTCCAACCGGGGCGTGGTGCACTTCCGCGCCGGGCTCGGCCCGTTCGACACCCCGCACGCGGAGGACTTCCTGCACCGGTTGATGCGCCAGCTGGGGCGGCCGCTGAACGTCGTGGTGTGCCGGTGGCCGCTGCAGCAGTACGAGATGCTGCAGGCCTGGCCGCGGCGGCACTCGGGGCGCATCTCGGTGCGTTTCAGCCTCTGACCGGCTCGTCCACTGTGGACATCAGGATCAGGCCGAGCGCGGGCAGCGCGATCAGCGGCGCGAGGTGGTCGGCCGCCCCTCCATTTTGGGGACAACGCCGCGAACCCGGAGTCGTTGAACGCGTGGATCACCTCCCGCACATACCCCTCGCTCGCGGCGAACATCACCGCGATCTCCCCCGCGGACCGGCCTTGGGTCGAGGCCAGCACGATCCCGGACCGCCGCAGCCGCACCCGATCCCGGGCCGACCTCGTGATCTTGACCAGCCGCTGGGCCTCCTCCGGCTCCAGCGACCGCACGAACACCTCCGGCTGACGCGCCATGCCTCACCTCCAACGGGCAGGCTCGCCGTCACCGGCCGGGATGTCCACACGACACGGTTACCACCTCAACGTTCCTTGACGAGGCACTAGTTCTGTTTTCCAAGCGGCGGAGCCGCGTCACCGCCTGAGCAACCGGCACCGCCGCGGGTTCTGAGGTGGTTCCTGGCGATCCCGCAGCCAGGGGCCGCCTCAGGTTCCGCTGCCCGCACCGCCATGCAAGCCGCGCCCGAAAATGTCCTAATCCAGGCAGAATTCGTTGCCCTCGATGTCTTGCATGACGATGCAGGACTCGTTGAACTCGTCGGCTTCCAGCACCTGCACGCAGGTCGCCCCGAGGGCTTCCAGCCGTTCGCGCTCGGCCTGGAGCGTGGCGAGCCGCTCGGCGCCGGCGAGTCCGGTGCCGACCCGGACGTCGAGGTGCACCCGGTTCTTGACGACCTTGCCCTCCGGCACCCGCTGGAAGAACAGCCGCGGCCCGGCGCCCGTCGGGTCGGCGCAGGCGAACGCGGCTCCCCGCTGCTCCGGCGGCAGCGAGCGGTCGTAGTCCGCCCACGAGTCGAACCCCTCCGGCGGCGGTGGCACGACGTACCCGAGCACCTCGCACCAAAACCGGGCGACGCGCTCGGGTTCCGCGCAGTCGAAGGTGATCTGGACCTGCCTGACCGAACCCATCGGACCACCATAGCCAGCCGCTACGAGGCCCGCGGCACCGGCTTCTTCCGGCCCTGCCGCGCGGAAATCGCCGCGTCCACCGCCAGGAACACCAGCAGGCTCGCCCCGAACACCGGGAGCACCCACGTGAGCGCGACGATCACGAGGAACCCCAGCGCCGCCATCGGCAGCGACAGCTGCTTCCAGGCCGCCGTCGGCAGGGCCTTCCACTTGCCCTGGTACGGGCTGCGCACCCACCACATCCGGTAGCCGAGTCCGATCAGGACCAGCAGTCCGGTCACCAGCACCGTCAGCACGATCTGGTTGGCCAGCCCGAACAGCGTCCCGGTGTGGAACTCCGCCGCGACCGACGTCAGCTTCGCCAGGAACGAGTAGTCGTCCCAGCCGATGTGCTCGGTCACCTCGCCGGTGAACGGGTCGATGCTGATGTTGTCGCGCTGCAGGGGGATCCCGGCCGCGCGCTCCATCACGGTGTAGACCGCCCCCGCCCGCGACGGCGCCGTCACCAGCAGTTCCCCGTGCAGCCCCTGGGACTTGGCGATCTCCAGCACCCGGTCGACGCCGATCGGTTCGACGCCCTCCGGCACGACGACCGGCGCGGCCGCCAGCGTGGGCGCGCGCAGGCGCATCGGGTCGTTCTCCTGGCTGTCGCGGCCGCCGGTGAACTGCGAGATGAGCAGTCCGCTGATCGCGATCACCACCAGGCCCGCCGACAGCCACAACCCGAGCGGACCGTGCAGCCCGCGCAGCCGCAGCCAGCCGCCCTTCGCCTTGCGGGGCGGGACGAACAGCTCACGGGTGCGCCTGCGCCGCCGCGACTGCGCGAGCCACAGCACCAGTCCACCGAGGACGATCACCGGCAGCCAGCTCGCGCACAGTTCCGCGTACCACCGCCCAGGCTCGCCGAGGTGCAGGTTGCTGTGCAGGTCCCGCAACCACGTGTTGGCAGGCATCCGGTTGCCTGCGGTGGTCAGCTCGCCGTTGATGTAGCCGGTGTACGGGTCGACGAACACGGTGCGCGCCTGCCCGTCGTCGCCGCCGGGCAGCCCGGGCACGGACAGCACCACGCGGGTGGTGCGGTCCGGCGCCGGTGACGTGATCACCTGCCGCAGCGCGGCTTCCGGGTGCGCGGTCATCGCCGCGCGGACCTGTTCCGACGCCGGTTTCGGCGTCGCGCCGACCGCGTTGACGTACAGCTGCGAGTGGTACAGGTTGTCGTGGATCTGTGGGCTGAACACGTACACCAGCCCGGTCAGGCTCAGCACCACGAGGAACGGCGAGACGACGATGCCCGCCATGAAGTGGACCCGGCGGGCGATCACCCGCAGGCCGGTCATCCCGCGCGCGGGCTGCTTCTTCCGCTTTCCCGGCGGGCGGGTCTCGGTCGTCGTGCTCATCGGACCTCGATGACGCCGTAGATGACTTCCTGCTGCCCGTCCGGCGTCCGCGCGGTCAGGGCGAGCTCCCACGGCCCGGCCGACGGCACGGACACCGAACCGACCAGGTGCCCCGCCTCTGCGGCCGCGAACGGCACCGGGACCGTTGCGCCGGACGGCGGGGCGAGTTCGGCGGTGATCGCGGTGCCCGGTTTGGCGTCGAGGACCGTGACGTGCACCTGGTTGTCCCCCACCCGCGCCGGGACGACCGCGAGGTCGAGCGCGCCGGTGGACAACGCGAGCCGCACCAGCGGGGCCTGCGGCGCGGGCGCGGGACCGGCGGGAACCACGGACAACGCCGTGCTCACGCCGACGAGCGTGACCGCGAGCCCGGTCTGCACCAGCGACAGCCGTCCGGCCAGTGCGAGCAGGCCCAGCACCAGCACGAGCACCGCGAACCCGGCCCACAGCCAGCCGGCGAGGCTCCCGAGGTGCTGCCACACCTGCGCGCTCGCGGTCACCGCGAGCAGCCCGGCGCACATCACGACCAGTGCCTTCGGCCGCTTCGCCGCACCGGGGAACCGTCGCAGCACCACCAGCACGCCGGCGAGCACGGCCAGCGCGGTGAGGTGCACGACGCCGGCCACGACCGAGCCGGGCCCGGTGAAGCTCCACGTCGCCATGACCGCGGCGGTGCAGGCGAGCACGGTGCCGCCACGCAGCCGCGGCTCCCGCGCCGACTCCGCAGGCGTCATGGTAAGGAACTGCGCGATCCCGATGCCGGCCACCGCGACGACGAGCAGCCGCGCGAGGTACGCGTGACCGGTCGCGGACTCCAGCACCCCGGAGAGGAGGCGGCCGTCGAGGATGGCGGTCAGCGGCAGCTTCGCCGTGTACGGCCCGAAGGTCAGCAGCGACAGCACGGTCCCGCCGAGCAGCCCGCCCCACGCCCAGGCCGCCATGCGACGGACCACAGTGGACTCCGCGCCGTCGGGCCACACCACGGCGACGAACAGGACCACCCCGGCGAGCAGGGCGAGTGCGGCGAACGCGAGGAACTGCGCGACGCCGTACACGACCGTCACCACCACACCGGGCCGGGCGTCCAGCGCGGGCGACGCCTGCACGGGGCTGCGTGAGGCGAGGTCGAAGGTGAACGTCCCGGTGGCCGCGTCCTGCCCGGTCACCGGCACGCTCCAGGCGATGGTGTAGGTGCCCGCGTACTTCTGCTTCGGCACCGGCACGGAGAGCGTGTTGTCGCGGCCGTCGGCGTGCACCGGACGGCCCGGGTCGACGGGGCGCTTGTACGGGTCGGTCATCCGGATCGTCGAGAGGCCGGCGGGCACCGGCCGGTCGAAGGTCAGGACGATGTCGTCGGGCCGGGTGACCTGGCCGTTGCCGGGCGCCGACGACACCAGCACGGGCGCCTCCGGCGACACCGGCGAGGACAGCGTCAGCAACGAGGTCCAGCAGGCGGCGATGAGCAGCAGGAACGGAAGCAGTCGTGCCGCGCGGCGGTTCCGGGTGACGGCGGGCGGTCTGTCCAGCGTCGTCATCCGTTGCTCACCTTCTCCGGCTCGGGCTTCGGCTCGGGATCCGGCGCGCGGCGGTGCAGCAGGTGGGTGCGGAGCCCGACCAGGGCCACCACCAGGAACGCGAGCCCGAGGACGCCCCACAGAAAGGCGAACGGGGTGATGCCGCCGCTGTTCGCCTGTTCCTCGGCCTGCTGCTCGGCGGCCGCGACGGCCTGGTCGGCCCGGTTCGCTTCGATCACCGCGGGCGGCGGGGCGCCCTGGGCGGCGCTGGGGCTGACGACGATCACCGGCGCGTTGCCTGCCGCGGCGGAGAACCGGTCGGTGGCGCCGCTGGTGTAGCCCTGGACGGTGTCGAGCACCAGGTCGCCCTGCTCGGGCAGCGGGCCGAGGGTGACGAGGAACTGCTCGAACTGGCCGGGGCCGACCTCGCCGCCCTCCAGCACGATCGAGCCGACGACCTGGTTCATCATGCGGTCACCGGACTGCTGCGGCGGGTCGAGCGGGCGCGGGTTGATCTTGGCGGTCCAGCCGCGGGCGGGCTTGACCTCGGCGAAGGCGATCGGGGGACTCTGCGGGAACACGATTTCGAGCCGGTTGCTCTGGGTGTCGGTGCGCTGGTTGGCCAGGCGGAAGGCGAAGGTCTCGGTGCTGCCGCCCTTGACGGAGCCGGGCACGATCGACACCTGCGCGGCGGCCGGGGCGGCCAGGCCGAGCAGCGCGCACGAGGCGAGGAACAGCGCGGACAGGGCGCGCGCGAAGGACCTGGGGGATGCGGGCATGGCGGTCTCCTGAACGGCCGTGGTCCGGAGCGGGCGGGCCGCTCCGGACCACGGTTTCCCTCACGGGGTGGGTGGATCGATCGGGCTGAGCTGCTGCGGAACCAGCTCAGCCGATCGGGTTCAGCTGCTCGGGGGTCAGCTTCTCCCGCCAGCCTGCGGGAACCTGCTGCGACCAGCCGTTGTAGGCCAACGGGATGGGCAGCACGCCCTGACCACCCATGCCGGGCTGTCCGGTCAGCGTGCCGTCCGACTTGGTGTCCGCGGTCGGGGCCAGCACCAGCTGACCGACTACGGCGGCGTCGGCGATGTTCCCGTCCATGTTCGGGTCGATGTCGATGACCTGAGCGGCGTTCGAGAACTTGTTCGACACGTAGGCGTAGTACCCGCCACCCTTCTTGGCACCGAAGTTGATGCCGTGGCAACCCGCGTTGCAGGGCAGCTCCTTGACCACCTTGTCGGTCTTCGGGTCGATGACCGAGACGGTGGCGCTGAAGGTGTTGGCGGCCAGCATGCCCTTCTCGTCCGGGCTCACCGGGAGCTGGATGGTGAGACCACCCCACGGCTTGGTGCCGTTCCGCCCGGTGACCGGGTTGTAGTTGTCCCACAGGTCGATGCTCGCGTTGTGGACCTTCTTGCCGTCCTTGACGCAGGCGTCTTCGGCGAGGGAGACGCACGAGATGCTCCCGCCGAGGAAGTCGGCCATGTAGAACTTCGACTGGTCGGACATCATGCTGGAGGCGATCGGCAGTTCGCCGGTCGGCTCCTTGCGCCACGTGCCCGTTTCGTTGTCCACCACGGACGCGTCGTACGGGTTCACGTTCGGCGTGACCGTGGTTTTGCCGTCCGAGCTGAGCCAGAACGCGTGCGGGTGTTGCGGGAAGTCACCCGGTGGACCCACGGGGATGCGGCGTTCGATCTTCTCCGCACCAGGAGAGAGCTCGACGACGTCCGTGCCACCGTTGATGGCGACCTGGACCTGGTCGGTGTCGGTGCGGGTCATGACGTGTGACGGGTCCGGACCGACTTCGATCGTGCGGACGTGCTGACCGGTGGACCGGTCGAAGACGGAGAGCTCGTCGTCGAACCACTCGGTCTGGTACAGGTACTTGTAGTTCTTGTCCGTCCACATGTTGTGCGGGTTGTTCATGTTGATGCTCGAACCGGAGATCTTGCGGTCGACCGTCCAGTTCTCCACGTTGACCTTCGTGGCGGCGCCGACGTAGTCCTTGCCCGCGTACTCCTCCATCTGGGTGTCGATCCAGACCTCACCCACGCCAGGGGTCTGCGGCGGGGTCAGCTTGTCGAGGGTCTTGGGGTACCCGAACTTCTTGTCGTAGTACGCGTCCAGGATCGGCACCAGCACCGGGTTGCCCTGTGCGTCGTACTGCAGGATCGGCGCGGGCGGGAACACCGGGTTCCACTGCGACGACTCGGTGGTGCTGTAGGTCTGCCAGTTGTCCGGCACCGTCGCGGTGAAGAAGATGCGCACCAGCTGCTGGATGACGTCCGCGTTGGACGGAACCGTCAGGTCACGCGAGTTGACCTTCAGGTTCTTGCCGAAGTCCAGGCCGATGGTGAGCGGGTCGTCGACCACGGTCGCACCCAGCATGTACGGGTGGATCGTGCAGGTCCACGCGTACAGGCCGGGCTCGGTCAGCTGCGTGGAGTCGGAGCCGGCGAACGCGCCCATCTGTTCGAAGAAGGGCGCCCCCTCCGGCCAGATGAGCGACGTGATGTCGTGCAGCGACTGGTTCTTCGGGCTGCCGATGGTGAAGTTGGCCGTGATGGCCGGGCCCTTCACCGCGAACGTCGCCAGGTCGTCCAGAGCCTTCTGCAGGTCGAGGCCGACCGGGAGGCCGTCCAGGCTGATCGGCTGGTCCGCGGGCAGGCTCGCCACCTCGGCCTGGAACCGGCTGAGCAGGCCCTCGGCCTTCGCCGCCGACGTCGCCGCGCGCGGCTCGGTGGCGGCGATGTTCTTCACCGCGGACAGCGTGCTGTCCAGGTTCAGCAGGTCGGTCAGGCCGCCGAGCTGCCCGAGGGACGGCATCGCCTTCGCCGGGTCGCTGGAGACCAGGCCGGTCAGCGAATCGACCAGGTCCAGGTTCAGCAGCCCGTTGGACTGGGCCGTGTCGAGCTGGCCCAGCGGCAGGTTCGACAGGCCGAGCGTGCCGTCCGGCAGGCTCGGGATGATGTCGCCGTCCAGCGCGGAGGTGCCGAGGCGCGGCAGCTCCGCCACGGCCAGCGACTTGCCGCCGAACAGCTGCAGGCCCGAGTCGAACCAGTTGCCGTTGCTGTCGTTCAACGTGAAGGTGATCGGCACGGGGCCGACACCCACTGGCAGCGCGGCGGCCGGCACCGCGGCCACCGTCGTCGCGCCCAGCGCGACTGCCGCCAACGGGATCACCGTTTTGAGGCGGCGGGACCGCCTCTTCCCGGCTCCCGGGGGAGCGTTTTCGGGCATGTGCTTCCTTTCTCTCCACAGCCGTCCGAACCCTTTCGGACGGAAAACCAGAGCAGGCGTGGTTCAGGTATTTGCCGGGCCGATGGCCACGTTGAATACTTCCCCGCGCATCCGCCGAACCCAGGTGCGTACCAATTGCGCGCTCACCAGCGTGAGGGCGAGAGTCGCCAGCAGAACCGGCTGGGACAATTCGTCCCGGGCCACCGGCAACGCTTCCGCCGTGCCCGTCGGCCGCTGCGTGCTCACCACATCGGTTTTCCCGGCGGCCACGGCCTGCGGTGGCGCGCCGGGTGCGCCGAAGTTGAGCGCGGGCCCGAACGGCAGGGGGTCGGCGAACCCGAAGCGCGCGGTGGCGCCGCCACCGCTGCTCTCCTGGGCCGTCAGGCGACCGCCGGACGGCGTCCCGGCACTGTTCGCGCTCGGCGAGGAGGACGGCGGGGTGGCGGACGGCGTCGCGGGTGGCTGCTGCTCGCCCGTGCCCGGTGCTTCCGGGTGGACCGGCGGCACGAGGATCTCGCAGGTCGAGCCGACCACCCCGGTCACCGTCTCGGTGAGCGGCTGCAGGACCGGCCCGAGGAGCGGGATGGACGCGAGCCCGTCGGCGAGGTCCACGCCAGGGAGCGGGGAGGCGTCCGGCGCCGGCGCCGTGCAGCCGGGGGCGGCGACCGGTTCCTCGGCACCCGCCTCGGCGGCGCCCACGATCATGCCACCGAGGCAGCCCACCGTCAGCGCGCCTGCCGCGAGATGACGTCGGAATCGCATTCTTGGCCTTCTCTCAGGAATTTCGCCGTCCGTTGTGGAAACCTTGATTCCGGGATCATCGTGACATGGCAGAACCGGCCCTGACCAGCAGCCCGAAAACGCCCGCGCGAGCCCTTTTCGCAAATGTTTCCGGATCCACAGCGCGACGCTGAACAGCCGTTTCCCCCCGCCTCCCGGAACGATTTTGCCCCGGCCATCACCCGGTCGAGCGGCCGAATCCGCGGAAATCACCTCGAAGATTTTTCGCGCACCGGACATGTTCACCGTTCCGAAACAAGGAATCGCGGGCACCCGAACGAGCCCCCGCGGCGCGAGTGCCACGGGGCTCGGGGTCGAGCGGTTCAGCCGAGGGACAACCCGGCGATCACGTTCCGGTCCGCCGAGCACCACCTCTCCAGCAGTTGCTGTTGCGCCGCAGGCCATTCCGTGACGACCGCGGTGACTTCACGAGCGAGCTGCATGCGCAGCCGGTTGCGGAAATCCACCAGTTGCGCCACGTCGAACGGCAGCCGCCCGGCGCGGAAGAACACCAGCCCGCGGTTCGTCACCGCGACCAGCGCGTGCAGCCCGCGCGGCGCGGTCCAGCGCACCACCAGGCCGTCGCCCACGTACTCCCGCGGTCCGGTCAGCCCCCAGCGGGTCAGGTAGCGGTCCGCCGTAGCCGGGCTGATCCGGATGCCGAACTCGCGCTCGACCAGCTCGGTCACCGCCCGGCGCGTCCACAGCAGGTGCGGCAGGCCGGCCGCGTCGGGCAGACCGGCGGCGACCACCGCGACGATCCGGTCCTGCTGCTCGCCGGACAGGGCAAGGCACTCGCCCATCCGGCGGCCCCGGCGCTGCGGCGGGAACGCCTGCTCGCCGGTCGCCTGGTAGGCCCGGACCCAGACGCCCGCGGTCTTGCGGCTGACCCCGAACATCGTCGGGACCCGGCCCTGCGACAGGCCGGCCGTCACGGCGGCCACCGCGCGGCGGCGCTGCCGTTCCAGTTCCGGTGCCGACAACCTCCGCGCGTCCGTGGTCATCAGCGCGCCCCCACCGGGATCCGCACGACAGCCTGGTCCACTTCGGACGTTCGCACGGTGACGGCCAGCTCCCACATCCCGGGCATGGTGACCGGCACGTTCACCGCGATGGCGTGGTCGCCGCCGATGAACTGTAACGCGACCGGCAGCGGGCCGACCGACTTCGACGGCAGGCTCAGCGACGCGGTCAGCTCGGCCACCTGCTTCGGCCGCCGCTGCGCGTCCAGCACCGCGAGGTGGACCTCGTTGCGCCCCACCGCTCCCGGGGTCACCAGCGCCGCCAGTTGCCCGGCGCCAGCCGGTCCACCGCCGGCGTCGAACGGCAGGACGACGTTCACCGGTCCGGTCCGCGCCGGGATCTCCGCCTCCGCCCGCTCCCGGGCCAGCTCGGCGGTGGCCGGTTCGGCGCTCACCAGGAACGCCGTCACCCCGAGCACCACGGCGGCCAGCACGGCCTCGGTCGCGATCATCCGCCGGAACCGGCTGACCTCGCGCTCCTCCGGGCCGCGGTAGGTCTTGCGCTTCTTGGACACCACCGGCGCGTAGGTGTAGTGCCTGCGCACCCAGTGCCGGGCCAGCACGCCCAGCAGCACGAGCACCACCACGAGCCCGACCTTCGCCAGCAGCACGGCGCCGTAGCTGGTGGCGAACAGCGCCGTCAGGCTGCCGACCTCGCGCCAGGCCTGGTAGGTGCCGGTCACCACCAGCACGGCGACGCAGACCAGCGCGGTGCGGGAGAACCGCGGGATGGCGATCCGCATGCCGAACACATCACCCGAGCGCAGCAGCACACCGAGCAGGACGGGCAGACCGCCGAGCCACACCGCCATCGCCACCAGGTGGATCGCGTCGACCGGCAGCGAGAGCGCGACCTGAGCGCCGGTGACGCTGTGGTTGGTCAGGCTCCAGGTGATCGCGAGTGCGCCCCCGGCGGTCAGCACCAGCGCGGCCCGCCGCCGGTGGTCGCGGGCCTGGTACTCGGCGAACGACGTCCGCCGGAACACGTGGACGAGCACCGCGGCGATCAGTCCCAGCAACACGACGCGCACGACGAGCAGCAGTCCCATGCGGCTACCCAGCGTCGCGCCCAGGAGCTGCGGATCGAGCAGATCGGCGGCGGTCCCAGCCGCCGAGTACGGCCCGTAGGACACGAACGCCAGCACCGTCGCGCCCAGCAGCGTGCCCCACCCGGTCCAGAGCATCCGCCGCACCGCGGGCATCGCCTCGCCGCCCGGCCAGCACGCGGCGACGAAGAACGCGGTGCCCAGCAACAGGGCCACGCCCGCGTAGCCGAGCCACCGCGCCACCGCGTACAGCGCCGACACCACGCCGTCCGCGGTCTGCTCGCCCGCGTTCGCCGCCACGCCGCCGGTGACCGAGCCGATGCTGAACGCGAAGGCGCCCGGCACCGGGTGGGCGTCGGCCGACACCACGCGGTAGCTGACCGTGTAGGTGCCCTCGGTGAGGCCGGACGGCAGCATCACGACCACGACGTCCGCCTTGCCCGGTGGGTGCGCCGGCGCGGACACCCCGCCCACGGCCCCGCCACCCGGGCCGATCACGGTCACCTTGGCCGCCTCGACGGGCTCGTTGAACTGCAACGTCACTTCGCGTGGCGCGGACTCCAGCACCTCGAAGCCGCCCGGCGTCGTGCCGATCAGCACCGCGTGCGCGGACGCCTGGCCCGCCCCGCCGAGCGCCGCGGCCACGAGCGCGCCGAGCACGACGACCAGGCGCGCCGCCCACCGGGGCATGCTCCCGTCCCTGTTCATACCGCGGCCCCTACAGCCTGGCCTTTTCACGCTCACCGACCGCGAGGAACGGCGCCGGCTTGCGGCGCACGGCGGCCCAGCCGAGCGCGACCAGTCCGGCGGCCAGGCCCGCCCCGCCGAGCACCCGCGCGGTGGTGTCCGAAGTGGACCCCGGCGCGGCCGGTGGCGCCACGGACAGCGCCGGCGCCGGGTGCTCCGGCTCCGCCTGCCCGGCCTGCGGCACGTCGATCCACCGCACGACCTGCCCGTCGGAGTAGGTCTGCAGGGTCTTCATGACCAGCGTTCCCGCGGGCGGCGAGGCGATGCCGACCGGGAAGTCCTGGTAGGTGCCGACGGGGATCTGCCCGCCCTCCCAGACGATCGCGGTGACCGCTTCGCTGATGGTGCCGTGCTCGGTGGCGACCGGTTGCGGGAGTTCGGTCGTGGTGACGGACACGCTCCAGCCCGCCACGGTCTGCGGGGTGACCGAAGCCAGCGGCTTGTCCTCGGGGAAGCGGACCTCGAGGCGGACGGTGGTGGCGTCGTCGCGTTCGTTGGGCACGCGAAAGGCGACGGTGGCCCGCTCGCCGGTTTCGGCGGTGTCCGGCGAGACCGGGACGTGCGCCCACGCGGCCGGTGGCAGCAGGAACATCGCCGCGATGCCGACCGCGGTGGCAGCGACAATGCGACGCAAATGCGGTGCGCGCAATGCGGATCCTTTCGGTTGTCACCGCGACGGCGGAAGTCGCGGCGTGGCCCAATACTGCCGGTGCTCGTGTCGCACATGTGGCACCACTGTTAACGTCACGTCACAAACCGCTCCGGACGGATGTCGAATGCTACCGGGAAGGCAAATTCCGGCCACTTGCCTTGCCTGGTTTCCGCAGGTCAAAGCCCTATGTTGACCGGAACCTCTTTTTCCGCACCCGATTGCCGGGAGTCGGCTGAGGCAATATCATCCCAACTCGCCGGCCACTCCTCCGTCGAAGAAATCTTCCGCACAGCCCGCCTCGCGCGAACCGGGGCCAGAACTAACATTTCCGAAATACCGGGCTGTTAGCGTTCTGCGGGCAACACGCCGCCGGAGAGGAGAGGTGGGAGCAGCGTCATGCCCAAGATCACTTATGTTCAGCAGGACGGCTCGGCCGAGTCGTTCGACGTGCAGGCAGGCATGTCGGTCATGGAGGCCGCGATCGAAGCGGGGGTCGGCGGGATCGTCGCCGAGTGCGGCGGGAACGCCATCTGCGCGACCTGCCACGTGTACGTCGACCCCGGCCAGATCGAGAAACTGCCGCTGCCGCAGGCGGACGAGGACGCGATGCTCGACAACACCGCGTGCCCCCGCGCCGAGAACAGCAGGCTGTCCTGCCAGATCGAGGTCACCGAGGAACTCGACAGCCTGACCGTGACCGTGCCGGAGGAACAGTGACCGACGTGGTGATCGTGGGCGCGGGGCAGGCGGGTTTCCAGGTCGCCGCCTCGCTCCGCGAGAAGGGGCACCAGGGCCGGGTGGTGCTCGTCGGGGACGAGCCGGGCGTGCCGTACCAGCGCCCGCCGTTGTCGAAGGCCTACCTCTCGGGCGCCCTGCCGGGCGAGCGTCTCGCGCTGCGACCGCAGACGTTCTACGACAAGCACGGCATCGAGCTCGTGTGCGGGCGGGCGGTGGGGATCGACCGGGACCGTTGCCGCGTCGCACTCGCCGACGAGCGTGAACTGGAGTACGGGCACCTCGTGCTCACCACCGGGACCCGCAACCGCGAACTGCCGGTGCCGGGCGCGAAACTCGACGGCGTGCTGGGCCTGCGCACCCGCGCGGACGCCGACGCGCTGCGCGAGCGGATCGACGGGGCGCGAAACGTGGTGGTGATCGGGGGCGGGTTCATCGGCCTGGAGTTCGCCGCGTCGGTGGCCAAGCTCGGGTTGTCGGTCACCGTGCTGGAGGCGTCGGACCGGTTGATGCGCCGGGCCGTGTCGCCCGCGGTGTCGGCGCACTACCGGGAGCTGCACGAGCGGCGGGGCACGCGGGTGCTGTTCGGCGCGTCGGTGGTCGCCCTGCACGGCGGCCACGAGGTGACCGGGGTGGAGCTGGCGGACGGCTCGGTGCTGCCCGCCGACCTGGTGGTCGTCGGCATCGGCGTGGTGCCCAACACGGAGCTGGCGGCCGACGCCGGACTGGCCGTGGACGACGGCATCGTGGTCGACGAGCAGATGTCCACATCGGACCTGCGCGTCTCCGCGGTCGGCGACTGCGCGGTCTACCCGAGCCGGCACGCGCGCGGCCCGCTGCGGCTGGAGTCGGTGCAGAACGCGGTGGACCACGCCCGCTGCCTGGCCACGCGGCTGACCGGCACCGCGGAGCCGTACGCGTCGGTGCCGTGGTTCTGGAGCAACCAGTTCGACGCGCGGCTGCAGATCGCGGGGCTGGGCACGGACCACGACGAGGCGATCGTGCACGGCGACCCGGACGCGGGCTCGTTCTCGGTGTTCTGCTTCCGCGCGGGGCGGCTCGTGTGCGTCGAGTCGGTGAACCGGACACCCGACCACATGGCGGCGCGCAAGCTGTTCACCGCGGGCGGGTCGCTGGACCGCGAGCTGCTGGCCCCGGGCTTCGACTTCCGGCAGCACGTGGCCGCCGTGGCCTGACTCGCGTCACCCGAGTGGCCCAGCACCCGGGTCGCCGGCGTATACGCTGTCGGCGTGGTGAACCGGGTTGTCGTCATCGGTGGCGGAATCATCGGCCTCGCGACCGCGTGGGAACTGACCCGGCGCGGCTCGGCGGTGACCGTGCTGGAGAAGGAGGACCGGTGGGCCGCGCACCAGACCGGTCACAACTCCAACGTCGTGCACGCCGGGCTGTACTACAAGCCGGGCTCGGCGAAGGCGCGGATGTCCGTCGCGGGCAACCGGTCCATTGTGGACTTCGCCCGCGAGCACGGGGTGCCCGTCGAGGTGTGCGGCAAGCTCGTGGTCGCCACCAGCGAGGCCGAACTGCCCGCACTGGGCGTGCTCGCGCAGCGGGCCGAGGCGAACGGCGTCCCGGCGAAGCTGATCAGCGCCGCGGAGGCCCGCGAGTACGAGCCCGAGGTGTCGTGCGTGCGGGCGTTGCGGGTCGAGTCGACGGGCGTCATCGACTTCCCCCGCGTCTGCACCGCGCTGGTCCGGCTGCTCACCGAACACGGCGCCGACCTGCGGCTGAACACCGTGGCGCGCGGAATCCGGCCCGGCCGGGCCGGTGGTGTGGAGATCGCCACCGGCGACGAGGTGCTGCGCGCCGACGCGCTGGTCAACTGCGCCGGCCTGCAGTCCGACCGGATCGCCGAGCTCGCCGGGCTGCGGCCGAGCGCACGGATCGTCCCGTTCCGCGGCGAGTACTACGAACTCCGGCCGGAGCGGCGGCACCTGGTGCGCGGGCTCATCTACCCGGTGCCCGACCCCGCGCTGCCGTTCCTCGGCGTGCACCTGACCCGGATGCTCGACGGCAGCGTCCACGCCGGGCCGAACGCGGTGCTGGCGCTGCGGCGGGAGGGCTACCGGTGGCGCGACGTGTCGCCCGCGGACCTCGTCGACGTCGCCCGCTTCCCCGGCTCGTGGCGGCTCGCGCGGAAGTGGGCGTACCCGACCGGGCTGGAGGAGGTGCGGCGGTCGCTGTCGAAGCGCCGGTTCGCGGCCAGCCTGGCGCGGCTGGTGCCCGCGGTCGGCCCGGACGACATCGTCCGCCACGGCTCCGGCGTGCGGGCCCAGGCGCTGCGCCCGGATGGCTCGCTGGTGGACGACTTCCTCATCGAGACCGCGCCGCACCAGGTGCACGTGCTGAACGCCCCCTCCCCCGCGGCGACGAGCGCGCTGGAGATCGCCAAGCACGTGGCCGACCAGGTCGGCTGACGCCGCCCCAGCCAACACGACGCGCGCAGCAGCAAACACGACGCCGACAACGGCAAACACGACGCGCCAGCCAGCCAACACGCGCGTGTTTGCCGCTCCGGGCGGCGTGTTGGTCGCTCCGGGCGGCGAGTTTGCCGCTCCGGGCGGCGTGTTTGCCGCTCCGGGGGGGGCGAGTTGGTCGCTCGGGGCGGTGGGCGAGGTGGTCGCGTGGCCGGGTTTGAGGTCCCCTGCGCGCCCTAGCGCTGCGGCAGGTGCGCGGCCACGATCGGCGCCGCGCGTTCGGCCACCACGCACGACTTGCTCGGGTCCAGCAGGTTCTGCCCGCTGAGCACCACGAACTCCATCTCGCCGAGCTTGACGGCCAGGTTGCACAGCCAGTCGCCCATGATCGAGCTGTAGTGCTGCCACGTGATGCCGCCGATCTGCTTCTCCCCGAGCGGCTGCGCGGCGAAGTACTCCTCCATCGTCTGGTCGGTGCCGTAGTAGGCCTGCAGCGAGTCGTCGAGGCTGGCGTCCGGGTCGAGTGAGCGCCATTCGCAGCCCGGCGGCACCCGGTAGGAGGGCTGGGCCGGCTTCGGCGTGCCCGGGCCGAGCCCCAGCTCGGCGGCCTCGTCGGTGGTGAGCAGCGTGCACGGGTCGGTCGAGCTGACCGGCGCCACCGTGATCCGCCCCGGCGCGGGCTGCGGTGTCCCGCTGACCGTGGTCGTGCACGCGCTGACCAGGCCGGCCGCTGCCACCACCGCGGCGATCCGCCACCTCACTGAATGCCTCCCCAGACCAGGTTTAACCGCTCGGTAACTCGCGGCGTGATCGGTTGTCCCACGCCGAACCTAGCCTGGCTGGCGCTGCCGGGAGAGGGAGACGCCGCGATGACAGCTGATCCGTTCGAGATCGCCCTGCCGGTCCAGACCGGGATCGGCGTGGTCGCGCCGTTCGACTTCGCCCTCGACCGCGAGCTGTGGCGCTGGGTGCCCGACCACGCGTGCCTGCACACAACGCGCCTGCCCTACCTGCCCGAGCCGGTCACCGTGCAGCTCGCCGAGGCGCTGGCCGACCCGCACGGCGTCCGCCGCGCCACCCACGACCTGCTCGTCCCCGAACCCGAGGTCGTCGCCTACTCGTGCACGTCCGGCAGCTTCATCGGCGGCGCGGCGGGCGAGGCCGCCCTGGTCGCGGCGATGCTCGACGCCGGGGCGTCACGCGCGGTCACCACCTCCGGCGCGATGGTCAGCGCGCTGGAGTCGCTCGGCGTGCGCCGGGTCGCGGTGGTCACGCCGTACGTGGACGCGGTCACCGACCGGCTGGTGTCGTTCCTCGCCGAGTACGGCATCACCACGACCGCGAGCGTCGGGCTCGGCATGCTCGGCGACATCTGGAAGATGACCTACGCGCGCGTGCTGGCCGCGGTCGCCGAGCTGGACACCACCGGCGCCGACGCGTTGTTCGTGAGCTGCACGAACGTGCCCACCTACGACGTGATCGAGCCGCTGTGGCGGCGGCTGGGCATCCCGGTGCTCACGGCCAACCAGGTGACCATGTGGTCGGCCCTGCGCGCCGCCGGCGTGCCCCTGGGCTGGGACCTGGGCGCGCCCGCGCGGCGGGAGTTCGGGCTGGCGACCGGGTAGCGCGAAACCCGCTGGTCGGGCTCGTTACGCTGGAGCGCATCCGTACCGGCTCGCACCAGGAGTACTGATGCACGACCCCCGCCAGCTGCTCGACCCCGAGGTGGACGCGGCCGCCAAGCTGCGCCGCCGCGGGTACGTGCTCGACACCGACCACCTGAGCAAGCTGGTGAGCAGGCGGTCCTCCGTCATCAGCGAGGGCGACCAGGCGCGGGCCGAGTCGAAGAAGGCCGCGGCCGAGGTCGGCGCCGCCGCCAAGCGCGGTGAGGACGTCACCGAGCTTCGCGAGCGGGCCCGCGAGCTGAAGAACCGGATCACCCGGCTCGAGGAGGAGCAGCGGGAGGTCGAGGCGGAGCTGCACGAGTTCCTGCTCGGCATCCCGAACATCCCGCTCGACGAGATCCCGGACGGCGCCACCGAGGAGTTCGCCGAGGAGGTGCGCCGCGTCGGCACGCCGCCGGAGTTCGACTTCGAGCCGCTCGACCACGTCGACCTCGGCGAGCGCGCCGGGATCCTCGACCTGGGCCGCGCGACCAAGCTGTCCGGCCCGCGGTTCGCGGTGTTCAAGGGCGCCGGGTCGCGACTGCAGCGGGCGCTGGCGCAGTTCTTCCTCGACGTGCACACGGGCGAGCACGGCTACACCGAGTTCAGCCTGCCCGCGCTGGTCACCCGGCAGACCATGACCGGCACCGGCCAGCTGCCGAAGTTCGAAGAGGACCTGTTCCGCACCGGGGTGGCGGACCGGGAGCTGTTCCTCATCCCGACCGCCGAGGTGCCGCTGGTCAACCTGCACGCGGGCGAGATCCTGCAGCTGGAGGACCTGCCGCTGCGCTACACCGCGCACACGCCGTGCTTCCGCTCGGAGGCCGGCTCGTACGGCAAGGACACCCGCGGCCTGATCCGGCAGCACGAGTTCTCCAAGGTCGAGCTGGTGCAGTTCGTCGAGGAGGAGCGCTCGCGCGAGGCGCTGGACGAGATCCTGTCGCACGCCGAGGCGCCGCTGCGCAAGCTCGGGCTGCCGTACCGGGTCATCAAGCTCGCGGCAGGCGACACCGGGTTCTCCGCGCAGATCACCTTCGACGTCGAGGTGTGGCTGCCCAGCCAGGGCACCTACCGGGAGATCTCCAGCGCGTCGGACACCGGCACGTTCCAGGCGCGCCGGGCGAACATCCGTGGCAAGGGCAAGGACGGCAAGCGGGCGCAGATCGCCACGCTGAACGCGTCCGGCCTGCCGATCGGGCGCACGCTGGTGGCGGTGCTGGAGAACAACCAGCAGGCCGACGGCTCGATCCGGATCCCCGAGGCGCTGGTGCCCTACACCGGGTTCGCGGTCATCAACCCGGACGGCAGCACCGCGTAACCGGTCGCCTGTCCAACTTGGACAACCTTCCCGGAGGCCGGGGGACGCTCACGTGAGTGATCCCCGATGGTGTCAGTTTCGCACCCCCACCCATCCGTCTACACCCATGGCGGAACGGAAACGGGGAAGGAGTGAGCAATGACTGGCACCATGCGTCCCGAGGAGCTCATGGAGAACGCGGTGGTGGACACCCACGGCCGCAAGATCGGGAAGGTCGGCACGGTCTACGTCGCCGACGACACGCAGCAGCCGGAGTGGGTCACGGTCCGCACCGGGATGTTCGGGCACAAGGAAAGTTTCGTGCCGCTCAAGGGCGCCACGATGGACCGTGACGGCCTGCACGTGCAGGTGACCAAGGAGAAGGTGTCCGAGGCGCCGCAGACCGACGGCGACCGGCACCTGTCCGAACAGGAATCCGCCGAGCTGTACCGGTTCTACGACATGCCTGCGCCGCGGGCCAGCCAGGAGAACCGGGGCGGCCGCACCACGCCGCAGCCCGGCAAGCGCGGCACCACCGGCGAGTCGATGACCCGCTCGGAGGAACGGCTGAACGTCGGCACCGAGCGCGTCGAGACCGGCCGGGTGAAGCTGCGCAAGTACACCGTCACCGAGGAACAGCAGGTCAAGGTGCCGGTGACGCACGAGGAGGTGCGGCTGGAGCGCGAGCCGATCACCGATGGTGAGCGGGGCAATGCGCGGATCGCCGACGAGGAGCAGGAGATCACCCTGCACGAGGAGCGCCCGAAGGTCGAGAAGGAGACCGTGCCGGTCGAAAAGGTGCGGCTGGCGAAGGAAACCGTACGCGACGAGGAGACCGTGTCCGGCCAGGTGCGCAAGGAGCGCGTCGAGCTGGAGGACGACACCAAGCAGCGCCGCAACCGCTGACGCGGGGACGCCACGGTGGTGGCGCCACCGTGGCGTCCGCGGCGGTCAGCCGGTGACGAACCGGGCGACGATCCGGCCCAGCTCCTCGCCCTGGTCCTCCTGCAGGAAGTGGCCCGCGTTCGCCAGCGTCCGGTGGTCCTGGCCTGCCGCGCCCTTCATGGCGCGCTGCAGGACGGGGGCCGCCGGACCGGTGATCGGGTCGCTGTCGCCGAAGGCGCAGAGGAACGGGATGTCCAGTTCGGACAGTACGGACCAGGCGCGGCGGTTCGCCTCACTCGCCGGATCGTCCGGAGTGGTCGGGACCAGCCCGGGCATGGCGCGCGGGCCTGCCTTGTACATCTCGTTGGGGAACGGGGCGTCGTAGGCGGCGCGCTCTTCGTCGCTGAGCCTGGTGCGGCAGCCGGACTGCACGAACCGTCCGATGTCGAGCACCGGCGCCTTCTGCACGGCGGCGCGGAACGCGAGCCATTCGTCCGGCATGGACTGATCACCGGTGGGCAGGACGGTGTTGGCCGCGACCACGCGCGCGAACCGGTCCGGGTTCTCGGCGACGACGCGCAGGCCGATCAGACCGCCCCAGTCCTGCCCGACCAGCGTGACGTCACGCAGGTCGAGCGCATCGAACGCGAACGAGCGGATCCACTCGACATGCCGCGCGTAGGTGTGGTCGGCGACGTCGACGGGCTTGTCGGAGCGGCCGAAGCCGATCAGGTCGGGCGCGATCGCTCTGATCCCGGCGTCGGCCAGCACCGGCAGCACCTTGCGGTAGAGGAAGGACCAGCTCGGCTCGCCGTGCAGGAGCAGCACGACGGGACCGTCGAACGGGCCTGCCTCCACGTAGGAGATCCGGACGATGCCGTCGTGCTCGCTCTCCAGGTCGCAGTAGAGCGGCGGGTAGTCGAAGTCGGGGAGATCGGTGAACCGGTCTTCGGGAGTCCTCAGCAGGCGCACACACCCACCCTAGGGGCTCCGGGTCAGCTGATCGAGACCGCGACGACGAGACCCAGCGCCAGGTGCGCGGCCGCGACGACGATGCTGGCCGGCGCGAACACCTCGCTCTCGATGGTGCCGCGCACGTCGATCCGCGTCGACCACTCCAACAGCCGCACCGCCAGGACCTGCACGATGATGCCGAGCAGGCCGTAGACCAGCGAGGTGATCAGGCCCTCGGTGAGGTCGCTGGCCGAGTTGAAGATCGCGACGACCACGATGAACGCCATCGACAGCATCCCGGAGGCCGTGACGATCACCGCGTTCGGCAGGCCGCGGCGCACCAGGTCGGACAGCTTGCCGGGGGTGGTCCAGTCGATCGCGTAGAACCCGACCAGCATCAGCAGCAGACCGATGACGCCGTACAGCAGGATCGCACCGATCCCGCGCACGAGATCGGAACCGAACGTCTCGGCCAGCGCGAGGGTGTGGGTCACGGATTCTCCCAGTTAGGTGGTGTGAATGATCGCGGGTGGTTTATCACGATTGCGGGATGCGGTGTGGGACGAACGCGGCACCGTCGTCGGTGACCAGGCCCGCCGTCTCCCGGATGCCCAGGCCGGCTGACGAGTCGCCGACGATCCACGCGCCCAGCGCCGGGCGGAACCCGTCGAACTCGGGCAGCGGGTCGAACGCCTGGTAGACGTACCCCTCGGCGCCGTAGACGCCGCCGGTTTCGGTCTCGTAGCCGGGCGCGACGATCTGCACGTTGGCGCCCTCGCGGCCCAGTTTCGGCTTGCGCACGTACTCGGTGAGGACGCCGGGCTGGTCCACGAACGCGGGCAGCAGGTTCGGGTGGCCCGGGTAGTTCTCCCACAGGATCGCCAGCAGCGTCTTGTTGGAGAGCAGCATCTTCCACAGCGGCTCGATCCACAGGGTGCGCGGCAGCGATTCGGCGGCGTAGCGGCCGAACTCCTCCTCGACCACCCACTCCCACGGGTACAGCTTGACCACGGTGTTCATCGGCGCCTCTTCGAGGTCGACGAACCGCTTGAGCACCGGGTCCCAGCCGATCTCCTCGATCGCCAGCCCGACGGTGTCCAGGCCGGCCTCGGCCGCGGTCTCCTGCAGGTAGGAGGTGGTGATGTGGTCTTCGCCCGTCGGGTCGGCGCTGGACCAGGTGAAGTACAGCTCGTTGCTGGGCAGCTGGCCGCGGATCTCCTGCCAGCGCTCGACGAGCCGCTCGTGCACCGAGTTCCACTGGTCGTCGTCCGGGAAGACCTCGGTCTTCCAGTGCCACTGCAGCACCGACGCCTCCAGCAGCGACGTCGGCGTGTCGGCGTTGTACTCCAGCAGCTTCGCCGGGCCGTTGCCGTCGTAGCGCAGGTCGAAGCGGCCGTAGACGTGCGGGTCGCGGCGCTTCCACGACTCCGCGATGTGCGGCCACACCCACTCCGGGATGCCGAACTCGCGGTAGCGCTCGGTCAGCACGACGTTGTCGACGGCCTCCAGGCACATCGAATGCAGCAGCTCGACGTCGGCTTCGAGGCTGAGCACCTCGTCCATCTCCAGGACGTAGTGCACCGACTCGTCCCAGTACGGCCGCTCCTGACCCGATCCGTAGCGGGCGGGCGTGCCGAACACGAGGCCCTGCTCTTCGACGATGCGCTGCCAGTCCCGCCGCGGCTGGGCGGTCCCCCTTCGCACCCTAGGATCCCCCGCTCTTCCCGTCGCCGCCGCTGGACTTGCCGCTGATGCCGAAGCCACCGCGCTGCACGGTCTTGCCCGACTGGGTCTTGACCGTGGTGTTGCCGGACGGCTTCGTGTAGGTGCCGCCGGACACGGGCTGGCCGACCGTGCCGGTGCCGCCGTAGTTGTAGCGGTACTGGCTGTACTGGCCGCCGCCGATCGGGATGAACCAGAACCCGGTGGCCGAGTTGTAGTACCCGCCGTGGCTGGTGGCGTAGTTGTCGTCGCAGTACTCGTCCGGCTGAACGGTGCCGTTGCTGTCGGTGCAGACCGCGTTGACCGTCTCCCCGGTGCCCGCGAGGTACCAGGTCGCCACGACGGCGACGAGGCCGACCGTGACCCCGCTGCCGATCAGCACCTTCCGCCGGGTGGCGGCCTTCTGCTCCGCCTGGGCGCGTGCCTGCTCCGCGGCGGCCTCCTGGCGGGCCTGGTCTTCCAGCGCCTGCCGCCGAGCGCGCTGCTCGGCCAACGTGGGCTCCCGTCGCTCGGCCGTCGACGGGTCCTGGAACCGCATCGAGCCGCGCGGGGGCTGTTCTTCCGGGGGCTGCTGGCCGCCCGGCGCACCGTCGTCTGTCATCGCGCTCACCCTAACCACCCGCGGGGTGTCCCGTCCCGCTGACGCAGGCATTATGGGACGCGATGCTCGGAGATGGAGTGGAGAAGACCACGCTGCGTACCCGCCTGGTCATGGCGGGTGTGTTTTTGGGCGCCATCCTGGCGTTGTCGCTGAGCGTCACGTTCTCGTGGGGAGGCGCCGTCAGCGGCGGCGGCAAGGTGGAGGAGTCCCCCGAGGCGAAGGCCGCGTTCACCGCGCCGCCCGGCAGTTGTGTCACGTGGACCATGCCGGACGTGTCGGACATCCACGTCGTGCCTTGCACCCAGCCGCACCTGTACGAGGTGACCGGCGTGGTCAACATCGGCGACAAGTACCCGCCGAACGCGCCCGCGCCGACGGTCGACCAGTGGCGGGACATCGCGCTGGAACGCTGCACGGCCGGTGTGGAGACGTACCTGAACGAGCAGCTCGACCCGTTCGGCCGGTTCACGGTGAGCGCGCTGCGCCCCGGAAACGACGAGTGGGCCGACGGCGACCGGGACATGCGGTGCGTGCTGCAGTGGGCCGCTCCCGGCGGCAAGCTGGAGCCGATCATCGGCAACGCGGCGGGCCAGTCGCAGTCGGCGGTGTGGGAGCCCGGCACGTGCCTGGCGCTGGTCGACAAGACGGTCGGCAACCCGATCGACTGCGCGCAGCCGCACTCCTACGAGATCGTCGCCACGCTGGACCTGAAGACGAAGTTCCAGGACGGCTACCCGTCGCAGAACGACCAGAAGATCTGGCTGGACACCGAGTGCAACCGGGCGGTCCAGGATTACGCGGGCGAGGTCGACCTGGCGGCGCAGAAGCTGATCCTGACGTGGGACATCAGGGAGCAGGAGAGCTGGGACGCCGGTTCGACGCTGGTGAACTGCAAGGTCGGCGCCAAGCTGCCGGACAACAGCGGCCTCGCGCCGGTGACGGGCAGCATCCGCAAGGCCGGGACGCCGGCTCCGCCCGCGAGCCCGGGCAGGTAGTGGCCTGTGCCCGTGGAGATGTCGAAGACCCGGTTCGAGGAACTGGTGGCCGACGCGCTGGACGAGGTGCCGGAGGAACTGGCCGGCGCGATGGACAACGTGGTCGTGCTGGTGGAGGACCACAACGACGAGGCGCCGGACATCCTCGGCCTCTACCACGGCGTGGCGCTGACCGAGCGAACGAGCGACTACGGCGGCGTGCTGCCCGACCGGATCTCGATCTACCGCACACCGATCCTCGCCATGTGCGATTCGGAGGAGCAGGTGGTCGAGGAGGTGCTGATCACGGTGGTGCACGAAATCGCACACCACTTCGGCATCGACGACAGCCGCCTACACGAACTCGGCTGGGGCTAGGCCCGCAGTAAAGACGACCACCAACGTCTTCAGAGGCAACCCACCAGGGTGGGCCAACGCAACGGGCAAGCCCAAAACGACCACCCACACGACCCAGCCCATCCTCCCCGGAGCTTGCCCGCCGGCGAGGCATCTTTTGTCTTTCCCCGCCCCCATTTCGGGTTCATCAACTCGCATCCCGAACCCCTCGCATGGCAGCATTCAAAGCACTGGGGAACCAGCACGCTACCGAGGGTGATCATGAAGGACGCATGCCGGACCGGCGGCTGAGCTGGCTGCTGGCGGCCAACGGGGTGGGCAACCTCGCCGACGGGATCGGCAAGGTCGCCTTTCCGCTGCTGGCCACCACCCTCACCCGGGACCCGGTGCAGATCGGCGCCCTGTCCGCGACCCAGTTCCTGCCGTGGCTGCTGCTCGGCGTGTTCGCGGGGACGCTGGCGGACCGGGTGGACCGCAAGCGCGCCGTGCTGCTGGCCAACGTGATGCGCGCGGTGGTCGTTGGGCTGACCGCCCTACTCGTGTACACCGGCGCGTTGTCGATCTGGCTCGTCTACGTCGCCGCGCTCCTGCTGGGCGCGGCCGAGACGGTGGCGGAGAGCGCGGGCAACGCGATGATCCCGGCGCTGGCCAGGCCGGATCAGCTGGAGAGCGCGAACAGCAAGTTCCAGGCCGCCGAGATCCTCGGCCAGACCTTCCTGGGCGGGCCGGTCGGCAGCCTCACGTTCGCGTTGTTCGCCGCGTTCCCGTTCCTGCTGAACTCGGCCGGATTCGCGATCGCCGCGGCGTTGCTCGTCGGGCTGACGGGCAGTTTCCGGCCGAAGACCCGGGCCGAGCCGACGCGGTTGCGCACCGACCTGGTCGACGGGCTGAAGTGGCTGGTCCACCACCCGCTGCTGTGCCGTCTGGTGGTGATCGCCGGGCTGATCAGCTTCGTCAGCGAGATGGCCCAGGCCCAGCTGGTGCTGTACGCGCTGGAGGAACTCGGGCTGAGCGAGGCCGCGTTCGGGCTGTTCACGTTCGTCGGCGGCATCGGCGGGCTGGCCGGCGCGGCGGTCGCGCCGCGGCTGGTGCGGCGGGCGGGGCGGCGGCCGGTGCTGGTGGCCGGGATCTTCGCCGGTGGCGTCGGGTTCGGCGCGATGGGCTTCGTCCACCAGCCGGTCGCCTCCGCCGCCCTGTTCGGCCTGTTCGCGGCGGCCGTCGTCGCGGTGAACGTGGTGCTGGCGACCGCCCGCCACGCCCTGGTGCCGAGCGAGCTGCTCGGCCGCGTGCTCGGGGTGTGGCGGACGGTCGTGTGGGGCGCGATCCCGCTCGGCGCGCTGGTCGGCGGCGCGCTGACGGAGGTGCTCGGCAGCGCGAGCGCCACCTTCGCGGTGTCCGGCGGCGCCCAGATCGCGCTGGCCGCGCTCGCCGCGCTGCTGCTGTGGCGGTTCTCGATGGACCGCGAGCCGGTCAGCTCTTCCTGAGCAGGAACCGCTGCAACTTGCCGCTCGGGGTCTTCGGCAGCTCGGACACGAAGTGCACCTGGCGCGGGTAGGCGTGCGCCGCGAACTTCGTCTTCACCAGCTGCTGCAGCTCCGCCACCAGCTCCTCGCCCGGCTCGGCGCCCTGGCGGAGCACGACGAACGCGGCCAGCACCTCGCCACGCAACTCGTCCGGCAGGCCGACCACGGCCGCCTCCGCGACGGCGTCGTGCTGCAGCAGCACGCTTTCCACCTCGAACGGCCCGATCCGGTACCCGGCCATGAGGATGACGTCGTCGTCCCGCGAGGCGAAGGTGAAGTAGCCGTCCGCGGACTTGGTGGCCACGTCACCGGTCAGGTACCAGCGGCCGTCGGCGGAGAACCGCTCCGCCGTGCGCTCCGGCGCGTCGCGGTAGCCAGTGAACCACATCAGCGGGCTGTGCTCCAGGTCGACGGCCACCCGGCCCTGCACGCCGGGCGGCGCGATCTCGTCGGAGTCGGGGCGCAACACCTCGGCCCGCCAGCCGGGCAGCGCGCGTCCCATCGACCCCGGCCGCAGCTCGCCGCGAACGTCCGGGTGCCAGCTGTTCGCGATCACCATGCCCAGCTCGGTCTGTCCGTAGTGGTCCAGGATCGGCACGCCGAACGCCTTCTCCGCCCACTCGATGACGTCCGGGTTCAGCGGCTCGCCCGCGGACGAGCAGTGCCTCAGCCGCAACCCGTCCGGCACGGGCACATCGGCGTTGCGCAGCGCGCGGTAGACCGTCGGCCCCGCGGTGAAGTTGGTGACGCCGAACCGCTCCAGCACCGAGTAGGTCAGCTCCGGGGAGAACCCGGCGTGCAGCAGCAGGCTGCGCTGCCCGAGCGCGAGCGGGCCGATCACGGCGTAGTACAGGCCGTAGGCCCAGCCCGGGTCGGCGGCGTTCCAGAACACGTCGTCGGGCCGGTGGTCCAGGCCGAACTCCTGGTACATCCGGAACGCGGCGATCCCCCGCGCCGGGATAGGCACGCCCTTCGGCGCACCGGTCGTGCCGGACGTGAACAGCTCGACGATCGTCCCGTCGCCGCCCACGGCGACCGGCTCCGGCTGCGGTTCCGCACGCAGCAGGTCGGCGAACGCGAGGTCGTCGCCGCTCGCCGCACCGGTGACGATCACCCGCCGCTTACCGGGGACCTCGTCGAGCTTGGCGCGCTGCGACGGGTCCGCGACGACCACCTTGACGCCGCCGACCCGGGTTTCGATCGCAGGCGGCGCGAAGGCGGTGAACAGCGGCACCTGCACCGCGCCGAGCCGCCAGATCCCCAGCACGGCGACGACGAACTCGGCCGACTTCGTCATCAGCGTCGCGACCCGGTCGCCGCGCCCGACCCCCAGATCCGCCAGCGCGGTGGCGAAGCGCGCGGAGGCGTCCCGCAGCTCGCCGAAGGTGAGGTCGCGGCTGGTCAGGTCGGGTTCGACGACGGTGAAGGCCACGTCGCCGTCCGGGTGGTCATCGCACAGCAGCCGGGCGACGCAGGCGTCCGGCCGGTCGTAGGGGGACGTCGGTGTCATGGACCCGATGGTCGTCGCCGGGGCCCGCGCGTGCCACCCCCGGATGGGGGCCGGTCAGCGTATGGTGCGGGCGTCCGGTCGGTGCTGGAATGTCCTATGCGGATCAGTGAGTCCGAGGAGCCGGTGGCGGCGCGGCGCCGGCTGGTGCTGGCGGGTGTCGCCGGCTTCGCGGTGGGTGCGGGGATGATCGGCGTGCTGTGGGCGTCGACCACCGCGGTGAGCGGCCCGACCGCGGACGCGAAGGCGGCGTGCGCCGCGCTGGCCAGGGCCGAGCCACTGCCCGAGGGCCGCGTCGGCCGCGGCACACTCGAACCCGGCGTGCTGCAGCACATCATGGCGGCGGACGCGCTCGCGGCGGCGGCCGCCGAGGTCAGTTCGACCTACGACGACCTGGCCGACCACATCGACGGCGTGCGGCGGATGGCGCTGAGCCTCAACTTCGCCGACCCCAACGGGCGGCGGCACCTCGCCCAGGCTCGCGAAATCTGCGGCACGGTCTAGCTACTCGCCGTTGCCCTTCTCGATCGTCTTGACGGTGAGCTGGTCACCGGGGATCTTCTCGCTCGCGCAGCCCGTGGTGGGCAGCTCGACGAACATCGACGCCGTCTCCTGCGGCGGGTAGACCCGCAGGCCACGCACCGGCTGCGGCTGGCAGGTCACGGTGTCGTAGTTCTGCACGTTGACGAACCCGACCTCGGCGTAGGCGGTGTCGCCGTTGTTCAGCGTGAACGCGCCGCCCTTCTCGCCCTGCCGGACCGCCGCCGGGCCCACTTGGTGGCCGTCCTCCCCGGCGACGTACGAGACGCCAGGGAAACCCTGGATCACACACGGATGGTCACTCACGTTGGTGAAGATCAGCGGCCGGTAGACGGTGCCCGCGCCGGCGTCGCCGCGGCCGAGGCTCAGCTTGAGGTCGCCGGACTTGCACAGCGTCTCGCCGGCCTTCGTGCTGGTCGCCGCGTCCGGTTCGGATGTCGGCTGGGACGTGGACGGGCTGCTGGAGGTGGTGGCCCCTGGCGTCGTCGGCGCCCCCGACTGCGGCTGGGCGTTCTCTGTGCCCGCGGTGCCACAACCGGCCAGGACGGCCGCCACCGCCGCCACACCCAGCCCGATGCGCGGGAAATGTCCTCGAACCACGATCTTTCCCCTCCCTGTGCCGATCGGAGCACTACCCGGGAGACGTGCGGTCCACACGCCGGGTTGCGTGGTGTCACGCGATTTTCCGACGACCCATCGTGACATGCGGTGAAACTACAACAAGACACTCTGCGTCACCGCCCGACGGGTCGCCTACATGGGCAAACCGGCCCAGTTCAGGCATTGCCAGCCACCATCCGCGGCGATCTCCAGCTCGACGATGCCGGTGTTCGGGATCAGGCCCTGATCGGCCAGCTCGGGCCGCACATTCGGGGCCAGCCACTCCGCGCCGATGCGGATCAGCCCACCGTGCGAGACCAGCACCACGACACCGTCCGATCGGGTGAGGTCGTGACGCTCGGCCAGACCGGCGATCGCACCGGTGAACCGCGCCCTGGCCTGCTCGCCGGTCTCCCCGCCGGGCATCGGGACGTGCAGCTCGCCCCGCGTCCAGTGGCTGAGCACCGTCAGGTAGTGCTCGATCGCCTCCCGGTCGTGGCGGCCCTCCAGGTCGCCGACGACGATCTCGTGCACACCCTCGACCCGCTTCACCGTCATGCCCAGCGCCTGGGCGAGCGGGGCGGCCGTCTGCTGGGCACGGGTCGCGTGCGACGCGTAGACCGCCTCCACCGGCTCGGTCGCGAGCTTCTCGGCCAGCTGCCGCGCCTGCTCGTGGCCCAGCTCGGTGAGCGGCGGGCCGGGCAGCGCGGTGTCCAGCTTCTTCGCGACGTTGGACGCGGTCTGCCCGTGCCGGACCAGGTACAGCTTCACGCCTGCTCCCCTCTCTGCACCGCGGCGACCCAGTCCGCGGCGTCGGTGAAGTCTTCGTTGCGGGCGGCCGGTTCGATGGTCGCCGCCACGCCGTCGGCCCGGGCGAACGAACCGAGGAACCGGACATCCCGGCAACGGCGGCGCAGCGCGGCGAGCGCGTCGGCGATGCGCGGCTCGGCGACGTGTCCCTCGAAGTCGATGAAGAACCGGTACTCGCCGAAGTTCTGCTTGTGCGGGCGGGCGTCCAGGCGGGTCAGGTTGATGCCGCGGGTCGCGAGTTCGGTGAGCAGTTCGGCGAGCGTGCCGGTGCGGTTGGCGGCCGCGGCGACGATCGAGGTGCGGTCGGCGCCGGTCGGCTCCGGCAGCACCACCGGGGGCCGCCGCATCAGCAGGAACCGGGTGCGGGCGTCGCGGACGTCGGCGACCTCCGTCGCCAGTACCTTGAGCGGGTAGTGCTCGACGGCGACCGGCGCGGTCACGGCGGCGTCGAACTCCCCCGCCTGCACGGCGACCGCGGCCGCCGCGGTCGAGCCGGCCGCCACCACGCGGGCGCCGGGCAGGTTGTCCTCCAGCCACTTCCGGACCTGCGCGAGCGCGTGCGGATGGCTCGCCACAGTACGGATTTCGCCGACGTCGTCCCGCGTGAGAACGCTGAAATGCACTGGCAGCAAGGCTTCCGCAACACCGATCAACGGCTCGCCGACGGCGAGGCTGTCCAGCGTCGCGGGAACCGCGCCCTCGACGGAGTTTTCGACCGGCACGCACGCCGCGTCCGCTTCGCCGCGCCGCACGGCGTCCAGCGCCTTCGGAATCGTCTCGGCGGCGACGAGTTCGTCCCCCGCCGCCATGAAAGTGCGCGCCGCCTGCTCGGTGAACGTCCCGACCGGCCCGAAATATGCGATCCGTGACACGCGGACAGGCTACGCACCGCGCCGCGTCTTGGTGTGGTCAGGCATTCGAGTGCGCCGCATGGTTACGCGGGGTCGCGTTTTTTGGCATGGTGTAGGGGTGACTGCCGAATCGGGCACCCAACCCACCGGCAACCGAACGGAGGACCAGGTCGCACCCTCGACTCCCGTCCTGGTGCTGTGTGCCGTCGACGAACCACTCGCCAGCGCGTGGCGCTCCGTTGTGGACACCATGACCGGATCGGTGCTCGTGCACCGGGGTTCGGTGCTGGACGTGGTCGCCGACGCCGTGGTGAGCCCGGCGAACTCGTTCGGCTGGATGCGCGGCGGGATCGACGCCGTGTACGCGCGTGCCTTCCCGAACGTCGAGCAGAACGTCCGCAGCACGATCCTCGCCTACCACGGCGGCGAGCTGCCGGTGGGCAGCGCGGTCGTGGTCCCAACCGGCGAGCCCGCCCCCGCGTGGCTGATCAGCGCGCCGACGATGCGCGAACCCGGCGAGCGCCTGCCCGCCGACACGGTCCACCCGTACCTGGCGGCGCGGGCGGTGTTCCTGCAGTGGCGCGACGGCGTGCTGGAGCAGGGCGTGGCGGTACGCGCGGTCGTCGGGACCATCGCGATGCCCGGTCTCGGCACCGGCGTCGGCGGGGTCAGCCCGGAAACCTGCGCGCGCCAGGTGGCGGCGGCCTGGGACGAGGTCTTCCGGCGCCGCTAGCACTCCCGCGCTGGTCAGCGACGGTTTCCGGGGTGCGTGTAGAAGGTCACAGCGCATTTACGCGCCGTAAGACCTACCGTTGAACCTGCGTTACCGGAGATGTCGACGCCAGCCCAGCCCACCGACGGGCAAGGAGTGTGGGAATGCCACGGGTACGTGAGCTCAGCCCGTACGTCGAGCTCCACCGGGAGCAGTGGCGGGAGCTGCGTCGCAGCACCCCGTTGCCGCTGACTGCCGAGGAGCTGCGCGGTCTGCGGGGGCTCGGGGAGCAGATCGATCTGACCGAGGTCGCCGAGGTCTACCTGCCGCTGTCGCGGATGATCAACCTGCAGGTCGCGGCGCGTCAACGCCTCTACGAAGCCACCACGACCTTCCTCGGCGAGGACTGCCGCGGCACGAAGGTGCCGTTCGTCATCGGCATCGCGGGCAGCGTCGCGGTCGGCAAGTCGACCACCGCGCGGATCCTGCGCACCCTGCTCGCGCGCTGGCCCGACCACCCGCGCGTCGACCTGGTGACCACCGACGGCTTCCTCTACCCGAAGGCCGAGCTGGTCCGCCGCGGCATCATGCACCGCAAGGGCTTCCCGGAGAGCTACGACCGCCGCGCGCTGCTGCGGTTCGTCTCCGACGTCAAGTCCGGCGCCGAGTCGGTCAGCGCGCCGGTGTACTCGCACCTCGCCTACGACATCCTGCCCGGCGAGGAGCAGGTCGTGAACCGGCCGGACATCCTCATCATCGAGGGCCTGAACGTGCTGCAGCCCGGTCCGAGCCTGACGGTGTCGGACCTGTTCGACTTCTCCATCTACGTGGACGCGCACATCGAGGACATCGAGCGCTGGTACGTGGAGCGGTTCCTGAAGCTGCGCAGCACGGCGTTCGCGGACCCGGCCTCGCACTTCCACCACTTCGCGACGCTGGACGACGTGGAGGCCCGCGCCGAGGCGCGGCACCTGTGGCGCACGATCAACGAGCCGAACCTGGTGGAGAACATCCTGCCGACCCGCCCGCGCGCGACGCTGGTGCTCCGGAAGGACCCGGACCACAGCATCAACCGCGTCCGCCTGCGCAAACTGTAGGCGCGCCCTCGGCCGAACGGCTGACCCCGGCGACCGAGCGGTAACCGGTTGGCCGATACCGCCGGCACCTCGCAAAGCTCACCCTGGAGTGCAGAAAATGCGCCCTGACCAGGGAGGAGGCACGCCGATGTTCGCGATCATCATCACGTGGATCGGCGCCGTGCTCGGTATCACGGTGCTGCTGGTGATGGCCTTCGGTGCGTTCGTCCTCGATTTCGAAGACGCTCTCGCCGACCGCCGCCGCAAGCGCCCGCTCGACCCCGTGGCCGCGGAGACCCCGACGACCGCCGTGCCCTAGTCCTCCGCGCCCGGGTCCAGCTCGTCGAGGGCGGCGACGTAGTCGTCGAGGTCGAACTCCAGCTCGCCGTCCTCGTCCTGGGTGAGGTGCTCCTCGAGGACCGCCGTCAGCTCGGCCAGCACCTCGTCGCGCTCCAGGCCGGACTCGGTGAGGCGCTGGGCGGCGATCCAGGTCTCGGCGGGCTCGCCGTCCCACAGCTGGTCGACCACCGTCGTCAGCGCCACCGCCCGCAGCTCCGACTCGTCGTCGTCCTCGAACTCGGCCGCGAACTCGCTCAGCACCAGCATCCGGCGCTGCTCGGGGTCGGACGGGTCGAGCTCGACCTCGTCGTCCTCGGTCTCGACCGTCAGCGACGGCAGCGCGAACTGGCGGCGTTCCAGCAGGTCCTGCACGTCCTCCGGGGTCAGGTCCTCCGAGCCGGCCAGGTAGGCGTCCAATGCGGACTCCTCCTCCGGCTCGCGGTCGTCCAGCCGGTCCTCGACCGCCTCGACCAGCGCGGTCAGCGCGTCCTCCGGCAGGCCCTGGCGCTCGCCGAACACGCGCGCCCACACCGGCAGCAGCGCGGCCATCGCCGCGTCCTGCTCCTCGGTCAGCTCGACCTGCCCGTCGTCCACGAAGTCCACAAAGGACTCCAGCTTGGCTGGGCCGACCCGCAGCGGGCGCCGCGCGTCGTGCTCCAGGCCGAACTCGATCAGCCGCAGCGCGACCACGCGGGCGTTCTCGGTGTCGCCGACCTCGTTCCCGGCCGCGGCGAAGAACGAGTCGATGACCTCGGCCTGCTCCTCGACCGACAACGGCTCCGGCTCCGCGACCTCCGCCGGCTCCGGCAACGCGCGCAGCCGGGCGAGCGCGAGCGCGCGGAACCGGACGAAGTCCTCGCCCACCTCGGGCTCGGCCTGCCACTCGGTGCCCGCGAAGGCGTCCGCGATCACCTCGTGGGCCTGCTCGGGGCTGATCTCCGCGGACTCGCCGACCGCCCGCAGCTCGGCCAGCACGTCCTGCGGCGACTCGACGATCGCGGCGTCGGTGACCCAGCCGCCGAAGCTGCCGTAGTTGATCGACACGACCAGCCCGTGGTCGCCGAACGACACCAGCACCGAGCTCTCGTCGCCGTAGACGTCGGTGGCGCGCCAGCAGGCGCCGGGCGTGACCTGGTTCAGCTTCGCGGCCCAGGCCGGCTCGGGCAGCCCGAACTTCTCCAGCGCCAGGCCCGCGGCCTCGCGCTGATCCTCGTCCGTGGCCAGGACCCGCAGCGCGGCGAGCGGCGCCACCAGGCGCTCCGGCTCGGCGGTGCTCGCGGCGAGGTCGATCAGGCCTGCCGCGAGGTCGTCGTCGGCCTCCCACCACTCGCCGAGGATCTCCGAGGTGACCAGCTCGACGCGGGTCGGATCGGCGTCGTTCCCCAGTTCGGCGAAGGCGTTCAGAACCTCGTCGAAGGCGGTCTCCGGCTGCGGCACCTCGGTCATGCGCTCATGTTCGCACCAGCGGCGGCCGGGCCGACGCGCGGGATCGGCGTTTCAGTCCTTGGGCAGCGCGATCCGGGCGTTCCGGATCTCGGTGATCAACCGGGCCTTCCGCTTGTGCCTGCCGACCAGTTCGGCCAGGTAGGGCGCGAAGTCCGCCGGGCGGCCGACCGTGCGGTACAGCGTGCGCAGCCGGCGCAGGGCGCGGGCGGCCTCGCGGTACTGCTCGACGGTCCGGCCGCCGATCAGCTCCTCCACGTGGCCCCGGTGGACCTCCAGCAGCTCCGCCGCCTCGTCCTCGCGGCCTGCCCCGACCAGTGCCTCGATCAGCGCGTCCGCGTTGGCGACGGTCGGCTCGCGGTCGAACTCCGCCCGCCGCAGGCCCAGCACGTCGTCGGCGAGCTCGGTGGCCGCCGGGTCCTGCTTGAGGGCCCGCGCCGCGTAGGTGATCGCCTCGCTCGTGCGACCGGCGGCGCGCAGCACGCGCACGATCCGCAGGCTCGCCTCCATGCTCGGCAGCTGCTTGGACAGGATCGCGACCAGGCCGTCGACGTCGCCGGAGATCTCCACGAGCTGCTCGTGCAGCCGCTCGGCGACCGGCCGCTTCGCCCGGTCGCGGCCTGCCCGGTCGACGTGGGACCGCAGCTGGGCCAGCCCGGTCTCGCCGAGCGGACCGGCGAACTGGGCCAGGTCGATCTCGGTCCGCCCGTCGAACGCGATGCCGGCGAGCCAGTCGGCCAGCTCGACGGGGTCCGGCGGCCGGGCCGCGCAGGCCCGCGCGTAGAGGGCGAGGGCGCGCCGCAGTTCGGTGCCGTCGCCCTCGTCGCGGCAGATGCGCTCGACGGTGCGCCGGGCCAGCGGGGCGACGTCGGCGCGGGTGCCGGAGTCGAGCAGCCGCTGCACGGTGTCCAGCACCGGGCCGATCTTCGCGACCTCCGCCTGCGGCTCGGTCGCCGCGGCCCGCAGTTCGAGCGACCGACGCAGTTCCGGATCGCGTTCGGCCTGTTCGTGGAGCAATCCGGCCAGCGTCTCGGTGTCGAGGGAGGACAGGTAGGCGCGGAGATCCGTCACCCCGCACATCCTGGCCTACTCGCGTCGCAGCGCGATCGGCGCGGCACCACCCGTTTCATGATCGAAATCCGCGTCTTCCTCGGCGAGCAGGTCGCGGAACTCCTCGATGATCTCGTCCAGCTCCGCCAGCAGCCGGTCGATCGCCGCCGGCCGCAGCCCGGAGCGCTCGCCCGCCCAGCGTCCCCACGGCGGCAGGACCTCCGGCAGGGTCGCCAGGAACTCCTTGGGGACGCCCTCGGTGTTGAGGACGTCCTCGATGAGGAGGTCGAACTTGCCGGGGCCCACCCGCAGCGGGCGGCCGAAGTCGTCGTCGCAGCCGTAGTCCACGACGAACCGGACGCAGTCGGTGAACCAGCGGTCGTCGCGGACGCCGTCGGCCTCGGCGAGGAAGGCGCGCACCAGCTCCTCCCGCTCCTCCTCGGTGAACGTCGGCGGCTCCGCGGGCGGCTCGGCGGGCGGCATGGCCCGCAGCCGGGCGGCGACCAGCGCGCGCAGCGGGGTGAGCGGGTCCTCGGCGATCACGTCCGGGAGCAGGGCCGCGGCGCTGTCGTTGACCGCCACCGCGTCCTCCAGGATCCGGCGCGCCCTCGCCAGGGGGATCTGCTCGGTCACCAGGACCTCGCTGGCCTCCTCGCCCGCGCGCATGCTGTCCACCAGGTCGTCCACGTGGTCGGTGAGGTAGACGTCGCCGAGGCCGCCGCCACTGAGCTCGACGTCGGCGACGAGCCCGTGCGCGTGGCCCGCCCGCTCGGCGCACAGCAGCAGGGTGGCCCCGTCGCCGTACACGTCGGCCTGCTGCCAGCACCCGGTGACCGTGAGGTCGCCCAGGTCCCAGGGCGGTTCGGGCATCGCGGAGAACGCGTCCGCCGCCGCTTCGGCCCTGCCGCGCTGCTCCTCGGTGAGGGCCAGGTGCTGCAGCATCCGCAGCAGCGCGCGGGCGGCCGGGCTCGGACGGCGGGCGGCGTCGTCGATCAGCGGCAGCACGACGTCGCGGCCTTCGTCGGAGGGGCGCCAGAAGTCGCCGAGGATCGCCGACGCCACCAGCTCCACCTCGACCGGGTCGCGCTCGGCCAGCGCGTCCTGCGCGTCGGCGAGCACCGTCTTGAGCAGCTGCCGTCGCTCGTCGGAGACGCCGGACTTCTTCTTAGCGGGCTTTCGCTTCCGGCTGACCGGGCTCATGCGCCCATGGTGGCAGCTCCGCGGCCGGCGACCACCCTGGGCAGGGCGATGCGGGCGTTGCGGACCTCGACGAGGAGGCGGGTCTTGCGCTTGTGCGTCTCGACCAGGCCGGCCAGGTACTCGCCGAACTCCGGCACCCGGTCCGCGCGTTTGTGCAGGGCCCGCAGCTCACGCAGCCGCTGGGCCGCCTCGCGGTAGCCGCCGGGGTCCTTGAGCTGGATCAGCTCGTCGACGTGCAGGCGGTAGACGGGGATCGCCTGGGCCGGGTCGTGTTCAGCGAGGCGGGCGAGCGCCTGCTCGCGCTCCTCGGGCCAGCGGCCGAGCTCCTCGGCGGCGGCGCGCAACGCGCGGTAGGTGTCCGGCGACGGGTGGCGGCGGAACTCGGCGCGGCGCAGGGCGAGCACGCCCTCGCGTGGGTGCACGACGGTGCGGGCGGCGTGGGCGATGGCCTCGCCGTGGCGGCCTGCGGAGCGCAGCATGCGGACGATGCGCAGCGTGGTGGCCGGGGTGGGCGGCTGGGCGGACAGGATCGCGAGGAGGGTGTCGACGTCGCCGGTGACCTCGGCGAGCTGCTCGGTCAGGCGGCGGGTGGCGTCGTTCTCCGGGGCCTCGGCGAGCGCGGCCTTCAGGTGCGCGAGCCCTTCGTCGCCGAGCGCGGCGGCGAAGTCGGCGAGGTTGATCTCTGGCCAGCCGGGCCGGTCGAGCTGCGTGTCCAGGATCCAGTCGGCGAGCTCGCGCGGGTCGGGGCGGTGGACGGCGCAGGCGCGGGCGTAGAGACCGATCGCGCGGCGCAGCTCGGCGCCGGAGGCTTCGGTGTCGGCCATGCGGCGGGCCAGCGGGGTCAGGTCGGCCTGGGTGCCGGCGTCGAGGAGTCGTTGCAGAGTGTCGAGAACCGGACCGACGGTGCCGTACGCGACGGCGCGCAACTCCAGCTCGTGTCGCAACCGTGGGTCACGGTCCGCCTGTTCGAGGAGGAGTTCGGCCAGCGTCTCCGCGTCGAGAGTGCGCAGGTAGGCACGCAGATCCGGGGCCGAGGTCATGCGGACAATCCTGCCGCACCCGATGGAAGGAGACCGTCACCCAACAGAGTCGTCTTCTCTGACGCTGCGTGAGCGTCAGCAGGGGCTGAGCCACTGGAAGAAGTAGCCGGTCTCCGCGCCACGATCGAGGTCGTCCAGGAGGGGGACGGGCGAGATCTCCGGGACGCTGCGCGGGTAGGGGCGCCAGCGTCCCGCGTCGGCGAGGTAGTAGAGCGACCACATCTCGTCGAGGCCGTAGCGGAGCTGCGCGAACGGCCGTTCGGCGGCGCCACCGCTGGCCCATGCGGCACGCCGCTCGACGAGGGTCACGATGCGCCCGCGCCAGCGGGACATCACGCTGTACTCACCGCGCTGACCAGCCGGAACCCGCCGCTCACACCAGCGATCGATCTGGCGTTGCTGGAGCTCGGGGATCGGCGACATACCCACAGTGATACCGCAACCCGATCGGGTCGTGCGGCACCGGATACTGCGCCCTGTGACGCTCGACGATCTGCAACGGCGGCTGGCCGGGTTCGCCACCGCCCGGGACTGGCAACGGTTCCACACGCCGAAGAACCTGGTGATGGCCCTGTCCGGCGAGGTGGGCGAGCTGACAGCGCTGTTCCAGTGGCTGACGCCCGCGGAGTCCGCCTCGGTGCTCGAGGACCCGGCCACGCGCGCCGCGGTGCTCGACGAACTGGCCGACGTGACCATCTACCTCGCCCGGCTGGCCGACGTGCTCGGCGTGGACCTCCTGGAAGCCGCCGAAGCAAAGGTGAACCGCAACGAGTCGCGCTTCCCGGTTGATCGTTTCGACTAACCTGGCACCCGCGGCCCGACGGGCACCGAAGTAGCCACTTCGTCGCTGGCCCCACCCGCACGTGGATGACGCGTGCCCAGTGGGGGAACGAAGTGGCTCTTGTTCGGCACAGCGCCGATCACCTTCTCGCGGAGGCGAAAGCCGGTCAGTTGCCCGGAACGTTGACGGAGCAGGCCAGACACCAGTGGGGACGCCGCCCCGGCCAGAGCGAGATCGACTCCTGGGCACGCAGCCTCGGACCGTTCCTGGCCGATCTCGTGGACGCGGGGCTCGGCGAGGTCGAGGTGATGCTGGAGCACAAGCTGCCGCACAGCCCGAAGCGCGTCGACGCGGTGCTCTGCGGCGTGCACCCGCGCACCGGCGAGGCCAGCTACGTCCTGGTCGAGCTGAAGCAGTGGTCGAAGGCCGAACTGCTGGCGGCGGACCTCGTGCGGATCGCCTCGCGCCGCGATCCGGTGCTGCACCCGGTCGAGCAGGTCCGGCGGTACTGCGAATACCTGGTCGGCTCGACCCCGCCGCCGACCGGGACGCGGAACGGCGCTCGGCCGACGAGTTCCTCGGTTTCGAGCACGCGCCGACCAAACCGCTGCTGGACCTCGCCGCGCGGGAGATCCAGGAGCGGGAGCAGTTCGTGCTCCTGGACGAGCAGCAGGTCGCGGTCGAGGTGGTGATGCAGGCCGTCGAGCGGGCCAAGGCGGCGGCGCGGCGTGTAGCGCTTCACGCCGGTCTCGCGGATGCGGTGCGCCTCGTCGCAGATCAGCACGTCCAGCTCGCGCGCTTCGGACTCCATGTAGTCGTTGAAGTACTTGAACAGGGTCTGCACGCGCCGGTTCCGCCGTCCCGCGATTGCGGGAGAAGGCCGGACGGCAGATCGACGAGCTGATCAACGTGGCGTCGGTGCCGGTGTTCCTGCTCGACGAGAACCAGACCGTGCGGCCGGGCGAGATGGGGTCGCTCGCGGAGATCGCCGCCGCGGCCGAGTCGCGGGGCTGCCGCCTGGAGGTCGTGCGCCGGTCCGGCCAGTTCCGGTGCGGCGGGTCCGACGCGTTCGACACCTGGGGGGCCCGGCTGCTCGGCCTCGACCGGTTGCCGCCCGTGCCGTGGAGCAAGCTGGGCGACGACTTCGTGGTGGCCAGCGCCGCCACGCCCGCCGCGCTGGACGCCTGGTTGCGGCAGCGGATGGACAGCCACGGCGGCACCGGGCGGCTGTCGGCGGGCTACTGCTGGCGGTGGAGCGACCCGGAGTTCACTCCGGAGGGCAGGCGGCTCGTGGAGGACGTGGTGATCGGGGGGCGCCGCCCGTGGAACGCCAAACCCGGCCAGCGGGTCCCGAGTCGTACTACTGGGCCTCCGACGAGCGCGGCTTCGGGCAGGTCGGCTGCATCTACACGGCACAGGGCTTCGAGTACGACCGGTCCGGCGTGATCGTCGGCCCGGACCTCGTCCGCCGCGGCGGACGCTGGATCGCCCGCCGCGAGCACTCCCACGACTCGGCCGCGAAGAAGGCCGACGACCTGGAGTTCGGACGGCTCGTGCGGAACACGTACAAGGTCCTGCTGATCCGCGGGATGCGGGGGACCTGCGTGTACTCGACGGATCCGGAGACTCAGGCCTTCCTCGAGGAGATGGCCGGGTAACCACACATACTCACTGACATGCTCGCTAGCGTGCGAGGTAGCAAGTCAGTGAGTATGCGGAGGTGCGGTGCTCGACCCCGCCAAGGTCAGCGCCGACCTCGCCGCCGTGTGCGCGGAAGAAATGGAGCCGCCGCTGCGCCCGGTCATCAAGGTGCACCGGTTCGAAGAGGCCGACCTGGTCGTCGCCGAGGTGCCCGCTCTGGACCGGTCCCGCAAACCTTGTTTCTACAAGGGCGCGGGAGTGAACCAAGGCAGCTTCGTCCGGGTCGGGGACGACGATCGGCGCCTCAGCAGCTACGAGGTCCACCTCCTCGTGGCCAATCGCGGACAGCCCAAGGACGACGAAGAAGTGCTGCCCGACGCAGGGGTCGAGACGCTGGACGGCAAACTCGTCGATGCCTTCGTCGGACGGCTCCGCGAAAGGAGACCGCATGCCTTCGCCGATCTGGACCGGCACGCCGTACTGCGGCGGGCGAAGGTCTTGAGCGGCGACCGCGTCACCTTGGCCGGCCTGCTCGCTCTGGGGCGTTACCCACAGGACTTCTTCCCGCAGCTGATGGTCACGTTCGTGCACTATCCGACCGTCTCCGGAGCGGATGTGAGCACCGGCGAACGGTTCATCGACAACGTCGCGGTGGAAGGACCTGTGCCGATCATGGTCCGGGACACGCTCGCCGCCCTGCGCCGCAACATGAGCCGCCGCGCCACCGTTCGCGGGGCAGGCCGCATCGACACGTGGGAGTACCCGGAGGCCGCGTTGCGCGAGGCGATCGTCAACGCTCTCGCGCACCGGGACTACTCGCCGGACTCCAGGGGCACCCAGGTCCAGGTCGAGATGTACCCCGACCGCCTGGTGATCCGCAACCCCGGCGGCCTGTTCGGACCAGTCACCGAGGACAACCTCGGCGAGGAAGGCATCTCCTCCGCCCGCAACGCGACTCTTCTCAGGCTGCTGGAAGACGTCCCCATCCCCGGAAGCACGCGGACGGTCTGCGAAAACCGCGGTTCGGGCATCCGGACCATGCTCGACGCGCTGCGGAACGCGTCGATGAGCCCACCCCGATTCGCCGACAAAATCTCGTTCTTCCGCGTCACATTCCCCAATCACGCTCTCATCGGTCCGGAAGTGGTCGACTTGATTCGCCGACTGGGAGAGCGGGGCCTCACCGGCAGCCAGTGCCTGGGACTGGCGCTGCTCAAGAACCAGCAGGCTCTGGACAACAAGACCTACCGGAGCGCCACCGGCGTCGACTCACGGCGTGCCACCGCCGAGCTCGGTGATCTCGTCGCGCGCGGTCTCGTCACACAGCTCGGGGGCCGACGCTGGGCGAGGTACGAGCTCGCGCCCGGCATCGGTCCGGGCACCACCGGCTCCGCGGTGGCCCGCGCTGATCGGCGAGCCGAGGTGCTCGCGGCCCTGGACGGCCGCGAACTCACTCGCGCGGAAATCGCCGAGGTGATCGGCGTGTCGGACAAGGCCGTCGCACGCTGGCTCCGCATTCTGCGCGGGGAGGGATTGGTCGAACTCGTCGGCGGGGCGGTCCGCAGTCCGCACGTCCGCTACCGCACGACTGGTCAACGGGCCTTGGACGATCAAGCCGACGAGTGACTTCGTTCGCAGAACGTGTGATATCCACGACCGGTGGATCCCATCGTGCAGACGCGTTCCGGTGCCGTTCGTGGCGTGGCTGACGGGGTGGTCAGCTCCTTCAAGGGCATTCCGTTCGCCGGGCCGTTGACCGGTCCCGCGCGGTTCCAGGCGCCCACCGAGCCGGAGTCGTGGGACGGGACGCGTGATGCGGTCCGCTTTTCGGCCTCGCCGCCGCAGGGGTCGCTCTTTCCCGGCATGCCCTCGGCTTGGCGGCCGGACGAAGGGGACGACTTCCTGAGCGTCAACGTGTGGACCCCGGATTCCGGTGGCAACGGTCTGCCCGTCATGGTCTGGATCTACGGCGGCGCCTACCTGGTCGGCACCGCGCGGCAGCCCGAGTACGACGGCGCCAACCTGGCCCGCGCCGGGGTCGTCGTCGTGACCTTCAACTACCGCGTCGGGCTGGAGGGGTTCGGCTGGCTGCCCGGGGCGCCCGCCAACCGGGCCTTCCTGGACCAGCTCGCGGCCCTGCGCTGGGTGCAGGAGAACATCGCCGGCTTCGGTGGCGACCCGGACAACGTGACGATCTTCGGCGAATCCGCCGGTGGCACGTCGGTCGCGGCGCTGACCGCCTCCGACGCCGGGCGCGGCCTGTTCCGCCGCGCCATCGGGCAGAGCATCGCGCACGGGTTCCTCTCCGAGAACCGCGTGCGGCGCACCACCGAGCGCATCGCGGCGGCCCTCGGCGTCCCGGCCACGCTCGACGGCTTCGCGCAGGTGCCGTCCGAGGCCGTCCACGCCGTGCAGATGGCGCCCGGCGAGATCACGCCGTTCGGGCCGGTCGTCGACGGCGACCTGCTCACCGGCCTGCCCTGGCACAACCTGCGCGCCGAAGTCGACCTGGTCGCCGGCTTCAACCACGACGAGTTCACCCTCTTCGTCGCGGGCCAAGACCTCTCCGGCGCCGACCCGGCCGCGACCGCCGACGCCGTCGGCCTGCCCGCGGGCGCCGTCGCCGAGTACCGGGCCGCCCACCCGGGCATCACCGACGCCGACCTGCACGTCCTCATCCTGTCCGACCGCGCCTTCCGCCTGCCGTCGCTGTGGTCCGCGGAGAACCACCCCGGCCGCAGCTGGTGCTACGAGCTGACCTGGCGCTCACCCGCGTTCGGCGGGATCCTGCGGTCCTGCCACGCGCTCGACGTGCCGCTCACCTTCGGCAACTACACCGGCCCGCTGGCGGAGATGCTGCTGGGCGACCCGGCCCCGCCCGAGGCCGAGACGCTGTCCAGGGAGATCCGCAAGGCGTGGATCTCGTTCGCCACGACCGGCGACCCCGGCTGGCCGGAGTACGACAAGGACAACCGGATCACCCGGATCTGGGACGTCACGGTCTCGGTGACCAGCGACCCGATAGCCGCGTCCCGGCGAATCTGGGAGGCGGCGGCGTGAAGTTCCGCGCGACGCTCGAGCAGAGCAAGACGACCGCGACCGGGATCGAGGTCCCGCCCGACGTGCTGGAGGGCCTCGACGCGGGCAGACGGCCGGAGGTCCGGGCCCGGCTCAACGGCTACGAGTACCGGACCAGCGTCGGCGCCATGGACGGCCGCGCGATGCTGCCGGTCAGCGCCGAGGTCCGGGCAGGCGCGGGACTGACCGCGGGCGACGAGGTCGAGGTCGAGCTCGTGGTGGGCACCGAACCCCGCGTCGCGGAGGTGCCCGCGGACCTGGCCGAGGCGCTCGAAGCCGCCGGGGTGCGGGCTTCGACAAGCTCTCCTACAGCCAGCAGCGCCGGTACACGCTCTCGGTCGCCGACGCGAAGACCGACGCCACCCGGCAGCGGCGCATCGCGAAGGCGGTCGAAGAACTCTCCCGCTGACTAGGCTCGGTGGTATGGCCATCGAGGTGCTGCTCGTCGACGATCACGAGGTCGTGCGGCGCGGCCTGCGCGAAATGCTGAGCGACGAGCCGGACATCGAGGTGGTCGCCGAGGCGGGGAGCGCGGACGAGGCCCTCGCCGTCGCGATGCACGTCGAGCCGGACGTCGCCGTCGTCGACGTGCGGCTCGGGGACGGCGACGGCGTCGCGCTGTGCCGGGAGCTGCGGGCACGGCCGAACCCGCCGTACTGCCTGGTCCTCACCGCCTTCGACGACGAGGAGGCGATGGTCGGCGCGATCATGGCAGGCGCCTCCGGCTACCTGCTGAAACAGGTCCGCGGGCAGGACGTCGTCAACGCCGTCCGGGAGGTCGCCGCCGGCCGGTCGCTGCTCGACCCGGTCACCACGGCCCGCGTCCTGGACAAGCTGCGCCACCCCGCCGAGGACGAGCTGGCGAGCCTCACCGACCGGGAGCGCACGGTGCTGGAGCTGATCGGCGAGGGCCTGTCCAACCGGGAGATCGCCGAGCGCCTGTTCCTCGCCGAGAAGACCGTGAAGAACCACGTCACATCGGTGCTGTCGAAGCTGGGCATGCAGCGCCGCACCCAGGCCGTGGCGTGGGTGGCGCGGCGCGCCAAGTAGTTCAGGCCAGCTGGTAGCCGCGGCCGGGCCGGACCAGCGCGACGGCCAGTCCGATCGCCGCACCCAGCACCGTGTCCACCAGCCGGTCCGCGGTGACCGCGACCGTGTCGACCGGCGCCGACATCGAGCCGAGCAGCAGCACCAGCGGCGTCACGAACACCATCGCGAGCGCGTAGTTGCGGATGACGGTCAGCTCCGCGCCGAGCAACGCGACGACGATCACCGCGAGCTTCACCGGCTGCGGCAGGTCCAGCGTCAGCAGCAGCGCGGCCACCAGGACGCCGGCGACCGTGCCCATGACGCGCTGCACGAAGCGGTGCATCGTGTGCTGCAGGTGGGTGGCCTGCAGCACCGCGGCCGCCGCGACCGCCGCCCAGTACGGGTGCCCGAGCCCGAACGCGTGCGCGAGCAGCCCGGCCGCCAGCACCGCGGCGAACACCTTCACCGCGCGCGGCCACTCGTGCGACGACCGGTCCACCGCGGCCCGCAAACCCGCGCGCCACGAGGTCGTCCGGTCGTTGTCGTGGTCGAAGAACAGCCACCCGGACAACGCGACGACCCACGCGACGAGCGCCCCCGCGGCCGCGGCGCCGACCTGCGCGGCGACGCCCGGCCAGCTGACCGGGAACGCCGACGTGGTGCCCGCGGCGAAGACGAACATGAGTCCGCCGGGCGGCCCAGACCGGATACCGTCCGTGACCAGTTTCGCCACCGCGGCGACCGCCGCGACCAGGATCGCGATCGGCAGCGGACCCCACCCGGCGGCCGACGCCATCCCACCGAGGCCGACCGCGAGCGTCAGACCTGCGCCGATCACGGCGAGCAGCCGGGCCCTCACCGGGTACGGCTCGAACCGGGCGTGCACCGCGGTCATCCCGCCGAACGCGGCGGCGGGCGCCAGCTCGGTGTGCCCTGCGATCACAACCGCGACCAGGACTATGTTCGCCCCGGTCATGGCCCGTAACGCGGACACCAGTGCCCGGTCGACCGGGCGCAGGTGCCACCAGCCGCGCGGGGAAAGCGCGCGGAGCAGGTCGTGGCGGCCGAAATCATTCACGAGTAAAATACTATCGAACGATTCGTGTACGAAGGAGCTCAGCGGTGAGTGATCTCGTCGACAGAGTGCGGCGCCAGTGGATGGACGTGCACCCCGGCCTCGACACGACCGGGATGGCGGTCGTCGGCCGGGTGCTGCGGCTCGCGTCGCTGATCCGCCGCGCGACCGATGACCTCCTGCTGGCCAACGACCTGAACCGCGCCGAGTTCGACGTGCTGTGCGCGCTGCGGCGCAACGAGGTGCTCAACCCCGGCCAGATCAGCCGCGAGATGCTGTCCTCCGGCGCCGCGATCACGAAGCGGCTCGACCGCCTGGAGCGGCTCGGCCTGGTGTCGCGGACGGCGAGCGAACGCGACCGGCGGGTCGTGCAGGTCCGGCTGACCGAGCGGGGTGTGGCGCTGATCGACGAGCTGCTGCCCGCGCACCTCGAAGGCGAGAAGGCCGCGCTGGCGAACCTGGAGCCGGAGCAGCAGGAGGAACTGGCCCGGCTGCTGAAGGTGATGCTGGAGACCGTCGAAGGCGTCGGCTGAGGCTCAGGCCTGTTCGGCTTCCCGCAGCGCCTCGATCACGCTGCTCAGGTGCTGCCGGATCGCCGCGGCGGCCGCGGCCGGGTCGTGGGCGCAAATGGCGTCGATGATCGCCAGGTGTTCGGGCAGCGACACCGACGGGCGGCCCGGGCGCATGGCCAGCCGGAACTGGTGCCGCACGCTCTGCGCGCGCAGCCGCTCGAGCACCTGACCCGCCGTGTGCTGGCCGGAGATCTCCCGCACCCGGCGGTGCAGCTCCTGGTTCAGCCCCGAGTACCCCATGACATCACCGGACGCGACGGCCTTGCGCATCGCCTTGCCGAGGACCTTCAGTTCGCCGATCTCCTCGTCGGTGATGCGCTCGGCGGCCTTCTCCGCGCACAGGCTCTCCACGACCATGCGCACCTCGGAGATCTCGATGGCCTCCTCCAGCGACACCGCCCGGACCCGCGCGCCGCGGTTCTGCACCCGCTCGACCAGGCCCTCGTTGGCGAGTTCGAGCAGCGCGATGCGGACGTTGGCGCGGCTCGCGGCGAACTGGGCGGACAGGTCTGCCTCGACCAGCCGCTGGTTCGGCACGAACTCGCCGCGGATGATCGCCTCCCGGATGGCGTCCACCACCGGCTTCTCGATCTCGGCCCGCTCTCCCACGCCCGCTCCCCACACGCTTTGTTGACAATTTTGTCGAGCACATCGTCTACTCGGATGGTAGTCGGTGTCGAGGAGGAGTCCCCAATGTCCGGTAAGCCACCCGTCGTCGCCATTCTCGGCCTCGGGGAAGCGGGCGGCGAATTCGCCCGCGACCTGCGCGCGGCCGGCGCCGTCGTGCGCGGCTACGACCCGGTGGTGCCGTCCGCGTTCGACTCCGAGGCCGCGGCGGCCGACGGCGCGGACCTGGTGCTCAGCGTGAACAGCTCGGCCGCCGCGGTGGACGCGCTGCGGACAGGCCTGCCGAAGGTCAGCGGCGTCTGGGCGGACCTGAACACCGCATCGCCGGGCAAGAAGCGCGAGCTCGCCGCGATCGCCGCCGGGGCCGCCGTCGACTTCGCCGACGTCGCGATCATGGCACCGGTCCCCGACCGGGGACTGCGGGTGCCGATGCTCGCGAGCGGTCCGGCCGCCGGCGCGGTGTCGAAGCTGCTCGGCGCGCTGGGCGCGACGGTCGAGGTGCTGCCCGGCGACGCCGGCGTGGCCGCGGAACGGAAGCTGCTGCGGAGCGTGTTCTTCAAGGGCATGTCCGCCGCCGTGGTCGAGGCGCTGGAAGCCGCGCGCGCGGCGGGGGTCCAGGACTGGCTGCGCGGCGTGATCGTCGAGGAGCTGACCCGCGCCGACGAGTCCACTGTGGAGCGTCTGGTGACCGGCAGCGTCAAGCACGCCAAGCGCCGTACCGCCGAAATGGCCGCCGCCGCGGAGATGCTGGGCGAGCTGGGCGTCGCGCCCGACGTGGCGGCGGCGTCCCGCGATCAGCTGGCGCGCTTGTCCAGCGGCAGCTCGAACGCCACCAGCGTGCCCAGGCTCGGCGAGGAGTTGAGGTAGAACTTCCCGCCCGCGCGCTTGGCGCGTTCCTCCAGGTGACGCAGGCCGCGGGTCTGCACGTCCTGCGGCACGCCGGCGCCGTTGTCGCGGACCCGCAGCTTCACCCCGTCGTTGTCGCGCACGAGCGTCACCCTGGTCTCACTGGCCCCGGAGTGCCGGACCACATTGGACAGCGCCTCGCGCAATGCCGCGCGGATGTGGTCGGCCCGCTCGGCCGGGATGTCGGCCAGCTCGCCGGACAACTCCAGCGTGGGCGGGAATCCGAGCAGCTCCCCCGCGATCCGCACCTCGGCGCGCGCCGACTCGGCCAGGTCGGTGGCCGCGGGTTTCTCCGCTGTCTCCGGCTCCGGTGACCGCAGCTCGCGCACGGTGTGCCGGATCTCCTCGATGGTCTGATCGAGCTGGTCGATCGCCTCGCCGAGCCGGGTCGCGTCGGTCGAGGCGAACCGCTTGCGCATGCGGCGGCGCACCCGGTCCAGCTGCATGCCCGCCGCGTACAACCGTTGCACGATCACGTCGTGCAGCTCGCGGGCGATGCGCTCGCGCTCCTGGTAGAGCGTGATCCGGTGCCGGTCGTTGGCGGCCTCGGCCAGCGCCAGCACGACGCCGACCTGCGCGGCGAACGCGGTCAGCACCTCGACCGTCGCCTCGTCGAACGGCCGCCCGGACCGCTCGCGGTACACCGCCAGCGCGCCCAGCACCCGGCCCCCGGAGCCGAACGGCGCGGCCGCGAACGGGCCGAAGCGGCGCAGCTCGGATGGCACGTACGGCGCCGTGCGCGGGTCGGTGGCCATGTCGTCGGCCACCACCGTGACACCGCCGCGGGCGACCTGCCCGGCCGCGGATTCGGCGGGCAGCACGACGCCGCGCGGGTCCTCGTGGTGGCTGCCGTGGGCGGCTTCCACGGACACCTTGCCGTCGTCCGCGCGGACCATCACCAGGCACAGGTCGGCCCCGGCGAGCTCGGCGGCCTTGCGCACCACCGAATCGAGGACCGCGTCGGGGTCGCCGCCGGACAGGGCGGCGGTGGTGATCTCCGTGGCCGCGGACAACGCGCGGGCGGCGAGGGTGGGTTCCATGAGCAGGGTCAAGCGTAGCCGCCTTCCAGAGCCGGCTCCCGCACGCTGACGCGCCCGTCACCCACCTCGACCACGAGGTCGGCCTCGGCCGCCTCCTCGGGGTGGTGGGTCACGTGCACGACCGTGCGGCCGGCCAGTGCCGTGCGCAGGTTGGCGCGCAGGCGGCGCGCGGTCGGCTCGTCGAGGTGCGCGGTCGGCTCGTCGAGCAGGACGAGGTCCGCGCGCGGCGCCGCGACCAGCGCCCGCGCGACCGCGAGGCGCTGCGCCTGCCCGCCGGACAGGCCGCTGCCCGCGCCGCCGAGGACGGTGTCCAGCGGCAGGTCCAGGCAGGCCAGGCGCAGGGCTTCGCGGAGCCGGTCGTCGTGGGCGTGCGGATCGGCCAGCCGCAGGTTCTCCGCGACCGTGGTGGAGACCAGCTGCGGTTCCTGCGGCGCCCAGGCGACCTCGGCGGCGGTGGTGAGCCGCCCGCGCTGGGCGGGCAGGAACCCGAGCAGCGCGGCGAGCAGCGTCGACTTCCCGGCGCCGGACGGGCCGACGACAGCGACGTGCGTGCCCGCCGGGATGCGCAGGTCGACGTTCCGCAGCACCGGCGTGGTCCAGCCGATGTCGGCGTGCTCGAAGGCGATCGGCCCAGTTGGCGCGGGCGGCTGCGGCTGCGCCCGTTCGACGTCGGCGATCCGGGCCATCGAGGTGCGCAGCGCGTCCCAGTGCTGGGCGACCGGCGGCAGCGTCGCGAGGACCTCCGCCAGCGCCAGCGGCACCAGGGCCAGGACCGGCGCGAGCACCGGGTCGATGCCGGAGCCCGCGGCCAGCCCGACCCCGGCGACCGCGGCCCCGCCGGTGACCAGGGTGATCAGCGCGTCGGCCGCGCCCGCTCCGAAGGCCTGGCGCCGCGCCTGGTGCACCAGCCGGTCGTCGGCCTCCGCCAGCTCGGCGCGGCGCCGGCGGTGCGCGCCGGACGCGATCAGCTCGGCCGCCGACTCGAACAAGCCGAGCACCCGGGCGCTCACCGTCCGGCGCCCCTCGGCGAGCACGGTGGTCGCCCGCCGCTCCAGCCGCAGCGCGAGCGCGGGCGCGAGGAGCGCGCCGACCAGCACCGCGACGGCGAGCACGAGCCCGGCGGCCGACAGCAGGACCGTCTGCACGGCGATCGCCCCGGCCAGCACGAGCACCGCGACCAGCGGCGGCGTGACCACGCGCGGCAGCAGGTCGCGGACCGTGTCGACGTCGGCGACCAGCCGCCGCTGCCCCTCGCCGAAGCGCAGGCCAAGGGCGCGGGCGGGCCCGAGCCGGACCAGCCCGCGCCACAGCCGGACCCGCAGCTGCCCGGCGATGCGGAACGCGGCGTCGTGCGTGATCAGCCGTTCCAGGTACCGCAGTGCCGCGCGGCCGAGCCCGAAGGCACGCACCCCGACGACGGCGACGGTCAGCGTCAGGATCGGCGGCTGGAACGAGGCCTTGGCGATGAGCCAGCCCGAGGTCGCGGTCAGCGCCACACCGGCCAGCAACGCGAGCGCACCGACCGCGGCGCCGCCAAAGAACCGCTGGCTCACCACGCCTCGCAACGTCTGCGTCCGCGCCTTCACGGCGGCCGTGGTGTGCGGCGCGGGCGGCACCGCGTGGGTGACCGAAAGGTGGTTGTCCCGGTGGTGCGCGGCGAGGAGGACCGCGGTGCCCAGCGGCAGTGTCGACGCGATGGCGGCGTCGACGAGGGCGGCGTTGGCCGCGTCCTGGTGCGCGGTGGGCTCGTCGAGCAGCAGGAGCCAGGCCCCGTGCCGGACCCGCAGCAGCGCCCGCGCGACCGCGACCCGTTGCCGCTGCCCGGTGGACAGCTCGTGCACCGGCGCGTCGGCCAGGCCGGCGAGGTTGAGTTCGATGAGCAGCGCGTCGACCTCGACCGGGTCCGGCGGCTCCTCGACCGCCAGGTCCAGCTCGCCCCGCACGGTGCCGCCGGTGAACGCCGGGTTCTGCGGCACCCACGCGATGTCCCGGCGAAATGCCGACATGTCGACCTCGCTCAGCGGCAGGCCGTCGACCAGCACCGTCCCGCCGGACGGCCGCACGAAGCCCAGCAGGACGGCGATCGTGGTCGACTTGCCGGCGCCGCTGGGCGAATCGAGCCGGGTCAGCGTGCCCGGCCGCAGTCCGAACGTCTCGCCGTCCGGCGCGAAACCGCCGCGGCGCGCCACCCGCAGCCCCTCGACCCGCACCTCGCCGCGACCGGGGATCGCGGTGCCCTCCGGCGCGACCGGTTCGGCGAGCACGTCGGTGACGCGGCGGACCGCCTCGACTCCGTCCTCGCTGGCGTGGAAGGCCGCGCCGACCGCGCGCAACGGCTGGTAGCACTCCGGCGCGAGGATCAGCACGCCGAGCCCGATCGCGAGCGACAGGTCGCCGCCCACCAGCCGCACGCCGATGACCACGGCGACCAGCGCGACCGACAGCGTCGCCGCCAGCTCCAGCACGAACGCCGAGGAGAAGGCGACCTTCAAGGTCTTGAGCGTCGCCTGCCGGTGCTTCTCCGACACCCGCCGCACCGCCTCGGCCTGCGCCTCCGCGCGGCGGAACGCGGCCAGCACCGGCAGCGCGCGCACGAGTTCCAGCAGGTGGCCGGACATCCGCTGCAACGCGTCGCTCGCCGCGGCCGAGCGGTCCGCGGTGTACTTGCCGACGAGGATCGCGAACATCGGCAGCAGCGGCACGGTCAGCGCGATGATCACCGCGGACGGCCAGTCGGCGAACAACACGGCCGCGCCCGCGCCGGGCGGCACCACGGCGGCGGTGACCAGCGCGGGCAGGTAGTCGGTGAAGTAGGCGTCGAGCGCGTCCAGCCCCTTGGTGGTGAGCGCGGTCAGCTCGCCCGGCCCGCGCCGCGCGATCCACTCCGGACCGAGCCGCAGCGCGTGGTCGACGACCTTCGCGCGCAGTTCCTCTTTCGCCCCGGCCGCGGCTCGCGCGGCGACCACCCGCAGCGCCCACGCGATCAGCGCGCGGGCGACGACCGCACCGCCGAGGGCGACCAGCTGACCGGTGCCGACGCCGTGCCCGGCGACCACCGCGGCGCAGACCGAGGCGAGCAGGAAGGCCTGCGCGACCAGCGCCGCGGCGTTGCCGAGCGCGAGCAGACCGGAGAGGGCGAGCGCCCGGCGCGCGGCCGCGGACAACAGGGGCAGCGCGCCGAGCGGACCCTTTCCCGGACGCGTGGTGTCCGTTGTGGACACCGGTGCGGGAAGGACGGAGCGTCCGGGAAAGCTCATGGGGTGTGCACCGGCGGGATGTGGGCGGCGCTGATCCGCTTGCGGAACACCCAGTACGTCCAGCCCTGGTAGACCAGCACGGCCGGGGCGCCGAACGCGCCTACCCAGGTGATCACTTCGAGCGTGTACGGACTGGACGCGGTTTCCGCGACGGTGAGCGAGTTGGCCGGGTCGAGCGTCGAGGGCAGCACGTCCGGGTAGAGCGCGCCGAACAGGGTGACCACGGCCGCGGCGATCGTGACGCCGAGCGCGGCGAAGGCCTGCCCGTCCCGGTCCACCACCAGCTTGCGCCAGGCCACCAGAGCGGCCACCACCGCGACGGCGAGCGCCACGAGCGTCCACAGTGCACCATCGCGCCACTGGACGACCGCCAGCAGGGCGAACAGCGGCAGCAACGCGACCGGCAGCGCGCGGATGGCGAACAGCCGCGCCCGTTCCCGCAGGTCGCCCGCGGTCTTCAGGGCCAGGAACGCCGCGCCGTGCACCAGGGCGAACCCGACGACGGCGAGCGCGCCGAGCAGCGTGTCCCAGCGCACCGACTCGAACGCGCCGCCGATCCGGTTGCCGTGCTCGTCGAGCGGCAGCCCGAGGATCGTGGTGGTCAGCAGCAGCCCGACGCCCAGCGGCGGGACCCACGAGCCGATCATGATGACGCGGTCCCAGCTGCGCCGCCAGCGCTCCGAGTCGACCTTGCCGCGGTACTCGAACGCGACGCCGCGCCCGATGAGCGCGAGCAGCACCAGCAGCAACGGCAGGTAGGTGGCCGAGAACAACGACGCGTACCAGCCCGGGAAGGCGGCGAACATCGCGCCTGCCGCGACGATCAGCCAGACCTCGTTGCCGTCCCACACCGGGCCGATCGTGTTGATCATGACCCGCCGCTCGGTGTTGTCGCGGCCGAGGATCGGCAGCAGCATCCCGACGCCGAAGTCGAAGCCCTCCAGGAACAGGTACCCCAGCCAGAAGAGCACGATGATGCAGAACCAGATGGTTTCCAGGGTCATGGCCGTTCCCTAGTAGGCGAAGGCAAGCTCATCCTTGCCCTCCTGGTCGTGATCGGTCTTGGGCGGGATCACACCCTCGATGCCGCCGCGCACGTACTTGCGGATCAGGAACACCTCGACCACGCCGAGCACGGCGTACAAGGTGGTCAGGGCGATCAGCGAGGTCCACACCTCACCGGTGGAGATCCGCGACACGGCTTGCGCGGTGAACATCCAGACACCGTCCACACCGGACGGATTCGGCACCACGACGAACGGCTGCCGTCCCATCTCGGTGAAGATCCAGCCCGCGCTGTTCGCGATGAACGGCGTCGCGATGCTCAGCAGCGCCAGGCGCGGGAACCACTTGGTGTCCGGGATCTTGTTCTTGCGCGTCAGCCAGAGCGCCAGCAGCCCGGTGCCGGCCGAGATCGCGCCGAAGCCGATCATGATCCGGAAGCCCCAGTAGGTCACCGGGAGGTTCGGCACGTAGTCGATCGGCTTGCCGGCCAGCTCGCCGAGCGCCGGGTCGTCCGGGTAGTTCGTGCCGTAACGCGCCTGGTACTCGGTGACGAGGTCCTCGACGCCCTTGACCTCGGTGGTGAAGTCGCTGTGCGCCAGGAAGGACAGCAGCGCCGGCACGTTGAACGTCTTGACGTCCTCGCAGTTCTCCGAGGTGACGTCGCCGATCGCGATGATCGAGAAGCTGGCGGGCTGCTCGGTGTGGCAGAGCGCCTCGGCCGAGGCCATCTTCATCGGCTGCTGCTCGAACATCAGCTTGCCCTGGACGTCGCCGGTGATGGCGAGCACGGCGAATGCGACGATGCCGGTCCAGCCGCCCAGGCGGATCGACGACCGCCACACCCCGCGGTGCTCGTCGTCGGTCTTACGCTTGCGCCACAGGTGCCACGCGGCGATGCCGACGAGGAACGCGGCGGCGACCGAGAACGCGCCGGCGATGGTGTGCGGGATCGCGGCGAGCGCGGTGTTGTTGGTGAGCACCGCCCAGATCGAGTTGAGCGTCGGCTTGCCGTCGACGATCTCGGCGCCGACCGGGTGCTGCATCCACGAGTTCGCGGCGAGGATGAAGTACGCGGAGGCGATCGTGGCCAGCGAGAACGCCCAGGCGCACGCCAGGTGCACCTTCTTCGGCAGCCGCTCCCAGCCGAAGATCCACAGGCCGAGGAACGTCGACTCGACGAAGAAGGCGACCAGGCCCTCCATCGCCAGTGGCGCCCCGAACACGTCACCGACGAAGCGGGAGTAGGCGTTCCAGTTCATCCCGAACTGGAACTCCTGGACGATGCCGGTCACCACGCCCATGGCGAAGTTGACCAGCAGGAGCTTCCCCCAGAACTTGGTCATCTTGTAGTAGCGCTGCTCACCGGTGCGGACCCACGCGGTCTGCATCCCCGCGACGAGGACCGACAGTCCGATGGTGAGCGGGACCATGAGGAAGTGGTAGACGGTGGTGATCCCGAACTGCCACCGCGCCAGCTGGAGCACGTCCACGTCATTCAGACTGCTCTGTTCCCCCGCCCGGCATCAGGTCCCGGGGTCCTGATCTTGCCGGGACCTAGGTCCCGGTCACCGACACGGCTTTGACAAGCGGGGCGATCGTTCCGTATCTTCCGGGTTGGCCGACGGCTGGCGGGTGCGGGCGCTCACCCGCGACCCGGCACGAGCCCGGGACCTGGCGGCGGGCGCCTACGACGTGTTCAGCGTGCACCCCGGCCCACTCGCGCCAGGGCAGGGCGAGGTCCGCGCCGGGAAGCCGCTCATCGACGCCGCGCGGTACGGACCCCGGGTGAGGTGGCCGCGGCGATCAGCGCGGCGACCGGCATCACAGCGCCCTACGAACAGCTCCCGATCGACGAGTTGCGTCGCGTGAAGCCGCGCTTCGCCCAGGGTTACGAATACCTCAACAACAACCCAGAGCCGCCCATCGACTTCGCCGCACTACGAGCGCTCCAACCAGGGCTGATGACCTTCATCCGGTGGCTCGAGCGGACCGGTTCCGCCCAGCTCAAGGCAGGTTTCGCCGCGGCGAAGAAAAATCTGCGCTCGAGCCAGAAACAATTCTGGCGAGCCGAAAACTCCCAATTCGCGAAACCGATCTGATGGTAATCGCCGGAGCTCCCCTTTATCGTTGCAGTGAAAGGGGAGTGGAAATCACCGTGAGTACCGCACTGCTGGCACTGCTCAGCGCGTACGTCCTTGTCCTGGCCGTGGAGCTGCCGGACAAGACGATGATCGCCACCCTCGTGCTGACCACCCGCTTCCGCGCGTGGCCGGTCCTGGTCGGGGTTTCCCTGGCGTTCGCCGTCCAGTCCACGATCGCGGTGCTCTTCGGCCGCGCGCTGACGCTGCTGCCGGAGAGCCTGGTCGCTGCGGTCGTCGCCGCGCTGTTCGGGCTCGGCGCCGTCCTGCTGCTGCGCGAAGGCTTCTCGACGACGGACGAGAGCGGCGAGGACGCGGCCCGGCAGGGCGTGAAGCCGGTGACCTTCCTGCACTCGGCGGCCACCTCGTTCGGCGTACTGTTCGCCGCCGAATGGGGCGACGCGTCCCAGCTGGCGACAGCCGGGTTGAGCGCCCGCTACGGGCACCCGCTGATGGTCGGCGCCGGCTCGCTGCTCGCGCTGATCACGGTCGCCGCGATCGCGGTGTTCATCGGGCACAAGGTGCGGGGCCGCCTCAAGCCGAAGCTGCTGCAGCGGATCGCCGGGTTCGCGTTCGCGGCGTTCGCACTGCTGGCGCTCGTGCAGGCGTTCGCCTAGCCCGTCAACGCGATCGTGGCCCGGCGGGCCGCGGCCAGCACGTCTTCGGGACTCGCGTCCGTCCGCTGGGCGGCCAGCAGCGCGGCACCCACCGTGTCGAACGCCATCCGCACCAGCAGCCGGTCGGCCGGGGTGGCGTCACCAGGCACGAGCAGGTCGACGACCTGCTCGAACTCCGATCGCACGTCGGCGCCGTCGTCGAGCAATTTCCGCAGCACGGGGCCGTTGGCGTGCATCAGCCGCATGCCGTCGAGCCGCTCGGACGTCGTGCCGTCGATCCAGCGCAGCGCGGCCCTGCGCAGCAGATCAGGTGACGCCGGCTGCGCGCGGATCCACTCGACCAGCTCGGCGAGCTCCTTCCGGCGCTCGGTCAGAAGGCTCGTGACGATCGCCTCCTTGCTCGGGAAGTGGTAGTAGAGCGCCGACTTCGTGATGCCGAGCGCGGTGCTGATGTCCCTGGTCGAGGTGCCCTCGTACCCCTTCTCGATGAACAACCGCAGCGCGACGCGCAGGATCTCGGCTCGCGTCTCGGCGCCGCTGCGCCGGTCCTCCCTCGTGGCCATGTGCCCAGTCTACTTGCTGACCGACCGCCCGTTCAGCTAACCTCTCCACTGACCGACCGCCCGTTCAGTAGATAGGAGAAGTAACCATGACTGTACGAATCACGATCATCGGAGCCGGCCCCGGCGGCCTGCTCTGCGCCCGCGTCCTCCAGCGCCACGACATCGAAGTCACCGTGTACGAGGCCGACGCCGCCGTGGACGCCCGGGACGCGGGCGGCAGCCTCGACCTGCACGCCGACACCGGGCAGATCGCCCTGGCGGACGCCGGGCTGCTGGACGAGTTCCTGGCGCTGTCCCGTCCCGAGTCACAGGCCGGAAGCCGGCTCGACCACCACGGCACGGTCCTTAAGGCCTTCGTGCCCGCCGACGACGACCTCGCCGCCCCGGAGATCGACCGCGGCCAGTTGCGTGCGCTGCTGGCGTCGCACGTCCAGCCCGGCACCGTCCACTGGGGACACAAGCTGGTGCGCGCGGTCCCGCTCGGCGGCGGCAGGCACCGGCTGGAGTTCGCCGACGGCTCGGCCACCGAGACCGACCTGGTGATCGGCGCGGACGGCGCCTGGTCCCGGGTCCGGCCGCTGGTCACCGACGCGACCGCGCGGTACACCGGCGTCAGCTTCCTCGATGTCCGTTTCGACGACGTCGACACCCGCCACCCCGGGGTCGCCGCGCTGACCGGCGCCGGGCAGATGTTCGCCAACGACGGCGATGGGCACGGCATCATCCTGCAGCGCAACAACAACGGCCAGATCCGCGGCTACCTGGTGGTGCGCGGCGACCGCATAACGGTGCACGATCCCGAGGCAGTGAAGCGCTCCCTGCTCGACGAGTTCGCCCACTGGGCCGACGTCTTCCGGCCTGCGCTGACCGACTGGGACGCCGTCGTCGAGCGGCCGATCCACGTCCTGCCGGCGCCGCTGACCTGGCCGCACACCGCGGGCGTGACCCTGCTCGGCGACGCTGCGCACGTGATGGCCCCGTTCGGCGGGTTCGGCGCGAATCTGGCCCTGCTCGACGGCGCGGAACTGGCGCACGCGATCGCTGAAGAGCCGACGTTCGACGCCGCGATCACCCATTACGAGAAGGGAATGCTCGCGCGGGCCGGTGAACTCGCGGTGGGCGCCAACCAGGCGCTCCAGGAGTTCGTCACCTCGGCCGACCCGGACGACGCGCCGGACCACGAGGCCGAGCACCGGAAGTACGAGGCAGCGGCCGCCGAGTACCGCCGCGCCCGTTAGTCCCCGCGCAGGACCTCGGCGACCGCGGCGGCGGCCGCGACCACCTGGGGGCCGACCGCGTCCGCGTTGAGCGGCCCCAGCGCGATCACCCCGACCGCCGCGCGCAGGCCCGGCACGCCGCGCACCGGCGCGGCGACCCCCGAGGTCCCGCGCTGCGGTTCACCGGTGACCGCCGCCCAGCCGCGGCTGCCGCGACGCAGGGTCAGCGCCTTGCCCGCCGCGCCGACACCGATCGGGTGGCGCGCGCCGACCCGGTAGGACACGTGGAAGTCCGTCCACGAGGGCTCGACCGTGACGACCGGCTCGACCAGATCACCTTCGGCGATCGACAGGTAGGCGGTCGCGCCGGCCTTCTCCGCCAGCTCGCGCAGCACCGGCCGGGCGGCCTCGCGCAGTTGCGGGACGACCTGCCCGGCCAGCCGCAGCACGCCGATGCCCAGCCGGACCTTGCTGCCGTCGCGCCACACCAGGCCGCGCGCGGACAGCGGCACCAGCAGCCGGTAGACCGCGGCGCGGCTGGCGCCGATCGCGGTCGCCAGCTCCGAGATCGTCGCCGCGTCGCCGTCGGCGTCGGCCACGGCCTGCAGCAACGCCAGGCCGCGGTCGAGGGTCAGTGAGCCTTCGGCGCTCACTACAGCAGGCCGAGCGCCTCGAGGTCGGCGACCGGAGCCTCGAAGCTGTCGCAGGCGTAGGACGCGAACAGCGCGCGCACCGCCTTCGCGGCCGGCTCGGACAGCGACTTCGCCTCCGCGGCGAGCGCCTCGCCGTCGGTGGAGGCGAGCGCCTCGCGGACGTCCCCACCGGACAGGCTGCGCGCCACCGCGACGAGCAGGTTCAGGAAGCCGTGGTGCGCGATGCCGTTGTCCGGGTCGTCGTGCCGGACCGCGCGGTGCAGGCTGTTGGTGGCCTTGAAGGAGGCGCCGGGCGAGCCGGACAAGACGGCGAGGAAGTCGGCGACCTCGTCGACGCTGGGGAAGTTCTCACTGGACTGGCCGCCGCAGCGGATCTTGGGCCAGCTGCCGTGCTCGATCACGCGCCGCACGCCGTTCAGCCAGCCTACCCCGCGCCGCGGCTCGACCACGCGGATCACGTCCTCGGGCACGAACTCCGAGACGCGCTCCAGCCACACCTCGTCGACGTCCGAGGGCGCGGGCATCTCGACCATGCGCAGCGACAGCAGCTCACTGCGGGACTCGACGATCGAGATCGCCTTCGGCACGCCGCCGAGACCGGTGTCGATGATCAGCGACAGCGGCAGCGGCTGCTTCGGCTTGATCTTGATCAGCTCGGTGATCAGTTCCGGCAGGCGGGACGCCTGGCACAGGAACACACCGAGCAGCCCCGCGTGGTCGCCCTCGCGGCCGGCCAGGTAGTTCCGCAGCGCGTCCGGCATGGTGGCCGTTCCGGGCGGGAAGAGCGCCGAGTCGTCTACGAGCCGCGCGAAGAGGGGCGGAATTCCGCGGGGGCCGGGGGGCGTGAGTTCCACAGCGCTTGACACATGGGACACGCTAGTAGCGTACGGGAACCGGACAAACGCGTACGCCCCCCGGACAGTTCACCGGAGGTTCACCAACGCGAGAACGGGATACCCGGGAAGCCCGGCCACCACCCGGCCGCCCCGTTCCGGCACACCGAGCACCCACAGCCGCTGCGTGGCGCGCACGTTGACCAGCAGGTCGAGCGGCACCCGCTGGAACCGGACCACCGCCTCCCCGCCGGGGAGCAACACGCGGCCGGTCGCCTTGCCGGCCGCGCCCGAGGCCCCCGGCGTGATCGCGGTGTCGAGCGTCGCGTGCAGTTCCTGCCAGGGCTTCTCCCGCACGGCCGAGGACAGGGTGGCGACGCGGACCGGCATCAGCAGCCCGGCCACGGCGTAGACGACGGCGAGGATCGTCGTGAACGTGCCGGTCGCGGGCAGGTCGAAGGCAAGGTTGCCCACGGCCCAGATCGCGGCGGCGAGGAGCACGAAGAACCCGGCCATCCCCCACGACCGCAGCCGGACCTCGCGCAGGAAAGTGGTCACCACCGGGTCCCGCAGGGCCGCCACCAGCGGCCGCGGCTGCTCGGCCGATTCCACCGAACCCGGTTCGGGCGCCGTCCGGATCCGCCCGAACCGGCCGTTCACCCCGCCCGGCAGCCCGACCAGCACACGGCCGCGCGGGTCGGGGCCGATGAAGTAGAGGCGCCGCAACCCGGCCAGCAGTATCCGCTTCGAGGCGGGCAGCCGAACGACCAGCCAGCGCGGCTCAGGCCCGGGCAGCGCGACGCTGACCTTCGATCCGGACACCAGCAACTGCCCGGGGCCAGGGGTGAGCAGGACCGCCGGGTAGGCGAGCAGCTTCCGGCAGGGCAGCACCCGGAAGAACAGCAGCCACAACTGGAGGACGGTTACCGCGGCGAGGATCGCCGCGAAGCCGGCCGAAAACGGGCCGGGGTCCAGCGCCGCCACCAGAGCGCCCGCCACCACGTAGACGACCATCGAGTTGATCAGGCGGTTGCGCTGCTTGGAGACGATCTCGAGTTCGAGCGGGTCCGTCGCGGCCGGTTCGCCGTGGCGCGGCTCGTGGACGAGCACGCGTTCCTGGGTGGGTTCCACACCTCCGAGTCGATCAAGCGGCCACCGGCGTTACCTCAGTCCAGCCGGACGTGCCCGAGCACCGGGTGACCGGGCACCCCGGCCACGAGCTTGCGATCCCGCTCCGGCGCACCGAGCACCCAAAGCCGCTGCGTCTCGCGCACGTTGACCAGGAGGTCGAGCGGCTGGCGGCCGAACCGGACCCGCGCGACCCGCCCGTCGGGCAGGGTCGCCCGCCCCATCGCGTTCCCGGTGCCCGAGGCGTGTGGTTCGACCGGCGTGTCCAGGGTGACGCCGAGTTCGGTCCACGGCTGGGTGCGCACCGCCCGCGCGATGCTGCGCACCTGCAGCGGCCGTGCGACGCCGAGCAAGGCGTAGGCCGCGCAGAACACGGCCGTCACGCCGTTCGGGCGCGGGAAGCCGAACGCCTCCGCACCCGCTTCGGCGACCACCCACACGAACGCGCCGCCGGCCAGAAAAGCCGCGGACACGAGCGCCGCCCGGAGCCGGAGTTCACGGACGAACGCGATCCCCACCGCGTCCGGTGCGACCTCGCCGGGCTCCCGGGATTCGGGCGCGGGCGCGGTCCGCACGCGGCCGAACTGCCCGATGATGCTGCCCGGCACCCGCAGCACGAGGCGGCCGCGCGCGTCCGGCCCGAGCATGAACACGCGGCGCTCGCGCGCCAGCAGGAGCCGCTTCGAGCGGGGCATCCGCACGACGACCCAGCGCGGCTCGGGCCCGGGCAGGAGGATGCTCACCGTCCGGTCCGACACGAGCAGTTGCCCCGGCGCTGGCGCGAGGACGACGGCGGGCATCCGGAGCAGCCGGATCCGGCGGGCCAGCGCCCACACCGACCACGCCACCAACACGGCGAACACCGCGACCACCGTCCACACCGCGGGACCGGCGGGCCGGAACAGGACCGCCAGCGCGATCCCGAGGGCGTAGCACACGCTCGACGTGATCAGGCGACTACGCCCCTTCTCGACGATCTCGACCTCGAGCGGGTCGGCCGCCGCCGGTTCGCCGAGGTGCGGCTCGTAGACACGCTGCCGGGTGAATTCCACGGTCCGCCAGTCGGAATGGCGACGGGGAACGTTACTGATCCACTTCCCTTCCTCCGCCACTCAGGTTAGGCTCACCTAAGTAGGAGGTGGCCAGTGACCGAGATCCGACGTCCGCCCGCGCCCAGCCCCGCCGAGCGCGCGAAGACCATCGCCGTCCGGAACGGCCCCGGCGCGCTGCTGCCGACCGCGGGCGACCCGACCGGCAGCGACCGCGTGGTGCCCGAACTTCACCACGTCCATCCGAGCGGCAGCGTCAGCGTCCTGCTGCCGGACGACCACCCGCTGCCGACCCGCACCCGCGAGGCGGACCGCGGCGAACTGGCCGTCGTGTTCGAACTCGCCGACCACGCGCCCGTCGACCTGCGGGAACCCATCCGCGGGCTGCTCTGGATCACCGGCTGGCTGCGGCACCTCAGCCCGGAGTCGGCCCGCGCCAGGGCGCTGTCGATCGCAGAGACGCGGCCCGATCCGCGCCTGCTGGACCTCGGCCACGGTCTGAGCCTGCTGCGGCTCACCCCGGCCTCGCTCGTCCTCGCCGACGCCGAGGGCACCCATTCGCTGCGGCCGCACGTGTTCAACGCCGCCGCGCCGGACCCGTTCACCGGCTACGAGTCGGGCTGGCTGCGGCATCTGGAGACCGACCACGCCGACGTCGTCGGCCAGCTCGCCCGGCACATCCCCGAGGAGCTGCGCGGCGGCCGGATCCGCCCGCTCGGCCTGGACCAGTTCGGGTTGCGGCTGCGGGTCGAGTCCGGCGACGGCGACCACGACGTGCGCCTGGCCTTCGCCAAGCCGGTGCACAGCCCCGCCCAGCTCAGCACCGAGCTGCGGCGCCTGGTGGGTTGCCCGTTCTTGGCGAAGAACCAGGTGCGCGTGCAGCCCTGACCGGGACGCGAACCCAGAACTCGCGAGCGGGAGCGTGGGACTCGCGGGTCAGGCGAGTTCGGGCGGGAAGCCGCCGGTGGCGATCGGCCCCCACCGCTCGATGGTGACCCGGATGAGGGACTTGTTCTGCCTGACCATCGCCTCGCGGTACTCGTCCCAGTCCGGGTGCTCGCCCGAGATCGACCGGAAGTACTCCACCAGCGGCTCGACCGCCTCGGGCACGTCCAGCACCTCGGCCCTGCCGTCGAACTGCACCCACGGCCCGTTCCACTCGTCCGAGATCACGCACGCCGAAACCGCCGGGTTGCGGCGGGCGTTGCGCGTCTTCGCGCGCTGCGGGTAGGTCGCCACGACGAACCGGCCCTCGGGGTCGATGCCCGCGGTGACCGGCGACAGCTGGGGCGTGCCGTCGGCGCGGGTGGTCATCAGGACCGCGCGGTGCCGGGGCCGGAGGAACTCCAGCAGCTCGGCACGGTCGACGCGGTCAGCGGTCGCAATCTTGGCCATGTCTCCAGACGGTAGCGTGCGGACGTGCTCAGCTCCTGGCTCCGCCCCGAACGTCCCGCGATGCCCGAACCGGTGGACGCCGGGACCGCGCGGCGGCTGAAGATCGAGCTGGTCATCGTCTTCTCGATCACGCTCGGCCTGTCCGGCGCACGCAGCCTGCTGTCGCTGATCGACTCGCTCCTGCAGCCCGAACCGCTGTCCGACCAGAGCGTCGCGCTGAACGTCCCGCAGCGCGCGGCCGACCTGCTGGACCTGCTCGCCCAGCTGCTGTCGGCGGTGCAGCTCGTCGGCTGGGGCGCGCTCGGCGCGTACCTGCTGTGGCGCGGCGGGATGAAGCTGGCCGAGGTGGGCCTGGACCGCACCCGGCCCGGCCGGGACGTGCTGTGGGGCGCCGGGCTGGCCGCGTTGATCGGCATCCCTGGTCTGGCGCTGTACTTCGTCGGCTGGAAGCTCGGCTTCAACCTCGCCGTCGTCCCGTCCCGGCTGGACGACACGTGGTGGCGCCCGATCGCGCTGACGCTGTCCGCGTTCGGCAACGCCTTCGCCGAGGAAGTGCTGGTGGTCGGTTACCTGCTGACCCGGCTGCGGCAGCTGGCCTGGCGGGAGAACACCGCGTTGTCCGCCGCCGCCGTGCTGCGCGGGTCCTACCACCTCTACCAGGGCTTCGGCGGGTTTGTCGGCAACCTGGTGATGGGACTGGTGTTCGGCCGCGTGTGGCAGCGGACCAACCGGCTGGTGCCGCTGATCGTCGCGCACACGCTGCTCGACGTGGTCTCGTTCGTCGGGTACTCGCTGCTCCGCGGACACGTCAGCTGGCTGCCCTGAGCACTACGCTCAGCGCGTGACCACCAAAACCCCCAGGGTGGACAGCGAGGTCGGGCCGCTGCGCGCCGTCCTGCTCCACCGGCCGGGCAACGAGCTCACGAGGCTCACCCCGCGCAACAACGACAAGCTGCTGTTCGACTCGATCCCGTGGGTCGGCCGCGCCCAGGAGGAGCACGACGCGTTCGCCGAGGTGCTGCGCGGACGCGGCGTGGAGGTGCTCCTGCTGGCCGAGGTGCTGCGCGAGGCGCTGACCGATCCGCGCGCGCACGCGGCCGGGGTGCACGCCGCGGTCGACGACCGGCGCCTCGGCGAGGACCTGGGGGACGCGCTGCGCTCGCACCTGTCTGGTGTGGACGCCGCGACGCTGGCCGAGGTCCTGATGGCCGGCCTGACGTTCGAGGAGCTGCCCGCCGCCGAGGGCGCGTCGCTGGTCCGCAAGATCCACCACCCGCACGACTTCGCGGTCGACCCGCTGCCGAACCTGCTGTTCACCCGCGATTCGTCGGTGTGGATCGGCGACCGGGTGGCGATCTCGTCGCTGGCCATGCCTGCCCGCCGCCGCGAGACCGCGCTGCTCGACCTGATCTACGCCTACCACCCGCGGTTCTCCCACGCCTCGCGCGCGTACGGCGCCCACTCGGCCCCGGTCGAGGGTGGCGACGTGCTGCTGCTCGCGCCGGGCGTGCTGGCCGTCGGCATCGGGGAACGCACCACGGCCGCCGGCGCGGAGTCACTGGCGCGCTCGCTGTTCGCCGACGACATCGCCCACACCGTGCTCGCGGTGCCGATCGCGCAGGCCAGGGCCACCATGCACCTGGACACCGTCTGCACGATGGTCGCGCCGGACGCCGTGGTGATGTACCCGCTGGCGCGCGACGAGCTGGTGGCCTTCACGCTGCGCCCGGACGGCGACGGCTCGCTGCGCGTGGACGGCCCCGAGCCGTTCCTGCACGCGGCCGCCGAGGCGATGGGCATCGAGAAGCTGCGGGTGATCGACACCGGTCTCGACCCGGTGACCGCGGAACGCGAGCAGTGGGACGACGGTAACAACACGCTGGCGCTCGCGCCGGGCGTGGTGGTGGGCTACGAGCGCAACGTGGAGACCAACGCGCGGCTGGCGGACGCCGGCATCGAGGTGCTCGCCATCGCCGGTTCCGAACTCGGCTCCGGCCGGGGCGGGCCGCGCTGCATGTCCTGCCCCGTTGTTCGTGACCCGATCGGGTAATTAGGAAAGGCTAAGCTGAATAAGTACGCCCTAAATAAGCACTTCCTAATCTCGGTAAGCCTAGCCAAACGAAATCGGAATCACCAGACCCGCAGGGTTAACGATCAGGAAAATGGCCTATTCTTGAGTCATGGCGATGCTGAAGAAAGAACCGCGCTCCAAGTTCTACGAGCTCCTGCAGCAGCAGGTGCAGAACGAGTTCCACGCTTCCCAGCAGTACGTGGCGCTGGCGGTCTGGTTCGACAACGCGGACCTGCCCCAGCTGGCCAAGCACTTCTACCGCCAGGCGGTGGAGGAGCGGAACCACGCGCTGGCGATCGTGCAGTACCTGATCGACACCGACCACCACGTGGACATCCCGCCGACCGGCGAGGTCCGCAACGACTTCGCGGAGCCGCTCGAGCTGGTCGAGCTCGCGCTGGAGCAGGAGAAGGAGGTCACGGCCGACTTCCGCACCCTGATGAAGGCCGCCCGCGCCGAGGACGACTACCAGGGCGAGCAGTTCCTCCAGTGGTTCCTCAAGGAACAGGTCGAGGAGGTGTCGCAGATGTCCACACTGGTCAACGTGGTCAAGCGCGCCAACGGCAACATGTTCGAGGTGGAGAACTGGCTGGCCCGGGAGTCCGTCGGCGACGACGGCAACGCGGACATGCCGCCGGTCGCCGGTGGCGCCCTGTAGGACCGCCATACCGCGGAGCGCACGAGGGCCCGGGCCACAGCCCGGGCTCTTTTCCGTGTCAGCAGCCCGGCGGGGCGACCAGTTCCCACCGCACGACGGTTTTCGCGGAATCGACGTAGAACGTGTAGTTGGCGCCCGATCCGGCGGCGGCGCTGTAATTCCCCGCGCCGGCCGTCAAATCAGGATAGGCATTCCTCAGTTCGGCCACCGTGGAACCGGCGCCGACTTTTTCCGGCGTGCGCGCGCCGGTCGCGGTGAAGACCACCACTCCCCCGGTCGGCGAAATCGTCACCGACGCGACGTTCGCCGCGCCTTCGGTGAGCCGGTAGGTGGTGCATTCGGCAGGCGCCGTGCCCGCGTCGGCGAGCAGCCCGGTCGCCTTGGCCTCGTCGAAGCTCATCCCCAGCCGCAGCGACCCGTAGCCGGTCGGGCCGAGGACCACTGCCTCGGGCTCCGGGCGCACGGTCGTGCGGCTGCTGCTCGACGGCGACCGCGTGGACGTACCGGCCGGCGGGGACGCGGGCAGGACCGTGGTGGTCGAGGACGGCGCGGGCGGCTGGGTGGGCAGTTCGGGGAACGACGGCGGCACCACGACCGGCCCGGGCGCCTCGGAGGTCGTCGTCGGGGCGGCCGTCGTGGGCTGGGCGGCCTGGTGGACACCGGGGTCCTGACGCGCGGCGACGAGACCGGCGGTGACGAGCAGGGCGGCGGTGAGCACACCCCCGGAGGCGGCGACGGCGGTGCGGCGGCGACGTCGACGGCGGGCGCCGCGGACGATGGCGCCCTCGGCTCCCGATGCGGGCCTGATCGCCAGCCGGTCGTCGTCGAACAACCGCCGCAGCTCGTCACCGAGCTCGTCGTCGGGGTTCACCAGTCGTCCCTCCCTCCGGAGATCGAACCGATCTTGGTCCGCAGCGTCGCGATCGCCTTGCTGGCCTGGCTCTTCACCGTGCCCGCACTGACGCCGAGCGACGCGGCGATCTCGGCCTCGGACAGACCCTCGTAGTAACGGAGCACGATGACCGCGCGCTGTCGCGGCGGCAGTTCGCGCAGGGCCTGCCACAGCGGCTCGTGCTCGAACGGGTCCACCGGTTCGGCGGTGCGCTGCTCGGGCAGGTCCGCGACCAGGCTCTCCCGCTTCAGGCGCCGCCAGCGGCTGATGTGCGCGTTCGCCATCGCACGGCGGACGTAGGCCAGCGGGTCGGCCGTCTTGCGTTGCACGTGGGTCCAGCGGGAGCCGACCTTCTCCAGCACGGTCTGCACCAGGTCGGCTGCGTCGTGCGGGTTGCCGGTGAGCGCGTGGCCGTATCGGAGCAGCCCGGGCAGGCTCGCCTGGACGAACTCTCCGAAGTCCGCCAGCTCGTCGCTCACCGCTGACCCCCTCCCCGCCGCGCGGCCGCCTCCCCAGGCGATGGCCGACGCGGCCGAGGTCACCGTATCGCCTCCCTCGGCCGTGTGTCTTACCCCTTCGCCGAGTCCACGCATGACGGCCCCCTCAGGTTGTCCGGCGTGCTCTGAGGTGGACGCCTCAGCGGGGGTCTCGTTGCGCGAGGCGCGGCGGCAGCTCGAAGACGCCGTCCGCGTTCGGCGGGAAGGGGTGCACCGCCACCACGGCTTCGGCGCGGATCGGGCCGTAGACGTGCGGAAAGAGGATGCCGTCCGGATGCGGAGGGTCGCCGGCCTCCCAGCGCAGTGGGACGTCCAGCCGCGCCGGGTCGATCTCCAGCAGCACCAGGTCCGTGCGGCCGCGGTAGAGCGCGTTCGCCGGGATCGCCACCGTGCCCGGGTCGGAGCAGTGGATGAAGCCGACGGTGTCCAGGGACGGGGCGCGGTAGTCCGCGCCCGTCCACTCCGCGGCCGCGCAGAGGTGCAGGATCACTAGCGGAGCGTCAGCTGCCTGCCGACCAGGCCGTCGCGGGCACGGCGCTCGGCGGCGGTCAGCGGCTCGGCATCCACCGACTTCAGTGCCTCCTCCAGGCGGGCGCCCAGCTGCTCGGCCGGCTCGGCCCACTCGCGGGCGTGCGCCTCCGGGTCCAGGTCCCACACCGGCACCAGCAGGCCGTGCGCGCGGAACGACCCCGCGTAGCGGGAGCCCTCGCCGAGCGACAGCTCACCCGCCGCGGACAGCCGCGCAAGCGCTTGCATCAGGCGACCCTCCGGCTCCGGCCGGACCCAGCGCAGGTGTGCCTTCTCGCCCGCCAGCACCCAGTACGAGCCGGTGCCCAGCCGCTCGGTCGGCATGATCGCCTCGTTGGCCCGCTCCAGCGAGACCTTGACCTCGCCGCTGGGGTCGGTGTCCTCGGGCAGCCACCAGTCGAAGTTCGGGTGCAGGGTGACGTCCAGCTCGGCGTCGGCCACCAGCAGGTCCTGCAGGCGCTCGCCGTCGGCAGGCGGGCTCGTGGTGTCCGGCACCGGCAGCACGTCGCCCGGCTCGGCCGTCAGCGCCCAGCGGACCGCGCGGCCGAGGTCGCGGCTCACATCGCTGGAGCGGGTCTGCACCTGGAGCCCGACGAACACCTCGCCGTCGGTGCGCACGAACGCGGCCGCGGCCATCGGCAGCACGGTCGCCAGCGTGATCTTCCGCTCGCCCGCGTCCACAAGGGACAGCGGCGCGGTGGCCGACGGCACGAACTCGCGCAGCGCGATCAGCTCCGGCTCCGCGGCCAGCCCCTCGAACGGCTGCCCCACGAACACTTCGCGGACCTTCGGTGCCTTGTCCTTCTTCGGACCCCGCTTGCGCGCGCCCTTGCCCATCTCGCCTCCTCGGACTACAGGCCGCAGACGCTACCGAACCGGGCACGGCCCGCCGGATCGGGGGATTAGGCTCGCGTCGTGTTCGATCCCCGTGACCCCGCCTTCCTCGCCGACCCGTACCCGGAGTTCGCCCGCCTGCGCGCGCAGGCGCCGGTGCACCAGCACGACGGGCTGGGCCTGGCGATCGCGGTGTCCCACGCGGCGGCGTCGGCGGTGCTGCGGCACCGCGGGCTGGGCCGGATCTGGACCGACGCGAGCCCGGCCGAGCAGTTCGTGTCGTTCAACCTGCTGCACCGCAACTCGCTGCTGGAGAACGAGCCGCCGGTGCACACGCGGCTGCGCCGGTCGATCTCGTCGGCGTTCGGGCGCGGGCACGTCGAGCGGTTGCGGCCGACGGTGATGCGGCTGGCGGACGACCTGGTAGCGGGCATCGCCGAGGCCGGGTCGGGCGACCTGCTGGACGCGCTCGCGCAGCCGCTGCCGGTCGCGGTGATCTCCGAGCTGCTGAACGTGCCGGAGGCCGACCGGCCGCGGCTGGTGCCGTGGTCGAACGCGATCGTGAAGATGTACGAGTACGGGCTGCCCGAGGAGGGCCGGGTGGCGGCCGAGCGCGCGGCGACCGAGTTCGTGGCGTTCCTGCGCGAGCTGGCCGAGCGGCGCCGCCGGGAGCCGGGCGAGGATCTGATCACCGATCTGTTGAGGGCCGAGCTCACCGAGGACGAGGTGGTGGCCACCGCGGTACTGCTGCTGATGGCCGGCCACGAGGCGACGGTCAACGTGATCGGCAACGGGGTCTGGGCTCTGCTGCGGCACCCGGACCAGTGGCAGCGTCTCGTCGACGACCCGGGCCTGATGCCGACCGCGGTGGAGGAGCTGATCCGCTTCGACTCGCCGCTGCAGCTGTTCGAGCGCACCGCGACGGAGGACGTGGAGATCGCGGGCTTCCGCGTGGCGAAGGGCGAGAAGATCGCCGCGCTGCTCGGCGCGGCCGCCCGGGACCCGGAGGTGTTCGCCGAGCCGGACACGCTGGACGTCGGCCGCAGCGACGGCACGCACCTGGGCTTCGGCGCGGGGATCCACTACTGCATCGGGGCGCCGCTCGCGCGGATCGAAATCGCGGCGGCGCTGTCGGCGCTCACCAAGCGGCTCCCGGGCCTGCGCCTGGCAGCCGAACCGGAGCGGCGGCCGGAGTTCGTGATCCGGGGGCTGAAGAACCTGCCGGTGACGATTTAGCGGGCATCCGCTCGGCGGCCCAGCTGGGGCAGCTCAGCGGGCCGCGCCGGTGGGCCGGGCGGTGCGCAGCTCCGGCGGCGGGGCGCCCTTCACGGAGCGCACCTGCAGCGGGCGCAGCCGGTCGGTGCGGACCGGCGCCAGCAGCGTCGTCAGGCGGTACACCAGCACCGCGGTCAGCCCGGCCAGCACCGCGGCCGAGGTGTTCAGCAACCCGGTCAGCAGCACGCCGTCCGCCATCGCCTGCACGCCGTCCTTGAAGCGCCACCCGATGACCAGCACCATGAGCACCTCGTTGACCACCCAGGCCGCCCACCAGGCCAGCACCAGCCGCGACGGGCGGGGGCGGCGGTCCGGCTCGCGGCCCAGCACCAGGTGCTCCAGTTCGGCGAGGATGGAGCCCGCCATCACCAGGTTCACCCCCGGCACCAGCACCCCGGCCACGACCTCGCCCGTCGAGCGGGCCGGCTCCTGCCCGGCGGCCTCCGCGGCAGCGCTGCGGGCGACCAGCAGCCACCACAGCGTCGCGGCGACGGCGATCAGCCCGAACACCACGGTCAGCAGGGACGCGATGATCTCCAGCGCGTCCGAGAACGCCACGGTCGACGCGTGCAGGGCGGTCGACCGGCTCATCACCAGCAACGCGTAACGCCAGAACTCGGCACCCGCCGCGACCGCAGCCAGCCCGGCGAGGAACCACAGGATCGTGACGGCGTTGCGGTGCAGCACCCGCACGCGTTCGGCCGGGCTCGGATATCCGGACGGGGTGCCGGGCACCGCCGTCGGCACCCGCCACGCCAGGTGCGGAAAACCCCAGCGCGGCGGCACGTGGTACGACGGCGGGCCGTCGTAGCGCTCGGCCGGGCGCGGCGGGCGGGGACCGATCGCACCCGGTGGAGGGTTCGCCACCCAGCTGACACGCGGCCGGGGGCGGTAGGGCCTCGGGGTCGGGTGCATGGGGCCTACAGGACCTCGGGCGGGCCGTCGTGCTCGCCGACGACCGGGCGGCCCTCGGTCTCCCAGGACTTCATGCCGCCTGCCACGTTGATCGCGTCCCAGCCGCTCGCGTTGAGCCACGCCGCGGCCCGCGCGGAGCGGCCGCCGGTGCGGCACACCACGTAGAGCGGCTGGTCGTCGGGCAGCTGGGCCAGTTCGTCGGTGCGCGCGGGCAGCTCGCCGAGCGGGATGTGGATCGCGCCGGGGGCGTGGCCGGCGTCCCACTCGTCCTGTTCGCGCACGTCCAGCAACACCAGCCCGTCCGCGGGCAGTTCGGAGACGGACGCGGTCGGTATGTCACCTGGTTGCACGTTCACATACTGGCACGCACCCCCATCAACTGCACGTGAGCCCGAAAAAGGGCCACCCCCGTCACCGGAGGTGGCCCTGTTCGCCGTTCGTCAGGTCAGTGCGCGGTGGCCTTCTCGGCGTGTGCGCCGGTCAGCGCGCGGACCTCCATCTCGGCGTACTTCTTCTCGTTGCGCTCCTTCGACAGGACCGCGCCGAGGAAGCCCAGCAGGAACGACACCGGGATGGACACCAGGCCCGGGTTCTCCAGCGGGAACCAGTGGAAGTCCACACCCTTGATCATCGGCTTCGGCCCGCCGGACACCGCGGGCGAGAAGACGATCAGCACGATGCAGACGATCAGGCCGCCGTACATGCTCCACAGCGCGCCCTGGGTGTTGAACCGCTTCCAGAACAGCGAGTACAGCAGGGTCGGCAGGTTCGCCGAGGCCGCCACGGCGAAGGCCAGCGCGACCAGGAAGGCCACGTTCTGGTTCTTCGCGAGGATGCCGCCGACGATCGCGAGCGCGCCGATCACCAGCGCGGTGATCCGGGCGACGCGCACCTCGGCCTGCTTGCTGTCCACCTGGCCCCTCTTGATCACGTTGGCGTAGACGTCGTGCGCGAACGACGCCGACGCGGTGATCGTCAGGCCGGCCACCACCGCCAGGATGGTCGCGAAGGCCACCGCCGAGATGAACCCGAGCAGGATCGGACCGCCCAGTTCGAGCGCCAGCAGCGGCGCCGCCGAGTTCGTCGTGCCCGGCGCCGAGTTGATCGCCTGCGGCCCCACCAGCGCACCGGCGCCGTAGCCCAGCACCAGGGTGAACAGGTAGAAGATGCCGATCAGCACGATCGCCCAGACGACCGACTTCCGCGCGTCCTTCGCGGTGGGCACCGTGTAGAAGCGCATCAGGACGTGGGGCAGACCAGCGGTGCCCAGCACCAGCGCGATGGCCAGGGACAGGAAGTCCAGCTTGCTCGTGCTGGTCTTGCCGTACTGCTTGCCCGGGTTGAGCAGCGCCTCGCCGTTCGCACCGCCGCGATCGACCGCGGCCTGCAGCAGGTTCGAGAAGTTGAACCCGAACTTGGCCAGCACCCACAGTGTCATCGCCAGCGCGCCCAGGATCAGCAGGACCGCCTTGATGATCTGCACCCAGGTGGTGCCCTTCATGCCGCCGATGAGCACGTACACGATCATCAGCACGCCGACGATCGCGATGACCGCGTTCTGGCCCCAGTCGCCCTTGATGCCGAGCAGCAGGTTGACCAGGCCGCCTGCGCCTGCCATCTGGGCGAGCAGGTAGAAGAACGACACCGCGAGGGTCGAGACCGCGGCCGCGGCGCGGACGGGCCGCTGCCGCATCCGGAACGCGACCACGTCGCCGAGCGTGAACTTGCCGGTGTTGCGCAGCAGCTCGGCGACCAGGAGCAGCGCGACCAGCCACGCGACGAGGAACCCGATGGAGTAGAGGAACCCGTCGTAGCCGTTGACCGCGATCGCGCCCGCGATGCCGAGGAACGACGCCGCGGACAGGTAGTCACCCGAGATCGCGATGCCGTTTTGCGGACCGGTGAACGAGCGGCCCGCCGCGTAGTAGTCGGAGGCGGTCTTCGTGTTGCGGCTCGCGCGGAACACGATCACCAGGGTGATCGCGACGAAGATCGCGAAGATGATGATGTTCAGCGTCGGGTTGCTGCCCTCGACGCCCTGCGCCAGGTTCCTCACCGCACATCTCCTTCGATCTCACCGCGGATCCTGTCGGCGATCGGGTCCAGCCTGCGATTCGCGTACCGCACGTAGATCCCGGTGATGAGGAACGTCGACACGAACTGCAGCAGGCCGATGAGCAGGCCGACGTTGAAGTTGCCGATCAGCTTCGTCGACATGAAGCCGTGGGCGTAGTCGGCGAGCAGGACGTAGATGAGGTACCAGACGAGGAAGAGGACGGTCATCGGGAAGACGAAGGTCCGCAACCTCTTGCGGAGCTCGGCGAACTCTGGGCTCGCCTGCACCTTCTGCCAGTTGTCGCCCGGACCCGTCTCGTCGACGAGGTCCTGGTCGCTGGTGCTCACGGGACAACCTCCCTTTGCATGGTCTCAACCTCTTCCGGCGTGTGATGCCGGTAGATCTTGCCGCGAAACGTGAGGCTTGTTGTTAATCCGTTTGAGTGAATGATCTTACGAAGAGTTGACGATCTTACGCCGGTTTGACGTAGGAATGTCCAAATCCTGAATCCCCAAACAGGCAAGTTTCACCGAAAAGTCAACCCGCGGTAAACGGAACCGCCGATGGAGTGAAAGTCGCCCGGGTTAGACCCGGGGTCACTTACGGTGTCGGCCGCGCCCCATCCGGGTACGCTCTTCGGCCTGCCCGAACCGCGCCACCGCGCGGTCCCGCATGAACCCGAGCCGGTCCGGAGCGTGCAGGCGCAGCATGACCCCGTTGACGTCGGCCGGCTTGCCGTTCGGCGTCGCCAGGCTCACCAGGATCGTCACCGCGAACGCGACCGGCACCGTGATCAACGCGGGCTGGTCGGCGAACCACGGCGCCCAGCCCCCCGTGAAGCGGCTGACCAGGTCCACCACCAGCGCGCCGAGCACCAGCCCGCCGCCGATGATCATGCCCGCCATCGCGCCCGGCCAGGTCAGCCCGCGCCACCACACACCGAGCACCAGCAACGGCGAGAACGTCGACGCGGCCAGCGCGAACGACATCCCGACGCTCAGCGACAGGTCGTTCGGCCGCAGGAGCAGCGCCAGCGCCAGCGGCACCAGCCCGACCACACCCGCGGCGATACGGAAGTCCAGCACCCGGCCCTTCGACAGGTCCGTGGACACCACCCCCGCCAGGCTCACCAGCAGCCCGGACGACGTGGACAGGAACGCCGCGAACGCACCGGCCAGCACGACCGCCCCCAGCACCTGCCCGGCCACGCCCGGCACCATCGCCGACGGCAGCCGCAGCACCGCGGCGTCCGTCTGGCCGGTCACCAGCAGCTCCGGCACGTACATCCGGGACAGCGCCCCGAGGATCGTCGGGAACAGGTAGAACAGCCCGAGCAGCAACAGGACGTGCACCGTCGTGCGGCGCGCCGCCCGTCCGTCCGGGTTGGTGTAGAAGCGGACCAGCACGTGCGGCAGGCCCATCGTGCCGAGGAACGTCGCGAAGATCAGCGAATACGTCTGCAGCAGGTCCCGCAGCCCCTCGGAACCCGGGTGCAGCCAGTCGGCGTTGGTGACCGCCGCGTCGCTCACCGTCGGCACCGGCGTGCCGGCCGCGAACCACACGCGGGTGCCCTGGGGCAGCTCCTGCGTCGAGCCCTGCACCCAGATCTCCTCGTGCGGCGCCGGGTCGCCGGGGTGCTCGATCCGGACCTGCGTCAGCGTGCCGACCTCGAAGGCCACGTCGGTGCGGATGTCCACAGTGGTCTGCTCCGCGAACACCGGCGGCGCCGGCGCCCCCAGCGAACCGGCCGGCCCCGGCTTGCCGCCCGCCAGGAACACCGCGCACAGCACGAACGCGGGCAGCGCGATCGCGAACAGCTTCAGCCAGTACTGGAATGCCTGCACCACGGTGATCGCGCGCATGCCGCCAGCCATCACGTTCACGCCGACCAGCACGGTCACCGTCACCGCGCCGACCCAGCCCGGCACGTTCAGCACCGTCGTCAGCGCCAGCCCGGCGCCCTGCAGCTGCGGGACCATGTAGAGGATCCCGATGAACACCACGAAGAACGTGCCGCACCGGCGCAGCACGACCGACCCCAGCCGCGCCTCCAGGAAGTCGGGCAGCGTGTAGGCGCCCGAGCGGCGCAGCGGCGCGGCGACGAACAGCATCAGCGCCAGGTAGCCGGCGGTGAAGCCGATCGGGAACCACAACCCGTCGGCGCCGTCCTTCAGGATGATCCCGGCGATGCCGAGGAACGACGCGGCGGACAGGTACTCACCGGAGATGGCGGCGGCGTTGCGGCGCGACCGCACCGTGCGGCGCGCGACCAGGAAGTCGTGCGTGGTGTTGGCGAACCGGGACGAGCGGTGACCCAGGTAGAAGGTCAGCACGGCGACGGTCGCGATGCCGCTCAGCGCCCACGGGTTCAGCTGCACGATCCGGATTGTCCCCTGCCCCGGCTCCGGCTCCGCCGGCCGGTCACGACTCGATCATGTCCACGAAGTCCCGCTCGTGCCGCTCGGCCAGCCGGTTGTAGGCCAGGCCCGCGAGCAGCAGCAACGGGAACGGCAACAGCCCCAGCAGTAACCACGCCAGCGGCACGCCGACCACGCGCAGCGCGGCGAACCCCGGCCACAGGTAGAAGGCCAGCGGCAGCGCGCCCAGCAGCACCAGCACCAGCGCGCTCAACCCGAGCGCCGTGCGCAGCTGGTGCTTGACCAGATCGCGGATCAGCAGCTCGTCCCAGCTGGTCTGCTGCTCCAGCTCCAGGCGCGCCCGCAGCGTCGGCGTCGTCCTGCGGGAGCGCGGGTCGGCCAGCACCACCCGCTGCCGCTTCGGCGGTTTCGCCGGCTCCGGTGGCGCCTCGGGCGGCGGCGCGGGCGGCACCGGCTCCACCGACGCGGGCTGGTAGTTCTTGCCCAGCGTCGGGTCCGGTTCTCGCACCCCGTCGGCGCGACGGTAGAAGTCCTCGGTCATCGACCACCCGTGAGTCGGTCCTTGAGCTCACGGGTGTGCCGCCGGGAGACCGGGAGCAGCTTCTCCTCGTTGCCGATCACGACCTGGTAGCCGCCCTGCCCCATGCGCAGCTCGGTGATCAGGTTCAACGCGACCAGGAACGACCGGTGGATCCGCACGAACCCGGCCTTCTCCCAGCGCTCCTCGAGCTGGGTCAGCGGGATGCGGACCAGGTGGCTGTTGCCGTCCTTGGTGAACAGGCGGGCGTAGTCGCCCTGCGCCTCGACCCAGCGCACCGACGAGCGCGGCACGAGCTTCGTGGTCCCGGCGAGCTCGACCGGGATCACCTCGTCGTCGTCCGGCGCGGCAGGCGCGGCCGCACCCGGCCCCGGCGGGGCCACGGTCTTCAGCTTCTCCAGCACCCGCTCGACCGCCCGGTCCAGCCGGTGCTGGTTGCACGGCTTGAGCAAGTAGTCCACGGCGCCGAGGTCGAACGCGTTGACAGCCTCGTGCGCGTGGCCGGTGACGAACACCAGCACCGGCGCGGGGCTCATCGCGGAGAACACACGCGCCATCTCCATGCCGGACAGGCCGGGCATCTGGAGGTCGGCGAACACCGCGTCGATCGGCGGCAGGCCCCGCTCCTTGCGCTCACGCACCTCCGGGTCCTCCGACGCGAGCACGCGCAGCGCCTCGGAGGCGTCGACCGCGGTGAACACGCGGCCGATGTGCGGGTTGCCCCGCAGCGTGTCGACCAGCAGGTTCAACCCGTGTGGCTCGTCGTCCACGGCAAGGACGAGCAGTCTTCTGGTGTCTTGTTGCGCACTCACAGTGACTCGCATCCTGCCGAGTGCAGGTTTCAATGTCCATACCGCGAATGAATGGTCAACCCGGCTTGCTTGGCGGTGCAGGTGGCGGTGCCAGCTGCGTGCCTGCACGAGCGGGTCGGCGCTTTCAAATCCCGTAGCGTGACCAAGCAACTCGCTGTGCGACCGCGTCCAGGAGCGCCTGGGCGGCTGCGGGCGCGCCGATCCCCAGACGGGCCAGCAGCGGTTTCTTCGGCTCGGCGATCGTGATCTCGGCGTCCGGCCAGCGCTGCTCGACGACCTCCCGCAGGTTGCCGATCCCGTCGACCAGGCCCAGCTCGACGGCCTTCGCGCCGAGCCAGACGTCACCGCTGAACAGCTCCTCGGTGTCGGCGAGCCGGTCGCCGCGGCGTTCCTTCACCCACTCCACGAACATCTCGTGCAACTGTGCGTGCATCTTCTTCAGCCACTCGACGTCCTCCGGCTTCTCCGGGGCGAACGGGTCGAGCCGCTTCTTGTTCTCACCCGCGGTGTGCACGCGCCGCTCGATGCCGAAGCGCTCCAGCAGGCCGGTGAACCCGAATCCGCCGCTGATCACGCCGATGGAACCGACCATCGACGTGCGGTGAGCGTAGATCTCGTCAGCCGCGCACGCCAGCCAGTAACCGCCGGAGGCCGCGACGTCCTCGCAGAACGCGATCACCGGCACGCCCGGCTTCTTGGCGGCGAGCTGCCGGATCCGCTCCGCGACCAGGCCGGACTGGGTCGGCGCCCCGCCCGGCGAGTTGATCTGCAACGCGACCGCCTTGAGCCGGTCGTGGTCGAACGCGCGGGTCAGCGCGGACTCGACGGCAGCGAGGTTGATGGTGCCGCGCGCGAGCGGCGAGGGCGTCGGCGTGATCACCCCGTGCAGCTTGACGACGGCCACCACGTCCTTGCGGTCGCCCCGGTCGCCGATGCGCGAAATCCTGCTGCTCAGCCTGTCCGTCATGCTGGTCATGGCGCCAGGTTACGGACTCCGTCCGGTTTGTGCAGACGGCCGTTGCGGGCCGGCTCCGGCGGCGCTTCCGCGTAGTCCGGCAGGTCGGTGCGCACGCCGGGCGCGAACTTCGGCACCCGCAGCGTCACCTTCATCCCGGCGCCCGGTGCGGTCTCGACCATCAGCGCGTACTCGTCGCCGAACAGCTGCCGCATGCGGGCGTTGATGTTGCCCAGCCCGACGTGCGCGCCGGTGCGGTGCGAGTTGCGCAGGTCGGCCAGCCGCGCCGGGTCCATGCCGATGCCGTCGTCCTCGACGCTGATCAACGCCTCGGTGCCGTAGTCGGACGCGGTCACGGTGACCATGCCGCCGGTCGGCTTGTTCGCCAGACCGTGCTGCACCGCGTTCTCCACGAGCGGCTGGATGATCAGGAACGGCACCACGACCGACAGCACCTCGGGCGCGATCTTCAGCCGCACCTCGAGACGGCCGCCGAAGCGGGCCCGCTCGATCGTCAGGTAGCGGTCGATGTTGCGCAGCTCGTCGGCGAGCGTGGTGAACATGCCGGAGGTGCGGAACGAGTAGCGCGTGAAGTCGGCGAACTCCTGCAGCAGCTCGCGCGCCTCCTCCGGGTCGGTGCGGATGAGCGCGGAGATCGTGTTGAGCGCGTTGTAGATGAAGTGCGGCGAGATCTGCGCGCGCAGCGCCTTGATCTCGGCCTGCTGCAACTGGTGCTTGGACTCCTCGAAGCGGGCCAGCTCAAACTGGGTGGTGACGAACTGCGCGACCGCGTCCGCCATCTGGATCAGGCGCTTGCCGGAGCTGCGGCCCACCACGATGAGCGCGGCCTCGACCTCGTCCTCGACCAGCAGCGGCACGATCACCGCGGTCTTCATCTTGCAGGTGCCGCGGTGGTCACACGGGACGTCGTCGTGCGACACGACCTCCCGGCGGGCCTTGCGGATGGACATCATCACGGCGCTGCTGAGGTCGAGGTAGTGGTCGTTGGCCTCGCCGTCCCAGGACACCAGGGTGCCCTCGTTGTCGGTGATGCCGACGGCGACGCACTTGAGCAGTTCGAGCAGCTGCGAGGTGATCCGGTCGGCGCTGGCCTGGTCGAAACCCTCGCGGAGATCCGGTGTCGCGCGGGACATGTGGTAGACGGCCTCGAGCACCGCGTCCTCGATCGAGCTGCTCGGCTTGCGGGTCCGCGCCAGCACGACGATCAGGACGATCAGCAGCACACCCGCCACGCTCCACGGGATGATTTGCGAGATCGGCAGACCGGACACGGCGTCAATGCTCTGCGCTCGTGAGGCGGGGTGCAAGCTCTTCAGCACACTTTCTGTGCTGACTTCGCCACCCTGCGGGGTGAGGCGCTACTTCAGCAGGCGCGACAGGCGACGGTCGGCGAGCGGCTTGCCGCCCGTCTGGCAGGTCGGGCAGTACTGGAAGGACTTGTCGGCGAAGGAAACCTCACGCACCGTGTCCCCGCACACCGGGCAGGGCAGGCCGGTCCGCGCGTGCACCCGGAGTCCGGACCGCTTCTCGCCCTTGAGGCGGGCCGCGTCCTGGCCCACCGAGCGCTCCACCGCGCTCGTCAGGATTTCGTGCACCGCGTCGGCGAGCCGGTCCAGCGCGTCGTCGGACAGCTTGCCCGCGGTCGCGAACGGGGACAGCCGCGCGGCGTGCAAGATCTCGTCCGAGTAAGCGTTGCCGATGCCGGCGATCAGCGACTGGTCCGTCAGCGCCCACTTCAGCCGCTCGGTCCGGCCCGCCAGCAGCTCGGCCAGCGAATCTCGGTGCAGCGACAGGGCGTCGGGGCCGAGCCGGGCGATGCTGGGCACCTCCCGCGGATCCCGCACGACCCACACCGCCAGGCCCTTCTTCGTGCCCGCCTCGGTCAGGTCGAAGCCGCGGTCTCCGAAGTGGACCCGCAGTGCGATCGGCCCCTTGCCCGGCTTCGGCGGCGCCGGCGAGAGGTTGTCCGCCCAGCGCAGCCAGCCGGCACGCGCCAGGTGCACCACCAGGTGCAGGCCGTCGCAGTCGAGGTCGAGGTGCTTGCCGAATCGCCCGGCCCCGGTCACCTCGCGCCCGTGCAGGTCGGTGTAGGGCGGGTCGAACGTCTTCAGCACGGCCAGCGACGCCACGTCGACGCGGCTGACCAGCCGCCCCACCGCGTGCTCACGCAGGTGGTACGCCAGCGCTTCGACCTCGGGCAACTCCGGCATCGCTACTCCATCGGCCGCAGCGGGCCCTCGAAGTCCGGGCCCGCCTCCCGCTGGATGGTCTTCGCGAGCCTGGTCAGCTCGCTGCGCACGCGGAACATGCCGGAGATGATCCCGACCCAGCGCTCCGGCGGCGGCTCGCCGGTGACGCCGCCGTCGGTCTCCGCGACAACCGTCCACGGCCGGTTCAGCACCCACCGCAGCGGGAAGAACACCACGATCAGCAGCAGGCCGTAGATCACCCACGGCGGCACCACGACCGTGTCGGGCAGCCAGGCGACGAGGATGACGGCCAGCAGTACGCACACGGCGAGCATCGCGATGCCCGAGGTGTAGCTGCCGGAGATGTCCCGCTCGAAGTCCTCGGCGGTTGCCGGGCGGCGCCATTCCATCTGCGCCCGGACGACCCACTCGCGGCCGTCGCCTCCCCGCACCACGCGGTTCATCTTTCGCTGCCTCCCGCTACGGTCGTTCGCCCGTCCAACCGTAGCGTGGTCGCGGCCCGCCGCGCGAGACGCGAACGGAGATCGACTACTCGGATGACCCCCGGGCGGAGTGCCCGTGATCCCGGTCCCGCCACAGCCACCACGGGGCGGACCACGACGGTGGCCCGTGCGACTCGGCCTGCGTCGGCTTGTCCTTGTCCCGGCCCCAGCCCTTGCCCGGCTTGTCCCGCGTCGGCGAGTCCTCGCTCGACAAGGGCGTCGCGTCCGTGGTCGGCAGGTCGTCGCGCGCGCTGCCGCGGGACGACGACTGCGTCGGCTCGACCTGGTCCGACCGCTCGCCACCGGTGCTCGAACCGTCGCTGCGCGGCTCCTGCCGCGCGGGCGGCTCGGCCTGCTCGATCGACTTCGCGGGCGGCGGCGACTTCGCCACGACCGTGCTCGGCAGCGGCGCGCCGGGGTAGGGCAGCGTCACCTCGTCGGGCGCGACCAGCACCTGCGGCGGCGGGCTCAGCCGCGACTCCGGCTCGGCGATCCGCAACTCGACCCCGCCCTGCTCGGGCAGGCCCATCGGCTGCGAATCGTCGACCATCGCCGGGCCCACCGCGAACCCGACCACACCCGCGGCCGTGGTCGACGCCAGCGCCACACCGATCTTCAGCTTCGACACCAGCATGGTCTTCAACGTGGTCAGCACGCCCGACGTCGCGCCGCCACCCGCGGCAACGGCGGTGGCCGGCACCAACAACGCCACCACACCGGCGTGCGCACGCAGCGACGAGCACACGTCCCGCAGCTCGGCGTGCATCGCCCGGCAGGACGCGCACCCCAGCAGATGACCACGGATCCGCCGCGCCTCCGCACCGGTGACACTGCCCGCGGTGTAGCCGCCGAGCTTCTCGATCACCCCGCGGCAACTGACGTCGGAAATCCGGTTCATCGCCAGGTGCGCCTGCAGGTACGCGGCACGCAGACCCTGCCGGGCCCGCCGCGCCAGCGCCGCCGTCGCGTTCGCGCTCAACCCGAAGTGCGGCGCCACCACGGCCGGCTGCTCACCCTCGACCTCGGTCTGCCACAACACGGTCCGCCAGCGCTCCGGCAAGCTGGTGAACGCCGTGGTGATCAAGCTGTGCTCAGCGGTGCGGGCATGCGCGTCGGCGCCCGCACCCGCCCGGTGGGTCAGCTCGTCGTCGCTGACCGGCACGTCACGGCGCGCGCCGTGCCACTCCCACGACACCCGGCGCGCCACCGTCAGCAAGTACGCGCGGACGTGCTCCTTCGGGCCGTTCCCGCGGCGCAAGGCCTGCAACACGCGGAAGAACGTCTCGGCGGTGATGTCCTCCGCCTCGGACGAATCGGCGGCCAGGCTACGGGCCAGCCTGCGGACGGCGGAAGCGTGCAGCTCGAACAACTCGCGGAACGCGGCATCCTCACCGGAACGGAGCCTGCTCAACAGAGCCTGCTCGTCCTCCGATGCCATGCGCTGTTCCGGCACCGCCGCGTCGTCCGTCATGCGGCCAGCCACCTCCTCCCCCGCGGGACTAACCCGTTCGGTTGAATGGAGACACCATACGGAGCGAAACGCTCGCCGTCACCCCTTGTACTCCCGGAGTGACCGAGTTCCCTCCGACAGGGCGACGCACACCTCGCAGCCACCCAAGATCACCCCAAACTGGCCACCCCGTCAACCCGGCCGATCGCACCCGTATAGACTGTCCATCGCACCGGTCAACCGGGGCACGCGGACGTAGCGCAGCTGGTAGCGCATCACCTTGCCAAGGTGAGGGTCGCGGGTTCGAATCCCGTCGTCCGCTCGTAGCTGGGCAACCCCTGCTCGCGCTTTGCGCTTCGCTGGGGCTACTCGCCATTGCATTGGGGGTCGGACCCCCAAACCCCCGCCAGGGAGGGCTTCGCCCCCTGGACCCCCCGTCCGGTGCCGGCTGGTCTGGTTCTGGCGCCTTTGGGATTTTCACCTGATCGTGTGGGGGGCTTGGGCTAGGTTTCTCGGCGGATCATTCGGCCGGCTCCGGCGGCGACCGTGGTGGCCAGGATCCAGCCCATCGCGGTGAAGCCGTTCGACACCCACTTGTCCACGTCGTGCATGTACCAGCGGCCCTTGTTGCCGAAATCGACGATCGGCACCAGCAGGTCCAGCGTGTACAGCACCGGGTTCCACTCCAGGCCCGTCTCCTGCTGGTCGACCGCGCACCGCGGGCCGCTCACCATGTACCGCACCGGGTCGTTCACACACGAATCGGTGCCCGCGCCGAAGTAGATGCTGCCCGCCGCCAGCAGCGCGATCAGCCAGGCCAGCGCCCGCACCGGGCGGTACCCGTAACCGACCATCCACCGCTGCAGCCAGCTCCACAACCGCACACCAGGGCCGAGCACCCGGTAGCCCTGGGCGAGCGCCTCGTAGCGGTACTGCTGCTTCTTGAACAGCACCGTCGACGCGTGCTCCTCGTTGCCGCTGTTGCGCAGCATCGCGGCGAGCTGGTCGTAAGGGCCCGGCCGGTAACCGGCCATCGCGGTGCGCAGCCGCTCGATGCGGTCCCGCACCGCAGCGTCGTCCTTCATGTCGATCGGGCGCTTCAGCACGTCGTAGCGGAAGTCCTCCAGCTCGATGCCGCCCTCGGCCTGCCAGAAGTTGTCGTTGTCCTCCAGCGTCTGACAATGCGCGTGCCGCAGCACGATGCTGCCGGTGGCGGGCTCGGCCAGGTTGAGCAGGAACTCGTCCGCCCCCACGTCGCTCGCGTCCAGCGCGATCGCGTGCTTGTTGTACGAACCCAGCACCGCGCCGCTGAAGTCGATGCGGCGGCCGGCGGTCGCGCCGTCCATGTTGACGCCGCCCTCGGCGTGGAACGGCTGCTCACCGGCGCTGGTCAGCGTGATGTCGCGGCCCACCTTCACCGTGCGCAGGTCCACCGAGAAACTGGTCCGGTTGCGCACCGCCGGCTTGGTGACGTCGGTGCCGTACAGGTAGACACTGCCGCCGACCTCGACGCCCTGCAGCCGCAACGTGCCCTCGATGGTCGCCTCGTGCAGGTGGAAGTTGCCCGCCACCGTCATCCGGCGTGCGGAGAGGACGTCGCGTTCCGCATGCCGCAGGCGCACCCGCCCGGCCAGCAGGTTCCCGCGGACCGTCACGTCGGCCATCCGCAGCTGCCCGGACGGGATCTCCAGGCCCGTCGCCTCCAGATCGCTGCTGATCTGCGAGCCGTCCAGGTGCAGCGCGCGGTCGTAGTACGGCTCCACCGAACCGCGCGGCACCGTGATGCGCGCGCGGGCCAGGCGCAGCGTGCCGCCGATCTTCGCGTTGATCATGCGCAGTGTGCCGACCGCGGACAGCCCGTCGGACAGCTCCACGTTGCCGTCCACCTGCCACCGGTCGCCGACCAGCGCCGGCCACGGGTCGACGTACGGGTCGCTCGACTTCCACGCGTCGACGACGATCCGGCCCTGCTGCTCGCTCTGCAACTCGGCGGCGCGCAGCACGATGTCGCCGTTGACCCGCATGCTCGGCAGGTGCAGCACGCCGTGCGCGGAGAACGGCTGCCGCGTGCTGGCGGCGCCGTAGTTGTCGACCTCGCACAGCAGGCTGCCGCCGATGTGCGCGCCGTTCCCGTCGAGCGCGAAACCGTCCGGGTTGCGCAGCTTGGCGCCGGAGAAGTTCACGTTGCCGCCGGTGCGCATGCCGGGGAGGCGGACCTCGCCCTCGGTCTGCATGCGGTAGGCCAGCAGCGCGCCTGCGATGATCAGCCGGTCGGCCTGGATCGCGCGGCCCTGCGGGTAGTCGACCGCCGTGCGGGTGAGGACGACCGAGCCTTCGACGACGGCGTCGGTCAGGTTGATCGCGGCGTCCGGCACCCCGCGTTCGCGGGTGTCGCCGCGCTGCACCGCTGTCTCGCCGTCGTCGCTGCCCGGCAGGACCTGTACGACGCAGCGGATGAGGCGGACGTCGTTGCGGCTGCGCAGGTTGCGGGCCTTGAGCCCGGGCAGCCAGCAGCGCCGGAAGACCAGCCCGAGGATCTTGGCCTCACGCACGTCCGGCGGATGTTCGAAGCGGCAGTTCTCGAAGCGGAAAAGGCACTCCACGTCGGCCCCGCGCAGGTCCAGCCGCCCGGTGATGTAAGCGTTTTCCACGGCGACGATCGGGGCGTTGCTGGCCTGCTTGCGCCAGCGCAGCAGACCACCGCTGCCGGGCTCCAGCAGCGGTTTGAGCAGCTCCTCCGCGGCGAGGTGGTAACGCCGGTCCGGCACCCCGCGGAAGGGATCCAGGGCCGGCAGGGCGCGGTCCGCTTGTGCCGGTTGCCCGTTTGCCATCTGCCCTCCCACTTCGCTCGCGCATCGAAATCTTAGCTGGTGCCGTGAGTCCGGTACGGCAGTTTCGCTGAGGTGCCGGACGACGCCTACCGCTCGTCCAGCCAATACCTGCCGACGCAGTAGAGCAAAGCAACGCGATTGAAGGCGGGGCAAAGAACATCCGGGCGACACCCACATGAAGGCGCGCTGCGCCAGTGGCCCGAGGAGCTGCGAGCCGGAATCGTGCCTGTGCTGCTCTGGCCAGGCACTCAGGTCGGCAGCCTGGCCTGGTCATCCGGTGACCACCCCGAACGGCTCGACATGGTGCATGTTGGCAAAGTTCAGCGGTATGTTCCAGGTCGACCAATGGCTGGACCACCCTGCCGAGCAGTTCGTACTGCGCCGTCACGAACCGCGGAAGCGGTTGCCGCGCTCGTCGAGACGCTGCGCCGAAAATCCGGCTGAGATGTTCAGTTGACAACCGCGCCAAAAAGCAGCGGGGCGGTTCATGATGCGGGTTCGTCATTCTTGTCGCGACGAGCGCTAGGCCGACAGCGTAGAGACCGGTCGGTGTCTCGATGACAGCTACGAATACGGATTACGGACGACCGATTGTAACGGCGGCCCCTGTCAGCTGTGGTTCTTCAACAGAGCCGGTAGCAACGGCGTTGTCATGACGGCCAACATGACCAGGCGATGTGTAGATGACAGCGTGAACGGTTTGCAGCCCTTCTCTTGCAACAATTTGCCGTTCCAACAATGGGATCCAAGCGGCGGCTACACAGCATGATGCTCGGCGCCGCCTCCCACTGTGGCCCTCCTTACCCTCGCTCAGGTAAGGAGGGCCACGACGTCACTTCTCGTCGACGTGGGCCGGGTTCAGCACGCGTGACAGGAACGTCTGCGTGCGCTCGTGCTGCGGGTCCGCGATCACCTGGGACGGCGGCCCCTGCTCGACCACCACGCCACCGTCCATGAACAGCACCACGTCGGCCACCTCACGCGCGAACTGCATCTCGTGGGTGACCACCAGCATCGTCATGCCGTCGCGGGCGAGCTGGCGCATCACGGCGAGCACGTCGCCGACCAGCTCCGGGTCCAGGGCCGAGGTGGGCTCGTCGAACAGCATCACGTCCGGGTTCATGGACAACGCACGTGCGATCGCGACGCGCTGCTGCTGGCCACCGGACAGCTGCGTGGGCAGCGAGCGTTCCTTGCCGGTCAGCCCGACCTTGCGCAGGTTCTCCAGCGCGATCCGCTCGGCCTCGGCCTTGTCCCGCTTGAGGACCTTGCGCTGCGCGATGGTCAGGTTGTCCAGCACCGACAGGTGGCTGAACAGGTTGAACGACTGGAACACCATGCCGATGCCCCGCCGAGCGCGGTCGATGTCGATGTCCGGGTCGGTGATCTGGAACCCGTTCACCACCACCGAGCCGTCGTTGGGCTCCTCCAGCAGGTTCACGCACCGCAGCAGCGTCGACTTGCCCGAGCCGGACGGCCCGATGATGCAGACGACCTGCCCGCGCTGCACCTCCAGGTCGATGCCCTTGAGCACCTCCAGCCTGCCGAACGCCTTGTGCAGTCCGGACACCTGGACGATCACGTCGTCGGTCACGCCTCGACCTCCAGTCCGCGCTCGCTCTTGCGCCCGGTGCGGCGCTCCAGGTACCGGGACAGGTAGCCCAGCGGGATCGTGATGATCAGGTAGCACAGCCCGGCAAGCAGGATCGGCGTCAGCGACCCGGTCGCGTTCAGGCCCTCCCGGCCGAACTTCGTCAGCTCGTACTCGTCGCGGGCCAGGCCCAGCAGGTAGATCAGCGACGAGTCCTTGGTGAGCAGGATCAGCTCGTTCGTCAGCGGCGGCAGGATGATGCGGAACGCCTGCGGGACGACGATCGAGACCATCGCCCGCCCCTGGGACATGCCCAGGGAGCGCGCCGCCTCCCGCTGACCGGCCGGCACCGCCTGGATGCCGGCCCGGATGGTCTCCGCGATGTAAGCGGAGCCGACCAGGCCGAGCGACAGCATCACGGTCGAGTAGATGTCGAACTTCAACCCGAACGCGAGCGGCGCCCCGAAGCCCAGCGTGATGAACACCAGCAGCGCCGGGACCCCGCGGAAGAACTCGATGTAGACGGTCGCGATCCAGCGGTACGGCCCGACCGGCGACAGTTTCATCAGCGCCAGCACGAGACCGACCGCCAGCCCGAACGCGAACCCGAGCGCGGTGTAGACGATGGTGTTGACCAGCGCCGTCGTGATGACACCGGGGAACTGCGCGCGGGCCGCGTCGACGTTGAAGAACGCGCGCTGGATCTCGCCCCAGTCGGCCACGAACGCCGCGACCAGGATGACGATCACCAGCAGCGCGTACTGCGCGCCCCGGAACAGCTGGGCGCGTTTACGGCGAGACATCGCCACGGTGGAACTCCTCGCAGAAGTGGCTTCCGGTTACTTGCTTTCCGGCAGCTTGTTGAACCACTTCTGGTAGATGGCGTCGTAGCGGCCGTCTGCCTTGGCGGCGTTGATGACCTCGTTGACCTTCGCCAGCAGCGCGCCGTTGCCCTTGCGCACGGCTACGCCGTACTGGTCACCGGTCTTGAACTCGGTGGTCACCTCGACGTCCGGGTTGGTCTTGAGGAACTCGTAGTGCACCGAGTTGTCGTTGATGCCCGCGTCGACCTGGCCGGTCTTGACGGCGGTCTGCTCCAGCGCGAGGTCCTCGAACTGGACGATCTCGTAGCCGTACTGGGCCTTGTTCGCCTCGGCGTAGTCCTCACCGGTGGTGCCGAGCTGAACGCCGAGCTTCTTGCCGCGCAGCTTCTCCAGGCTGTCGATGCCGGAGCCCTTCTTGACCAGCAGCGCCTGGTTGGCGTCGAAGTAGCCGACCGAGAAGTCCATCACGCCCTGCCGCTCCGGCGTGATCGTCATCGCCGCGGCGGCGACGTCGCACTGGCCGGTGTTGAGCGACTCGCCCGACTCGATGCCCTCGAACGGGGTGTCGAAGATTTTCTGCTGCACCCCCAGGTTCTGCGCGACCATGTCCACTAGGTCCACGTCGAACCCGACGGTCTTGTCACCCTCGGTGAACTGGAACGGCGCGTAGGGAAGGTGCGTGCAGGTGGTGAGGAAGCCGGTCTCCTTGAGGGTGATCTCACCGCCGGCCTGGGTGTCGCCGCCGGTGTTGACCTCCTGCGCGCAGGCCGTCGCGGTCGCGGCGATGGCCAGCGTGGCCGACAGAACAAGCGCATTGCGTAACGATCGACGCGACACGGTTTACTCCTAGTAGGTCATACTTATCGAGTGCACGCATCCTGCCACTTGTTGACGGTCACGCACAGCATCGAGTGGTTACGGCCGCATTTCGGGTCTACCCGGTAACCAGCCGGTAACACGCCGGTGACCCTGAGTGTCCCTGAAGTACGCACGGACGGGGAAATGATCGCGGGCGCAGGGGCGATCTCCGGTCGTGAAGAACCGCTGGTGGCTGCCTGCCACCGTCATGACGCTCGGCATCGTGCTCGCGGCCGCGGCCGGTCTGTGGACGGTGCTCCGCTACGACAGCGTCGAGCTGCCCGCCTCGTCCATGGAACCGACGCTGCGGCAGGGCGACCAGCTCACTCTCGTGGACGTGGACGGCGATGTCCGCCACGGCGACGTCATCGTGTTCAGCGGCGCGTCGTTTGAGATCCCGCGGCTGTTCGCGAAGCGGGTGGTCGGCCTCGGCGGAGGTGCGGTGGCCTGCTGTGACGAGTCGGAGCGGCTGCTGGTGAACGGGGTGCCCGTCGAGGAGGAGTACCTGCTGCGCGACGGCCCCACCTACCGCTTCACCACCCGGGTGCCCGCCAACAGCGTGTTCGTCCTCGGGGACTGGCGGAACAACTCCGCCGACTCGCGGAGGCACCTCGACGGGCCCCATCAGGGCGCGATCCCGCTCGGCGACGTTCGCTACCGGGTGGTGGCCGTCGACGGGGAGAACCTCGTCCCCACCAGCGCGTTCGTCGACGCGGGACGGTCGGGTGGGCGGTCCCCGGCGCCGGACCAGCGGACGTCGCTGCTGGTGGTCGGCGCCGGGGTCGCGGTGTTCCTCAGCGGGCTGGTGTGGCTGGTGGTCGCGATCAGCCCCGCGCGTGGGCGTCCAGCATGTGCGCCACCGCCTCGGTGAGCCGCTTCGCCTGCGCCAGGTGCAGCCACTCGTCGGGGACGTGGGCGTTCGAGTCGGGCCCCAGCGCGCCGGTGACCAGGAACTGGGCCTCCGGGTACTTCTCGCCGAGCAGGCCCATGAACGGGATCGACCCGCCGAGCCCGACGCTGCGCCAGGGGGCGCCGAACACCTCGTCGCTGACCCGCTCCAGCGCCGACGCCAGCCACGGCGACGCGTCGGGCGCGTTCCAGCCGTTCGCGGCCTCCATTCCGGACAGTTCGACCACCGCGCCGTAGGGGACGTCCGTGGTCAGCGCCTTCTCCACCGCGTTCAGCGCCGCCGCCGCGTCGGCAGTCGGGGGGAGCCGGAAGCTCAGCGCCAGCGTCGTGTGGTCGCGCAGGACGTTGCCCGCGTTCGCCGGCTCCGGGAAGCCCTCCGCGCCGATCACCGACAGCGTGGGCCGCCACGACTGGTTCAGCAGCAGTTCCAGCTCGTCGTCCGAGACCGGGCGCATCCCGGGCATCAGCGGGAACGAACCGCTGATCGCGCCGGGGGCCACCGCGACCGTCGCGGCCGCCTCTTCGCGGCGGTTCGCCGGGATGTCGACGTTCAGCTCCGCCAGCTTGATCTCGCCCGTCTCCGCGTCCTCGATGCGGTCCAGCAGCTGCCGCAGCACCCGGAACGAGCTCGGCACCACGCCGCTGGCCAGCCCGGAGTGCGCCGCCGCCTGGAGCACCCGCACCGTGACGTGCACCTGCGTCATTCCGCGCAGGCTCGTCGTCAGCCACAGCCGCTCGTAGTCGTTGCCGCCGGAGTCCAGGCACACCACGAAACTCACGCGCCCCAGCCGCTCGGACAGGTGCTCCAGGTACCGCGGGAGGTCGGGGCTGCCCGACTCCTCACCGGTCTCCAGCAGGATCACCGATCGCGCGTGGGCGCCGCCCGCCGCGTGCACGGCCTCCAGCGCGGCCGTCGCCGCGTAGCCGGCGTACCCGTCGTCCGCCGAGCCGCGGCCGTACAGCCTGCCGTCGCGGACCACCGGGGTCCACGGGCCGAGCCCCTCCGCCCAGCCGCCGACCGGGGGCTGCTTGTCGAGGTGGCCGTAGAGCAGGACGGTGCCGCGGTCCTCCGCGCCGGGCGTGGCCGGGACGTCGACCAGCAGCACCGGGCTGCGGCCGTCGAGCCGCACCACGTCGAGCGTCGCGCCGGGCAGGCCGCGCCCGGCGATCCAGTTCTGCACGTGCCGCACAGCGGCGTCGAGGTGCCCGTTGGCGGCCCAGTCGGGGTCGAAGGCCTGCGACAGGGCGGGGATCTCCACCAGGCCGGACAGGCTCGGCAGCACCTCGCTGTCCCAGAGGCGCTGCACGGTTTCACGCACGGTCGTCTGCTCCACCCGGGCCATTCTGCCAGCCGTCGCCAGGTCACAGTTCGGCTCCGCATTGGCCTTCACCCGTGACCGCTAGCCACCTTCCGTATTCAATGTGATCTCAATCACCCACATTGGGGACAAAACGCCCGGTTCAACGAGGAACGGAGGGCACGCCTTGTCACCACCCGTGCTGGCGGTGAACAACCTCGAAGTGGTGTACGACGACGTGGTGCTGGTCCTCCGGGGACTCAGCCTGGAGGTCCCCGACGGCGCGATCGTCACGCTGCTCGGCGCGAACGGTGCGGGCAAGACGACCCTGCTGCGGGCGATCACCGGCCTCCTCATGCCGCACCGCGGCAAGATCACCAAGGGCACGGTCCGCTTCCGCGACGAGGACATCACCGGCGCCGACCCCGCCGACGTGGTGCGCAAGGGCATCGCACAGGTGATGGAGGGCAGGCGGATCTTCGCCGAGATCACCGTCGACGAGAACCTGCGCACCGGCGCCTACACCCGCCGCTCCCGCACCGAGGTCCGCGAGTCCTACGCCAGGGTGATGGATCTGTTCCCGGTCCTGAAGGACCGCCGCCGCTCGATCGCCGGTTACCTCTCCGGCGGCGAGCAGCAGATGCTCGCGATCGGCCGCGCACTCATGGCGTCGCCGAAGCTCCTGCTGCTCGACGAGCCCTCGCTCGGTCTCGCGCCCAAGCTGGTCGAGCAGGTGCGGGACATCATCATCGAGATCAACGGCCAGGGCACCAGCGTCCTGCTGGTCGAGCAGAACGCCGTGATGGCGCTGTCGATCGCCGGATCCGGCTACGTCGTCGAGACCGGGAAGGTCGTCAAGGACGGCCCGGCCGCCGACCTCCTCGCCGACGAGGACATCCGCGAGTTCTACCTCGGCGCCGCCCAGCACGAGGAGCGGCGCAGCTTCGCCGAAGTCAAGAGCTACCGGAGGAAGAAGCGATGGAGCGCGTGACCACCAGCGACCCCGCGCCCGCCCGGGAGGACGAAGCCGGCACCGATCGACCGATCCTCGAGGTCCGCGACCTGACGCTGCGGTTCGGCGGGGTCACGGCGCTCGACGGCGTCAGCTTCGAGGTCGGCCGCGGCGAGCTGTTCGCCGTGATCGGCCCGAACGGCGCGGGCAAGACGTCGATCTTCAACTGCCTCAACGGGGTCTACCGCCCGCAGGAGGGCACCATCACGCTGGACGGCGAACGGCTGGTCGGCCGCGCGCCCGCCGCGATCGCCGCGATGGGCGTGGCCCGCACGTTCCAGAACCTCGGCCTGTTCGAGCACCTCACGCTCATCGAGAACCTGATGCTCGGCCGCCACCACCTGATGCGCACCGGTTTCGGCACCGGGATGCTCTGGTGGGGCCGCGCGAAGCGCGAGGAGGTCCGGCACCGCGCGGCTGTCGAGGAGATCGTCGAACTGCTCGAACTCGAGCCGTACCGCCGGATGCCTGCCGGACTGCTCCCCTACGGCGTCGCGAAACGCGCCGAACTGGGCCGCGCGCTGGCGATGGAGCCGTCGCTGCTGCTGCTCGACGAGCCGGTCGCCGGCATGAACCTGGAGGAGACCGAGGACACCGCGCGGTACCTGGTCGAGGTCCGGCGCGAGCTGGGCCTCGCGATGATCCTCGTCGAGCACGACATGCGACTGGTCATGGACCTCGCCGACCGGGTGCTCGCACTGGACTTCGGCGTCGCGATCGCCACCGGGAAGCCGTCGGAGATCCAGAACCACCCGGCCGTGATCGAGGCCTACCTGGGCGGTGCCCGATGAGCACGGCACTGGTCGCTCCCCCGGACGTGCGGACCCTGCCCGCGCGCCTGCTGGAACACGCCCGCACGCTGGGCGACCGCACCGCGATGCGGGAGAAGCACCGCGGCCGCTGGCGCGAATGGACCTGGTCCGCCTACGCCGAACGGGTCGCGAACGTCGCCGCCGGCCTGCGGGAACTCGGCGTCGAGCCGGGCGACCGGGTGGCGATCCACGCCGAGAACCGGCCGGAGTGGGTGGTCGCCGACCTGGCCGTGCAGGGCATCGGCGCGATCAGCATGGGCGTCTACCCGACCTCGCCGGAGGCCGAGGTCGAATATCTGCTGTCGCACTCCGGCGCGAAGGTGCTGATCGCCGAGGACGAGGAGCAGCTGGACAAGGCGCTCGCGGTGCGCGGCAGGCTGCCCGACCTGCGGAGCCTGGTGGTGATGGACCCGCGCGGGGTGCGCGTGGAGGCGTTGCCCGACCTGATGACGTTCGAGCAGCTGGAACGCCCGCGGGACAACGCCTTGCGCGACTACCAGGACTCGGTGTCGCGGCTCGACCCGGACGCCACCGCGATCCTCGTCTACACCTCCGGCACCACCGGACCGCCCAAGGGCGCGATGATCTCGCACGCCAACCTGGTCGCGGCCGGGCGCACGTTCATCGACGCGCTCGGCGGCGGCCCGGACGACGAGGTGCTGTCCTACCTGCCGCTGTGCCACATCGCCGAGCGGCTCACCTCGGTGATCGACTCCGTGTGGGCCGGTTCGGTGGTCAACTTCGGCGAGGGCGGCCCGTCCTTCCTCAACGACCTGCGCGACGTGCAGCCGACCGTGTTCCTCGGCGTGCCGCGGGTGTGGGAGAAGATGCTGGCGGGCACCGAAATCCGGATGGCCGACGCCTCGCGGCTCAAGCGCGGCCTCTACCGGTTCTGGCTCAAGCAGGGCCGCCGGATCGCGCCGCGCCGCATGACCGGTCGGCTGTCGGCGGGCGACCAGATCCGCCTGTGGCTAGCGGAGTTCCTCGTTTTCCGTGCCCTGCGGGAGAAACTCGGCCTGGTCCGGGTCCGCACCGCGTTGTCCGGCGCCGCGCCGATCGCGCCCCAGGTGCTGGAATACCTGTGGGCCATCGGGGTTCCGGTGCGCGAGGGCTACGGGCAGACCGAGAACACCGCGCTGGCCACGCTCACCCCGGACGGCGACGTGCGGCTCGGCGCGGTCGGCAAACCGCTGCCCGGCGTGGAGGTGCGGATCGCCGAGGACGGCGAGATCCTCACCCGCTCGGCCGGGGTTTTCCAGGGCTACTTCCACAACCCGGAGGCCACCGCGGCGGCGGTGGACGCGGACGGCTGGCTGCACACCGGCGACGTCGGCGAGATCGACGCCGACGGGTTCCTGCGGATCACCGACCGCAAGAAGGACATCATCATCACCGCGGGCGGCAAGAACATCTCGCCGTCGGAGATCGAGAACCGGCTCAAGGTCTCGCCGTTCGTGCGCGAGGCGATCGTGATCGGGGACCGCCGCAAGTACCTCACCGCGTTGATCGGCATCGAGGCAGAGACGGTCGGCAACTGGGCGACCCGCCGCGGCCTCGCGTACACGACCTACGCCGACCTGTCGGCCAAACCCGAGGTGGTGGCGCTCGTCCAGCAGGTGGTCGACGAGACCAACCGGGAGTTCTCGCAGGTCGAGCAGATCAAGCGGGTCACCTTGATCGGCAAGGAACTCGACCACGAGGACGGCGAGCTGACCGCGACGCAGAAGGTCAAGCGGCGGGCCATCGAGCTGCGGTTCGAGCACGAGATCGAGGCGATGTACCGGTGACGACGTTCCTGCAGAACTGCTTCGCCGGGCTTGCCCTCGGGTCCACCTATGCCCTGGTGGCGCTGGGTTTCGTGGTCATCTACAAGTCGACGGGGGTGATCAACTTCGCGCAGGGCGGGCTGCTCGCGCTCGGCGCCTACCTCGGGTACACGTTCGCCAACAACCTGGCGATCGCGTTCGGTGTGGCGATCCCGCTGGCGTGCGCGTCGGCGGCGCTGGTGGGCGCCGGGTTCGAGCGGATCGTGTTGCGGCGCATGGTCGGGCAGCCGCCGTTCGCGGTCATCATGATCACCATCGGCCTGCTGTTCGTGCTGGAGCCGCTGATCACCGCGATCTGGGGCTTCGACAACCTGCAGGTCACCAACCCGTGGAACATCCAGACCGTCGAAGCAGGCGGGATCGTCTTCGGCGTGCGGGACCTGTGGACGATCGGGCTGACCGCGGCGGTCGTCGTCGCGTTCTTCCTGTTCTTCCGCTTCACCTCGCTCGGCCTTGCGATGCGGGCCACCGCGTTCGACCCGGAAGCGGCGCTGGCGCAGGGGATCAGCGCACGCCGGGTGTACGCGGTCTCGTGGGCCATCGCATCGGCGCTGGCGGCGCTCGCCGGGATCACCATGGCGGCCGGGCCGGGCGGGCTCTCCCCGTCGATCGGGTTCATCGCGCTCGCGGCGTTCCCGGCGATGATCCTCGGCGGCCTCGACTCGCCGGCCGGCGCGGTGCTCGGCGGCATCGTGATCGGGCTGGCCGAGGCGCTCACCCGGGGCTACCAGGACCAGCTGTTCTCCTGGGCGGGCGACAACGTGTCGATCATCGTGCCCTACCTGCTGATGATCGTGATCCTGCTGATCCGGCCGTACGGCCTGCTGGGAACCAAGGACGTACGGAGGATCTGATGCCGAAACCGCACCGCAACGTCGTCCGGGACTACGCCCAGGACCTGCGCCTGTTCGGCTCGCCGATGTCGAAGTTCGGGCTGGCGCTGATGATCGCGGCGTTCCTGGTGCTGCCGACGGTCGTGCAGGACGACTTCTGGCTGTCCGTGCTGATCTACGCCGGCATCACCGCGGTCGGCGCGATCGGCCTCAACCTGCTCACCGGCTACTGCGGGCAGATCTCGCTCGGGCACGCGTTCTTCATCGGCGCGGGCGCGTACGTGACGGCCAAGGTCGGCGGCGACTTCGGCATGCCGTTCCCGCTGTGGCTGCTCGCCGCCGCCGGGATCGGGGCGGTGCTGGGCGGGCTGATCGGACCGTTCACGCTGCGGCTGCGCGGCCACTACCTGGCCATCGTCACGCTCGGGCTGGTGTTCCTCGGCGAGCACCTGTGGCGCAACCTCGACGACCTCACCGGCGGCAACTCGGGCACGTCGGTCAACGCCGACGTCGCGATCGGGCCGGTGGACTTCGCCGACCTGACGATCTTCGGCGAGAGCTACTCGCGCAACCAGGGCTGGTTCTGGCTGGTGTGGGCGCTGGTCGGGCTGGTCGCCCTGCTGGTGAAGAACCTCGCCCGCACCCGCCCGGGCCGCGCGCTGCAGGCGGTGCGCGACCGCGACCAGGCCGCCGAGGTGATCGGCGTGCGAGCGGGCCGGTACAAGATCGGCGCGTTCATGGTGTCCAGCGCGATCGCCTCGATGGCGGGCGCGCTGTTCGGGTCCTACCAGCAGTTCGTCAGCCCCGACGAGTGGAACCTGCTGCTGTCCATCCAGTACATCGCGGTGATCATCGTGGGCGGTCTGGGCACGATCTTCGGATCGGTGCTCGGCGCGCTGTTCGTCGGCGCGCTGCCCGCCCTGATCGACCGCTACAGCGACGTCATCCCCGGCGTCCAGACGAGCGTGGGCGATTCGGGGTTCATCAGTGTGTTCGCCCTCAACCAGGCCATCTTCGGGTTGCTGATCGTGCTGTTCCTGGTGCTCGAACCACGCGGGCTCGCGGGCATCTGGCTGCGCATAAAGACCTATTTCAAGGCCTGGCCCTTCTCCTACTAGTCCAGGAGGCGTCCATGAAGAGAACGCGGATCGCGGCGGTGCTGGCCGCGGCGACGCTCGCGCTGGCCGCGTGCGGCGGTGCGGGCGACGACGAAGGCGGTGGTGGCGGCCAGGCCGGCAACCCGGGCGCCACCGCCGGGTTCGACGGCACGACGATCAAGCTCGGCGTGCTGTCCCCGCTGTCCGGTCCGGTCGCGGTGATCGGGCAGCCGCTGACCTCGGGCAACGAGGTCTGGTTCCAGGCGCTCAACGAACGCGGCGGGATCGCGGGCAAGTACAAGGTGCAGCTCGTCCAGGAGGACACCCAGTACAAGCCGGACGTCGCCGTGCAGAAGTACAACAAGGTCAAGGGCGACGTGGTCGCGTTCACCCAGCTGCTGGGCACGCCGTCGACGCTGGCCGTGCTGCCGCAGCTGCGCGCGGACAAGATGCTGGCCGCGCCGGCGTCGCTGGACGCGCTATGGGTGCGTGAAGAGAACCTGCTGCCGGTCGGCGGGCCGTACCAGGTGCAGGCGATCAACGCCATGGACCACTACCTCACCGAAGGCGGCGGCACCAAGGACTCGAAGATCTGCACGATGGTCCAGGACGACGTCTACGGCGAGGCGGGCCAGGCCGGGATCGACTTCGCGGCGAAGAGCTACGGCTTCACCGTGGCGAACACGCAGCGCTTCAAGGCGGGGACGGAGAACTACGCGGGCCAGATCGGCGCGCTCGCCGGCGCCGGCTGCCAGATGGTGTTCCTGACCGCGACCCCGACGGACGCGGCCAAGATCTGGGGCACCGCGGCACAGGCCCGGTTCGCGCCCCGCTGGTACGGGCAGTCGCCGAGCTACACGTCGGCGTTCGCCAAGTCCGCGATCGCGCCGTACCTGCAGCAGTACGTCACGATCGTCGCCGAGGGCACCGAGTGGGGCGACAACTCCGTGCCGGGCATGGCGAAGATGGTCGCCGACGAGAACGCCTTCGCCCCGCAGCAGGAGCCGGACTACTACTTCGCGTTCGGCTACAACCAGGCCCGCGCGATGACCGCGGTGCTGGAGAAGGCGGTCGAGCTGGGCGACCTGTCCCGCGACGGCATCCTGAAGGCGTCCAGCGAACTGGGCACCGTGTCGTTCGACGGTCTCACCGGCGACTACAAGTACGGCCCGGCCGACACCCGCAACCCGCCGCGGTCGAGCACGCTGTTCAAGGTCGACCCGACGAAGCCGTTCGGACTGGCCACTCTCAAGTACAACTTCAGTTCACAGGCGGCACAGCAGTACCAGTTCACGAAGGCCAACCTGTAACCGGGTGGCGTGACGCAGGTCACCCACGACACCGAGGCGGGCCACCGTCGGAGCGTTCTCCGCGACGGAGGTGGCCCGTCCGTCACTTCCGGGCAGGTGAGCGCGCGCCTCCACGGCCGACTATCGGTGGGTCGTCGGTCGGGCTTCCGAGCGTTTGCCCAGCTCAGGGCGGGCTTTCACAGCAACAAATCAGGCGCGGACCTGCACTCGCGGGGCTCGTTCGTGTCAGGATGTTCCCCGTAAGCCGTCACGGCCGACGGCTGCCGAGCGCTTCGGATCCGAAACGTCGGTGGCCGCTGGTCAGCCATCAGCGGCCGCCACAAGCGGCCTCGTGGCAGGACACCGAGGAGAACGCGCATGCCGTCCCCCGAACAGTGGACGCACCCGGAGCCCGGCGAAGGACCGGCCGCACAGGCCGCACAACCATCGCGGGAGCAGGTGATCGCCGGTTTGCGAAACACGGACGCAGGTGGCGCTGAGGTGACTCAGCTGCTCACCCCCGAAGGCGAGCGGATCGCTTCGCCGCAGTTCGACCGCTACATCTCCGACGTCGACCCGGAAGCGCTACGCGGGCTCTACCGCGACATGGTGCTGGTCCGCCGGGCCGACCGGGAAGCCAACGCCATGCAGCGCCAGGGCCAGCTCGGCATCTGGGTCCCGCTGCTGGGCCAGGAAGCCGCGCAGGTCGGCTCCGGCCGCGCGCTCAAGCCGCAGGACATGGCCTTCCCGAGCTACCGGGAACACGGCGTGGCCTACACCCGCGGCGTCGACTTCAAGGAACTGCTGGGCATCTTCCGCTGCACCGACCACGGTGGCTGGGACTTCAAGGCCCACGGCTTCCACCCGTACACCATCGTGATCGGCAACCAGGTCCTCAACGCCGCCGGCTACGCGATGGGCCAGAAGTTCGAGGGGCGGGTAGGCAACACAGACGGTGACGGGAACCCATCGAGCACTGACGAGGCGACGATCGTCTACTTCGGCGACGGCGCCACCTCGCAGGGCGACGTGCACGAGGGCTTCGTGTGGGCCGCGGTGTACGACGCGCCGCTGGTGTTCTTCTGCCAGAACAACCAGTGGGCGATCTCCGAGCCGACCGAACGCCAGTCCCGCCTGCCGCTCTACCAGCGCGCCCGCGGGTACGGGTTCCCCGGCATCCGCGTCGACGGCAACGACGTGCTGGCCTGCCTCGCGGTGACCCGCTGGGCGCTCGAAGAGTGCCGCCACGGCAACGGCCCGGTGCTGATCGAAGCGTTCACCTACCGGATGGACGCCCACACCACCACCGACGACCCGACCCGCTACCGGCTCTCCGACGAGCTCGAGGTGTGGAAGCACAAGGACCCCATCGAGCGCGTGCGGGTGCACCTGGCGCGCAGCGGGTTCGCCGACCAGGCGTGGTTCGACCAGGTCCAGGCCGAGGCCGACGCGTTCGCCGCCGACCTGCGCGAGTTCTGCTTCAACATGCCCGAACCGCCGCCGGAACGCGTGTTCGCCAACGTCTACGCCGAACCGTCGCCGGTGCTCGACGCCCAGCGCGACGAGTACCTGTCCTACCTCGCCGGTTTCGTGGAAGCGGGTGAGCGCTGATGGCCGCCCCCGTCAAGTCCCCTGTGGACGGTGCAGTGCCCGCGATGCAGAAGCTGACCATCGGCAAGGCTCTGAACCTGGGCCTGCGTGCCGCGATGGAGGCCGACGACAAGGTCATCGTCCTCGGTGAGGACGTCGGCAAGCTCGGCGGCGTCTTCCGCATCACCGACGGGCTGCAGAAGGACTTCGGCGAGCAGCGCGTGCTGGACACGCCGCTGGCCGAGTCCGGCATCATCGGCACCGCGGTCGGTCTCGCCGTGCGCGGGTTCCGGCCGGTGTGCGAGATCCAGTTCGAGGGCTTCATCTTCCCCGGCTTCGACCAGATCTCCTCGCAGCTGGCGAAGCTGCACTACCGGACCCAGGGCAAGGTCAAGGTCCCGGTGGTCGTGCGGGTGCCCTTCGGCGGCGGGATCGGCGCGGTCGAGCACCACTCCGAGTCGCCGGAGTCGCTGTTCGCGCACATCCCCGGGCTGAAGGTCGTGTCGTGCTCCAACCCGGCCGACGCGTACTGGATGATCCAGCAGGCCATCGACTGCGACGACCCGGTGCTGTTCTTCGAGCCGAAGCGGCTCTACCACAACGGGCAGCTCAAGTCCGAAGTGGACACCACGACGCCGCCGGGGCCGCTGTTCGCCTCCCGGGTGGTGCGCCAGGGCACCGACTGCACGGTGGTCGCCTACGGGCCGTCGGTGAAGGTGTGCCTGGATGCGGCCGAGGCCGCGGCAGAAGAGGGCCGGTCGCTGGAGGTCATCGACCTGCGCACGATCTCGCCGCTCGACCTCGCGCCGGTGTTCGAGTCGGTGCGCCGTACCGGGCGGCTGGTCGCGGTCAGCGAGGCGTCGTCGGAGTCGTCGATCACCTCGGAGATCGCCGCGCGCGTGCAGCAGGAGTGCTTCTACTCGCTGGAAGCGCCGGTGCTGCGGGCCACCGGGTTCGACACCCCGTACCCGCCGTCCAAGCTCGAGGAGCACTTCCTCCCCGACCTGGACCGGGTGCTGCACACCGTCGACCGCGCGATGGGCTGGTGAGGCGGGGTGCCCGAGTACAAGCAGTTCCTGCTCGCCGACACCGCCGAAGGCCTGACCGAAGCCGAGATCCTGAACGTCCGGGTGCAGCCCGGCGACGAGGTGACGGTCAACCAGATCGTCGTCGAGGTGGAGACCGCGAAGGCGGCCGTCGAGCTGCCGATCCCGTGGGCAGGCGTGATCACCGAGGTGCTGGCCGAGCCCGGCGCGACCGTCGAGGTCGGGGCGCCGCTGCTCACCGTCGACGTCGACCCGGCCGGGTCGTCGGCGTCTCCGGCCCAGGCGGTGAACGGCTCGTCCGCGCCGGCGCCGGCCGCGGCCGAGGAGGAGATGAAGCCGCTGGTCGGCTACGGCTCGAAGACGACCGAGGCGCGGCGACGACCGCGCCGGGCCGCTCCGTCCGCCGCACCGCCTGCTGCAACTCCCGCCGCACCGCCTGCCGCTGCTCCGGCGCCGGCACCCGCGGCGGCGCGGGGTGGCTACGTGCCGCTGGCCAAACCGCCGGTGCGCAAGCTCGCCAAGGACCTCGGTGTCGACCTGTCGACCCTGACCGGGTCGGCGGACGGCGGGATCATCACGCGCGAGGACGTCGAGCGGGCGGCCCGTCCGGCTGCTCCCGCTGCTCCCGCTGCTCCCGCTGCTCCCGCGCCGGTGGCCGGGTCGCGTGAGCGGCGGGTGCCGGTCAAGGGCGTCCGCAAGGCGACCGCGCAGGCGATGGTGTCCAGCGCGTTCACCGCGCCGCACGTCACGGAGTTCCTGACCATCGACGTCACGCCGATGATGGAGCTGCGTGAGCGGCTGAAGAAGCACCCGGACTTCGCCGGGGTGAAGCTGACCCCGCTGGCCTTCGCGGCCAAGGCCGTGTGCATGGCGGTGAAGCGGACGCCGGACGTCAACGCCACCTGGGACGAGGCGGCGGGCGAGATCGTCTACAAGGACTACGTGCACCTGGGCATCGCCGCCGCGACGCCCCGCGGGCTCGTGGTGCCCAAGATCCGGGACGCGGACGCGATGTCGCTGCCCGAGCTGGCGCGGGCGCTGGACGAGCTGACCACGACCGCACGCGAGGGCAAGACCCCGCCCGCCGAGATGGTCAACGGGACGATCACGATCACCAACGTCGGGGTGTTCGGGGTCGACACCGGCACGCCGATCATCAACCCGGGCGAGGCCGCGATCCTGGCCTTCGGCGCGATCAAGGACGCGCCGTGGGTGGTGGACGGGCAGCTCGCCGTGCGGAAGGTGCTGCAGCTGTCGCTGAGCTTCGACCACCGGCTGGTCGACGGGCAGCAGGGCTCGCAGTTCCTCGCCGACGTCGGCGCGCTGCTGGCCGATCCGGCCATGGCGATCACGTACTGACGGTTCGGGGCCGCGTTCCCGCGCGGCCCCGTTCGGTTGCCCGCTTGACGGAGTGAGCGCTCACTCCGCACACTGGTCGCATGACCGCTCCTCCCCGCCGCCGGGCACCCGGCATGAGCGCCGAAGACCGGCGCCGGATGATCGTGCAGGCCGTGCTGCCACTGGTCGTCGAGCACGGCGCCGCCGTGACCACCGCCCAGATCGCGCGCGCCGCCGGCATCGGCGAGGGCACGATCTTCCGCGCCTTCAAGGACAAGGACGAACTGCTCGACGCGTGTGTCGCCGAAGCGCTCAAACCGGACAGCGTGCTGGCGGTGATCGCCGGGATCCCGCTCGACCAGCCGCTGGCGGACCGGCTCACCGAAGCCGCGGAGGCGTTGTCGGCGCACCTGGAGCGGATGGGCGCGCTGATGGGCGCGTTGCACTCCTCCGGCAGGCTCAAGCGCGGCGAGCCGCGGAAGGGCTCGCGCGCGGAATCGTTCACCGCGATGCGCGAGGCCATCACGGAGCTGTTCACCCCAGAAGACCGGTTGCGGCTGCCCGCCGAACAGCTGGCCGGGGTCTTCATGTCGTTGCTTTTCTCGCGCCGTCGCGACGACCAGGCGGGGTTGTCCACGGCGGAGCTGATCGACGTGTTCCTGCACGGGGCGGTGAGCGCATGATGCACGGGGGCGGGGCGCCGATCGGGGTGCGCCGGATGCTGCGGAAGGCCAGCAGCTCGGTCGCGCAGAGCGGGCTGACCGGTCCGGTCGACATCCCGGACGCGGTGCGGGATGAGCCGACGGACCTGCGGTCGCGCCTGACCCGGCTCCGCCAGTCCGCGAGCGGGACGGTGCGTGGTCTGCCGCGCGTGATCGGATTGGCGTGGCAGGCGAGCCCGGTGATGACCGTCCTGATCGCACTGTCCACTGTGGTGAGCGGACTGATGCCGACGCTGACCGCGTACGTGGCGAAGCTGCTGCTGGACGCGGTGGTCGCGGCGGTGCAGGGGCACGGGACGACCACGCGGATCGTCGAGCTGGCCGCGCTGGAGTTCGGCGTGTTCACGATGACCGCGATCAGCACGGCGCTGACGAACGCGGCGCAGCAGCTGCTGCAGGAGCGGATGACGCTGACGATCCGGCACCGCGTGATGGACCACGCGAGCAGGCTGGACCTGCAGTTCTTCGAGGACTCGGAGTCCTACGACCAGCTGCGGCAGGCGTCGCAGGAGGCGCCGCAGCGGCCGGTGTCGATGCTGACCTCGGCGCTGGGGCTGGCGCGCACGGCGATCACGTTCGGGAGCATGGTGGTGCTGCTGGTGTCGGTGAGCCCGCTGCTGGCGGCCGTCGCGCTGCTCGCGCCGGTGCCCGCGTTCATCTCGCAGTCGAAGTACGGGTCGCGGGCGTTCATGCTGACCCTGTGGATGTCGCCGATCCGTCGGCGGATGGACTACCTGAACTCGCTGGTCACGACCGACACGTACGCAAAGGAGACCAAGCTGTTCGGGCTCGGGCCGTACCTGGTGGACCGGTTCCGACGGCTCGGGCAGAACTACTACACGCGCGAGCGGAAGCTGACGACGAAGCGCAACTTCGTGGGCACGGCGTGGAGCCTGTTGTCCACAATGGCCGGTTCCGGAATCGCGCTGTACATCGCGCTGGAGGCGGTGGCCGGGCGGCTGACGATCGGTGACCTCGCGTTGTACACGGCGGCCGCAGCGGCGGTGCAGACGTCGGTGCAGGGGTTGTTCAGCGGGTTCTCCGGGATGTACGAGAACAACCTGTACCTGGACACGCTGTACGACTTCCTGGCGACCGAACCGCGGATCACGGCGCCCGCGGCGGCGAAACCGCTGCCCGAGCCGGTGCGGGGGCACATCGAGTTCGAGAACGTGTCGTTCAGCTACCCGGGCGCCGGGGAGAAGGCGCTGGACGACGTGTCGTTCGAGATCCGGCCCGGCGAGACGGTGGCGGTCGTCGGGCGGAACGGGGCGGGCAAGTCGACGCTGATCAAGCTGCTGTGCCGGCTCTACGACCCGACCGGGGGCCGGATCCTGCTGGACGGGTTGGACCTGCGCGAGTTCGACCCGGACGAGCTGCGGTCCCGGATTTCGGCGATGTTCCAGGACTACGTGACGTACCAGGGCACGGCGGCGGAGAACATCGGGCTCGGGCAGCTGGGCGCCCTGGACGACCGGCCGCGCATCGAGGACGCGGCGGAGCGGGCCGGGGTCGGTTCGCGGATTTCCCGGCTGCCGCGGGGTTTCGACAGCCCGCTTGGCCGGTGGTTCGACCAGGGGGTGTCGCTGTCCGGCGGGGAGTGGCAGAAGATCGCGCTGGCGCGGGCCTTCATGCGGGACGCGCCGGTGCTGATCCTGGACGAGCCGACGTCGGCGCTGGACGCCGCGGCGGAGCACGACTTGTTCGCGAGGCTGCGCGCGCTGTCCGAGGGCCGGACCACGCTGTACATCTCGCACCGGTTCTCGACGGTGCGGCAGGCGGAGAAGATCCTGCTGCTCGACCGGGGCCGCCTGGCGGAGGAAGGAACGCACGAGGAGCTGATGTCCCAGGGCGGGGATTACGCGTCACTGTTCACCCTGCAAGCGGCGGCGTACCTGGAGGAGGCGGCGTAGTCGCTGGTTGTGGCAGCGGGGCGGCCCGGGCGATATTGTGCTGGCCGAGCGAGGGAGGGCTCATGAGCGACAACTCCGGCGACGTGGCGACCCAGGTGGCCAACGTCTTCGGCGGCGAGCAGCAACTGAACACGATGAACACCGACGCGAAGCGCATGCTGGCGGACGCGCAAGCCGGCCGCTGGGCGGTGGACGAGGAGACGGGAACACACCTGCGCCGGGCGGTGACGCAGATGCAGACACGGTTGAACGAGGTCGGCCAACGGGTGCACCTTCTGCAGCGTGCGCCTAAGTTCGGCAACGACGAGTACGCACAGCGAGCGGCCGCGCATTTCCTCAGCGCGATGGACTCGGACGACCAGTCACTGGTTCAGGTTTTCGTCACGGCGCGAGACACCCTGGAAACGCTTCGCCAAGCCATCGAAACTGCTATCAGCAAGTACGACGCCTCGGACGAGGCGGCTACCAAGGCGCTCAACACCCTCAGGAATCAGGAACCTCGGTGAACCGTCGATCTGCCCGGGCCATCGTGGCCGTCGCTTGCACATTGGCGGCCGGAACCGCCTGCACCAGCACTGTCTCCGGCAGCGCGTTGCCCGCGCCCGGTCCGGCTCCCAGCTCGAGCCCGGGGAATTCGGATGTGTTCGCCGGGCTCAACGCGTGCCAGCTGCTGGACCAGCTCAACGCGGGTCAGGGATTCAACCCCGGCGAGAACAAGAGCGCGCGCAACCAGTGCACAGCGTCGAAACCGGAATTCATCACCTACAGCCTGGCGCTCGATTCCACGCAAGGGCTGAGCGGATTCGCCGCGGACAACACGGGGGCACGGGAGATCTCGATCAACGGTCGCGACGCCCTGCAGGCCGACATTCCCACCGGCGGCTGTGCTGTCGCGGTGGGGGTCGGAGAACACGCCCTCGCCCTGGTGTTGGCGACCATGGCGCGGGCCAGTGAAGACGCTCAGGGCTGTCCGAACGCGCAGGCCTTCGCCGAGAAGGTGGAGCCGCTGCTGCCAGCGGGGTAGGCGGGCGGATCGGACACATCCGCACCCATCGAACCGGTGATCGCGCTATCTTCTCGGTGACGTCCACCGTGCGCAAGTTGACCGAGGAGCCCCGGGATGAGTTGGCAGGACGAGCTGCGCCGTTTGGACGCCGAGCTCGCCAACGGAACCATCACCCAGCACCAGCACCGCAAGATGCGGGACGAGCTGCTCGCCGCCGCGTCGGGCAATGTGGCGCCGGCGTCGGTGGCTTCGCCGCGGGGGCGGGTTGACGGGGCGCCTCAGTGGCAGAGTGCGAATCCGGCCGGTCCGGGATTCGCTCCGCAGCCGGGGGAGGCGCCGTGGGCGCAGGCGCCCCAAGGGTGGCCGCAGGAGGGGGCGCCGCAGGGCGCGGTGCCGGGGGGCGCGGTGCCGCAGGGTTTCGCGCCGCAGGGGTGGCCGCAGGGGCAGGTTCCGCCGGGCGAGTACGCGCATCAGCCGGTGGGCGGGGTGCCGCAGGGGCCGGGCGTGCCGGGGCAGCCGCCGGTTGGGCAGCCGCAGAGCCAGCCGCAGGCGGGGGTTCAGCCCCAGGTGGGGCAGCCGCAGTTCGGGCAGCCGCAGGACGTGTACGGGCAGGTTCAGACCGGCGCGACGGGGCAGACTCCGGCGGGGCAGCCGCAGGCTGGTCGGGGTCAGGTCGAGGCGGGGCAGGTCGGGCAGGTTCAGGGTGGCCAGGCTGAGCCAGGGGCCCAGCCGCAGCCCGAAGCCGGGCAGCCGCAGGCCGGCCAGGGGCAGCCACACAGCGACCAGCCACAGGCTGGCCAGCAGCAGGGCAGCCAGCCGGAAAGCGGCACACCACAGGGCAGCCAGCCGCAGAGCCAGCAGCACGGTGGGCAACTGGGCGGTCAGCCGCAGAGCCAGCCTCAGGCCGGGCAGCCACCGGCCGGCCAGCAGCAGGGTGGCCAAGCGCAGAGTCACCCGCAGGCTGGGCAGCCCCTGGCTGCCCAGCCCCAGGCTGGCCAGAGCCAGCAGCAGGGTGAGCAGGCTCCCGAGGTGGGCAGTGCGCTCGCCACTGAGGAAGGGCCCACGCAGAGCATCTCCGCGCAGCTGCTCGCCACCAAGAAGCCCACGAGCGCCCCCAGCCCGGCCGACGAGCGGGCCACCGATTCGATGCGCTTCCCCTCCATCGAGGACGCTCCGACGGTCGTCACCAATCCGGTTCCTCCGCCTGCCCGGCCGTTGCCCAGCATGACCCCGCCGCCGCCCCTGCACGGGCCCGGCCAGCAGCTTCCCTTCGACGCCGCGCCCGTGTTGCAGGCGCCGCCGAAGCGCAAGCCCACCTGGTTGTTCATCACCCTCGGCGTCGTCGTCGTGTTCGCGATGGTCGCGGCCGGCGTGTGGTTCCTGCGCGGCAACAACGCCACCACCACGACCGCCGGGCCGACCACCTCCGCCGTCAGCTCGCCGGAGGCCGTCGAGGCGCGGTTGCCGACCCTGCCGGGCACCCCGAGCACCAACAACGGCACCCTGACCGTCGAGCAGGGCATCGACCTCAAGCTGTACTCCCGCGAGGAAGGCCAGCTCTTCAAGGACAACGGCGCCGGCCAGGTCATCTTCCGCGGCTCGTCCCAGGGCCCGCAGGGCTACCTCGTCCTGGTCGTCCCCGCCAGCTCACCCGCCGCCGCGGCCTCGATCACCCGCCGCCTCTACGAGCACTCCCTCACCGCCGGCCTGCAAACCGTCCCGTCCGGATCGACCGACGCGAAGGCCGTCACCGGCAGCAACTCGGCAGGCCAGATGAGCGGCACGTGGTACACCTCGGGCAGCTACGCCGTCGCGATCTGGGTGTCCCAGGGCCTCGACGGCGACCCGAACTCGCTGACCGAACGCCTCGCCCAGACCAAGACCTCCCTGGCCACGGCACTCCCGCCGAACTAGGGCACCTGCCCGGGCCGCAGCACGTCACCGCACCGCCCGGTCACCGCCGCCGCGCGCGAGGCCTCCACGCGCGGCACGGTCACCCGCGCGTACGCCCGCAGGTTCACCAGGTCGTCGCCGTCGAGCGCGTCCAGCCGCACCCAGTCGCCGTTCTTGCCCGTCCGGTCGAGCACCACGGCCGCGTACTCGACCGCCAGCCGCCCGTCCGACGTCAGCCCCGTCAGGTCGGTCCACGGCACGTGCGTGTGGATGAACGTCGGCTTGACCTCGTCGAACACGTAGTCCCGCAACCCCGGGAAGTCCCCCGTGGACACCAGGTCCGCGATGCGCGCGTCCGCCAGCCCGACCGAGTCCACCACCCGCAACCGGCTGGTCAGCGCCGTCCCGCCGACGTCCGGCAACAGCGCCGACCCCTCCCGCAGGCCGATCGTGTCCGCGTACCCGTTGAACAACCGCCCGTACCGCTCCGCGATCTGGCACAACGGCACCACCGGACCACTCGCGAACCCGCGGCCCGAGTCGGCCAGCGCGGGCGCGCTCGGCACCGCCGCGGCCACCAGCACGACCGCCAGCGCCGCCCGCCACCGCACCGACAACGCCCGCATCACCTCGACCGCCGCCAGCGCCGCGACCAGCGCCGCCATCGTCCACAACGGAGTCGCGAACCGGAACTCGCCGCCCGGCTCCGGGTTGAGCACGCAGTACGCCGCCAACGCGAGCACCAGCGGCACCAGCCACGCCACCAACGGCCGCCGCAACGCCGGGACCAGCCAGAACGCCAACCCCACGGTCACCAGCCCGGCCAGCACCACCGGCCAGCCGAGGTACTCCACCGGCTCCACCACCCGCCCGGCGTTCGACCACGACGGCGGCTGCTGGTTCTTCGCCACCGCCGTGTTCGGCACCCACCGGCCGAACTCCGCGTGCCGCCACAACAGGTACGCGCCGTACGGCACCGCGAACGCCAGCACCGACACCCCCGCCGGAAGCAGCGCCCGCCACCGCCGCGCGAACACCAGCGCCACCACCGGGTAGGCCAGCACGAAGATCGCACCGTCCGGCCTGGTCAGCGCCGCCAGCACAGCCAGCAGACCGGCGGCCAGCCCGACCCGCACGGCCGCCACCCGCCCGTCCACCACCGCGCGGAACAACAGCGCCGCCAGCCACGCCACCGCCAGCGCGTACAGCGGGTTCTCCAAACCGGACAGCGACCAGATCACGTACGACGGGATCGCGGCCAGCAACCCGCCCGCGAACAACGTCACCAGCCATGCCCACCGCGTGACGCGACTCACCGCGAAGTGGCACGCGGCGAGAACACCGGCGCAGCACAGCAATCCGAGCATCTTCGGGAACAGGACATAGTCGGGCACACCGAAGATCGCGCCGGTATCGAACAGGCGCAGCACCTTCCCCAGCACCAGCAGGACGAGCCAGGCCGGGTTCGAGAACCCCTCGACGGGTTCCGCACCCGGCTGGAGCACCGGCCCCGCGCCGTCGACCAGGTCGCGCGCGTACGCGAAGGTGATCGCCGCGTCGTCGTTGATCCAGTTGCCGTAGGACCAGCCGTGCAGGCCGATGAGTGCGGTTCCCCCGGCGACCGCGGCCACGGCGGGCCAGCGTGCCGCCATCTCGCCCCCTCCTCCCTCACACCCTAACCAGAACAAGGTCACGAAATGACCCTCACCGGCGATGAGCAGGGTAGGCGTGCACAATGTGCGTCGTCACCGTAGCGCTATCCGGCGGACGCGTTCCGCCTCGTCCAGAGCAGATTAGGGGGCTACCGGGTGTCCTGGCAGGAGGAGTTGCGCAAGCTGGACGAAGAGCTTGCCTCGGGACGTCTCTCCGCGGACGACTACCGCGTCCGCCGGGACCAGGTGCTCTCGTCCGCGGTGTCCTACAGCGACAGCGCGTCCCAGCCGCAGCAGCCCGCGCCCCAGCAACAGCCGGCGCCCCAGCAGCAGGACAACTCCGCGGACTCGACGCAGGTGATCGCGCCGATCAGCCCGCCGCAGGGCACGCCGCAGCCGCCCCAGCAGCAGCCACAGCCGCAGAACTTCTCCGCGGAGCCGACGCAGGCCGTCTCGCCGAACTGGCAGGCCAGGCCGCCGGTGGACCCGGAGCGCACCCAGTACGTGGCCAACCCGCCCGCACCGCAGTCACCTCCCGCGGGCTTCCCGGCCTCCCCGCCCGCCGGGTTCCCCCAGTCCGGTCCGCAGCCGGTGCAGCAGCCGTGGAACGCGCCGGAGTCCGACGCGAGCCCGCCGTGGGGCGGCTCCGACTTCCCGCCGATCAGCCCGGTCGCGCAGGGTCCGGAGGCCTTCGACGACAAGCCCGCCAAGGGCAAGGGCAAGGCCGTCTGGATCTCCGTCGCGGTCGTCGTGGTGCTGGTCGCCGCGGGCCTGACGATCTTCCTCACCACGTCCGGCGGTGACGACAACCAGGCCGCCACCACGACCACGCAGCCGCCGCCCACCTCGAGCGCCGCCAGCAACTCGCCCAACCAGGCGCTGCTGGACAAGATCCCGCCGACCGAGGGCACCGCGGACGGCCAGAGCGGTCTGTTGCCGGTCAGCAGGCTGGTCGACCTGGGGATCATGGACGAGGGCGAGGCCACGCTGCTGAGCAGCCGCTCGGTGCAGGAGGTCGCCTGGCGCGGTTCGCAGCGCCAGCCGGACGCCACCGGCCCCGGCAACGAGAAGATCTCGGTGACGGTCATCCCGCTGGACAGCTCCGCCACCGCGACCGCGCTCGCCGGCCAGCTGCGCCAGTACTACGTGCGCAACGGCCTGGTGCTGATCAGCGACCAGCTGCCGAACATCCCGCCGCAGGTGGTGTTCCACAAGCTCGTCGCCTCACCGATCGTCTACCGCGCCACCTGGGTGTCGGGCGAGAACCTGATCCGCGTCAACGTGACGCAGGGCGACCTGGCCGACGAGGCCGCGCTGTCGGGCGCCTACCAGCGGACCGTCCGCTCGATGTTGCTGCCCTATCCGGTGGGCTGATCGTGAGCGACCTGGTCGCCGAGATCATCCGCAACGCCGCCGACCACTCCGCGCTGTCCGACGAGCTGCACTTCGCGGCGCTGTCGCCGGGCGAGCGGGACCAGCTCGACCACGGCCGGGCCAACGCGTTGCGGGCGCTCCGGTTGCCGCCGGACGCGCACGTGCTCGAAGTGGGCGCGGGGCACGGCGCGGTGACGCGGTACCTCGGCGAGCAGGTGGCGCGGGTCGACGCCGTCGAGGCGGACCACGCGGAAGCCGTCCGGGCCCGCACCGCCGATCTGCCCGGGGTGCGCGTCCTGGACGAGGTTCCCGGCGAGCGGTACGACCTGGTCGTCGCGTCCGACGTCGAGCACGCGGACCGGCTGAAGCCCGGCGGGGTGCTGTGCCTCGCCGTGCCGAACCGGCTCGGTGTGGGCCGGCCGGGCGGGCAGTCGCGCCGCCACTGGGAGCGTCGGCTGGCCGAGGCCGGGCTGACCGTCCACAAGGTCCTCGGCTGCCTCCCCGGTCACCGGATCACCCGCGCCGTCATCACCGCCGAACTGCTCGACCGGCACCCGCGGCTCGCGGTGGAGCTGTCCGGACGTGACGAGCGCTGGGCGGAGATGGTCGAGGGCGGTCTCGGCCTGGACACCGTGGACGGCCTGCTGTTCCTCGCGTCGGCAGGCGAACCCGCCGCCCGGCTCTGGCCGGACGACGTACTCGCCACCTACTTCAACACCGACCGCGCGGCCCGCTGGTGCACCCGGGCGGACGTGGTCGGCGACGAAATCCGCCGCACTCCCCTGCTGCCGCAGCAACCGGGGCCGGTCGCGGTGCGCGAGTGGACGGACGTCGTGGTCGACGCCCCGACGCTGCCCGAGGTGCTGAACGAGCAGCCGTGGCGGGCCGCGGAGCTGCTGACCGCGTGGGCGGATCTGGTGCGTACCAACCCGTCGTGGGACCTGATCCCGTCGAACGTGCTGGCCGTCGACCCGCCACAGGCGATCGACCTGGAGTGGGAGCGCGCCGGGACGACCGCCGACGAGGTGATCGACCGGGGCCTGCTGCTGCTCGCCGACGAACTCGCCCGTGCCGGCTGGGCCGGCGCCGCGCCCGGCACGACGGTGCGGGACCTGGCCGCCTGGCTCGGTGTCCTGCTCGACCGGCCGACGGCGTTCGTCGACGCGGCCGCCGAGCGGGAGGCGGAGTTCCAGGCGATCCGGCGCTGCGGCGTCACTTCCGGCCCCGGTCTGGACCACGAGCGGGATGCGATGCGCCTGGCCTGGCGCCGCCGTCTCGCCGAGGAGATCACGCGGCACACCCCGGCCACCACCGAACTGGACGCGCAGGTCGCCCGCACCCTGACCCGGATGGACCGGATCATCGCGTCCGGCGACTCGATGTTCCGCGGCAACACCGAGCACTACTTCGCGGTGGCCGGGCAGGCGCTGCGGGCGTGCCTGCACGGGCTGCAGGCCGCCGGTCGGCCCGCGCCGCGGCGGGTGCTCGACTTCGGCTGCGGCTATGGCCGGGTGCTGCGCACGTTCCGGGCCGCCTTCCCGGACGCCGAACTCGTCGCCTCCGACATCGAACTGGACGGCGTCGAGCACTGCGTGCGGTTCTTCGGCGCGACCGGGCTGCCCGCGTCGGTGCGCATCGAGGAGATCCCGCAGGTCAGCGACATCGACCTGATCTGGTCCGGCTCGGTGCTGACCCACTTGGACATCGCGGCGTGGGACGCGCTGCTCGGCTACTTCGAGCGCGCGCTCGCGCCGGGCGGGGTCGCGGTGGTCACCACGCACGGCCGCCGCGTCGCGTGGCGGATGGCCAACGGCGGCGAGTACGGCCTGACGGCCGCGGACCACGCCCGGGTGCTGGCGGACTACCGTGACCACGGGTTCGGCTACGCCGACTACCCCGGCCAGCCCGGGTACGGCATCTCGCTGAGCACCCCGGAGTGGGTGACCGGGCACGTCCTCACCCCGCGGCTGCGCCTCGCCGGGTACGTCGAGGCGGGCTGGGACGGCCACCAGGACGTGCTGATCCTGGTCAAGGACGCCGAAGAGACGTTGAAGGCGGGACGATGAACACAGCGGCCGGGTTGGTGCGGCCGGGACGGCCGGTGGGGCACCTGTTCGAGCTGCGCGGCTGGGTCACCGCGGGCGAGACCGTGACCGTCCACATCGGAGGGTCCGAGGCGGAGGTGCGGCGCCACGACACCGGGACCGAACCGCCGGGCACGACCGGTCTGCTGATCCGCACGCCGGACCCGGTGCCGACCGGCAGGCACGAGGTCGTGGTCCGCGCCGCGAACGGCGACGCGCTGACCGGCGCCGTGGTGGAGGTCGGCCGCTTCGGCGACGAGGAACCGCTGCGGCTGTACGAGATCGACACCCCGAAGCACGGCGACAACCCGCAGGGCGACGTCGTGTTCGTGCGTGGCTGGGTGCTGCTCGACTCGCGTGCGCCGTCGCTGGTCGAGGTCCTGGTCGACGGCGGTGAGCCGGTCCGCGCCCGCACCCGCCTGCCGCGGCCGGACGTGGCCGACCACCTGCCGGACTTCCCGGACGCCGGCGTCAGCGGGTTCGAGGCGCGGGTGCCCATCGACCTGCCGGCGGGCGAGGACCGCGCGTTGTCGGTGCGGATCCGCGTCCGCGGCGAGCTGTCCGGCGAGTGGACCTCCGACGCGCGCGAGGTGGTGCTGTCCAACCCGGCGGCCGAGGACACCGACGTCGCGCTGGCCGCGCAGCTCGCCGACCGCACGCGGAAGGCGCTGGCGCGGCCGCGTAGCGGCGCGGATCCGCGGCACGTTCTGGTGTTCACGCACAGCCTCGCGGTCGGCGGCGGGCAGTTGTGGTTGCAGGAGCTGCTGGACCGGCTCGCGACGCGGCACGGCTGGCGCATCACGGTCGTCACCCAGCTCGACGGCGAACTGCGCGCGGACTGCGAAGCGCACGGCATCGACGTGCACCTCACCTCGCCGTACCGCGTGCACGACGTCGCCTCCTACGAAGGGCACATCGCCGAGCTCGCCCAGTTCGCGCGCGGCACCGACGCCTCGGTCGCGCTGGTCAACACGCTCGGCGCGTTCCCCGGCGCGGACGCGGCGATCCGGGCGGGGCTGCCGACCGCGTGGGTGCTGCACGAGAGCTTCGACCTGAACGATTTCTCGTACCAGAACTGGGGGCCGGCGGGCCTGCTGCCGCCGGTGCGCGAGCGCTGGGTGAGCACGCTGCGCGAGGCGGACCGGCTGCTGTTCGTCGCCGACGCCACGCGCGAGATGTTCCTGCCGTTCTCGACCCCGGCGCGCTGCCGCACGATCCGCTACGGCACGCCGATGGTCACCTACGGCGGTCAGGTGTCCGAACGCGACCGTCGCGCGGCGCGGCGGAAACTCGGCATCCCCGAGGACACCACGCTGCTGCTCAACGTCGGCGTGCTGGAACCGCGCAAGGGACAGGGCCTGCTGATCAGCGCCATGGACCGGGTCCGGCGGGCGCACCCCGGGATCCGGTTGAGCATCGTCGGCCACCACCCGTCGCCGTACGGGCTGGCGCTCGCCGAGTTCACCGAGCGGACCGGCCTGCGGGACTGGGTCGACCTGGTGCCGATCCAGCGCGACCCGGCGCCGTGGTTCGAGGCGGCGGACCTGTTCGTGAACAGCTCCGACGTGGAGTCGCTGCCGCGCTCGATCCTGGAGGCCGTGTGCTGCGGTCTGCCGGTGGTCGCCAGCGACGTGTTCGGCGCGCGGGAGATGATCGCCGACGGGCGCAGCGGCTGGCTGTTCGAGCCCAACGACGCGGACGCGCTCACCGTCGCGCTACTTCGTGCCCTGGACACCCCGGCGGCCCGGCGGCGCGCGATCGCCGCGAACGCCTACGAGAAGCTGCACGGCTGGCTGGACCCGGCGGGCTACGCCGCCGAGTACGCCGACGTGCTCACCGAGCTGGTGAAGGAGCGGGGATGACCGACGAGCTGCCCGATGAACTTCCCGGTGCGGTGCGCGCCGAGCTGACCCGGTTGCGGGCCGAGCGGGTCGCGTTCACCGAGGAGCGCGAGCGGCTGCGCACCGAGCTGCGCGAGTCCGAACTGCAGATCCACGAGCTGACCAAGCACCGCGACCAGCTGGTGAAGCAGGTCGAGAAACTGGCCGGCGTCGCCGAACGCGCCGAGCAGGCCGACGCGCTGGCGCGGGACGTGCTGGTGGCCCGCGCCGAACGCGATTCGCTGCGCGCCGAGCTGGCCGAGACCCGCGGCGAGCGCGACCGGCTGCGGCTCCGGCTGCTGGACGCCGAGCTGCAGCTGTCCGGCGCGGCGCAGGCCGAGGCGCCGCTCACCGAGAGCGGCACGCTCGCCGCCGAGCAGCGGGCCGCCGAGCTGGCCCGGGAACTGGACGCGACGCGGGCGACGGTGAGCTGGCGGGTCACCGCGCCGCTGCGGGCCGTGCGGCGGCGGACTTCATGACCGCGCAGCTCTGCTTCGTGTCCGCGACCGGCGGCTCCGGGTTCATGGCGGAGCTGATGGAGGTGGTCGCCGATTCGGTGCGGCGGGCCGGGTTCCGCGCGACCACGGCGACCGGCCGCTACCCGGACGCGGACGCCGACACGGTCTACGTCGTGGTGCCGCACGAGTACTTCGTGGTGACCCCGGAGGCCGATCAGCCGACCGAGGAGCAGCGCCGCCGCACCATCGCCTTCTGCGTCGAACACCCGGGCACGGCGACCTTCGAGCGCAGCGCGGCCCTGCTGCCGGGGCTGGCCGGCGCGGTGGACATCAACCACGACTCGACCGCCGAACTGCGCCGCCGCGGCATCCCCGTCGAGCACTTCCAGCTGGGGTACTCGCCGCTGTGGGACGCGTGGGGCGGCGACCCGTACAGCGCCCGCGAGATCGACGTGACCTACCTCGGCACCGCGGAGCGGCGCCGGTCGAAGCTGCTCGCGTCCTACGCCGACGACCTCGCCGACCTGCGGGTCCGGCTGCTCACCCCGCCGCACGAGCCGATGGGCCCGCAGCGGGTCGACTTCCTGCCCGGCGAGGCGAAGTTCCGGCACCTGGCGAACTCGCGGTTCCTGCTCAACCTGCACCGCGAGCGGTCCCGGGCGTTGGAGTGGGTGCGGGTGCTGGAGGCGCTGTGCAACGGCTGCGTGGTGCTGACCGAGCCGTCCACGGACCTGGCGCCGCTGGTGTCCGGCACGCACCTGGTCGTGACGCGGCCGGAGTCGCTGGGTGCGGCGGCCACCGCGCTGGCCGCGGATCCGCAGCGGGAGCGCGACCTGCGGATGGCGGGGTACGAGTTCGTGCGCACCGCGCTGGAGCCGCTGGCGTCCGCGAAGACCCTGGTCGAGCTGGCCGAACAGGTGCTGACCGCCTCGCCCGGGATGCCCGCGAGCCCGCCGCTCGCCGAGACCGCCGCGGTCGACGCGCCGCGGCCGCTGGCGATCGACACCCCCTCCTGGGACGTGCGGTTCGCCGGCACCCGGTCGCTCGGCGCGCCGGCCGAGAACCCGCCGCTGGCCACCCGCATGGGCCAGCAGACGGTGGACGCGCGCCGCACGTCCGGCGTGGAGTGGCTGCCCTCGGCGGCGCCGACCGTGTTCCCGGACGCCGACCGGGCGGAGGTGGACGTGCTGCTGGTCCGCCGCCCCGGCGAGCCGGATCCGGACCCGCTGGTGCGCGACCTGCTCGCCGGCACAGTGCTGCCGCGGCGGATCCTCGTCGGCGAAGACGGTGTCGCGCCGCGGCCCCGCCCCCGGCCCGCCGACGTGCTGCGGCACGAGCTGCCGCTGGGCCGCGGGTACACGCGCAACCGGCTGCTGGAGCGCTCGGCCGCGCCGTGGCTACTGGTGCTCGACGGCGGGCTGCGGGCCTCGCGCCGACTTCTGGAACGGCTGGTCGAGGCGTCCGCTGACGTCGACGTGGTGCACTGCCCGGTGGCCGACCCGGTCGAAGGACTGGTCGCCGCGCTGCCCCCGGAGGAGCGGCGGCTGGCGGAGCTGCCCTACCTGGGCAGCGGGTACCTGGTGTGCCGCGAACTGGTCGAGTCGTTCGGCGGCTGGACCGAGGACCCGCTGGTCGACGGCCTGGAGGACCACGTGTTCTGGCGGCGGCTGGCCACCCGCGGCGTGCCGACCGCGCTGGTCCAGCAGGTCCTGCTGAGCCGGTTGCGGCCCGATCCGGCGCCCCGCCCGGTGGACCTCGACCCGCACCGCGTCTGGTCGCTGACGCGCATCCTCGCAGGTGAGCCGGTCACCCCCAACGGGTGAGTTCGGCGTGTCACGCAACCTCCTCCCACCTCCGCGCGCCTACCAGGCAGAGCATCGGGCACGGGAAGGAGGCGCGGATGTGGATCCAGATCGGCCTCGTCGGCCTGATCGCCGTGGTGTTCCTGGTGCGGCTGATGGCCGTGCTGCGTCACCGTGAGCCGCGCGGCGTGACCAAGCCGGACTCGTAGGCGAGCACGACGAGCTGGGCGCGGTCCCGCGCGCCGAGTTTCGTCATGATGCGGCTGACGTGCGTGCGCGCGGTGGCCGTGGAGATCACCAGCTGCGCGGCGATCTCGTCGTTGGACAGCCCGCCCGCGACCAGCGCCAGCACCTCGCGTTCGCGCTCGGTGATCTGCCGGACCGCGCCGGCGTCGATGCGCCGGTTCTCCGGGCGGCCGACGAACTCGCTGATCAGCCTGCGGGTGACGGTCGGCGCGAGCAGTGCCTCGCCGGCGGCGACCACCCGCAGCGCGCGGAGCAGCTCGACCGGATCGGTGTCCTTCAGCAGGAACCCGCTGGCGCCCGAGCGCAGCGCCTGGAACACGTACTCGTCGACGTCGAAGGTGGTCAGGACCAGCACCTTCACCTCGGCCAGGTCCGGGTCGCCGGTGATCTCGCGGGTCGCGGTGAGGCCGTCGACCCCGGGCATCCGGATGTCCATGACAACCACGTCCGGCCGGTGTTCCCGCGCCAGGGCAAGCGCTTGCGCCCCGTCCGCGGCCTCGCCGCAGACCTCGAACCCGTCCTCGGTCTCCAGCAGCACGCGGAACCCGGCGCGCACCAGCGCCTGGTCGTCGGCGAGCACGACGCGGATCATGTCTCCTCCAGGGGTAGTTCCGCGCGGACCTCGAAACCGCCGTCGACCGCGCGGGCCTCGGCCTTGCCGCCGAGCGCGGCGGCGCGTTCCTGCATGCCCCGCAGGCCGTTGCCGACGGTGGGGCTTTCCGCGCCGCGGCCGTCGTCCCGCACCACGAGCCGGAACTGCCCGTCCCGGCGGGCGAAGCGGATGTCGACGGTGCGGGGCTGGTTGGCGTGCCGGACGACGTTGGTGAGCGACTCCTGCAGGATCCGGTAGGCCGCGCCGTCGACCGGGGCGGGCAGATCGCCGGGCGAGCCGTGGACGCGGACGGTGAGGCCGGTGGCGCGGGTGTGGTCGAGCAGTTCGCCGAGCTGTTTCAGGCTGGGCGCGGGCCCGAGGCCCTGACCGGAACGCAGCACGGCGACGGTGGCGCGCAGGTCGGCGAGCGCGGTGGCGCTGGCCTCCTTGATCGCCTGCAGCGCGGCCACGGCCTGGTCCGGCCGCCGGTCCGCGACGTGCACCGCGACGCCGGCCTGGACGTTGATCATGGCCAGGCTGTGCGCGACGACGTCGTGCACCTCGCGGGCGATGCGCAGCCGCTCCTGCTCGGCCAGGCGGGACTGCCGCTCGGCGACCTCCTGCTCGGCGGCGAGCCTGGCCGCGACGCGGTTGCGGACGGCGGTGCCGATGCCGAGGACGGCGACCAGCCAGACGACGAACAACCCGGCGCGGGCGTCGAGCACGAGTTCGCCGCCGCGGGCGAAGTAGACGACCAGCCCGGCCAGGATGACGGCCGACCCGGCGATTCCCGCGACGAGCGGTCCACGGACGCGGGTGAGCACGAACAGCGCGATGGTCGGCACCACGACCGCCGGGCCGCCCGGGTGGTCCGTGCTGTAGTAGGCCCAGGTCAGCGCGGCGGTGACGACGAAGACCGGCAACGGCGCCCGCCGCACGGCGAACAACGGCAACGCGGCCGCGGTGAGCCACAGGTAGCCGGTCAGGTCGAGCGGGTGGTGCTGCACCCGGCCGGCCACGGTGGTCGCCCCGAGGACGAACCCCATCGGGACGAGGGTCAGCACCACGTCCACGAGGGCCGGCCACCGGCGGGGGTCACGCACGCCCCCGAAGCTACGGCAGGCGGCCGCGCCGCGCGTCCGTCGAAGAGCGGCTCTTGGATTACGACTCGGGCGGTACGCGCGAGGTCAGGGCAGGCGCGCTGGCCGCCTGGGCCGGCATCTGGATGCGCGGCGGCTCGAGCGCTCCTCCGAACCGCGCCTTCTCGGCAGGGTCTTCTCGGCAGGCCGCGACGCGGACCGGACGGGCTGCTCCTCGGGCGGCAGCGTCAGGCCCGAACACTCCCGGTCTTCTCCCACACGGGCGGCCCCACCCGGAGCTGGATCTGCCGGTTGCGGTCCCGGTGGTCGGCGACCACGGCCTCGATCGACTCGCCGGTGGCGGGCCACTTCGAATGGTCGAACACGTCCTCGCCGCCCGGACGGTAGCTGATGGCGTCGATCAACGCGGGCAGCCCGCCGGGCAGGGTCACGACCATGCCGAACGGCAGGTGCTGCTCGACCACGGCCGCCACCGCCGAGCCGATCGGGAAGCGTTCCTTCGCGGCCGCCCATTCCGCGTCGTTCGTCATCGATCTCGACCTCGGTCAGCGGCTCGCCCCGGTACGGCCGCCGGTTCCGCAAGTTCGGCGGGCGTCGCGACCATGAGCACCCTGTACGTCGCGCTGGCGGGCACGTGGGGCGCGCAGGACGCGTTGCTGCTGGTCACCGGCCTGCAGGCGACCGTGATGGCCGTCGGCGCGGTCGCCGCGCGGCGGTTGCCGGACCCACGCGGCTGAAAATCCGCGCGAAGGGCGTCGGAAAACCGCCTCCCCGGACGACGATGGGGGTGTGAGCGAACCGCGGGTACGACCGGACCCGGCCTTCGCGCTGCTCGACCTCTACGAGACGGCGCTGCCGGAGGTGTACGGCTACCTGCACGCGCGCTGCGGTGACCGGGGCGTGGCCGAGGAGCTGACCTCGGAGACGTTCCTCGGCGCCGTCAGCGCGTGCCGGAATCCGGGGGCGCCCCCGGTGAGCACGCCATGGCTCATCGGGGTGGCCCGGCACAAGCTGATCGACCACTGGCGGCGGCGGGAGCGCGAGGAACGCGGGCTGCGCGTGGTGCACGAGTCCGAGGCCGGTTCGGTAGACCCGTGGGACGCCGAACTGGACGCCCTGCTGGCCCGCGAGGTGCTGGAGTCGCTGGGCGCGCACCACCGGGCCGCGCTGACGCTGCGGTACCTGGACGGTCTGCCGGTGCCGGAGGTCGCCCGCCTGCTTGGCCGGACCGTGCACGCCACCGAAGCACTGCTGGTCCGGGCGCGATCCGCGTTCCGGGCCGCCTACCGGGAGAAGGAGGTGCGTGATGACTGACCCATTCGACGCACTCCGCGCCCCGGTCCAGCCGGTCGCCCCCGATCCGCGGTTCGCCGCCGAGCTGCGCGAGCGCCTGCGTCGCGCTGTGTTGAACGGAGGAGAGATGACCAGCACGGAAGCACCCGCACGGGCCGAACTGCACTCGCTGACGCCGTACCTCGCCGTGTCCGACGCGCGGCGTGCTCTGGACTTCTACGTCGAAGCCTTCGGCGCGCAACGCCGCGGCGACCCCATAGTCATGCCGGACGGCCGCATCGGGCACGCCGAACTGGCGATCGGCGACAGCGTCCTGATGCTGGCCGAGGAGTTCCCGGAGATCGGGCACCAGACGGCCGCGGGCGGGGCGAGCATCCGGATCGAACTGTCCGATGTGGACGCCGCAGTGACACGCGCCGTCGACCTGGGCGCGCAGGTGCTCGACCCGGTGTCCGACCGCGGGCACGGCCGGTCCGGCTCGATCCGCGACCCGTTCGGCCAGCGGTGGCTGCTGGCCCAGGCCCCGGTCCGCGCCAGCGGCCAGGACACCGCGCGGCACGGCCAGGCCATGTACTTCACGTTCCAGGTCCCAGACGACGAGGCCGCGAAGGCGTTCTACGGCAGCGTGCTCGGGTGGCAGTTCTCCCGCGGATCCGTCGAAGGCGCCTGGGGTTTCCAGGGACCAGGCCTGGAAGGCGGCCTGTGGGGCGGGCCGCGGCAGGTCGGCTGGAAGCTGATGTACGCGGTCGACGACGTGCACGCCGCGGTGGAGCGCGTCCGCGCGGCCGGCGGTCAGGTGACCGAAGTGGACCGCAAGCCCTACGGCCTCACCGCCGACTGCATCGACAACCAGGGCATCGAGTTCTGGCTCTGGCAGCCGTGATCGGACTGACGATGGGCCGCGTTCCGTAGCGGTGCGGGTGGCTCAGCTGGCAACACCCGACGGACTCGGCAGGGCGACGCGGGCCGGGCGGGGGCGGCCGAGGCCCACATAGGACAGCCCGGCGTCCGTGATGGTCCGCGGCTCCAGCAGGTTCCGCGTGTCCACCACCCCGTCGCCCTGCATCAGGTCCGCCACGTAGCCCCAGTCCAGCTTGGTGAACTCGGCCCACTCGGTAAGCACGACGATCGCGTCCGCGTCCTTGGCCACCTGGTACGGGTCGTCGACGACGGTCATGCCCGGCAGCGCCTCCCGCACCGCCGGGTCGTAGGCCGTCACCTCGGCCCCGTGCGCGGCGAGCATCGAGGTGACCGACAGGGCAGGGGAGTCGCGCAGGTCGTTGGTGCCGGCCTTGAACGCCAGGCCCAGCACGCCGATCCGGGCGGCGGCCAGGCTGCCGCCCACCGCGCCGGCGATCTTCGCGACGATCCGGTCCCGCTGCGCGATGTTCTCCACGATCGCGGCGGTGAGCAGCGAGAAGTCGAACCCGACGGACTCGGCGACCTGCACCAGCGCGTGCGTGTCCTTGGGCAGGCAGGAGCCGCCCCAGCCGGGGCCGGGCTTGAGGAACGACCGGCCGATGCGGCGGTCGTGGCCCATCCCCTCGGTCACCGACACGATGTCGGCGCCGAGCCGCTCGCACAGTTCGGCGATCGCGTTGACGTAGGACAGCTTCATCGCGAGGAAGCAGTTGGCCGCGTACTTGACCAGTTCCGCGCTGGCGGCGTCGGTGATCACGTTCGGCGCGGACAGGTCGCGGTAGAGGTCGGCGATGCGGCGCGCGGCGGCGTCGTCGTCGGAGCCGACGACGATCCGGTCCGGGTGCATGAAGTCGGCGACCGCGGTGCCCTCGCGCAGGAACTCGGGGTTCGCGACCACCGGCACATCGTCGCGGCCGAGCAGGGCGCGGATGCGCTGCGCGGTGCCGACCGGGACGGTCGACTTGGTGACCACCGCGCAGCCGGCGGGCAGGACGTCGGCGATCTCGGCGATCACCGCTTCGACGGCGCGGAGGTCGGCGGCGCCGCCCGCGCCCATCGGCGTCGGCACGCACAGGTAGACGGCGTCCGCGCCGGCCACCGCGGCGCGGGCCCCGACGACGAACCGCAGCCTTCTCGCGGCGAGCCCGCGCGTGACCAGTTCCTCCAGGCCGGGCTCCAGGATGTCCACCCGTCCCGCGGCGAGCCGGGCCACCTTGACGTCGTCCACGTCCACGCAGGTCACCTGGTGTCCGAGGGCGGCGAGGCAGGCCCCTGTGGTCAGTCCGACGTATCCGGTGCCGATCACGACGATGCGAGCTCCGCTCATGCTGCCGACGGTGACAGCCGCAGTTGACCGCAGTCCTAACGGAAGTCGTCCGCGCCGGATACGTCGCGCGACGGGTGAGGAGGGCCACGCCGGGCGCGGGCAAACGAGCGTTAACCTCGTGTGCAGAGCAGAGTGGCCGGCCACGGAAGGAACCGTTCATGCAGATCAAGGACACCGCCGCGATCGTCACAGGTGGTGCGTCGGGGCTCGGTGGCGCGACGGCGAAGGCGCTCGCCGAGCGGGGCGCGCACGTGTTCGCGCTGGACCTCGCCGCCGGGATCGAGAAGGCGGAGAAGGTCGAGGGCATCACCTACGTCGAGGCCGATGTGACCGACGGTGACCAGGTCGCGGCCGCGGTGGAGCAGGCCGCCGGCGGATCGGTGCCGCTGCGGGTCGTGGTGAACTGCGCCGGAATCGGGCCGTCCGCGCGGATCCTGTCCAAGAAGGGCAGGCACGACCTCAACCTGTTCCGCAAGGTCGTCGAGGTCAACCTGATCGGCACCTTCAACGTGACGACCCTGGCCGCCGAGGCGATCGCCAAGACCGACCCCATCGAGGACGGCGCCCGGGGTGTCGTCATCAACACCGCGTCGGTCGCCGCCTTCGACGGGCAGATCGGGCAGGTCGCCTACTCGGCGTCGAAGGGCGGTGTCGCCGGGATGACCCTGCCCGCGGCGCGTGACCTGGCCTCGCACGGCATCCGGGTCATGACGATCGCGCCGGGCATCATCGACACCCCGATGCTGGCCACGGTCTCCGACGAGTTCCGGGCCGGTCTGGCGGCGGGAGTGCCGTTCCCGAAGCGCCTCGGCCGGCCCGACGAGTACGCGCAGCTCGCGGTGGACATCGTGGAGCACGACTACCTCAACGGCGAGGTCATCCGCATGGACGGCTCGCTGCGGATGGCGCCGCGCTAAGCACGCAGCACCAGGGCCTGGGTGTCGGTGCCGGCGGTGACGTGCAGGATCGCGTCGGCGCCGTCGACCGTGGCCTGGTCCAGCGGGAAGTAGCCCTGCATCGGGTTGGTGTCGGTGCGCGTCTCCGCGGCAGCGAGTTCGCGCGCCGGCACCAGACCCCACGTGTCGCCGCGGCTCTGCAACCGGCCCTCGAACGTCTCCGGCCCGGGTTCGCCGAGGTCGATCGCCTTGCTGCTGCCCAGGCTGCCGACGATCAGCCGGTACCGCTCGCCCACCAGCGACGAGACGATGGCGCCCGCGCTGGACCAGTTCATGTCCATCGGGCCCAGCCGCATGTGGCTCTCGTTGCGCTGCAGGTGCCGGTTCTGACCAAACACCAGGACCGGGCCGCGCTCGGCGTCCCGGATGTCGAGCAGGTTCTGGGCCATCATCGCGTCGCGGAACGCGCTCATCCGGGTCCAGCGTGCGCTGTCGTCAACCGGCTCCGCGGCCTGGCGATGGTACCGCAGCAGGCCGAGGCCCGCGGTGAGGTGGATCCGCGCCCGGTCCCACTCGGCGCGTGAGGTCGCCGCGATCAGCATCGGCGCGCCGGCGTGGAGGGTGACCAGCATGTCGTCGGCGATCACGCGGAGCCGGTCCGCCTCGGGCGTCGCGCCGGGCGATTCAGCCGCCTTCAGGACCGCCTCCGTGCGGTTCCACCGTTCCTCGTCGCCGGCGAGAGCCGCGATGTCGTGGTCGAGACCCAGGTAGTCCCGTGCGTACTCGAGGTAGGTGCGTGGGCTGGGCGCGTTCATCATCTCGGTGGAGACGTCGAAGCCGTGGAAGGCGAGCGGGCGCTCGGCGGTCTCGTTGTACTCGCGCATCCAGGCCACCAGCCGCCGGTTGTTGTCGAGCTCGCCGAAGCGGTGCGAGAAGCCCTCACGCATCACCGTGTCCAGGTCGCCGACGCCGTGCTGGACGTAGTCGTTCACCGCGAGCGCGGCGACGCGGTCGGTCTCCAGTGCGATCGCGGTGACCGCACCGGCCAGCTCGGCGAACAGTTCGTTGCGGATGCGGGCGAAGGCCGATTCCAGGTGGGCGGGCTCGCCGAAGGCCAGGAAGTCGACCTCGGGGGTGAGGAGTTCTCGAATGTCCATGAGCCTCAATCGTATCGTTGAAAGAACGGTTGAGACTTTCGCTGGGATTTCTCTGGTGGAGGTGCGCTAAAGTCTCCAACCGGTGGTCACGTTGAAACCGGCCGACCTCGCGCGCGAGCACGGCATCTCGCCCCAGGCGGTGCGCAACTACGAGCGCGACGGCTTCCTCCCGCGCGCCGACCGAACGCCCAGCGGCTACCGGGTCTACACGGAGGTGCACGCCGCGGCGCTGCGGGCGTTCCTGGCGCTGGTGCGGGCTCACGGGCACACGATCGCCGGGCAGATCATGAACGCGCTCCACGAGGGCAGGCTCGACCACGCGCTGACGCTCGTCGACCGCGGGCACGCCCAGCTGTTGCGTGACCGCGAGACGCTGGACTCGGTGCGCAAGGCGGTCGGGCACCTGACCGAAGCCCCGTCCGTTGCGGACGGGCCGGCGCGGACGATCGGCGAACTCGCGCGGAGGCTCCGCGTCACGCCCGCGACGCTGCGCAAGTGGGAGGAGGCGGGCATCATCTCGCCCACCCGCGATCCGGTCACCGGGTATCGCCTCTACCACGCCGCGGACGTGCGGGACGCGGAACTGGCGCACCTCCTCCGGCGCGGCGGCTACCTGCTGGAACACGTCGCGGAGGTGGTGCGGCAGATCCGCACGGCAGGCGGAACTGAGGCGCTGGCCGACGCGCTGTCGGCGTGGCAGGGGAAGCTGACCGCGCAGGGGGTGGCGATGCTGGACGCCGCCACGCACCTGAGCGCCTACGTCCGGGCGGTCGAGGCCGGCTGACCGGGGTGGCGCAGCGGGGATGGCGCGGCGCGGGCAGGTGGGCACGCAAGCTGCGGTGGGTGCGGCGCAGCCGCAGGCAGGCCCGCAAAGCGAGGCCGGGACGACCCCCGGCCCAGGCAGGCAAGCCCACAAGCCGAGACCGGCATGGCGCAACCCAGGCCGACAGGCCAACGAGCTCAGGCCGGGATGGCACAACCCGGCCAGGTAAGCCCACAAACCGAGGCCGGAACGGCGCAACTCCAGCAAGGCAGGCCACAAGCCGAGACCGCGACGGCGCAGCCCAGGCAGACCCCGCGAGTCAAGATCCGGTTCGCACGGCGGAGATGGCGCAGCCCAGGCCTGCAAACCGAGGCCGGATAACGCCGGCCCAGGCAGACATGCCCACGCGCCACGTCAACCGCCTCCCGCGCAGGTGCGCGGTCAGCGGCGCCGCAGCGACCCGCTGGCGGATCACCGCCAAGAGAAGCGCCAGGGGAAGCACCACCACCAGGCGGTGGCGCCTACAGGTCGCCCATCACCTACAGGTCGCCCATGAAGGGGATGCCGTTCGCCGTCGTGGTCATCCACTCGCGCAGGGCGCGTGTGGCTCGCACGTCGTCCTCGTTGTAGCGCAGCAGTCGTTCGCGCTGGGTGAGGTCCGGCTCGCCGCCGTCCATGCCGACCGCCTGGCGGTACCAGCGCATCGACGCCTCGCCGCCAGCTTCCGGGTCGCGCCAGGTGAAGCCGGCCACCGGGGCGACCACCTTCAGCCCCTTGCCGCGGGAGCACAGGAACTGGTCGGACACGCTGCGGAACAGGTCCACCCACTCGTCGGAGTCCACAAAGGACTGGACTTCCGTTTTGGCAGGCATGCCGGGGTAGTCGCCGAACCGCTCGACCGAGCCGAAGAGCCAGCGATTCTCGGCCATCGCGTTGTAGCAGTAGGCCCGGAACGTGAGGCCGGCCGCGCGGGTGCGCTCGCGGACGTCACGCAGCCAGGTCCAGAACTCCGTGAACGACCGCGCCTCGTCCCCGGTGGGCAGCGGCTGCCACGTCACGAACGCTCGGTAGCCCTGCTCGACCCCGATGTCCGCGCCGCTGAGCAGACAGCCCCACAGGTAGGCGCCGGACTCGCCGAAGGACTCCATGTCGATGTCGACCTCGACGTCCGCGCGCGCCACCTCGACCTCGCGGACGCGGCGCACCATCGTGAGGTCCGCGAGCCACGCCCTGGCCAGCGCGACGGCGTCGGCGAACGGCCCGGACGTCCAGATGATCGGCGGCTCGTCGTCCGGGTCGAGCGCGGCGAGCTTGTCCACTGTGGAGACCCCGGCGCGGCGCAGCTCCATCGCGTCCTCACCGCGGACGACCAGGCTCACGTCCCGCATCGCGGTCAGCTCGACCTCGCACGTCGGCCACCACGGGCAGGTGCGGCACTCCAGCACGCGGGACGGCTCGGCCAGCGCGGGGCCACCGGAGCGCGCGGCCTCGGCGATCGCCAGCCGGTCGGCGAAGCGCGTGTCGTACTCGGTCAGCGCCGTGCGGCCGTTCGGCCAGGTGGCGGCGGACAGGTCGTGCCACAACACCACGTCGGCGTCCAGACCGATGACACCGCCGACCAGCCGGTCCGCCGCCATGCCGTGCGCCTCCAGCATGCGACGCAGGTGGGCCAGCCGCATCTGGTCGCGCGGGTGCGAGCGGACCCGGCGCGCCGGGTCGGGGATCGCGTGACGCGGGTCGAGGTCGTGCGGCGGCGTGGTGACCGCGCCCGCGCCCGGGTCGGTGATGCGGTGGCGCACCACCAGCACCGGCAGGTACCCGCCCTCGGCGCGGACCAGCAGCTCGGACCCGCCGCGGCGGTGGCCCGCGCGGTCGGCGGGCAGCAGCGCGCCCCAGATGTAGTCGGCGCCCTGCGCCATCGCCTGCTGCGTCGCGGCGGCCCGCTCCGGCGGCGGCAGCTCCCGGTCGACGACCACCCAGCTCGCGCCCGGGGTGGCCGCGATCAGCCGGTCGCGGATCTCGGCGCGGTGCGCGGCCGCGTCGGCGATCCGCTGCTCGGCCGACGGGTCCGGCGGGGCCAGCGGCACCTCGCGCATCGCCGGGTCGTGTTCGAGGTGCACACGACGACGGCAACGGCTCACCGCGCCGGCCTCGAGCAGCACCTCAGGTTCCATGACACCCACTTTAGAGAGGACCACCGACAGTTCCGCGCCGAGTGTGACCGGCGCATTACGTGTCGGACATGCTCCGGCTTGTGCGTGCCGCTACATTCAGCCCATGGCTCGCAAGAAGACCAAGACGCCGGCCGAGACGGGCATCACGCCGAAGAAGGCCAAGAACGCGGTCGCCGTGGCGAAGATCGTGGTGCCCGCGGTGGCGCCCGCGCTGGCACCGCTCGCGGTCAAGGCGGCGAGTGCGGTCCGCGACGCCTACGACCACTACCAGGCGCGGCGCCTCGGCGTGCCGATCGACCAGCTGTCGGAGTTCACCGGCCGCGGCGCGCACCTGCTGGCCCGCATCGCCGGCACGTCCGAGGCGCTGGCCGAGGTGCGCAAGGCCGAACGCGCGAGCGACGACGACGTCCGCTTCGCGAAGGACTCGCAGGCGACGCTCGAACAGCTGACGGCCGCGGTCCGGGCCGCCGAGCGCATGCCCGGCACGCGCCGCAAGGCCGCGCACCAGGCGGTGGCAGCCGAGCTGGAGCGGATCGAAGGCCAGCTGCTCAAGCGCCTCGGCGTATAGCTACTGGATGAAGCCCTTCGCGACCATCCAGTCGCGGGCGACCTCACCGGCGTCGCGGCCGTCGACGTCGACCTGCTTGCACAGCTCGATCATCTGCTGGTTGTCCAGCGCCTTCGCGACGGGTTCCAGCACCCCGCGCACCGCCGGGTGCGCGTCCAGGAACTCCTGCTTCATCGTGACCGCCGCGTTGTACTGCGGGAAGAACCGCTTGTCGTCGGTCAGGACGCGGAGGTTCAGGCCCGCGATGCGGCCGTCCGTGGTGAAGATCTCGCCGAAGTTGCAGGTGCCGCTGGCCACCGCGGAGTAGATCGCGCCCGTGCCGAAGGTCTTCACTTCCGTGGTCGGGAAGCCGTAGGTCTTCTGCACGCCCGGCATCCCGTCCTGGCGGCTCGCGAACTCCGTCTCCACGCAGAAGATGGCCTGTTCCGGGTGCTGCTTCAGGAACTCCGTCATGTCCGAATTGGACCGCAGGTTGTGCTGCTGGGCGTAGGCCTCCGTGGTGGCGAACGCGTACGTGTCGTTCACCGGCGAGTAGTCCAGCCAGGTGATGCCGAACTGCGCCTCGTCGGCCGCCTTCGCCGCGTCGAACTGGGCCTTCTCGTCCGGGATCGGCTCGGTGTTGCCCTGGTAGGAGATCCACGCGGTGCCGGTGTACTCCCACGAGATGTCGATCTGCCCGTTGATCAGCGCCTGCCGCGCGGAGTTCGACCCGCTGATGTTCGTCAGGTCGGTGATGTGCGCCCCGGCGGCCGACAACGCCAGCTCGGCCATGTAGCCCAGGATGATGTTCTCGGTGAAGTCCTTCGACCCCACCGCGATGTCCACGCCCTCCAGGCTCGGCACCGGCCGGATCGTCCCGGGCTTCACCTCGTACGGCAGCGCCGCGTTGACGTCCAGGCCACACGCGGTGAGCGAGGTCGTCAGCAGCGCGGCTCCGAAAATCGCCTTCCAGCGGTGCTTCACGCCAGCCCCCTCGGTCCGAAGACGCGTTCCATGACCGCGCCCAGCCAGTCGATCAGCAGTGCCAGGCCGACCGCCAGGATCGCGCCGGTGACCAGCACCGGGACGCGGTTGAGCTTGTACCCGGTGTCGATCAGTTCGCCGAGCCCGCCGCCGTTGACGAAGAACGCCAGCGTCGCCGTGCCGACCGCCAGCACCAGCGACGTCCGCAGCCCGGCCAGGATCAGCGGCACGGCCAGCGGCAGCTCGATCCGGAACAGCACCGCGCGGCCGGACATGCCGATGCCGCGGCCCGCGTCGATCAGCGCCGGGTCGACCGAGTTGATGCCGACGATCGTGTTCCGCAGCACCGGGAGCAGCGAGTAGAACGCGATCGGCAGCACCGCGACCCAGAACCCGTCCCACTGCGTCCACAGGAAGAACAACACGATCACGCCGAGCGCGGGCGCGGCCTGCCCGATGTTCGCGATCGTCAGGAACACGGGCGCGACCGGCCGCGCCCAGGAGCGGGTGAGCACCGCGCCGAGCGGCACCGCGACGCCGACCACGATGACCGCGACGGCGACCGTGATCAGCAGGTGCTGCCACGTCGCCTCCAGCAGCCGGGCGGCGTTCAGGTTCTGCGCCTCGATGGCGTCGTTGTCCCGCAGCAGCGCCCACGCCACGACCGCGGCGACGACCACCACGACCACCGCGGGCTGCACCAGCAGCCGCGCCCGTTCCGCGCGGCGGGAGCCGGATTCGGTGGTGAACCCCTTGTCGACGGTCGTGGTCACGCCGGTCCCCCGTCGTCGGAGTGCTCCTCGCGCAACCGCTGGATGGTGCCCATCACCGTGTCCAGCTCGATCATCCCGGCGTACTCGCCGCGCGCCCCGGTGACCGGCACGCCGCCGCCCTCGACGAGCATCGCCTCCAGCGCGTCCTGCAGCGTCGACTGCAGGCTCACGTAGTCGCCGATCGGCTTGCCGACCCCCTCCAGCGAGGTCGCGCTGCCCAGGTCGCGGACGTGCACCCAGCGGACCGGGCGGCGGCGGCGGTCGAGCACCAGCGCGTACGTGCGGCGCTGCTCGGTCATCTGCCGCCGCAGCTCGGCGGGCGAATCGCCGATCGTCGCGGTCACCGTGTCCTGCTTCAGCTCGACGTCGCGCACGCGCAGCAGGGTGAGCTGCTTGAGCGAGGCGCCCGCGCCGACGAACCCGGCGACCGTGTCGTCGGCCGGGTTGGCCAGGATTGCGTCCGGGGTGTCGTACTGCAGGATCTTCGACTGGTTGCCGAGCACCGCGATCTTGTCGCCGAGCTTCACGGCCTCGTCGAAGTCGTGGGTCACGAACACGATCGTCTTGCCCAGTTCGGACTGCAGCCGCAGCAGCTCGTCCTGCAGGTTGCCGCGGGTGATGGGGTCGACCGCGCCGAACGGCTCGTCCATCAGCAGCACCGGCGGGTCGGCGGCGAGCGCGCGGGCCACGCCGACACGCTGCTGCTGGCCGCCGGAGAGCTGGCGCGGGAACCGGTCGTGGAACTGGGCCGGGTCGAGCCCGACCAGGTCGAGCATCTCGTCGACGCGGTCGGCGATCTTCTTCTTGTCCCAGCCGAGCAGTCCGGGCACGACCGCCACGTTCTGCGCGACCGTGAAGTGCGGGAACAGCCCGGCCTGCTGGATCGCGTAGCCCACCTTGCGGCGCAGGCGGTCCGGGTTGAGGCTCAGCGCGTCCTCACCGCCGATGGTGATCCGGCCGGACGTCGGCTCGATCAGCCGGTTGATCATCCGCATCGTGGTCGTCTTGCCGCAGCCGGACGGGCCGACCAGGATCACGATCTTGCCCGCCGGGATCGTCATGGTGACGTCGTCGACCGCGGGCTGGCGCGAGCCGGGGTAGCGCTTGGTGACGTGCTCCAGCTGGATCTCGACGCCGGACACCGCGCCGGATTCCGCCTGTGCGGGAGATTCGATGGTTTCAGACACGGACACCCCTGGGAACGGTGAAGCGGGAGATCAGGACGTAGATGCCGTCGAGGATCAGCGCGAGGACGACCACGCCGATCGTGCCGGTGAGGGCCTGGTTCATGGAGTTGGTGCTGCCCGCGTTGGTCAGCCCGGCGAACACCTCCGACCCCAGCCCGGGCCCCTTGGCGTAGGCGGCGATCACCGCGATGCCCATCAGCATCTGGGTCGCGACGCGCATGCCGGCCAGGATCGCGGGCCAGGCCAGGCGCAGCTCGACGCGCGTGAGCACACCGAACCGGCTCATCCCGATGCCCTTGGCGGCGTCGGTGACGGCGGGGTCGACCCCGCTCAGCCCGACGATGGTGTTCCGCACGATCGGCAGCAGCGCGTACAGCACGAGCGGGATCACGCTGGGCGCGACGCCGAGCCCGACGACCGGGATCAGCAGGCCGATCAGCGCGAACGACGGGATGGTGAGGACCGTGCTGGCCAGCGCTGTGGCCAGGGCCGATCCGATGGGGCTGCGGTAGACCGCGACGCCGATCAGCACACCTATGACGGCGGCGATGATCGTGCACTGCACCACGGCGCTCACATGGAGCCAGGCCTGCAGCCCGAGCCTGCTCCACCGATCGGCCACGTACTCGAACAGGTTCATCCCCGGTGGCCGCCTCCTCCCGGTTCGGTCGTTCACTCGTCCGGCCTACCCACCGTTGCCGAAAAACATGAAAGTCTCAACTACCGACACTGGGTTACGGTCGGATGAGCCCCGGTTTCCGGATCTCTCCCAGCGTTCACCACCCGGGATGGCGTCGCATGATCATCACCGGTCTCATACCCTGGATCGGTGAGCAAGCGACCCCAGCGACACGGAGCGTCCCGCACCGTGCGCGGCGTCCTGCTCGCGCTCACCTCCGGCGGACTTGCCGTCAGCGCGCACGCGCTCGCCCACGGCGGCCTGCCGGACACCGCGCTGACGCTGCTGCTCGTCCTGCTCGTCGGCTGGACCGGCACCGCGCTGGCCGACCGCACCCGCGGCCCGGCCGGTGTGCTCACCGTCCTCGGCGCGGCCCAGCTGCTGATGCACGTCGTGCTCGACGAGCTGATGCCGCACGCCACGGCCATGCCCGGCGCGATGTTCGCCGCCCACGCGGGCGCGACCGTCGTGACCGGACTGCTGCTGGCGCACGCCGAAGCGCTGCTGGACGTCGCCGCCGCGCGGTTGTCGCTGCTGCTCCCGGTCCTCTTCGGACCGCTCCCGCCACCGGTCCCGCTGCCCGCCGCGCCCGCTCCGGCGCCCGGCGTGCCGCAGGTGCAGGTGTTGTTGAGCCGGATGCACGCGCGGCGCGGCCCGCCCGCGCGCCCGGCGCACCACACCCTTCACCTCAGCGCAGCGCGCTGACCCACTTCACTTCTTCAGGAGCATCATGACGAACAACGCCGTCATCCGGCGCGGGCTCGTGCTGGCCGGCACCGTCGGGATCGCGGGTCTGCTGGGCGCGGGCGTCGCGTCCGCGCACGTCACGGCCAACGTCCTCGGCTCGGAGCCGCAGCAGGGCGGGTACGGGGCGATCACCTTCCGCGTGCCGAACGAGGAGGAGAACGCCGCCACCGTCAAAGTGGAGATCGACTTCAAGCCGGAGTACGCGATCAGCTCGGTGCGGTACCAGCCGATCCCGGGCTGGACCGCGGAGGTCACCAAGACCCCGCTGCCGGCGCCGGTCAAGAACGGCAAGGGCCTCGACGTCACCGAGGCGGTCACGAAGATCGTCTTCACCGCTCAGCCGGGCACCAAGATCGGCCCCGGCGAGACCCAGTACCAGGACTTCGGCATCACCGCGGGCTCGCTGCCCGCGGTCGACGAACTGGTCCTGCCCGCGATCCAGACCTACGACAACGGCGCGGTCGTGGCGTGGGACCAGGTCCAGGCGGCCGGCGCGGCGGAGCCGGAGCACCCGGCGCCCACCGTGTCGCTGGCCGCGGCTTCGACCTCGGGTGACTCGCACCACGCGAAGACCGCCGCCGCGCAGGCCGCGGCGGAAGAGTCCGCCTCGACCGACGACACGGCCCGCTGGCTCGGCGGCGCCGGACTGGTCGTCGGCGCGCTCGGACTCGGTGTCGGCGCCGGGGCGGTCCTGCGCTCCCGGCAGGCGTCGAAGTAGTGCGCCGCCTGCTCGTCACGGTCGCCACCGCACTGGTCGCACTGGTCGTCACCGCCACCCCGGCGCTGGCGCACAACGTGCTCGTTTCGTCCGACCCGGCCAAGGACGCCGTGCTCGCGACCGGGCCGTCGAAGATCACGCTGACCTTCGACGCGCCGGTGCAGGGCGGCAACGTCAACCAGGTCTCGGTCACCGGCCCCGGCGGCACCCAGTGGGCGGAGGGCGACGTGCAGATCAGCAGCAACGTCGTCACCGTCGGCGTGCGGCCGCTCGGCCCGGCCGGGCAGTACACCGTCGGGTTCCGGATCCTGTCCGCCGACGGGCACCCGGTGACCGGCGAGGTGCCGTTCACCCTCACCACGGCGGGCAACGGCACCCCGGCCACGGCCAGCGCCGCGACCGGGGCCGACACGGCCGCGCCCGCCGCGCAGTCCGGCGGCGGGGTTCCGGTGTGGGTGTGGATCCTCGGCGCGGTGGTCCTGCTGGCCATCGGGCTGACGCTGGCTCTGCGGATGGGCAGGGAAAAGGCATGACCACGGCGGCCGGGGCCACCTCGCAAGTCCGTTACCAGGCGATCGTCGCGATCGTCACCGCGGCGCTGGCCGGCGCGCTGATCGGCGTCGCGCTGACGGCCACCGCGCCGGTGCCCGGGGTGGCGGAGGTCAGCGAGGTGGTCTCGGCCGCCATCCCGATCGTCCGTGTGCTGCTCGACCTGGCCGCGGTGACGACGATCGGGCTCGCCCTGCTGTCCGTGCTGGTCGGGTACGACCGGCCGAAGCTGACCGAGCCGATCATGCGCCGCGCCCGTCCGATCGCGCTGGCCGCGTCGCTGGTGTGGACGACGACCGCGCTGGTCACGCTCGTCCTGCAGACCGCCGAGTACCGGCCGCAGGTGCCGACCGTGAGCTTCGCCGACATCTGGGACTACGTGGTGCAGGTCGGCGCGGGCAAGGCGCTGCTCGTCGTCGCCGTGCTCGCGCTGGTCCAGGTCGGGCTCGGGGTGCTGACGCTGCGGCACGGCGAGAAGGTGCCTGCCGAGGTGCGCGTCGGGCTCGGCCTGTTCGCCCTGCTGCCGCTGCCGGTGACCGGGCACGCGGCGAACTGGGACTATCACGACTACACGATGATCTCGATGGAGCTGCACGTCATGGGCGCGGTCGCGTGGACCGGCGGCCTCGGCGCGATGGTCGTGCTGCTCGCGGCGAACCGGACGCTGCTCGCGCACGCGCTGCCGCGGTTCTCCAAGCTGGCCACGCTGTGCCTGGTCCTGGTGTCGGCGACCGGGCTGTTCAACGCGGTCGTGGAGATCCTGCTCAACCCGACGATCAGCCTGTTCACCGCGTTGTTCACCACGCCGTACGGGCAGCTCGTGGTGCTCAAGATGATGTGCGCGGCGGGGATCGCCGTGCTCGGGGCGATGGTCCGGTGGAAGCTGATGCCGCGGATCGTCCGGCACGAGCGGACCGCGCTCGCGACGTGGGCGACCCTCGAGCTGACCGCCATGGGGCTCGCGTTCGGCTTCGCGGTGGTGCTCACCCGCGCCCCGGTCAGCTAACCGTCAGTAGCTGCAAGTTGCACGCGTGGGGAAGGATTAATCCACCCGGGGTGACTAGCCGGGCCGAAATTCCCACCGCCCGCACAGGGAACCGGACATACGACGAGCGGTCTTCTGCGGTCGGTAAATGTCCCCGATTTTCCCACGATGTGGACTAGCGGTAGCGGGCCCACTCCGTGCCGGCACGGCCCGCGCGCAGGTCGCCCAGCCGCCGCCGCAGCTCGCCGCGCACGTGCGGGTGGCTGCGCAAAATCGGGAGCACGCTCGTCACGAGCTTGAGCTCGCGGGCGGCCCGCAGCACCGCGAACCCGTCCCAGGCGGTGACGTCGAAGCCGTAGACGTCGGCGAGCATGCGGTACCGGCCCGCAGGGTCCCCGAACCGCTCGCGACCGACGGCCAGCGGCGTGAGGTCCCATTCCGGCGGGCCGAAGCACGCGGAGTCGAAGTCGCACAGCACCGGTCCGTCCGGGCCGACGATCACGTTGCCCGGGTGCGCGTCGCCGTGGATCAGGCTCCGTTCCAGCGGGAACTCCAGCTCGCCGAGCGCGGCTTCGACCTCGGCGCTCCGGCGCAGCAGGAACCGGCGGTCGTCCGGGTCGAGCTCCTCGGCGTCGGCCACGCGGGCCCGCACGTCCGCCAGCGGCGCCCACTCGCCGACACCGTCCGGCGCGGGCAGGGCGTGCACCCGGCGCAGCAGTCTGCCCAGGTCGGCGGCGTTCGCGCGGCGCTCGCCCGGCGGCACCCGGACCCACGCGGTGACGACGTGCTCGCCGACGTGGATCGGCTGGCCGACGCCGGGCAGCAGGCGGATCGCAGGCACGTCGTTGGCCTCGAAGTGCCGTGCGACCTCGACGACCTTGGCGACCCGGTGCCGCAGCGCACGCGACCCGACGATGCGCATCACGACCGGCGCGCCGGCCAGCTCGTAGACCGCGTTGTTGGTGAACCGCAGCAGCCGGGCGCCACGGTGGTCCAGACCCAGCAGGGCGCACGCCTCGGCCAGCACGGCGGCCAGTTTCTCCTTGGTGAACCGGCCGTCCAGCTCGTCCGCGACGGTGCGCATCTTCCTATGCCGCGAAGAACGAACTGATGCGTTCGTCGAGGTCGCGGGCGTCCGGGTTGTTGCGGCGCTTGGCCGCTTCTTCCTGCATCGGCATCATGCGGTCCTTCACCCGGGCCGACTTGAGGCCGTCCGCCGACTCCAGCGCCAGGCGGCCGATGCGTGCGCCGTGGTCGATGTCGCCGTCGATGAGGTGGTTGGTGGCCAGCGCGGCCTGGTTGAACACCTTGCTGCGCTGCATGTCCTCGCCGTAGGCCTCGATCGCCCTGGTCAGCGCCGGGATCGCGTACTGCGTGTGCTTCGTGTCGACGCCGCGCGCCAGTACCGTGTGGACGGTGCCGATCATCGCGTAGACGTCGGTCTCGTTGAAGAACTTGACCCAGTCCTCGGCCTCGGCCACGTTGGCGCGGGCGAACTCGTCCTTCGCCAGGCCGAGCAGCTTGAGCGACTGGTCCTCGTTGCCCATCATCGCGTAGGCCCACGCCTGGTTGGCCGCCAGCACGGAGATCGCCAGCTCGGAGCCGGATTCCTGCGCCGCGATCTGTCCCAGCTGGAACAGCTTGAGCGCGTCGTTGGGCGCCTCCTGGTGCAGGTAGACCCGGCCCATCCGGTACAGGATGTTGGCCACCAGGTGGTCGTTGTTGCCCTGCTTGGCCAGCTCCAGCGCGTTGGCGAAGTGCCCGCGCGCGGAGTCCATCAGTCCACTGTCGAACGACGTCCAACCGGCCAGGCTGTGCAGGTCGGCCAGCGCCACGAACAGGCGCGAGCGGACCGGGGTGGCCGCGGAGGAGTCGAGCATCTGCTGCCCCCAGGACAGCTGCGCGACCACGGCGTCGCGGCAGAAACCGCCGCCGTACTGGTAGTCGAGCGCGCGCAGCGCTCTGGTCGCAGCCTCGACCTGGCGCACGTCGGTCATCCCGATGTGGCCGGGTGCCGGCGTCCTCGCGGGGCTCGCCGCCCATGCCCTCGGCGACGATCCCAGGATGGCCGCCCCCATCGTGACCTGGGCGGCGTGCGCGAGGAAGTTCCGCCGCTTCACGGACTCGTCCTCCTCAGCCTGCTGCTCGTCGGCTGCGCCGACGACCTGAATCTCGGTGGCCTCGTCGTAGGCGAGGCCCATGTATCCACGGGGGACACCCAGTCCGTCGGCGATCCGGGCGAGCACGTCGTAGGCCATCACCTGGCGGCCTTTGAGGATCTCCGAGACCTCCGACTGGGACTGGCCGGTGAGCGCGGCGATCTGGCGTTGGGAGATGCCCTCCTTGCGCAGATTCCGGTACACGGCACTGATGTTGCGGGCGGCCAGGGCCTCCCTCATCTCCCGCTTCTCCCAGGCATCCGAGCTGATCGGGTGTCCCTGGCGGGCATCAGTGTTGTCACCGGCGTCCATTGCGCCCCCTCACCATCCTGTCGGGCGTCGATTCGCAGCGTAGGCACACCCATTGAACCCTGGGAAACGTCGTTGCGGGAGCCCTGATCGGTCGGGGTGAACTCCGGCGACCGTTCACCGGCCCGCCCGCGCCGGTCGCCGCTGTGACCGCGGTTCGCCTTCTCTTCGGCTGCGGTTCATCGCAATCTAGTTCTCGGGTTCGGCGTGACCGAGCGGATACGCCCCGCGATCACGCAGAGCTACGACGAACACGGACAGCAAGCCCGAAGCAGAGCGGAGAGACGCGGTGGAGTTCATGAACTCGATCTCGGCACCACGCGCCCAGGTCCACCGGCGGCCCTTCGCCCCGGTCGCGAGCCGGTCGGCGATGCCGGCGCCGGACCCGCGTGCCGCGCAGCTGCGCCGTTACGAGGGTGGTCAGCTGGTGTGGCGGGTGCAGTGCGGCGACATGATCAACCGCGACCGCTGCGTCACCGTGCTCGTCCAGGACAACCAGGTGGTCCTCGTCGGACCGCCCGGGGAAACGGCCCGCCTCACCGCGGGTCAGCTCGGCCAGCTCCAGGCGGCGTTGAACGAAGCCGCCAAGCTGGCGGAAAGGTGACGGTGAGAATTCCGTGGATCAGATCCTTGGGCAGGTCCTCCGCAACGCGGTTTGGGAGCGCCTCGACATGCTCGCCGATCTCGCCACCAGGGCGGACGCTCAGTCCCTGGTCTCAGTGGCCCGGTCGGAACTGCCGCGGCTGACCGAGGGCTGGCGTGCGATGCTGACCGCTCACGAGCCCGATGAGCGGGGTGACTGCCCCACCTGCTCCACCCGGTGGCACCGCTGCAAGGCGCCGTGCTCGGTGTGGCAGGTCGCGCATGAGCACCTCGTCGCGGGCGGTCTCGCCCCCCAGCAGGACCTGCGTCGCCCGTCGCGCCGCAAGCCGAAGGTCCCGGCCCAGACACGCGGTACGACGCCCGGTGAGGCAACCGGTCGGCACGCGCTGATACCGCAGGTCGCGCACCACTGACCACTCGGCGATTAATCGAAAAAAACTCGGTCACAACCCCTGGTGGAACACCCCCGTCACCGCTATGTTGTCGATCATGGTTGAGGACGCGAAGTTGCAGATCGCACCTTGACCGCCCCGCCCTCGTGGCCCCGAGAACTCCGCGGACCGGTGCCGTTGCACTCCCCTCCCCCGACCGGCACCGGCCCGCGGGCCCAAAGGTACGGAGCTGAAGGGCTCCTCCGAACCCCGGAGGAGCCCTTCAGTGATTTCAGCGCACCGAGCGGACGCCGAGGATGAACGCCCCGGCCGCGAGCGTCGCGACCGCCGACGCGGCGAACAGTCCCGGGTAGCCGCCCAGCTCGGCCAGGATGACGGTGGCGGAGACCGGCGCGATCACCTGTGGCAGCGCGTTGGCGATGTTGATGACGCCCAGGTCCTTTGCGCGGTCCTGCGCGGCGGGCAGCACCTCGGTGAGGATGGCCAGCGCCACCGCCCAGTACGCGCCGAACCCGATCCCGAGCAGCGGGGACGCCGCCAGCGCGGCAGGCCAGGTCTGCCACAGCACCAGCACCACCGCCGCCGCGGCCATCACCACCGCCGCGCCCACCACGAACGGCTTGCGGCGGCCGGTCCGGTCGGACAGCGGGCCGACCACGAGGCCGCCGATCACCAGCGCGACGCCGTAGAGGCCCATCATGATCAGCAGGCCGGTGTCCGGGTCCGGGTGGTGCACCGCGTCCTTGAGGAAGAACAGCAGGAAGAACGTGCCCAGCGCGTTGCCGAGGTTGATCAGGAAGTGGCAGCCCCAGGCCCACGCGAAGTCCGGGTGCCGCCGCGGCGAAACCCACAGCTCGCGCAGGACCGCGCGGAACCCGGTCGCCGGGCGCCAGTCCCGCGGCAGGGCGATGTCCCTGGTGCGCAGCACGAACGCCGCCGCGCCGAGCACCACCACCGCGGCGCAGGCGAGGTAGCCGCCGGGCAGGCTGGTGACCAGGACCGTCACCAGCACGGCGCCGAGAACGGTGCCGAGCATCTGGCTGATGCCGACGAGGCCGCCGATCCGCGCCCGTTGGCCGACCGGGACCCGGTCCGGCACCGCCGAGGTGAGCGTTGCGAGCATGCCGCCGAGCCCGGCCTGCACCAGGCACCAGCCGACGACCATGATCGCCACGTTCGGCGCCAGCGCCAGCACCACCAGGCCGAGCGCGCCGCACAGCGCGCCCGCGAGCGTCCACGGGTGCCGCCGACCGAAACGGGAGCGCGTGCGGTCCGAGGCCAGCCCGACCAGCGGGTTGGTGAGCAGCGCGACCACCGCGCCGGCCCCGGTGACGATGCCGAACACCAGCTCCTTGTCCGCGGCGTCCAGGCGTTCGGCCTGCTCCGGCAGCAGCACCTGGATCGGGGCGTAGATCCCCAGCCACAGCCCGATGTTCGCGCCGAAGAGCAGGCTGATCCAGCCGGCCCGGACCGGGACGTCGGGCTCGGCGAGCGCGTCGGGCGTCCGCGTTCCGGTCATGCGCGCACCAGCTTCCGGTACCAGTGGAAGGAGTCCTTGGGAGTCCGGCGCTGCGTTTCGTAGTCGACGTGCACCAGGCCGAACCGCGGCGCGTACCCCTTGGACCATTCGAAATTGTCGAGCAACGACCAAACGAAATACCCACGGACTTCAACTCCCGCCGTTATCGCGGCGGCGACGGACCGCAGGTGCGCGTCCAGGAAGTCGATGCGCTCCTGATCGTGAACGCCGTCGAAGCTCGCGCCGTTCTCGGTCAGGTAGACCGGCGGCAGCCTTTCGCCGTAGCGGTCGCGCAGGCCGACCAGCAGCTCGTGCAGCGCGGCCGGCACGATCGGGGAGTCGTTGGTGGTGCGCGGAAAACCCTCGATCGGGCGAAGTTCGAACGGCAGCGGACTGCCCTCGCCGGGCGCCGCCGCGCCCTGCGGCTCGTAATAGTTGACGCCGTAGAAATCCAGCGGTTGTGCGATGTTCACCAGGTCATCGGCGTATCCGGCGGGAAGGTGCGGTTCGATTTCCGCGGGATAACCGCCGAGCAGCACCGGGTCCGAAAAGGCTCTGTTGAGCAACGCGTCCAGCCGGCGGGCCGCGTCATGATCGGCTTCGGCGTTTGAAGTGGGCCAAACTGGACAATGATGGTTGGCGGTGCCGATGTTCGACGCACCCGCGGCCCGCAGAGCCTGGACCGCGAGGCCGTGGGCGAGGTGTTGGTGGTGTGCGGTGGGGAGGGCGTCCAAGAGCAGTGTTCGGCCGGGCGCGTACTCGCCGATCGCGTACCCGAACATCGTCGTCACCATCGGCTCGTTGAGGGGGATCCACATCCGCACGCGATCAGCGAAGCGCTCGCCGAGGACCGAGGCGTACTCGGCGAACCGGTATGCCTTCTCCCGGTTCAGCCAGCCGCCGTCGTCCTCCAGCGGTTGCGGGGTGTCCCAGTGGTAGACCGTCGCCACCGGCGCGATGTCCGCTTCGCAGAGCGCGTCGATCAGCCGGTCGTAGAAGGCCAGGCCCGCTGCGTTCGGCGCGCCGGACCCCGTCGGCTGGATCCGCGGCCAGGCGAAGGAGAAGCGGTAGGCGCCGACACCCAGCTCGGTCAGCAGCGCGACGTCCTCCGGCCAGCGGTGGTAGTGGTCGCACGCGACGTCGGCCCGCCCAGGAGCGAAGGTGTCCCACACCGACGGCCCGCGCCCGTCTTCGCTGGTCGCGCCCTCGATCTGGAAGGCCGAAGTGGACACGCCCCACAGGAAACCGGACGGGAAGGCGAGGTTCTCCACGAGCGACGTCCCTCCATCGGGGCTAACGTGAAAAGTTCTCAAATGCTAGCCCTTCCCTCGACCGGGGGGAAGCGGTCCGGCGCGCTAAAGTCCCTGTTCAGAGCACCAGAAGGAGCACAACGTGTCGGAGACCCAGGCGACGACGACCCCGCTTCGCCGGCAGCCCGTCCAGCAGCGCAGCGCGAAGCGGGTCGAGCAGATGCTGGACGCGAGCGCCGAGCTCATCGACGAGGTCGGTTATGACGCGTTGACCACCACCCTCATCGCGAAGCGCGCGGGGGTCGCCGTCGGGTCGCTGTACCAGTTTTTCCCCGACAAGCGGGCGGTCGTGCGGGCGCTGACGCAACGCAACCTCGACCGGTTCGTGCAGGCCGTGAGCGAACGGCTGAGCCGCGAGGACCCGCGGCACTGGTGGGACGTCGTCGACTCGGTGCTGGACATCTACCTGGAGATGCACCGGACCGTGCCGGGCTTCTCGAAGGTCCACTTCGGCGACGTGGTGGACCGGCAGCTGCTCGACGACAGCCGGGACAACAACCGGGTCATCGCGGACTCGCTCGCCGACCTCGTCGGGAAGTACATCGACCTGAACACGCCGCGCCTGTCGCTGGCGATGACGGTCGCGATCGAGGCCGCGGACGGGCTGCTGAAGCTGGCCTTCCACCACGACCCCGAGGGCGACGCGGAGATCGTGGGCGAGACCAAGCACCTCATCAAGCAGTACCTGGCCTCGCGCCTCGGGGAGTAGCTCAGTTCTCGAAGTAGTGGCCCGCGTCGAGGTCGGCGAGCAGGCCGGGATGCTCCGGCTTCCAGTCCAGCAGCCGCTGGGTGTGCTCGCTGGACGCCGCGTTGTCCATCGCCGCGAAGCTGGCCAGAAGCCGAAGTGCTCCTCCGCCTGCTTGGCCGGGATGCTCTCCGTTGGCAACCCCAGGTGGCGGCCGATGGCCTCGGCGATCTGCCGGAACAGGACGCCCTCGTCCCCCACGGCGTGCAGCCGCGAACCGGCAGGGGCCTTCTCCATCGCCAGGCGGTAGAGCCGCGCGGCGTCCAGCGTGTGCACGGCGGGCCAGCGGTTGACGCCGTCGCCGAGGTAGCCGGACCGGCCCGCCTTTCGCGCGGCGGCGATCAGGACCGGGACGAAGCCGTGCTTGTCCAGTGAGCTGTGCACGGTCGGCGGGAGCCGGACCACCGACGTCCGGATCCCGCGGTCGGCGAACCCGATGAGCTCGTTCTCCGCGTCGATCCGGTAGCCGCCGGGCATCACGTCCTCCTCGGTGGCGGCGCGGTCCAGCCCGGGTCCCGCGACCATCGCGGTGCCCGAGGTCCCGACCAGCGGCTTGCCGGTGCCGGCCAGCACCTCGCCGAACGCCCGCACGACGGCCAGGTCGGTGTCGCCCGCGCCCGCAAAGTCCCCGGCAGTCATGGCTTCGTGGTCGAAGGCGAGGTGGATGACGCCATCCGCTTCGGCTGCCGCCTCCCGCAGGCCGTCCAGGTCCCGCAGGTCGCCCCGCCACACCTGCGCGCCGGCGGCGGACAGCTTCGCGGCCGAGGCCTCCGACCGCGTTAGGCCGACCACCTCGTGACCGGCCGAAAGCAGCTCCGGAACGACCGCTGAACCGACGTGCCCCGACGCGCCCGTGACGAAAAACGCATGGAATCCTCCTCAGTGATGTCACTTGGTGACATCAACAAGCGGAAGGTGCTGTTCGGCGGTCAGGACGCGCTGGTCAAGGTCCTCGCGGAGGGGATCACCGCCGCGCCCGATCCGGTCCAACCGCTGGCGGCGATCGGCGCGGCTCTCGAAGCCACCGCGGTGTTCTTCGGGCCGGAGCGGCTGAAGTGGGCGCAGGAACGGCAGGCCGTCATCGACGCCAACCGAGCTGCGGGAGCGCGAGCTGCTCAAGCTCGCCACCGCCTTCCGGGACGCTCTGCGAGAACGCGGCGTGCCGGAACCCGGCGCGAGCCTCGCCGCCGAGATCGGGAGCCTCGCCTTCCGGACCGCGTTCACCCGCTGGATCGCCCCGGCCAACCAGCTGGGCTTCGCCGAACTGACCCGGCGGACGCTCGACGAACTGCGGCAGGCGGCGGCGACACTCGCCTGAGTTGTCCACAGGGTTGTGGACATGTGGACAAGTCAGCCGAAGTTCTGGTGTTCGCCCCGGTAGGTAGGCACGGTGCGCTCCACCCGGCCGTCCACCACGACGTGGTAGGCGTCGAACCGCTCGGCGAGTTCGCCCGCCTTCGCGTGCCGCATCCACACCCGGTCGCCGACCCGCAGATCGCGGGCCGCCTTGCCGGTCACGGGAGTCTGCACCTCGCCGGCGCCTTCGAACGGCAGCAGCCGCAACCCTTCCGGCAGGTACGGGGACGGCAGCCGGCTCGCCGAAGCCGGGCCGGAGGCGACGAAACCGCCGGAGTAGAGCGTGGCGATGCGGCGCGACGGCTTGTGGACGACCGGGAGTGCGAACAAGACCGCGGGCTGCGGGCGGAAGCGGGTGTAGCCGTCGAACAGGGTCGAGCCGATCAGCCCGGACCCGGCCGCGACCTCGGTGACCACCCGGTCGGCTCGGGTCAGCTCGATGCTGCCGCTGCCGCCGCCGTTGACGAACTCCAGGTCGGTGACCTCCCGCACCGCCTCCACCGCGGCCGTGCGACGGCGGGACAGCTCGGCCGACGACCGGCACTGCATCCAGCGCACGGCGAGGTCGTTGACGCGGCTGCCGGTGGCGTCGCCCAGCCCGGCGATCTGGCCCTCGTAGGCCATCAGCCCGGTCAGGCGGAAGCCTTGGCGCGCCACGATCTTCCGCGCAAGCGCCGCGGCCTGCTTCGCGGTGAAGACCGGCGAGCGGCGGGTCCCGACGTGCACGAACGGCAGCGGCCGCCAGGACGCGTCGAGTTCCAGGCACACCCGGATCTCCGGGTGGTCGTGGCCCAGCGCGGCGTCCACGAGGTCCAGGTGCTCGGCCGAATCGACCACGATCGTGATCGTGGCGCGGGCCCGCTCGTCGGCCGCGAGTGCGCGCAGCGCGCCGAAATCGGCTGTCGGATAGGCGACCAGGATGTCGTCGCTCGTGCCCAGGCCGGCGTGCCACAGGGCTTCGGCCAGCGAGTAGCACATCAACCCGGCGAACCCGGGCGTCGCGAGCGCGCGCTCGATCAGGTAGCGGCAGCGCACGGACTTGCTCACCAGGCGGATCGGCAAGCCCGCGGCGCGCTCCACCAGATCGGCGGCGTTGGCGTCGAACGCGGCCAGGTCGACGAGGGCGAGCGGCGGATCGAGATCCTTCGTCACCGTGTCGTACGTGGTCGCGGAGGTCGTCATGCTAGGACCGTACGTCAGAAAAACTTGAAACGCGAATACCTTTCACTTACGGTTTCGTCACTCGACACGGACGGGTGAGCACTTCATGAGCCGGTGGCAGAACTGGGCGGGGACCGCGAGCGCGGACCCGCAGCGCATCCACACCCCGCGCAGCGCGGCCGAGATCGCGGAGGTCGTCACCCGCGTCGCGGTGCACGGCCGCCGCGTCCGCGCGTGGGGCAGCGGGCACTCGTTCACGCCGATCGCGGTGGCCGACTCGGACGCGATCGACCTCCGCGGCTGGACCGGGATCGCCGCGGTCGACGCCGGGAGCCACCGCGTCACGGTGCGGTCGGGCACCACCATCCGGCAGCTCAACGCCGAGCTGGACGGACTGGGCCTGGCGCTGACCAACCTCGGGGACATCGACGCGCAGACGATCGCGGGCGCGGTGTCGACCGGCACGCACGGCACTGGTGCGCGGCTCGGCGGGCTGGCCACGCAGATCGTGCAGCTGGAACTGGTGCTCGCCGACGGTTCGGTGGTCACGTGCTCGGCCGACCGGCAGCCGGACCTGTTCGCCGCCGCCCGCGTCGGGCTCGGCGCGGTCGGCGTGATCACGCACGTGACGCTGCAGTGCGAACCGGCGTTCGCGCTCGCCGCGCAGGAGCGGCCGGAGCCGCTGGAGCAGGTGCTGGAGGGGTTCGACACCTTCGCGGCCGAGAACGACCACTTCGAGTTCTACTGGTTCCCGTACGGGAAGAACGCGCTGGTCAAGCGCAACAACCGGCTGCCGGCCGGCGAAACGCCGCGGCCGTTAAGCCGGGCCCGGGAGTTCTTCGACTACGAGATCATGGAGAACATCGCGTTCGGCACGCTGTGCCGCATCGGCCGCGCGGTGCCGCGACTGGTCCAGCCGCTCGGCCGGTTCGCGTCGGCGGCGTTGTCGGCACGCGAGTACTCGGACACCTCGCACCGGGTTTTCGTGACCCACCGCGGGGTGCGGTTCGTGGAGTCGGAGTACGCCGTTCCACGTGAATCACTGCACGAGGTCCTGTGCGAGCTGCGGGCGCTGGTGCCGCGGCTGGAGAACCCGGTGGCGTTCCCGGTGGAGGTGCGCGTCGCGGCGGCGGACGACATCTGGATGTCCACGGCGCAGGGCCGCGACTCCGCCTACATCGCCGTGCACCAGTTCGTCGGCATGCCCTACCGCGAGTACTTCGCCGGCTTCGAGTCGATCGTCGGGGCCGTCGGCGGGCGCCCGCACTGGGGCAAGATGCACACCCTGGACGCCGCAGCGCTGCGCGAGCGCTACCCGCACTTCGACGACTTCGTGAAGGTGGCGCAACGCTGCGACCCGGCCGGGGTGTTCCGGAACTCCTATGTGGACCGGGTGCTCGGCCCGTTGCCCTAGGCGGCCCGTCGGTCGTGCCAGTAGCGGTGAATCCACAGTGGATCGCCCGGCGGCTGCGGCCCGAACTCGGCGAGCAGGTCGCGGGTGGCGGTCAGCTGCTGTGGTGAAGCCGGCGCCTCGACGGTGCGGGCGAGTTCGACCGCGGCGTCGAGGGCCTGGACCACCGGAGCGGCTTCCGGCTGGTTCAGCAGCCGGACCGCGGCGATCGCCGCTGGCAGCGGTTGCCCGCGCAGGAGTTGTTGCGGCAGAACGACGACGGCGGTCCGGGGATGGGCCGGTCCGCCGCGTGCGGTCCGATCATCGACTCGGCCGTGAACAGCACGAGCTGCGTGTTCGGCGAGACCAGCGCGACGCCGTTGGGGAACACGGGTTCGGTAAACCACCGCTCGTTCTGACGCCGCAACGCTTCGGCGCCCATCGCCGCGACCCGGTACCCCATCGCGTCCCCGAGCGCGGCCGAAAAGACCGCGCCGAGGAACCGGCTCTCGATGCCCCGCTGCCCGCGGAGCCGCTGTCCCGTCCCGATGCCAGTCCGACATCTTGCGCGACCGGCGGCGGGCCTCGTCCGCGGGCCAGCCCGCGATCTCGATGCTCTCCTGAGTCATCTACAAGCGGGTGATCGCTTCGTCGACGGGCGTGTCGCCGGTCACCAGTTCCAGCGTGCGGCGGAACGAGCGGGGCTCCTCGAAGAGCGCGACCAGCACCGCGGCGACGTCCTCGCGCGGGATTTCGCCGTAGTCGACTTTGTCGGCCAGGTGGACCTCGCCGATCGCGGGCTCGTCGGTGAGGCGGCCGGGGCGCAGGATGGTCCAGTCCAGGTCGCGGGCGCGCAGGTCGTCCTCGGCGGCCTTCTTCGCGCGCAGGTACGCCGCGAACACCTCGTCGGTGCCGGGGCGGGCCGGGCGGTCGACGCCGATCGAGCCGATCTGGATGTGCCGCCGGACGCCGGCGCGCTCCGCGGCGTCGGCGAACAGCCGCGCGGCGCCGAGGTCCACCGTCTCCTTGCGGGCCGCGCCGCTGCCGGGGCCCGCGCCGGCGGCGAACACCGCGACGTCCGCGCCCTTCAGCACGTCGGCGACCTCGTCGACCGCGGCGGACTCCAGGTCGAGCACGACCGGCTCGGCGCTGAGGTCGCGCAGGGCGGAGGCCTGCTCGACGTTGCGGATTATGCCAACGGCCTCGTCCCCGGTGCCGGCCAGCAGCCGCTCCAGGTGACGCGCGATCTTCCCGTGCCCTCCGGCGATGACGACTCGCATGGAACTGACTCTAGGCCGGGGTCAGGCCACCGGCAGGTCGTAGGAGGCGAGGAGCTGCTCGTAGACCATTTCGTTGATCCAGCGGGACACCGCGTCCTCGGGGAGGAGGATGCGCTCGCGGCGCACGTCGATGTCCAAGTCGACCCGGGCGTCCTCGTCGGCGGTGACCACGCCCACGCCGTAGGAACGGGCGCGCGGCAGGCAGTTGTCCAGGTAGTCGCGGCTCAGCACGGCCGACGTCGGCAGCACCACGGCCGCCTCGCCGTAGCGGCTGAACGGCACGGCGGACGCCATCCCGGTGCGCCAGTGCCGGGCGACAGCGAGGACGCCGACGATCTCCGCGGCCGGGGCCGGGGCGGTCGGCGCGAACTCCGGCCACGTCCAGGTGGCGACGGTCGCGCGGTCGGTCACCGGGGCGACGCCCATCGCGATCCGCTCGGCGTGGGTGGCGGTGCGCAGCTTGGCGACGACGCACACGCGGCGGCCGAGCATCGTGACCTCGGGGAGCACGACACCCTTCCAGCCCAGCTGGGCGGCGGCGTCGCGGGCCAGCACGCTGACGCTGGCGGGCAACTCGACGGGCGGCACCACGCGGGTGGGGAACGATCGTCCGCCGGCCACCACCGAGTTTCCGGTGTGCCCTGGTGTAACCGCCACGATCCGCCTCCTCTTACCGCTGATTCCCTACCCGCACCTCGTGAAAAGAGGCACATGGAAAGAGGTACCAGGGGTGGGCCGGTTGATCGGTGGACAATGGGAGCGCCTGCGATCGGCGGCGCTCAACGGTCGGTGACCGGTCGATGAGCGGTGTCGGGACTTCAGCCCGACACTGCTTCCGAATGGGTGACGGACCGCTGAACGACCCGACGCCCAGCGCTTCCGTACCGCCGAACGGAGCAATTCCATTCACGTTCCACTGTGGACAACGTACGGATCAGGGCAGGAGTTCCCGGCCCAGCGGTGTCATCAGGTCGGCCACCTCCGAGTAGGGAACCACGACCTCGTGGAACCCACACGCCATCGGATAGTTCCGCGCGTCGGTGGCGAGCCAGAACACCACTCCGTCTGGCCGGAATCCCAGCTGGAGCGCGGGCGCGTCGAGGATCCCCCACGGCTGCAGGTCCTGCGGCGCGAGCGGGGTGCGCTCGCCGAACGGTTCGCCGCCGTCGCAGTAGCCGCCCGGTGAGCGGGCGAGGATCCGCGCCTCCAGCACGCTCATCGCGTTCTGGTCGGCCGCGATGCCGTCGAGGACGTCCCCGGCGGTGATCACCTGCCCGGTCGACAGGTCGACGTTCAGCCACAGGATGGCGTAGCCGCCGTGGTTGCCGAACTGGCTCGACTGCACCATCAGGTCGTACCGCACGGACACGATCCGCTCGTCCTGCCTGCCGATGGTGACCTTGTTCTCGATCACCGGGTCCTCCGTCGGGTCGACGATCCCGGAGCGGACGTAGGCGGTGAAGTCGTCGAGCGGTTTCGCGAGCGCGGCGTTGACCCGGTCCTGCACCGCGGGGTCCCGCATCCCGCTCATCGCGGCGTACTGCGCGTCGACGTGGAACCCGGCGCCGGGTTCGGTGCGGGTCAGCAGGCTGACCTGGACCGCCGCCTGCTGCTCGGCGGGTGGCGCCGCGGCGACCGGCGGGAGGGTTTCGCCGTTGCCGATCACCGCGATCGTGCCGATCACCGCGCCGATGCCGACCGCGACGGCGACCAGCGTGGCGCCGATCTTCGCGCCGAGACCGATGCCGGTGCCGACCGCCGCCAGCCCGCCCGCCGCGGCTCCCGGCGCGGCCGCGGTCCCGGCGCCGAGCAGCGCCAGCGGCGACAACGCCAGCAACGCCCCGGCCCGCTGGGCCAGCCTGCCCAGGCCGCGCTGCTCCCAGTCCGGGCCGTACCCGGCGACCGCGGCGGTCTCCAGTTCGGCGACGAACTCGGCCGCCGCGGACGGCCGCCGGTCCGCCTCCTTCGCCATGCCGCGCGCGATCAGCCCGCGCACCGGCGCCGGAACCGCGTCGAGCGGCACCGGCGCGTTCTCGTGCAGGTCCCGGAGCTCGTCGGTGGTCGTGCCCTGGTACGGCTGCCGCCCGGCGATGCTCTGGAAGAACACGCAGGTCGCCGCGTACACGTCGGTCGCCGGGGCGGCGGGCCCGCCGCGCCACTGCTCGGGCGCCATGTACGCCGGGGTGCCCGCGGGCACGCCGGGCCGCCCGGCCAGCACGGCGATGCCGAAGTCGACCAGCTTGCTCTCCCGACCGGGCCCGACCAGCACGTTCGCCGGTTTGTAGTCGCGGTGCACGACCCCGGCCCGGTGCGCGTCGGCCAGCCCGAGCAGCGAGCCCTTCAGCACCGCGAGCGCCGACTCGGGCGGCAGCACGCCGTCGTGGCCGAGGACCTCACGCAGCGAGACGCCGTGAACGGCCTCCATCACGATCGCCGCGCCGTGCGGGCTCTCGTGGAACTCGTAGAGCCGGGCGACGTGCGGCGACCGGATGCGGCTCAGCAGCTGCGCCTCGTGCCGGAACGCGGTCAGCCGCGCCGGGTCGCCGAGGTGCTTCCCGAACAGGTACTTGATCGCCACCGGGGTGCCGGACGGGTCGTGCCTGGCCAGCACGACCTCGCCGAACCCGCCTTCGCCCAGCAACCCGACTTCGGTGAAGCCCGGCACCGCCCAGTTCCGCATTCGCACCTCACTCCGAGGTGAGCTTCGCCGCAGCGGTTCCCCTGGTTTCGTGGTTAGGGTTACTCATCGGTTACAACGGCTGTGCCAAGGGAGGACGGATGCGCTCGCCGAAGGACTTCTTCGCGCCCCTCGCCGTGGGGGCGCCCGACCCCGTCCGCGAGATCCCCGCGCTGCCGTCGCGGATGATCCACTTCTTCGACCCCAGCAACGCGAAGATGGCGGCGAAGGTCCCCGACCTGGCCAAGAAGGTCGACGTGCTGCTCGGCAACCTCGAGGACGCGGTGCGCGCGGACCGCAAGGAGGCCGCGCGCCAGGGCCTGGTGGAGATCGCGAAGGCCACCGACTTCGGCTCGACGCAGCTGTGGACGCGGATCAACAGCCTCGACTCGCCGTGGGTGCTGGACGACCTGATCACGCTGGTCACGGAGATCGGCGACAAACTCGACGTGATCATGGTGCCGAAGGTCGAGGGCGCGCAGGACATCCACTACGTCGACCGGTTGCTGGCCCAGCTGGAAGCGCGGGCAGGTCTGCGCAGGCCGCTGCTGGTGCACGCGATCCTGGAGACCGCGAGCGGGGTCGCGAACGTCGAGGAGATCGCCGGCGCGAGCCCGCGCATGCAGGGCATTTCGCTGGGCCCGGCCGACCTCGCCGCGAGTCGCCGCATGAAGACGACCCGCGTCGGCGGCGGGCACCCCGGCTACCTGGTGCGGACCGACCCGGTCGGCGAGGACTTGCACGAAGGCCGCACCACCTACCAGCAGGACCTGTGGCACTACACGGTCGCGCGGATGGTCGATGCCTGCGCGATGCACGGGATCCTGCCGTACTACGGGCCGTTCGGGGACATCCGGGACGTGGTGGCCTGCGAGGACCAGTTCCGCAACGCGTTCCTGCTCGGCTGTGTCGGCACCTGGACGCTGCACCCGGTGCAGGTGGACATCGCGAAGCGGGTGTTCTCGCCGGAGCCGAAGGACGTCGCGTGGGCGCGGAAGGTGATCGCGGCGATGGGGGACGGCACCGGCGCGGTCATGATCGACGGGAAGATGCAGGACGACGCCTCGGTCAAGCAGTGCCGGGTGGTCGCGGAGCTGGCGGACAAGCTGGCCGAGCGCGACCCGGAGCTGAAGCAGGCGTACGACGAGGCGACGAAGGAAGCGCTGGCATGAGTGGAGTGAAGCCGCGGCGTTCGGTGCTGTACATGCCGGGCGCGAACGAGCGGGCGCTGGAGAAGGCGAAGACCCTGCCCGCGGACGCGCTGATCCTGGACCTGGAGGACGCGGTCGCACCGGACGCGAAGGAGGCGGCGCGGGAGCGGGTGTGCGCGGCGGCGGCGTCGGGCGACTACGGCAGCCGCGAGGTGACCATCCGGGTCAACGGACTGGACACCGAGTGGCACGACGCGGACCTCCGGGCGGCGGCCCAGGCGGGCCCGGCCGCCGTGGTCGTGCCGAAGGTCAACTCGGCGGCCGAGGTGCACAACATCGAGCGCGCGCTGGAGCTCGGCGGGGCGCCCGATTCGACGAAGATCTGGGCGATGGTCGAAACCCCGGTCGCGATGCTGCACGCGGAGGAGATCGCGTCGGCGAGCGAGCGTCTGACGGTGCTCGTGATGGGGACGAATGACCTGGCCAAGGAGCTGCACGCGGAGTTCGTCCGCGGCCGGGCCCCGCTCCTGGGTGGACTGTCGCTGTGCCTGCTCGCCGCACGGGCGACGGGCAAGGTCATCCTGGACGGCGTCTACAACGACGTGAAGGACCTGGCCGGGTTCGAGGCGGAGTGCCTGCAGGGACGCCAGTTCGGGTTCGACGGCAAGACCCTCATTCATCCTGGCCAGATCGAGCCGTGCAACCGGGTGTTCGCACCGTCGGACGACGAGGTCGCACAGGCGCGGAAGATCATCGCCGCATTCGAGGAGGCGAAGTCCGAGGGACGCGGCGTGGTGACCGTGGACGGGCGGATGATCGAGAACCTGCACGTGGAGAACGCGCAGCGAATCCTCGCACTGGCAGAGGCAATCGCCGGAAAGCTCTAGCCAACAAGAAAACCGCCACCCGGCAACGAAAAGCAAGCGACTACCCCAACCAGACCTCCCCCGCCCCCGATTCACAGCCGATCTTTAGTCACAATCAGGCATCGGGGGCGGGGGTGGTCGAAGGTGACCTATCGGCGCCGTGAGGCGCATTCCGCCCGCAGGGCGGGCTCTTCGGGCGTTCAAAACGGTTCGTCGTGGAGCCAGTCCAGCGCTTTGCGCGCCGCATTCGATACAGCGCGGTCGGGGTGCGCCACGACGACCGATTCGAGCACCTCGCGTGCGCTCGGGTGGCCGCAGATCGTCGCGCCTGCCAGGAACAGCAGTTGGTCCGGTCGGGGTTGTGAGGCGAAGTCGGCGAGGGCCTTTTCCCGGCCTTCCGTCCGGATGTCCGCGGCCAGTAGGTCCACCTTGCTGTACGTGCGCTCGCGGCCGGCGACCTCACTGCGGTCGATCAGGCCCGCGTCGAACAGCCACGTCGTCGCGGCTGGGCCGGCTGCCGAGTGGTCGCGCAGGGAGGCGATCGCCGCGACGCCGTCGCCGCCGAGGCGCGCCAGCAGGCGGAACGTCAGCATCAGGTGCTCGAAGTCGTCCGTCCGGCGGGCCAGCGCCGACAGCTCGGCGATCGCGCGTTCCGGGTCCCGCGCGCGCAGCCACGTCGCCGAGCCCTCGTCGAGTACCTGCGGGTCCAGCGGCGCCAGGCGCGCGAACAGGACCTCCGCCGTCTCGGTCGCGAGATCGTCCACCGTCAGCACCGGCTCGCCCTCGGCGAGCCGCAGTTCGTAGGCCGCCTGCACACCGAGCGGCAGCAGCTGCACGACCTGCCGCTCCTCCTCGGGCACCTCGTCGAGGTAGTCCACCCCCGCGAAGTCCAGCAGGTCCTCGACGTGTTCCTCGCCCGCGGGGAAGATCTCCACCAGCCCGTACTCGGCCAGCCGGGCCACCACCCGCAGGATCGTGCCGCCGTCACCGCCCAGCATCTCCACCAGCATCGGGATCGTGGCAGGCTCCGAAGCCAGTTCGGTGACCATCTCGGCCGCGACCGGGTTGCCCAGGATCGACGCCACCGCCGCCCGCCACAGCTCGACCGGGTCGGCCAGCCGCCGCGCCGCCTTCTTCACCGGCACCAGCCGTCCGCGGTAGACCCGGACCACCCCGGCCCGCTTGGCCATCGCGACGAACTCGGCAGGCGCGCTGATCTCCGCCAGGTCCCGGCCGTCGCCGATCCACTCGACGAACCGGCGCAGCTGCGGCACCACCGCCGTGACCTCGGCCTCCGCCGCCAGCCGCTCGGGCGACGCGAGCGGGAACACCGGGGACGGCGCGGCCGCCTCCGCGTCCGGGTCCCCCTGGTAGTGGCGGTAGGCCAGGTCGTGCAGCAACGTCTGGTCGACCTCGACCTCACCCCGCCGCACCCGGTCGATGAACGCCTGCGCGGCGACCTCGTTCAGCGGGTCGATGCCGTGCTCGGCCATAGCCACGGCCCAGAACTTGGCCAGCCCGAAGTTCGAGGGCTCGTTCATCGCCGTGTCGAACCGGTCGGCGATCGCGGTCAGGTACGTGCGCAGCACGGCGGGCTGCTCGCTGCGCTCGTCCAGCAGGTCGGCGTCGTCGAAGAAGTCCATCAGCGCTTCGACCGTGGACAGCACGGCCGAGGAGTGCGGGTCGAGCAGCACGACCTTGCGCGGGAACCACACCAGCAGCGCGTTGCGGAGGATGTCACGCGTCCAGCGGCCGAGCAGGCCGTCCCGTTCGAAGCGGAAGTCCAGCATGGCCCCGGCGACCACCGGGTCCACCACCCGTTGCCGCATCTGCGACCAGGCGTCCAGCTCGACGAGCAGCCGCTGCCGGGCGTCGATGAACTCTTCCTCGTCCGCTCCGGTGTACACCATCCGCATGGATCCGATCGTCCCCCAGATGGCGCGTCTTCACACCCCCGGCGACCGCTGCGGGCCGCGAATTCCTTCAAATGCTGCAGCCAGCTGCAGCACACCGAGGTCGTCGAAGCGCCGTCCGGCGATCTGCAGCCCGACCGGCTGTCCCCCACTCGTATAACCGCAGTTCAACGACACCGCGGGCTGGCCGGACATGTTGTAGGGCACGGTGAACGCGATGTGCTCGAACGGCCGGTCCGGGTCGTTCGTGGGCGACGCCCACTCCGCGGGCGGGGCGGAAACCGGGCAGGTCGGCGACAGGACGAAGTCGTACGGCTCACCGGCGCGCAGCGCGGCGACGCTGATCGCGTCCATCTGGGCGAACCCGCGGTACGCCGCGACACCGGAAACCTCCCCGCCGCCCTGCGCCCAGGCGGCGATGTACGGCAGCACCAACGCCTGCCGTTCCGGTGGCAGCGCGCTGATGTCGCACCACGCCCGCACGCGCCAGAAGTCGTCCAGCCCGTCCAGCATTTCCCTGGTCAGGAAGGGTTCGACCGGTTCGACGATCGCGCCGGCGGCCTCGAACCGGCGGGCCGCGTCGAGCACCGCGGCTCGCACGTCGTCCTCGACCGGCAGCCCGACCCCGGCGTCCAGCTGCAGCCCGAGGCGCAGTCCGGTGACGTCGAGTTCCAATTGTGACCAGGCGATTTCCGCCGAGGGCAGGCTCAGGTGGTCCCGGCTGTCCGGCGCGGACACCACACCCATCAGCAACGCCGCATCCGCCACCGTCCGCGTCAGGGGCCCGGCGACCCGGCCGGGGAACGGCGGGTGCACCGGCACCCGCCCGAAGCTCGGCTTCAGACCGACCAGCCCGCACCACCCGGCGGGCAGCCGGATCGAGCCGCCGATGTCGGTGCCGACGTGCAGCGGCCCGTACCCGGCGGCGGCCGCGGCGGCGGCGCCCGCGCTCGACCCGCCGGGCGTCCGCGAGCGGTCCCACGGGTTGCGGCTTGCCGGGTGGAAGCTGGACAACCCCGAGGTCAGCATCCCGTAGTCGGGCATCGTGGTCTTGCCGAGCAGCACCGCGCCCGCCTCGCGGACGCGGGCGGCGGCGGGCGCGTCGGCCGGTGCCGGGACCAGTTCGGTGGCCGCGGTGCCCAGCGGCACCGGCGTGCCCTTGGTCGCGATGTTCTCCTTCAGCGTGAGCGGCACGCCGTCGAGTGGCCCCGCCTCCCCCGCGAGCCACCGCTGTTCGGACGCCTTGGCCGCGTCCCGCGCCTGCGACGGGTCGTGGGCGTAGAGCGCGTGCAGGGACGGTTCCAGCGCGTCGATGCGGGTCAGCACCGCCTCGGTGACCTCGACCGGGGACAACGTCCCGGCGTGGTAGGCGGCGAGCAGTTCAGTCGCGGTCAGATCGGTCAGCTCCACGGGTCCCTCCTCATTCCGGTGGTGTGTAGCGGCCGTCCACCGCGGTCCAGCCGCCGTCGACGGCCAGCACCGCCCCGGTGACGAAGCTCGCCGCGTCGGAGGCCAGGTAGACGACGGCACCGGCCAGCTCGGACGCCTTGGCCCAGCGGCCGAGCGCGCTCTTGCCCGCATACGCGGCGTACCAGTCGGGGCTGGCCTTGATCTGTTCGGTCAGCGGCGTCTCGACCACGCCGGGCGCGATCGCGTTGACCCGCACCCCGGACGGGCCGAACTCGGCGGCGGCGGTGCGGAACAGCTGGACGAGCCCCGCCTTGGTCGCCGCGTACGGCCCCTGGCCGGGTTCGACGGTGGTGCCGCGGATCGAGGAGAACCCGATGATGCTGCCCCGCCCGCGCTCGACCATGCCGGCGCCGAAGGCCCGGACGACGTCGAAGGTCGCGCCGAGGTTGAGCGCGACGACCCGGTCGAACTCCTCGCGCCGGTAGTCGAGCAGGCGTTTGCGCACGTTGGTCGCCGCGGTCAGGACGACGACGTCGAGCGCGCCCAGCTCGCCTGCCGCCCGCTCGACCGCGGACGAGTCGAGCACGTCGATCTCGTAGGACTCGCCGCGGATCTCGTGCGCGGTCTCCGCCGCGGCGGCGGCATCGCGGTCCGCGCAGATCACCTCCGCGCCGTGCGCGGCGAGGGCGAGCGCAGCCTCGCGGCCGATACCGCTGCCCGCGCCGAGCACCACGGCCCGCTTCCCGTCGAGCCGGAACAGCTTCTCGTAGTTCACGCCCTGATCACCGCCATCCGCGTCACGGTCAGTTCGTCGATCGCGAACCGCGGCCCCTCGCGCCCGATGCCGGAGTCCTTCACGCCGCCGTAGGGCATGGTGTCCGACCGGAACCCGGGCACCTCGTTCACCACCACCCCGCCGACCTCCAGCTCGTCGATCGCCCGCATCGCGGTGCGCAGCGAGCGCGTGAACACGCTCGCGTGCAGCCCGTACCGCGAGTCGCTGACCTGCATGAACGCCGTTTCCACGTCGGGCACCCGGCGCAGGCACACCACCGGACCGAAGATCTCCTCGTCCCAGCAGTCCACGCCGTCGGGCACGTCGGTCAGCACGGTCGGCCGGATGATCCCGTCCACCGCCTCGCCGCCGGTGGCCACGTGCGCGCCCGCGGCGACCGCCGCCGAGATCCAGTCGAGCACGCGACGGGTGGACCGTTCGTCGATCAGCGCCGACACCCGGGTCTGCTCGTCCCGCGGGTCGCCGGTGACGACCTCGGGCAGCCGGGCCAGCAGGCGTTCGGTGAACTCGTCCGCCACCGCGTCGACGACCAGCAGCCGCTGCACGGAGATGCACGCCTGCCCGGACGCGTAGAACCCGCCGCGCAGCACCGCGTCCACGGCCCCGTCGAGGTCCGCGTCCTCGGCGACCACCAGCGCCGAGTTCGAGCCCAGTTCCAGCAGGGTCTTCCGCGGCGCCGCGTCCTTCGCGATGCGGTGCCCGACGGCAGCCGAGCCGGTGAACGACACCGCGCCGATCCGTGGGTCGGTGACCAGCGCCGATCCGACCTCGGCGTCACCGGTGACCAGCTGGACCATCGGCAGCGGCGCGCCGACGCCAGCCGCCGCCTCGCGTACGAGGTGCACCAGCCACAGCGTCGACAGCGGCGTCTGCGGCGCCGGTTTCACGATCACCGGGCACCCCGCCGCGATGGCCGGCGCGATCTTGTGCGAGGCGAGCAGCAGCGGGTAGTTGAACCCGGCGATGCCGACGACCACGCCGATCGGCTTGCGCACCCAGAACCCGGTGAGCCCCTCGCCTGCGGGCAGCAGGTCCAGCGGCACGGTCTCGCCGTGCAGCCGGGCGACCTCCTCGGCCGCGGCCTGCCACGTCACCAGCGTCCGGGCGACCTCGACGCGGCAGTCGACGAGCGGCTTGCCGGTCTCCACGACCAGCAGCCCTTCCAGCTCGTCGCGCCACTCCAGCAGCGACCGGTGCACGCCCAGCAGCACCTCGCGGCGCACGTGCGAGGGCAGCTTCGCCACCTCCCGCGCGACGAGCACCGCCTCGTTGACCGCGAGGTGCGCCAGGTCGGGCGTGCCGACCGGCGCCCGCGCGACCACGCAGCCGTCGTAGGGGAACCTGATTTCCATCGTGTCCGGTGTGGACACCCAGTCGGCCCCGATCGGCAGTCCGTCGGGATAGGGGTCGAACATCATCGTCCTCCCTGCAGCCTGGCCAGTTCCGCACGCAGGTTCGGGGCCGCCGCGACGAGCTCCCGCGTGTAGGGATGTCGCGGATCGCCGTAGACCTGTTCCACCGCGCCCAGCTCGACGAGCTCCCCGGACCGCATCACGGCGACCGTGTCGCAGACCCGGCGTACCACGGCGAGGTCGTGCGAAACGAACACCAGCGTCAGCTCGAAGCGCTCGGTCAGCTCGGCGAGGAGGTCGAGGATCTGTTTGCGCACCGACACGTCCAGCGCGCTGACCGGCTCGTCCGCGATCAGCACCCGCGGGTGCGGCGCGAGCGCGCGGGCGATCGAGATCCGCTGCCGCTGCCCGCCGGAGAACTGGTGCGGGTAGCGGCTCGCCGCGTCCGCCGGCAGCCCGACCGCGGTCAGCAGTTCCGCGACGCGGTCCGGATCGCGTCGGCCCAGTGGCTCGGAAATGATGTCCCGCACGCGCATCCGCGGGTCCAGCGAGCCCATCGGGTCCTGGAACACCACCTGCACCGCGCGGCGCAGGAAACCCAGCTTCCGCTCGGGCAGGCCGTCGATCCGCCTGCCGTCGAAGGAGACCTCGCCGGAGGTGGGCCGGTCCAGTCCGGCCAGCAGGCGCACCAGGGTGGACTTGCCGGAGCCGGATTCGCCGACGATGCCGAAGCGCTGCCCGCCCGCGACGGTGAACGACACCCCGCGCAGCGCGTGCACCTCGCGTGGCCGCCGGTAGTGGCGGTGGACGTCTCGCAGTTCGATCACGCCGCCTCCAGGTCCGACGCGGCCAGCAGCTTCTTCGTGTAGTCGTGCCGCGGCCGGGTGAGGACATCCGAAGTGGACCCTTCCTCGACGATCCGGCCGTCGAACATGACCAGCACCCGCGTGCACACCCTGGCCACCACCGCGAGGTCGTGCGTGATGAACAGCAGCGCCGTCTCCCGCTCGGCGACCCCGGTCAGGATCAGGTCGAGCACCTGCGCCTGCACCGTGACGTCCAGCGCCGTGGTCGGCTCGTCGCAGATCAGCAGTGCCGGGTCGTTGGCCAGCGCGATCGCCAGCACCACCCGCTGCCGCTGGCCGCCGGAGAGCTGGTGCGGGTAGGCGCGGGCGAGCTGCTCCGGATCGGGCAGCTTCACGGCGTCCAGCAACGCCACCGCGGCTTCGTGGGCCGCTCGCCGCGACTTGCGGGTGTGCAGCCGGATCGCCTCGGCGACCTGGCGACCGACGCGCATCAGCGGGTTCAGCGCGGTCATCGGCTCCTGGAACACCATCGCCAGGTCCCGCCCCCGCCGCCGCGACAGCTCGCGCTCGGGCGCGCCCAGCAGCTCGGTGCCGGTCAGCTTCGCCGACCCGCTCGCCCGCAACCCCTCCGGCAGCAGGCCCATCACCGCGGACGCGGTCAGCGACTTGCCGGACCCGGACTCGCCGATCAGCCCGACCCGCTCACCGGCGCCGACCGCGAACGACACCTCGCGCACCAGCGGTTGCGCACCGGCATGCACGGACAGTTCCGACACTTCGAGGGTCATCGCCGCTCCAGCCGGGGGTCGAGGCGGTCACGCAGACCGTCGCCGAGCAGGTTGAACCCGAGCACCGCGATCGCGATCGCGAGACCCGGCACCAGCGCGAGCCGCGGCTGCACCGTCAGCAGTTCCTGGGACTCCTGCAGCATGCGCCCCCAGGACGGTGTCGGCGGACGCGTGCCGAACCCGAGGAACGACAGCGCCGCCTCGGCCAGCACCGCGATGCCGAATGACACCGAGCACTGCACGATCACCAGCCCGCCGATGTTCGGCAGCACGTGCCGCCGCGCGATGAAGAACCGCGACCGGCCCGCCGAACGGGCCGCCAGCACGTACTCCGTGCTCATCACCTGCAACGTGCCGGAGCGGGCCACCCGTGCGAACGACGGGATGGTCGCGACGCCGATCGCGATCATCGCGGTGACCGTGCTGGCGCCGTAGACCGCGCCGAGCATGATCGCCAGCAGCAGCGCCGGGAACGCGAGCACCAGGTCGTTGACCCGCATAACGAACTCGCCGAGCCACCGCATCGACATCCCGGCCAGGATGCCCAGCGGCGTCCCGACCAGCGCGGCGACGCCGACCGCGATCACGCCGACGTACAGCGTGGTGCGCGCGCCGACGAGGATCTGGCTGAACACGTCCCGGCCGAACTTGTCGGTGCCGAACCAGTGCTCGGCGGTCGGCCCGAGCAGCCGGGCGGTCGATTCGACCTTCAGCGGATCGTGCGGCGTCCACACGAACGACACCAGCGCCGCCAGCACCACGAGCCCGACCAGTACCGCGCCGGCGATCAACGCCGGCGATGTCCGCCCCTTCACCGCGCCGTCCTCAGCCGGGGGTCGATCACCACGTACAGCAGATCGACCACGAAGTTGACCACCAGCACCGCGACCACCAGCACGAGCACGATGCCCTGCACCGCCAGCAGGTCGCGCGCGGACACCGAGTCCAGCAGCATGCTGCCCAGACCGGGCAGCACGAACACCCGCTCCACCACGACCGCGCCGATCAGCAGCGTCGTCAGCTGGAGCCCGAGCACGGTCACCACCGGCACGGCGGCGTTGCGCATGCCGTGCCGCATCAGCGCCGGGTACGGGCGCAGGCCCTTCGAGCGGGCGGTGCGCAGGTAGTCCTGGCCGAGCGTGTCCAGCACCGCCGAACGCACGTACCGGGTGAGCACCGCGCCCTGCACGAGACCGAGCGACAGGGCGGGCAGGATCAGGCCGCGCACGAACTCGCCCGCGTCCTGGTTCGGTGGCGTCCACCCGCCCGACGGCAGCCACCGCAGCTGCACCGCGAACACCTGGACCAGCAGGATCCCGGCGAGGAAGGCAGGCACCGCGACACCCACCTGCGACAGGCCGGAGATGGCCGTGCCACCGAAGCGCCGGTGCCACACCGCGGCCAGCGCGCCGAACGGCACCGCGAGCACGACCGCGACCAGCATCCCCGAGCCCACCAGCCACAACGTCACGCCGAGCCGGTCCACCAGCTGCGGCCCGATCGCCTCGCCGGTGACGTAGGAGCGGCCGAAGTCGCCCTGCAGCACCCCGCCCATCCAGCTCAGGTACTGCTCGACCAGCGGCCGGTCGAGCCCGAAGTCGGCGCGGGTGCGGGCGAGCAGCTCCGGGGTGGCGTTGATGCCGAGCGCGACCTGCGCCGGATCGCCGGGCAGCACCGCCATGAACGCGAACACCACGATGGAGGCGACCAGCACGCTGACCACCAGGATCGCCACGCGGCGCGGGATCGCGGCGGCCATCAGCCCAGCCCCGTCAGGTCGAAGGACTCGCTGACCTGGTTGGCGGCGAGCCCGGTCACCTTCTTCTTCGCCACCACGACGTTCGGGTACAGGAACAGCCAATCGGCCGCCGCGTCCGCGGTGATGGTGCGGGCGGCCTCGCGCATGTCCGCGACCTGCTGCTCCGGCGTGCCCGCGTCCGCGTCCGAGATGAGCTGCTTGACCCGCGGGTTGTCGTATCCCCAGTAGTACTTGGGGTTGCCGAAGGTCGTGATGTCGCGGGCCTCGACGTGCTGGACGATCGAGGCGTCGAAGTCGTGGTCGGTGAAGACCTGCTTGAGCCACACGGCCGGGAAGTCCAGCGGCTCGATCGTGACACGCACGCCGATGTCGGCCAGATCGGAGGCGACGACCTGCGCGGCGGCCGTCGCGTACGGCAGGTTCGCGACGCGCAGCCGGATCGACAGGTTCGTCTGCCCGGCTTCGGCCAGCAGCGTCTTCGCCTGCACCTGGTCGTGCGGGTAGTAGCCGGCGAGGTCCTCGTACCAGGGATCGGTGGGCGGGACCATGCTGCCGAGCACCGTGCCGCGACCCGCCCACGCGGTGTCCAGCAAGGCCTTCCGGTCGATGGCCAGGGTGAGGGCGCGGCGGACGCGCACGTCGTTGAACGGGGCTTTGGCGCCGTTGAAGGAGAGCACGACCTCGCCGTTCGTGGTGCCCTGCAGGACGGTGAAGCGGTTGTCGTTCTCGAACTGCGGGATCGAGTCCGGCGCGGTGATCTGCGCGATGACGTCGATGCCGTTGCTGAGCAGCGCGTTGTTCAACGCGGTCGGATCCTTGATGTACTTGAGGATCACGGTCCGGTAGACCGGTTTCCGGCCCCAGTAGGCCGGGTTGGCGGCCAGCACGATCGAATCGCCGCGCCGCCGGGACTGCACCTCGTACGGCCCGGTGCCGACGGGCTTGCCCGCCAGGTCGGCGACCCCGGTGGGGCTGAACATCGCGCCGACGCGGCCGGTCATGTCGAACAGCCAGCCGTTGCTGGGTTTCTTCAGCACCACGCGGGCGTGCAGCGGGTCGACCACCTCGACGTGGTCCACGACGTCCATCTTGGACTTGATGGAGATCGTCCAGTCGGTCTTGACGCGGTCGATGGAGAACTTCACGTCGTCGGCGGTGAACGGTGCGCCGTTGCTGAACGTCACGCCGGGCTGGAGCCGGAAGTCGTAGGTGCGCCGGTCCTCGCTCACGGTCCAGGACCGGGCGAGCAACGGCACGATCTTGCCGCTGCCGTCAAGCTTCACCAGGCCCTCGTAGACGTTGTAGAGCAGGGCCTGCGGGATGGCCGTGCCGTCGGTTCGGGTGAAGTCGAAGTTCGCCGGCTCGGCGGTGAACCCGACGGCGAGCGTGTCCGGGCCGGAGCTGACCGAGGCCGTGGATCCGGCGGAACAGGCCGAAACCACCAGCAGGAGCGCCAATGCCGCGGAAATTCGGACTTTCATCCTCACCCCGAGTCAGTATGCTGGTCCGACCAGTAGCCTAGGTTTGCACCACACGGGGTGAAGGTCAAGACGACGATGGAGTTCGAGCCGGTCAGCCCGGTCCGCGCCTACGAGCGGATCGTGGAACAGATCGAGCAGGCCGTGCTCACCGGCCGGCTCCGGCCGGGCGAGCGGCTGCCCGGGGAACGCGAGCTGATGACCCAGTTCGGGGTCAGCCGTTCCACGATCCGCGAGGCGCTGCGGGTCCTGCAGGCCGGCGAGGTGATCCGCTCGCGCCCGGGCGATCCACGCGGGCCGGAAGTCCTGCCCGCGTCGCCGGCGAGCCTGCAGAAGTCGCTGGACCGGCTGGCGCGCGCGGAAACGCTGGGGCTGGCGGAGCTGTTGCAGTTCCGGATGATCCTGGAGGGCTCGGCGTACCGGCTGGCCGCGGAGCTGCGCACCGAGGAGGACCTGTCCGAGCTGCGCGCGGCGCTGGCGGCGATGACGGAGAGCCTGGACGACTACGCGACGTTCAGCCGCGCCGACGTCGCCTTCCACGACGTGGTCGCGCGGGCCGGGCGGAACACGCTGATCGTGGTGTGCGGCAAGGTCGTGCGCGGGGTGGTGCTGGACCTGATCGCGGGCAAGCTGGCGAACTCGACCGACCGGCAGGCGCTGATGGCGGCGTCGGTCGCGCACCACAAGGAAGTGCTGCGCGCGGTGGAGGACGGCGACGGCCCGCTGGCGGCCCGGCTGGCGCGGCGCGCCCTGTTCGACTACTACGCCGAGTACGTCGGCGCGGACGAGCGGGTTGTGCTGGAACACCTGCTGGACTGAAAATCCGTGGTAGCCGCGCCCGGGTGATCGTTACGGTCCGGGGCATGGCGTACGAACACCCGCTGGCCTACGCACTCGGACTGGAAGGCCGGGCGCTGCTGCGTTCCTTCCGCGGCGAGCACGACCGCGCGTTCGTCGCGGAGCGCCTCGCCGAGATCCGGCGGCTGCTCGCGGAGTCCCCGGACGGGGTGGAGGTCGCGCACGTCGACCAGGTCGAGGGTGACGGCCTGTGGGCGCCGACCTACGACGCCCCGAACCCGGCGTTCGACTTCGACGAGCCGTTCGTGCGCGAGGTCGCCTGCCGGCTGTCCCCGGGCGTGGCGCTGGACGCTGCGTGCGGAACGGGCCGGGTGGCCGAGGTGCTCGCGGAGTGCGGCCACCGGGTGGTGGGCGTCGACTCGTCGCCCGGGATGCTCGAACTGGCCGGGAAACGCTTGCCGGACGGGGAGTCCCACGTCGGAAGCCTCACCGCGCTGCCGTCCGGGCCGGTCGATCTGGTGACCTGCTCGCTCGCGTTGACGCACGTGCCGGACCTGGGCCCGGTATTCGCGGAGTTCGCGCGCGTGCTGCGCCCTGGCGGGCGCGTGGTGGTCGCCGACGTGCACCCGGAACAGGTGGCGCGCGGGCACGTCCCGGCGGTGCGCCGCGCGGACGGCGCGCCCGGCCGGGTGCGCTCGCACTGCCACCGCACCGGCGACTACCTGCGGGCCGCGTTCGCCGCCCGGCTCGAACCGGCGCGGTGCGAGGAACCGGTGGCGCAGGCGCGGGAGATCCCGGCGGCCGAGCCGGGCCCGTGGGAGACGTGGCCGTGGTCGCTGGCCGGACTGGCGCCGGCGGCCTGCGCGGCCGCCGGCGCCGGTGTCCCGTCGATGATCCTCTGGGAGTTCCGGAACTAGTCCTCGGCCAGCAGGGCGTCGATCTGGCCCTCGGCGAGCTTCATACCTTCCTCCATGCCCATTTCGATCAGCTTTTCCAGCTGCTCCAGGCTTTCGAAGGAGTTCACGGTGGTCATCCGGGTGCCGCTGCCGTTCGCCTCCAGCGTGACCGCGCAGTGGATGACCGGCATCTCGGTGTTCCGCTCGCCCTTGTCGTCGGCGAAACCGTCGTCGAACTCCAGCCGGCGCGGGGCCTCGATCGCGGTGATCTCCCACCAGCCGTTGGATTTCGTGCCGTCCGGGCCGGTCATGAAGTAGCTGGAGCGGCCACCGGCCTTGAAATCGTGCTGCTCGAAGGTGGCGGGCCAGGTCGGCGGGCCCCACCACCGCTCGAGCTTGCGCGGGTCCTCCCACACGCGCCAGACCCGCTCCGGCGCGGCGTCGTACTCCGCGACGATCGTGAGGGTGAGGGCCTCGGTGTCCTTGTGCGAGCTGATGACCGTCATTCGTCCTCCTCGGACAGGATGTCGCCGATCGCGTCGGCACGGTGGCGCCAGATCTGTTCGTATTCGTCGAGCAGGCGGGCCGCCTTGTGCAGGACCTCGGGATTGCCGTGCACGAGCTGCTCCCTCCCGCTCCGCTGTTTGACGACCAGCGACGCCCGCGCGAGCACCGCGACGTGCTTCTGCACGGCGGCGAAACTCATGTCGTACCTGCGGGCGAGCTGCGAGATCGACTCCTCCTGGCGGAGCACCCTGGTGACGATGTCGCGCCGGGTGGCGTCCGCGAGTGCGTGGAAGATGCGATCGATCTCCGCGTCGTCGAGATGACTTACAACCACATGGTTGTACATTAGTGCCGCCGCGGCCGTCTGACAAGAGGTGACTCCTTGCTCCCGGCGGGACACCCGTAGTACACCCATCCGTATGACTGGGGTCGGGCTCTGCCTGTCCGGTGGCGGCTACCGCGCGATGCTGTTCCACCTGGGCGCGTTGTGGCGCATCAACGAACTGGGCCAGCTGCCCGAACTGACGCGGATCTCCAGCGTCTCCGGCGGCTCGATCACCGCCGGCGCGCTCGCCGCCGCGTGGCCGCGGCTGGAGTTCACCGGCGGGGTGGCGGCGAACTTCACCGACGAGGTCGTGCGGCCGGTCCGCGCGCTCGCCGGCCGGACCCTCGACGTGCCGGTGATCCTGCGCGGGTTGGTGACACCCGGCCACAGCACCGGGGAAGCCCTCGCGGCGGCGTACCGGAAGCACCTGTTCGGCGACCTCCTGCTGCCGGATCTGCCCGCGCACGGCCCGCACTTCGTGTTCACGGCGACCGACCTGCAGGACGGCGACCAGTGGTGGTTCTACCGGGAACGGCAGCAGGACCCGCCCGTGCAGCTCGCGACTGCGGTCGCAGCGTCGTCGGCGTTCCCGCCGTTCCTGTCGCCGGTCGTGCTGACCACGCCGGTGCCGGGCGAGGACCGGCGCATCGAGCTGAGCGACGCGGGCGTGTTCGACAACCTCGGGCTGGACCCGGTGATCGGGCACTGCGACACGGTGCTCGTCAGCGACGCCGGCAAGCGCATGGACAAGCTGCGGTCGGTGTCCCGGAACTGGCCGGGTCAGCTGCTGCGCACGCTCGACATCATGGACAACCAGGTCCGCGCGCTGCGCACGTCCTCGCTGATCAAGTCCTATGTGGATGGCGCCTTCGCGGGCGCCTACTGGGGCAGCTACAGCGACATCGACAACTTCGAGCTCGACGACGCGCTCCCCGCGCCGCTCAGCCGGACCCGCGCGCTCGCCGAGTCACCCACCCGGCTGCGGCGCACCCCGGCCGTCGTGCAGGAGCGGCTGATCAACTGGGGCTACGCCATCTGCGACGCCGGGATGCGCCGGTGGGTCGACCCGAAGGCCAAGCCACCGGCCGACTTCCCATACCCAGCCGCGGGTATCTAGGGAAGCAGCTCTTCGACGAGGTCGGCCGCCCGCGTCGAGCCGCCCTCGGCGCGGGTCTCGTCCCGCAGCCCCGCCGACGTGCGAGCGACGTCGGGGTCGGCGACGAGTTCGAGCAGGGTGCTCCGCAGCGATTCGGCCGTCGCGTCCGCGGTGTCGATCCGCCGCGCCACGCCGAGTTCGACCAGGCGATCAGCGTTCATGAACTGCTCGGCAGCCTGCGGCACCGCGATCATCGGCACGCCCGCGTGCAGTCCTTCGGCGCTGCTGCCCATCCCGGCGTGCGTGACGAACGCGTCGGCCTGCGCCAGGATCGCAGGCTGCGGCACCCAGGACCGGACCTCGACGTTGGCCGGGACCTCCCCGAGCTCGGCCGGGTCGACGTACTTGCCGATCTGCAGCACCACGTGCCAGCCGGGCAGGTTCCCGAACGCGGCGAGGCATTCCCGGTAGAACGCGGCCTGGCGCGTGTAGGCCGAGCCGAGGGAAACCAGCAGGACCTTCCCCGCGTCCGCGGGCCGCGTCCACCCGCCCAAGGACGCACGGTCGCCGAGGCACGGGCCCACGAACGTCACGCTGTCATCGACCCGGTCGGCGTTCGGCTGCATCGCGCGGGGGATCAACGCCAGCGCGCGCGGCGACCGGCCGGAGAACGCGTCGCTGTCCAAAGTGGTCGCCCCGCACGACGCGAGCCATTCGGCGAACTTCGCCCGGTGCGCGTCGGCGCCGGGCAGCGCCCACAACTGCGCGGCGACCTCATCCTCGTAGCCCTTCCAGGCCACGAAGGTCGGCGACAACTGCACGAACGGGCGCCCCTGCGACTCGGCGAGGGCACGCGCGCCGTACGCGCCGATGTCGTAGAGGTAGAGGTCCGCCGGGTCCGCGTCGTAGACGGCGCGCAGCTGCGGGAGCGCCTGGATCGCGTCGTCGAGGAACAGGTCCATCGCGGCGATCGGGTCGGCGGGCCAGGCGTTGTCGGCCACCGGCAGCGTCGAGGTGCACGGCACCAGTTCGGCGCCGGTCGGTTCGATCAGGTGGGCGACGGCCGGGTCGTTGGCGTAGGTGACGCGGTGGCCGCGCGCGGCCAGCTCGCGGATCACTTCGAGGCCGGGCAGAACGTGGCTGACGGCCGGGACCCCGACCATGGCGATGTGCTTACTCATGTCAGGCGCGACCCTAACGGGCTCGCGCCGGGCGGGCACCCGCATTTCCTTGACCTCCAGTTATCTGGAGGTTCTAGCGTGAATGCCATGATCTTCACCGAACGCGAGCGCGCGTACCTGGCCGGCCAGCGGCTCGGCCGCATGGGCACCGTCGACGCCAACGGGCGCCCGCAGGTCCGGCCGCTGGGCTTCCGGCTCAACGACGACGGCACGATCGACATCGGCGGCCCCGACCTCAGCAAGAGCCAGAAGTGGCGCAACCTCGAACGCAACCCCGAGGTGTCGTTCGTCGTCGACGACATCACCCCGGACGAGCCGGGCGCCGTCAAACCCGGCTGGGGACGGGGCGTCGAGGTCCGCGGCACGGCCGAACTTCTCACCGGCGTCGAGCCGCCGTCGTTCGGGCGCGGCTTCTTCAGCGACGAGCTGATCCGGATCCACCCGCGCGTCGTGCACGCCTGGCACCTGGACCCGGACCAGCTGACGCGGCGGGCTCAGGTCAGCGCCTGAGCCAGGTCCCGCCAGAGGTCCTCCGGGTCCTCCAGGCCGACGCTGAACCGCACCAAACCGGCAGGCACGTGTGCGTCGCCAGGCCACATCGCGCGGCGCTCGACGATGCTCTCCACCCCGCCGAGGCTGGTGGCGTGCCGGATCAGCCGTAGCGACGCGCACAGGCGGTCGGCGGCGTCCGCGTCGGCCAGGTCGAAGGCGATCATCGTGCCCTGGCCGGGGTAACGCACCTTCGTCACCGCCGGGTGCTCACCGAGCCGCTCCGCCAGCAGCGCCGCGGTGCGGGACTGCTCGGCCAGCCGGACCGGCAGCGTCCGCAGCCCGCGCAACGCGAGCCACGCCTCCAGCGCGCCTGGCGTTGCGCCGTTGCGGGTGCGGGCGTCGCGCAGCTCCGCGGCCACGCCCTCGTCCGCCGCGATCGTCAGCCCGAGCAGCAGGTCGCTGTGCCCGCCGATCAGCTTGGTCGCGCTGTGCACGACGATGTCCGCGCCCAGCGACAGCGGCTGCTGGCCGAGCGGCGTGGCGAACGTGTTGTCCACGACGACCCGCGCGCGGTGGCCCGTCAGCTCGGCGATGTCGATCAGGTCCAGGGTCGGGTTGGTCGGCGACTCGACCCACACCACGTCGGCCTCACGGGCGGCGGCCAGCCAGCCCTCCCGGTCGGACGGCTCGATGCGGCGCACCTTCAGCCGCCCCTTGTCCGCGGCGTGGTCGAGCAGCCCGCGGGTGCCCGCGTAGCTGTAGACCGGCACTGCGACCTCGGCGCCGACGTCCAGCAGGTCCAGCACCGCGGCCGCGGTGGCGATGCCGGAGGCGAACGCCGTCGCGTGCCCGCCTTCGAGCGCGCCCACGGCTTCTTCGAGCGCGGCCCAGGTCGGCGTGCCGTCCTCCCGCGCGTACCGGAAGCCCGCGCCAGCCAGGTAGGTGCTCGCCGGCACCAGCGGGGTGTTCAGCGGCTCCCCGGGTTCGTCCGGCCGTCCGGCGGCCACCGCGCGGCTGCGCGGGGTGAGGTCGTCGAGGTTCACGCTGCTCATTACAACAGCCGACCCCGAACTGGGCGTGCGACCCCCGGAGCCGCTGGGTACCGTGCAGCGACCGCAAACACAGGGAGGAACACGCATGGCACTCGAACGCCCCGAGGTCGACAAGCCGACCGGGCCGCCCCCGGCCGAGCTGGAGGTCACCGACCTCACCGTCGGCGACGGCCCCCAAGCCGCAGCGGGCAACGTCGTGTCCGTGCACTACGTCGGCGTCTCGCACTCGACCGGCGCGGAGTTCGACGCGTCCTGGAACCGGGGCGAGCCGCTGCGCTTCCCGCTCGGCGCCGGGCACGTCATCCCGGGCTGGGACCAGGGCGTGCAGGGCATGAAGGTCGGCGGGCGCCGACGTCTGGTCATCCCGCCGCACCTGGCCTACGGCGACCGCGGCGCGGGCAACGTCATCAAGCCGGGCGAGACGCTCGTCTTCGTGGTGGACCTGGTCGACGTCAGCTGAGCCGGGACGCCACCCGCGCCAGCAGGCCGGCCACGGCCTCGACGTGTGCGGCCGGCCGGGGCCGGTGCACCGCGTACACCTCGCGGTCCAGCGCGCTCCCGGCCAGGTCGCGCACCACGATCCCGTCGGCGCCACGCACCACGCTCGCCGGCACCAGCGCCGCGCCCAGCCCGGCCCGGACCAGCGCCAGGATCGCCGCGTAGTCCCGGGTCTCGTAGGCGATCCGCGGCTCCACCCCGTCCTTGGCGGCCAGCAGGTCCAGGCACGGGCGGTCGGCCGAGATCCAGTCGTCGTCGGCGAGGTCGACCAGCTTCACCTCGGGCTTGCGTGCCGCCGGGTGGCGGGCGGGCAGCACCAGCCGCAGCCGGTCGGCGAGCAGGGGCACCCGCGTCAGCCCGCGTGACGGCGGCAGCTGCCGCCCCGGGTAGCGGTGGGTGATCAACAGGTCGAGCTCGCCCGAGACGACCAGGTCGTAGCCGTCCGGCGGCTCCAGGTCCACCAGCCGCAGCCGGGTCGCCGGGTACGCGCGCCGGAACTCCCCCCACCACCTGCGGCAACAGCACCTGCCCCGCGGTCGCGAAGGTGCCCACCGTCAACGCGGCGGGCGGCTGGTCGCGCAGGGCCGCAAGCGTTTGCTCCGCCTCCCGCAGCTCCCCGGCGATCGCCTCGCCGTGCCGGACCAGCAGCCGTCCGGCCTCGGTGAGGACCGTGCCGGTCGCGCGGCGCTCCAGCAGCGTGCAGCCCGCCTCGCGTTCGAGCCGGGCCAGCTGCTGGGACAGCGCGGAGGCGGTGAAGCCCATGTTCCGCGCCGCGGTGGCGATGGACCCGGCGTGGGCGACCTCGACCAGGACGCGCAGCCGTTCGGCGACGAGCATGCCGTAAGTATCGCTAATGCCGGGCAACGGGAAAGCGCTGGCGGCTTACGGCCGTGCTGCGCACAGTGGACTCATGACAAGCACGGTCGTCCCCGACGTCACCGCCGCCGCGGAGCGCATCCGCCCGTACGTCCGCCACACCCCGGTGCTGCGTGCCGAGGTCGACGGCCGCCCGCTCGTGCTGAAGCTCGAGCACCTGCAGCGCACCGGCTCGTTCAAGCTGCGCGGCGCGCTGAACGCCCTGCTCGCCGGGGAGCGGCCGGAGCAGGTCGTCACGGCGTCCGGCGGCAACCACGGCATCGGCGTCGCGACGGCCGCGGCGATCCTCGGCCTGCCCGCGACCGTGTTCGTACCGGACGGTGTGCCGGCTAGCAAGGCGCGCCGGATCGAGGCGGCCGGCGCCCGGCTGGTGCGGGCGGGCACGCGGTACTCCGACGCGGCGGCGGCCGCCCGCGAAGACGCACAGGCGCCGGGCACGCGGTACGTCGAGGCCTACAACGACCCGGTGGTGGTCGCCGGCCAGGGCACAGTGGCGGCGGAGATCGTCGCCGACGCGCCCGAGGTGGACGCGATCGCGGTGGCCGTCGGCGGTGGCGGCCTCGCGGCCGGGGTGGCACTCGGCTCCGGCGGGCGGCTGACGGTCGCGGTCGAGCCGGAGCGGTGCTCCTGCCTGCACCAGGCGCTCGCGGCTGGGCACCCGGTGGAGGCGGAGGTGGACTCGGTCGCCGCGTCGGCGCTGGGCGCGACCCGCGTCGGGGAGGTCCCGTTCGAGGTGCTGTCCGGGCCGGGCGTGCGGTCGCTGGTCGTCGGCGAGGCGGAGATCCTGGCGGCGCGGGACCGGCTGTGGGACGAGTTCCGGCTGGCCGTCGAACCGGCGGCCGCGGTGCCGTTCGCCGCGTGGCTGGCCGGCGCGGTGCCCGGTGAAGCGCCGTGCGTCCTGCTCTGCGGCGCCAACGCGGACTGGACGCCGTGACTACCGTGGGTCCATGCCGGACCCATCCTGGTGAGCATCGCCACCGCCGCTGCGACGAAGGCCGTGCAGGGCCTGTACGAGCTGATCAAACGGCGGTTCGCCGACGACCCGTATGCGAGGCGTGGAGCCAGCGCGGCGACGGCGCGAACAACCAGATCTCCGGCACGGTCCACGGCAACGTCGTCCAGGCGCGGGACATCCAGGGGAACATCAGCTTCTAAGATCAGCCGTCGTGTCGGTCGACTGGAGCACGGTGCGCACCGAACGCACGGTGCTGGCGATCGTGCACAACACCACGGCGGCGACGCGCCTGTTCGACATCCTGCCGCTGTTCGCCACCGATCCACGGGTGCAGACGATCTTCACCTGCCCCGGGTCGACCGCCTTCACCAACGGCACCCACGAATACCTGGCCAGGGCGGGCATCGACGTCCTGCCCTGGGCCGAGGCCCTCGACCGCCCCGCCGACCTCGCGATCGCCGCGAGCTACGGAGGCGACCTGCACGAGGTCAAGGCGCCGTTGTAGCCCGTGCCGCACGGCACGGGCTACAACAAGTACCTCGACTCGGAGGGCCGCGCTGGGGTGTTCGGCCTGTCCGCGGACTGGCTGACGCACGAAGGCCGCGTGGTGCCGTCCGTGATCGTGCTGTCGTCGCGGGCGACCCGTGTTTCGACCGGATGCTGGCGAGCCTGCCGCTGCGCGAGGCGTACCGGCAGGCCCTCGGCGTCGACACCGGCGCGAAGCTGATCGTGGTCTCGACGACCTGGGACGGGCAGTCCCTGCTCGGCAACGACCTGCGGCTCGCGCACCGGCTCGCCACCAGCCTGGACATGGACTCCTACCGGATCGCGGTGGCGCCGCACCCCAACATCTCCGCGCACCACTCGCCGTGGCAGGCGCGGATGTGGCTCGACGAGTGCCACCGCGCCGGGGTCCTCGTCCTGCCCGACGAGCGGTTCTGGTGCCAGGCGCTGGTCGCCGCCGACCTCGCCCCTCGGCGACCACGGATCGGTCAGCTTCTACTCGGCGGCGCTGGGCACGCCTGTGATCCTCGTCTCGGCACCCGCCGATGCGGTCGCGCCGGATTCGCCGATCGCGCGCCTGCTCGCCGTGGCGCCGCGGCTGGCCGAAGATCCAGTCCGCCAGATCGAGGAGGTCATCGCCGGGCACGACCCCCTCAGCACGGCCGCGATCACCTCGTGCACCACCTCACCGCCGGGCTCGGCAGGCACGGTGCTGTCCGAGACGATCTACCGCCACCTCGGCCTGGAGCCCGTTCCCGCGGACCCGCGGGTGCTCCCGGTGCCGGAGATCGAGGTCCCCGGAACCACGGGCCCACCTGGCCCGGGTCGAGTTCCGCGGCGGTGAGGCGGTCGTGACGCGGTTCCCCGCGGACTCCCTGCACGAACCCCGGCACGCGCCGGGCGGGACCCACCTCGTCGTGGACGTGCGCGAGGCCAGCGCGCGGCTGCTCGACTTCGCCGACATCGTGGTGCACCACCGGCCACCGGACGCGGAGGCGTGGATCTCGGCGCAGTTGCGGTCCCTGCCCGGCTGCGCGCTGGCTCTCGCGCGCGGGGACAACGGCTGGCTCGTGGGGACGGACGACGGCGGCCTCATCCGGCTCGACGACCTCACCGCTCCCGCGGAGGCCTTCGCGTCGGCGCTCTACCACCTGGCCGTCGCCGTCCCGGGGTCGCTCCGCGTGCGGGTGGGTGGACGCACGCACCAGGCGCGGGTCACGGTGCTCAGGTCAGCTCGGAGAGCCGCGGCCGTCGCCGCCTCACGCGGGAAGCCGAACCGGCTGAAGATCCGCTCGACTTCGCGCAGGTCAGGAGCGGGATCAGCACCCGAGGCCAGTGCGACGTCGGCGAGCGCAAGCCGCGCCTCACCACGCTCGCGGTGGTGCCCGGTGGCGCTCGCCACGCGGTCGAGCAGCTCCCTGGCTTCGGCCGGACGACCCGCCGCGGTCAGCTTCCGGCCGCGCCAGAGATCGGTCTTGAGGACGTTGCCCGCCTCCTCCCGCGCCGTGAAGTAGGCGTGCGCGAGGTCGAGCAGCGGCAGCGCCTCGTCCGGCTCCAGCACCTTGGCCAGGTGCATCCGGGCCAGCGCCAGGCCGCGCTCGTCGGCGATGCCCGAGGCCAGGGCCAGGTTCTCCCGCAGGACGGCGGCCGCTCGTGGATCGCGCTCGTCGAGGAGCACCAGGCCGAGCCCTTCCAGCGCCGTGGCCTCCGCCTCGGGCGATCCGGCCTCCCGAGTGGCGTCCAGGGCGGCACGCAGCACGTCCGCGCCGGTCTCGTGCCCGCCGCGCTGGCGGTGGGCGAACCCCAGCTGGGTCCGGAGCACGGAAGTCAGCAGCGGGGCGCGATGCGCCTCGCCGACCGTCGCGTACAGGTTCGGGTGCTCCTCCTCCAGCCAGCTCAGGGCGGTCGCGCGGTCGGTGAACAACCGCGGGTCGCCGAGGAGCCGGTTCCAGATCCGGCCCGGGCTGACCGCTCGGGCCGCGGACACCGCGTGCGACCATTAGTAGTCGATCAACGCGCCCAGCACCGGCCTGCGAGCCGGGTGCGCGCGTGGTCGCGCACCAGCCCGAGCATGCGGACGCGGTCCTCGTCGGCGCGGGTGGCGAGCCGGGCGCGGATCAGGCGCACACCGTCGCGGGCGTCGTCCAGCGGTCCCCGAGCGCCGCGGCGACCGCGCCGGAACCGGGGTGCGCGCCGAGCACCCGCTGGGGTCAGGTCGTCCATCCGCTCGTAGGCGGCGTCCAGCACGGCCCGCACGGACAGCTCGTGATCGCGGGACAGCTCGTGCAGGACCCGCTCGCGCCGCGCGAGCCGCCTGGCGAGCCGGGCCGCAGGCCGGTCCGGTTCGGCGTCGGCGAGCATCGTGCCCACCACGCACAGCGCGATGGCCGGCCCGCCGCACACCTCGACCAGCTCACCGACGGCCTCGGGCTCGGCGGCGACCAGGTCGGCGCCCGCGATCCGGGTGAGCAGCTCCCGGGAGGCTTCGGCGTTCATCGGCTCGATGTCGCCCACCTCGGGCGCGGTGTGCACCCGCAGCGCGCCCAGCTCACGGGCCTCGGTGGTCAGCACCGCGGAGTCGCCCTCGTCCGGCACGAGTCGCGCCACAGCGCGGAAAGGCCGTCCAGGCTGTGCGGCAGGTCCCCGGCGTGGAACCCGCCGGTGGCGAGAAGCAGCGTCCGCGGCCGGTGAGCAGCCGGTCGCTGTCGCTGAGCCCGCCGCCGAGGCGGACGAAGAACGGCCCCGCCACCGGGGTAGTCGGCCGCGTGCCGGTGGTGGACCCACTGCACGGCCAGGTCCGTGCGCCCGGATCCGGGCGGGCCCTTCACCACGACCACGATCGGGCGCCCCGTTCGCCGCGCGAAGATCTCGTCCAGCCGCCCCGCCGCGTCCACGTTCAGGTGGCCCCTTCTACGCGCATCGATGCCACGGAAACATCCTCGTGGCGGCACGGAGGGTCACTTCGCGGGAACGCTCCTCACCGCGCCGGGGTGAGATACGTCGTGCAACGAAAAAACCCGGGCTCTGGGATCCAGAGCCCGGGTCATCGGGTGGGCGAGGAGGGAGTTGAACCCTCACGTCCTTTCGGACACACGGACCTGAACCGTGCGCGTCTGCCATTCCGCCACTCGCCCGAGTTGCCTGCGACAGCGAAGAGAACTCTAGCAGGCCGTTTCGGGGCCCTTCACCGGGGGTCGTGTCGAAGGGCGCGGATCCCGATAGGATCGATGCGAAAGCACATGGTGCGAAGGAGGGCGTGGGTTCCGTGGGTCGGGTTGAACGCTTCGATCGACGCCTGGAATCCCTGGTGGGAAACACCTTCGCACGCATGTTCGGCGGCAACGTCGTCACGCAAGAGGTGGCGCAGGCCCTGGAACGCGAAGGCGAGGACAACGTTCGTGAGCTGGCCGGTGGCAGGCTGCTCGCCCCCAACCACTACATCGTGTCGCTGGGGCCGACTGACTACGACCGGATGGCCGGCGATGAGTTGCGCGTCACCCGGGTGCTCACGGAAGCCGTCAAGGAGCACCTCGCCGAACACGGTTGGGACACCTATGGTGACGTCGTAGTTTCGCTCGAGCGCAACGACGCGCTGCATACTGGACAATTCAAGACCCGTTCATCCGTCGACCCCGACGTCAGCGCGCGTAACGTCGCGGGTGCAGGACGGTCAGCACGACCCAGCAACGCAGGAGACCCAGCAATGAGCCAGCCCCCCGGCTACGGCCAAGGCCAATACGACCAGGGTGACCCGTACGGCCAGCAGGGCCAGTACGGCTACGGACAGCAGGGACAGCCCGGTTATGACCAGGGTGGCTATGGCCAGCCGGGTTACGACCAGGGTTACGGCCAGCAGCCCGGGTACGACCAGGGCGGCTACGGCGGTGGCCAGCCCGGGTACGACCAGGGCGGCGGCTACGGTGGCCAGCCGGGTTACGACCAGGGCTACGGCCAGCAGCCCGGCTACGACCAGGGCTACGGCCAGCCGCAGGGCGGGTACGACCAGGGCTACGGCCAGCAGCCCGGCTACGACCAGGGCTACGGCCAGCCGCAGGGTGGCTACGACCAGGGCTACGGGCAGCAGCCCGGCTACGGCACCCCGCCCGGTGGCTACGGGCCGCCGCAGGGCGCTCCGGACCCGTACGCGCAGCAGGGCTACGCTCCGCCGCCCGCCGCGCCGGGCGCGGGCCGCCAGGTGCAGGCCGTCCTGCAGCTCGACGACGGCTCGAACCGGAACTACACCCTCAAGCAGGGCGGCAACGTCATCGGCCGCGGCCAGGACGCCGACTTCCGCCTGCCGGACACCGGTGTCTCCCGCCGCCACCTGGAGATCACCTGGGACGGCCAGAGCGCGACGCTCGCCGACATCGGCTCCACGAACGGCACCACGGTCAACGGCACCCCGGTGCAGACGTGGCAGCTCGCGGACGGTGACGTGATCCGGGTCGGCCACTCCTCGCTGGTGTTCCGCACGCAGGGCTGACACGCGCGCCGGTAACCTGCGCCTGACCGGGTTCGCACCCGAAATCCCGTGTCCCGCAGAATGACCCCTGCGGGACGCCGCGGCGCACGCGTGCCACGGTCGGGAGAACAGAAGGCGGAGACACGTGCCGGAGCTGGTCGTTCAACTCACCAGAGTAGGCTTTCTCGTGCTGCTCTGGCTGTTCGTGCTGGCTGCCCTTCGGGTGGTGCGCTCGGACCTGTACGCGGCGTCGGGCCTGAAGGTCGCGATGCCCGGGTTGCGCCGCGCCAAGGAGCAGAAGAAGCCGCGGGGCAACGCCAAGACGCCCCGCCAGCTGCTCGTCACCCACGGGGCGCTGGCCGGCACCCGGATCACCCTCGACGGCAGGCCGATCACGCTCGGCCGGGCCGACGACTCCACCCTGGTGCTGGACGACGACTACGCCTCGACCCGGCACGCCCGGCTGTCGCTGCGCGGTACGGACTGGTACGTGGAAGATCTGGGATCGACCAACGGGACTTACCTGGACCGGGCTAAGGTCACTGCACCCCTCCGAGTTCCACTCGGTGTCCCCATCCGGATCGGCAAGACGGTGATCGAGCTTCGCCCATGACACTCGTTCTTCGCTACGCGGCCCGCAGCGACCGTGGCCTGGTGCGGTCCAGCAACCAGGACTCGGTGTACGCGGGCCCCCGCCTGCTCGCACTCGCCGACGGCATGGGTGGCCATGCCGCGGGTGAGGTGGCCAGCAAGGTCGTGATCGCCTCGCTCGCCCCGCTCGACGACGACGAGCCCGGCGACGACCTGCTGACCATGCTGAGAGACGCGGTGGCCGGCGGCAACGCGGCCATCAGCGAACTGGTGGCGAACGACCCGGACCTCGACGGGATGGGCACGACGCTCACCGCGATGTTGTTCTCGGGTTCGCGCCTCGGCATGGTGCACGTCGGCGACTCGCGCGCCTACCTGTTCCGCAACGGGCAGCTCACCCAGATCACGCGCGACGACAGCTTCGTCAACGAGCTTCTCGAACAGGGCCGCATCACGGCCGACCAGGCCGCGACGCACCCGCAGCGCTCGCTGCTGCTCAAGGCGCTCACCGGGCACGAGGTGGAGCCGAGCCTGACCGTGCGCGAAGCCCGCGCGGGCGACCGGTACCTGCTGTGCTCGGACGGCCTGTCCGGCATGGTCAGCGACGAGACGCTGGCCGAGGCGATCCGCATCCCGGACCCGCAGGACTGCGCCGACCGGATGATCGAGCTGGCGCTCAAGGGCGGCGGCACGGACAACGTGACGGTCATCGTCGCGGACGTGGTGGACGTCGACTACGGCGAGAACGCCCCGATCGTGGGCGGCGCGGCCGGTGACGGCAGCGACCAGTACGACCACCAGGGCGACTCCCCCGCGGCCAGGGCTCGCGCGCTGACCCAGCCGCCGCCTCCGCCGCCGCAGATGATCGCGCCGCCGGAGGAGCCGAAGAAGCGCCGCAGGTGGCGCTGGATCGTCGGCGTCCTGCTGGTGCTGGTGGTGCTGGGCGCGGGCGCGATCGCGACCCGTTACTTCGTGCTCAGCCAGTACTACGTCGGCGAGGGCGCCAATTCGGAGGTCGCGATCTTCCGCGGCGTGCCCGGCAGCATCCTCGGCATCCCGCTGCACCAGCAGGCCGAGGGCTCGTGCCCGTCCGGCGACCAGCTGTGCGACGAGCTGACCGTGCCGCAGCTGCAGCAGGACGCGCAGGCCGCGGTGCGCAACGGCGTGAAGAAGGACAGCCTGGCCGACGCGCGCGACTACATCGACAACTTCCTGCGCTACAAGACGCTGCGGGACTGCACCCAGACCACCATTCCCGGCGTGCCGACGCTGCCGAGTGAATCGACGAGCCAGCAGGCGGGGAGGGACTGCGCGACGACGACGGTGCCAGGTGGCGGTGGCTGATGAGCCAGCCACCGCTGTCGGACCAGGCAGCCTCCATCTACGCGACCAACCCCCCGCGGGACATGCCGACCCGGCGTGGCACGGAACTGGCCATGCTGGGTTTCGCCGCGTTCATCGTGACGTGCGCGTTCGTGCTCGTGCAGGCGAACCAGGAGCAGGAGCTGTCCTGGTCGATCGTCTGGTACGGGCTGGCCTACCTGGGCTTGTTCTCGGTCGCCCACGCGGCCGTGCGCAAGTGGGCGGCGTACGCGGATCCGCTGATCCTGCCGTGCGTCGCACTGCTCAACGGCCTCGGCCTGGTGATGATCTACCGGATCGACCTGGCCAACGCGGAGAAGGCGACGCAGGCCAGCAAGGACTTCACCGCGGACGCGCCGAAGCAGGTCCTGTTCACCGCGCTCGCGCTGGCGCTGTTCCTCGCCGTGCTGATCCTGGTCAAGGACCACCGGACGCTCACCCGCTACGGCTACACGGCGGGCCTGGCCGGCATGGTCGCCCTGGCGTTGCCCGCGCTGTTGCCCAGCTCGTTGTCCGAGGTCAACGGCGCGAAGGTGTGGCTGAAGCTGCCAGGCTTTTCGATCCAGCCCGCGGAGTTCTCGAAGATCCTGCTGATGATCTTCTTCGCCTCCTTCCTGGTGGCCAAACGCGACCTGTTCATGATCGCGGGCCGCAAGGTGTTCGGCGTCGAGCTGCCCCGCGCGCGTGACCTGGGCCCGCTGCTCATCGCGGCCGGTGTCTGCCTGCTGGTCCTGGTGTTCGAGAAGGACCTGGGCACCTCGCTGCTGCTGTTCGGCATCGTGCTGGTGATGCTCTACGTCGCCACCGAGCGGGCGATCTGGGTGGTCACCGGGCTGAGCTTCTTCATCGTCGGCTGCCTCATCGCCTACCAGCTGTTCACGCACGTCGAGCAGCGCGTGGCGAACTGGATCGACCCGCTGGAGACCTACTCCGACCCTGGTGGCGGCTACCAGATCGCGCAGGGCCTGTTCGGCCTCGGCACCGGCGGGGTCGGCGGCACCGGCCTCGGCGCCGGGCGGCCGGAGATCGTGCCGGAGTCCAACACCGACTTCATCACCGCGGGTCTCGGCGAGGAGCTCGGGTTCGTCGGGCTCGCCGCGATCCTGATGATCTACCTGCTCCTGGCCACCCGCGGCATGCGCAGCGCGCTCGCGGTGCGGGACACGTTCGGCAAGCTGCTCGGCTGCGGCCTGTCGTTCGCGATCGTCATGCAGGTGTTCGTGATCGTCGGCGGGGTGACCAAGCTGATCCCGATGACCGGCATCACGACGCCGTTCCTGTCCTACGGCGGCTCGTCGCTGCTGGCCAACTACATCCTGGTCGCCCTGCTGCTCCGCATCTCGGACGCGGCGCGGCGACCCGCCCAGAAACCCCGGCCCAAGCAGCCGCAGCAGCAGGCTCCGCTGGCCGAGGCACACACGGTGATGGTGCAGCGGCCGCCGGCCGGGGGCAATCCGACAGGGGAACCGACGGCATGAACAAGCCCATGCGCCGCGTCGGCATCGCCATGATCACCATGGTGGTGCTGTTGCTGGTCAACATCACCTACATCCAGGTGGTGAAGGCCGACGACTACCGCACCGACTCGCGCAACCAGCGGGTGCTGCTGGACCAGTACTCCCGGCAGCGCGGCAGCATCGTGTCGCAGTACGACGGCCAGGTGCTCGCCGACGTCGTGGCGACGAACGACAAGCTGAAGTTCGAGCGCCGCTACACCGACGGCCCGATGTACGCGCCGGTCACCGGCTACTACTCGGTGCGCTACGGCTCCGGCGGGCTGGAGCGCGCCGAGGACGACATCCTCAACGGCGAGGACCCGCGGCTGTTCGTGCGCCGCCTGTCGGACATGGTCACCGGACGGGACCCGCGCGGCGGCAACGTGCAGCTGACGATCAACCCGGCCGTCCAGGCGGCGCTGTACAACGCGATGACGTCCAAGGGCTACACCGGCGCCGCGGTCGCGATGAACCCGAAGACCGGCGAGATCCTCGGGATGGTCTCCACCCCGTCCTACGACCCGAACGCGCTCGCCTCGCACGACAGCACCGCCCAGCAGGAGGCGTGGACGCAGTTCGCGGACGACCCGAAGGAGCCGATGCTCAACCGGGCGATCTCGCAGACCTACCCGCCGGGCTCGACGTTCAAGCTGCTGGTCGCCGCCGCCGAGCTGGAGAACGGCGCCACCGCCGACACCCCGGTAAGCAACGCGCCGAACGTGCAGCTGCCGGGCACCCGGACCACGCTGGAGAACTACGGCGGCGCGGCCTGCCCCGGCACCACGTTCAAGGAGGCGCTGGCGCACTCCTGCAACGTGCCGTTCGCGACGTTCGCCGGCCAGCTGGGCGCGGACAAGCTGAACCAGATCGCGGTCAACTTCGGCATCGGCACGCCGCTGTCGATCCCGATGAACGTCGCGCCGTCCAGCCTCGGCGAGATGGACTCGCAGGCCGCGCTGTACCAGAGCGGCATCGGCCAGCGCGACGTGCGGCTGACCCCGCTGCAGGACCTGATGCTGTCCGCCACGATCGCCAACGGCGGCATGGCCATGAAGCCGCAGCTGATCAAGAAGCTGCTCGCGCCGGACCTGTCCGACCTGGAGACCTTCTCGCCGCAGGAGCTGACCGGCACGCCGGCGCTGTCCGCGGCGAACGCGGCCGTGCTGCGCGACATGATGATCGCCTCCGAGGCCAACACCAAGGGCGGCGGCAAGCGCGCGAACATCCAGATCGCCTCCAAGACCGGCACCGCCGAGCACGGCACCGACCCGAAGTCCACGCCGCCGCACGCCTGGTACACCGCGTTCGCGCCGGCCGCCGACCCGCAGATCGCCGTCGCCGTCATCGTCGAGTCCGGCGGCAACCGCGGTCTGGAGGCCACCGGTGGCACCGTGGCGGCCGAGATCGGCCGCGCCGCGATCAACGCCCAGCTCGGGGGTGGATAGCGCATGCTGTCCACCGGTCAGCTGCTGGCCGATCGCTACCGTCTCGTCCACCGGATCGCCGTCGGCGGGATGGGCGAGGTCTGGCAGGCCAGCGACACCCGGTTGGACCGGATCGTCGCGGTGAAGGTGCTCAAGGCCGAGCTGTCCCAGGACGCGGAGTTCCTGCACCGCTTCCGCACCGAGGCACGCACGACGGCGTCGCTGAACCACCCCGGCATCGCGGCCGTGCACGACTACGGCGAGACGGTCGCGGGCGAGCACGCGATCGCCTACCTCGTGATGGAGCACGTCGACGGCGAGCCGCTGGCCGGGATCCTGATGCGCGAGGGCAGGCTGGCGGCCGACCGGACGCTGGACATCCTCGAGCAGGCGGGCAACGCGCTGCAGGCCGCGCACGAACGCGGTCTGGTCCACCGGGACGTCAAGCCGGGCAACATCCTGGTCACCCCGAGCGGCACGGTGAAGGTCACCGACTTCGGCATCGCGAAGGCCGCCGACGCGGCGCCGGTGACCAGGTCCGGCATGGTCATGGGCACTGCCCACTACATCGCGCCGGAGCAGGCGCTCGGCCACGACGCGGAACCGGCGAGCGACGTGTACTCGCTGGCCGTGTGCGGTTACGAGTGCCTGGCCGGGCACCGGCCGTTCCTGTCCGAGAACGCGGTCACGGTCGCGATGATGCACATCCGCGACCTGCCGCCGCCGCTGCCGCCGGACGTGCCACCGCACGCCCGCGCGGTGATCGAGGCGACCCTGGTCAAGGACCCGCGGCAGCGCTACAACAGCGGCGGCGAGTTCGCGACCGCCATCGCCGCGGTCCGCAACGGGCACGCGTTACCGACGCCGTCCGGACTGGTGCAGACTTATGCCCCGGTCGTCGGCCCGGTGGCAGCCGTCGGCCCGGTTTCGCAGCCGGCGATGCAGCCGGTCAGCCCACCCGGTATGCCGCACCCGAGCGGGGTGCTGCCGATGCCGGTGCCACCGCGGCGGCGGGTGCCGATCGCCGTGTGGGTGCTGCTGGCCGTTCTGGTGGCCGGGATCGTGGTGGTTCTGCTGGTGTTCCTGCCCGACTGGGGTGGCGACAGCGGAACCGGCCGGGTCCCGGGCGGTCAGGTCGGCACGACCGACATGGTTCCCGGCACGCGGCAACTCCCTCCCCCTGAAGAGACGACCTACGAGGCATGATGAGCACACCTTGGACGGAACGGAACGGCTTTCTCCGATGACTGCACCCAGGATGCTGTCCAACCGCTATGAACTGGGCGACACGCTCGGTTACGGCGGCATGTCCGAGGTCCACCACGGCACGGACGTCCGGCTGGGCCGCGAGGTCGCCGTGAAGATCCTGCGTGCCGACCTCGCCCGCGACCCCCAGTTCCAGGAGCGGTTCCGCCGCGAGGCGCAGAACGCCGCGGCGCTGAACCACCCGGCGATCGTCGCCGTGTACGACACCGGTGAGGCGCAGACCGAGTACGGTCCGCTGCCCTACATCGTGATGGAGTACGTGCGCGGCCGGACGCTGCGCGACATCGTCAAGACCGAGGGGCCGTTGTCGCAGAAGCGGGCCATGGAGGTCATGGCGGACGTCTGCGCCGCGCTCGACTTCTCGCACCGGCACGGCATCGTGCACCGGGACGTGAAGCCGGCCAACGTGATGATCACCGACCAGGGTGCGGTCAAGGTGATGGACTTCGGCATCGCGCGCGCGATGCACGACGGCCAGGCCGCGATGACCCAGACCGCCGCGGTGATCGGCACGGCCCAGTACCTGTCGCCGGAGCAGGCGCGCGGCGAGGGTGTGGACGCCCGCAGCGACGTCTACGCCGCCGGGTGCGTCCTGTTCGAGCTGATCACCGGCGAGCCGCCGTTCACCGGTGACTCGCCGGTCGCGGTGGCCTACCAGCACGTGCGGGAGGACCCGAAGGCGCCGTCGGCGGTCAACCCCGCGGTGTCGGCGGAGCTCGACGCGATCGTGCTGAAAGCGCTGGCCAAGGGCCCGGCCAACCGGTACCAGTCGGCCGCCGAGATGCGCGCCGACCTGGTCCGGACGCTGTCCGGGCAACGGCCGTCGGCCCCGATGGTGATGACGCCCGACGAGCGCACGCAGGTGATCGGCGGGGCGCCCGGCCACGCGGCCGACTACGACCCCGACGCGGTCGAAGAGGACGAGAAGCGCCGCAAGCGCAGGCGCATCACGGCCGCGGTGATCTTCACGTTGATCGCCCTCGGCCTGATCGCGTTCATCATGTGGCTGGCGGGCGCGTTCGAGTCGAAGCCGGAAACCGCGATGATCCCCGAGGTCAACGGTCAGCAGCAGGCGCAGGCCGAGGCGACGTTGCGGGACAAGGGTTTCACCAACATCGTGCTCGCGGACAAGCCGTGCGTGCGCCAGCCCAACGGCGTGGAGACCTGCTCGGCCGACTCGATCGGCAAGGCGATCAACACCGATCCCGCCGCCGGCGTGAGCGTCGCGCTCGACCAGAAGATCACGCTGTACATCGGACGGGCGCCGGCGAACGTCGCGGTGCCGAGCCTGCTCGGCAAGACCCGGGACGAGGCCGAGGCACTGCTCAACCAGGCCGGGCTGATCCTCGACCCGAACGTCCCGGAGGTGGATGTCAACGACGAGGACCAGTACGGCAAGGTCCAGAGCCAGAACCCGAACGCGAACACGCAGATCGCGCAGGGCAGCACGGTGTCGATCAAGGTCGGCAAGACGCCGAACATGGTGGAGGTCACCGACTACACCGGCCAGCAGTACGACGTCGCGAAGGCCGGCCTGGAGGCGCTCGGCTTCAAGGTCAGCAAGCAGGAGGCCGATTCCGACCAGCCGGAGGGCCAGGTCCTCAACCAGAAGCCGAACGCGGGCCAGCAGCGCGAGGGCTCGACTGTGACCCTGACCGTGTCGAACGGGTCGCAGCAGAAGATCTCGATGCCGGACCTGCGTGGGCTGACCCAGAACGAGGCGCTGCAGAAGCTCCAGCAGATGGGCTGGGAAGGCACGGTGAACTACCAGTCCGACAGGCTGTCCGACGAGGACATGGACGGCAAGGTCACCGGCAGCGTGCCGACGGCGGGCACCCAGATCACCAAGAGCGAGACGATCACCCTGCTGATCGGCGAGTCCAACAGCGGCGGCGGTGGCGGCAACGACACGACGTCGCCGACCAGCTCGCCGAGGTTCCCGATCCCGGGCGGCCCGTAGAGTCCGACCGACGAGGGCCCGCTTCCCCACCGGGGAGGCGGGCCCTTCGCTATGCCCGCCGGTGCACGATCCGGCCCGTAACCGCGGCGCTCACCACCAGCAGCAGCACGCCGCCGAGCAGGCCGAGCGCCACCGCGCTGGTGTGCGAGCCCGCTCCGGTCAGGGACCGCGGCATCGGGTTCACCACCGGCACCCACCGGACCAGCAGCACGACCCCGAGCAACACCAGCGCGGCGAGCACGGTGTAGCCGATCCGCGGCAGCACCAGACGGGAGCACGGCAGTCCGAGCCCGATGCCGGCCGCCGCGCAGGCCGCGTGCGCGACCACCCCGTCGTTCAGGACGGCGGCGGGCAGACCGTGGTGCACCAGGGCCGCCCACGCGAGGGACACCGCGGTGAGCACCACGCAACAGAGCGCGGCCGCGGCCACGAACCCGGTGCGCACAGTGGACAGCCGGCGGGCGTGGACCAGCGTGAAGAGCCGCTGCACCGGGTCTTCGGCGTCCACCAGCGCGACGGTCAGCCAGCACGCCACGACGGTGAGACCGCCTGCGCGGACGGCGAATTCCGGCGGGACTGGCGCCGTCGGGTCGTTGTACAGGACGGCGAGCAGGACCAGGTAGGCCAGCGACGGCGGCAGCAGCGCTGCGAATGCCCGAGCAGCGCGAGCTGGTAGCGGATCACCGGCGTGCCTCCGGGGTGTCGACCCGCGCCACGGACCAGCCGCTGTTCAGCGCCTTCAGCAACAGCTCGTCGGTGCGCTGCGCCGCGACGGTCAGTTCGACGTGATCGCCGGTGCGGCGCGTCGCGAGCACACCCGGCAGGTCCACCTCGCCGGACCCGCGCAGCACCACCCTGGCGGCCCGGTCGACAGTGGTCAGCACGCCGCCGGTCAGCCGGTGGACCTCGGTCGCGTGGGCGCGCTCGTCGCGGTGCTCGGTGAACACCACGCTCGCGCCGCGGGCGCTGGTCTCGGCGATGATCTCGGCTAGCACGCCGTGCGCGTCCGGGTCGATCCCGGACCACGGTTCGTCCAGCACGAGCAGGTCCGGTTGGGTGAGCAACGCCTGGGCCAGCCCGACTTTCTGCGCGTTGCCCTTCGACAGCTGCCGCAGTGGCGCGCGCGGGCCGCCGGCCAGCGCCAGCCGGTCCAGCAGCGCCCGCGGGTCCACTTCGGATGCACCGGAGATCCGGCCGAGGTGCCGCAGGTAGGCGAGCGCGCTCATCCGCGTCGAGGCCGGAAACCGGTCCGGCACGTACCCGACGCGCGGGCGGCCGGTCACCGTGCCGGACGTGGGCCGGGACACCCCGGCGAGAATCCGCAGGAGCGTCGACTAGCCGGAGCCGTTGGCGCCGACGACGCCGACCACGGTCCCGGGGCGCACCTCGAGGTCGACCCCGGTCAGCACCCGGGCGTCACCGTAGCGCTTGCCGACCCCCAGCAGCCGGATCACGCAGCGGCGGCCTTCTGCAACGCCGCGACCTCACGCTCCAGCGCATCGACCACCGGCGCCTGGACCGGGTGACCGGCGGTCGCCATCCAGTTCGCCAGCATCCGGTGGCCGCCCTGCGTCAGCACCGACTCGGGGTGGAACTGCACGCCCTCGACCGGCAGCTCGCGGTGCCGCATGCCCATGACCACACCGGACTCGGTGCGCGCCGTGACGTCGAAGGAGTCCGGGATCGTCTCCGGCAGCACGGTCAGCGAGTGGTAGCGGGTCGCGGTGAACGGGTCGGGCAGGCCGGCCAGCACGCCGTTGCCCTGGTGGTGCACCTGGCTGGTCTTGCCGTGCAACAGCTCCGGCGCGCGGTCCACGGTCGCGCCCCACGCCACGCCGATCGCCTGGTGGCCGAGGCAGACGCCGAGCATCGGGGTGTGAGTGTCAGCACACTTGCGCACGACGTCGATGCTCTGGCCGGCGCGCTCCGGCGTGCCGGGGCCGGGCGACACGAGCACGCCGTCGAACTCCGGCACGCGGTCGAGGTCGACGACGTCGTTGCGCCAGACAGTGCATTCGTTGCCGAGCTGGGCCAGGTACTGGACCAGGTTGTAGACGAAGCTGTCGTAGTTGTCGACGACCAGAACGCGCATTGGGTCAGGGTATGCGACGCGAAGCGTCTCCGTTGAGGGTGGCGGCGGGGAAGCGGCCGGCCAAGAGTGCCGGCGTCCACGATGTGGACCGCAATTCATATCACAGTGAAAGTAAGGGTCACCTATCTTTACCGTGGCAAGGGTGAGCCGTAGTCCTCTTCGCGTCGCCATCGTGGGCGCCGGCCCCGCCGGCATCTACGCCGCCGACATCCTCGACAAGTCCGACGCCGACGTCAGCATCGACATCTTCGAACGCATGCCGGCGCCGTTCGGGCTGATCCGGTACGGCGTCGCGCCCGACCACCCACGCATCAAGGGCATCGTCACCGCCCTCCACAAGGTGCTCGACCGGCCCGGCATCCGCCTGCTCGGCAACGTCGATTACGGCACCGACATCAAGCTGGACGACCTGCGCGAGTTCTACGACGCGGTCATCTTCGCCACCGGCGCGATGAGCGACCGCGCGCTGAACATCCCTGGCGTGGACCTGCCCGGCAGCTATGGCGCCGCGGACTTCGTGTCCTGGTACGACGGCCACCCGGACGTCCCGCGCACCTGGCCACTGGAGGCGACCAGCGTCGCCGTCCTCGGTGTCGGCAACGTCGCGCTGGACGTCGCCCGGGTGCTCGCGAAGACCGCGGACGAGCTGCTGACCACCGACATCCCGCCGAACGTGTACGAGGGCCTGAAGTCGAGCAAGGTCACCGACGTGCACGTGTTCGGCCGCCGCGGGCCCGCCCAGGCCAAGTTCACCCCGCTCGAGCTGCGCGAGCTGGACCACTCGCCGAACGTCGAGGTCATCGTCTACCCCGAGGACATCGAGTTCGACGACGGCTCGATCGCCGCGATCCGCGCCTCCAAGCAGGTCGACATGGTGGTCAAGACGCTGCAGGAGTGGGCGATCCGCGACCAGGGCGACCGGCCGAAGCGGCTGCACCTGCACTTCTTCCACTCGCCGACGGAGATCCTCGGCGACGACCGGGTCACCGGCCTGCGCACCGAGCGCACCGAGCTGACCGGCGACGGCAACGTCCGCGGCACCGGCGAGTTCCACGACTGGGACGTCCAGGCCGTGTACCGCGCGGTCGGCTACTTGTCGTCCGAGCTGCCGGAGATCCCGTTCGACCACGACAGCGGCACGGTCCCGAACGAGGGCGGCCGGGTGCTGGACATCGACGGCGACCAGGTGCCCGGCGTGTACGTGACCGGCTGGATCAAGCGCGGCCCGGTCGGCCTGATCGGCCACACCAAGGGCGACGCGGCCGAGACGATCCGCAACCTGCTGGCCGACGCGGACCAGCTGACCGCGCCGAAGCAGGCCGACCCGGACGCGATCACGTCGTTCCTCGCCGACCGCGGTGTCCCGTTCACCACCTGGGAGGGCTGGGGCAAGCTCGACGCGCACGAACGCGCCCTCGGCGAGCCGCAGGGCCGCGAGCGCGTGAAGGTCGTCGAGCGCGACGAGATGGTCCGCGTCTCGCGCGGCTAGTTCACCGACACCTGGTTGAAAGGCAGCATCGGCTCCAGCCAGGGGAACACCACGAACAGCAGCAACGCGATCACGCCGAGCACCAGCACGAGCGCGATCAGGGCCCGGACCGCGACCGGTCCGGGCAGCCTGCGCCAGATCCAGCCGTACATCACACGCCTCCGATCGCCTGCAGCAGCTGTTCGTAGGTGGCACCCGGGGTCTTCGGGTACTGGTTCGTCAGCACGGCGTGCACGATCAGCCGCTGCTTGTCGGAGAACCGCGGGTGGCAGGTGGTCAGCGTGAGCAGGGCGACCTGCTGGGCGGGCGGCAGCACGTCGGCGGTCTGGTGCGGCACCGGCGCGACCACCTCGCCTTGGTCCGGCGTCACGATCTCCCGGCCGAAGGTGCGGCCGTACGGTCCGCCGTCCGCCGCGTCCGTGCGCAGCGTGCCGACGTTCGCGCACTGCGGCCGCGTGGCCTTGTCCGCGTTCCAGTTCGCGAGTTCGTCGGCGTGCGGCAGGACGCGGTAGACGAAGAAGTCGCTCTGCGTCTCGATCACGATCGCGTCGCACGAGGCGAGCAGGTCGAGGTCGTTGAACGGGGCGCCCTTGCCGACGCGGTGCCCCGCGACGGCGAAGTTCCCCGGCTCGCCAGGCAGGGCGGTGCCCTTGTAGTGCCCCGGCCCGACTTCGAGCGCCTTCGCGTCCGTGCCCTCCTGGATCGTGAAGTGGTAGTCCGCGCCGAAGCTCGGGATGTACATCTTCGCGAACGCCTCGCCGTCGATCAGGTCGGCGTGCCGCGTGCGGCCCTGCGCCCAGTCCTGGTCCAGCGCCACCGTCGCGCTGGCCTGCTTGCGCGCGGAGAACAGGTCCGTGACGTAGAGCTCGTAGACCACGAACAGGAGCACGACGAGTCCGGCGGTGATCAGCAGCTCGCCGATGGTCCGCACGGTCCTGGCGAAACCGCCACCGGACTTCCGCGGTGGCGGGGCGTCGAGGACTGCCACGCGCGCTCCTCTCTCGGGGACGCTTACGTTAACGTGTGAATGTACGGGTGGATGCGCACCACCTGGCCAGACACGAACACCGCGAGGTTCCGATGCCCAAGTCCAAGGTCCGCAAGAAGACGGCTTACACGCCGCCGGCCGATCGGCGCACGCCGGTCAAGGTGCGTGCCGCTGGGCCGTCCAGCCTGGTCTACAAGATCGTGATGTTCGGGCTGATGCTGCTCGGCCTGGTCTGGCTCGTCGTGAACTACATCGCGGGCGACAAGATCCCGTTCATGGCGGACCTCGGCAACGGCAACTTCGCGGTGGGCTTCGCGTTGATGATCGTCGGTCTGCTCATGACGATGCGCTGGCGCTGAGCGGAAGATCACGGCGATTGCCCCGAACAGCCGCTTGACCCCTAATTACAGCACTGTGACTTTTCCCCAGTGTGGATAACCACTGTGGATAACTCGTCTCCGCACTGGGCTCCGCGACCCGTTCTGGTCGGAGCCGGTTGTGCCGCGGCCGTTTTCGCGACGGCCGCGGCGGTACTGGCGAGCGACCGCATGGGCACCGTGTTCTTCGCCGTCGCGGCGACCGCGCTGACCGCGTTATCACTGCACGGTTTGCTCGTCCGCCCCCGTCTCACCGCGGATCCGCGTGGGCTGCGGATCCGCACCACGACGGGAAAACACGACCTGCACTGGCCCGAGGTGACCGCGCGCGTGCGCACCACGCGCCGCTTCGGCCGCGACTCGGCGACGCTGGAAATCGAAGCGGGCGACCAGCTGTTCGTCTTCGGCTGGCTCGAACTCGGCGCCGATCCGCGGGACGTGCTCGACACGCTGACCGCGTTGCAGCCCTAGCCGGCGAGCCCCGTGCAGGACAGCAGGTTCCCGCGCAGTTCGCAGGACACGCCCGCCAACTGCGCGTCACGCACGAACACCAGCACCACCAACGCGATCAGCAGCGCCGCCACCGCCCCGCCCTGCCAGTATTGGCGCCCCTTCGCCGGCGCGTAGACCATCGCCGCCGTGACGAGCGCACCGACGATCAGGCCGCCGAGGTGGCCGAGCAGGGAGATGTTCGGCAGCGACACGGTGATGATCAGGTTCAGCACGATCGTGCCGATCGCGTACGCCGGGTTGAGCCGCAACCGGATCACCGCGACGAGCATCGCGCCCAGCAGGCCGTAGATCGCACCGGACGCGCCCGCGGTCGCCCTCGTCATGCCGTCGAACAGGTACACCGCCACCGCGCCGCCCAGCAGCGACACCAGGTACAGCGCGGTGAAGCGGACCCGTCCCAGCAGGGTTTCCATGTCCCGGCCGAGGATCCACAGCGCGAGCATGTTGACGGCGAGATGAATCGGCCCGTAGTGCAGGAAGCCGGACAGCACCAGCCGCCACCACTCGCCGTCGTCCGCGATCAGCACCGGTAACAGCACGCCGTCGCGGAACAGCGGCGCCGCGTCGTTGCCGGTCAGGCTGCCCGCCTGCGACACCGTGACCACGTACACCAGCACGTTGAGCACGATGAGGATCGGCGTGACCACCGGCCGGTGCGAAACCGGGGCGCCGGCGATCGTGCGCGGGGTGTAGCGCTGGACGTTCTGCTCGCGCCGCCCGGTCTGCACGCAGTCGATGCACTGGTAGCCGACCGAGGCCTCACGCAGGCAGTCCGGGCACGCCGGACGGCCACACCGGACGCAGGTGAGCCCGGTGGGGCGCGACGGGTGCCACCAGCAACCGGGCAGGGCCGACTGCTGGGGCGGCTGCGAGACAGGCGGGTGGGGAGGCATGTTCACGATGCCTCCAACCTACCCTGGCTCAGCCTGCACGTTCGATGTCGATCTTCTCGATGACGACGTCCTGCAGCGGCTTGTCCGCCGGGCCGGTCGCGGTGTTCGCGATCGAGTCCACGACGTCGCGCGACTGCTGGTCGGCGACCTCGCCGAAGATCGTGTGCTTGAAGTTCAGGTGCGGCGTCTTGGCCACGGTGATGAAGAACTGCGAGCCGTTGGTACCCGGTCCCGCGTTCGCCATCGCCAGCAGGTACGGCCGGTCGAACTGCAGTTCGGGGTGGAACTCGTCGCCGAACTGGTAGCCGGGGCCGCCGCGGCCGGTGCCGGTCGGGTCGCCGCCCTGGATCATGAAGCCCGAGATGACGCGGTGGAAGATCGCGCCGTCGTAGAACGGGCCGGAGTTCTCGCCCTTGGCGTTCGGGCGCTGGTACTCCTTCGTGCCCTCCGCGAGGCCGACGAAGTTGGCCACCGTCTTGGGGGCGTGATCAGGGAAAAGGTTGATCCGGATGTCACCGGCGTTGGTGTGCAGCACGGCGGTCGCCTTCGCACCAACGAGGGATTCACTGCTCTGGGTCACCGCTTCATCGTGCCATCCGCAGCGAGATCGGCCGGAAACGGGCAGGATGGTTACGGGGATGGAACGTGAGACGAAACGATTGTCGAGGTGAAAGGCCATGACCCGAGCTGCGGACTCGGTGGGCGAGTCGGTCAAGGCCGGCTTGCTCGGCCTGAGCAAGCGGGCCGTCGAGGTCGGCAAGGCAGGCGCCGAAGTGACCGCTCAGGCCGCCCACGCGGCCGAGAAACGGCTTTCCGAGAGCACCGAGGAGGCGCGCAAGGAAGCCGTCAAGCGGGGCCGTCAGGCCCGGAAGGACCTGACCAAGGCGAGCAAGCAGGCGCGCAAGGAGGCCGCGGCGCGGCTCGCCGAGCTGCGCAAGCCCGGCCGCAAGGCCCGCAAGGCCGCGGTGCAGGCCGCGAAGGCGGCGGGCGAGTCGAAGCGCAAGGCCAAGAAGGACTTCAAGCAGGCGAAGAAGGACTTCCGGGCCGCGCTGGAGGAGGCGAAGCTGGCCGCCAAGGGCACGAAGAAGAGCCGCAAGTGGCCGCTCTTCCTGGTGCTGGGCGTCCTGGCCGCGGCAGGTGCCGCGGTCGCGCTGCGTGGCAAGCAGGAGCCGCCGGTGGCCACCGAGCCGCCGCGCGCGGCGCCGAAGCCGGCCACCCCGGAGTCGACGGCGAACGGCCAGCACGCGCCGAGCCCGTCACCTGCGGAAAAGCAGAACTGACACGTTCCACCGGAGGTGCCGCTCGGCTCTGGTTCGAGCGGCGCCTCCGCCTGCGCGGGCGCCATCCGCGGGACGCCCGCACATGCGAAACGGCCGCTTTCCCTACTGGTACCGAAGGGAAAACGGCCGTTCGCGCGCGTGGCCTGCCTCAGGCGGCGGCCGCGTGCTTGTCGATCAGCTTGCCCAGGCGGGGCAGCGCCTCCTCGACGTTCTTCTTGCCATTCGGGCGCAGCTTCTCGTAGACCTTCTTGATGCTGTCGCGGCTGCTCTTGGCGGCGCGCGCGTCGGTCACGCTCAGCAGCGCGTCGGCGGCCTGGTCACCACGGCTGGACAGGTAGGCGCCGAAGTCGCCGCCACCCTGGGCCTTGAAGTCGGCGTAGAACGGCTCGAGCGCGGCGGTGAAGTCGTCGAGCAGGCTGTCCACGGCGGAGCCGATGATGCCCGGCTTGATCTTCTTGACCGCGGCGAAGCCGGTCTTGATGACGGCGCCGGACACGCCGCCCTTGTCCGAGACCTCTTCGTCGACCAGCGTCTCCAGGTCGGTCACAACGGCCGGACGCCTGCTGGAGTCGAGCAGGATTTCCTTGAGGGTGTCAGCCACGAATGTCTGTCCTTCTTCACATCGAGGTACACGGGGGGGCTTCTCGCAGCCCGTGGCACGGCGCCGGCCGCAGGTCTCGACCGTACGCGTGCTGGTCCTCCCCCGGCTGCGAGGTGCGATCAGGGTAATACAAGATCAACTTGACACTGCACCCTGGCGGCCTTAAAGCCGCGAGATCGCCTGCCGGGCAACGGTTCTCGCCTTCACCGTCTGTTGCTGATCGGTGGTCACGACAACCGCCGTACCGTCCTTGGCCACGGCATATACCGCGCCGTCCGGTTTCGCTGCGTAACCGCCCTGCCACCCTGGCGGATCGGTCGCGGGGTTGCTCGTGGCCACCGGGGCCGCCTGGTCGACGATCGCCTTCGCCACCGCCGGATCGCCGGTGTAGACCCACACGGTCAGCTGGAGCTTCCCGGAGAGCGCGTAGAAGAAGCACGCCGGATGCGGCTGGTCGGCGGAGACCTCCACCTTCGACACCCGCTGGCCGTTGGCGTTCGCGACGAACGAGTTCTCCAGGTACGGGCAGGGCGCGGCGCGGGCCGGCGTGGGCTCCGGCGGCAGTTGCACGGCGATCGTCGGCGGCGCACTCGGCGATGGGGGCGCCTCCGGAGCCTGTTGGGCGGCACAACCGGCCAGTGCGGCGGCCGCGAGCAGGGCGGGCATAACTCGTCGCATAACCCGATCAGTGAACCACCCGGCAGCCACCGGGTTGTCGCTGGCGCGCCGCTACAGCAGGGTAGAAGAAGCTACTCTACGTGTTCATCCGGAGGCGAAATGTATTCACTTCGGGCCGCCGGTGGCGTGCTCGCCCTGGTGACCGGAGCCGCCCTGCTGGCCGGGACCGCGCCCGCGCATGCCGTCGCGGCCGAGTTCCCGGCAGGCGACGAGGGCTACCACACCTACGCCGAGGTCACGACGGAACTGCAGAAGGCGGCCGCGAACCACCCGGAGATCGCGGTGCTGTCCAGCGTGGGCAAGTCCTACGAGGGCCGCGAGCTGAACCTGATCAAGATCAGCGACAACGCCGCCGCCGACGAGGGCGAGCCGGAGGTGCTGTTCACCTGCAACCAGCACGCGCGCGAGCACCTGACCACCGAGATGTGCCTGCACATCGTGCAGCGCTTCACCGACGGATACGCGAGCGACCCGCACATCCGTTCGATGGTCGACGGCCACGTGATCTGGGTGGTCCCGAACGTCAACCCGGACGGCTCGGAGTACGACATCTCGGACACCGACTACAAGTACTGGCGCAAGAACCGCAGGCCCGTCGAGGACGGCAAGATCGGCACCGACCTGAACCGCAACTGGGGCTACAAGTGGGGCTGCTGCGACGGCTCCAGCGCGCGGCCCGCGTCAGACACCTACCGCGGCCCGTCGGCCTTCTCCGAGCCGGAGACGCAGGCCGTGTCGAGGTTCGTCGACTCCCGCGCGGCGGGCGGGAAGCAGCGGATCAAGGCGCACATCGACTTCCACACCTACTCCGAGTTGGTCCTCTGGCCGTTCGGGCACACCGAGGACGACACCGGCGAGGGGATGACGGCCGAGGAGAACGCGCGCTTCCGCGACGTGGGGCAACGCATGGCGGCGACGAACCAGTACAAGGCCCAGCAGTCCAGCGACCTCTACGTCACCGACGGCGACATCAACGACTGGATGTGGGGTACCCACAAGATCCTGACGTTCACCTTCGAGATGTACCCGACGAGCCCGTTCCCCGGCTTCTACCCGCCGGACGAGGACATCGTCCGGGAGACGACCCGCAACGACGCGGCGGTGGACATCCTGATCTCCGAGGCGCGCTAGACAATCGATCCAGGTTTTGTACATCATGCCCAGGTGACCGATGCCGACGCGGTGCTCTCCGCGCTCCGACCCGTGCTCGACGGCCTGGCCGCCACCTTCGGCGGCAACTGCGAGGTCGTCCTGCACGACTACCGGCGGCCGGAGGGCTCCGTCGTCGCCGTCGCGGGCGAGGTCACCGGCCGCGCGCCCGGCGGCTCGATGAGCGAGCTGGGGTTGAGCCTGCTCAAGCAGGGCCGCGACGCGCGCGACCAGATCAACTACCTGACGCGGACCCCGGCCGGGCGCGTGATCAAGGCGTCCACGATGCTGCTGCGCGACCGCGACGGCGAGGTGTTCGGGGCGCTGTGCGTGAACCTGGACGTGACCGACCTGCGGCACGCCGCCGTGCTGCTCGGCGAGCTGGCGGCGGTGACCGCGCTGCCCGACGCGACCACGACGTTCACCAATGACGTCGGTCAGCTGATCCGCGCGGTCGTGGCCGAGGAGGAGCTCAAGCTCGGCCGGCCAGTGAGCCGCATGACGCGCGCCGAGCGGCTGGACCTGTTCCGGGCCCTCGACGAGCGCGGGCTGTTCGCGCTGCAGAAGGCCGTGCCGGAGGTGGCCGCCGCGCTGGGGATCTCCCGCGCGTCGGCCTACAACCACCTGGCCGAGATCAGGTCCTAGGCGGCAGGCCGAAGACGTTCCACGGCGGGCGCGGGGTGTCCAGCGCCTCGTCGTCGCGGATCGGTTTGGCGTTGCCGCGGAACCGCTCCAGCTCCGCGCCGCTGGTGACGCGGGACGGGAAGGCCGCGGACGCGGCGCGACGGGTGATCCCGTCGACGGGCAGGTCCGCACGCGAGGCGACCAGCACGACGTTGCCGAACCGCCGCCCGCGCAGCACGCCCGAGTCGGCGAGCATCACGACGTGCGGGAACACGGCGCCGATCGTGGCGACGACCCGGCGGGCGAACTTCAGGCCCGGCCCGTCGGCGACGTTGATCAGGTACGTGCCCGCGGGCCGCAGCAAACGGGCGACGTCGGTGGTGAACTCCAGGGTCGCCACGTCACCCGGCATCTTCGCGCGCTGGAAGACGTCCGCGACGACCAGGTCGGCTGAGCCGTCGCGGCGCGTGGCCACGCCCTCGCGGCCGTCGGAGATGCGCACCCGCAGGTTGGGAACCGCACGCAGGTCGAGCTGCTCGCGGACGAGCTCGATGAGCGGCTCGTCGGCGTCGAAGACGAGCTGCCGTGAGCCGGGCCGCGTCGCCGCGATGTAGCGCGGCACGGTGCAGCCCGCGCCGCCGAGGTGCAGCGCCTCCAGTGGGCCGTCGGCGAGGCAGTCGATGACGTCCCCGATGCGCCGCACGTACTCGAACTCCAGGTGCGTCGGATCATCGAGGTCCACATAGGACTGCGCGACCTCGTCGACGGTCAGGAGCCACGCGTTGGGGCGGTCGGCGTCGGCGAGCAACTCGGCGAGTCCGAAGCGGACCGGGTAGCGGCCTGGAACTGGACGGGCGGTGCCGCGCCGCTTCGTGCCTCTGCCTGCCATTGCCGCAACTCTACGTGACGCGGCGGCAGCGTTCGCTCAGCGCGTCGACCCGCTTGGCCAGCGCGTTGTACTCCGCCTCGGTGCGGGCGTCCGGGATGTCGTCGAGCAACCGAACGTAGTCGTCGATGATCGAAGCGGGGTGCCTGCCGTCGAGGTCGATGATCTGCTGGGCCAGCACGGCAGCCCCGGCGTTGAGCCTGCTGCGCGCGTCGCCGGCCGCCGTCCGCTGTTCCTGCACCCGGATCGCCAGCCGGGCGGCGCGCCGGGCCGCGAGGTTGAGGCCCACCGCGCCGAGCACGACGGCCAGCACCGCGGCGCCGGCGATGAGGAACCGCGGCAGCGGCGCGCTGATCTCGCGCGCGCCGTCCGGGACGGTGCCGGCGCGGACGAGCAGGTCGTAGTTGACCGCGACGACCTTGATCGCCTCCCGCGGCCGGTCGGCGAACTGGTCGATGCCGCGCTTGATGATCTGCTCGGCCACGAAGGCCTTGCCGAAGTTCTCGTCGTCGCGGTCGGGCAGGAGCGCGCAGCCGTAGGTGTCGTACTCGTCGTCGCCCTGGCTGAGCAGCAGGACGAGGTTGCCGTCGGCGGCGCGCTCGACGTCGTCACAGCCTTCGCGGAGGTCGGCGCCGGGTTCTTCGACGATGACGACGAGCCGACGGTTGCCGATGACGCGTTCGGCCGCGGCCTCGTCGAGGTCCACCCCGTCCGCGACGTACACCGAGGATGTGCGCACGTCGCGGGCCATGGCACCCTCGAAGATCCCGCCGGTCCACAGTGCCCAGACCGCGAAGGCGAAGCAGACGACGGTGGCGATGCCGAAGGTGCTGCGGAAGAACTTCGTCATGCCAGCCTGCCCCGGAGGTAGACGGCGGGCCGGTACTCCCGGCGCTTCAAGGTCTTCGCCACGTGGTCGAGTTCGGCCTCGGCGTCGTCGAGCAGGGCGGCGACGTGCTGGTCCGGCAGGTTCTCGGCGACGGCTTCCCGAGCGGACTGGAGGGTGGCGATCGCCCTGGTCAGCGCTGGGTCGGTGGTGTCGCCGGTGAGGCCGGAGACCTCGATGGCCAGCGCGGTGAGGCCGGCCATCCGCACGCTCGCGCCCGGCCGCCGCTGCCCGGTCGTGCGTACCGCACGCGCCGTCAGGACCAGGAACACGAGCGCGCAGGCCGCGAAGATCCACGGCAGCGCGGGCAGCGCGACCCGGACGGGGTCGAATGGCTGGTACGGCAGTGGCCGGTCGAACAGGCCCGCATAGCGGACGTCGGTGACGCGGTCGAGGTAGGCGCCGAGGATGTTGCGCTGCGGGTAGGCGTAGAGGCTGAGCCGGTCGCTGTACTGGCCGTAGAAGCCGGCGGCGGCGATCTCGGCGAAGTCGGCGGCCTGCGGCCCGTGGTACTCGACCCACTCGCCGTACATGACGACGATCGGTTTGCCGGAGAAGACGCTGGTCAGCGCGGTGCCGTAGTCCGGGATGGGCTGTCCGGCCCGCTGCCGGGGCAGGACGACGAACAGCGCGCCGTTCGGGAAGGCGTCGGCCGCGGCGGGGATGTCGGTCATGCCGTGCGTCCCGCTGGCGCGGAGGTCGGCGACAACGGGTTCGAGCTCGGCGGCGGTCGGCTGGCGGTACCGGATGGTGTCGGCGTCGGGTGGTTCAGGCCGGTCCTGGATGTGGGCGATCAGGAAGAGCAGCAGGTCGGTGACGTCTCCGGCGGCGAACTGGGCGCGCCAGCCGGTGAGCCGGTCGGCGGCGACCCGGCCGGGGTCGCCGGTGACCTGGGTGCCCATGATCGTGATGTTCGCGTTCTCGACGTCGCGGACGCGGTCGCGCTCGGCCTCGTCCAGCCCGGGCGGGGCGACGAGGATGCGGACGTCGGTGGCGCCGATCGCCGCGCGGACCTGCTGTTCGTCCCACTGCGCGATCGAACCGGGCAGCCGGGTGACCGAGGTGGCGGCGACGAGCGCGGTCATCTCCGCCACGGAGGGGACGGTCGTGTCGCTGAGCTCGCCGGCCTCGCCCTCGCGGATGGGGTCGGTGCGCGTCGGCGACTGCCCGTAGCTGACGTCGAAGGTCTGCCCCTGTGCGACGAGGAAGACGACGAGGACGCCGATCGCGGCGGCGAGGCAGCCCCAGCGCAGCCATTCGAGCCCGCGCTTCACGCGTCGCGCCACAGTTGATCGGCGCGCCGGGCGGCGTGCTCGGCGGTCTCGGCCGCGCCGGTGCCGCCACCGTCGGCAAGCAGGCGCTCCGCCTTGGTGAGGAGGTGTTCGGCCTCTCCGATGTCGGTCATGGCGGCATCACGACTGATCTGCGCCCTGGCGACGGCTGCCCGCGCCGAGGACCAAGCCGTGCCGGTGGAGCGGCGCCGGTCGCGACACCGCGGAAGCAACACGGCACCACCGCCCGCGAGGACGAGCACCGCGGCAGCGGCGAGCCAGACGGCCAAGGAGGACAAGGGAACCCCAGCGGATCAGGTGATCAACGAGCCCTGATTGTCCATGATCAGCAGACCGGGCGCGACAGTTTCACCCCAAGACATCACATCAGCCGCTTCGCCCTCCGGCGCCCCTTACGCGGCCGACGCAACCACCAGCGGGGGTTCGGGGGGCGCGCCCCCCGAGCGGGGCGTGGGGGCTGCGCCCCCACAAGACACGCGAAACGCAAACGACTCGCGCTCTCCGCGAGCACGAGCCTCCGATGCGTGGAGCTGAGGGGAATCGAACCCCTGACCTCTGCCTTGCAAAAGCAGCGCTCTACCAATTGAGCTACAGCCCCGGACGCGGGCCCCCAAGCCCGCGTGAAGTTCAGTTGTTCGTGCCTGCCTCGGCGGCCTTCGCCGGCGCGCTGCCGTTCGTCGAGACCGCGGCCAGCGGGCGCTCGGTCGGAGCGGTGGCCTCGCGCCACAGGTCGGCCTCAGCCTTGGCGTCCTTGTTGCGCTTGATCACGAACAGCACCCCACCCGCGACGACTGCGAGCGCCAGCAGCTTCTTCACGTTCAGGCCCCTCTTCGACGTTCCGGCTGACCTCACGATGCTACTGCACCCGCCCGGGGGAGGTTCGCGCGGTGCGGACGGCCGCCATCTGTAATGCAGGTCACACCGACTTCGACTTCCTCTGGTGGTTCGCGCCACGTCCACTATCCGCCCGCGAAAGCAGGAAGCCATGAACCCCTTCGACGTGGAGACCTTGCGGCGGTCCCTCGACGGCGCCGCCCTCACCCCCGGCGATCCGGGGTACGACCAGGGCCGTGCCGTGTGGAACGGCCTCATCGACCGCCATCCGGCGGTCATCGTCCAGCCGTCCGGCCCGCGTGACGTCGCCACGGCGCTCGCGACCGCCCGGAACTCGGCGCTGGAGGTGGCCGTCCGCGGCGGCGGGCACAACGTCGGCGGGGCCGCGGTGGCCGACGGCGGCCTGACCATCGACCTGAGCAGTCTCGACCAGGTCGTGGTCGACCCGGGCACCCGCACCGCGCGGGTCGGCGGCGGGGCGCGGTGGCAGCAGGTCGACACCGCCACCCAGGGGCACGGCCTAGCCACGGTCGGCGGCACCGTCAGCGACACCGGCGTCGGCGGCCTCACCCTCGGCGGCGGCTTCGGCTGGCTCACCAACCAGTACGGCCTGACCTGCGACAACCTGCTTTCCGCGGAGGTCGTCCTCCCCTCCGGCGACGTGCTGCGCGCGTCGGACACCGAGAACACCGACCTGTTCTGGGCCCTGCGTGGTGGCGGCGGGAACTTCGGCGTGGTCACCGAGTTCGAGTTCCGGCTCCACCCGGTCGGCCCGGTCGTCCAGGTCGGCCTGTTCTTCTGGGAAGAGGACCGCGGCGCCGAGGCGCTGCGGCACATGCAGGGGATCATCGAGTCGTTGCCGCGGAAAGCCGGCGCCATCATCGCGGCGCTGAACGCTCCGCCCGCCGATTTCGTGCCCGAGGAGCACCGCTTCCGTCCGGGTTACGCGCTCCTCCTCGCCGGGTTCGGCCCGGAGCCGGAAATCGCCGACGTCGCGCAGCAGGTCCGCGCCGGTCTCGCGCCGCTGTTCGAGTTCACCACCCCGATGCCCTACGTCGCGCTCCAGCAAATGCTCGACGAGACCGCGCTGCCGGGCGTCCTCGCGTACGAGAAAGCGCTTTACCTGGACCGTTTCTCGGAGCCGGTCATCACCGCGGTCACCGAACGGCTGCCGCTGCGCAACTCGCCGATGTCGTTCCTGCCCAACATGTTCGCGGGCGGCGCCTTCACCGAGGTCGCCGACGACGCCACGGCTTTCGGCGGCGCCCGGAAACCCGTGGTGCTGTTCAGCATCGGCGCGTTCGCCAACGACGCGGACCTGCTCGCGCGCGACCGGCAATTGGCCAGGGATCTGTGGGACGCCGTGGCACCGCATTCGTCCGGCACCGGCGGCTACGTCAATTTCATGACCGACTACGAGGACGACCGGGTGCGCGCGAGTTTCGGGGCCGCGAAATACGCGCGGCTGGCCCGGATCAAGGCGCACTACGACCCGGAGAACCTGCTGCACCGGAATCCGAACATCAAACCCGCACTGGCACCCGCGTAAGTGATTAGCCCCCTGTCACCCGGGTAGCCGATTTGTGACGGTGACGAAGGAGGGGCGGAAATGACCGACAAGGAAGACCGTCAGGAAGGCATCAAGGGCGCGGTCGAGGGCCTGAAGGGCAAGGTCAAGGAGACCGCCGGCACGTTCCTGGGGAACGACTCGGCCCAGCGGGAAGGCCGCGCGCAGCAGGAGAAGGCGGACGCACAGCAGCGCGTCGCCGAGAAGGAAGCCGAAGCCGACCGGGCGCGGGAGGAAGCGGCACCGGGTGAGGCGCGGCAGCGCCGCGAGCAGTAACCCACCCCGAGACACGGCCAGGTCAGACGCGGCTCAGTTCCCCGTCTGTCCTGGCCGTTCCACGTGGAACCAAGGTTGACCTTGCCCCTGGGGCAGGCCCCACAGTCGCTTCCGCCGGGCAAAATGCCTGGTACGAGGAGGGCGACATGGGATGCCGTTGGCGCGGATTTCCCTGGCCCTGTCCAGCGCCGTTCCGGCAGCCGAGGTCCTCGCGTACTGGCGTTCGGTCGAGGCCGATGTCGCGGCGCGCGGGCGGCTCGTCGCCTTCCTCGTCGAGCAACTGTCCGGAAAGGACACTGCCATGACGAATCCTGACGCCGCCCACCCCCGGGCCGCACCTGCTGGCCGGCGAGCTGCACCAGCTGACACAGAACCACGTGCAGGGCACCGCGATCCCGGCCACGCTGGTCAAGGCCCTGCACCGGCAGCCGGCCGAGCCGGATCTGCTGCTGCGCGACGGCCGGGACGGCGTGGTACCTGCTGTGCTCCGACGGCCTCTACAACGCGGTGCCGCCCGGTGTGCTGCACGCCGAGCTTGCACGCGGCCGCGACCCCGGGCGACGCCGTCGGCACGCTGGTCGACCTCGCCAACCGGCGCGGCGGCCCGGACAACATCGCCTGCGTGGTCGCCGACGTCGCGGCCTAGGCGCCGCGGACGGCCTGAACGTCGAAGCGGAGCTCGACCGTCGAACCGACCACCACCAGGCCCTTCGCGAGCGTCTGCTGCCAGTTGATCGTGAAGTCCTCGCGGTGCAGCTCGGCCTTCGCGACCGCGCCGAGCCGCTCGCCGTTCCACGACCGCAGGCCGAGGTAGCTCGCGTCCAGCCGCACGCCGCGGCTCGCGCCGCGCAGGTTAAGTGTGCCGTCGATCTGCCAGCGGTCCCCGGCCACGCGCTGGGCCCGGTCGCTGAAGAAGTGGATCTTCGGGAAGCGTTCGACGTCGAGGAAGTCGGGCGAGCGCAGGTGCTCGTCCCGCTTCTCCGCGGCGGTGTCGATGCTGGCCGCGTCGATGACGACCTCGATCGACGAGTTCTCGATCCGCTCGCCGACGGTGATGCTGCCGTGGAAGCGCGTGAACCGGCCGTGGACGCGGGACAGGCCGATGTGCCGCGCGACGAAGCGGATCGACGTGTGGTCCGGGTCGATCACCCAGCGGCCCGCCCCCGGCAGGCGGACGCTCGCGTCGGGGTGCAGCTCGAGGTCACCCAGCGAAGTGTGGTCGCCGCTGGCGACGTCGACGGTGTGGGTGAGTTCGCGGTAACCGCCCGCGGTGATCGTCACTTGGTAGGTGCCGGTGGCCGCGGTGACGACCGCCAGCCCGTAGTCGTCGGACACCGCGCGGAAGACCCGCGGGCTCCGCCTGTGCCGGAGGACCATCTCGGCCCCGGCCAGCGGGTTGCCCGTCTCGTCCCGCAGCCGGGCGCTCACCAGGCCGGCGCCGGCCGCGAACGTGACGGGCTCCCCCTGTCGGCCGTCACGTCGACGCAGGCGGCTGAACATCGGAGGGTCTCCCATCGGTCGGCGGTCCGCAGGCGACCATAACCAGCAGAACGGTGTTCCGTGACCCGGTCGTTACCAGAGTCACCGCTCCGGCAGCGCTGAATCACCCCTCCCAGTCGAGGCAGATCACGCAGGCGTCGTCCTTGGGGTGCCCGTCGGCGGCGTCGACAACGGCCCTGGTCAGCGCCTGCGCCACGGCACGCGGGTGCAGCCCGGCGGTCTCCCGCGCCAGCCCTCGCAGGTCCACCGATGCCGCCTCCCGCTCCAGCATCCCGTCGGTCAGGAGGAACAGCCGGTCGCCCGGGCGCAGGTCGACGACCTGGACCTCGTGCGGCTTGTCCTGCAGGCCGGTGCCGAACGGGGTGTCGCGGTGCAACGGCACCTCGCGGACGTGGCCGCCGCGCAGGAGCAGTGGGAGCGGGTGCCCGGCGTTGACGGCCTCGGTGCGGCCGCCGGCCAGTTCGATACGGAACAGCTGACCGGTCGCGTACGGGATCTTCGCGTGGTGCAGCACGGCCCGGTCCGCCTCCGCCGCCTGGTCGGCGAGGGGCCGGTTGGCCCGGCGGGCGCCGCGCAGCGCCCCCATCAGCAGGGTCGCGACCAGGCCGGATTGGACGTCGTGACCGACCGCGTCGGTGATCGACAGGTTCAGCGTGCCGTGGTCGAGGGCGTAGTCGTAGGTGTCGCCGCCCACGTCGTCGGCGGGCACGAGCGCGCAGGCGAGCGTGAACTCCGGGGCCTCGCAGGACGGGGCGGGCGGCAGCAGCTGGTGCTGGATCTCGGCCGCGAGGCTCACGTGGGTGGTGCGCTCGCCCCACTCGTAGAGATCGGTGAAGCGCCGGTCGGTGACGATCAGGTAGGCGAGGGCGTGGGCCATCTCGCCCACCTGCCGCAGCACGTCGGGGCCAGGCACGGTCGTTTCGAGCAGGCCGATGGCGTCGCCGCGGTGCGTGACGGGCACGATGACGCGCCCCTGGTCGTGGAACGGCTCCTGGCTGTGCAGGACGCGCTCGTAGACGCTGCCGGCCAGGTCGACGCGGTCGGCGTCCGCGCCGTGCAGTGCCGTTCCGTCGAGGCGCACCAACTCACGGCCCACGAGGTCGACGAGCAGGAACGAGGTGTCCGCCGCGGCGAAGCGCTCGGCCAGGTAGGCGGCGACCACGTCGACCGAGCGGACCGGAGAGGCCCGCTCGGCGGCGGCGAGCACCGCCGCAAGGCCGGACCGGACATCGGACATGCCCGCGCTCCCTCCTTTCGGTGGCGCCGTGGGTACCCGTTCGGCTGCGCCGGTTAACCCTCGAGCGGCGAGTCTGTCGGATTCACGGTGGTTCGTTCGTAGAAGACGTGAAGTCCGGCATCAGGCCGGGCCGCGTGAGAGGGGCTTCACCAATGACAGGTCAGATCAGGCCGTTGCGGTTCGGCGTCGTCGCACCGATCACCACAGACATGCCGACTTGGCGTGATCAGTTACGCGGGCTGGCCGACAGTGGTCTCTCGACGGTCCTGATGCCCGACGTGCCGCAGTGGCAGCCCGCACCGGGCCCGGCGCTCGCCGTGGCGGCAACGATCACCGACCTGCGCGTGGGAACCTGGGTGTACGCATCTCCGGTTCGACCTGCGTGGATCACCGCGTGGGAGGCGCACTCGCTGTCCGTGCTCACCGATGGGCGTTTCGAAATGGGCATCGGCACCGGCCGTCCCGGAATCGCCGACCAACTCCGTGAGCTGGGTCTGCCGCTAACTCCGGAGAGCCAACGGTGGAGCCAAGTGCGTGACGTGGTCACCGCCCTGCGTGACCTCGACGGTCCGGACCTGCACACGCCGGTGGCCATGGCCGTGCGCGGCCCGAAGGCACAAGCGCTGGCAGCTGAACTCGCCGACACGGTGACCTTCGTGATGCCGCAGATCGAGACGCGGGCAGCGACGACGCAACGGGTACAAGACTTCGACAACCGTCGCGGTGCGGAACTGGCCTTGCACGTCCCCGTGGTCGGCGACTCGGTCGCTGCGTTCATGGCCGCACCCGACACCGACCCCGCCGCCGTCCGGGCCGCGGACTCGCTCGCGTTCCTGCCCAGCGATCCCGCTGCCGCGGCCGAAGAAATCCAACGGCGACGCGAGGAGATCGGCTTCTCCTACTTCGTGTTCGGCGCCGACGCCGCCGGTGCCCTCGCGCCGGTCGTCGCCGAGCTGGCGGGACGGTAGGCAGCCAACAAGCACTCGGACAGTGGCGTAACCAATCCGCGCGGATCTGCGGGGCATGTCGCCCAGAATGACGCTCAGCCCCCGTTTCCCTTGGATGGGAGACGGGGGCTGACCTGTTGTGGGCCCAGGAGGACTTGAACCTCCGACCTCTTCGTTATCAGAAGAACGGGTCGCGTCTCAGGCGTGTCCCGCGGTCTCAAACGGCCCTGTTCGCTCGCCGTCGCGACATCGGGGCGTCTCACGTTGTCTCAGGATTCACACCCTGTCGCGAGCCGCACTGGACACAGGATTGGACACCACTTCCGGGGCGCTTGCCTCCTACCCACCGGGTCGGCGGGCGAGCAGCATCTCCAACATCTCGGCCGGTGTCGCACAACGAAAGCCCGTGTCGTCAGGCCGCCGGAACGAGGACTTCTCCGACAGCGTTTGACATGCGAGACGACCCACGGGAGGTTCATCGGCGTGACCCCACACAGCGCTAGAGCGGGAGACCCTATCCCCATGGACAAGGACCGATGGATCGTCCACGGCGAGCGTCCCGTCTACGAGACCGAGTGGGTCAAAGTCGGCTTAGCCGACATCTCGCAGCCATCGGGCGAGCGCTTCGAGCATCACACCGTGTGGTTTCCGCCCGTCGCCATGGCGATCGTCTTCAACGACACTGCGGATCACGTTCTCATGGCTTGGCGACACAGGTTCGCACCAAACATCTGGAGCTGGGAAGTACCCGGCGGCATCATCGACGGCGACGAGTCCCCTGAGGAGACCGTCGTCCGCGAGATCGAGGAAGAGACCGGCTACCGGCCGCGCTCGATCGAGCCGCTGATCACGTTCGAGCCCGCGGTGGGCATGCTGCGCAACCCGAACCACCTCTTTGTCGTCCGAGGCGTCGAGCAAGTCGCCGACCCGACCGAGCAGAACGAAGGCACCTTCCAGTGGATGCCCTTCCGCGACGTTCCCGACCTCATCCGAGCAGGCCAGGTCGGGAACTCAGGCGCTCTGATCGGGCTGCTGCACGTTCTCGCGCTAGGCGGCAAGTAGCTCCGCGATCCGGGCTCGCTGCCGGGCTGAGCCTGTTGTGCCGGCCAGCTCGGCGGCTTGTCGGGCCTGCACGCGCGACTCGTCCAGGTCGCCGCGCTTCCGCAGGGCAAGCGCGAGGTCTACACGAAGCCCCGCCTCTGCTCGCCGTGAGGTGAGCGTGGTGAGCCCATCGAGCGCCGCTGTCAGGTCCTCGATCGCCTGGTCTTCGCCGAGTCGCGCCAAGCAGTTGCCCCGCCACCGGGCGAGGTGCGCGCCGTTCAGCATCAGGTACGGCAACTCAGGGTCGTTGTCGCCAGCTGGCAGCACGTCGGCCGCTTGATCGAGCCGCCGCATCGCGCCGGATCGGTCCCCCGCCGCGGCCAGGAACTCGGCGTGCGCCGCGGCCAACCACGACCGAAGGCGTGCGGGGACCTGTCCGAGCAGCCTGGGTTCGCTTGCATACTCGACCAGCTCCACCGCATCGGCGGCCCGGCCGGCATCGAGCAGAACGTAAGCCTGCTGCGCCGTGACGTGCGCGAGCACGGCTGGGTTCTCCCCCTGCCGTGCTGCGGACTTCGCGATGTCGTGCAGGTCCCACGCTTTCCGGAGATCACCCGCATCGAGCGCTTGCCAACCGGCGAGCGCAGCCGCCTCAGCGAGGGTCACCGCCGCTGTCGGAAGGTGGCCGCTCGGCAGCGCATTTCGCAGCATCTGCTCAAGGTTGCGGACGTGGGCTTCGGTCTGCGGAATGATCGCCGCCCCCAGCAGCCGGTCCTGCAGCCGGTAGAAGTTCGTCTGCTGGTCTAGCAGCGAAATCACCGCTGGATCGAGCCGGACCACCTCGAATGTGCTCGGGAGGTCGAGCGCAGGTGGCGGTGTGGTCTCGACCAACCCGAGCGCGGCCGGTGGAAGCTCGAATACCTCGCACAGTTCGTCCCGCCAGTCCGTCGGGATCACCGCGCCGGTCTCCCACGACGTGTACATCCGCTTCAAGCTGGCTTCCTTCGGGGGCATCTTGCCCCGGCGACGGCGAGCCTGCGTGAGCTTGGCCCGGACCTCGCCTTGCGTCATCCCGGCGGCAAGGCGAGCACGGCGAAGCTTGCTCTCGGTTGCCCCGCTGTCCCCCACGGTCACCTCCCTTGCGGGCATTGTGCCTGGTCAGCCCCTGGTGAGTCGAGCGAATCACCAACGACTCACCAGGGACTCATCTCCCCAAGAAGCCGGAACCAGACGAATCTTGAGGCATGGCAACGGAAACCGCCGAGCCGCAGAACCTGGGAGGTAGCCATGGGCAAGAAGGGCAACATGATTCCGGTCCCGACTGGTGGGAGCGGGCTACTGCCGAAGGTGCTGGGCGCCCTGATCGCGCTCGCGCTACTGGTCTTCGTTGTGAAGCACCCGACCGATGCGGCGAACTGGGCCAAGGCACTCGCCGCGGGCATCGGCAGCATCATCGACGGGATTGCCGCCTTCACCCGGCAGCTCGCCGCATAGCCGAGCCTGTTGACTCGTCACGAGCCGAGACGCCCCAAGGCAGCAGACAACCGACGCTCCAGGTCTTCGAACTGGTGCCTGATCGTGCGGACTTCGTCGCGAAGTTCCAGCAGCTCAGTCCGAGCTTCAGCAAGCCGGGACTCTGGCGTCTTCCCAGCATCCTCGGGAGCGAGCACAACCGCGGCACTCTTCTCCCTCAGGGCGACAAGACCTTCCGCAGCGAGCAGCCGAAGTGCCTGATTCGCCGTGGTGCGAGAACCGCCGTGCTGCGCGACCAGCTCGCGAGTGCTGGGCAACCGCTCCCCCGGCTTGAGATCACCCGCAAGGATGCGCTCACGTAGCTGACCGGCGATGTCTTCCCTGGTCACGACCATCGAATCCCCTTCCGCAGCGCACCCAGTCTAGCGCTGTCCTAGGCCAGACCCTTGACAAGCAAATCTGTCCTACTTACTGTCTCACTCAAGCCAACTGGCCTAGGACAGAAGTCCTCGAAGTTCAACGAACAGGAGAGCAATGAAGTTCGCACGGATCACCAGCCCCACGGCCGTCGACGCGCTGTTTCCGCTGGTCGATGAGGACATTTCCGCCGTGGCGCGGGATGAGGAGATCGCGGCGGAGGTCGCGGAGATCGATGCGCTGATCGAGGAGGCGGAGCGGGAGTGGGCCGCGGCGGAGCGTGTGGAGTCGTTCCGGGTGTCGCGGGAGCTGACTGACCTGGTCAGCGCGCGTCGGGCGGTTCGGCGGGTGACGCGGGAGGTGCTGCGTTCCCGGGTCCGCACCGGCAGTGCGGGTAAGGCGGCTGCCTGACCATGTGGCGGTTGGACGGGGACTTCGAGGGCACGGCGGAGCTCCACATTCCGGGTGGCACGAGTGCCGGGTCGGAGACTCTCACGCTCACCTCGGGTCAGATCGGGCCGCAGGAGGAGGAGTTCTTCGGGCAGAGCCACTGCCACTGGCTGGCGGCGGCGATGAGCTGCATGACCGGCTGGGAGCTGGTGGGGGTCAAGCTCTACTACCCCGGCCAGGGGTGGACGGCCGTGCACACGGCGGTAGCCACGCCGGATGGGGCGGTGCTGGACATCTACGGCCGCCACGACTCCTTGGACGCCTTCGCCGAGCGGTACCGGAAGCTGACCGGCCTGGAGGTGGAAGTGCGGCGGCTGCCGCGCGAGGAACTGTTCCACGACCACCTCACCACCACCGATTCGCGCCTGATCGACGACCCGTTGTGGTGGACCCGCACCGACTCCGACCGCCGGATGCCAGCTCTGTACCAGCACTACGCCCGGCTGGTGCTCACCAAGGCCGGACACGAGGTGCCCGAACACTGCCGCCCCGCCCCATCACCGGACGCCAACGGGACGCAGACGCCCCCACCGCCGAGCACGACGGCAACCACCACCACAACAGCAGGAGGAACACCCGCAATGTCGAGCATCGAGGAAATCCGCGCGGTTCTGGCCGGCAGCAACGAGCAGGCCGAGGGTGTGCTCGGCGCACTCGGGCAGGCATCCCAGGCCGTGTCCGAGATCCAGGGCCGCCTGCACTCCGTCGCCGGGGGCAGCAGCCAGGCCCCGGTGCAGGAGGCCCTGAGCCTCTACGCCGAGCTGCGCGACACCGTCGAGAAGCTCATGGGCATGGTCGCCGCCGCCCGCTCCGCGGTCGAGACCTACGCCACCAGCCTCTAGGAGGCCGCCGTGAGCAACGCCCAGTCCATTTCGGGTCCCGGCGCGGCGCATCCCGCCAAGAACGTCACCGCGCCGGGTCTCCCCAACCACTCGCGTAACGACTCGAAGGGAAGGACCCCAATGGTAGGCAAGGCCCGCGCCCGGATCAGCACCGCGGCCGCCCGGCTGGCTCTGGCGATCGACGATGAGCTGGTCACCTACACCCCGCAGGCACTCAACGAACTGATCTCGACCGTAGTGGCCCGTGAGGTCGCCGGACGGCTGCGCGAGCGGGCCGCCTGGCACCGGGAGCAGGCCGCCAGGCAGGCCGAGATCACTCGCCAGGTCCCGCTGGGCGCTTCGCAGCCTTCGTTCCTCCGCGCCCGGGATCACCACCGCGAGGCCGACGCCCTGGAGGCGCTGGCGCAGCGCGAGCTGGACCGGATCAAGGAGGCCGCGTGAGCGCCCGCATCGCGGTCGGCACCACCCCGGCCCAGCTCAAAACGCTGTGCATCCGCCGCTACGAGGCCACGACCGGCAAGCGGTGGCGGGAGGCCACCGAGACGGCCAAGCGGAAGTGGCTCGCGAAGACCGAGCCGGTGATCCGCGGTGAGGAAGGCATCGCCGCCGACGCGGTGTGGCGGGACGGGGCGTGGCAGCCCGCCGGCCAAACCGACCTGTTCTCCCTGACCGACGCCGACACGGAGGTTCCGGCATGAGCAAGACCAACGTGCTGCCCAAGAAGAACACCCTGAGCAAGCTGCTCTGGCTCGCCGTGCTGGTCGCCGTCGTGGTGTGGATCGTGCAGCACCCCTACCAGGCCCGGCACGCGCTGGACAGCGTCGTGCACGCGCTGACCGTGCTGTTCTCTGGCCTGGGAGGTGGCCGCTGATGACCGGCCCCGAGCACTACCGCGAAGCTGAGCGACTGCTGGAGATGGCCGCCGTCTCTGCCGCACGGGATGCCTACCGCGAGGTGCCGCTTGACCGGCCGCCGTCGCCGTTCGTGGAGGCCGCACAGGTCCACGCGACGCTGGCGCTGGCTGCGGCGACAGCGATGGGCGGGGACCTCGACGTTCCTGAGTGGACGGCTTGGCGTCGTGTCGCCGCGACCAAGCGGGGTGAGCGGTGATGTCGATGTTCGAGGTTCTGCGTCGGTGCGGGACGTTCGCGCTGCTGGTGTTCACCGGCGTGGTGCTGGTGTTCCTGCTGCTGCACCTGATCCGCATTCCGCTGGTGCTGATCGCGAAGGTGCTGGAGATCTCCATGCGCCGCCTGGACGGGTTCGTGGCCCGGCACGCGAGCAAGCCCCCGGCCGGTCCGAAAAACCAGTTCTTCCACCACCCCACCGTCACCCGGGAGGAGGCCATCAATGTTCACGCCTGAGCCCAAGCCCACCACCGACCACACTGGACAGTCCACGACCGAGGCGGTCGAGGCGCGCCGCGCGGCCGATCTGGCGATCTACACCAACGCCAAGTACCCCACCCGCACCACCCAGACCGTGTCCTGGATCGGCTGGCACTTCGGCGAACTGTCCGGCGTGGTCGTGCCGCTCGGTCTCGGAGCGGCGGTGTGGGACGGCTTCTACGCCCTGTCACTGCTGACCGCCCTGGGGTGGGCGGCGAACGAGCTGCGGCTGCGTCGTCAGCAGCGCGCCGTGCGCACCCGCCCGGCCGCCCGTGGCAAGTCCACGAAGGACGGGGAGGTGTCGCAGTGAGCTGGTATGAGGAGCGGCGCGAGAACAAGCGCACGGAGGCGATGATCCGGCGCGAGGACGCCGCGGCGGCCGCGCAAGTGCGGATCGCCGAGCGGCAGGCCGCGGCGCAGATCAAGCGCGAGGACGAACAGGCCCGCCGCGAGGCCCAGCAGCAGGCAGCCGCCGCCCGCCGTGAGCGATGGGCCGCCGCCGTACGTGGCCTCCGCGCCTGGCTCGGCGCGCACGTGGTGGAGCTGCTGATCTACCCGATTGCGCTGCTGTCGTTCGTGCTGGCGGCCCCGGCGATGGCCCGCTACGGGGTCGAGGTGTTCGCCTCCGGGCTGGGTGCGCTGCTGCCCGGGATCACCGAGCTGGGGATGTGGGCGTTCGCGGTCGCGGTGGTGATCCAGCGCCGCCGCCACCCGGATCGCTCGGTGTGGGGTCTGGTGGCCGGGGTGCTGGTGTTCGGCGCGGTGGCGTTCGGGATCAACTTCACCCACGGTCTGACCACCGCGTGGGACCACGGCGTGGTGATGGGCACCGCCTCGATCGCCGGGGTGGTCGCCCACCAGCTCACGCTGGCGACCGCCCCGAAGTCCGGGCAGCAGCGGCGGGAGGCGCGGATCGAGCGGGCCGCCGCCCGCAAGGTCGCCCGCATCCGCCGCGCCGCGGTCAAGCGCGCGGTGGCCGAGATCGACGCGGACGGCTCCGCCCGGCTGCTCTACGCCCCCGGCCGCTACACCCTCACCCGCTGGCGCGCACTGGAGCCCGCGACCGCGCCCGGCCTGCCGGTGGCCGCCTCGACCGACTGGGACCGCGAGCTGGCCGACCTGCTCGCCAACACCGCCATTGGCTCGAAGCCGTCGATCGAGGGCGAGCAGGACCCGGGCGACTCGATCGAGGGCGGGGCGGTGGCGACCCTCGACCACGGCCCTGACCTGCATGAGTCGACCCCCGACCAGCAGCGAGCCGACCGCAAGCCCGGCCGGTCGATCGAGCAGCTTCGCGCCGAGCTGGCCGCCGCGATCGAGGCCGGGACGGTCAACCCGACCTCGGCGGAGTCGATCCGCAAGACCCTGCGCGTGTCGGCGGCCCGCGCCCGCCAGCTCCGCGACGAACACACCAAGGGAGGCCGCAAGTGACCCAGCAGCACGAGCAGGAGGAGTTGGCGCGGGTGCACTACCTGCCCACCCACCGCGCCGACACCACCCCGACCCCTGCCGAGACCGAGGTGGTGGAGGGGGAGCTGATCTCCGAGGAGGAGTACCAGCGGCTGTTCACCCAGCGCGGGCAGGCGATCGAGCGCTACAAGGGCTACCGGCGCGACCTGGTCACCGCCGGGCGGGCGGTGAAGACCGTCGCCTTCCACGACCGCACCAAGACCCTCGTGAAGGCCACCGGGCGGCACGTGTTCGGCTACCCGATCGCCGGGGCCGGGGTGGTGCTCAAGCGGTGGCGCGACACCCACGGCGCGTCCCGCTACGAGCGGCAGATGCTCGCCGCGGAGCTGGAGGGCGACCACGAGCGGCTGCTGGAGTGGGAGGCCCGCGACGTGGCGGAGAAGCAGCGCCGCCACCAGCGGGTGATGGACTGGGTCGCCGCGCCCGGGCAGTGGATTAAGGCCGGGGCGCTCGGGATCGTCGGTGTGGCCGGGTTCCTGCTGGTCCTCGGGATGATCCTGGCGGTCAGCTCCGGGCACATCGCCGACGTGATCGGCCCGATCAGCGCAGTGGTGGACGCGATCGCGTTCGCGGTGTGGTTCGTGGTCACCTACGGGGTGTTCCTGCTGGCCGGGGGCACCGCGGCCGGGTTCTACTACCTGCACTACCAGGGCCGCAAGCATGTCGAGCTGCCCGGCTGGCTGCGCTCGGCCCCGGCCGCCGCGGGCGGCCCGGAGACGGCGGTGGACGAGTCGGTGATCATGAACGCGCTGCGCAACCTGGGCCACCCGGCGCTGAACAAGAAGCTCAAGGAGGGCTGGGGCACCGCGATCACCCCGACCTGGGTGCAGCCGCCGCTGCCGGTCGGGCACGGCTGGGAGTTCGTGCTTCGGCTTCCGTCCGGGGTGCCCGCGACCAGCATCAACGCCCGCAAGACCGTGCTGGCGCACAACCTCGGGCGACGCCCGGAGGAGGTGTGGGTCGAGGTCGACGACAACGACCCGATGGCGATGAAGTGCCTGGTCCTGGACCCGGGGTCGCTGCGGAAGCCGGTGCCGGACTACCCGCTGCTCGACGGCGGACAGACCGACTTCTGGACCGGGTTCCCGGTCGGCATCGACGCCCGCTGGAACCCCGTGGAAACGCCGGTGTTCGAGCGCAACTTCGTCAAGGCCGGGATCATGGGCTCCGGTAAGTCCACGCTGGTCCAGACCGAGCTGGCCGGGGCGGTGCTCGACCCGCTGGTGGACATCGACGTGTTCTGCTTCGCCGAGAACAACGACTACGAATGGCTGCGCCCAGTCGCCTCGATCATCTCCATGGGCGACACCGCCGAGAACGTCCAGGCGTGCATGGACCACATCCACGCCCTGCACGACTCCCTCGCCGAGCGGGGCCGGCTGCTGCGCGAGTACGGCATCAGCGCCGTCACCCGCGAAGCCGCGGAGAAGGACGACCGGCTGCGGCCCCGGATCGTGGTCATCGACGAGTGCCAGAGCTTCTTCCGGCAGGACAAGCCCGAAGACCGGCGCGAGGTGGTCAACCTGGTCGTGCGGTTCTTCTCCGCCGCCCGCAAGTACGGGATCGTGCTGAACTTCGCCACCCCGACCCCCTCGGACCAGTCCCTGCCGCGGGACCTGGTCGCGGTCACCACCAACAAGGCGTGCTTCGCCATCGGTGACAAGGCCCGCAACAACGTCGTGCTCGGGGAGAAGGCGTACGAGAACGGGCTCTCGGCGCTGGAACTCAAGCCCGCGGTGAAGAAGGGCGGCAAGATCGTGGCCCTCAACGACGTGGGCACCTCGGTCACCGTCGGGTACATGGACACCCCCGGCCTGCTGCGCTCCTACAACCTCACCGACCAGCAGAAGGCCGCGATCGTCACCCGCGGAGTCGAGCTGCGCGGCGGCCGGGTCCACCGCGCCGCGATCGAGCAGCCGCAGCAGCGTGACCTGCTCGCCGACGTAGCCGCCGTGCTGGAGCCCGGGGAGGACAAAGTGCCGGCCACCGACGTCTGCTCCCGGCTGCGCAAGCTGGCCCCCGACTACCGCCCCTACCTCAGCCTCAAGGCCGAAGGGCTGCGCGACCAGCTCGCCGAGCACGGCTGCAAGGTCACCAAGGTCAGCGTCCTCATGGTGTTCACCGAGCGTGTCCACCAGGCGCTCGCTGCCCGCGAGGGAGGGAACGGCTGACCGGGCCGGAAAACCCGCCTGCCAGCCCACCTCGCGGGCGGGTTCTCCCTCCGCTCCCTCACTCCATTCAGTACTGAAACCGCAGATCAACCCTAGGGAAGCCGCCTAGGGGCACGCCGGGGGAATTTTCCCTACCCATCACCGGATTCCCTCGCCCGCTCCCTGCCGATTCCCTACCCCCGCACGCCCACCGATCGTCACTCACAGTCACTTTCGGAGGTTCGATGACTGCCCGCCTCGCCCGCCTGATCGCCGCCTTCGTCGCCACCTGCCCCGACTGCGGCGCGCAGCTCCCGGCCGACCAGGTCATGTGCTCCATCTGCGCCAACAAGTAGCCCACCGTCTGGAAAGGACACGCCTCGATGGGAAGCAACAAGCCCTTGGTGCACCGCGGAACCAAGTCCTGGTGGACCGGCGACGTGAAGACCCTCTGCGGGCTCACGATCCCGCGTGGTGACGCGAAGTCGCCCTGGTTCACCAGCCCGGCCTGCCCGCAGTGCGAGGCCATTCACGCAGCCCGCAAGCGCAAGTAGCCACCGACCCTGCCGGGCCGTCCGCGACACCGCCTCCGGGCGGCCCGGCAGCCCCCAAGACCGTCCGCACTCGCGAAAGGTTGTCCATGCCTACCGCCACAGCGACAGACGCCCTGACCGACCCGGAGCGCCAGTTCCTCGGCTGCCTGATGCAGATGCCCGCCCGCCCCGCGCGACGGGTGCTGGCCGGGATGCGCGCGACCGACTTCACCGGCGGCATGGCCGCCCACGTCCTCCAACTCGCCATCGAGGTCGTGGCCGCCGACCACACCCCGGCCCCGGTCACCCTCTACGCCCACGCCCTCGCCACCGGCCAGGCACCGGGTGAGAAGCGCCGCGAGTGGCTGTCCGGCTGGCTCGTTGACACCTTCCGCGACGCCCCGCCGCCTGAGCTGGCTCACCACCTCAAGGCCGTGCTGCTGGAGGCCGCGTGGCGGCGCGCGCTGCTCGCCCACGCCCGCCGCATCGAGCAGGCCGCGTCCAGCTCGCCCACTGCCGTGCTGCGGGAGCTGGCCGACGACACCGCAGCCATCGACGAACTGTGGACCCGCTACCAGGCCGCCACGACGGCCCCGACCCACCTGGAGGTGGCCGCCTGATGACCGCCAACCCCGGAGCGACACTGCTCGCCCAGCTCCACGACGCCCTGACCCGCTACGTGGTCATGCCCTCCGAACAGGCCACCGACGCTGTCGTCCTCTGGATCGCCGCCACCCACGTCCAACCCGCCTGGGCACACGCCCCGCGGCTGGTGATCCGGGCACCGGAGCGGCGGTGCGGCAAGTCGCGGCTGCTCGACATCGTGGAGGCCACCTGCCACGACCCGCTGATCACGGTCAACGCCAGCCCGGCCGCGGTGTACCGCTCGATCACCCCGGACCCGCCGGTGCTGCTGGTGGACGAGGCCGACACCATCTTCGGCCCCAAGGCCGGGGACAACGAGGACCTGCGGGGGCTGCTCAACGCCGGACACCAGCGCGGCCGGCCAGCGCTGCGCTACGACGCCGCCACCTCCAAGGTCGTGACCATCCCCACGTTCGCGATGGCCGCGCTCGCCGGGATCGGGGCGATGCCCGACACCATCGAGGACCGCGCCGTGGTCGTGCACATGCGCCGCCGCGCCTCCGGGGAGAAGACCTTCCCCTACCGCGCTCGCCGCGACCGGGAACCGCTCCGGGCGCTCGCGCAGCGGCTCACCGAGTGGCTGCGCGGCGACATGGCCGTCCTCGAGCGCGCCGAACCGGCCATGCCCGTTGAGGACCGGGCCGCCGACACGTGGGAGCCGCTGGTGGCCGTCGCCGACCACGCCGGGGGCGACTGGCCCGAACGTGCCCGCACCGCCGCCGTGGAGATGACCCGGGAGCACAACGAGACCGGGGAAATCTCCGACCGGCTGCGGCTGCTCATCGACTGCCGCACCGCCTTCGCCGACGACCTCGCCCTGCCCACCGCCGAGCTGCTGCACCGCCTGCGCGGGCTGGAGGAGTCCCCGTGGCGGGAGTTCGGTCCGACCGGGCTCACCGCCATGAAACTCGGGTCGCTGCTCAAGGAGTACGGCATCCGCTCGGCCACCATCCGCTTCCCCGGCAGCGGGCAGGCCAAGGGCTACCAGCGCGCCGACTTCGCCGACGCCTGGAGCCGCTACGCACCCGATCTCGACACGTCCGGAGGGGGTGAGCCGTCCCAGCCGTACCAGCCTCATAACCCCAGCTCAGACCCGGTACGGCTTGACGAGTGGTACGGCTCAAGCCGTACCAGCAAAAAAGCCGTACCGCCCCTGACCAGCAAAAACGAGGCTGGTACGGCTGGGACGGCAACCCCCCTCAAAGTCGTCGGCAACAACGCCTGACCACCCCTACATGCCCCCTCGACCACACCCAGTTCGACTCATGGGAGCACACCACATGGACACCGCAGGATCGGTAACCACGACGGCTGGTCAGTCCCTTCCGCCATTGATCCCGCTGCCGACCGCCGCCCAGCTCCTCGGGCTCAGCCGTGCGTCCGCATACCGGTACGCCGCTGCCGGTGAGCTGCCTGTGCGTCGCTTCGGCCGCCGGGTCTTCGTCCTGCGCTCTGGCCTCGCCGCGCTACTTGAAGTCGACGAGTCCGAGCTGCCCACGATTGGTGAGGAGGCCGCCTGATGCCACGTACCAGGAAGCGCCGCGGTATCCCCGGTTCGGTCACTCGACGCGGCAACAAGTGGGCGTTCGCGTTCGACGGTCCGGCGGACCCGCTGACCGGTGAACGGAACCGGATCCGGAAAAGCGGCTTCGAGTCCGAGGACGAGGCGTGGGAAAAGATGGCCGAGGCGCAGGCCAAACTGCGGGAGGGCCAGCTCACCAAGCCGTCGAAACGGACAGTCGCCCAGTTCTTCGAGGAGTGGTTCCCGAGGATGCGCAACAGCATCGGGTCACCGACGACGGCGAACAACTATGAGACCTTGGCTCGCGCGTACGTCATCCCGGTGATCGGTAAGAAGCGCCTCCAGGACATCGACGCAGTCACCGTGACCTCCCTCTACGAGCACCTGCTCAACAGCGGCCGGAGGAAGCGCGACACGAACGGAGAGATGTTCAGAATCTGGCAGGAGGTGACTGGCCGCGGTGATGAGATCAGCGCGCGGGAGCTAGCCCGGGAGGTCGGAGTGACGCACGACGCGGCCTACAAGGCGATGCGGAGGTTCCGCGCCGGACGCACGCCGACCGGCGAAACGAACGGCCTGAGCAAGAAGACGGTGCGTTCGGTCCACATCATGCTCAGGTCAGCCTTCGCCGATGCGGTGACCTGGAAGTACGTACCCACGAATCCCGTAGCGGCTGTCAAGGCTCCGTCCCCGGAGAATCGAGGCCACCGGACCTGGACCCCGACGGAGCTACGACGGTTCCTCACGGCCGTCCAGTCGGACCGCCTCTACGCGATGTGGCTGCTGCTGGCTACGACCGGAATGCGCCGCTCGGAAGTCGCCGGCCTCCGCTTGGACGGGCTGGACCTCGACAACGGGGCGCTTGCGGTGAGGACGACGAGGGTGGTCACGAACGGCAAAGTTCGACAGGGGTTTGGCAAGTCGCGCCGGAGCCGTCGTCGCCTCTCGCTGGACAAGGCGACAGTGGCCGCCTTGCTCACCCACGTGGAGATGATCCAGGCCGAGAAGGCGACCTGGGCCGACGCGTACCAGGACCACGGCCTGGTGTTCTGCTGGGAGGATGGGCGGCCGATCTACCCGGACACGATCACCGAGTGGCTGGCCCGTATCGCCGACCGGCTGGGGCTGCCGCACCTGACCCTGCATGAACTCAGGCACACCTACGCCACCACGGCGCTGCGGGCCGGGGTCCATCCCAAGATCGTCAGCACCCGGCTGGGTCACGCCACGGTCGCGTTCACCCTGGACCTCTACACCGCGGACATCCCGGAACTCGATCAGGCCGCAGCTCAGGAGATCAGCAACCTGTTCCTCGGTACGCCTGGCTTCGGGACAGATGCGGTGGAGGTCACACTAGAAGCCGCCTGACGCCCCCACTCACCACGGAAATCAGGCCGTTTGGCCACAAGGTTGGCCACAAGTCCGGCTCGCCCGCTAGAACCACAAAACCCCGGTGGCGCTGTCTTGCCTGATCAGCGCTACCGGGGTGGTGGTGGGCCCAGGAGGACTTGAACCTCCGACCTCTTCGTTATCAGCGAAGCGCTCTAACCGCCTGAGCTATGGGCCCTCGAACGGAGAGAAGACTACAACATGCCTTCTACTCGCGTTCCGACAGGGTCACCTCTAGGCCTCCGGCCAGGTCGGCGGACACGTTGTAGATGAACGCGCTCACAGTGGCCAGCGCGGAGAGCAGCACGATGTTGATCGCGCCGAGGATGGCCGCGATGCCGAACACCCGGCCGGCGCTGATGAGCGGTTCGTTGGTCACGCCGGCGCCCTCGCCGGACACCAGGGACGAGTAGGTGCCGTTCAGCTTGTCCCACACGCCCATGCCGTCGAGCACCGTGTACAGCACGCCGACGGCCACCAGCCACACGAAGAACAGCGCGACACCGAGAACCAGCGACAGCTTCAGCACCGACCACGGGTCGAACCGCTTGATCTGCAGGCTCGCCCGCCGCGGGCCGCGGCCGGGGCGGCGCAGTGCGCTGGGCGTCGAACGTCCCTTCGTGCCGGCACTGGCGACGCTCACCGTTTCCTGCCCCCTCAACCCTGACAACGCGTCGTCGCGCGCCGCGGGGTTGCCGAACAGACCCTGCGCCGCCGAACCGGTGACGACCGGCTGGTCGTCACCGTTCGAGTACAGCACAGTTTTCTCGGCCTGGCCTTCCGACGACCACCCGTCCCGGTATCCGCCGGCCTTGGGGTCGGTCGTCGTGCCCTGACCGGCGTCGCGGCTCAGCCGCTGCCAGGGCGGCGTGCCCGCGTCACCGGTCTGCGCACCGTGCTGTTCGGGGTTCTCCGGTGTCGTCACTTAGCTCTCTTCCGAGACGGGTTCTTCGGTTCCTCCGTTGCCTTCACCATTACCGACGCCCGAGGGCTCATCAGCGTTGCGTGCGACCGCGAGGAGAGTCGTCCCCTCGCCCAGGTTGATCAACCGCACGCCCTTCGTCTGCCTGCCCGCCTTGCGCACCTGGTCCGCGGGCGTGCGGATGACGCCGCCGCTGGAGGTGATGGCGTAGAGCTCGTCGTCGGCGTCGACGATGAGCGCCCCCACCAGCCTGCCACGCTTGCGGTCGTGTTGGATGGTCAGCACGCCCTTGCCGCCGCGGCCCTGCACCGGGTAGTCCTCGATCGGCGTCCGCTTGGCGTAACCGCCGTCGGTCGCGACCAGCAGGAACTTGTCCGGCTTGACCACGTTCAGCGCGAGCAGCTCGTCGCCGTCGTTGAACCGCATGCCCAGCACACCCGACGTGGGGCGGCCCATCGGGCGCAGCGTCTCGTCGGTGGCGTGGAAGCGGATCGACTGGCCCTCGGCCGACACCAGCAGCAGGTCGTCCTCCGGGCCGGCGAGCACCGCACCGACCAGCTCGTCGCCCTCGCGCAGGTTGATGCCGATCAGGCCGCCGGAGCGGTTCGAGTCGAACTCGCTCAACCGCGTCTTCTTGACCAGGCCCTTCTTCGTGGCCAGCACCAGGTACGGCGCGACCTCGTAGTTCGGGATCTCGATGATCTGCGCGATCGTCTCGTCCGGCTGGAACGCCAGCAGGTTCGCGACGTGCTGACCGCGCGCGGCGCGGTTGGCCTCGGGCAGCTCGTACGCCTTCGCGCGGTAGACGCGGCCCTTGTTCGTGAAGAACAGGATCCAGTCGTGCGTCGAGCACACGAAGAAGTGCTGGACGATGTCGTCCTGCTTGAGCTGCGCGCCCTGCACGCCCTTGCCGCCACGGCGCTGCGAGCGGTACAGGTCGGTCTTGGTGCGCTTCGCGTAGCCGGTGCGCGTGATCGTGACCACCACGTCCTCGACCGCGATCAGATCCTCGACCGACACGTCGCCGTCGAACGGGATGATCTGCGTGCGCCGGTCGTCGCCGAACTTGTCGACGATCTCGGTCAGCTCGTCCTTGACGATCTGCCGCTGCCGCTCCGGCTTGTCCAGGATGTCCTGCAGGTCGGCGATCTTCAGCTCGATCTCGGCCAGCTCGTCGACGATCTTCTGCCGCTCCAGGGCGGCCAGCCTGCGCAGCTGCATGTCCAGGATCGCGGTGGCCTGGATCTCGTCGATGTCCAGCAGCTCGATCAGGCCGGTGCGCGCCTCGTCGACCGTCGGCGACCGGCGGATCAACGCGATGACCTCGTCCAGCTGGTCCAGCGCCTTGACCAGACCACGCAGGATGTGGGCGCGTTCCTCGGCCTTGCGCAGGCGGAACCGGGTCCGCCGGACGATGACCTCGATCTGGTGCTTGACGTAGTGCCGGACGACCTGGTCCAGCCGCAGCGTGCGGGGCACGCCGTCGACCAGCGCCAGCATGTTGACACCGAAGTTGTACTGCAGCTGGGTGTGCTTGTAGAGGTTGTTCAGCACGACCTTGGCGACCGCGTCCCGCTTGAGCGTGACCACGATCCGCATGCCGCGACGGCTGTTGGACTCGTCGGCGATGTCCGCGATGCCGGTCAGCTTCCCGTCGCGCACCAGGCTCGCGATGTTCTCCACCAGGTTGTCCGGGTTGACCTGGTAGGGCAGCTCGGTGACGACCAGGGTGGTGCGGCCGCGGGAGTCCTCCTCGACCTCGACCACCGCACGCATCCGGATCGAACCGCGGCCGGTGCGGTAAGCGTCCTCGATCCCGGAGTTGCCCAGGATCAGGCCCTTCGTCGGGAAGTCCGGGCCCTTGATGCGCTGCATGAGCGCGGCCAGCGTCTCGTCGTCGCCGGCCTCCCAGTTGTCCAGCGCCCACACGACGCCCTCGGCCACCTCGCGCAGGTTGTGCGGCGGGATGTTGGTCGCCATGCCGACCGCGATGCCCGACGTGCCGTTGACCAGCAGGTTCGGGATCCGCGACGGCAGGACGTCCGGCTCCTGCGTGCGCCCGTCGTAGTTGGGCGAGAAGTCGACGGTCTCCTCTTCGATGTCCCGCAGCATCTCCATGGCCAGCGGGTCGAGCCGCGACTCGGTGTACCGCATGGCCGCCGCGGGGTCGTTGCCCGGCGAGCCGAAGTTGCCCTGGCCGTCGATCAGCGGGTAGCGCATCGACCACGGCTGGGCCAGTCGCACGAGCGCGTCGTAGATCGCCGAGTCGCCGTGCGGGTGGTAGTTGCCCATCACGTCGCCGACCACGCGCGAGCACTTGTTGTACCCGCGCTCGGGCCGGAACCCGGAGTCGTACATCGAGTAGAGGACGCGGCGGTGCACCGGCTTGAGGCCGTCCCGCACGTCCGGCAGCGCCCGCGACACGATCACGCTCATCGCGTATTCGATGTACGAGCGCTGCATCTCCTGCTGGATGTCGACCGGCTCGGTGCGGTCGTGTTCCGGCGGCAAGGTTTCCGTCATGGGGTCCTTCTACTGACGAATGGGAATCGGAGGCGGGGCGCGCTACACGTCGAGGAAGCGGACGTCCTTGGCGTTGCGGGTGATGAACGAGCGCCGGGCTTCGACGTCCTCGCCCATCAGAACGCTGAACAGCTCGTCCGCCGCCGCGGCGTCGTCCAGCGTGACCTGCAGCAGCAGCCGGCGGGACGGGTCCATCGTGGTCTCCCACAGCTCTTCGGCGTTCATCTCGCCGAGACCCTTGTACCGCTGGATGCCGTCTTCCTTCGGCAGCTTCCGCCCGGCCTCGGCGCCGGCGGCGAGCAGGCCGTCGCGCTCCTTGTCCGAGTACGCGTACTCCGGCTCCGACCGCGGCCACTTGATCTTGTAGAGCGGCGGCTGCGCGAGGTAGACGTGGCCGTGCTCGATCAGCGGGCGCATGAACCGGAACAGCAGCGTCAGCAGCAGGGTGCGGATGTGCTGGCCGTCGACGTCGGCGTCGGCCATCAGCACGATCTTGTGGTACCGCAGCTTGGACAGGTCGAAGTCGTCGTGGATGCCGGTGCCCAGCGCGGTGATCAGCGACTGGACCTCGTTGTTCTTGAGCACCCGGTCGATGCGGGCCTTCTCCACGTTGATGATCTTGCCCCGGATCGGCAGGATCGCCTGGAACCGCGACTCCCGCCCCTCCTTGGCCGACCCGCCCGCGGAGTCACCCTCCACGATGTAGAGCTCGCACTCCTCCGGGTTGGTCGACTGGCAGTCCTTGAGCTTGCCGGGCAGGCCGCCGATCTCCAGCGCGCCCTTGCGGCGCACCAGGTCACGCGCCCGGCGGGCGGCCATCCGCGCCTGCGCGCTGGACAGCGCCTTGTTGATGATCGTCTTGGCCTCGGCCGGGTTGCGCTCGAACCAGTCGGACAGCCACTCGTTGGTCTTGGACTGGACGAACGACTTGGCCTCGCTGTTGCCCAGCTTGGTCTTGGTCTGGCCCTCGAACTGCGGCTCGGCCAGCTTGATCGAGATGATCGCGGTCAGGCCCTCGCGCACGTCGTCACCGGAGAGGTTCTCGTCCTTCTCCTTGAGGAGTTTCTTGTCCCGCGCGTATGCGTTGACCACGCGGGTCAGCGCAGCGCGGAAGCCCTCCTCGTGGGTCCCACCCTCGTGGGTGTTGATCGTGTTGGCGAAGGTGTGCACCGACGGCGTGAACGAGTTGTTCCACTGCATCGCGACCTCGACCTCAAGGCCGTCGCCCTTGGCGTCGAAGCAGATGATGCTGGAGTGGATCGGGTCCTTCGAGCCGTTGATGTGCTTGACGAAGTCCTCGAGCCCGCCCGGGTAGTGGTAGACGCGCTCCTTGACCCGCGCCTGCTTGCCGTCGACGTCGGCCTCGGTCTCCGCCTCGGTGACCCGCTCGTCGCGCAACGTGATGCTCAGGCCCTTGTTCAGGAAGGCCATCTCCTGCAGGCGGCGCGAGACCGTCTCGGCGTTGTACGTCGTAGTCTCGAAGATGTCCGGGTCGGCCCAGAACGTGGTGGAGGTGCCGGTGCCCTCGGCGGGGCCGACCTCCTCCAGCGCGCCGGGCTTGGAGTGGTCGTAGTGCTGGCGCCACTTCTTGCCGTCACGGGAGACCTCGACGTCGAGCGCCCTGGACAGGGCGTTGACCACGGAGACGCCGACGCCGTGCAGACCGCCGGAGACCGCGTAGCTCTCGCTGTCGAACTTGCCGCCGGCGTGCAGCACGGTGTGCACGATCTCCAGCGTCGACTTCTTGTGGACCGGGTGCTCCTCGACGGGGATGCCGCGGCCGTCGTCGACGACGCGGACGCCGCCGTCGGCCAGGAGGGTGACCTCGACCTTCGTCGCGTAGCCGGCCATGGCCTCGTCGACCGAGTTGTCCACGACCTCCCAGATCAGGTGGTGCAGACCGCGTTCACCGGTGGAACCGATGTACATGCCTGGCCGCTTGCGGACCGCCTCGAGACCCTCGAGCACCGTGATGGAGGACGCGTTGTAGTCGTTCTGCTGAGCTGCCACGAGCCTGCTTTCTCCTCAGTCTTGCCCAAGGGACTCCCCACTCCCTTCCATCCTACTTGGCCAGCTCTGCTGACATGCCGCAAGGACACCCCTGATTTCGTCACAGAGGCCCGAACGCGAGCGTGGACGGGTCCGGCGCTATCCGGCGGGGGTCGGGCCGCGATACGACGCGCTCAGTCACCCATAGGTGTCGCGCGGCCCGCGACCGGGCACGTGCCGCGGGCCCTTCCGCCAGCTCGGGGCGGTCGGGCCGTGGATGCGCATGCGCTTGACCACACCGTGCCCGACCCCGGCGGCGATCTTGGCGATGAGCTGGCTCTGGAGCAGCCGCAGTTGCGTGGCCCACGCGGTCGAGTCGGCGCGGACGGTGAGCTCGCCGTCCTTCAACGTCACCGGCTGGGCGTGCTCGGCGACGTCCTCGCCGACCAGGCGGACCCACTCGCCGAAGACCCGGCTGCTGGTCACGCGCTCCTGCCAGCCGCGTTCGGCGACCAGCCGCCCGACGAGGCGGCCGAACGGCTGCGGGTCGCGGGCGTCCGGGCCCGCTCCCGACCAACGGCGCCGGCGCGGGCTCTGGCCGCCGAGCTCGAACTTCCGCCTGCCCGGCTCGGTGCCCCTGGCGTCGGCCTTGGCGCGAGCGGCGGCCAGCGCGGAGCGGACGAGATCACGTCCGGTAGTGTTCCCGTTCGGCTCAGCCGTGACATCACCGTCCGTGTCTGATCCACTCTTCTGGGGAGTACTGGCGGCTTCGCCGTTCGTTGAAGATCGCTCGTTCGGCCGCTTGGTCACGCGGGGCGATAACGCGTTCACCGTGTTATCCACACTATCCACAGAGTTGTCCCCAGATCGGTGGGTAACTCGTGTGGCCCCGGTCACTCGCTGTGGCTCATCGGGCCGTTTGTCGTCAGGCACTGCGCACCTCCCCGTCGGCGACGGTGAACCGGACCCCGGCCAGTTCCTCGGGGACGTCCTCGTCCACCGCCGCGGTGACCAGCACCTGTTCAGCGCCGGCGGCCACCTCGGCCAGCCGCGACCGGCGCCGCCGGTCGAGCTCGGCGAAGACGTCGTCGAGCAGGAGCACCGGTTCACCCGCTTCCCGCCGCAGCAGCTCGTAGGACGCCAGCCGCAGCGCGAGGGCGAACGACCAGGATTCCCCATGGCTCGCGTAGCCCTTCGCAGGGGCCTCCCCGAGGACGATTTCCAGCTCGTCGCGGTGCGGCCCGACCAGGCTGATCCCCCGTTCCAGCTCCTGCTGCCGCACCTGCGCCATCGCCTCCACCAGGATACCGGTGAGGACCTCCGGTTCGGCGCGTTTCCCGTCCGGAACCCCGTACCCCTCGGGCAGTGCCGCGCCCAGGCTGGACCGGTAGGAGATCTTGGCCGGCCGCGAGTCGGGCGCCACCCCGGCGTAGGCCGCGGTGGTGTGCGGCCCGAGGTCGGCGACCAGGTCCAGCCGGGCGGCGAGCAGCTGGGCGCCGACCACCGAGAGGTGGTTGTCCCACACCTCCAGGGTCGACAGCGCGTACGGGTCGTCGCGCGCGGCGCCCTTCTTCTTGCCCGCCGTCTTCAACAACGCGTTGCGCTGCTTGAGGATCCGCTCGTAGTCGGCGCGCACCCCCGCGTACCGGGGTGCGCGCTGCACCAGCAGCTCGTCCATGAACCGGCGGCGCTCGCCGGGGTCGCCACGCACCAGCGCCAGGTCCTCCGGGGAGAACAACACGGTGCGCAGGATCCCGAGGATGTCCCGCGGCTTGCCGACCGCCCCCCGGTTGACCCTGGCGCGGTTCGCCCGGCCGGGGTTGATCTCCAGCTCGACGGTCAGCTCGCGGTCCTCGTTGACCACGGCCGCCCGCACGAGTGCCCGCTCACATCCGTGCCGCACCAGCGGGGCGTCCGTCGCGACCCGGTGCGACCCGAGGGTCGCCAGGTAGCCGATCGCCTCCAGCAGGTTGGTCTTCCCACGGCCGTTCTGGCCGACGAGGACCGTCGGTCCGGGGGTGAGCGGCAGGTCAGCATGCTCCCAGGAACGGAAGTCGGTGACCTGCAGGTGCCGTATGTGCACGGCTGGGTGCCTACTCGCCGGCCTTCTTCACGGCGTGACCGCCGAACTGGTTGCGCAGCGCGGCGACGGCGCGCATCGCGGACGAGTCCTTCCGCCGCGAGGCGAACCGCGCGAACAGCGCGGCCGAGATGACCGGCGCCGGCACCGCGTTGTTGATGGCCTCCTCCAGCGTCCACCGGCCCTCGCCGGAGTCCTCGACGTACCCCTCAAGGTCGTCCAGCTCCGGGTCCTCGTCCAGCGCACGCACCAGCAGGTCGAGCAGCCAGGACCGGACGACGGTGCCGCGCTGCCAGCCCTTGATCACGGCCGGCACGTCCTCGACGACCTTCGCGGCCTCGAGCAGCTCGAAGCCCTCGGCGTAGGCCTGCATCAGGCCGTACTCGATGCCGTTGTGGATCATCTTCGCGTAGTGGCCGGCGCCGACCGAGCCGGCGTGCGAGAAGCCCTCCTCGCGCGGGCCGTCCGGGCGCAGCGCGTCGAAGATCGGCATGGCGCGCTCGACGAGCTCCTTGTCGCCGCCGACCATCAGGCCGTAGCCGTTCTCCTTGCCCCACACGCCACCGGACACACCGCAGTCGAGGTAGCCGATGCCCTTGGCGGACAGCACCTCGGCGTTGTGCTTGTCGTCGGTGAACCGGGAGTTGCCGCCGTCGATCACCAGATCGCCCTCGGCGAGCAGCTCACCCAGCTCGGCCACCGTCTCGCGCGTCGGCCCGCCCGCGGGGACCATCACCCAGACGGTGCGCGGCGCGTCCAGTTTGGACACCATGTCGGCGAGCGAGGTCGAGTCCGAGACCGCCTGGTTGCGGTCGTAGCCGACCACCTCGTGCCCGGCGGCGCGCAGCCGCTCGCGCATGTTGAAGCCCATCCGGCCGAGGCCGACCAGTCCCAGCTGAACCATGGAACTCCCCTTCGTGCTTTCTCCGTCGCGGTCAGCCGGGTAGGCGGACCGGCATCAGTAGATAGAGGTAACCAGGAACGACCTGGCCCTGCTCGTCGGCCGGCTTGATCAAAGCCGGACGGTTCGGGGTGGTGAATGTCAGCTCGGCGCGGTCGTGGTGCAGCGCGCCCAGGCCGTCGACGAGGTAGCCCGGGTTGAACGCGATCGTCACCGGCTCGCCTTCGTACTCCACCGGCAGCTCCTCTTCGGCGCTGCCCTCGTCGTCGCCGCCGGCCGACAGGCGCAGCGAGTTGTCGCCGAACTCCAGCCGGACCTGGGTCCCCCGCTCCGCCACCAGCGACACACGTTTGATCGCCTCCGAGAGCGGGGACACCTCGATCACGGCGCGGGACGAGTGCTGGTTCGGGAGGAGCTGCCGGTATGGCGGGAACTCGGCGTCGAGCAGCCGGGTGGTCGTGTAGCGGCCGTTGCCGGACAGACCGAGCAGGCCCTCGCCGCTGGCGAGCCCGACGGAAACCTTGTTGCCCGCGGTGCCGAGCGACTTGGCCGCCTCGGCGAGCGTGCGCGCCGGGACGAGCACCGCGGCGTCGGCCAGCCCCTCGGCGGGCTCCCACGCGAACTCGCGCATCGCCAGTCGGAAGCGGTCGGTGGCGACGAGGGTGAGCGAGTTGCCGGAGATCTCCAGCCGCATACCGGTCAGCATCGGCAGGGTGTCGTCCTTGCCGGCCGCGACGGCGACCTGGGTGACCGCCTGGCCGAACGCCTCGCCCGCGACCTCGCCAGCGAACGTCGGCTGGGCCGGCAGCTGCGGGTAGTCCTCAACCGGCATGGTCGGCAGGCTGAACCGGGCACTGCCGCACGTGATGGAGGCGCGGGAGCCCTCGACGGAGATCTCGACCGGCTGGGCCGGGAGCGCCTTGGTGATGTCGGCGAGCAGCCGCCCGGACACCAGCAGCCGCCCGCCGTCGGCGATCGTCGCCGGGACGCCAACCGTCGCGGAGACCTCGTAGTCGAAGCCGGAGACGGTGAGGGCGTCGGTGGAGCCGTCCGATCCGGCGTCGAGCAGCACCCCGCCCAGGACCGGGACCGGTGGCCTCGACGGCAGGCTGCGTGCCACCCACGCGACGGCGTCCGCGAGCCCGTCGCGCTCGACGCGGATCTTCATGTGCCCATCCTTTCGACAGCCGAGCCCCTCATCGCGGCCCGAGAAGATCGACAAACGTCCCCGGGCAGGCCTCGAGCAGCGCGCTGACCAGGGATCTCGCAGTGTGGTGTGGCCCGGTGCCGATGTCGCCAACGACGAGCGGGCTGGGTGTGGATACCCACGTTAGAACGTGAGCGGCACCGGCGTCACTCGGGGCAGCCCATCGATTTGTCGATAAGACGATCTTTCTCGGGGCTCTGTCCCCATGTCCACAGCCCCCTGTTTTTCTCCGAAGGACTTCTTGAGAAAAAACCAAGGGCAGTGACAGTAATAGGGGCTGTGGATTCTGGGGACTACTGCCGTCGTCGCAGGTCCGCTCGCGCGGCGGGGTGTGGACATCTGTGGAGTACTACCGGTGGACAACTCGGGCCGTCCGTGGACAACTTCGGGCGGTCCCCAAATGATCCACAGTTGTCCCCAGCTGTCCACAGAACTGTCCCCAGTTGTGGGGATGTTCGTCCCCATGGCCGCGCACAGACGCGGTCGCCGTGGAACCAACCCGGTGGGTGACCGCGCTCGCGTCGATCGATGCGTTCTCGTTACTGGGATCACAGACTCCGCGCCGCAGCGCGGCCCGCCGCGGCCGCACTCGCTGTCACACAAGCGATCCCGGCCCATACGGCGGGCGGCAGTCGCTCGCCGAGCACGAGGGCGCCGGCCACTCCCGCCACCGCCGCTTCGAGGCTCTCCAGCAGCGCGACCGTGCGCGGTGGAACCCGGCGCAGCGCGGCGAGATCGAGCGAGTACGGGATCACAGCCGACAGGACCGCGACGCCGAATCCCGCCAGCAGCAAGGAAGGCCGCCACACCGGCGCGGTCACACCGAAGGGCAGGGTGAGGATCGCGGCCACCGTCACCGCGAGCGCGAGGATCGATCCATCCGGGACACTCGCGCCGACTTTCCGGCTCAGCACCAGGTATCCGCCCATCGACACCGCGGACAGCAGAGCGAGCGCGACTCCCGCCGCCGGAAGCGTCGTCCCGGACGGCGAATGGAACGCCACACCCCGAACGCGGCGACCAGAGCGAAACCGGCGTCACGCGCACGCCGTGCCGTCGCCACCGCGACCCCCGAGCGGACCGAGCGATTGCAACGCGCTCGCCACACCCAGCGGCAGGAAACCCAGCGCCGGGTAGATCACGTTCATCCCGGCGATCGCCACGCCGAAACCCAGCACCGGCGGAAGGTTCCGGCGTGACGGCAACGCCGGGCGGTGGATCGCCAGTAGGACGAGCGCGGCGACGGAGAGCCGCAACGCGACCACCCCGCCTGGGCCTGCCGCGGCGAAGAGCTGCTTCCCGAACGCCTGCCCGGTCTGGACGCTGACGACGCTGCCGAGGACGAGAAGTGCGGCTCTTATGCTTTCCGAGTCTTGGCGCGGAGCCGCCGGATATCCATCGAGACTTCGTGCACGGAACTCTTTAGCCTCCACTACATGATCGACCTCCGGCGCCTGAGCGTCCTCCGGGTACTGGCCGAGCACGGCACCGTCACGGCCACCGCGGACGCGCTGCACCTGACCCCGTCGGTGGTCTCGCAGCAACTCCGGTTGCTCGCCGAAGAGGTCGGTGTCGAACTGCTGCGCGCGACGGGCGCCGCGTCCGGTTGACCCCTGCCGCGGTCGTGCTGCTCGAACACGCGGATTCGCTGTTCGCGCAATGGGAACGAGCGCGGGCCGACCTGTCCGTCGGCGAGGAGGCCGGCACCGTGCGCATGTGCGGCGTCTCCTCGACGGTCGCCGCGTTGCTCGGTCCGGCGGTCACGCGGCTACGGCGGGAGCACCCGCGGCTGACCGCGCGCCTAATAGAAGAGGAAAGCGCTGACTGCTACGAGCTGTTGCTCGCCGAAGCGGCCGACATCGCTGTCGTGCTGCCCACGCCCGAAGTAACGCCGTCGACGACCCCGCTTCACGCAGTGGCCGCTGCTCGACTAACCGCAGGATCTCCTCATCGCCGCAGGGCATCCGCTGACGCGGCAGGACGCGGTGGAATTCGCCGACGCCGCGCGTGAACCGTGGATCGTGAAGCCGCGCCACAACGACACGTGAGTGCTCCTGCAGGTCGCTTGCGCCGCCGCCGGTTTCACGCCGCACATCACGCACGAAGCCAAGGAGTGGTTCGCGGTGTCCGCGCTCGTCGCCGCCGGGCTCGGGGTGTGCCTCGTGCCGCGGCTCGCTCCCCTGCCGCCGCAGCACGAGGTGGTGCGGATTCCGTTGCGCGGCAACCCGCGTCCGTCGCGGCGCGGGAGTGCGGAGCAGTGGCCGATCGCCGCGCGATCGCGGCGATCGAAGCGGTGTGCGCGGAACGGGCTACTGACGGGCGCGCTGTTTGATGCGCGCGGTGAGTTCCTGGACCTGGTCGTAGATCCGCCTGCGCTCGGCCATCTCCTTGCGGATCTTCTTGTCCGCGTGCATGACGGTCGTGTGGTCGCGGCCGCCGAACGTCTGCCCGATCTTCGGCAGCGACATGTCCGTCAGTTCACGGCACAGGTACATCGCGATCTGCCGCGCCGTGGCAAGCGCTTTCGTCTTGCCGGGGCCGCACAGGTCGTCGACCGTCACGTCGAAGAACTCGGCCGTGGTGGCCATGATCGTCGGCGCGCTGATCTCCGGCGCCTGCGAGTCCGGGATCAGGTCACGCAGCACGATCTCCGCGAGACCGACGTCCACCGGCTGCTGGTTCAGCGACGCGAACGCGGTGACGCGGATGAGCGCGCCCTCCAGTTCGCGGATGTTCGCCTCCACGCGCGAGGCGATGAACTCGAGCACGTCACCCGGCACGGCCAGCCGGTCCTGCGCCGCCTTCTTGCGGAGGATCGCGATGCGCGTCTCCAGTTCGGGCGGCTGGATGTCGGTGATGAGGCCCCACTCGAACCGCGTGCGCAGCCGGTCCTCCAGGGTCTCCAGCCGCTTCGGCGGCCGGTCCGAGGACACCACGATCTGCTTGTTCGAGTTGTGCAGCGTGTTGAAGGTGTGGAAAAACTCCTCCTGAGTACCTTCCTTGCCTTCCAGGAACTGGATGTCGTCGACGAGCAGGATGTCGATGTCCCGGTAGCGGCGCTGGAACGCCACCTTCCGGTCGTCGCGCAGCGAGTTGATGAAGTCGTTGGTGAACTCTTCGGTCGAGACGTAGCGCACGCGCATGCCGGGGAAGAGCCGCTGCGCGTAGTGCCCGACGGCGTGTAGCAGGTGCGTCTTGCCCAGCCCCGACTCGCCCCAGATGAACAGCGGGTTGTACGCGCGGGACGGCGCCTCGGCGACGGCGAACGCCGCCGCGTGCGCGAAGCGGTTGGACGCGCCGATGACGAACGTGTCGAACGTGTACTTCTCGTTGAGCCGCGTCTTCGACGTCTCCGGCTGGGCCGGTGCGGTGTATGGCTGGCCCGCGCTCGGCTGGCCGGAGAACATCGGCCAGATCTCGTGCGCGGCGGCCAGCGCCTCGCCCTCTTCGTCGACTTCCTCGTCACCGTCGTCCTCAGGCAGGACGGCCTTCGCCGGTTCCGCCGGGTGCGCGCGGACCCGCCGCAGCGGCGGGAGCATGCCGTCGTCGAGCGGAGGCATCTTCGGGGGCATCACCGGCGCCTCGGCCGCGGCGACAGGCGCCGTTTCCACCCGGGCGGGTGACGGGTACGGGGCGGGCGGTGGTGGCGGGGGCGGGGTCACCTCGGCGGTGTCGACCTTCACGGCCAGCGATACGGGACGGCCGAGCCGGCGCGAGAGCGCGTGCGTGATCGGGTCCCGCAGGGCGCGCTCGATCGCTTCCTTCGCGAAGTCGCTCGGGGCGGCGAGCAGAGCCGTGCCGTCGAGCAGGCCGATCGGGCGGGTGACTCGCATCCAGGCCCGCTGCTGAGGCGAAAGCGTGCCGTCCGACAGCTCCCGGACCACCTGGTCCCAGACCACGCCCAGATTCAACTGGTGCTCGGACAC